>NZ_CP045650.1:1383882-2767765 GCF_009557235.1 Acinetobacter wanghuae | reverse complement strand
GTGAATAAATTTAAATTTAAAATCACATGTGGATAAGTTTATCCGCATGCTGTGGATAAAATATATCATAAAGTTATCCACAAAGTATAAGAATATTAAAAACAATGTTATCCACAGTGTAAAATATTAATTTAAAATATTAAAATGTACATCTCCACAGAAAAAAGCCGCCCTAATAGTAATATACTTAAATTTATAAATTTGAATTTAATAATAACAAAAGAGATTTCTGTGGATAATTTGCAGTGTTTTAAATTTAAATCTAGGGTTTCAGAGATGAACTAATAATAACTATGTGGATAACTCTGTTGATATACATGTTGGTAATTATTTAATTTATTTAAAACAAATACTTAATTTGTGATTAATTCCATTTATGACATTTAAAACCTTTCTAGAAAAGTTCATCATATTTATTGAATATCAGTCCTATCTAAAAAAGAAAATCTGATTTGCATTGACAGCTCAAGCAATGAGCACTAAAATCGCGGACCTTCATAGAAAGATCATTTTTTGGAGTTTCGATATGAAACGTACATTCCAACCGTCTGAATTAAAGCGTAAGCGCGTTCATGGTTTCCGTGCTCGTATGGCTACTAAAGCTGGTCGTCAAGTATTAGCTCGCCGTCGTGCAAAAGGTCGTCATAGCTTAACTGTTTAATCAGTTTCGCTAAGTCGATTTTGGGTGTTATGACAAAACTTTATAGCTTCGGTACAGACGTTCGTTTACGCTGTGCTGCGGATTATAAAGGTGTGTTTGATGGTGCGCTTTTTAAAGTGCATCAACCCCATTTCTTATTTCTTGCAAAACCTTCCGAACTGGCCAATAGCCGTTTGGGTTTAGTTGTTGCTAAGAAGAAAGTGCGCCGCGCACACGAACGAAATAGAGTAAAACGACTTGCTCGCGAAAGTTTTCGCCTGCATCAACAGCAATTAAATGACTTAGACATTGTGATTCTGCCAAAAATGGGCATTGATACAGTGACTAATGCAGAGTTGCATGAGCAATTACAATTTGCTTGGCAGAAGCTTAATCGTCTTGCCAAAAAGCATACAAAAATAGCACCCTCCCCACAAAAGTAGAGACAGCCAATGGTACGTTTACTACATTGGTTCATTCGTTTCTATCAGATTGCGATCAGTCCCTTACTTGGACCGCGCTGTCGCTATATTCCAACTTGTTCTCAATATTCATTGGAAGCAGTCCATACACATGGCGCTGTACGTGGTGTGTGGCTCGCTACAAAGCGTATTTGCCGTTGTCATCCGTGGGGTGGCTCAGGATTTGACCCTGTTCCCCCAAAAGCGATTCGTTTTATTTCATTTCAGCAAATAGATTCTCAAACGCGTCACGTTGTTGTACCCTTTCGTGATCGTTTAATGAACCAAAATCACTCTAACCACTTGGGGTAAAACATATGCAACAATGGGCCAGGATTGCCATTCTCGGAGCCATGTTTGTTGTCGCATATTTGCTCATTTTGGCTTGGCAAAAAGATTACGGAACAGCAGAAACCAAACCTCAGCAAGAAGCTGCGGTTGTTTCGCATGAAGTATCTGCAGATCTGCCAAATAGTCAGACCGTTGCAACAGCAGCGTCTGATGTGCCACAAGCAAATATGCCAGCACAGCAAGCTACGGATGCCACCGCACCTGTAAGTCAACAGCTTATTTCTGTTCAAACTGACCTGTATCACCTTTGGATTAGTCCAAAAGGTGGTGATATTGTTCGTGTTGAATTGCTCAATCATGACAAAAACAAAGACAGCGATGAGCCCTTTGTTATGCTTGAAAGTGATGCAAAACGTACTTATGTCGCTCAATCTGGTTTAGTGGGCTTAAATGGGCCTGACAGCAGCCGTAATGGTCGTCCAACGTATGAGTTAGAAAAAACAGCTTATACATTGGCAGATGCAAAACCAGCAAAAGGTAAAGACGGTAAAGATATTCAAGTTTTATCTGTTCCTCTAGTCCTTAAAACTGCTGATGGCATCGAGATCATTAAGACCTTCAACTTTACCGCGGGTGAATACCCTGTTGTTGTGAACCACAAAGTGGTGAACCGCAGTGGTCAAAACTGGCAAGGTCAAATGTTTGGTCAGCTCAAACGTGATAACTCTGAAGATCCAGGTAAATCAGACCAAGGTATCTTCACGCTAGGTACATTCCTTGGCGGCGCATGGGGTACACCAGACGAGCAGTACAATAAATTGAAATTCAACAATTTTGTTGAAGAAAAATTAACTACTGAAGCGAAAGGTGGTTGGGTTGCTATGGTTCAGCATTACTTCGTGAGTGCATGGATTCCAGGTAACTTAAAGCTGACTCAAGCCAATGGTGAAGCATATACAGCGAAATTAGAATCACGCAAATCAACTGATGATATGAATATCATTGGTTTTACATCTCCAGCATTTAATGTACCTGCAGGTACTGTGGCTGAGATTGATGCGCAGTTCTATTCAGGTCCTAAAATTCAATCTGAATTAAAAGATTTGGCAGCGGGCTTGAACCAAACTGTAGATTACGGTTGGTTATGGCCAATTGCGAAGTTGTTATTTGTTGGTCTTGAATTCTTCCACGGTTTAGTGGGTAACTGGGGTTGGGCAATTATTTTATTGACCATTCTAGTAAAACTGATCCTGTGGCCATTGTCGTCGAAGAGCTATCGCTCAATGGCTAAAATGCGTGTGATTGCACCTGAAATGCAACGTATGAAAGAAGAATTCGGTGAAGACCGTATGCGCTTCTCTCAAGAAATGATGGCATTGTACAAACGTGAACAAGTGAATCCACTTGCGGGTTGCTTACCGTTACTTCTACAAATGCCAATTTTCTTAGCATTGTATTGGGTATTGATGGAGTCTGTTGAACTTCGTCATGCGCCATGGTTGCTCTGGATTCAAGATTTATCTTCTATGGATCCGTGGTTTATTCTACCGTTGTTGATGGGCGCGACGATGTTCATCCAACAAATGTTGAATCCACAACCTGCTGATCCAATGCAAGCGAAGGTGTTCAAGATCATGCCGATCATCTTCACTGTATTTATGTTGTTCTTCCCTGCGGGCTTGGTTTTGTACTGGATCTGTAACAACAGTATTACCATTTTGCAGCAAAGTTTGATCAACAAATCAGTTGAAAAAGATCGTGCTAAACGTGATGAAGCGACCCCAGCAAACTAAGTCTTGCTGATGAGCTGAATAAATCCGCTTAAGATGGTAATCTTAGGCGGATTTTTCTTTGTCTGTATTTTCTGTTTTTTTCTAGGTGAATTTTATGCAAAACCGAACCACGATTGCTGCAATTGCCACACCACCCGGTCGTGGTGGCGTCGGTGTGATTCGCCTATCCGGTCCAAAATCTTATGCCATTGCGCAAGCACTGACACAACAAGAATTGCCTAAAGCACGCTTCGCGGGTTTCCGTAAGTTTTACTATGCCTCAGGCGAAATTATGGATGAAGGTTTGGTGCTGTGCTTCCCTAATCCGCATTCATTTACGGGCGAAGATGTGGTGGAACTCCAAGGTCATGGTGGACCTGTTATTCAGAATACCTTGCTCGCACGCGTGCTTGAACTCGGTGCGATGGCAGCCAAAGCCGGTGAATTTTCCATGCGTGCATTTGAAAATGGCAAAATGGATTTGGTTCAAGCAGAAGCCATTGCTGATTTGATTGATGCTAGTTCTCAGGCAGCTGCACGTTCTGCCGTGCGTTCATTGCAAGGCGCATTTTCAAGCAAAGTGAATACGGTGCTTGAGCAACTCATCCATTTGCGTTTACATGTGGAAGCCGCGATTGATTTCCCAGAAGAAGAAATCGACTTTTTAGCGGATGGTAAAATCTTAAAATTATTGGATGGTGTGACCACAGCGGTCAGCCAAGTCCAACAATCGGCACGTCAGGGGCAATTGCTACGTGAAGGTTTACAAGTGGTCATTGCAGGTAAACCTAATGCCGGAAAGTCATCTTTACTGAATGCTTTAGCAGGCGTTGAACGCGCTATTGTGACTGATATTGCTGGGACAACGCGTGATGTACTGCATGAAAAAATCAGTTTAAATGGCTTGCCAATGACCCTCACCGATACAGCGGGTTTACGTGAAACCGGTGATGTTGTGGAAAAAGAAGGGATTCGCCGCGCAATCAAGGAAATTGAACAGGCCGATTTGCTGCTCTTGGTGTATGACTTAAGCCAAGGTGATGATCCGCTGCAATTGGCTCAAGAATATTTCGCTGAACACATTGAACCAAAACGCTTAATGTTAATTGGTAATAAATGTGATCTAACGGGAATCGATGCTGCAATAGGTGATTTAAAAGGTTTCCGTCACATTACTGTCTCAGCGAAGCTCGAAACAGGTGTTCAATCGCTCATAGATGCGATTACAGCGCATGCAGGCTTCCAACCTGAAGAAGATACCTTTATTGCGCGCACACGCCATTTGGACGCAATGAAGCGCACACAAATCTATTTGGCGGAAGCACGTGAACAATTAGTCGTCTATAACGCAGGTGAACTGGTCGCTGAGTCATTGCGTCTTGCTCAAAATGCTTTAGGCGAAATTACCGGTGATTTCAGTGCAGATGATTTGCTCGGCAAAATCTTCGGCTCATTCTGTATTGGAAAGTAATTTTTAAACCAGATTAAAAAAAGCCCTTAATCGAGGGCTTTTTTTAATGCATTTGATTTCAGTATGGTTTTAAAGGTTAACCATAAAGCAAAACAGATTGTGGCAATAATCACACAATACAGGATGACACTCAGACTTAAACCATAATGGTCTGCACACCAACCTGCCAATAAAATCGGAATAATTGCACCTAGATAGCCACAAAATAAATAGGTCGAGGTCACAGCAGCACGGTTGGCACTATCTGTCATCACTTGAATTAAACCAAAAGCCCCCATGAGTGCAATACCATGTCCGATCCCAAAAAGTATTGCGCTGATAAAGAATAAGAGACTGATTTTTAAGTACATACACAATGCAAGAACAATGAGACTCATCGACATGCCAAATAATCCCAGACTCAAGCAATGAACAGCTTTGAGATGTCTGGCACACCATTGCGATAGACCTGAAACGATCAAAATAACCGTAATGGATGAGCCTGTAATGAGTGGGCCATGCCAAGGCAAAACTTCACGTGCAAAAGACGGCGATAATGAGGCAAATAAACTAAACGCAGCAAAGGTACAAAAGGCAGTCATGACTACAATGGCAAATGTGGAATTAAATTCTACTTTGGGTCGTTCAAGTTTTGGTGCCATGCTAAAAGGCTGTGCTTTAAATACAGGCGCTTGCATGCGACAGAGTCCGATAAAACACAATACGGCACCGATAGTGACTGGAATATAAGGCATCACTAAAGGATATTTGGAGAATTGACCAATCAATCCTCCGACAAAAGGTCCTAAACCGAAACCAATGACGGTAATAATAGAAATAATTTGTGATGAAGCCGCTTGAAATTTTGTGGGCATGGTGTGCATCAAACCGACCAAAGCAGAAGTCGTAATCAGACCTGATGCAATCCCAATCACAAATCGACCGAGGGATAAACTAATAGCACCTTGTGCGAATATTGATAAAATTAAGCCAAAACAAACAAGTAACATGCCAATTTTTAAGGTTTTCAGAAAACCAATACTGTTACTGGTTCGACCAAAAAACAGTAAAGTGGATAAACAGCCAAACATATAGGCAACAAAGATATAGGTAATCTGACTTGGTGCGAGTTGCCATACTTCTTGATAAATTGGATAGAGTGGACTTGCAAGAGCAGTACCGATCATTCCCATAATGAGCGTGAGGCTGACCATGAGAAAAGGCTGCCATGATTGTTGATTCATATTTTTAACTTATCGCTTTGGATTCAATAAAACTTGAATCATCATTTTTATCTTGAAAATCAAGGTTAAGTGTTAATCATTTTGAGATCAATGTATAATCCATGGAATTGGTTTTTATTTATGTAATGAATTGAATAATAAGATAAAAATAATTTTGAGATTATGTTGGTATCTTTGTCTCGGATATTTATTCCTATCATGCAAATTTGAGGAAAAAAACTGTCTAAAGAAAATATTAAAGTACGATGCATGTTCCACGTGGAACCTAAGTATTCATTTTTATCGTCGCTGAAACATAAAACACGCTTAACTTTGTTGATTTCAAGATTAGAATCAACAGCATCATCCTCTGTATCATGAGTAATCATTAATGTATAAGAAAACCATGCTGTTGGCATGTGCCGCCCTGATGTCATCTTTTGCTTCTGCTAATGTGGAAACTGTAAAAGCCAATCTAATAAAAAATAGTCCAAATTTAAAAATTGAAAATATTCAAACCACCGAGATGCAAGGTATTTACAGCGGCTCTATACAAGGACAAGTGGTTTACTTAAATCAAGATGCTAAACATATCATCGCGGGCTCAATGCTCCGCATTCAAGATCAGCATAATCTAACCCGTGATTTGGTCTTAAAGCAAAATAGTGTGGATTGGAAAAAACTACCGTTCAGTGATGCTTTAAAAACGGTTAAAGGAAACGGAAAACGTCAAATTGCGATCTTTTCTGATCCAAATTGCCCATATTGTAAACAACTTGAGTTAGAGCTAGCGAAGTTAAATGATGTGACCATTTATACCTTTGTATTGCCGTTAAAATCTCAATCTATTGCGCCATCAAAACAATTGTTCTGTGAAAAAAATCCGGCTCAAGCATGGCATGATTTAATTGTGAGCGGTTTGCAACCGAAAACCAGTAAAACATGTGCTAACCCGATTCAACGCAATATCGATTTAGCTAAATCTCTCAATCTAAACGGAACCCCTGCCATTATTTTCTCAAATGGCTTTAAAGTAATGGGTGCCTACCCTGCTGAAGAAATTGAAAAAATGTTTAAAGAATTAGGTCTATAAAAGATGTATTTTTCTTAAATACCTGATATTAAAAAAAGCACCACTTTAGGTGCTTTTTTTAATGAAAAATAAAGTTTTATATTTAAACTGTTTTCTTCTTGGTGACCATGTTATAGATAAACAGAATAATAATGGCACCAATCACAGATGCGATAAATCCAGCTGCTGAACCTTCAGAATATAAACCAAGTGCGCGTCCTGCAAAGGTCGCAACCAATGAACCTGCAATCCCGAGAACGGTCGTCATAATAAAGCCTGCTTTATCATTCCCCGGATGGATTGCACGTGCGATTAAACCTGCAATAAAACCGATAACAATGGCAACAATAATTGACCACATAAACAGACTCCTTATTATCATGAAAATATATTTGGATAATTTCATCTTGAAGGGAAATAGGCTCTTGAAACAGAGGATTACTGCAACGTCGTGTTGTTTTTTTGTTCATTCTGATAGTGAATTTTAGGCATAAAAAAAGTGACATAAAGCCACTTTTTTTATCACATGATCTTAAAGACCAATTTCACCAATAAATGGGATATGACGATATTTTTGATCGTAGTCTAAACCGTAGCCCACGATAAATTTATCTTCTACTTCAAAACCAAGGAATTTCACATCAAGCTCAATTTCACGGCGTGAAGGTTTGCTGACCAACGTACATAATTGAATTGAGTTAGGTTGGCGTGTTTCTAAAATTTCTAATACTTTGCTCAAGGTATTGCCTGAGTCGATAATATCTTCAACCACCAATACATCTTTACCACGGATTTCACCGTCCAAATCTTTTAAGATTCTTACATCACGTGAAGATACTGTACTACCGCCGTAGCTTGAGACAGTCATGAAGTCGAGTTCATGAGGCTTTGTAATGGCACGACATAAGTCAGCCATGAAAATCACTGAACCGCGTAATAAACCGATGAGCACAAGTTCTTTGTCACTATTGGCATAGTGTGCATCGATTTGAGCACCAAGCTCTTTGACTTTAGCATGAATTTCTTCAGCGGAAATCATTACGCTCATTTGAACGGTCATGGGTAGATACCTAAAAAGTAAAAATAGCAAAATAAAAAAGGCGTTGACTTGCAACACCTGTTATATCTGCAATTTTAATACATCCATGGGGTAGATGCACCTATTTTGCTTGCTGTAAATGTAATCATTTTTTAGGTTTTTGCGAATCGCGCTTCAAGCCAAACGTGGCGATCGCCACAATAGCCAATAAAAGCAGTTGTCGACCCTGCCCTTTAGTCACTTGATTTTTTGACATATGCTTTGTGTCCATAAATATAAGTCGCAGCAATATTGCGATCATCACCTAGGGTCATTAAGGCAAAGAATGCATCTTCTATATTTTTAGTTTTGGACTGACGCAGTTGCTGTAACGCGGTTGCATTCAAATCTAAAACAACAAAATCTGCTTCTTTTCCGACATTAAAGTTACCGAGTTTATCATCCAAGCTTAAGGCTTTTGCACCACCGATGGTTGCATGATAAAGCGATTCAAATGCCGAAAGCTTATCACCTTGAAGTTGTTGCACTTTGTAGGCTTCATTCAAAGTTTGTAATTGGTTAAATGACGTCCCTGCCCCGATATCTGTGCCTAAGCCGACTTTTACGCCTGCTTGCCATGCTTTTTTCAATGGGAATAAACCACTGCCCAAGAACAAGTTTGAGGTTGGGCAAAATGCGATGGCAGAATCAGTTTTATGCATACATTGCCATTCGTCTTCTTCTAAATGTACGCAATGTGCAAAGACCGATTTTGAACCTGTTAATCCATAATGGTCATAAACATCGAGGTAGCCTTGACGTTCAGGGAAGAGTTCTTTCACCCATGCAACTTCATTTTTATTTTCACTTAAATGGGTATGCACATAAACATCTGGATATTCAGCTTTCAGCTGCCCTGCTTTTTCGAGTTGTTCAGAAGTTGATGTCGGAGCAAAACGAGGCGTGATGGCATACAGATTACGCCCATTGCCGTGCCATTTTTCAATTAACGTTTTAGATTCACTGTAAGCTGTGTCTGCGGTATCCATTAGCGCTTCAGGTGCATGACGGTCCATCAAGACTTTACCGGCAATCAGACGCATATTTTGCGCGGTGGCTGCTTCAAATAACGCATTCACCGATTCAGGATGCACCGTACAAAACACGAGTGCAGTTGTAGTACCATTTTTTAGTAATTCTTGGATAAAGAACTGTGCGATTTTCGCTGAATAGTCTGGGTCTTTAAATTGGATTTCGGTGGGGAATGTATAGGTGTTGAGCCATTCTAAAAGCTGTTCACCATAAGCGCCGACCATTTCGGTTTGTGGGAAATGAATGTGTGTATCGATGAAACCGGGAATAATGAGTTGTTCTGGATAATGCTCAACCTGGGTGTTTGGAGAAAGTTGATATTGCCCTTCTTGCCATGTCCCAAACCACTGAATTTTACCATTTTGTGTGATGAGTAAACCATCTTCTACATAGCGCACTTGGGCGTGAATATCACGCGCTTGGGCAACCGTATTTTGAATATCGAGGAAGCGACCGCGGACTGCCGTCGTTGCAACTAAAGAAGACATTTTTAACCCTTTACTTTGTCATTTTTTCAATTGATTGTACCTGAAGTTCTGTGATGAAAACCTGCTGTATTGATTTTAAATAGAGCCTTTTTTATCAAAATTTGCTGCCATGCATTTATATAGTATGGTTATTCCAAAGCTAAAAAAGCCCTCCGAACGGAAGGCTTTTGATTGAATAAGAATGTTTATAGTGTTGTTTCGTGATGCTTTTTACTATGTCGAATTGATAAAAATGCGGTGATGGCAAGCACAAGCACAATAAAGCTTAAGGAAATCCAAATTGGCATATGGAACACATCGAGCATCAACATTTTGAAGCCAATGAACAATAAAATAATACCGAGACCATAAGGTAAATAATGCATTTTCGATGCAGCACCAGAAAGCAAGAAGAACATTGCGCGCAAACCTAAAATTGCCATCAAATTTGCGGTTAACACAATGAAGGGATCGGTGGTGACCGCGAAAATGGCAGGAATGGAATCGACCGCAAAAATCACATCCGATGCTTCAACCAAAATCAGAACCAAGAACAACGGCGTGACCCAAAGTAAGCCATCTTTACGAACGAAGAATTTGTCATCTTCCATGGTAGGTGTAATGCGCATACGCTTACGTAGCCATTTTAAAATTGCCATATCTTCGATATTGGGATCGTCTTCTTGTCCTTTGAGGAATTTGAAACCGGTATAGACCAAGAATGCTCCAAAGATATACAGCACCCAAGAAAACTCTTGAACGAACCACGCACCAATAAAAATAAAAATGGTACGTAAAACAATGGCGCCCAGTACACCGTAGAGCAGCAATTTACGTTGTAAAGCGGGT
Organism: Acinetobacter wanghuae; assembly: GCF_009557235.1. Taxonomy (NCBI): domain Bacteria; kingdom Pseudomonadati; phylum Pseudomonadota; class Gammaproteobacteria; order Moraxellales; family Moraxellaceae; genus Acinetobacter; species Acinetobacter wanghuae. The sequence continues at coordinate 2,757,430 of NZ_CP045650.1, read as the reverse complement.
GGAATCGCAAATGCAGCAAAGATCATCAGCCAAACAAAGACGTTATCAATCGCTAAGGATTTTTCTAAGAGATAACCTGCAAAGTATTCCATGACTTTTGCATTGGCAATCGTGACACCTGCAGTTTGTTGCAAGTAAAGCCATAAACCACCACCAAATAAAGTTGCAACGCTCACCCAAGCGATGCTCCAATACGCTGCGGTTTTAAGTTTGATTTCCTGACCTTGTTTTTGTTTAAAGCCTAAAAAGTCGATCACAAGCATCACAAGTACGATGCCAAAAAATGCCAGATACAGCCAAAGCGTACCAATTGTTTCCATGTGAATCCTCCACATCTAACAATTGGCCATAAAAAAACCTCGACCAGTTGCTAGATGAAAAAACATCTATAACAACATGATCAAGGTCTTGCCTACATTTGTCAGTTATATGTGATAACACTGCAAATGCTCAGATACCGACTTCAAAAGAAGTGTAATGACGATATTCTGACACGTTTAGAACAATGTTCTTAAACGTTTGGAGGAGGCTACTCCCCTTGTTCAAATTCATTTGATTTGGATTAAATCCAAAATTCGATGCTAAGAGTCGCATAGAATTGAAGAAAATTCAATCACCGATTGCTTTTTCTAAACGGGTCATTAAATCTATCCTTCATTAGAGAAACAATGAGAAGGACACTAATAATGAGTAAAATGCATATTAAAATAATTGTAAAGTCCATTCAAAAAACTCAAAATACTATTATGTTATTAATTGTATCTTATAGTATTATTTTTGTAACTAATGTTTTTGGTTTTAAAGTAATCAATTTCACATAAAATATGGCTATTTATTGCTCTATAATATGAACTGTTCAGCTAGGCCAAGAGATATTAAGTTTGAAAGGCCAAAGTCAAACTTAATATCTATCAAAGACTAACGTGAAGTTTTAATGCCCTTATATTTTTAAAGTTTTTATGAGTAGGTCTAATTCTTTGAGTATGGTCTGATACATACTCACTTACCTTATCGCTTGTGATAAAAAGTCATGACGATTGACTAAATATAAAGTCAAGATAAATCCAACGCATGCGATGCTTGCGCCGACCCAACCAATCCCATTTAGACCGATATTTGCTGCAACGACACCTCCTAAAAGCGCACCTCCGCCAATGCCGACATTGTATAAGCCTGAGAAAATTGCCATTGCTACATCGGTTGCATCGGCAGCTAAATTTAAACATTTGGCTTGTAAGGCTAAACTAAAGCCAATAATGCTTACACCCCATAGAATACTTAAGCCATTTAAACCAAGCACATGATGAGAAAGTGGCAATAACAGCGCCATTGAAATGGCTAGTCCGCAAGTAAATAATGGAATGGTTAAACGTGGGAATTGCGGAGCAAATTTACCGAATAAATACGAGCCGATAAAACCTGCGCCACCATAAATCAGTAATAGTGTCGTGGTTTGTGAAGAACTAAATTCAGCGACAGTTAAGGTAAAGGGTTCAATATAACTATAAGCGGTAAATTGCGCACTGATCACAATCACTGTTAATGCAAAAATGAGCATTAGGCTCGGACGTTTAATTAAGCTTTTTAAGCTGCTGATCGAACCAGAATTTACGCTTGGCAGTAAAGGTAATGTTTTGGCCAAAATTAAGCAGACCACTGTAGCAACTACAGCAATGAGGGCGAAGCTATTACGCCAACCATATGCCTCACCAATCATACGACCAAATGGGATACCCAAGACCATTGCCATAGCGGTACCCGTAGAGAGCAATCCGAGTGCTTGGAACTCTTTGCCTTTAGGTGCAACACGAATCGCTAAAGATGCGGTAATGGACCAAAATAAAGCATGCGCGATCGCAATGCCGATACGACTGACAACCAAGACACTAAAGCTCCAAGCGAAATAAGACAGCACATGGCTCACAATAAACACGCCAAATAAAACCGTCAGTAAAAAACGCCGTTCAATGTTCTTGGTGAGCAGCATCATTGGTAACGATAATAGCGCGACCACCCACGCATAAATCGTCAGCATGAGTCCGACTTGGGTGGGTGACATGGTAAAACTACGACCAATATCACTCAGTAAGGCAACAGGAATAAATTCAGTGGTATTAAAAATAAAAGCAGCACAGGCCAAGGCAATGACACAAATCCATTGACGGGTTGTGTTGGGCTTGGTGTTAGATTGGGGCATAACAAATCAATACAGAAAAACGTGGCGGTATTTTATACGCCATTCTGCTAGATTCACATCTTTAAGCTCGGAAGATGGTTTATTTGTTTATACAAAACCAACAGTGTAAAAAATCAAAATATGCAAATCTTCAGAGATGACTGACAACATGACAGCAGATACAACTATGCAGATTTCACATCAGGAAAATGGTAGCAAAGGCGAATGGTATGTAGAACCGAATGAGCAGCGTTTGGCTGAAATGAGTTATTCATGGGCAGGAGATGATAAGTTTATTATTGATCATACCTGGGTGGATGATAGTTTACGTGGTCAACACGTGGGACGTTATTTACTAGATGAAGCAGTCAAATTTGCACGTGAAAAAGGTGTCAAAATTATTCCACTCTGCCCTTTTGCAAAATCTGTCTTTGATAAAGATCCTGAGATTCGAGATGTGTTGCATTAATCTTTAAATGCTTGACGCTTACGGTTTTTAAATAAGGTAATTCCCCAAAGGATAGCCAATAAAATTAACAAGCTTATCAGTGCAATATAAATATCCATGCGCTTTCTTTTATTCAGAACTCGATCTTAATATACGAATAAAGCGATATGGCAGCCTATCCCTAAGAATGGGTATTTTGAATATAAAAGTGTAAACAGTAGCGATGAGGTTTTAACTTTTTGCTTCAATGAATAAGGAATAAGATATATGCAGATTGAACATCAAAATACCAAACATGGTGGTGTGTTTTATATTGAGCGCGATCAGGCGCGTATTGCTGAAATCACCTATCAACAACGTGATGCACAGACCATGATTGCTGATCATACTTGGGTTGATCCGCTGTTGCGTGGGAAAGGTTTGGCGCGGCAGTTACTTGATGCCTTGGTTAGCTTTGCTCGAGAAAAACATCTTAAAATTATTCCACAGTGTTCATATGTCGATGTGATATTTAGACGTGATCCGAGCTTAGCAGATGTAGATGCATCAATTCTTTAAGCGTTTTCTTTGAGTATATTTACTATAAATTTTGAAAAAATTGCATTTGATCTGTTGCAAGATATTGGCTTGGAAAAATTTATATATACAACGCCCTATGATCAGTCCAAGCAAGGTCCAAATCATATCTTCATAAGGTTTTAAGAAAGTAATAACGGCTAAAATCAGTAAGCTACTTGTTTGATAAAATGCGCGATGTTGCACAAATGTTGAAAGTGACCAACTCACAAATAATGAGCTAAGTAACAAATTGATGCCGATACACAGGGCGGACAAATTCAAGCTAATGAGTAGTAGGAAAAAGCTGCATAGAACCACCAACGTTATGATCAGATCTTTGAGCAAATGTTCACCCCTTGATTTATTACTTTTATAAAGCTTTATTGTGACAAAACACTCATCGCTTTTAGCAAGATTCGCTGAGGTTTGCCCTTATTTTTAGACAGCTGAATTTAATATCTTATTTGTATTTTTTACTATTCAACAAAAGTTGCATACGTTTTGATCTTTCATCTATAACAACATAGTCCTTACCCAATGACATTGGCAAAAAAACTTAAAATACATCGCTTTCTTTTTTAAATATGATATTTCAAAAATAAAAAAAGCCCGCTTCGCGGGCTCTTTTCTTATATATAAATTAGGCTTTTAACGCTGTAATCAGCTTTTGATGTAAACCACCAAAACCGCCATTCGACATAATCACGACAGCATCGCCCTCGCCTGCTTCATCAACAACTGTTTGAATGATCTCATCCAAGGTACGCGCAACGACGGCTTTATTTGGAGATGCATCAATCACGGGTTGTAAGTCCCAATCTAGACCTTCAGGTTGATACCAAATCACTTCATCGGCTAAACGTGCTGAATGTGCTAAGCCATCTTTGTGGCTGCCCATACGCATGGTGTTTGAGCGTGGCTCAATAATCGCCCACAGTTTGCGCTCACCTAAACGCTTACGTGCGCCTTCAAGCGTGGTATCAATCGCAGTTGGGTGGTGAGCAAAGTCATCGTAAACTTCGATGCCACGTACAGTATCAAGCAATTCCATACGGCGTTTCACACCACCAAAGTTTGACAAGGCTTGGCATGCTGTTTCAATGGAAACCCCTACATGTTCTGCGGCTGCAATCGTCGCTAAGGCATTGGCAACACTGTGCTGCCCTGTCATATTCCAACGAACTTCACCTTTAACCACGCCATGTTGCAGCACTTTAAAATGTGAACCATCTTCAGAGAGCTGCTCGGCATACAGTTCAGATTTTTCATTGGCATCTAAAGATGTACGAACCACAGGTGTCCAACAACCCTGTTCTAAGACTTCATCAATATTGGTTTCAGTAATTGGGGCAATAATGCGACCTTCGGATGGAATCGTACGCACCAAATGATGGAACTGTTTTTGAATCGCAGCCAAGTCATCAAAAATATCGGCATGGTCAAATTCAAGGTTATTTAAAATCGCGGTTTTGGGGTGGTAATGCACAAACTTCGAGCGTTTGTCGAAGAACGCAGAATCATATTCATCAGCTTCAACGCAGAAAAATTTCCCACCACCTAGACGTGCACTTTCACTAAAACCAAGCGGTACACCACCAATCAAGAAGCCCGGTTCAAGCCCTGCTTGATCCAATACCCAAGCCAGCATCGTAGTCGTTGTGGTTTTACCGTGTGTACCGGCAACGCCTAACACGTGTTTGCCTTGCAATACATGGTCAGCAAGGAACTGTGGTCCTGAAATATACGGCAGACCTTCGTTCAGCATGTATTCTACCGCATCAATCCCACGTTTCATGGCATTACCGACAATCACTAAATCGGGATGCGGCTGTAAATGACTACGGTCATAGCCTTGCATTAGTGTGATACCTGCACTTTCCAATTGGGTCGACATCGGTGGATAAACGTTCTGATCAGAACCTGTCACCTTATGTCCGAGGTCGCGTGCCAATAATGCCAACGAGCCCATAAAGGTGCCACAAATGCCCAAGATATGCAGATGCATCGACTTCACTCCATTTTGCTGACACATCACTTTGTTTTTGTGCTGTTGTCATGATTTATTCGATTTACAGGCAACGATAGCAAGGCTTAAAGCGAAAAGATAGCATCAGCGTGATGGAAAATTCTCAGTATTGTTTGGCATTGATCTGTTTAAAAAATTGATGGGGTATTCACTGTTTAAGTTAAAAGCAACGTAAAATAGATTTTCATTTTAAAAGATAGATGATTTTCATGGCGTGGCCGCTTTTATTATTAATCTGTGCCAATTGTTTTATGACGTTGGCTTGGTACGGACATTTAAAGTTTTTACCGCATGATGCCCCGATTTGGCAGGCAGTTTTATTCAGTTGGTTTATTGCACTATTTGAATATAGTCTGATGATTCCTGCGACACGTTTACTGGCTCAAAATGGGTGGGCAGTCGGAGAAATGAAGATCACCCAAGAAGTGGTGACGCTGCTCGTCTTCGTTCCATTTATGATTTTCCTGTTTAAACAACCGTTTAAATTAGACTATGTATGGGCGGCACTGTGCCTATGTGGATGTGTGTATTTTGTCTTCCGAAGTCAGTAATAGCAGTGTTCAGACATTAGTCGGCTATTTTTCAGCAATATTTTAAAAAACGTAGAAAAAAACAATAAAAATCGAGCCTTGCTTTGACCGTTAAATTTTAAGAAGTTGAATTTTCAGTCTATAATATCGGCTCTTATTAAAGCTTGGCGCTAGTCGGGATTTATCTCTCTTAACTAATCTCTGGAAACATTGCAATGAATGCGGCCGCTTCACAAGACACTCCTCTCGTTGGAATTATCATGGGTTCTCAGTCAGACTGGGCAACGCTCGAACACACTGCCAATATGCTTAAGCAACTTGGTGTCCCATTTGAAGCGGAAGTGGTTTCTGCACATCGTACTCCAGATCGTTTATTTGAATATGCCGAAACAGCACGTGAGCGTGGGATTCAAGTGATTATTGCCGGTGCTGGTGGTGCTGCGCATTTACCGGGCATGTGTGCCGCGAAGACTGATCTTCCTGTTTTGGGTGTGCCTGTGAAATCATCGATTTTAAACGGTGTTGATTCATTGCTTTCAATCGTACAAATGCCTGCTGGTATTGCAGTCGGTACACTCGCAATCGGTCCTGCAGGTGCGACTAATGCTGCAATTATGGCAGCACAAATTTTAGGTTTGACACGCCCTAGCATCGCCAAAAATGTCGCAGATTTCCGTGCAGCACAAACTGAGAAAGTGGCAAGCAAAAACATTCCGGGTCAAGCCTAAGTCAACGCTTAAATAAGGAAAGATTCTCATGGATAAAACCATTGGTATTTTTGGTGGTGGTCAGCTTGGTCGTATGATGGCGCAAGCTGCATTGCCTTTAAACATTCAATGTACCTTTTTTGAAGCAAGTACTGACTGCCCTTCAGCTGCCTTAGGTCAAGTCATTTCGACCAAAGCTGAAAATGGTCTGCAAGATTTTATCAATAGCGCAGAAGTATTTTCACTTGAGTTTGAAAATACCCCACTTGCTGATGTTGATGTATTAACCAAAAACAAAGACCTGCATCCACCACGTCAGGCACTCGCGATTGCCCAACATCGCTTGTCTGAAAAAGCCTTATTTGATGAACTTGATATTCCAGTTGCGCCGTATAAAGCCGTGACTTCAATTGAAAGCTTACAAAGCGTCGTCGCTGAACTCGGTCTACCGATCGTGTTAAAAACCTCACGTGGTGGTTACGATGGTAAAGGTCAGTTTGTACTGCGTACAGCCGATCAAATTGGGCAAGCATGGGCGGAACTTGGTCCTGCCGGTGAACTGATTGCAGAAAGTTTTGTGACTTTCTCGCGTGAAGTGTCGATTATTGCGGTGCGTGGTCAAAATGGTGATGTGAAAACTTGGCCATTGGCTGAAAACCATCATCATAATGGCATCTTGTCGCACTCGATTGTACCTGCACCGAACAGTGCAGATTTACAGCCTGTGGCGCAAGATTACATCACTCGCCTGCTCAATCATTTGAACTATGTCGGTGTGTTAACGCTTGAGCTGTTTGTGACAGACAAAGGCTTATATGCCAATGAGATGGCGCCACGCGTACATAACTCAGGACATTGGTCGATTGAAGGCGCAGTATGCTCGCAGTTTGAAAATCATATTCGTGCCGTTGCAGGTTTACCCCTAGGTTCGACTGACATCATTCGTCCAACGGTTCTGGTGAATATTATTGGTCAGCATCCAAAGACTGAAGATGTATTGGCTTTAGAAGGCGCACATCTGCATCTTTATAATAAGTCAGAGCGTGAAGGTCGTAAAATTGGTCATATCACTTTAATGCCGAATGACAGTGCAGAACTCACCACTTTATGTCGTCAATTGGCGAAAATTTTACCGAATCCATTGGCATTGAGCGAAGATATGAGCATCTAAGCGTTAACTTGCTGATAAAAAAAGCGATCACTCCAGTGGTCGCTTTTTTATTTGCTTTGATTCAGGCATGATTGCGCCTCTTGAAAATATGACATCCATTTATCGGATCACGATATATTTCAATAGTCTAAAAAATATACAATCAATAATAAATAAAAAATGCCCAGTCAGACCTTTTTTGTTCCAAGAGAAATACTTTGAATTTAAAAGAATGTGACGGTTTTGAATTCAAAATAATAAATTTAAAAAATACGTTTTGAATTTAAAGTCTGAGACATGCAAGTTATGAATTTAAATTCAAATCACTACTATGAATTCAAAGTTTTAAATTTAAAATAATTGGATCGCGCTTTATTTTTTATACACAGCTTAAGATTTTGATAAATATCCAATTAAAAAAATAGTATCAAAGTTACTCACAGGTAGTATTTTGAATTCATAACTATTAGCGCCAATTTTTAATTTTAAATTCAAAAGATATCGCGGTTTTTAAATTTAAAAAATACTGTGGATAAGGTTTTGAATTCAAAACAACAAAATGAATTTAAAAATACAGGAATTATGAATTTAAAGTTACGTTTGCATGCTTTCATTTTTAATTTGAGCTGTTAAGGTAAATCTATAATTCGAAATCTAAGTATGAAAGGGTCTTATGCAACGGCTTGCACTTTTTGTTGGTTGTGTGGTTTTGGCAGCTTCACAGGCACATGCTGAATTAATTATGAATGGGCAGCGAGTAGCACCTGCTGACTTATCAACTCGTGGTGTCTCTTATTCACCAACTTCTAATACGTTTCAAAATTGCTTGGCGAACTTAAAATCTCAAGCCATCTCGAAAGGTGTGAGTGCTGCAACGTATGATCGTTATACGCAAAATTTAACGCCTGATTATTCAGTTATAGAGAAACTCAACTATCAACCTGAGTTTTCGACACCTATTTGGGACTATTTATCTGGTCTCGTTGACGAAGAGCGTGTGCAATTGGGGCGCCAAAAATTACAACAGCATCGAAGCGTCTTAGATCGTGTTGCAGCGCGTTATGGCGTACCTGCAGAAACAGTCGTTGCAGTTTGGGGAGTAGAAAGTAATTTTGGAGATATCGCAGGAAAATATCCTTTATTGCAGTCACTCGGGACGTTGAGTTGTGAAGGGCGTCGACAAGGCTATTTCGGTGGTGAATTTTTCACGACGTTAAAATTATTACAACGTGGCGATGTCAGTGAAGATCAATTAAAAGGTTCATGGGCAGGCGCTTTCGGTCATACGCAGTTTATGCCTTCGACTTATGATGAGCTCGCAGTTGACTTTGATGGTGACGGTCGACGTGATTTAGTGAGCAGTATTCCAGATGCATTGGCTTCGACCGCCAATTTTTTGAATAAGCGCGGTTGGCAAAATGGTCAGCCATGGGGATTTGAAGTCAAAATTCCTGAAAATATGTCAATTTCAGGAGAAAGTCGTAAAAATAAAAAGGCTTTAAATACTTGGATGAGTCGTGGAGTGGTGCGGGCTGATGGTTCGCCACTTATTCAAGGTAGTTTGTCTGAATATTCACAAGCGGGACTTATGGCACCTGCCGGTGCAAGCGGTCCTGTCTTCCTCGTGTTTAAAAACTTCGATGCGATTTATAGTTATAACGCTGCTGAAAGTTATGCTTTAGCGATTGCACATTTATCCGATCGTTTACAAGGACAGGGTGGCTTCAAACAAACTTGGCCAACAGCTGATGCCGGTACTTCGCGTGCAGAGCGTCGTGAAATTCAACAGTTTTTATTAAACCGCGGCTATGATATTGGTGAGGTCGATGGTCTGATTGGTGATAAATCTCGTCAAGCTATTCGTCAAGAGCAAAGTCGTTTGGGCTTAAGTCTAACAGGGCGTGCAGGACAGCAAATTTTAAAAGCTTTTCGGGATGAAAATGCCAAGAAAATTTTAAGATAACGGCTTATTTAAAAAGGTCTGCGTTTGCAGACCTTTTTTATGACTATATATAGGTACTTTTTGAAACTTAAACTGAAGTAATGGTACCCAATACCCGATAACCTGAAGCACCGGTTACAGCAGGTAAATTACCACTCAGTTGATTCATAAAGCGCATAGCCAACCAAGCAAAAGCAGTACCTTCAACCCATGTCGGACTTAAACCTAAATCTGCTGTGGTTTGTACGCTCCAATTGTGTTTGCGTAAACGCCAGCGTAATTGTTCAAGTAGGTTTGAATTATAGGCACCACCTCCACAAACGTAGACTTCACCTGTTTCCATACCTGAACGATAAATTGCTTTTTTAATCGCACGCGTGGTGAGTTTCATTAAAGTGGCCTGCACATTTTCAGGCGTGTCTTCTAATTCATCATATTGTAGATCATTACGCCAATCTAAAATTTGTTCATCAAGCCATTCAAGATTGAAATCTTCACGTCCTGTGCTTTTTGGGGGTTCTTTCGAGAAAAATTCATGTTCTTGTAAACGGTCAAGTAAGCTGCGAATTGGGGTTCCATAAGCTGCCCAATTGCCATTTTCATCATAAGGCTGGCCGGTATAACGTTCGCACCATGCATCCATCAAAATGTTGGCAGGTCCAGTATCAAAGCCATAGACATCTTCAGGCTTTCCGGCAGGCAACAAACTTACATTGGCGATACCGCCTAAATTTAAAATGACGCGGTGAATTGATTCGTGTTGGAAAATATCTTGGTGAAAAGCAGGCACTAAAGGCGCACCTTGTCCGCCAGCGGCTAAATCACGACGACGGAAATCTGAAATCACTGGAATGTTCGTAATTTCTGTAATGATATTTGGATCGCCAATTTGTAAGGTAAACGCATGTTCTGGACGGTGGCGAATGGTTTGTCCATGTGAACCAATGGCTTTAATTTGATTGCGATCAAGATTATTTTTTTCAATCAGCGCATTAATACCATGCCCAATCATTTTAGCTAAAGCAACATCGGCTTTGCCCATGCGATCAATTTCGTTGTCATCTGGCAAAGTCAGCGCCATGAGTTCATCACGAAGGTCAGGATCGAATGGAAGAGTAAGGGTGGCATGAAGTTGTAGAGGATCAAAAGAAGCAGCAACGATGTCGACACCATCCATGCTTGTGCCGGTCATTACCCCAATATAGATCGCTGTCATGGTTATTCTTAAGCCTGCAATGTGCTGAAAAAGTGTTAGTATATCGCACAAATTGTATAACTGATCTATTTGGATTTTGTGATGTCAAATTTCCTGCCGGCTGAAGAACAACTTGCCCTCATTCAACGAGGCACCCACGAAATTATTTCTGAAGAAGATCTTCTGAAAAAATTAAAGCTGAATCGTCCATTAAAAATTAAAGCGGGTTTTGATCCTACAGCCCCTGATTTGCACTTAGGTCATACAGTTTTAATTAATAAATTAAAAGTTTTCCAAGATTTAGGTCATGAAGTTTACTTCTTGATTGGCGACTATACTGCCATGATTGGTGACCCAACAGGTAAAAGTGCGACACGTCCACCATTGTCACGTGAACAAGTGTTAGCGAATGCAAAAACATATCAAGAACAAGTGTTTAAAATTCTTGACCCAAATAAAACCAAGGTTGTCTTCAACTCTGAATGGTTTGCAGAGAAATCTGCTGCTGATTTAATTCAATTGGCATCGCAACAAACAGTTGCACGTATGCTTGAACGTGATGATTTTACCAAGCGTTATAACAATCAACAGCCGATCGCAATTCACGAATTCTTGTATCCATTGGTTCAGGGTTATGACTCTGTTGCGCTTGAAGCCGATGTTGAAATGGGCGGTACAGACCAAACTTTCAACTTGTTGATGGGGCGTACACTGCAAGGTCGTTATGATCAAGAGCCGCAAGTGTGTATTACAGTGCCAATTCTTGAAGGTTTGGATGGCGTCAATAAGATGTCTAAATCTTTGGGTAACTATATTGGTGTGTTTGATGCACCAGGTGCAATGTATCAAAAAGTACTTTCAATGCCAGATTCATTGATTGAACGTTACTTCGAGCTTTTAAGCTTTAAGTCACTTGAAGACATTGAAGTCTTATTAAAAGAAATTGAAGATGGTCGTAACCCACAAGAAGTGAAAAAGATTCTTGCACTTGAATTGGTTGAGCGTTTCCACGGGGCGGAAGCTGCGGCTCATGCGCATAAAGGTGCAGGTAATATCATTACAGAAGGTGAACTTCCTGAAGGTACGCCTGAAGTGACGATTTCATTGTCTGAGTTTGGTGGTGAGATTTTCATTACGTCAATTCTACGTGAAGCAGGTTTGACTAAGAATTCAGCGCAAGCAAAAGATGCTTTGGGTCGTGGTGCTGTAAAAGTAGACTGGAATGCGGTTGATACCAGTTTTTCTGTGAAAGATAAAGTGACTTTGATTGTTCAGGCAAGTAAAAAAGCCATCGCAAAAGTGACCTTTGTTGACTAAGTGTTGTTATAAGTTATTGAATTAAAAGCAGGCTTCGGTCTGCTTTTTTTTATGAAAAGCTATATTACTATTTTGAATAAGCAAATTCAAAAAAACCTTATAAAAACAACGATTAATTTTTCCCAAATGCCTTGCGTTTATAAAATATTGTGTATAAGATTTATTCATCTAGAGAATTCGCGTTAAGCACATCTAGAGGGTAAACGTGGTACATAATAATGAACTCCACAATTTAAAAGTCTCTTCCCCAAGAGACTCTTTTTAAAGATTTAAATCGAATAACTATAATAATGATATGTTGGATCGGGTAAAGATTCATTCTAAGGAGGAGATTTTGGGAGAGATCTCTTCCTTTTTTATTTCCTAAATTTCTAGCTTGTTTTTCTCGAACAATATCTTTCTTTTACATATCATTTGAATGATCACCATTAAAAATGAAAACGTTTGAATTTTTCTAATAGAAATTTCACCATTGTGCCGACCAATAATGCACTGATGATCGTGCCCTCACGAACACCCACGATTTCGCTGAGCATCCAGGCACTTATAATTACAGCAATGAAGACCAAGATCAGATCGCCATATGTTTTACATTTGCCAAAACTGATCTTGAAGCGTTGTGACACAGCTGCATATAGTCCCTCGCCAGCTAAAAATACTAAATTGGCTTGAATCACAAAACACACGCCAAATGCGGTGAATAAGCAGCTCAGTAAGCACATTGCAATTTGCAGTGAGTAGATTTGAATCTGCCACGCTTGTGTCAGCCACATGAGCGCATCAATCATCAATCCAAAAATAAGCCCAACAGGAAGTTGTAACCACTGATGCCATTGAAAGTTTTTTTGTAATAAAAGCATTTGTAGAAGAATCATCACAATATGCATGAGGATCGTCAGCATCCCGACACTCATATTAAAGATAAAGCTTAAGGTATAGGGTAAAGATGAAATGGGAGATGTGCCCAAAGCAGAGTGAATGGAGAGCACCACCCCAAAAGCCATAAGAAATAACCCAATCACTAAAATAATGACTCTTGCTATATATGATGTTGGCATTTTGCTGACATTAGGTATAAAGCGGATAGTCTAAGTAAATACGAGCAATGTGGATATACACAAAAAAGCCATCTAAATATAAAAAGCTTGTGAGATTGTCGAGATTCACGAGATCTATCCATTAATTGCGCATAACAAAGCTAAGTTATATGTATAGAAAGAAATTCGAGTGAGTTAAAAATGGTTTATTAGCCAAAAAAGTGGGCGAGAAGGGTGGAATAGAAGATATAAGTTAAAAAATCCTATAGATTAAGACTTAAAACCTTTAAATGAAGCTCATTGTTGATCAATAAGAAAATGGTTTTTCATCAGTGAATACGATATTTTTTAATAAAAATGTGCAAAAAATAGGTAAAAAAGCAGTTTTTTTATGGTTTTTGTAGAAAAAAGATACATACGTGAAAAATATAGTGAATTAGGGGTTGCAATGATTCTGAAATCCTCTAGAATGCACCCATACCGACGAGATAGACGGAAACGAACGAAGCACGAAGTGCTGAGTTGTTAAGTTTATCGAAGTCCAGCTCTTAATACTGACGAAGTATTAAGAAGATCATTAAGAGATTATGAAGAACAACTTGTGTGGATTTTTACTGATTGATTGATCGAAATTATTTTCATTGATTGATGGTAGAAATTACTCGAAGTTTATTTGAGAAATATTTGTCAGAAAATTGATGAGCCAAGATTGGTAGCCTTTAAGCTACTACTGATTTTAAACTGAAGAGTTTGATCATGGCTCAGATTGAACGCTGGCGGCAGGCTTAACACATGCAAGTCGAGCGGATGAAAGTAGCTTGCTACTGGATTCAGCGGCGGACGGGTGAGTAATACTTAGGAATCTGCCCATTAATGGGGGACAACAGTTGGAAACGACTGCTAATACCGCATACGCCCTACGGGGGAAAGCAGGGATCTTCGGACCTTGCGTTAATGGATGAGCCTAAGTCAGATTAGCTAGTTGGTGGGGTAAAGGCCTACCAAGGCGACGATCTGTAGCGGGTCTGAGAGTGATCCCCACACTGGGACTGAGACACGGCCCAGACTCCTACGGAGGCAGCAGTGGGGAATATTGGACAATGGGGGGAACCCTGATCCAGCCATGCCGCGTGTGTGAAGAAGGCCTTTTGGTTGTAAAGCACTTTAAGCGAGGAGGAGGCGCCCTAGACTAATACTCTAGGTGCGTGGTTACTCGCAGAATAAGCACCGGCTAACTCTGTGCCGCAGCCGCGGTAATACAGAGGGTGCGAGCGTTAATCGGATTTACTGGGCGTAAAGCGTGCGTAGGTGGCCAATTAAGTCAAATGTGAAATCCCTGAGCTTAACTTAGGAATTGCATTCGATACTGGTTGGCTAGAGTATGGGAGAGGATGGTAGAATTCCAGGTGTAGCGGTGAAATGCGTAGAGATCTGGAGGAATACCGATGGCGAAGGCAGCCATCTGGCCTAATACTGACACTGAGGCACGAAAGCATGGGGAGCAAACAGGATTAGATACCCTGGTAGTCCATGCCGTAAACGATGTCTACTAGCCGTTGGGGTCTTTGAGACTTTAGTGGCGCAGCTAACGCGATAAGTAGACCGCCTGGGGAGTACGGTCGCAAGACTAAAACTCAAATGAATTGACGGGGGCCCGCACAAGCGGTGGAGCATGTGGTTTAATTCGATGCAACGCGAAGAACCTTACCTGGTCTTGACATAGTAAGAACTTTCCAGAGATGGATTGGTGCCTTCGGGAGCTTACATACAGGTGCTGCATGGCTGTCGTCAGCTCGTGTCGTGAGATGTTGGGTTAAGTCCCGCAACGAGCGCAACCCTTTTCCTTATTTGCCAGCGGGTTAAGCCGGGAACTTTAAGGATACTGCCAGTGACAAACTGGAGGAAGGCGGGGACGACGTCAAGTCATCATGGCCCTTACGACCAGGGCTACACACGTGCTACAATGGTCGGTACAAAGGGTTGCTACCTAGCGATAGGATGCTAATCTCAAAAAGCCGATCGTAGTCCGGATTGGAGTCTGCAACTCGACTCCATGAAGTCGGAATCGCTAGTAATCGCGGATCAGAATGCCGCGGTGAATACGTTCCCGGGCCTTGTACACACCGCCCGTCACACCATGGGAGTTTGTTGCACCAGAAGTAGCTAGCCTAACTTAATTGAGGGCGGTTACCACGGTGTGGCCGACGACTGGGGTGAAGTCGTAACAAGGTAGCCGTAGGGGAACCTGCGGCTGGATCACCTCCTTAACGAAAGATTGACGATTGGTAAGAATCCACAACAAGTTGTTCTTCATACGATGTACCTGAGGGTCTGTAGCTCAGTTGGTTAGAGCACACGCTTGATAAGCGTGGGGTCACAAGTTCAAGTCTTGTCAGACCCACCATCTGCAAAACAGAAATCAGATACATTGATCTAAATGATAAGCTGGGGACTTAGCTTAGTTGGTAGAGCGCCTGCTTTGCACGCAGGAGGTCAACGGTTCGACTCCGTTAGTCTCCACCAAATTTCAAGACAAGAAAAGCATGCTTTTCCTTGAAATTTAGGCAAGAAGCTACGCTTCGCGCAGTATGTGATCATACGGTGCTGAGGTTGATTAGTCCTTGAGCTGTCAAGTGTTTAGATTCTAGAGATTAACAAGTATAAGCGTTATGAT
The DNA here is from genome assembly GCF_009557235.1 of Acinetobacter wanghuae. Classification (NCBI taxonomy): domain Bacteria; kingdom Pseudomonadati; phylum Pseudomonadota; class Gammaproteobacteria; order Moraxellales; family Moraxellaceae; genus Acinetobacter; species Acinetobacter wanghuae. The sequence goes on along the minus strand of NZ_CP045650.1, from coordinate 2,741,670 downwards.
ACGCGCACTTGGTAATCTCTGTGATTTATCACAGTTGCTACGATCCGATGAGGACGTAGACAATCATTAACAGAATATATTTGAGTTGAAATAAATTGTTTAAGGCTCAGAGCTAATTAAACAACAACTTACAAAGCGTAAGCTAAGTGAGTGGTTGAATAAGAAGTGATGAGAAACTAGCGATTAACTGAATCAAGCGTTTTGGTATATGATTTTGATTGAAGCTGTACAGTGATTAGATTCACAGTACTTCGAACTGTATGTTGAAGGTGCTCCTTGTAGGTACCGTCGACTGTTTGGGGTTGTATAGTCAAGTAATTAAGTGCATGTGGTGGATGCCTTGGCAGTCAGAGGCGATGAAAGACGTAATAGCCTGCGAAAAGCTCCGGGGAGGCGGCAAATATCCTGTGATCCGGAGATGTCTGAATGGGGAAACCCACTTACCATAAGGTAGGTATTGCATGATGAATACATAGTCATGCAAGGCGAACGAGGGGAAGTGAAACATCTCAGTACCCTTAGGAAAAGAAATCAATTGAGATTCCCTTAGTAGCGGCGAGCGAACGGGGATCAGCCCATTAAGTTACATAAGCTTTAGTGGAACGCTCTGGGAAGTGCGAACGTAGAGGGTGATATTCCCGTACACGAAAGGGCTTATGTAATGATGACGAGTAGGGCGAGGCACGTGAAACCTTGTCTGAATATGGGGGGACCATCCTCCAAGGCTAAATACTCCTGACTGACCGATAGTGAACCAGTACCGTGAGGGAAAGGCGAAAAGAACCCCTGTGAGGGGAGTGAAATAGATCCTGAAACCGCATGCATACAAGCAGTGGGAGCCGGCATTGTGTCCGGTGACTGCGTACCTTTTGTATAATGGGTCAGCGACTTACATTCAGTAGCAAGGTTAACCGAATAGGGGAGCCGTAGAGAAATCGAGTCTTAATAGGGCGTTTAGTTGCTGGGTGTAGACCCGAAACCGGGTGATCTATCCATGAGCAGGTTGAAGGTTGGGTAACACTAACTGGAGGACCGAACCCACTGTCGTTGAAAAGCCAGGGGATGACTTGTGGATAGGGGTGAAAGGCTAATCAAACTCGGTGATAGCTGGTTCTCCCCGAAAGCTATTTAGGTAGCGCCTCGGACGAATACCATTGGGGGTAGAGCACTGTTTCGGCTAGGGGGTCATCCCGACTTACCAAACCGATGCAAACTCCGAATACCAATGAGTACTATCCGGGAGACAGACTGCGGGTGCTAACGTCCGTAGTCAAGAGGAAAACAATCCAGACCGCCAGCTAAGGCCCCAAAATTATAGTTAAGTGGGAAACGATGTGGGAAGGCATAGACAGCTAGGAGGTTGGCTTAGAAGCAGCCACCCTTTAAAGAAAGCGTAATAGCTCACTAGTCGAGTCGGCCTGCGCGGAAGATGTAACGGGGCTAAAACTATATGCCGAAGCTGCGGATTTGCAATTTATTGCAAGTGGTAGGGGAGCGTTCTGTAAGCCGATGAAGGTGGATTGAGAAGTCTGCTGGAGGTATCAGAAGTGCGAATGCTGACGTGAGTAACGACAAAACGAGTGAAAAACTCGTTCGCTGAAAGACCAAGGGTTCCAGTCCAACGTTAATCGGGGCTGGGTGAGTCGACCCCTAAGGCGAGGCCGAGAGGCGTAGTCGATGGGAAATTGGTTAATATTCCAATACTTCTGTGTAATGCGATGAGAGGACGGAGAAGGTTAAGTCAGCCTGGCGTTGGTTGTCCAGGTGAAAGACAGTAGGCATGCATCTTAGGCAAATCCGGGGTGCTCTATGCTGAGAGTTGATAGCAAGCTGTACTTGTACAGCGAAGTGGCTGATACCATACTTCCAGGAAAAGTCTCTAAGCTTCAGTTACACAGGAATCGTACCCGAAACCGACACAGGTGGTCAGGTCGAGTAGACCAAAGCGCTTGAGAGAACTCTGCTGAAGGAACTAGGCAAAATGGTACCGTAACTTCGGGAGAAGGTACGCTGTCGACGGTGACGGAATTTACTTCCTGAGCGGTTGACAGCCACAGAAACCAGGCCCCTGCAACTGTTTATTAAAAACATAGCACTCTGCAAACACGAAAGTGGACGTATAGGGTGTGATGCCTGCCCGGTGCTGGAAGGTTAATTGATGTGGTTAGCGCAAGCGAAGCTATTGATCGAAGCCCCAGTAAACGGCGGCCGTAACTATAACGGTCCTAAGGTAGCGAAATTCCTTGTCGGGTAAGTTCCGACCTGCACGAATGGCATAATGATGGGGGCGCTGTCTCCAGCAGAGACTCAGTGAAATCGAATTCGCCGTGAAGATGCGGTGTACCCGCGGCTAGACGGAAAGACCCCGTGAACCTTTACTGCAGCTTGACATTGAACTTTGATCTTACTTGTGTAGGATAGGTGGGAGGCTTTGAAGTCGTGACGCTAGTTGCGATGGAGCCAATCTTGAAATACCACCCTGGTAATATTGAGGTTCTAACTCTGCTCCATAATCTGGAGCGAGGACCATGTCTGGTGGGTAGTTTGACTGGGGCGGTCTCCTCCTAAAGAGTAACGGAGGAGTACGAAGGTGCGCTCAGCGTGGTCGGAAATCACGCGTAGAGTATAAAGGCAAAAGCGCGCTTAACTGCGAGACCCACAAGTCGAGCAGGTACGAAAGTAGGTCTTAGTGATCCGGTGGTTCTGTATGGAAGGGCCATCGCTCAACGGATAAAAGGTACTGGGGATAACAGGCTGATACCGCCCAAGAGTTCATATCGACGGCGGTGTTTGGCACCTCGATGTCGGCTCATCTCATCCTGGGGCTGAAGCAGGTCCCAAGGGTATGGCTGTTCGCCATTTAAAGAGGTACGCGAGCTGGGTTTAGAACGTCGTGAGACAGTTCGGTCCCTATCTACCGTGGGCGTTGGAAATTTGAGAGGATCTGCTCCTAGTACGAGAGGACCAGAGTGGACGAACCTCTGGTGTACCGGTTGTGACGCCAGTCGCATCGCCGGGTAGCTATGTTCGGAAGGGATAACCGCTGAAAGCATCTAAGCGGGAAGCCTACCTCAAGATAAGATTTCCCAAGGACTTTATGTCCTCTAAAGAGCCGTTGAAGACTACGACGTTGATAGGTTGGATGTGGAAGTGCAGTGATGTATGAAGCTGACCAATACTAATTGCTCGTGAGGCTTGACTATACAACACCCAAACAGTTGGTGTTGTAGTCGAAATCACTACAAAACAACTTGATTTAGTTTGAAAGCTAAGTAAAATTAAGCAACACATCGATACTCAAATATCTCTGTTAATAACTCTTTTGACCAAAGCTAGGCATGCGAAAGCAACTAAGACCATAGCGAGTAATCATAAACAGTTGTGCTGGCGACAATAGCAAGAGTGAACCACCTGATCCCTTCCCGAACTCAGAAGTGAAACCTCTTAGCGCTGATGGTAGTGTGGGATTACCCATGTGAGAGTAAGTCATCGCCAGCTCATTAATTCAAAAACCCCCTCAATCAAATGATTGAGGGGGTTTTTCTATGCAGGAAAGAAAGTTTTTTATAATCAGCAAAGTAATAAACAAAAAATTATGAGCGTCATTTAAAGGGTTTTTTCGATTTTATCTCAATTTATAAAAAGATATTCTGTAAAAATAGTAAATAAATTGCTTTAAATCGAATATTAAATAAACGTATTTTTTGCTTTATATCATCTTCAAAAATATAGAGATTATTTTCATTTAGTATTTAAATATATCTTTCAAATACAATTACCTATAAAGCATATATTTCCTACTTTTTTATTCTTTGGTCTTATTGAGTGCTTATTTGTATCACATTATATTGTTTAGCAATTTAAAAAATAGCTTAACAATGAGTGTTAAGTGTGGACAAGTACTCATGGGAGATGAGAACGATGAAAACGGAACATATGGATGTAAATTCTATCGTAGACCATGCGAAATTGACCCCATTTCACATGAATGTTGTCGCTTGGTGTTTACTGATTATTTTATTCGATGGTTATGATTTAGCCATTAATGGTGTCACTTTACCACTATTGATGAATGACTGGGGCTTATCGGCAGTTCAAGCCGGTATGCTCGCGAGCACTGCACTTGCAGGTATGATGTTTGGTGCAATGATTTTTGGCTCTCTTGCGGACAAAATTGGTCGTAAGAAAGTGATTATGATCTGTATTGTACTGTTTAGTGGACTCACATTTGCGGGTGGTTTTGCTTCAAATCCGACTGAATTTGGTATTTTACGCTTCTTGGCTGGTTTAGGGATTGGCGGTGTTATGCCAAACCTTGTGGCTTTAACTTCTGAATATGCACCTAAAAAATTGCGCAGTACATTGGTAACGACTATGTTTAGTGGTTATGCGGTGGGTGGCGTAATGGCTGCACTGCTAGGTTCATGGTTTACGCCGAATTTTGGATGGCAGATCATGTTCTTTATTGCTGGCATTCCATTATTTTTATTGCCTTTGATTTGGAAATTTTTACCTGAATCACTGTCTTTTATGGTGAAACAAAACAAACAAGCTGAAGCACGTAAAATTGTGAAACGTTTAGCGCCCAATGTAAAAGTAACGGATGCAACGACGTTCACGCTGCCTGAGGAAAATGTGCCTGAAGCTGCCAATGTGGTCAGTCTATTCCGTCGTGGTCGTGCAATGAATACGATTTTATTTTGGATCGCGTTCTTTAGCTGTCTATTGACGATGTATGCGCTGAGCAGTTGGTTGCCGAAATTGATGATGGCGGCAGGTTATTCAATGGATAACAGTTTAATGTTTATGATGGTCATGAACATTGGTGCAGTGATCGGCATTGTTGGTGGTGGTATTTTAGCGGATCGTTTCCACTTAAAGCCTGTTTTGATGTTCCTTGGAATTATGGGGGCGATTGTGATGAGCTTAATGGGCTTCCAATCTAACCAATTCCTACTCTATGTTTTAGTGTTCTTGGCAGGCGCGGCTTCGATCGGTTCGCAAATGCTTTTATATAGTTATGTGGCTCAGTTCTACCCACTTGCGGTACGTTCGACAGGCATTGGTTGGTCGTCTGCAATTGGTCGTATGGGCGCGATTGTCGGTCCAATCTTAATTGGTGGCTTGCTTGGTATGAACCTTCCTGCGCACTTTAACTTTATGGCGGTCGGTTTACCTGTACTGATTACGGCTATTGCGGTCGCTTTAATTATGCATGATAACGAATCTGATCAAGTTAGCTCATCGGATGTTGTCTCTGCTAAAGCATAAAGTGATGTTAATTTAGAAAAAGCCTCCGAAAAGGGGGCTTTTTTTTTGGCTATTATTTGCTGGATTTAGCTTTTAAAAACAAGGCAAATATAACTATTTTGAAAATAATAACACTTTAAAAATGACAAATATTTTGATTAAAAACTGAACGCATCGGTCTAGTTATTTGGGTGTTTTTTCGACTTTCGTCGCGTGTTTACTCAGTTTTCACTATGGTCAACTGTGATTTCGATGCGTCATGACGATCTCCATCATTCAAATAATAACATCCTGATTGTCATCGATCGCAATTCAAATAATCACAATACTCACAGGAGGTGGGACGTGGTCATAAATAGAATTAATGTGAATGATGTTATTGATACAGCGAAATTCACGCCATTTCATTTTAAAGTTGTTTTTTGGTGTTTGATCATTATTTTATTTGATGGTTATGATCTTGCGATTAATGGGGTAGCTTTACCCTTACTGATGCAGCAATGGTCTTTAAGCGCAGTTCAAGCAGGTATGTTGGCAAGTACAGCACTTGCGGGCATGATGTTTGGCGCGATGTTATTCGGTACGCTTGCCGATAAAATTGGGCGCAAAAATGTTATTTTGATCTGTGTTTTTATTTTCAGTGGTTTTACCTTTTTAGGTGGCTTTGCTTCAAATCCGACCGAGTTTGGTATTTTACGTTTTATTGCGGGCTTAGGGATTGGTGGTGTAATGCCAAACCTTGTGGCTTTAACTTCGGAATATGCCCCACAACGTTTACGCAGTACTTTGGTCACGACCATGTTTAGTGGTTATGCTGTCGGTGGTGTGATGGCAGCATTGTTTGGTGCGTGGTTTACGCCAAACTTTGGTTGGGAAATCATGTTCTTTATTGCAGGTATCCCATTATTACTTTTACCGTTGATTTGGATGTTCTTGCCTGAGTCTTTAACCTTCTTGGTGAAAGAAAAGAAAGATGATCAAGCTGGAAAAATTTTACAGCGTCTTAATTCAACCCTTTTAGTTAATGAACATACTCAATTTGAACTGAGTGAAGTTAAAGTGTCTGAGCCTGCATTTGTCAGTAGCTTGTTTAAACAAGGTCGCGCTGGCAGTACGTTGTTATTTTGGTTAGCATTCTTTATGTGTTTATTAACACTGTATGCGCTTGGCAGTTGGTTACCAAAATTGATGATGGCTGCGGGTTATTCGCTTGGCAATAGCTTGATGTTCTTACTTGCAATGAATATCGGTGCGGTCATTGGTACGGTGGGTGGTGGTATTTTGGCAGATAAATTCCACTTAAAACCGGTCATTATTACGCTATGTTTAGCAGGTGCAGTTGCACTGTCTTTGCTTGGCTTTAAGTCACCACAGCCTGTCATTTACTTATTGGTGGCTGTTGCTGGTGCTGCTGCAATTGGCGGTCAAATTCTTTTGTATAGTTATGTGGCACAGTATTATCCATTGACTGTCCGTTCGACAGGAATTGGTTGGGCATCTGCAGTTGGGCGTAGTGGTGCAATTGTGGGTCCTATTTTAATTGGCGCTTTATTGGGTATGGATTTGCCACATCAAATTAACTTTATGGCGGTGGGTTTCCCTGTCATTATTGTGGCGATAGCGGTGGCTTTGATTTCTCGTAAGTCCAAGCCTGAAGCTTTAGAAGCAATAAAGCCTGTTGCGATTAAAGCTTAGAAGTTTTGATTAAAAAAAAGCCTCTGTAAGGGGGCTTTTTAATGTATATATGAAGATAATAAACGTTAAAATTAGAAACTATGAGCTTATTAGAAACTTTAGGCTTGAACATATTTTCAAGCTTTCTTTATGACAGATTAAAAAAATTTAAAGATCTTAAAAATAAATCAGAAGCTAAAAAAATTTCGGAACGTTTACGACTTGTTTTGAAATTGATGAATGATGCAAGAGATGAAAAGTTTACTATTGCCGAATTTAGTAGAATTCTTGGATTGCATAAAGTAAGTGATTTAGAGAAATATTTCTTAGCTGAAGAGGAGCCGACTTTCGATTTCTTAAATCTTTTCTGTAATCAATTTGCTATTAATATTGAGTGGTTAGTTGAAGGTAAAGATCAACCTTTTAAATATGACGAAGATCATTACATACATTTGTTTGATGATTGTTTGAAAAAAATAGAGAACCTAAATCCAAAGGTGGTTTATTTCGTAAGAGCAGATTCTATTAGTGGTGAGACATGTCTGGTATTGAAAACAGATGAATATAAAACCATAGTTCTTAATACTTATGTTCATTTTAGTGCTATTAATGGACATGGTGGAATGTGTCAATTGATTGATTTGAGAAAATTAATCATGTCTCTAATTTTAGAAAAAAATATGATCACCAAAAGTTTAATAGTATCAAAAGATATATTTTTTGATTTATTCAATGGAAAAATTCATCCTTCATTAGCTTTACAGAAAAGAAAAGGATCATTTCAGTATTGGCATGATGATTTTACAGATATTTATAATCAGAGATGTGGCTACGAACGCCACAAAGAATATGATCAAAATTTCCAAGATGCTTTTAATCTTGTTAAAAGTGCTATTGAAAAACAGAGTAAAAATTAGTTATTACAGATTTGATATCAATTAATAAAGTACTTATGTTTTAATATTTTGAGAATTTAAGGATATTTTAGAAATGCAATTTAACTCTATCTCCCCAATTCCTGAAGACGATGACGAACTTCACCTGCCCGAACTTGTGTATTGGGCATCTCTAGGTGAAGTCGCAGAAGTCGAAAAAGCCCTAGCCAATGGTATAGATGTAAATCAAACCGATGACGAAGGCTATAGCGCACTACAAGCTGCCGCTGAAAACGGCAATTTAGATGTCGTCAAACTGCTCGTAGCGAAAGGTGCAGATGTAGCTTATAAAGGCGAATACACTGCACTGCAACTGGCAGAAATGGCAGAACAAGATGACATCGTGGCTTATTTAAAAAGTCTGTAAAGAAAAAGCCAGAAACCCCATAACGGGGTTTTTGTTATTCAGGGCTTGTATCCGCTTCTAATTCTTTGAGTATGGCTGCATTAAAAGCAGGAATATCATCAGGATTACGCGATGTAATCAGTGGCCAATCGCCTGTATTACAACGATGGACTTCTTCATCGACCCATTTACCGCCTGCATTCTCTAAATCTAAACGAATACTTTGATATGAAGTCAGATTTTTATCTTTGATTCGCTCTGCATTAATCAAAACCCAAGGAGCATGGCAAATTGCGGCAATCGGCTTTTGATTGTCGGTAAAAGACTGAATAATGTTGATAGCATCTTCATTCAAACGCAAAGTGTCGGCATTAACCGTACCGCCCGGAATGACCAATAAATCATAATCCTCGGCTTGAACATGAGACAGGGTGGTATCTGGGGTATAACGCGTAGACGGCTTACTGTCACTTTCCATCGTTTGTACATCTTCGATATTTTCAGCAGCATGAATTACTTCAATACCCTTCGATTTTAAAAACTCTAAAGGCTTAATCAATTCATCGCGTTCGATCCCGACATTCGAGGTAATAAATAATACTTTTTTGACCATGATCTGAACTCTTAAAAAGAATAAGAGTCTCAGCTTAACAACAAGTCTAAATTTGGAATGTTGGCTTTTTGGTCAGGAACTGTAAGTCTATAAAATGAAGATTGAAACGAAAAAAAGCCCCGACATCCTATCGGGGCTTTTTCGTATTTCGTGTCTTAGATACAACTCCTGTCATATCTCACGTCCTGGTGTTGGCAATTCTTATTGTTTTTATGTCAGGAGCATCCTGCTCTCTATGTTTATAAATTAATCCCTTTTTAAAGGGCAGGATAGAGGCAGAAAACTGCGATTGATGTACGCTTAAGCTTACAAAATTTTGATTCATCTTATTCAGGTTGAGTCATAAGGCTTAAGCAGCTGATAAATAAAAGCTTAAATATTACTCACTTTATTTTAGTTAAAAATAGCGCGAGAAAACCTATTCATTTTATTTTTAACTGTGGCTGAGCAAGACAAAAATGATCATATAGCCAGCTTTTGATAGTACAAAAAGCCGTTTATGTTAAGCAAGTAAATGATATTACAAAGGAGCACTTCTCAAATCAGCAAGTAAAGAAGAAATAGTGCTGTCTCATAAAGAAATTCTTAAAAAACAATATATTCCAAAAAGTTAACAAATTCATAACCAGTCTAATTTAACTCAAATATGTAGCATATTTGAGCATTCGCACTTGATGCATTATAAAAATTGAATATTTCAAATAGAAATTACAGAAAAAATTTCTAAAACTCAGTATTGTGGATTCATATACAAGAATGCTGCGATGACAAATTTTAAGCAAGTGGGTTATTTCAGCGTTCTGTTTGCATATTAGGCACTGGAGCTCAAAAGGCGCAGCACTAATTCAAACACCCAAAATTATTTTATTGCTTCTTTTTTTGCTCGCGACATAACCAGAATAAGCGGCACATAAAGATGCCTAAAGTTTAGGTGTTCTATGACAGAAATTCGTGAAAACTGGTCTGCACGATCAGGTTTTATTATCGCAGCGATTGGCTCAGCAGTTGGCTTGGGCAATATTTGGCGCTTTCCCTATGTTGCCTACGAAAATGGCGGCGGGGCATTTTTAATTCCCTATTTAATCGCCATTTTTGCGGCGGGTTTACCATTGCTGTTTTTAGACTATGCAGTGGGGCATAAATTCCGTAAAGCACCACCGACAGCGTATAAAAAGTTGATGAACAGCGAATCGCTCGGTTGGTGGCAAGTGATGGTGACCTTAGTGATCGGGATCTACTATGCCAGCGTATTATCGTGGGCAGGTAGCTACATGTTCTACTCGGTTGGTCAGCAATGGGGTACAGACACACAAAGCTTCTTCTTCTCGACCTACTTGCAAAATGGCGAAGGACTACAGTTTGGTTTCGTACCGACCTTGTTCATTGGTTTGGTTGTGGTATGGGCAGTCGTGATGTTCATCCTTTACGGTGGTGTACGCCGTGGGGTAGAGCTTGCTAATAAAATCTTTATGCCATTGTTGGTGGTTTTATTCTCGATATTGGTGATTCAAGCCGTACGTTTACCGGGCGCTGTGGATGGTTTAAATGCCTTCTTTACACCGAACTGGGAAGCCATGAGCAACTATAAAGTATGGTTGGCAGCCTTCGGTCACATCTTCTTCTCACTCTCGGTGGGCTTCGGGATCATGTTGACTTACGCATCGTATTTGAAGCGTAAAACCAATATGACAGGGGCTGGGGTTGTGGTTGCATTGGCAAACTCATCTTTTGAAATTTTAGCCGGTATTGGTGTATTCGCAGCGCTTGGCTTTATGGCGCATAGCGCAGGTGCATCGGTTGAAGATGTCGTTTCAGGCGGTATTGGTCTAGCCTTCATTGCGTTCCCGAAAATTATTTCGAGCATGGGGGCGGGTGGTGATTTATTTGGTTTCTTATTCTTCGCATCGTTAACGGTTGCAGGTATTACCTCAATGGTGAGTATTTTGCAGGTACCGATTGCAGCCTTCCAAGACAAATTAGGTTGGTCATTAAAGAAATCAGTAACCATCGTTGCTGGTAGTTCAGCCGTAGTGTCGACCTTGTTATTCTCGAGCCACAGTGCAATTACCTTTGTTGACATTATCGATTACTTTGCTAATAACATTGGTATTGTGGGCGGTGGTTTGTTATCGATCATCTTGGTGTCTTGGTTCCGTCGTCCATTGTTAAAACAACTCAAAGACCACGTAAACCAATATGCAAGTTTGAAGCTTGGTCGTAGCTGGGACTTCTTATTGACCGTGGTAACACCATTGTCATTAATTGTGGCTTTAGGTTTAACCATTAAATCCATTGTGAGCGATGGTTATGGTGATTACTCAGCCAGCATTTTGTGGTTAGTGGGCGGTGGTACGTTGGCATTCTTTGTTTTGGGTGCAGTAATCTTCAGCATGATGAAAGACAAAACCCCATCAGAACAGGAGAAATAAAATGAACTCACAAGCATTAATCATGTTAATTCTGTCGACAACGTTACTTTGGGGTGGCTTGGTACTTGCCATCATCCACTTGGGCAAAAATCCAGAAGAAGTTGAAGATTAATCACATTGAATTGATCATAAAAAAGGAACCCGAGGGTTCCTTTTTTAGTGCTTCATGTTTTAAGCAATCTTTTGGATACGGCAATAGTAGAAACCATCGCCACGACCGAGTTGTGGGAACAATTGACGACCGTGAATTTGCTCTACGCCCCAATCAGCTTCAATTTTAATTTCTTGAGCATCTGCATGATGGGCAAAGAATTCAACCATCTGCTGTTCATTTTCAGCTTTTAGAATTGAACAGGTGATGTAAAGCAATGTGCCGCCGACTTTGAGTTGCTGCCACATGTTTTCCAAAATTTGTTTTTGTAAAATGACGGTTTTAGCAATATCTGTCGATTGACGTAATAAACGAATATCTGGATGACGACGTAATACACCTACCGCACTACAAGGTGCATCAAGCACGATACAGTCAGCAAGTTCAGGTGCAGTCCATGTCGCAGCATCAGCAGTTTTGATTTCAACATGAGAACCATCCAACACTAAACGTTCTAAGTTTTCACTCACACGTTTTAAGCGTTTTTCATCTTGATCAAGCGCGATCAGTTTTTTCACATCATAAGTTTCTAAGATGTGTGCGGTTTTACCACCCGGTGCTGCACACGCATCGACAACAAACTGACCATCTAGATTTGGCAGTAAAGTTGCACAAAGTTGCGCATGTTCATCTTGCACTGAGAAGCCACCGGCTTCAAAGCCCGGAAGACTAGGGACATGTAAACTTTCATCCATGACAATACCGACTTCAGAAATTTCACAACGATGTGCATCGATGCCTTCATCTTCTAAGATGTCGAGGTATTCATCACGGCTCACTTGGCGTGTATTCACACGTAAAGTCAAAGGTGCAACTTGTTTGAGTTCATAGCTGAGTTCAGCTAATTGCTCGCCCCAATCTTTTTTCAAGCGTTTTGCCAACCAGCTTGGTAAGTTCGATGCATTTTCCAGTACATCGTAGAACTGTTCAGTTTCACGCGTCGCACGACGTAAAATCGCATTGACCACACCGCTTAAACTTTCCATGCCCAATTGTTTACTGGCTTCTACTGTTTCTGAAATAGCAGCATGCGCAGCAACACGTGTGCAGAGCAGTTGGTATAGACCGACATATAGACACGTTTCTACGACTGCATTTTCAAGAGGAACAGACAGTAAAGGTAATGTTACTTGTTTTAAAGCATGCCATTGGCGTAAGCAGCCCAGTACAAGTTCATGATACAAAGCACGATCTTTATCAGACACAATGTTCATGTGTTGTGCCAATACAGACTGTAGTGATTGACCATTTTGGACAGCCAATAACGTCTTCACCACCTGAGCACGTAAATTAAGGTCTCGGGTAGAGGCGTTGGGAGATTGCTTCATTATAAAATTTGTCCAATAGTCAATTTTTGGGTTTGTAGAATTTGTACAGGGTTGAGCGGTTTTGCGCCTGGCCATTGTAAGGCAGTCAAGATAATTACGCTGCCATTGCCACACGCGACATGCACGCCGTTTTTATCAATGGCAAGAATTTCACCGACTTTCGCATGAGGTGCTGTTTGTTCAGATACAGCAGAGTGCCACACACGTAAGTTATTTTGTTCATCAAGTTTGATAAACGCGACCGGCCAAGGATTAAAGGCACGAATATTACGGTCAATTTGAATTGCATCGACTGACCAATCAATGGCAGCTTCAGCTTTAGATAGTTTATGCGCATACACGGTCAAAGCTTCATCTTGAACTTCACGTGTCGCTAAATAATGTTGTAGGGTTTCTTCGCTCTCTAAGACAGTCGCAATTGCACTTGCACCTTGTTCTGCGAGTTTATCATGCAAGCTTGCAGAGGTATCTGTGGCACTAATTGGGCAGATGGTTTTCAGCATCATATCGCCAGTATCAAGACCAGCTGCCATTTTCATAATGGTCACGCCTGTGTCTTGATCACCTGTGGCAATGGCACGTTGAATGGGTGCAGCACCACGCCAACGTGGCAGCAAAGAACCATGAATATTGAGGCAACCATATTTAGGTGTATCTAACACCACTTGTGGCAAGATTAAACCGTAGGCAGCCACAACCATCACATCGGCATTTAAGGCTTTCAGTTCAGCTTGTGCTGCAAGACCTTCTTCTGTCGAAGATTTGAAATGCAAGGGTTGATACACCGGAATGTTATGCTCAAGTGCTAACACTTTTACCGCAGAGGCAGTTAATTTTTGTCCACGACCTGCTTTACGATCGGGTTGGGTGTAGACCGCAACAATCTCGTGTTTGGTGTTAATGAGCGCAGCCAATGCAATAGCTGCAAATTCTGGTGTGCCTGCAAATACAATTCTCAAACTTGGTTGCCTTCTTGTTACATTTAAATTCAACTTGCGATTATATCAAAAGCCACACATTAAAGTTTTCTTTGCGAGTTAAAATCGTAACTGGAATATTCGCTAGAAAGATGGTGAATCAAGCTGCTTATAATGTGATTTCAGGATTTTAAATGCAGCAGCCTAAATTTGGTCATATCTTGATGAAAACCAAATGCATGCAAAGCTATATTCTATTTGAATTGATAAGAGTGATAGATGTCATTCTTAACGCTGACTGATTTGATAGGCATTAAATCTGTTTAGGAGTTCACATCATGCGCTGAGCAAAGTGAAGCTAGAACAATATTTAAAAATGTTTTAGATCATTTTTTTAGGGAAAATATAGTTTTTATAATAAGTTTAAGTTATGCAAATTGTAAAAAATATTCATATAAGTTTTGTATTTAATCTTTAGGCTTAGCGGTATAGTAGTTTTATATAGAGATGAATCGTGCAAGCCTAGAAAAATCAGCAAATCGCATATTCTGATTGAATGACATGATTTTAAGCCATGCCTCAAAACCAATGCTTCACTTATGATATGTTTAAATAATAACTGATTTCACGCTCTCGATCAGTACGATTTCGCCAGAGTGAATGACGACATTCGACTCAAGCACAAACTTTGTTGGAATAACACAATGCCTGACTATCGTTCAAAAACATCGACACACGGAAGAAATATGGCGGGTGCGCGTGGCTTATGGCGCGCAACTGGTATGAAAGATGACGACTTCGGAAAACCGATTATTGCGGTGGTAAACTCATTTACGCAATTTGTGCCAGGTCATGTGCATCTGAAAGACCTCGGTCAATTGGTCGCACGTCAAATTGAAGCGTCAGGCGGTGTGGCAAAAGAATTTAATACCATTGCTGTGGATGACGGTATTGCGATGGGTCATGATGGCATGCTGTATTCATTGCCTTCACGTGACTTAATTGCAGACTCCGTTGAATACATGGTCAATGCCCATTGTGCAGATGCCATGGTCTGCATTTCAAACTGTGACAAAATCACCCCCGGGATGTTGATGGCAGCAATGCGTCTGAATATTCCAGTGGTCTTTGTGTCTGGCGGTCCAATGGAAGCGGGTAAAGTTAAAATCCGTGGTAATGAACATGCCATTGACCTTGTCGATGCCATGGTTGTGGCAGCCGATGATAGCTTCACCGATGAAGAAGTGGCGGCTTACGAGCGCTCTGCATGTCCAACCTGTGGTTCATGTTCAGGTATGTTCACCGCGAACTCAATGAACTGCTTAACAGAAGCATTAGGTCTGTCGTTACCGGGGAATGGTTCAACCCTTGCAACGCATGCGAATCGTAAAAAGTTATTCGAGCGCGCAGGTCAGCTGATTGTTGAAATCACCAAGCGTCATTATGAACAAAACGATTACAGCTTGTTGCCACGTTCGATCGCGACTAAAGCTGCATTTGAAAATGCGATGACGCTTGATATTTCAATGGGGGGTTCAACCAACACTGTTCTTCACTTGTTGGCAGCAGCACATGAAGCGGAAGTTGACTTTACCATGACGGACATTGACCGTTTGTCACGTAAAGTACCTGTACTCTGTAAAGTTGCACCGGCAAAACAAGACGTGCATATGGAAGATGTACACCGTGCTGGTGGCATCATGTCGATTCTTGGCGAATTAGACCGTGCAGGTTTATTGGATACATCTGTACCAACGGTTCACGAAGCAACGCTCAAAGATGCGCTAGATAAATGGGACATCATCCGTACTGAAGATCAAGACGTTTATACCTTCTTTAAATCAGCGCCGGGCGGCGTACCCACACAAACGGCATTCTCACAAGATCGTTACTACTCACGTCTTGATGGCGACCGTGAAAATGGTGTGATTCGTAATGTTGCCAATGCCTTTTCACAAGATGGTGGTTTGGCTGTGCTGTACGGTAATATCGCACTCGATGGTTGTATCGTAAAAACAGCAGGGGTGGATGATTCAATTCTGAAGTTCAACGGTACAGCACGTGTCTTTGAAAGCCAAGACAGTGCAGTAGAAGCAATTTTGGGTGGCAAAATTACCGCAGGCGATGTGGTTGTTATTCGCTACGAAGGTCCACGCGGTGGTCCGGGTATGCAAGAAATGCTTTACCCAACCAGTTACTTAAAATCGAAAGGTTTAGGCAAAGATTGTGCCTTACTCACCGATGGTCGTTTCTCTGGCGGTTCATCAGGTCTATCCATTGGTCACGTGTCTCCAGAAGCGGCTGAAGGCGGTGCGATTGGTCTGGTTGAAGATGGCGACCGTATCGAAATTGATATTCCAAACCGTACCATTCACTTAGCAGTAGATGATGCTGTGATGGCTGCACGTCGTGAAGCACAGGAAGCCAAAGGTTGGCATCCTGCGGAAGAGCGTCCGCGTAAAGTCTCTAAAGCCTTGAAAGCCTATGCAATGCATACCACAAGCGCTTCAAAAGGTGCGGTACGCGAACTTTAAGCCGAAATTTTTTTGATAAAAAGTCCCCAATCGGGGGCTTTTTTATTTGGCACTGTTTTGCATAAATATCCAAAATAGAATGAGATACAATAATCATGTGCTTGAATTATGATTGACTGATAGGGTTGTATAATCTGACTGTTAAATATTGATCATTTTGTTTCGAATTGATATAAGTTTTTGCAGATAAAGTGGATAATGTCATCCACTATCACATTTTAAAAAATGGCAACAAGACAGATATTAATACTGTCAATGCACCATTTATGATCGAGGCTAAACTCATGTCCCTGCTGCGCCGTTGGTTTGATCCACTCCGATCGAGTTGGTTTTATCAAAAGCCGACCCGTCAAACGGTGTTATCAATTGAGGATGGTTTGAGTATCCATTTGCGCCTCGATGATGTGTATAGTTATTTGGCAGTACAACTTCTGCCGCAGCTTGAAGAGATTTTAAGTCCAGAATTAAAACCGCTCAAAGTTATTATTTCGAGTGCACCAGCACCAGCACCGAATAATATGTCCTTTGACGAATGGCAGCAATATTGCCTCAACGATGCCAAAATTTTATCTAAACAGCACCGTTTTAGTTTCCATGAAACCCCACAATTACCGAGCGAAGAAGCCTTAAAACAAGCCGAAACTATTCTAAAAAATACCCCATTACGCGGACAGGATTTCTTATATTTACTCGAAGATGTATTCCATATGTTGTGGCAGCAGCAAACGGGTAAATTAAGAACCTTACATTCAATGGCAAGCCAACGGCATCAGGCGCAACATTTTCCTGAACGTGTGTTTGATGAAACCCCAATCTTAGCCAGTTATTTTAAATTTGGTGGACGTCAGTATCACGCCGTTGATGATTTATTGCGTCTCACGCGCCGTCTAAAACAACAAAAATTACTCACGGGCAATCCGATCTTTTTAATTAATCATATTGAATGGCGTGAACATTTAATCAGTGATGCCGAAGAGCTCAATGAAATCCAAGGATTAGATCCTGAATTGGATTTATATATCGCACTCGAAGACCCGATTTCGTGGTTATTGTTGGCTTATATTAAAGAAGAACTTGCTGATTTTTATAATATTCATATGAATGTTTATCCATTGTCTTATCGCGGACGAGATGGATTTGATTGGGGTTTAGCGACGCGCTTATCAAAACGAACGGGTGTCAAATTCACGCCGTTTTGTCGTCCAACCGCGCAGGCGATTGAGCCGATGGCACAACTGTTTTATAGCTGCCCTGAAGAAGAGCGCATAGAGGCGATGTATCGCATACAAGAAGCGGTATGGACAAAAGGGCGTGATCTGTCTTATGCACCGCATTTTAAAGCCTTACAGCAAGAATTAGGCATTACAGAACTCCTGTACACGGATATACAAGCAAAGCTACAAGAAAATGATATGCTGTGTGAGATGAAATCACAGCCAAACTTCCCCGTGATTGAGCTGCGTATTGATGATCAGATTTTTGTATTCAATAGCTTATATCGCGTTTGGATGATTGAAAGTATTTTCAGTAATGTGTTAGAAGAAAAGTATAAGAGTGATAATTTAAACTGAAAGTGAACTGAATAAACATGAACAAAATTAAAGCTGAATCATTACAACATGCTCGCCAACAGATTGATGCCATTGATACAGCCCTTGTCGAGCTGATTGCAGCACGCCAATTTTACGTAGACCAAACCACACGTTTTAAAAAAACCGAAACCGATTTGCAATCACCTGACCGTATGGAACAGGTCATTGAAAACGTGCGTGCCCACGCGCAGCTCAATAGTGTGGATGCAGATGCAGTTGAACATTTATATCGTGAAATGTTTAAGTATTTTATTCAACGCGAACTCAAAGAATTCCGTCCATAATCTGTTGGGTTGATCAAACAACGTATCTAATGAATCGTCTAAAGATGCTTTCAATGAGAGCCTCAATATTTGCTTGAGGCTTGATCCTTAAAACCCTGATTTTGCTCAATCAGCAATTTATATAGCATGTGCCTAAATAGATTTGGGAACAACACATGGTCGCTTTTGTCATCGCCGTTTTTACAATCGCAGGTATGATTAAAGGTACGATTGGTTTAGGTTTGCCTGCGGTTTCAATGGGGCTACTCAGCATGGCAATGAGTCCTTTTCAAGCCGCGACACTGTTAATTATTCCCTCAATGGTGACCAATTTTTGGCAACTGTTTGCCGAAGGTCATGTGCTGCGTTTGATGACACGTTTCTGGCCATTGTTGCTTGGTATTGTGGTCGGTTCTGTTTGGAGTATCTTTCCGACCTTAGGGCATTCCGAGTTCCATAGTGAAGCCTTATTGGGCGGCATGTTGGCATTGTATGGACTATATGGGTTATGTGCCAAAAAAATGCCCAATCTCAGTCAGCATCAAGCTTGGTTGTCACCGATTGTGGGTTATTTGGGTGGTGCATTAACGGTGGCAACAGGTGTTGTCGTCATACCAGTTGTACCCTATTTGCAGACCTTGCATTTAAAGCGTGATGAACTGGTACAAGCACTTGGTTTAGCCTTTACAACCTCGACCTTATGTCTTGCCATTTTCCTGCATCAAAACCCTGTGGCAGATCTGCCGATCGACTACACCATGTCTGCCATTGCACTTATTCCTGCCTTAATTGGAATGGGCATAGGTAAAAAAATTCGTTATCGCATTCCAGAACAAAAATTTCGTACCGTCTTTTTTATTGGTTTGATTGCATTAGGTAGCTATATGATCGCGCATCAAATGGGCTGGTTTTAATGCAGGGCTTTTTGTGCATCATTGGAGAGTAAAAACTGACTAAAGTGTTGATAGGCAGTACTTAACTCATCAAAGTTTTTTGCTGCAAGTAAGAGTTTTCGATTTGCCCAATCGCCTCTTAATTCAATTTGTTGAAAGGCATAGAGCTGTGCTAAACGCTGTGCAGCTCGTTTTGGCATGATGGCAATACCAACCCCATTGGCCACCACCTGAGCAATGGCAGCAAAATTTGGCAATCTTAACCGATACTGGATGTCGCAATGCAGTAACTTGGCTTGCGTTTCAATGGACTGCTGCAATGAGTGATAATGCATTAAACCGACAAAAGGATAATTCAGACAATCTGCTAATTTTAAAGATTGAATGCGACTTAAATCATGTTGTAGCGGGCAGATGAGTACTAAAGGATCATCTGAAAATTCTAAAGTTTGTAATTGTGGCGCAGGGAAAAAGCTCGAAATTAAACCCAGTTTGGCAGTTCCGTTATCTAAAGCAGTGACAATATCATTGGTCTCTGCTTCTTTTAAATCAATTTGAATATTGGGATTGTTGACTAAATATTTCGGTAGTAAAAGCGGTAAATATTCACTTTGCGCAGATGAATTACACCATAAGCAAATATTAGAATTGAGTCCTTCGCTAAAAGGGGACATCGCGCGAAGTAGATGTTGTCCTTGTTGCAAAATCGCTTGCGCATGTTCGGCAAAGACTTGTCCGGCAAAGGTCAGTTTGACCCCGCCAGCATGACGAGTAAATAGACTGACTTGAAAGTATTGTTCAAGTTTTTTAATGCGTTCACTGGCGGCTTGTAACGAGATATGAGAACGCTCGGCACCTTTGGTGAAACTGCCGCTGTCCATAATATTTAAAAATAAATTTAAATCAAAAAAGTCTAAACGCATCTGCGTCAGCCGAATGAAAACAAGTGCTCTATCTTAAACAATAATACCGATATAAAAAAAGCAGCCATTCGGCTGCTTTTGATCTTTTATAGATTATGCTTTTTTATCGGCTAAACCAAAGAACCAATTTAAAAGTAATGCAGCGAAGGTTGCAGTCCCAATCCCACCCAAATTAAAGCTACCGAAACTAAGTGCAAAGTCACCTGTACCTAAAATAACCGTCACAGCTGCGACCATGAGGTTTTTGTTTTGTGAGAAATCGACTTTGTTTTCAATCCAAATTTTTGCACCGGCAATAGTAATCAAACCAAAGACGACAATTGAAGCACCGGCTAAAATTGCCGTTGGAATAGTATGAATAATTGCACCAAACTTTGGTGATAAACCAAGACAAACAGCAAAGACACCAGCAACCGCAAATACGATGGTGGAGTAGACGCGTGTCACCGCCATCACCCCAATGTTTTCACCATAGGTGGTCATACCCGGTGCACCAACGCCACCAGCGATTGTTGTAGCAATACCATCGGCAACAAAGGCTTTACCAATATGTGGATCGAGGTTTTCACCGGTCATCGCACCGACTGCTTTAATATGACCTAAGTTTTCGGCAACCAAAATCAGTGCGATTGGTGCAATAATGAGAATTGCATTGATGTCAAATACAGGCGCATGGAAGTTTGGAACACCAAACCATGTGGCTTGTTGAATAGGCGTAAAGTTAATCGGTGTGCCGTAACCCATCAAATTGCTGAGAACGAAATAGATCAAATACGCAGACAGTAAGCCGACCAATAACAATAAACGTTGCAGCAAACCACGCGTAAAGACTGCGATTGAGCCCATACACATCACAGTAACCAAGGACATCCACATATTAAATGTATTGCCCATGACGCCTTTTACAGTTACAGGTGCAAGGTTTAAACCAATAATCATGACGACGGCACCCGTCACCACAGGTGGCATAAGTTTCTCAATCCAACGTGTACCGGTTGCCATGACCAAGAAGCCGACTAAGGCATACAAGATGCCACAGGCAATGATCCCACCAGCTGCAATCGCAATATTGGGATTGAGTGAACCTGCACCAGCAAACCCTGTTGCGGCAATCACCACACCAATAAAGGCAAAACTCGAACCTAAATAACTTGGAACGCGACCACCTGTAATAATGAAAAACAGAATGGTACAAATCCCTGACATCAAAATGGCAAGATTTGGATCAAAGCCCATTAAGAAGGGCGCAAGTACGGTCGCCCCAAACATTGCAAAAGCATGTTGTACACCCAAAATCACAGTCTGTGCGGGTGGTAAGTACTCTGCGGTACCTACAGGTTGTGCATCAATATTGCCCTGATAAGGACGCCACTTAGGAAACCAGCTGGTCATAAAGTGAGCACTCAAATGATAAATTGTGCACATCATACTCCTGTTTTTAATAAGATTTAATGATTCATGCAAAAAAAATGTTCAAATTAATTATATGACTTTATTTGTTTTTTTACCGTATGGTAAAAGTTTTAAAATACTTAAAACAATGCTAAATCATGGGATTAACAGAGTGATTGATGTGGTTAATTTTTCATAAATATTTCTTATGTGAGTTATTTGCAAAACAAAAGCATCGAAATGATTGGCTAAAAAAAAAGCACATGAGCTCATGTGCTTTTTTTTGAATGATTTTTCTTAGCCTGTATTACGTAAACCTGCGGCAATTCCGGCAATACTCACCATCAGTGCATGATCCACAGGCGTATGTTCTGCATGTTGTTCAAGTAAGTAAGCTCGACGACGTTTCATTAGCTCCGCTTGTAGCAAATGAAGCGGCAACAAATAGGGTTTACGTACTTTCATTGATTGATCAAGTACGCCGTTGCTGCTGAGCAATTTAGACTCACCTTTTAAGGTTAACAGCGTTTGAACAGCATCATGCAAACGTTGACGCAATTCTTCACCCAATACTTTTAAGTCTTCATCTTGCGTCAGGTGAGATTCATAATATAGCGCGACATGACGATCGGCTTTGGACAGTACCATTTCCAACATATCAATCAAGGTTTGGAAATATGGCCATTCTGCAAGCATGTCATCCAACGTTGCACGTTGTCCTTGATCGAGTACTTGATTGAGTGCTGCGCCTGTTCCAAGCCACGCGGGAAGCATTAAACGAATTTGTGTCCATGCAAATACCCAAGGAATGGCGCGGAGTGATTCAATACCGCCACTGACTTTACGTTTAGCAGGGCGCGAACCAAGTGGCAACATTTGTAATTCAAGTTCAGGGGTTACAGTTCGTAAGTATTTTACAAAATGTGGATTATCTCGTACGGTTTGACGATACACCTGAACCGATAAATCTGTCATTTGATGCATTAAATCACGCCATTCCTGTTTTGGATTTGGCGGTGGCAATAATGTTGCTTCTAAAGTTGCAGCAGTATAAATCTCAAGATTTTGTAGCGCGATTTCTTCTAAACCAAATTTAAAGCGGATCATTTCACCTTGTTCTGTGACACGAATTGCACCTGAAATTGAGCCGGGTGGTTGTGAGAACAAAGCTTGCTGCGTTGGTGCGCCACCACGGCTGATTGAACCGCCACGACCATGGAACAGGGTAAGTTGTATCCCATGCGTTTTGGCAATCGCGGTGAGTTCTTCTTGGGCACGATATTGCGCCCAGTTGGCAGACATAAAGCCAGCATCTTTAGCAGAGTCTGAATAGCCAATCATGACTTCATGTTTGCCCTGAATATGCTGTTTATACCAATGCATATTAAATAAGGTCGACATGGTACTCGCAGCACTATCCAAATCTTTTAAAGTTTCAAAAAGTGGCACGACACGCAGCGGATATTTGATGCCTGCTTCTTTTTGTAAAAGTAGAACAGCAAGCACATCACTTGGATGTTCAGCCATTGAAATGATATAGGCACCTAAAGATTCACTTGGTTGCTCGGCCAAGATCCGCATGGTGGCAAAGACTTCTTGGACATCAGGATGTTCAATCAAACTGCCCGCAGGTTCATTTAGGTGTTTAGGCAATAATGGACGTTTACTTTGTAATTCTTGCAATAAGAAGTTTTGACGTGCTTGTTCTGTCCATGTTTCAAAATTACCTAAACCTAAATATTCAGTTATAGCTGAAATGGCTTGGCGATGACGTGTCGATTCTTGCCGAATATCGAGTTTAAGCAGTTCAATCCCGAAGCTATTGACCCGATAAATAAAATCAAGCAAGCGACCATTGGCAATTTCAGGCAAGTTGCATTCAATTAATGAACGATAGCAAGTCAGTAAAGGCTGCAATAGCTCATCTTTGGTTTTAATGACGAGGCGATCATCGCTGTCTCGACCTGCCAATTTTTCAGTCAACCAATGACGGGTCGCTTTTAGACGTTCACGCGTATCACGTAAATATTCACGATACGGTTCCGAATGATCTTTGCCTAATGCCTGTTTGATTTCATCACTACAGTTTTGTAAGGACAGTTCCCAACGTAAGTCTTCAATATCACGCAGATATAAATCAGCGGCTTTCCAACGCGATAGCCACAACACTTCTTGGGTAATATGATGTTTGACATTGGGGTTACCATCACGGTCACCGCCCATCCATGATGCAAAACGAACAGGTGCGACATCTAAAGGCAGTGCTTGACCACATTGATCTTGGACCATGCCGTTGAGTTCACGAATGAACTTCGGAATGGCATTCCACAAGGTTTGCTCAATGGTGGTAAAGCCCCATTTTGCTTCATCTACAGGGGTTGGACGATGTTGGCGAATTTCATCAGTTTGCCATGCAGAAGTAATCAGTTGTTTCAGTTCAGCCAGTACTTCTTGGCGTTCACGTGGGGTAAGTTTTTGTTGATCGCATTTCGATAGGCAATTGTTAATGCCATCATATTTTTGAATAAGAGTACGACGACTCACTTCCGTTGGATGTGCCGTCAACACCAACTCAATTTTCAGTTCACAAATTTGTTTAAACAGTCGATCTGAGGAAATATCTTTGGCTTTGAATTTTTCAAATAATGGAATCAGGGGATTCGGCGATTCACTGCCTTCATCAAATTCACTTTGACGACGACGACGTACCACATGATATTGCTCAGCAATATTGGCAAAGTTCAGGAAATGGGTGAACGCGCGAGTTAAAGGCAGAATTTCTTGATCTTCTAAGCTTAAAAAGAGCTGTTCGAGTTGTTTTTCAGCTTCAACTTGCCCATCGCGCGCGCCTTTGGCTAAAGCACGAATCTGTTCAACCTGATTAAACAAATCTTGCCCCGCATGTAACTTTAAAGTTTCACCGAGCAAGTTACCCAGTAAACGTACGTCTTCGCGTAGTGGCGCATCAATTTGTTGAATCATTGTTATTCCCTCTGGTGGATCTTGTTTTGACTATACCGCGACTGTGTGACATTCCAAGTCTTTTACAGACAAAAGTCGGACACGCATTGACGATAAAATAGCAATTCCTTTGCCACAAAGACGAAATTTGCCTAAAAATAAAACCGATTAAGTTCTATTCACGTATTTCAATAAAAAAATCTCGATGGCTGATTCAATAATCTGCTGTTGCTCTTGTGGGGTTGGGGGCGCGATTAAACCCAAGAGAATTTTTTGATGACGCGTACCAAACAATAAAGATGTAATCAGTTCAGTTTGCCGTTGCGGATCTGCGGATTGGATAAATTGATGTTGCTGCGCGTTTTGAAAAAACTGATTCCACATCGCGTCTAATTTGACATGAGATGCATTATAAAATTGTTCTGCCAATGGGCTTTGCTGAGATGCGAGTTCCATCAAGAGTAAATCGAGTTTAATTGCTTCAGGCAAATTCACGATATTCATAGACAAAGCACAAGCTTCATATAAAGACGCACGAAAATCACTTTGACCATTCAAAACAATGGGCATGGCCTGAATAATGCTTTCACATGTATTTTCAACAGCATAGGTAAATAACGTGGCTTTATCTTGAAAGTGATTATAAATGGTCAGTTTAGTGACACCAGCTGCTTTGGCAATTTGGTTCATGCTCGAACCATGATAGCCATGCATCAAAAATAAGTGTTTTGCCGCATCAAGAATGCTTTGTTTTTTTTCTAAGTCTTTGGGACGACCGACATTTACTTGCACAATTTTTTCCAAAAATAATCAATATGGTCATTGCTTTGACCGCGCTGTTGTAATTAATGTACCCATGAGTATATTAATTAAAAAATAATCAATTCAATATACCGTAAATACAGCCTACACCAAAAAATAATGAGATAAGAGCAACATATGAGCACGATTCATCAGGCATTGACCAGCATGATTATTGTTTGCAGTGTGACCTTGTGGGGATGCAGCAAGGATAAAGCCTCAGCCGAACAGGAAGTTCCATTTGTGATGGTGAGTAAACCTTTAAGCTCACATACAGAACAAAAAAGTTATGCTGGTGATGTTCAAGCACGGCAAAAAACCGTTTTATCTTTTCGTGTGACAGGACAAATTACCCAACGTTTTGTCGATGTCGGTGACCAAGTTAAAGTCGGGCAAGTGCTTGCGACCTTAGATGTGAAAGATGCTCAATTGCAGATGAATGCCAGTAGTGCGCAACTCGAAAGTGCACGTTCAGCAGCAAAAATCGCAGAAGATGAGATGAATCGTTTTAAGCAATTATTACCATTGAATGCAGTAAGTCGCTCTCAATATGATGCTGTAGAAAATCAATATAAAGCTGCAATGGCGACCTTAAAACAAGCACAATCGAATTATGAAGTCAGCCGTAATCAAACGGGTTATAACCAACTCATTGCCAATAAAAATGGTGTCATTACTGCACGCAATATTGAAGTCGGGCAGGTGGTTGCTGCAGGTCAAGCGGCATATGAAGTTGCAATTTCGGGTGAACGTGAAGTCGTCATTGGTGTACCTGAACAAGCCATTGCCGATATTAAAGTTGGGCAAGCGGCATGGATTACGCTTTGGTCAAAGCCTGAGGATAAATTTGCAGGTTATGTTCGTGAAATTTCACCGGCTGCGGATCAATCTCGCACCTTTAGTGTCAAAGTGGCATTACGTGAAGGGCAGAGCATGATTCAATTGGGGCAAAGTGCGCGGGTTTTCTTTGTCACCACAGATAACAACATGTTGAGTGTGCCACTTTCTAGCGTATCTGCCCAAGATAAAACTGCTTATGTCATGGTGGTTAAGCCTGATCAGACTGTGCGTAAAGTACCAGTGACTTTAGGGGCCTATGGACGTGATCGTGTGCCGGTGTTAAGTGGTTTAAATGCCAATGATTATGTCGTGATTAGCGGTGTGCATTTATTGCGTGATCAACAGAAAATTCGTCCGATCGATCGGGACAATCGTGATGTGAAAATTCAGGCAGGAGGTTAAATATGAACTTTAACCTGTCTGAATGGGCGCTGAAAAATAAAGGGCTTGTGCTTTATTTTATGATTTTGCTCGGCATTGTCGGTGTATTTTCTTATTCCAAATTGGCCCAAAGTGAAGATCCACCCTTTACTTTTAAAGTGATGGTGATTCAAAGCTATTGGCCGGGAGCAAGTGCCAAAGAGGTTTCGCTACAAGTTACCGATCGTATTGAAAAAGAATTGATGACCACGGGTCAGTATGAACGCATCATGGCGTATTCGCGTCCGGGTGAATCTATGGTGACCTTTATTGCCAAAGATTCTTTGCGCTCTAAAGATGTTGCCGATGTTTGGTATACCGTCCGTAAGAAGGTCAATGATATTCGGCATGAGTTACCGCAAGGGGTGCAAGGACCTTTCTTTAACGATGAATTTGGCGACACCTTTGGCAATATCTATGTCTTAAAAGACAATGATTTTGACTATGCCACCTTAAAAGAATATGCCGACCGATTACAGCTACAATTACAACGTGTCAAAGACGTGGCAAAAGTTGATCTGATCGGTTTACAAGATCAAAAAATTTGGATTGAAATTTCAAACACCAAAGCCAGTCAACTTGGCGTACCAATTACAGTCATTCAGCAAGCCTTACAGCAACAAAATGCCATGAGCGATGCAGGCTACTTTGAAACAGCATCTGATCGTATTCAAGTTCGGGTCAGTGGTGCGTTAAACAATGTTGAAGAACTGCAAAAAATGCCCCTGAACGTGAATGGTAAAACCATTCAATTGGGGGATGTGGCTGAAGTCTATCGTGGCTTTACCGATCCGGCCCAACCGCGTATGCGTTTTATGGGAGAGAATGGTATCGGGATTGCCGTTTCCATGCGTAAAAATGGCGACATTATTGCGCTCGGTAAAAATTTAGAACATGAATTTTCGACCTTACAAAAATCTTTGCCATTGGGTATGGAACTGCAAAAAGTTTCCGACCAACCTGTTGCCGTCAAACGTTCGATTAATGAATTTATGAAGGTGCTTGCAGAAGCGGTGATTATTGTTTTATTGGTCAGCTTCTTCTCACTGGGTTTTCGTACAGGTTTGGTCGTCGCATTTTCAATTCCATTGGTCTTAGCGATGACCTTTGCCGGCATGAATCTGTTTGATGTCGGACTGCATAAAATTTCCTTAGGCGCGCTGATTTTAGCGCTTGGACTGTTGGTCGATGATGCGATTATTGCCATTGAAATGATGGCCATTAAAATGGAAGAAGGCTTTAGTCGATTACAAGCGGCAGGGCATGCATGGCGAACCACTGCTTTTCCGATGTTGACCGGAACCTTGATTACCGCAGCAGGTTTTTTACCGATTGCGACAGCGGCTTCAAGTACAGGTGAATATACACGTTCCATTTTCCAAGTGGTCACCATTGCTTTACTGGTCTCTTGGATTGCAGCAGTCATCTTTGTACCGTATTTGGGTGACAAGTTATTACCTGATTTTAATCAAGATCATATTGAGAAAGCCAAATGGTACCAACGGCTTTGGGCACGTTTACGCAAGCAACCTGAACCATCACCGATTGTGCATCACGCAGGTGAACATCACGACCCATACCAAACCCGTTTTTACCAAGGTTTTCGCCATTGGGTCGATGTCTGTGTTACCTACCGTAAAACCGTGATTGCAGCGACAGTCGGTATATTTGTCCTCTCAATTCTGATGTTTAAATTGGTGCCACAGCAATTTTTCCCACCTTCGAATCGGGCAGAAATTCTAGTCGATTTAAAGTTGGAAGAGGGTGCATCGCTCAAAGCCACCGAAGCTGCGGTGAAAAAAGTTGAAGCCTTCTTATCGACGCAAGAAGGCATTGATAATTATGTGGCTTATGTGGGTACAGGTTCACCGCGTTTCTATTTACCGCTCGATCAACAATTACCACAAAACAGTTTTGCGCAGTTCGTGGTACTGGCATCCTCGCTCGATGATCGTAATGAGATTCGCGAAAATTTAAGTAATAAAATTCGACTGCTGTTGCCTGAAGTGCGTACCCGTGTGTCTTTACTCGAAAATGGTCCACCTGTGGGATATCCGCTGCAATTCCGTGTCTCAGGTGAAGATCTGAATTTAGTTCGTGAATGGGCACACAAAGTGTCCGCAAAAGTGATGGATAACCCGAATACCACCAATGTACATTTGGATTGGGGTGAGCCAAGCAAAGTGATTAAACTCGATATTGACCAAGATCGTGCCCGCTTATTAGGTGTGACGAGTCGTGATTTAGCCAATTTCCTAAATAGCTCGATTGCGGGTGCTGCGATTGATCAATATCGCGAAAAGCGTGAGCTGATTGAAATCCGTTTACGCGGTGATCAGGCAGAACGGGTAGATGTAGGATCACTCAGCAGCTTAGCAGTACCGACATCACAAGGGACGTCTGTATCTCTCGCGCAAATTGCCAAAATTGAATACAGCTTTGAAGAAGGTTTAATTTGGCATCGTAATCGTTTGCCGACGATTACCGTTCGTGCGGATATTCGGAGCGACTTGCAACCGGCAACTATTGTGAATCAATTAACGGATGAACTAGATCAATTACGTGCGCAATTACCAAGTGGCTATTTGCTTGAGGTGGGCGGTACGGTTGAAGAATCCGCACGAGGACAAAATTCAGTCAATGCTGGAATGCCATTATTTTTGGCTGTCGTCATGACTTTGCTGATGATTCAGCTTAAAAGTATCTCGCGCGCATTTATTGTGTTTTTAACTGCGCCACTTGGCATTATTGGTGTGGTCTTATTCTTGTTATTGTTCAATAAACCCTTCGGCTTTGTGGCAATGCTCGGGACGATTGCACTCTCTG
This sequence comes from Acinetobacter wanghuae, assembly GCF_009557235.1. Taxonomy (NCBI): domain Bacteria; kingdom Pseudomonadati; phylum Pseudomonadota; class Gammaproteobacteria; order Moraxellales; family Moraxellaceae; genus Acinetobacter; species Acinetobacter wanghuae. Next base: position 2,712,582 of record NZ_CP045650.1, on the reverse strand, counting down.
GCATGATCATGCGTAATTCACTCATTTTAATTGATCAGATTGAGCAAGATATTTTGGCAGGGGAAAATACGTGGGATGCCATTTTGAATGCCACGATGCGCCGTTGCCGTCCAATTGTACTGACCGCTTTGGCTGCGGTACTTGCCATGATTCCACTGTCACGCAGTATTTTCTTCGGTCCAATGGCGGTCGCGATTATGGGTGGATTGATTATTGCGACACTATTAACGTTATTTTTCCTACCTGCATTGTATGCGCAGTGGTTTAAAGTGAAAAAAAACGCCAATCCGTGATAAAACTGTCATAATATCAGGTGCGAAATATTGAAAAATTCAATATAGTAGTGCCTGATATATTTACAATTTTAAAAACACGAAGTTGCTATGTTGGAATAGTCTCCACATCAGACAACGAGGTTGATACGGACATGACTAAAGACACCCTAACCAAAATGCGACGTTCTGTAGCAGTGGCTTATGTCTTTATGTTTTTAGCACTTTTTACTTTATTAAGTGGTGTATTTGCCTACTGGTTTGCGCGTAAAGTCACGCAAGTTGACTATGCAGAAGTGTGGTTACAAGCCCAAGCCTTATGGATTATGCGTAACATCGTGATTTATAGCATGTTGGCTATTTTTGCAGCACTCTGGTTTATTCCGCTCTTTTTCCTCGCATGGGACAGCCAACTTTGGGTGAAAGCATGCACCGTCATTGGTGTCATTTTTAGCTGTGTGGCCTTCATATTTTTACTGAATGCGTGGATCAAAGGCATTCAAAAATTCTTCCAAAATAAAGCGGTCTTTTAAAAGATCAAATTTTTTTCAAAGTTCCCCTTGTAAAACTTGGTTTGACCCCAATTTCAGACCACAGTTGAATATTAAATAAAATTCCGTGAGGAGCATCGCCAGACATGGCTAAACGTGATTATTATGAGGTTTTGGGTGTCGCTAAAACCGCTAGTGATGATGAAATTAAAAAAGCCTACCGTAAGTTGGCGATGAAATATCATCCAGATCGAAACCCAGACAACCCAGAAGCCGAAGATAAATTTAAAGAAGCCGCAGAAGCCTATGAAGTGCTTTCTGATGGTGAAAAACGCAGCATGTACGACCGTATGGGCCATCAAGCCTTTGAAGGCGGTATGGGCGGCGGAGGCGGTGGCTTCGGTGGTGGTTTCAATGCAGAAGATATCTTCAGCCAGTTTGGTGATATTTTCGGTGGTGCATTCGGTGGTGGCGGTGGTCGTCAGCAACAACGTGCGCGCCGTGGGTCTGACTTACGTTATGTGATGGAACTCACCCTTGAAGAAGCCGTAAAGGGTGTGAAAAAAACCATTACCTTTACTGCACCTGTACCATGTGAACCATGTGGTGGTAAGGGCTCAGAAAAACCAAATGATGTTGAAACGTGTAAGACCTGTCATGGTGCGGGTCAAGTACGCATGCAACAAGGTTTCTTCTCTGTTCAGCAAACCTGTAGCACCTGTCGTGGTCAAGGTAAAATCATTAAGAACCCATGTAAATCATGTCATGGCTCTGGTGTTTCTGACCGTCAACAAACCTTGGAAGTGACTATTCCTGCAGGCGTAGACAATGGCGATCGCGTACGTTTAACTGGTAAAGGTGAAGCGATTCGTGATGGTCAATCAGGTGATTTATACGTTGAAGTTCAAGTGCGTGAGCATGAGATTTTCCAACGTGATGGCGCTGATTTGTATATGGATGTTCCTGTATCGATTGCGGATGCAGCTTTAGGTAAAGAAATTGAGATCCCGACTTTAGAAGGTCGTGTGAGCTTGAAAGTACCTGAAGGCACACAGACAGGTAAATTATTCCGCTTACGTGGTAAGGGCGTAAAACCTGTACGTACCAGTATGCAGGGTGATTTACTTTGCCGTATTGTGGTGGAGACACCTGTACATTTGTCTGCACGCCAACGTGAACTTTTAAAAGAACTTCAAGCATCATTTGAAGGGGAAGAAGGCGGTAAGTCTTCTCCAAAGAAAAAATCATTCTTTGATCGTCTATTTGACTGATTTTAGCGATGTAAAAAAAGGACGCATAAGCGTCCTTTTTTATTGCTCAAATGATTTGTGCAAGTCTAATGCGGTTCAGATTCTGTATGCGCTTGAACATTACTTTTATAGATAAAGAAGAGCGCAATAGCGAGCAGTATCAGCGCAGCAAGTCTTGAACTATCTAGAGGGATGACCGCATTTTGAAACCATCCAAAGTGATCAATTAGAAGACTCATTAAGAGTTGTCCGCTAATGACAGCCACAGTAGTTGCTGCAGCTCCGAGTCTTGGCATCGCAAATACAATCACCAGCATATATGCCACACCAAAAAAAGCCCCTGTTAATTGCCATCTTGGTGCAGTAAAGAGATTAAGTGCATGAACAGGTTCAAAAAAGAAAGCGATTAAGAAACTGATCATTGCACCCACCACAAAAGTTAACCATGCACTTTCTAACACACCAACTTCTGAGCCTAAGCGTCCATTAATAGAGGATTGTGCGCACAATGCTGCACCCGCCAATATAACCACGAATAACATGATGTAAATCATTGGAAATCCTCTTTATTGAATAAGCCAAAGTGCAGCTAAAACAGCGATAAGTGCAGCAATGCGATACTGATCTACACGTCGTTTACGACTACCCAATAAGCCCCAATGATCAATCACCAGACTTGTGGCAATTTGACCCAATAAGATGCCGACCATCGTCAAACCGACGCCGATATGAGGTGTAGCTATAGTTAAAGCAATGACATAGATTGGGCCTAATATGCCCCCTGTCAGTTGCCAGCGTGGTTGTTTGAACATGAGACCAAGCCGGGGACGTCCAAAAATAAGACCAAAGGTCAGTAAAAGTGAACCGACAGCAAAAATGCCTAAAGTCGCCCACATATGCCCGATTTCTTCACCGAGTGGTCCAAGCAGACCCGCCTCAACAGACAGCCCCATACCGGCGAGCACAACGAATGGAAAGATCCATAACTGCTTCATAGATGATTTGATTTGGAAAATTAAGTCGCGATTGTAGGTAATTGTTTAAAAAGCCACAATTGAGCCATTAATCAAAACATAATTGTGATATTGGCAACAATGCAGCTTTTAATATTCATAAAGGGAAACAAATCAGTATGCAGCTTAATGCATTACGTTATTTTGCAATGGTCGCAACCACAGGCAGTTTTGCGGCAACAGCGAAGCACTTTCAAGTGCCTCCTTCGTCCGTGTCTAGATTCATATCAGCACTTGAACAAGAACTCGGACAGCAACTTTTTTATCGCAATACACGCTCCGTGCGACTGACAGAGGTTGGTGAGAAATATTATGTTCAAATTCGAGATGTTCTCGATACGCTTGATATTGCCAATGAACAGGTCACAGGTAAAGCGTCTAGTGTCAAAGGATTAGTCCGTGTAAATACAGCGGTTGCACTGGGTCGGCTGCACATTTCTGGCATGATCAATAAACTGCAAGAGAAATATCCTGATCTGTCAGTGGAATTGATCCTCACAGATAGCTTTATAGATCCTGTACAAGAGGGAGTAGACATTGTCATACGTATTGGCGCGTTGCAGAATTCCGCTTTAATTTCAAGAAAAGTTTGTGATCAGCAATATGTGTTATGTGCCAGTCCTGAATATCTTAAAAAATATGGCAGACCTGAAACGCCACAAGATCTACAAAAACATATATGTCTGGTCTATAAGGGACTCTCAGGGAATCAACGTTGGTATTTCCGTCAGGGCTCAGATGACAAGCCTATTGTATTAGAGCCGCAAGGTGCACTGAGGAGTAATCATGCAGAAGTCTTGGTTAGTGCTGCCTTAGAAGGACGCGGTATTGTATTGTTTCCGACGTGGATCTTTGACAAGCACAGCTTTAAACAGAAAAAGCTGATGCCACTACTGCCCAATTGGACAGCGACCGTCGATCCTCATGCTGCAGCCATTCATTTGGTCTCGCCAGAAAATAGAATTCGTTCACAAAAAGTGAGAACCGTGATTGATTTTATCTTGAATGAAATTGGAGAAACCCCGTATTGGGATAACATCTTTTAATATTTTCAAACAAGTAGATGAAGTGTGATATCAGACATTGCTCTAAACCTGTTTAGACATGAAATGCTTGAGATGGACGACATATCAAAATCGCTCATGACACTCTTAAAATCTTTTCATTGATTTTTCTCTGATCAATCTTAGCGTTATACAGCAGTTTTGCTATAGTAGAAGCCATTTTGAACTCAACGCAGGACACGTTTATGTCAGCAACACCACGCATTGGTATTTTAGGTGCAGGCGGCCGTATGGGTCGTATTCTTATTCAAGCTGTACAAGAAGCAGGTTACCAACTTGCCGCAGCAGTAGAACGCCCTGAAAGCACCCTGTTAGGTGCAGATGCAGGCGAGCTAGCGGGTGTTGGCAGCTTAGGCGTAAAGGTTGTGGGCAGTTTAGAAGAAGTCGTGAAAGAGTGCGATGTTGTGATTGATTTCACCGCACCTGCGGCAACCGTACATCATTTAAAAGTGTGCCGTGAACATGGCGTTGCGATTGTGATTGGTACAACAGGTCTGAATGACGAACAAAAAGCGTATTTAGAAGACTGTGCCAAAGTAAGTCCTGTTGTCTATGCCGCAAACTATTCAGTTGGCGTAAACGTATCCATTAAACTATTAGAGCTTGCATCTAAAGTCTTTGGCGATACTGTTGATATTGAAGTGATTGAAGCACATCACCGTCATAAAGTGGATGCACCATCAGGTACAGCTTTAATGTGGGGCGAAGCAATTGCTGATGCATTGGGTCGTGACTTAAAAGAAGATGCTGTGTACTGCCGTGAAGGTCATACAGGTCCACGTGAGCGTAAGAGCATCGGTTTCCAAACCATCCGTGGTGGCGATATTGTCGGTGAACATACCGCGATGTTTATTGCCGATGGCGAACGTGTTGAAATCACACATAAAGCGACGAATCGTATGAACTTTGCGTCAGGTGCGGTACGTGCTGCAGCTTGGGTGGTTGGGCGTGATGCGCGTAAATATGACATGAAAGATGTCTTGGGTTTTAACGATATTCAAGTTTAAACTTTCAGTAAAATCCGCTATAACAATAGTTAAAACTAAAATAAGACGACAATGGAATGAAAAAAGTCATATTTATGGTTTGTGCTGTGGCGCTTTCTGCCACAGTGCATGCTTACTCGATTGATAAGGCAAAACTTAGTCTCAATAAAAACAATATTAAGGTATGGACCTTTCAAAATGAAAAGAATCCCGTCTTTTTATACAAAGCTGAAACCACCTATAACCATCCTTTAGAGCATGCCGTATCGCTCATTTTAGATATTGATAATGCAGTGAAATGGGTGCCGTATATGGGCAGTGTTAAAGTGCTTTCCCGTGATGATAAAAAGGGTGATTTCACTTTATATATGGTGCTTGATTTTCCATTTCCCTTAAAAGACCGTGATTTGGTCGTGCAAGGTAAAATGATTAAAGAAGCCAATGGTCAAGTGACCATTAAGAATAAAGCCATTAAAAATGGCTATCCACTGAATCCAAAGTATGTGCGACTAACCCATTATGAAGGGGATTGGAACTTCCAAAAATTAGCACCCAATAAAGTCAAAGTCTCGACCTACGGTTATGCCAATCCCGAAGGCTCGATTCCGCTTACTTTTGTAAACATGTTCGTGCAGCAACAGCCTTATCAAATGCTACAAAAAATGAAAATTCAACTCAGTGAGCAAACCCAATATTCACCCTTACCAGAGGCTTTAAAATAAAATTGGGCATCCAATTAAGGCTGGGCTGGGAGTTGATAAGCCGTTAGACGTTTAATATCGATTGCTTTGGGTATATTGAGACTCAGCACGACATGGGCTTGAGCTTGTGTTGGATCGACTAAATGGAGCTGAACTTTGGCATTATCACCTTGAATGCAGTTGAACTGAAGTTGTTTGGGTTGTGGCATCAAGCGTTGTGCACTTTTCCGTTGTGCAGTGTAATTTAATTGTGTCTTTAACGGATGATGATCTTCAAGATTAAGTTCATAGTCCGTTAAATGCTGTGTGCTTAAAAAGCCTTGAATGAGCGCTTTACACATAAAATGTTGTTGTGCATTGACTGCTTTTTCAGTCTCATTTTGGCAAGCTGTTAAAGTACAGATCAGTATTAATCCCATCACTTTTATATACAGATTCATGTGTTTCCCCTCAGATTTTATCTTTTCTTGTATGGAGAAGAGCTTAAATTTGTTAGGCTGTTGGGTACAGCTACAAGAAAATTTAAAAAATGGGTACAGCACTTCAATTCGAGTATCAACTTCTTGCTTATAGCCTTGCAGAAAAGATACGAGCAGGGGAATTGGTTCAGGGGCAACGACTCTGTTCAATTCGCCAACTTGCGTTGCAACATCAGGTCAGTCTCAATACAGTCAAAAGCTGTTATGCCTTACTTGAAGCACAAGGATGGATCGAAGCGAAGGAAAAAATTGGTTATTTTGTGAAAGCTCGAGTCGCTCAGCCTGAGCTTGCATTACCGCAGCATCCAGATTTTCAGGCATCGGCACGGCAAGTCTCAAATTTAGAACTACAAATTCAAATCCAAAATGCCGCGATTGACAGTCGACTGATTCAACTCGGTTCAATTCAATTGTCACCCAATCTTATTCCGATCCAAGCTTTGCGTCGTTCGGTGCAAAGAGCCTTAAAACATGCCAAGCCTGAGGACTTTTTATATAGCGATCGCCAAGGGCATTTGAGTTTACGCCAAGCCTTGTCTGAACATTGGGCAGAGGATGGCTTTTTTATTGCCAGTTCTCACATTTATATTAGTAATGGCTGTATGCCGGCCTTATCGGTGTTGTTACAAAATCTGACTCATGTCGATGATGCCGTGATTGTACCAACCCCAAATTATAATGGTCAGTTGCAACTCTTGGCATTGTTGAAGCGCAAGATCATTGAAATTCCTGCCAATACTCAAGGCTTTGATTTGGCTCGATTGGAACATGCCATGCAGCAACCCAATGCCAAAGCCTGTTTATTGACTGCAAATTATCAAAATCCTCTGGGTTTTTGCTTAAGCCATGAAGATAAAGAAAAAATCGCGCAACTGGCCGCGAAATATCAATGTGTGGTTATTGAAGATGATATTTATGCAGAATGCAGCCATGAGCCGCAGCGACCTTTGCCGATTCAATATTGGGATCAAGCGGGTTATGTGGTGTATTGCGGTTCAGTGTCAAAGTCATTGTCATCTGCCTATCGTGTTGGCTGGTTTTGCTTACCTGAACGTTTGAAATATCTGCACCCACAATTCATGCTGCAAAATGTGTCGGTGAATACGCCATTACAATTGGGACTCACAGATTTAATTCATAGTCGTGCCTATCGGCAACATTTAAATCAGTTGAAACCGATCTTAAAAAAACAACTGCAAGATTATCGAATTTTTATTCATCAAGCCTTTATGGGCGTAGATATCAGAATTAATCAGCCGATGGGTGGATATGTCCTTTGGATTCAAATGCCTGAATCTATCGACAGCCTTGCTATGTATACTTTTGCGCAGCAACAGGGGATTAATATTGTGCCCGGTATGTTATTTGGCGAGGAGGCACGTTATAACAATTGCGTGCGATTCAATGCGGGGCATGAATTATCAGAGGACATCTGCCAAGCAATTCAGTGCTTGGCAGACTGGGTAAAACAGCAAATCAATTAAAGCTTAAAAGTCCGCTTTAAGCACAATACGATAGCGCGCTTTGCCCGAATGTAGGCGCTCAATTGCTTCATTGATGTGTGACATCGGATAGATTTCCACTTGCGGTGCAATGTTCTTACGCGCAGCAAACTTAAGCAGTTGCGCTAAGGTTGCAGGTGAACCGGTTGCTGAACCGGTCACACCACGTGATAAACCAATCAGTGAGCCTGCTGAAATTTGCATCGGTTCGAGCGGTAAGCCGACCATATGTAATTGACCATTTGGCGCTAAAGTATTCATCAGCATTGGCCAATCTAAAGTCACATTGACGGTTGAAAGCAATAAATCAAAACTATTTTTAAGTTGTTTCATTGCAGCGCTATCACGGCTATTGACGACATGATCTGCGCCCATGGCTTTCAATTCTTCAGTTTTATCCAAATTTGAAGTGAACGCTGTAATTTCGCAGCCCCAAGCTTTGAGCAGTTTGATTGCAATGTGCCCAAGACCACCAATGCCAATCACACCAACATGATGAATCGCTTGAATTTGATGCTGTAAAATTGGCGTAAATACCGTAATCCCACCACACAATAGGGGACCTGCACTTTCAGGTGCTAAATCATCAGGAAGTGGAATTGCCCATTGCCATGCAGCACGGACTTTATCTGCAAAACCACCGGCATGACCAATAATCGTCGGTGTTGAACCTGTCGCGCATTGGACTTGGCGACCATCTAAACATGGCTCACAGTGCTGACAGCTATCGGCTGTCCAACCAATACCTACACGTTGACCGAGTTTCAAGCCTTTGGCTTCTGAACCGAGTGCAGTCACTGTGCCAATAATTTCATGACCCGCAATGACAGGATAGCTTGATACACCCCAATCATTTTGAATAACCGATAAATCGGAATGACACAGACCGCAATATTCGACTTTAACTTCAACTTCGTGAGATTTTAGTTCACCCGCATCAAATTGATAGGGCTCAAGGGCTGCACCAGCAGACATCGCAGCATAAGCATGAACGGTATGAGTTGACATAATTTTCTAGCTCTTATGAAGTAGGGGAGATAAGGTTCTTAAAGTGGCAGTGATTTTCATGATCATTGACCATGCCGACCGCTTGCATAAATGCATAACAAATGGTGGGACCAACGAATTTAAATCCTGCTTTTTTCAAGGTTTTGGACATGAAACGGCTTTCGTGTGTTTCTGTCGCAGCTTCACGATAATCAGGAATATTATGATTGTATGGCGGCTGAGGTGCAAAAGCCCATAACCAATTTACGACATTAATCTTTTGTTGTTTTAATGTTTGCCAAGCCATCGCATTGGCTCGAATGGCTTTGAGTTTACCGATATGACGGATTAATCCTGCATCTTGGCATTTGGCTTGCAGCTCATCATCAGTGAATGCTGCAATGCTTTCAATCGAGTATTGGAAAAAATGTTGTCGATAACATTCACGTTTTTTCAGCACCGTAATCCATGATAAACCCGCTTGCTGACCTTCAAGACAGAGCATTTCAAACAGGGCAGATTCATCATGAAGAGCTTTGCCCCATTCTTGATCATGATAGGCAATATAAAGCGGATCATTAGAGCACCAGCCACAGCGTTGAATGGTCATCAGTGCTCCTTGATGTTTACAGTGTAAATGTCGTCCACTGATCTTGTTGTGTATCCCAATAGCTTAAGTTTGCTTGTGAAATATCGGCAAATTGAATCCAGCTGTCTGTTCCCGATTTATCCGCATAACCTGTGCTGATGAGCAGTGCATCTTCGGTAATTTCCATGATCCAACCTTGGTAAGTTTGACCATTGAGTATGATTTTTTGTTGATTGCCTGATTCAGCAAATTCGACCAAGCGATTGATCAACGCTTCTGACATGAAAATATCCTAAAACTAACGTAAATAAGGATAAGGATTTGTCGCACCGCGACCCTTAGCCTGTAAATAAAGACCATAATGTAAATGCGGTGCGGTATGACGCGCATTGCCAGTATTGCCCACATACCCAATTAAATCACCTGCTTTGACGTAATCACCGACTTTCAGACCACGTTTATGTGCATCCAAATGTGCGTAATAATGCCAAGTGCCCGCAGGGCCGAGTATCCATATCACTTTACCACCCAAATTGTTATCGCGTAAGTCCGAAACCAATCCTTCAGTCGCGCTCAGCACTTTTGTTCCACGTGGAGCCATAATATCAATACCTTCATGTAGACGCCCACTGCTGCGTGATGCACCCCAAGTATCAAGGAGTTTTTTGGCTTTCACACCATCGACCGGAATGGGCAATTTATTAGGCAATTTCATTTTCTTTAGTTTTTCAACTTGCGCTGTTGGCAAGACAATCGGGCTAGTTTGTTTGGGCGCAGAGCTACAACTTGCAACCAAAATTGCGCATAAGCTGAGTGCAATCACACGGCAAATATTGAATAAATTTTTCATCCTGAAAGACAGATTATTCCTACATTAGAACCTTAAATATGTCACAGGCTTAAGCTTGAAATCAATTTTTTCATTGCCGTTGGAATGCCCGACTCAACTGCTAAATTCGGATTCATCCAGCTGCCATTGAGTTCAATTGCTAAATGCTCTTGCTGATCTGGATCAATGTGAAAGACAAAGGCTTCAAGTTGCCATGTGAAATGGGTGAAACTATGTGAAATATTGACTTTTTGCACGACTTTTTTCAGTCCTAAAGTTTGGCAACGGTGCTCAAATTCGCTTGGTTCATCAATAATCGGTAAGCACCATAATCCGCCCCACAAGCCACTATTTGGACGTTGTTGCCATAACCAATTGTCACCGCATTGGATCACTAACACTTGAGCAGAACGTACAGGCACAGGCTTTTTGGCTTTTTTAAACGGGAGCTCATTTTCCAAGCCTTGTGCATGGGCCTTACATTCAGCTTGCATCGGACAATACAAGCATAATGGTTTTTTGGGCGTACAAATCGTGGCACCCAAGTCCATAATCGCTTGAGTGTAATCATGGTTACGTTCGCTTGGACACAGGCTTTTTGCTAGTTCCCACATGGCACGTTCATGCATAGGTTTACTTAGGTCATCTTCAATGGCAAAGAAACGAGACAGCACACGTTTCACATTGCCATCCATAATGACGCCGTATTTTCGTAGCCCTAGAGACATCAGCGCACCCGCTGTCGATGGACCAATTCCGGGCAATTCAATCCATTCTTCCAATGTTTGTGGGAAATGACCTCGTGCTGCCACAATGCCTGCTGCTTTATGCAAGTTGCGTGCACGTGCGTAATAACCGAGTCCTGCCCAATAAGGCGCGACATCATCCCAAGATGCTGTACCTAAGTCATGTACGGTCGGAAAACGCTGCATAAAACGGTCAAAATATTGCAGTACAGTTTTGACTTGGGTTTGTTGCAACATGATTTCAGAGACCCAAACTTTATAAGGATCATCGGCAACTTGCCATGGTAAATCGTGGCGACCATGAACATCGAACCAAGCTAAAAGGGCATCTGAAAATACAAACATGGAGCCAACAAGACCGTGAAATGAGTCGATCATTATAGCGGAATCAAAGCGAGAGAAATGTGAAAAGTGGATAAAGCAGAGGGTAGGGAATTGTAAATAGCAGAGTGAATGACATACAAATCATTCACTCTTTAATGGGGTTAGCTCTGCTTAATCTTCAATGCCCCAGCGTTGATCAAGTTTGAGGGTTTGATTTTCATAGCGCGGAATAATATGAATATGGAGATGTTCAGATTTAGATTTAAACACCTCACCATCATTAAAACCGACATGGAAGCCCGCAGGTTGATGACGCAATTGCAGTTCATTACGCGCTTGTTCTAACAGGGACATCATGGCTTTTCGCTCTTTGTCACTAATCTCAAAAAAGGATGCGATATGACGTAAAGGGACAATGACACTATGCCCTTTGGATAATGGATGCGGTTCAGCAATAATGACACCAAAATCATTTTTTGCGATCACGTCATATTCATCAAAATCGCAATATAGACAGTTATGTTCAGTCATTTTTATCTTCCTCTTTCACTATTATTCATATCTGTTAACCCATCTGTATATTTGTATTTTTCAATCGCTTTAAGCGAGACGTTCAGCTAAAAGCTCATACATGGCAGCTAAACTTTTTTGTTCTGCATCTGCGTTATAGCCGAGGTCAACACCATTGGCTTTGGCGCGTTCGTCGGCAAGAGGATTACTAAAGCCATGTTTGGCATCTTCAAAGACAATCACTTCATGCGCAACTTGTGCAGCGTGCATTTCTTCACGGAATTTGGCAACATCGTCTAAGCTGACCATGCTATCAAGCTCGCCATGTAGGACTAAAATTTCAGCTTGTACTTGACCGACTTGAGCAGGGGTTGCCGTTGATAGATTGGCGTGGAAAGTGGCAACGGCTTGAAGCGGAGCATTTGCACGTGCTAAATCTAACACCACTTTACCGCCATAACAGAAACCAATTGCAGCCAATTTATTGCCATCGACTTCTGCTTGTAATTTTAAAATATCGAGTGCCGCAGTCGCACGATTCACAATGGTATTGCTAGATTCAAAGGTTTGCATCATCCATGCATAAGCTTGTTGTGAGTCTGTTGTGACTTTTTTATCACCATACATATCAATGGCAAGGGCAGCATAGCCATGCTCAGCAAGTTCACGTGCACGCTGTTCAGTATATTCGTTACGTCCCCACCATTCTGGTGCAACCAAGATACCTGCAACAGGTTGGGTATCTGCGGGTGCAGCAAAATAGCCAATGAGTGTTTGACCATCTTGAGCGGTATATTGAATTTCGCGAGTCTGAATAGCGGCCATGCTGAGCTCCTAATTATTGTGTCTATACTTCTGATTAAAGCATAAAAATAATCATTCGATATGAAAAGTCACATGAAAACAGCAGATAATTTTAATCTTAAGCGTCAAAAAAAAGGAGATGCACTTGGCATCTCCTTTTGATTTATTTCATGACTTCAATGAGTTCGACATCAAAAATTAACGTGCTATTCGGCTCAATCACATCACCTGAACCAATTTGCCCATAAGCTAATGCCGCCGGAATAAAGAAGCGGTATTTTGCACCTTCTTTCATGAGTTGTAAGCCTTCAGTCCAACCGGTAATGACTTGACTGGTACGGAAATCGACAGGTTGATTACGAGCAATTGAGCTATCAAATACCGTACCATCAATTAAACGACCTTCATAATGTACACGGACATTACTATTCGCCTTCGGAGACTTACCTTTGCCTTCTTGAATCACTTGGTATTGCAATCCAGATTTTGTGACTTGAATACCTGATTTTTTTGCATTTTCAGATAAGAAGACTTGACCAATTTTGGCGTTTTCTTCTGCTTTTTGTTTTAAAGCGATGAGTTCTTTGGCTTCATTCTGTTTTTTAAACTGAGTCAAAATGCTGGCCATTTCTTCATCGCTTAAAGCAGATTTTTGACCGGCTGTAGCACTTTTTAAGCCAGCACTAAAGGCGTCTAAGTCCATGCCTTGCAAAGATTCAGCATTACTGCGACCCATGAGGTAACCAAAACTGTAGCCGACTTGTTCAGCTTGTGAACTTTTCTTATTGATATCTTTTGCCAAAACCATCTGTGAGCTCAAGATGAGCGCAGCCACACCAATATATATTTTCATTATCATTTCTCAAAATAAAGGAGAGCCTTACGCTCTCCCTTGTCATTATTATTTCACTTGAATCAGTTCAACATCAAAAATGAGCGTGCTGTTGGCAGGAATTGTGCCTGGAACACCTTGTTCGCCATAACCCAATTGAGATGGGATATAGAACGTTGCTTTACCGCCTTCTTTCATGAGTTGCAGACCTTCGGTCCAACCCGGAATCACTTGATTCAGTGGGAATTCAATTGGCTCACCACGCTCAATTGAGCTATCAAAAACAGTACCATCGACTAACTTGCCGCTGTAATGCACTTTAACCACAGAATCCGCTTTTGGCGATTTCCCTTTCCCTTCTTGTGTCACAACATACTGTAAGCCTGAAGCTGTGGTTTTAACACCTGCTTTTTTCGCATTTTCTGTTAAGAATGTATCATTCGATGACTGAGTTTGCTTAGCGGTATCTACTTGCTTTTGTTGCATATCTTTTTGGAATTGTTCATATGCTTCTTGCAGTTGTTTTTCATCATAGGCAGGCTCAGTACGTGCATGACCATCACGAACACCCGTAATAAAACTGTTAATATCTAGCTCTGGTGGTGTTTGATGAGCGACCTCATAACCCAGTGCATAACTGATTTTAGCTACGGCTGTTGCATTCTGAGGTGCTTTAGACGTTTGTGCAGCGGGGTTTTGAGTTGCATAGTAAACAGGAACTAGCGCGGCACCACCTAAGATGACAGCGACAGCGATGGGTAAGGCCTTACTCATGTTTTTTCCAATATCATGTTATCGTTAATGTTGAATTAATATTAGCAGAAAATTTAGCTAAAGCTTGAATAGAACGTTTAAATCCGATTGAGGCGAGTTTAATTTTTGTAGGATTTAAATCAAAAAGACCAGCAAATTTGCTGGTCTTTGAGGTTAGTCCTGATCTTTTTGAGCTTTATAAGCATAACTGTAGTTATAGCCATATCCATAGCTACCACTATTACGTTGCACATCATTCAGAATAATACCGTTAACCTTCACATTCGCTTGCTCTAAGCGATTAATGGTAATTTCTAACTCTTTCATATGCGTTTTCGCATGACGAACAACAAGTAAATTTACGCCAGCATACTGTGCAATAATTACACCATCAGTCACAGCTAAAGTTGGTGGTGTATCAATTAAAATATGATCATATTGTTCAGAGAGTAATTCTAAAGTTTGTTTAAACTTCTGTGATCCTAACAATTCAGATGGATTTGTTGGACTTTTACCACGAGGCATAAAGAATAAATTATCAAGGGTAGATGCTTTAATTACATCATTCAGTGATGATGAGCCTAATAACATCTCAGACAAACCCGGTGAAGTTACTTGATCAAAGTATTTATGTAAGTAACCACGACGCATATCTGCATCAATGACTAAAACTCTTTTACCACCTTGGGCTAAAATTACGGCTAAATTTGTCGTAATAAATGATTTGCCCACTTCAGGTGCGGGGCCAGAAATGGCAATAATATTATTTTTTGCTTCAGCGAGTGAGAAGTGAATGGTGGTACGAACACTACGTAAACTCTCAATTGCAATATCATTACTGTCTTTAAGTGCAAGAATAGGAATATTTTTCTTCTTCTTTAAGAACTTAATACGACTTTCTTGAATAGGCGAACGAGGAACAGTTGCGTAAACAGGTACATCCAACTCATTTTCAATTTGAGATGCATCTTTAATACCTGAACGCATCATATTACGTAATAAGGCAAGTAAAGTACCGAGGAAACCACCCAAGAAAATTGAGAGAACTAAGATTTGCAATTTTTTTGGTGCTATTGGCTCAATAGGCTCAACAGCTTGATCCACAATACGTACATTACCAATTTCACCTGCTTTGGCAATACGTAGTTGTTGATATGAATTAAGCAGGGAAGTATACATTTGCTGTTGTACTTCAACTTCACGGTAAAGTTGTAAATAACGGCGCTGTAAATCAGGAAGTTGCTTTAATGTGTTATTGAGCTCTGCAATTTTATTATTAATGGCAGAGAGCTGAGCATCCATTTGTTGCATGACAGGATGTTCGTTGGTGTATTTGGCTGATGCCTCAGCAACTTTTTGTTCAAGCGCTGTTTTCTGAGTCTCTAAAGCCACACTTTGCGTCAAATAAAGCTCAGATTCTTTTGTGACATCCACTGTATTATACTTTTGACGGAATGTATTGAACTCTCGTTCGGCAATATCAAGTTTAGCTTTAAGCTCAGGTAGTTGTTCGTCTAAGAATTTTAGAGTCTGTGCCGTTTCAGCAGAACGTCGCTCTACATTCTGACGATTATAAGATCCTAATATCTCGTTTAGAACTTGGGTAATATGTTGTTTATCTTCACCTTGTAGATTGAGACCTAAAATTCCAGTTAATTTCCCTTTTTCAGCGACTGAAAAATCTGATAATAGTCGGTCTACTGCGGCAGGGAGAGATTGTTTTTGTACAATATAACTATCTTCAAAGCGATCTTTACTAAAGATTTTAACTTTCCAGTGTCCCGCAGGTGTTGTGCTTTCATTGACTTGGTTAAGTAAACCAGTAAATAGGATTTGATCTGTTTTTGGATCAATTAAGTTAAACTTTTGCTGATCAAAATGAAGTTTTAAATCTTCATTCATATACAGTGCAGGGATATCCAAGCTTCGAATATCAAAACCTTTTAAATCATCTTTAAAGTGTACAGATTGATTTGAATATTTTGTACTATAGTCGTGCGGTGTAAATAGACGGTCTAACAAACCATCTTGCGTACCAGAAACAAGAATATCTAAATTTAGCTTTTGAATGACATTCCCTAACACCATGCGTGACTTTAAAATTTCAATTTCAGCTTGGGCAGGTTGTTTCTGATCGATCATACTCGATAGATCACCCAATAAGGCAGCGGAAGTTCCTTTTGATTCTTCAACCTGAACAAGTGCGTTGACACTATAGGTATCAGGCGTTGTTCTTAGGTAAAGCAATGCAAAAATTAAACTTAAAATCACACACAGCGCGATTAATTTCCACTGAGCAATTAATGAGAAAAATAACTCTTTTAAGTCAATAGTGTCTTCAGTGTTAGTGTTTTGGTTCATAATTGTCATTCAAAAATTAAAAATGTTTTTTCCAGTCGCTTACGCACTGTTGAATTAGTTGGCAGGTCTCGTCGAAAAACTGCTGATCATGCTGATATGGATCTGCAATATTTTTATCTTGCCAATGCCCCAATCGAAATACTTTACCCTTCGCAAAAGGCCAAGTTTGTTCTACATGCTGTTGCTGATTTTTACTCATCACTAAAATCAGATCAGCTTTCTTAACTAAATGAGCGTTTAACTTTTGTGCAATATGAGCATCCATGTTAATGCCATGGAGTTGCATACAGGCTTTGGCCTTATCATCTGCAGGATGATCGACCATCGCCGCAATACCTGCTGATTGAATATTTAAGCTAGGACAAGCATGTTTTAAAAAATATTCAGCCATTGGACTTCGGCAAATATTACCGATACAGACCACAAGGATATTTTGAAATTGCATTATTGCCCCAAACGATCAAAGTTATAAATAATGTTAGAGAACGGAATAACTTGATTGATCACACGTTGCCAGCGAGCTAAACCAGATGCATCAACATAAACGATATCATTAGGCTGCATCTTAAATTGATTCGCTAAACCAAAATCACCAATACTGCTAAGGTCAACATTATACACTTCAGTCATATTATGAATTGGATTACTTCTGACGACATAAATTTTACTACGACTTGCGGAGAGAGGGTTGAGACCTAAGCTCTCACCTAAAGCATCGCTCAAGCTCATGCCTTGTTCGCGCATGGCTAAAGACTGATTCTTACCAGACTCGCCCATGATGTATATTTTTTGATTTTCGCGAGAATTTACGTATAGCGTATCTTTGGGTTGAATGAGAAGGTTGTGGAGCGAATAGCCATTTTTTTCGAGTTCAACACTATTGAGTATATAGCTTTGTCCTTGGCGAACTAAAGTTAAAGACGCATTGTCACCATATTGGCTGTTGACACCACCAGCCATGCCCAGTGCGGTATAAACACTAATTGGTTGATCACTTAAGTAAAATTGTCCACCTTTCATTACATTACCTTGGACAGAGAAACGCTGTCCTTGATATGAAAGAACACGCACAATGACATCAGGTGTTTTCAAATAACGGGCTAATTGGCTACGCAATTCAGTGGTCACCTGATGAAGCGACTTGCCTGCTGCTTTGTAGCGTCCAATGATAGGAAACTGAATGAACCCATTAGAGTCGATTTGAAAACCGTTTGAATTGATGCTTTGATCACTTGAAATAGTATTGGTTGGTGGTGTGATTTCTGGATAAGCCCATAAATAAATCGATAAAATATCGCCAGAGCTCAAAGTATAGTTTTGATGCTTTTTTTGGAATAAATGAGCAATTTGTTGAGGATTGTTTTGAGCAGGTTGAACTGCAAATAAATTTTCTTGAGTTAACTTAATGACATTAACCTGTGTTCCTGCATCTGTTTGATATATGCCTTCCGCAGGTAAGTCATAAGTTTGCATGCCAGATGTTATCGCACAACCGGTCATTCCTAAACTGAGTGCTAATAGAAAGCTATAACGATAGTAACTCACTCGAAATCCTATTTTATAAAAATAATGGTTTGATTGTTTTATAAAAAGATCAACCAACTAATATGTTTTGATTTTATACTAACTTAGACTGTACGCCTAGGTAATCTCTGATGTGTTCTAGTTAATTAAAAAGTATTAAGTTTTCTTGTTTTATTTAAGGATACTAGTAAAGGATTAAATTTCAAAATAATTTTTTATAATTTTGAGGGTTTACGGTTAAGCACAAATTAAGCTTGGTAAATCTCATCAGTTTTAAATTCTGTTATAATTATTGACAGAATCCTGTATGGGATTTTCTCTCATTAAAACATGTAAGGCTATCACATGCTGTCCATCTCTGAACTTAAAATTGCGATTATCGGATTAGGTTATGTCGGGTTACCACTGGCGGTAGAGTTTGGCAAGAAAGTTCCTGTCGTGGGTTTTGATATCCATCAAAAACGTATTGATGAATTGCGCAGTGGCGAAGACCATACTTTAGAAGTATCTCCTGAAGAATTACAACAATCTACACATTTAACTTATAGCTCTCAGCTTGAAGACCTCTCTGACTGTAATTTCTTTATTGTTACAGTTCCAACACCGATTGATGAATATAAACAGCCTGATTTAACGCCACTTGTGAAAGCATCACAAACCATTGGTAAAGTGCTAAAAAAAGGCGATGTGGTGGTGTATGAATCAACGGTTTATCCAGGCGCAACGGAAGAAGTCTGTATCCCTGAGCTAGAAAAAGTATCAGGCTTGAAATTTAACCAAGATTTTTTTGCTGGCTATAGTCCTGAGCGGATTAATCCAGGCGATAAACTGCACCGTGTCACCAATATTCTAAAAATTACCGCAGGTTCAACGCCAGAAGTCGCTGACTTTGTCGATGAAGTCTATAACCTGATCATTGAAGCCGGTACACATAAAGCAACAAGTATTAAAGTCGCTGAAGCTGCGAAAGTCATTGAAAATACGCAACGTGATGTGAATATTGCACTCATTAATGAGCTTGCCGTGATCTTTAATAAAATGGGCATTGATACCGAAGCGGTGCTGCAAGCAGCAGGCACCAAATGGAACTTCTTACCGTTCCGTCCAGGTTTAGTAGGTGGTCACTGTATCGGTGTGGATCCGTACTATTTAACCCATAAAGCACAAGCGATTGGTTATCACCCTGAAATTATTTTGGCAGGTCGTCGTTTAAATGATGGCATGGGTGCGTATGTGGTAACTCAGCTTGTGAAAGCGATGCTGAAAAAACGCATTCAAGTTGAAGATGCCAAAGTCTTGATTTTAGGTTTAAGTTTTAAAGAAAACTGCCCTGATATTCGTAATACCCGCATCATTGATATCGTGAATGAACTCAAAGAATATCATATTGATGCCGATGTCTATGATCCATGGATTGATGCTCAAGAGGCTGAGCATGAATATGGCATTCAGCCAATTTCGACTTTAGAAAATGGCAAATATGATGCCGTGATTTTAGCCGTGGCGCATGATCAGTTTAAAGCGATGGGTGCGCAAGCTATCCGTGCTTTAGGCAAAGCTGAGCATGTATTGTATGACTTGAAATATGTGTTATCTCAAGCCGAATCTGATTTGCGTTTGTAAAAGGACATTGTTTCATGAATCAATATCAACAGGTATGTGAGCAACTGAAAGCCCAGCCAAAAACATGGCTTGTGACAGGAGTTGCAGGCTTTATCGGCTCAAACCTTTTAGAAACTTTGCTGAAGCTTGATCAAACGGTGGTGGGTTTAGATAACTTTGCTACAGGTCATCAGCATAATTTGGATGAAGTTCAAAGTTTAGTATCTGCTGAGCAATGGACAAAATTCAGCTTCATTGAAGGTGATATCCGCCAGTTTGCAGATTGCCAAAAAGCCTGTGAAGGTGTGGACTATGTCTTACATGAAGCGGCATTAGGTTCTGTACCACGTTCAATCGCCGATCCGATCACCACCAATGCAACCAATATTAGTGGTTTCTTAAATATGTTGACTGCGGCACGTGATGCCGGTGTCGCAAGCTTTACCTATGCGGCAAGTAGCTCGACCTATGGTGATCATCCTGCACTACCAAAAGTCGAAGAAAACATTGGTAATCCATTGTCACCGTATGCGGTAACGAAATACGTGAATGAACTGTATGCCGATGTATTTGCACGTGCGTACGGTTTTAAAGCCATTGGTCTGCGTTACTTCAACGTGTTTGGTCAACGCCAAGATCCAAACGGTGCTTATGCGGCAGTGATTCCAAAATGGACAGCATCGATGATTGCTGGTGAAGATGTTTTCATCAATGGTGATGGTGAAACCAGCCGTGATTTCTGCTTTATCAACAATACTGTGCAAGCCAATATTTTGGCGGCGACTGCATCGGATGAAGCGAAGAATCAGGTCTATAATGTGGCTGTCGGTGACCGTACCACGTTGAATGACTTATATCGTGCTATTCAAGTGGCACTTGCGGAAAATGATGTGCAGTTTGAACGTGATCCGGTGTACCGTGATTTCCGTGCTGGTGATGTCCGTCATTCACAAGCGAGTATTGCCAAAATTCAAGCGCATTTAGGTTATGCGCCTGAGTTTAAAATTGCCGAAGGTATTCAACTCGCCATGCGTTGGTACGTGAATAACTTAAAATGATTTTGAATAGATGATTGCGAAACTGTTCGCAAAATATCAGTCGATTGGACTGATTACCTTAAGTTTACTGGCAGGTGCGATAATGACATTTATCGCACTTCCTGTTTTAACGCGCCTGTATTCTGTAGCCGACTTTGGTGCGTATGGGATTGCCTTAGCCATTGTCAGTGTTTTATCGACGGTTGCGAACTTACGTCTGGATCAAGCTTTATTGGTCGCCGAGGAGCAGGATAAAAAAAGCCTGATCTTTGAAGGGGCGGTGTTCTCAACGGTCATTGCAATCATCAGTGGCATTGTCATCAGCGTTATTTTGAACGTTGAAATGGCAGGGGCAGTTGCCACAGGTGTATTGGCTAATACCCTGATTCAAAGCCTATATAATTATCAATTCTCCGCACACAAAGAATATTTTTGTGCAGGTTTAAATATTTTTAGAAGTTTAATTGTGGTGGCAGTACAACTGTCTTTACCGCTTGTGATGCAAATTAGTTTAGTAAACAGTTATAACATCAGCTCGATCATCATGATTGTCGCGGTGTTAGTCTATTTGCTAAAGCATCAACTCTATCAAGTCAGTTGGCAGGCATTTAAAAACTACAAAGATTTCATTTATGCCAATACACCCCATGCCTTGCTGAATAGTTTTTC
The DNA here is from genome assembly GCF_009557235.1 of Acinetobacter wanghuae. Taxonomy (NCBI): domain Bacteria; kingdom Pseudomonadati; phylum Pseudomonadota; class Gammaproteobacteria; order Moraxellales; family Moraxellaceae; genus Acinetobacter; species Acinetobacter wanghuae. The sequence goes on along the minus strand of NZ_CP045650.1, from coordinate 2,691,257 downwards.
GCATAACTTGCCGTACTATGTGGTGTCGCATTTTGTCGGCGTGCAGGCGATGGGTTTCTACGCCATTGTCGAGCGGACTTTGCGTGTGCCGATTAATCTGATTTCGCAAACCTTACGTCAGTTCTTTATCCGCAAATTTAAAACCACAGAATCCAATCAAAGTGCCTTGAAGGCGAGTGTATTACTCAGTCTCGTTTCACTGCCTTTATTTGCCATTTTCTTTATCTTGCCTGAATCCCTGTATTTATGGATTTTTGGTCATGAATGGGTCGGGATCTCAAGCTATTTCCAAATTTTGGCTTTGGGCTATTGGGCAATTTTCTTTAATCCACCTAGCTCGGCTTTTTTAATTGCTAAGCGCAACAGCCAAGTGTTGTTTAAACTGCAAATCGTTGAACTGATCATTAAGTTTGCATTATTTGCAGGTTTATATATTTTATTTGACGATAAAATTTATATGCTCTTGGCGGTGCCTATCGCATTGATTATCTATAACTTTGCCATTTTATATGTGGTGTGGAGAAACAAAAACTGATGTTTTTTAAACTATTAAAACTGATGAATTGGTTCACTGCACAATGTCGTCAGCAATTTTATAATGTGACTTTTGGCACTAAGTTTCGCTATTTCGGCAAAGGCTGTACCGTGGATATCAGTGGAAAAGTGAAGATCGGTAGCAATGTCTATATTGGTGATTATGTGAGTCTGATCGTTGAAAATGGCGCAGTGCTAGAAATTGCTGACAACAGTTTTATTGGTGAAAACTGTTATATCAAATGCTTTGGTGGCAAGGTGGTGATTGGTAAAGATGTCAGTATTAATTCCAAATCGTATATCAATGGCTGTGGTGGTGTGACGATTGGTGACAACACCCGTATTGGTACGCAAAGTATGATTATTGCGAGTAATCATAAGTTTGGTGAGCCTGATGTTTTGGTCAAAGATGCGATTACCAAACTAGGGGTTAACCTCGGTGAAAATATTTGGCTGGGTGCACGTGTGACAGTTTTAGATGGTGTCACCATTCCAAGCAACAGCGTCATTGGCGCTTGTAGTTTAGTGTCTAAACCGCTTGATGATGCAGGTGTATATGTCGGTAGTCCTGTTAAGAAAATCAAAGACCTATAATCAGGTCATCATGCTGACTTTGGCATTGATATCCTAAAGTGCATTTTCAGCGTAAAATATTCAGTGATTTTCCCTCTTTTGACACCTGACATAGGTCATGCATATGGCATTTATTGTTTCTGCTTTTCGACAGCTGTTTGATTTGGCTTATTTTATGGCTAAAGGCAGTGTGGCATATGCACGTAAAAAGGGGGTGAAAGTGGGTGAAAACTGCCGAATTTATATTAAAAATTGGGGCTCAGAACCGTTTTTAGTCTCTATTGGTGATCATGTTACGGTCACTTCGGGCGTGAAGTTTATTACCCACGATGGTAGTACCTGTTTGGTCAAAGATGCGCAAGGAAAACGTTATCAACGCTTTGCCTCGATTCAGGTCGGCTCACATGTCTTTATTGGTGTAAATAGCATTATTATGCCGGGTGTAAGCATCGGCTCCAATGTGGTGATTGGTGCAGGTTCGGTGGTGACTAAAGATATTCCCGATAACGCCGTAGCAATTGGTGTGCCTGCCAAAGTAGTCTCAAACTTTGCCGATTATCAAGCCAAAATTCAAAACACTTGTGCCAGTGATAGTGACTTGGTCGGGATCACCGATTATCAACAGCGTGTTGAACGTGCCATGCAAGTGCAACAGCAAAAATCCTCTTAACTCATTCTCCCCACATTTTAGGTTATTCTATGCTGAATAAAGTCATGTTTTTCTTGCCAACTTTAGGCGGTGGCGGTGCGGAGCGTACCGTGATCCAATTGGCAAATAACTTGGTACAGCAAGGCCGTGATGTCGATGTGGTGGTCTGTGATTTAAGCGGAGAAAAAGCCAAATTATTGCCTGAAGTCGACTCTAAAATTCAGCTGATTGACCTCAATTGCGGTCGTGTATTTCGAGCGATCACGCCATTAAAACAACTGCTTAAAGCCGTGCCTTATGAGGCAGTGATTGCCACGCAAAGTCACAGCAATATCGTCTGTGCCATTTCAAAACGTTTGGCAAAAAGTCACAGCAAACTGATTTTGCGTGAAGTATCGACGCCCTCGAAAAATATGAAACTGAGGGGACTGAAAAAGTTTGTCTTTAACCGTTTGGTGAATTGGACTTATCGCAGTGCCGATCAAGTAGTGTGTGTATCCAATGGTGTATTAGAAGATTTTAGACAGTACTACCATTACGCTGAAGATAACCTGAGCACCATTTATAACCCTGTGATTGACAGCCGTTATTTGCAAAAACTCAAAGCACAGGTACAGCATCGATTCTTTAGTCAAGATCATCAAGTGGTGTTGGCAGTAGGGCGTTTAACCGAAGCCAAGAATTTTGGATTATTGATTCGTGCTTTCTATGAATTGCATCAGATGCATCCTGAAACCCGTCTGATTATTTTGGGTGAAGGTGAGTTACGTGCTGAATTTGAAGCCTTAATTAAAGATTTGAATTTAACCGACGTGGTGGATTTACCGGGCTTTGATCCAAATCCATATGCCTATTTTAAATATGCTTCGCTGTTTGTTTTAAGTTCGAATTGGGAAGGTTTGCCGGGGGTGCTGATTCAAGCATTGGCATCCAAAGTCAAAGTAGTCAGTACCGATTGCCCAAGTGGTCCGCGTGAAATTTTGGCAGAGGGTCAGTTTGGGCTTTTGGTACCATGTGATGATCAAAAAGCCTTAAGTCATGCTATGCATAAGGCGCTGTATCATGATTATGTCGAGTTTGATGCGGAAAGCTTTAAAGCGCATTGTTTGCAATTCCATAAAGATACCGTGGTGCGTCAGTACCGAGATTTGTTGGAGTCAAAGGCGTGAATAAACCGTTAATGGTACATGTCATCACCAACTTTGCAGGCGTCGGCGGTGCCGAGATGATGTTGGCACGCCTGATTCAATATACTGAAAATCAATATCAGCATGTCATTATTGCTTTGATGAAAACCTCAGAGGTATATCAAAGTACGCTTGATCGTTGTCAGTCACATTATGCCTTAGGGTGGAATGGTTTAAATACGCTGAGTACGATTCAAAAATTGCGTAGTTTACTCAAACAATTACAACCGAAAACTGTGCAATGTTGGATGTACCATGCCAATGTATTGACCAGTCTCAGTGTCATCGGTTTAGCCCAAAAACCGAATGTAGTGTGGGGAATTCATCACTCACTTGCATCACCAAAAGATGAATCGATCAGTACCAAAATTGCACTCGGTTTAAGTAAGGTTTTATCCAAACAACCGACTGCTATTATTTATTGTGCACATTCTTCTAAACAGCAACATACTGATTTTGGCTTTCAAAATACCCATCAATATGTAATTGCCAATGGTGTCTTTCTCGATAAATTTCAACCCAATCCACAAGTGAATAAACCAACCGTGATTGGGTTTGCTGGTAATTATCGACATGCCAAAGGCTATCCGTATTTGTTTGAAACGATGGGTTTGCTGAAAGATGAAAACATCGTCTTTAAAATTGCGGGTGGTGGCGCAAGTTTACAAAACCCAGATGTTAAAGCCTTATTTGAGCAGTATCAGTTAGATCCTCAAAAAGTCCATTTGCTTGATCAAATCTCAGATATGCCTGCTTTTTATCAATCCATTGATGCCTTCTTAATGACTTCAATCACCGAAGGTTTTCCGAATGTATTGGTGGAAGCCATGGCATCGGGTTTACCCTGTATCAGTACCGATGTTGGCGATGCCAAATACATTGTGCAGGATTTAGGCCGTATTGTTCCGCCACGCAATGCGCAAGCCTTGGCAGAGGCCATTTTAGAATATGCACAAAAAACCGAGGCAGAAAAACAAACCTTAAAACAGGCAACGCGTGAGCGTGTTGAGCAAAATTTCAGTATTGCAACCGTCAGCCGTCAATATATGCAGGTGTGGAGCCAACAGGCATGAAATTTTTAATGATCAGTAGTTTTTTGCCGTCGGTGCTGAATTTTCGTGGCAAATTATTAGAAGCCATTGCTGCTCATGGCTATGAAATTCATATCATGGCACCTGAGTTTGCAAGCTTTCCCGAAGAACAGCAAAAGCTTGAAGCGCTTGGCTATCATTTGCATGAAATTCCAATGCAACGCACTGGCACCAATCCATTGGCGGATTTAAAACTCCTTAAAAATCTGTATCAGCAGATTCGCCATATTCAGCCAGATTATGTATTGTCTTATACGATTAAACCGGTGATTTACGGCATGCTCGCATCATGGCTTGCCAAAGTCCCGCATCGTTTTGCGTTAATTACCGGTCTTGGTTATGCCTTTCAAAATGTGGAATTGGGCAAGCGCAGTCTGTTCCAAAAAATGGTGCATGGCTTATATGCCCAAGCCTTAAAACATAGCGACAAAGTCTTTTTCCAAAATCCTGATGATTTAAAACTGTTCCAAGATATGCACTTGCTCGAAGCCAATAAACCCACTGTAGTGGTGAATGGGTCAGGCGTAAATGTGCAAGATTTTGATGTCATGCCCTTACCGAAAAATGCACAAGGGCAGGTCAAAGCATCATTCTTGCTGATAGCTCGATTACTCGGTGATAAAGGCGTACGTGAATATGCTGAATCGGCACGCATCATTAAAGCTAAATATCCTGAAGCAGAATTTCATTTAGTGGGTTGGATTGATGATAATCCATCTGCGATTGCCCAAGCTGAACTTGATGAGTGGATTGCTGATGGTCGTCTGAAATATTGGGGTAAACTCAGTGATGTGCGTCCTGCCATTGCGGAAAGCTCAGTCTATGTGTTGCCATCTTATCGTGAAGGTACGCCACGTACTGTGTTAGAAGCCATGGCAATGGGTCGAGCGGTGATTACCACCGATGCACCGGGTTGTCGTGAAACGGTATCGCATGGTTTAAACGGCTATTTAGTCGGGGTAAAATCAGTCGATGATTTGGTGCAAAGCATGCAATATTTTATTGAAGATCCAAAACTCATTGAGTTGATGGGACAGCGTTCCCGTGAAATTGCCTTAAATAAATATGATGTGCATCAGGTGAACAAATATATGCTTGGTGAAATGGGAATCTTGGCATGATCAAACGCATTTTAGATATCACCATTGCATCGACGGCTTTAATTTTGCTGTCTCCGGTGTATTTGATTGTGGCTCATAAAGTGAAAAAGAATCTCGGTTCGCCAGTACTGTTTCGTCAGGTGCGTCCGGGTTTACACGGCAAGCCTTTTAAAATGATTAAGTTCCGTACCATGAAAGATGCGCTTGATGCTGAGGGCAATCCATTACCGGACAGTGAACGCCTCACCCCATTTGGAAAAATACTTCGAGCAACCAGTCTCGATGAAATGCCTGAACTGTGGAATGTGATAAAGGGTAATATGAGCATCGTTGGTCCACGTCCCTTACTGATGGAATATTTGCCTTTATATAATGAGCAACAAGCCAAACGGCATAATGTGCGTCCGGGCATCACCGGTTATGCACAAGTGAACGGGCGCAATGCGATTTCATGGGAAAAGAAATTCGAACTCGATACATGGTATGTTGAAAACCAATCGCTATGGCTCGACTTTAAAATCATGCTGAAAACTATAAAAAAAGTCATTGCCAAAGATGACATCAGTGCCGAAGGCGAAGCAACCATGACGAAATTTACCGGTACACCGGAACAAAAATAATGACAACACTCTATGCAATTTATGGTGCTTCAGGTTGTGGACGTAGTCTGATGCCTGTGGCACGTCAGCAATTGGCGCGTGAACAAGATCAATCTGAAATTGTCTTTATTGATGATGCTTTAACAGAAATTAGTGTGGTAAACGGTCATCGTGCCATGAACTATAAGGCATTTTTAAATGAATCTGCATCGACAAAATACGTGCAAATTGCGATAGCCAATAGTCGTGTACGCGAAAAAATTGCCCAGCGTTTAGAAGCAGATGGTATTCGGCTTTGGTCAATCTCTGCCGATAACGTTATTTTCATGGATGAAGTACACATCGCGGAAGGTTCAGCCTTAAGTCCATTTGTCACCATCACCTCCAATATTAGAATTGGCAAATGCTTCCATGCCAATTTATATAGCTATGTTGAGCATGATTGTGTGATTGGGGATTTCGTTACTTTCGCACCAGGCGTAAAATGCAACGGCAATATTCATATTCATGATCATGCCTATATTGGCGCAGGTGCCATGATTAAGCAGGGTACCTCCGATCAGCCTTTAGTGATTGGCAAAGGCGCGATTATCGGCATGGGCGCCGTGGTCACCAAAAGTGTCCCTGCGGGCGCAACAGTGGTGGGTAATCCTGCGCGGATTGTCACGACTTCACAGCAATAAGTTTTAGGAAAATTCCATGTTAAACAGTGCATTTGAGCCTTGGCCAAGCTTTACCCAAGCAGAAGCCGATGCGGTGTCCAAAGTCCTTTTGTCTAATAAAGTCAATTATTGGACAGGTCAGGAATGCCGTGAATTTGAAAAGGAATTTGCACAGTTTGCAGGAACCAAACATGCCGTTGCCGTGGCAAATGGCACGGTGGCACTTGATTTAGCCCTCAAGGCCCTCGGTATTGGTTCAGATGATGATGTGATTGTCACTTCACGCACGTTCTTGGCCTCAGCAAGCTCAATTGTCACTGCAGGTGCCAATCCTATTTTTGCTGATGTTGAATTTGATTCACAAAACATCTCACGCCGTACCATTGAAGCGGTGATTACGCCGAATACCAAAGCCATTATTTGTGTGCATTTAGCAGGTTGGATGTGTGATATGGATCCGATCATGCAATTGGCTGAGGAAAAAGACATCTTCGTGATTGAGGATTGTGCTCAAGCGCATGGTGCGATGTATAAAGGTAAATCTGCAGGTTCAATCGGTCATATTGGTGCATGGTCTTTTTGCCAAGATAAGATTATGACGACTGGTGGTGAAGGCGGTATGGTCACCACCAATGACGAGCATCTTTGGAAAAGAATGTGGTCATACAAAGATCATGGCAAAAACTTTGATAGTGTGTATAACAAACAACATCCACCGGGTTTTCGTTGGTTGCATGATTCATTTGGTACCAACTGGCGCATGATGGAAATGCAGGCGGTGATTGGTCGTTTGCAACTGAAACAAATGCCTGAATGGACAGCAAAACGTCATGCCCATATGGCACGTATCCAAGCTGTATTTGAACATAGTCCATATTTTACAGTGGCGAAACCATCTTCTGATTATGTGCATGCAAGTTATAAATGCTATGTACAGGTCAATGTTAGTACTTTACCTGAAGGCTGGTCACGTGATCGCATCATGGCGGAAATCAGTGCGCAAGCAGTGCCATGTTTTAGTGGCTCATGTTCAGAAGTCTATCTAGAAAAAGCTTTTGATGAGACACCGTGGCGTCCAGCAACACGTTTAGCCAATGCTAAAGCTTTAGGCGAAAGTAGTCTGATGTTCTTGGTGCATCCAACACTGTCTGAACAAAGCCTACAAAAAATCGTAGATGCGATTCAAAGCGTGATTGCCAAGATTCACGCCTAAAACAGCGTATAATCACAGCGTGCTTTTTCAGCCAAGATAATTGAGCCTCAATGAAAGATTTTATTCGTTCCATTGCATCTTTACCGCGTCGCCAAAAACAAGTGGTTTTGGTGACCATGGACATGTGCATGTTGCCACTTATGATGTGGCTGGCCTACGCCATTCGTTTGGCACGTCCAAATGTCACCGTGATGCAAGGACTTGAGGCTTGGTATGTTTATGTTGCGATTGCAGGTGTACTGATTTTCGCTTTGCTCGGGATTTACCGTGCCATTGTCCGTTCATTTAACGAAGACTATTTACTGCGTATTTCGATTGGGACATTTATTCAAATTGTCGCACTCTATGCGATTAAAAAATTAGATGTTGCCTTTATTCCGATGAGTATTCCACTCATGTACGGCTTTATGCTGTTTTCCTACATGTGGTGGAGTCGCGCAGTCATTCGTTATGCGACGCTTAAAACTTTTGCCAAAAAACAAACTCGCAAACGCGTAGCGATTTATGGGGCAGGGCTTGCAGGACAACAAATTGCGGCTGCGTTAAACCGTTCTGATGATTATCTTCCCGTATGTTTTATTGATGATAAAAAATCACTGAAAGGGCAATCTTTAAGTGGTTTAAAGATTTATTCACCGAAAAAAGCGCAAAAGAAACTCGGGAAATTTGGCATTGAAGAAGTGTTACTTGCAATGCCATCAGTCGGACGTGCTCGTAAAAAGGAAATTATTGAATCCTTTGAAGCCACCGACGTCAAAATCATGGAATTGCCAGGAGTCACTCAACTGGTCGATGGACAGGTTAAGGTTGCCGATATCCGTGAAGTGGATATTATTGATTTACTTGGTCGTGATCCTGTACCACCAAAACCTGAACTACTAAAAAAGAATATTAAAAATAAAGTGGTGATGGTGACTGGGGCGGGGGGGTCGATTGGCTCTGAGCTTTGTCGTCAGATCGTGAAGCATCAACCTAAAATGCTCGTGCTGTTTGAAATGTCAGAGTTTGCGTTGTACTCGATTGATCGCGAATTACAAAATTCAGGGATTCAAGTGATCCCGATTTTAGGTTCAGTGACCAATCAAGCCAAATTGGAACGGATCTTACAACAATATAGCGTGCAAACGGTCTATCACGCTGCAGCTTATAAGCATGTACCGCTTGTTGAAGCCAATCCTTTTGAAGGGATCTATAACACCTCGATTGGCACGCAGCGCAGTGTCGATGCTGCTGTCGCACAAGGGGTAGAAACCTTTGTACTGATTTCAACCGATAAAGCAGTACGTCCAACCAATGTCATGGGTGCATCTAAGAGAATGGCAGAGTTATATTGCCAAGGTTTAGCATCAACCAATCCTAAAACCCAAATCAGTATTGTACGGTTTGGTAATGTTTTGGGCTCATCGGGTTCAGTAGTGCCACTGTTTAAAAAGCAGATTGCGCAAGGTGGCCCTGTGACGGTGACTCATCCTGAGGTAACACGTTACTTTATGACCATTCCTGAAGCGGCACAGCTCGTGATTCAAGCAGGTGCGATGGGCATAGGTGGTGATGTATTTTTATTGGATATGGGTGAATCAGTAAAGATTGTTGACTTAGCTCGACAAATGATACGTCTCAGTGGATTCCGACCTGTTGATGAAAATGGGGTGGGGGATATTGAGATTCAGTTTACGGGTTTGCGTCCTGGTGAAAAGCTGTATGAAGAATTATTGATTGATGTGGATAATGTGGAAAAAACAGGGCATGAGAGGATTTTGAAGTCTTTTGAGAAATATATTGACTATACGAAAAGTAAAAAAATTTTTATCAATCTTAATAGTGCTTGCATAACATTTGATAATTTTGTGTTGGAAATAATATTATCCAAGTATGTAGATGGTTATCATAAAGATATATTTTAGGATATTGTTTTGAATTTAATAAATAGTGTGAAATGGGTTTTAATATCTCAGATATCTAAAATTTTATGCCAAGTTGCTGTTTTAATATTATTGGCAAGACTAATGCTACCTAGCGAATATGGTTTAATTGCACTTGCATCAATTATTGTTGCTTTAGGTATGCTATTTCGTGATATGGGTACATCTGCTGCAATAATTCAAAAAAATCTATTAAATAATAAAGTTATTAATGCTGTTTTTTTACTCAATATGTTATTAGGTATATTGGTATGTGCATTTCTAATGGCTTCAGCACAATTTTTTTCAGCTTACTTTTCTCAAGAAAAACTGTCTAATGTAATTATTTTACTATCACTTACCTTTCCTATATTGAGTTTAGCTACAACGCAGAAAGCGTTGATGGAAAGAGAATCCGATTTTAAGAAATTAGCTTTTATAGAGTGTAGTAGTATTATTTTGTCTACAATGCTTTGTATCTTAACGGCAGTTATTGGTGGTGGAGTTTATAGTATTGTGGTTCAAGCTATATCTAATGCATTGATTTCAACAATCTTAATCGTAAATTCTTCAGGTTGGTCTATTAGGAATGTTAGGTTTAAAGATATTAAAAACATTAAAGAATTAGTAAGTTTTAGTGGAAATTTATTTGCTTTTAATTTAGTTAATTATTCATATAGAAATGCTGATAAATATATAATAGGTAAGAATATGACCACTACAGTATTAGGAGCATATGACTTATCCTACAAAATTATGCTGTTTCCCATACAGACTTTGACATCAGTATTATCAAGAGCTTTTTTTCCGGCATTTAGTAAATTACAAAATAATGATAAAGCGTTTAAAGAATTATTCACAAGAAATACAATATCTGTAAGTCTTTTAAGTTTCCCTATGCTTACAGGTCTGATGGCATTAAGAGAAGATTTTGTAAGTTTCACTTTTGGTAAAGAATGGTTATTGGTTTCATCGTTATTGTTATGGCTATGTCCAGTTGGAATGATTCAAGCTTTAGGAAGTTCAACTGGTAGTGTTTTAATGGCAAAGGGTCGTACAGATGTCTTATTTAGGTTAGGGTGTTTCGGGGCTTTTTTAACTATTTTAGGTTTTTTTGTATCGATAAAACTTAGTAATGATATTATATTTTTTTCTCAATTTTATTTAATGTCAAATTCTATAAATTTTATCATTGCAACATATGTAGTTTGTAGAGTTATAGGATATAGTTTCTTTGATTACTTTTTTGTTAATTTACCTATACTTATTGCAAGCGTAGTAATGTTTTTTATTTTAAGTATAATGAATAATTTTCTACCTTATGGGCTTATTGGTTTTATTTTTAAGATTTTATTAGGTATGTTTTGTTTTTTGATCATATTATTTATCTACTCAAATAAATATATAAATGATATTTTTGAGTGGGCTTTAGTTAGAGTTTTTAAAGGTGTAAAGAATTGAGAAAAATATACTATCTACCATTTGAAAGTTGTGAAAATGATTATTGTAATAGAATGAAGTATTATTTATCAAATTATGGTTTAGTAGTTCCGATGAGTAAGAGAAATTTCATAAAATCTTTACTCTTAATAAGAGATAATGATTTTATTTTTTTAAATTGGTTTGAGAATCAAATCGTAAAAAATACTAAATTTAGTATATTAGGTTTCCTAAAGGTATTTCTTGTTTTTTTATTATGCAGGATTAGTTTGGGAAAATTTGTTTATGTTAAACATAATAATTATCCGCATAATTGCTCGGAAAATGATATTCTAAAAGCAAAATGGGCAATTTCTGTATTTGAGAGGATGGCAAATATAGTCGTTGTACATTCATTAACAGAGTTGAATTCTAATCGTGCTTATGTACCCCACCCATTATATGAGAATATAAGTGATAGTAATCTGATTAATGGTGGTAACAGTTATATTATATTTGGTCGTATCGTTCCATATAAAAAAATAGAAAAAGTTATAGAGATTTTTCCTTCTAATAAAAAATTAATTATTGCTGGTATATGTCAGGATAGTGAATATTTAAACAAGCTTGTTAAGATTTCTGAGTATAAGACCAATATAGAAATAATTCCTAAATTTTTAACTCAAAATGAAGTAAAATCTTTGGTTGAAAAGAGTGCTGGAATGCTAATTACTCATAATGATGATGATATGATAGTGTCGGGAAGTTTCTTTTATGCTATGACATTAAGATCAAAAGTATATGCTTTAGAAACACCATTTTTCAAATGGGCTGAAGAAAAAATGGGTAGTAAATACATTGAAACCTTCCCTACATTAAAGGATTTAGGAGATATTTTGACTAAACCAAGCAGTAGTAAGCAAGAGGGGAATCTTACAATGATCGATTTATTTGGGGAAACTGCAATGAATGAAAGCCTTTATTCTTTATTTAATGGTGAATAAGTATGAATATAACTATTGTTGGTACAGGTTACGTTGGCCTTTCTAATGCCATGTTATTTAGTCAGCAACATCAAGTTGTTGCATTAGATATTGACGAAAATCGTATAAAATTACTACGAGAAAAAAAATCTCCGATTCAAGACCAGTTGATTGAAGAATACCTATTGAAGGAAATTAACTTTAAGGCGACTTTAGATAAATCAGAAGCATATAAAGATGCTGACTATATCATTATTGCTACACCAACGAATTACGATGAGAAAACCAATTATTTTGATACCAGTTCAATTGAACAAGTTTTAAATGATCTAAATGTATTAGGTACTTCGGCAGTAATTATTATTAAATCAACAATTCCGGTTGGTTTTACCAAAAAAGTTCAAATGCTTTTTCCAAATCTCAAAATCGTCTTTTCACCCGAATTTTTACGTGAAGGCAAAGCCTTATTTGATAATTTATATCCATCACGCATCGTGGTTGGAGATAAGAGTGAAGTTGGTCAAAAAATTGCTGAACTTTTTAAAAGTGCAAGCTTAAAGCCAGAAGTTGATATTGCATTGATGGATTCAACTGAAGCAGAAGCAGTAAAGTTATTCTCAAATACTTATTTAGCGATGCGTGTTGCTTACTTCAATGAATTAGATAGTTACTGTGCTTTGCGCGGGTTAAATAGTAAAGACATTATTCAGGCAGTTGGTTTAGATCCACGTATTGGAACGCATTATAACAATCCTTCCTTTGGTTATGGTGGTTATTGTTTACCAAAAGATACTAAGCAACTTTTAGCAAATTACCAAGACGTACCACAAAGTTTAATTTCAGCTATTATTCAATCAAATACCACACGTAAAGATTTTATTGCCGAACAAATTTTGAAATTAAAACCTCAAGTGGTTGGGATTTATCGTCTAGTCATGAAGCAGGGATCTGATAACTTTAGGGAGTCAGCGATCCAAGGTATTATGAAGCGGATCAAAGCCAAGGGTATTGATGTGATTGTCTATGAGCCGAATCTGACGGAAGAACGATTTTTTAATTCTGAAGTAGTGAATAATTTTTCAGATTTTAAACAACGAGCAGATGTAATTATTGCCAATAGAACTGTTCCAGAGTTAAGTGATGTCACAGATAAAGTATATACACGTGATATATTTGGGGATAATTGATAGGTAAATTATGTATGTTTTAAAAAGAGATAATTTTTTAGCAACACTTTTTTTTGTTGTTATTTTTTTTATAGTTTTTGATGGTGTGAGAAATAATTTAATTTTTTCTCCTTATTTAAGTTTAATTAGAGAAATTTCTCTTCTTTTAATATTAATTTTAGGGTTTATATTTAGAAGAAGAATTGATAAAAAATATTTATCAAAATTTATTCCTTTGATCCTTTTCTCATTTTTTATTCTTTGTTTATGGCCAATTACTATATTCTTAAATTTTTCTGATTTTTATTTTGTTGAACAAGAATTTGGTAATAAATTTAGTATTTATTATAAACATTTTATTTTTCCATTTTGTTTTTTGGCTACATATGCACTATTAAAAGGTAATGATTTACTTCAGAAAAAAATAGTGAATATATTTGTTGTTTTGTCCTCATTGTATGGTTATGTAACGTTGCCACTTTATTTTTTTCCTCTTCCATTCTTTAATGAGGTATATAAAGATTATGGTCGTTTTGGAGTAGGGTATCCTACAATGGATGGTCAAGTCTTTATTTTGTCTTTATTTTGTTTAATATTTTTGGCTAAGAAAAAAATTATAATGTTTCATTTTTGTTTATACGGTATTTTATTGGGAATGTTATCTCAAAATACTGGAACTATGTATGTCTCTTTATTGCTTATGATTATATTCGGTACTTTTTTAAATTTTAAAAGAACGTTATATATAGTTTTAAATTTATCAATTTTATTGATTACTTCTGTTTTTATTATAATTCAAAATTATTATGATCTTTACATAGATATGAGTAAAGTTTTTTTAAGTAAATTATATACTTTTATTGATAGTAATAATGTTGCAATTGATACAGTATCTATGAGAGAGAGTCAATATGAATTATTAAACTCTTATATTAAGACAGACGATATGTATTATATTTTTGGAGTAGGTGCTAGTAGTTATGTGGAGAATCAATTTTTATATATAAAGACTGCTTTTGGTAATTTGGGTTTTCTATTATACTTAATTAGTTTAACTTATATTTTTATTATAACCTTATTTATAGAAAATAAAAATAAGTTAAAAATTATTTTTTTGTATATAATTTTTTCATTGTCCTCTTACACTCTTTTAACTATATATTTTTTTCCAACTGTCATGGGTTTTTCACTTCTTATCAATATTCTTTATCTAAATGGTAAGATGAAGCCAAATTAATTTTTAAGGTTAATTATGAAAAAAGTTCTTATATTTTGCAGAAGTTATTATCCCCATATTAGTGGTGGCGGGGAAATATCTACTCAGGCCCTAGCAGAAAACTTAGTAAGTCTGGGATATGAAGTTAAAGTTATAACAATTAGTTCATCTTACTGTAAGGAAGTTATAAATAATGTTTTCGTTGAAAGATTGAAATTTAAAAATATTTATTGGTCTTATGAGTCTAGTAATTCGCTTATAAAAAAGATTATTTGGCATACCATTGATGCAAATAATATATTTATAGCTTCAATACTTGATGAAATCATTAAAAAATATAATCCTGACACTGTAGTTAGTAGTACTATTGAAGATATATCTAGTATATTGTGGAAAATTTCAAAGAAAAATAATTGTAAAGTAATTCATATTCTAAGAAGTTATTCATTACTGTGTACTAATGCTAATATGTTTAAAAATAATTCTAATTGTCTAAATAGATGTTTAAATTGTTCTTTAATTACCTTAAACAAAAAATTTAATTCTTATTATGTTGATCATGTGGTTGGAATTAGCAATTTTATTCTAAATAAGCATTTACAGTTTGGGTATTTTAAAAATGCTCAAAATTCTGTTATTCATAATATATGTTTTGATGAAGAAGTTGAGAGAGAAAAGAGTCCTTCTAATGAATTTAAAATCGGTTATTTAGGTAGAATTCATCCTACTAAAGGCATTGATATGATTCTTGAGAGTATGCAAAAATTAAATGATAAAAATAACTTATTATTTATAGCTGGCAAAGGAGATAGTGAATATATTAAGTATTTGCATCAAAATTATTCTAATATTCAGTCTAATTTTTTCTTTTCTGGTCTTCAAAATGCATTTGAATTTATCGATGGTATAGATTTGCTTATAGTGCCTTCTAAATGGGAAGAGCCATTCGGTAGAGTGGTAATTGAAGCTTTAAGTAGAAATGTTCCAGTCGCTGTTAAACGTGTTGGTGGAATGCCAGAACTATTAATTGATAATGAAGACTTTATTTTTGATGATATTAGTGGATTGGTAAAAATAATTTCAGATTATAAAAATAATATTATTCAATTTAGTTTTAACTTAAATAGCTTCAGAAAAGATTATATAATGAAAAAATGGATTGATATAATATAAAGCTAAAATGGAAAGATGTTAATTTTAAAATTATTTACTTCATCTTTCCATTCTATTAATAAATATTTCTTGCAAAATTTTCTTTAATCTTTTTTTACTAGACTGCCAACAATATTTTTTTATATTAATATATCCTAAGTTGATATTTTTTTGTTGTAATTGTTTGTCAGAGTATAGCCTATTAATACTTTGTGATATATTATTTACGTTTTTGGGATCTATTAATTCAGTAGCTTGACCAGCGACTTCAACTAGTGAAGTTGTATTTGAAGTAATTACAGGTGTTCCACATGCCATAGATTCTATAACTGGTAGTCCGAATCCTTCATATAGAGATGGGAATAACAAACAAATAGCCCCCTTATATGTGCTAGCAAGTTGCTCTTCAGTTAATCGACCTAAAAAAATAATACGTTCGGTAATACTTAATTCATTTGCAGTTTGTAGTAATTGATCTGATGGATCACCCGAAAATACTAATTTAATATCCTTATCTATATCTGCTTGTGCAAATGCACGCATAGCTCTATCTTCATTTTTATGAAGTTTTCGATTTCCAACGATAAAAATGTATGGAAAACCTGGTTCATAGGGTTTTACGTTTGCATGAAATGCATCAGAGACTCCATTATAAACGACTTTTACTTTATCTGGATTTATTCCACTCCATTCTACAATCCTTTTTTTAGAAAATTCTGAGACAGTCACAATGAATGCACATTTTTTACAAGCACGCTTTAAAACTAAATTATAGTATAACCTTTTTAAAAAAGAACTATTTGCATCCAGATCTATATGGTTCAAATCATGCAGAGTAATTGCTGTTCGCTTTAGAAAAAAGAAAGGTGCATTAAAGCCTGGGGAGTAGAAAAAATCATGATGAAATAATAAATATAATGTCAGTTTTAATACGTCAAATATACTGATAGGATTTCCTGTTAATTTAATAGGCTTAAATATATCTTTGTCATATACTTCTTTTGCAAACCTACCAATTCCATGTTCACCAAACCATCTTGTGTCAAAAATTATTTTACGATTTTGTTTATTCATAATAAACCTTTGAATAGAAGATGGTAAGCGAAAAATATCGATGGATTTTAAACTAATTATTAGATATTTGGAATAAATTCCATTTGTCTTCAATGTATTTTGAAAATTCTTGATTGAATCTATCCGTAGAAAATTTTAAGGCATTTAATCTACAGTTTTCAGGTGTATATATGTGCTGTTCTCTTTCAAATGAACTAATCGCTTTTATAAGAGAATCGATTTTTTGTTCTTCAAAAAAAACTCCAGTTGGATTTTCAGCATTTTTTCCAACTACAGTTTCTAAGGCACCACCTTTGCCGAATGCGATAATTGGAGTACCGCATGCTTGTGCTTCAACAGGTGTAATACCAAAATCTTCTTCTGCAGCAAATACAAATGCTTTTGCATTGCGCATATATTCTTGCATTACATCATTGTTTTGATATCCTAAAATTTCAATATTACTTGAGGCTTTGGCCTTAATTTTTTCCATATCAGGACCATCACCAATAACAACAAGTTTTTTATCTTTCATATGACTAAAAGATTCGACAATTAGGTCGATTTTTTTGTAGGGTACCATACGTGAAGCAGTCACATAATAATTATCCTTATTATCTTTTGGTTGGAAAATATCAGTATTGACAGGCGGATAAATTATATCTGCTTCACGGCCGTATACTTTTTTAATTCTTCTTGCGATAAATTTTGAATTCGCAACAAAATGATCTACACCATTAGATGTTCTATAATCCCACATTCTAATTTTATGTAATAGCCAACGTATAATTAAGCTTTTGAGTCCTTTATTTAGATTTAGTTCATTTAAATATTGATGTTGTAAATCCCAAGCATAGCGAATAGGAGAGTGAACATAGCTAATATGTAATTGATCTGGTCCAGTTAAAATTCCTTTTGCTACTGCATGGCTACTGGATATAACAACATCATATTTTGATACATCTAATTGCTCAATTGCATACGGCATAAACGGTAAATAATTACGATACTTTTTTTGTGCAAATGGAAGATGTTGGATAAATGTCGTTTGTGCGAGCTTACCTTGAAAGTATTTCTTTCTAGTAGTTTCATCTATAAAATCAATAACAGCAAAAAGATCAGCATGAGGCACTGTCTTAAGCATTTCGCAAAGTACGCGTTCTGCTCCGGCATAGGTAACAAGCCAATCTGCTACTACTGCTGTATTTATTACCTTAGACATATATATCTATATTCCAATACTTTTAATCTGAGCAAGATGACTTGCCCAGATTATATAAAACTAAATTATACTCGACCGTATACGTCTTCGAAACGAATAATATCATCTTCATCTAGGTAAGAACCTGATTGAACTTCAATGAGTTCGAGTGGTACTTTACCTGGGTTTTCTAAGGCATGGATTTCACCGAGAGGAATATAAATAGACTGGTTTTCAGTGAGTAGAACCGTTTCATTACCTTTACGCACTTTGGCTGTGCCATTCACCACAATCCAATGTTCTGCACGGTGATGATGCATTTGTAAAGAAAGCTTTTGTCCTGGATTCACCACAATGCACTTCACCTGATAACGGCTGCCACTGTCAATCGAATCATAACTTCCCCATGGGCGGTACATTTTACGATGAGTATCTACCTCAGGGCGTTTAGATTGTTTTAACTTTTCAACGATTTTTTTTATGTCTTGAACTTTATTTTTATTGGCAACCAAAACTGCATCTGAAGTTTCGATCACCACTACATTTTCAAGACCTAAAACACTCACTAAACGATGTTCTGCATATACAAGTGAATTAGTTGTGCCTTCAGCTATGGTATCACCACGTAGTACATTACCATTTATATCTTTATTGCTTACTTCCCACACACTTTTCCAAGCACCAACATCATTCCAATGAGCAGATAATGGCACAACTACAGCCTTAGTAGTATGCTCCATAACGGCATAGTCAATTGAATCCTCTGGTGATTGTTCGAAATGCTCTTTATCCAACCGGACGAAATCTAAATCATTTTTACTATATTGAATAGAAGCTTTTGCATTTTCAACAATAGCTGGATTATATTTTTCTAATTCCTCTAGATATACAGATGCTTTAAACATAAACATCCCGCTATTCCAGAGATATGACCCTTCCTTAATATACTCCTGTGCTGTTGCTAAATTTGGTTTTTCAATAAATTTCTCAATGGCATATGTTTGAATTTCTAGTTCGAATGTATTTATATCTTGAGCTTTAATATAACCATAACCAGTTTCAGGAGAGGTGGGTACAACACCAAATGTTACCAATTGACCAGCCTCAGCAGCTTGGAGCCCGACTTCAACAGACTTGTTGAAAGCTTCTTGATCTTCAATGATGTGGTCAGCAGCAAGAATAAGTAATACAGGGTCTTCACCATAAGATAGAGCAAGTTCAGCAGCGGCTGCTATGGCTGGTGCTGTATTTCTAGCAACAGGTTCAAGTAGAATTTTGGCATTCACCTGTTGCTGGCGAAGTTGTTCAGCTACAATAAAGCGGTGTCCCTCATTGGTAACAATGATAGGGTTTTGAAAATTAATAAGAGATTGATTTAAATTTGAGATTCGATCTAATGTGAGTTGAAATAGGGTTTTATCTTCTGTTATAGGCAGAAATTGCTTAGGGTAGCTTGAACGTGATAAAGGCCAAAGACGTGTACCCGAACCTCCTGATAATATTACTGGAATCATTTTTCTACCTCAAAATTAAATTTACTAATCATTAATAAGCCCCATCTTTTTTAAATACAACTTTTACCGTTTTTAAAATAATAATAATGTCTTTAATAAATGACCAATACATTACATAATCTGTATCTAATTTGACACGTGTATTATAATCAACATCACTACGTCCGCTAACTTGCCAAAGGCCTGTTAAACCTGGTTTACTGCTCAAATAATAGTGAATGAATTGGTCATACATGGGTAATTCTTGCTGCGTAACAGGTCTAGGGCCTACAGTACTCATTTCGCCTTTAAGTATATTAACTAGTTGCGGCAACTCATCCAAGCTTGTTTTTCTTAAGAATTCTCCAATAGGTGTAACACGCGGGTCTTGTTTTAATTTAAAGGTCGTTTCCCACTCTTTGCGAGCGGAAGGATTATTCATAAGTAATTCATTTAGTAGTTCTTGGGAGTTGACAGACATAGATCTAAATTTAAGGCATTTAAACTTCTTACCGTTACGTCCTACTCGTTCATGTCCGTAAAAAGCGGGTCCGCCATCCCGAATAACAATGAAATACAAAGTAACAAGTAATGGGGATAATATAATTAAACATGAAATTGAAAAAATAATGTCAAATAATCGTTTAGATATTCGCGGAATTTTATTATTAAGTTTTATTTCCGTCATTTTATTGTACCTCACCAAGCTCAAAATTTATTTGATAGCCATATTGTAGCAAATTTGGTAAGATTTTCATCTAGATATTTTGAATATATATCTTTTTGATTTGTAAATATCATTTTATGTGTTCTATTTTTCAAACATAGTATGTTCAAGTGTAAAGAACTTATATTGGGCTAAGGCAAGATGATCAAAAAAGCAATTTTACCTGTCGCAGGACTAGGCACACGTTTTTTACCAGCAAGTAAATCCATTCCTAAAGAAATGGTCACTGTTGTTGACCGTCCAGCCATTGAGTACGTGGTACGTGAAGCAGTTGCTGCAGGTATCGAAGAAATTATTTTAGTGACCCATTCTTCAAAAGCGTCTATTGAAAACTACTTTGACCGTAACTTTGAGCTAGAAACGACTTTAGAAAATAAAAAGAAATTTGACCTGCTCAAAGAAATCACAGAAATTTTACCCTCGCATGTCAAAGTGATTAGTGTGCGTCAACCGCAACCACTTGGTTTAGGGCATGCAGTGTTATGTGCTAAAGCTGTTGTAGGTACAGACGATTTTGCTGTATTACTGCCTGATGTATTGGTGAAAGATTCAGATGGAGAAAATGATTTAAGTCTGATGATTAAACGTTTTGAAGCATCACAAGCATCACAAATTATGGTGGAAGCTGTACCAAATCATCTAGTCGATCAATACGGTATTGTTGATGTTGCTAAATCGCCTGCGGAAGGTGAAAGTATTCAAATGCAAGGGATTGTAGAAAAGCCAGCAGTGGATAAAGCACCTTCTAATTTGTCAGTGGTTGGTCGTTATATTCTACCCGCTAAAATTATGCAGCTTTTGGAGCAAACCCCTAAAGGTGCAGGCAATGAAATTCAACTTACAGATGCAATTGCGATGCTGCAACAGACTGATGTGGTAGAGGCTTACCGTATGAAAGGTCAAACCTTTGACTGTGGTAGTAAGCTTGGTTACTTAAAAGCAGTATTATACTACGGGGTTGATCATCCAAAATTAGGTACAGAATTTAAAGCTATGATTAAAGAACTGGCACTTTAATAGGTCATTATATGAAGGTTGCAGTATTTGGTAGAACACTTTATTCAGGTGTATTGGCAGGTGTATTGGCTGAATACGGTCATCAAGTGTATTGGTGTGATGTATTTTTAAAAAATACATCAGAACATGTCTTTGCTCAGGATGAAGCGGTCAAGAACTTATTAGTTAAACAAGAGCAAAATGAGTTTCTACAGTACTGTACCCTTCAAGATATTCCTTTAGATATTGATAGCTATATTTTTAGTTTTAATCCGACTGAAGTCGATTTAGGTATTGAGTTGATCAAAGAAATTGGTCAACGGACGATTATCCATCCTAAACTCATGATTAATGCCTCGACACTGGGTTTACATGGCACAGAACAATTAAAACAATATCTGCCGCAAGATGAGTGGGTATATTTGCCTGATATTATTCAGGAAGGTAATGCACTTACGAGTTTTATTCAGGCGGAACAACTGATTGTCGGGTGTGAAAAAAGTAGTGCACAAGTGCTACTAAAAGAATTATTACGTCCCTTATTTTCACGTGAGCAACAATATTTATTTATGCCCATATTAGATGCCGAGTTTACTAAGCTCAGTATCTCAGGGATGTTGGCAACACGCATTAGTTATATTAATGATTTAGCCGTTGTCGCTGAAAAACTCGGTATTGATATTGAATATGTCCGTCAGGGTATGGCGGCGGATAGTCGTATTGGTAGTTCGTATTTATATCCGGGTGCAGGTTTTGGCGGTGAAAATTTCTCGCATGATATTTTAACACTTGCGAATACTGTTTCAGGAGCGGGTGCGAAGAGCCAATTGCTCGCGCAAGTTTGGGACATTAATGAGCAACAAAAAGAACTGTTATTTAGAAAGCTTTGGAATTATTACCATGGCGATTTAGAAGGTAAAACAGTCGCCATTTGGGGTGCTTCTTTTAAAGAAAATACCTCACGTATCCAACAATCCCCTGTACATATCATGCTTAAAGCATTTTGGGCACAAGGTGTCACTGTACGTCTACATGATCCACAGGCGCTGGCTGAAATTGAAAAAGTATATGGTCATCGTGATGATTTGGTTTACTGTACCAATCAATATGAAGCGGCTCAAGGTGCTCATGCGTTATGCTTGTTAACCGCATGGAAGCAGTATTGGAGTCCAAATTACAAAGATTTATTGAAAATTATGCAGCATCCATTAATCTTGGATGGGCGTAATATTTATGATCCTGAATATGTTAAATCACAAGGTTTCGCTTATATAGGGGTAGGACGCTAATGGTGGCAAAAATGCATCCTTACGCAGTGGAAGATATGGATACGGTTTTATTTAAATTAGAAGAATTAAAAAATCGAATCAAACCCAAACACCTGAAAGAGTTTTTTAAAGCGCATGATAATCGCTTTGAGACTTTAAGCGTTAAGCTTGCACCTTTAGTTTTCGATTATAGTAAGCAGCGTGTTGATAGCACAGTCCTCAAACATTTGATTCAATGGGCACACGTTGCTGAACTTCAGCCTTGGATCAAACGCTTATTTTCAACGGAAGCAATCAACTATACTGAGCAGCGTGCTGCCATGCATTGGGCTTTGCGGTTACCTAAAAATACCCAAAAACATCAGCAAACAGCAGGCTTCGTTCATGAACAATTGGAACGCATGTACCAACTTGTTGAACAAATCCATGATGGGCAATGTCGCGGTGTGACAGGTGAAGTGATTCAGGATGTTGTGAATATCGGTGTAGGTGGCTCGGACCTTGGGCCGCTCATGGTTACCCAAGCTTTATCTGATTTTAAGCAAAAAACAGTCAAGCCTTTAAACGTTCACTTTGTATCAACTATTGATGGTAGTCAGCTCTCTGAAATATTACATAAGCTGCGTCCTGAAACGACGCTTTTTATTATTTCATCCAAGTCATTTGGTACGATCGATACCTTATCGAATGCGCAAACAGCACGACTGTGGCTAGAAAAATCTTTAGGTCAATCGGCTCAAATGCTAAAACATCACTTTGTGGGTGTGTCGACCAAACCTGAAAAAATGACAGAGTGGGGCATTCATTCAGAGAAGCAACTTTTACTTTGGGATTGGGTCGGTGGACGTTATTCACTCTGGTCATGTATCGGGTTGCCCATTGCATTGACGATTGGGGTAGATGGTTTTAAACATTTACTTGCAGGTGCGCACGTAGTAGATGAGCATTTCCAAACCGAACCTTTTGAGCAAAATATCCCTGTACTCATGGGGTTACTTAGTGCTTGGAATAGCAATTTTTTAGACATTCAGACCCATGCAGTTTTACCCTATGACGGGCGTTTAAAATATTTTGCTCCATATTTACAGCAGCTTGAAATGGAATCGAATGGGAAATCGATTCAGCGCAATGGCGAAAAAGTTGAATGGACGACTTGCCCGATTATTTGGGGCGAAGTTGGTCCAAATGCACAACATGCTTTTTATCAATTGTTGCATCAAGGTTCACAAGCCGTAAGCAGTGATTTTATTGCACCGATTCAGCGTTACAACGCACAGCAATTTACCTATGTTGACAATGCCGATGCATTAATTCAGCAGCATCATTTAGCACTGTCGAATTGTTTGGCACAATCTCGCTTATTGGCATTTGGCAATCAAGTACTTGATCAAGAAGAAATCAAAGATTTGCCACGCTATAAGCAATATGAAGGGAATCAACCAAGTACCACGATATTACTTGAAGAGTTGAATCCGTATAGCTTAGGTATGCTGATTGCACTTTATGAACATAAAGTATTTGTTCAATCTGTGCTTTGGAATATTAATCCATTTGATCAATGGGGCGTTGAAAAAGGTAAGGAAATTGCCAACCAATTGCTGCCAATTTTAAATGCTGAACAAACCGATTTATCTAAACTTGATGCATCGACACAAGGATTAATCCAAATTTTGATGGGAAAAGATCATGTCTAAAATTTTAGTCACCGGTGGAGCAGGCTATATTGGTTCACATACGTGTGTTGAACTACTTAGTGCAGGACATGAAGTCGTTGTATTGGATAATTTATCGAATAGTTCGAAAGAGTCTTTAAATCGTGTTCAAACTTTAACTTCAAAATCTTTAGATTTTATCGAAGGTGATATTCTTGATTCAAATGCGCTTGATCGAGTGTTTCAGACCCATCAGATTGATGCCGTAATTCACTTTGCTGGCTTAAAAGCCGTAGGTGAAAGTCAGCAAATTCCGCTTAAGTATTTTGAAAATAATATTTCAGGCTCGATCAGCTTAGTCAAAGCAATGGAACGTGCCAACGTATTTAATTTGGTCTTTAGCTCTTCTGCAACGGTTTATGATGAAGCTAATGTATCACCACTAAATGAAGAAATGCCAACAGGTATGCCAAGTAATAACTATGGTTACACCAAACTCATTGTAGAACAATTATTACAGAAATTATCGGTTGCTGATGAGCGTTGGTCAATTGCCTTATTACGCTATTTTAACCCTGTTGGCGCACATAAAAGCGGTCAAATTGGGGAAGATCCGCAAGGTATTCCAAATAACTTAATGCCTTATGTCACGCAAGTTGCAGTGGGTCGTCGCGAAAAATTATCTATTTTTGGCAATGATTATGATACTGTTGATGGTACAGGGGTGCGTGATTATATTCATGTGGTTGATTTAGCTAATGCACATTTATGCGCATTGAAGAATCGCTTAAATGCTCAAGGTTGCCGTGTTTGGAATGTTGGTACAGGCAATGGTTGTTCTGTACTACAGATTAAAAATACCTTTGAACAAGTTAATGGGATTGAAATTCCATTTGAATTCGCCCCTCGTCGTGAAGGTGATGTGGCGACGACATTTGCAGATAATGCACTTGCGGTTTCTGAGTTGGGTTGGACACCAAAATTTGGTCTGGAAGATATGCTGGCTGATAGTTGGAATTGGCAGAAGAAAAATCCAAAAGGGTATTTGGCTGATGTTGAATCTTAAAATTATGTATTTACTATTTTAAGTATTAACTTTGTTGTAAATGATACCTTAAAATATTTATTACATTAAAATCTTGTCATTCAATAATTATCTTAAAAAGTGATTTCAATTTTTTGTAACATTTAAATTATTTACATATATAGGAATAGAAATTGAAAATTTTATCGAGCTTGATTTTATCAATCATTACTGTTCCTGTCATGGCACAAGGTATTGTATTAAATAATGAAGAGTTACGTACGGATCTAAATTGGCTGAATCAACAAGGTGTGATTCAAATCAGTACATCGACTTGGCCCTTAAGTGGCGATGAGATTGAACGTGCTTTAAATCACGCAAAAGTTTTGAATAATACACAGCAAAAAGTCATTGATTCTGTTAAAGCAGTTTTAAATAAAGAAAATACTGCTGTTAAATTTGATCTCTCTATTGCAAGTGATCAAGCGTATAGTCCACAACAATTTGGAACGAATGCTAAAGCGCAATACGTTGCCGGTGTTGAATTAAATGCAGGACAAGCGCATTGGGATGCAAGATTAAAGGTTAATGCCGAAAAAGATCAAGTGATAGATCATGGTCATGATATTAATATCGAAGGCTCTTATATTGCTGGAAAACTACGGAATCAGTGGTTAATTGCAGGGCAAATTCCGACATATTGGGGTCCAGGGTATGAAGGCAGTTTGATTCGAGGCGATGCCAGTCGTCCAGTGTATGGCTTAACGATGCAAAGAGCTGAGCAAAAGGCTTTTGAAACGAAGTGGCTCTCTTGGATTGGTGATTGGCAATATCAAATTTTTGCCGGTCAATTAGATAATTATGAGGCTATTCCCAATGCAAAATTACTTGGTTTACGTTTAACAATGCAACCACGCCCATATCTAGAAATAGGAGCATCTAGGATTCTTCAGTGGGGAGGAGATGGTAAAGATGAAAGTTTAAGTGGTTTGTGGGAGGCCATTAAAGGAAATGATAATTTCGATGACCGCGCTTTAGATAAATCCAATCAACTTGCAGGTATTGATATAAAACTAAATCTTAAGCACCTAATTGATTTGCCTTTAGGAATTTATGGTCAATTGATTGGCGAGGATGAGGCTGGGTATCTACCATCTAGGAAATTTTATTTATTAGGTGTGGATTACTCCTCTGAGCTTGGAAAATTACCATTTCAATTGTATTTAGAATTAGCTGATACTCGTACTAATAGAGAAGTTTGGGGATACACATATAGTCATGGTGATTATAAGGATGGTTATTATCAACATGGTTTCCCACTGGGGCATAGCTTAGGGGGAGATAGTGAAATGTATTCAATTGGTGGGAATATTCGTATCGACCTTATAAATCGATTAAGTGGGCGAGCACTTTTCGCTACAGTGAATCAGTCGAATCTATCTATTAATGAAGCTTTCCCCAATAAAGATGAAATTAAAGCTTTAGATTTGACTTGGACACATTACCTTAAACCAACACTTCCTTTGGAAATTAAGGCTTGGGTCAGTGATTCAGATTTACATGGGCGTGATACGGGTGCATCAGTAGGCATTGAAATCCCGTTGGATAGTACTTTGTTTAAACATTGAGTCTAATTTGCCAATAGAAAAAAGAGCCTTAAAGGCTCTTTTTTCTATAAATTAATCTAATTATTAAGCTTGAATCAATTGAGTTAATTCATCCACATATGTTTGAATTGGTTTTGGATTTTGATCTTTACGACTTTCAATATTTAAACGTAGAAGTGGCTCAGTATTTGAAGCACGAACATTTAAGCGCCAAGCGCCAAAATCTAAACTTACACCATCCGTTTTATCAATTGTTGGTTTTTGATCGGTAAAATGATCGAAGATTTTTTGAATTGTCACTTGAGTATCTTCGACCTTGAAGTTGATTTCACCTGAACAAGGGAATTTTTCAATCATTTCTTCAACCAGCGAAGAGAGTGGTTTCTGAGTTTCTGAAAGAACAGAAACAGCCAATAACCAAGGAATCATACCGCTATCGCAATATGCAAAGTCACGGAAGTAATGATGGGCGCTCATTTCCCCGCCGTAAACAGCATTGCGTTCACGCATTTTTTCTTTAATAAAAGAGTGACCAGATTTTGATTGGATCGCTTCACCTTGGTATTGCTCGACAACATCAAAAGTATTCCAAACAAGGCGAGGATCATGCACAATTTTTTCGCCAGATTGTTTCAGTAAGAAGGCTTGAGCCAATAAGCCGACAATATAATAGCCTTCAATAAACTGACCTTTTTCATCGAATAAGAAACAACGATCAAAGTCACCATCCCAAGCTAAGCCCATGTCAGCCCCATGCTCAAGGACTGCATTACGTGTGCTATCACGGTTTTCAACTAATAGTGGGTTGGGAATACCATTGGGGAAAGTACCATCAGCCTCGTGATGAATTTTAATAAACTTGACAGGCACACTGAGTGCTTTAAATTTTTCTTCAATGGCATCAATCACGTGACCTGCTGCACCGTTGCCTGCATTGACAACCAACTTTAATGGGCTGATTTTTGCAGGTTCGATGTACGTCATCAAATGTTCGATGAACTCAGGCAAGATATTGTATTTTTCAGTTGACCCTTTCACCGCAACATCTTTAAATTTACCTGATTCAGCCAATAAGCGAATTTCTTTTAAACCTGTGTCAGCACTAATCGGACGTGCATTTTCACGGACTAATTTCATGCCGTTATAGTCCATAGGATTATGACTGGCTGTAATTTCAATGCCACCTTGCACATCTAAATGGAAAGCACCGAAATAAACTTCTTCTGTACCTGTCATACCTAAATCTAAAACATCAACACCGGCATCATTAAGGCCTTTGATCGTGGCTTGTTTAAGGTCTTCACTGGTTAAGCGAACATCACAACCAACTACAATTTTTTTAGGTTGGTAAATTTCGCCGTAGGCACGACCAATTTTATAAGCAATCTCTTCATTCAGCTCTGTGCCAAGTTTGCCGCGGATATCATAAGCTTTAAAACAAGTTAATGTCATGTTTATTCCCTCAAATATGAAAAAGGCTGGTTCACCAGCCTTTGAAATTATTCAACTGTCACCGATTTTGCCAGATTGCGTGGTTGATCGACATCCGTACCGCGTAATACTGCAACATGATAAGAAAGTAATTGCACCGGTACGCTGTATACGATTGGCGCAATAATGGCATTCACACTCGGTACATACACCACATGTTGACGATCTTTGGCTTTGATACCGCTGTTCTCATCCGCAAAGACAAAGAGTTCACCACCACGTGCTTGAACTTCTTCCATGTTGGATTTCAGTTTATCGAGCATGTCATCTTGTGGTGCAAGGATCACAACAGGCATGTCGTTATCAACCAGTGCGAGTGGACCATGTTTCAGTTCACCTGCTGCATAACCTTCTGCATGAATATAAGAAATTTCTTTGAGTTTCAGTGCGCCTTCTAATGCAATTGGGAAGTGTGTACCACGACCTAAGAATAGGCAGTGTTGTTTCTCAACAAACAGTTCAGATAAACGTAAAATTTCAGGATTGTTCTGTAGCGTGTCCAAAATCACTTTTGGTGTATGCCATAAATCCGCCACAATCTCTGCAATTTGAGCGTCAGATATGCTCTGCTTAATTTCACCAATTTTTAACACTAAAAGCATAAGTGCGGCAAGCTGAGTGGTAAATGCTTTCGTTGAAGCGACACCAATTTCAGGACCAGCAAGCGTCAACAAACTGTGATTGGTTTCACGCACCATGGATGATGTTGCGACGTTGCAAATCGTCATGGTTGTGATGTTTAAATCTTTTGCTAATGCACGTTTTTGTGTATCACGAAGTGCGGCTAAGGTATCCGCAGTTTCCCCAGATTGGGAAATACAGACATAAAGCGTATTGTTCACAATGACAGGTGAGCGATAACGGAACTCACTGGCAATTTCCACTTGGCATGGCAGATTAATCAGTTGCTCGAACCAGTATTTTGCAATCATGCCCGCATGGTAACTGGTACCACAGGCAATAATTTGTACTTGTTGAATATTCGCAAAATCTTGCACAGCAGACGCTAAGAAATCTTCACGAAGTGCATTGCCATTTAAAGCTTGTGAAATGGTTTGTTTAATGGCTTCAGGCTGCTCATAAATTTCTTTGAGCATGTAATGCTTATACTCGCCTTTAGACGCATTGCTCACCGTTGCATCGAGTTCTTTGACAGGACGCTCAAC
This sequence comes from Acinetobacter wanghuae, assembly GCF_009557235.1. NCBI lineage: Bacteria > Pseudomonadati > Pseudomonadota > Gammaproteobacteria > Moraxellales > Moraxellaceae > Acinetobacter > Acinetobacter wanghuae. Next base: position 2,662,134 of record NZ_CP045650.1, on the reverse strand, counting down.
GAGCTGACCATCTACAAATACTTCAATGGTATTACGGGTTAAACGTGCAATATCACCTTCTTCAAGGTAGATAAAACGATTGGTAATAGGGAGTAAAGCCAATTGATCTGAACTGATAAAGTTCTCGCCAATACCTACACCAATCACTAAAGGTGAACCTTCGCGTACTGTAATCAGCTCATTTGGATGATCTGTATGTACGATACCGAGTGCATAAGCACCTTTCAGCTGAGGCACAACCTGACGAACTGCTTCTAACAAACTTGGTGTTGTTTTTAATGCATCATTGACTAAATGCGCCACAACTTCAGTATCTGTTTGTGAAGTAAAGACATAGCCCAAAGCTTCTAAATCGTCTTTTAGTTCTTGGTAGTTTTCAATAATACCGTTATGTACCACGGCAACATTGCCTGAAACATGGGGATGGGCATTGGCTTCCGTTGGTTTGCCATGGGTTGCCCAACGGGTATGCGCAATACCCAAGCTACCTGTAATTTGAGACTCTGCCACGGCTTCAGCTAAATTCGCTACTTTACCGACACGGCGTTCACGCAATACTTGACCAGCATTAATTAATGCAAGACCTGCTGAATCGTAACCTCGATATTCGAGACGCTTTAAACCTTCAATGAGGATATTACTGATATTACGTTCTGCAACGCCACCGACGATACCGCACATAATGAATTCCTCTTATTTCTTAATTTTTTGTGGACGTGGATAATTTTCTTTCACGAATTGCTTTGAACGCTCTACTGCTAAACTATTCTCTGCAACATCACGGGTAATGGTCGAGCCTGCACCGACTGTTGCACCATTGCCAATTTGAACAGGCGCAACGAGTGAGCTGTTTGAGCCAATAAAGGCATTGTCACCGATAATGGTTTTGAATTTATTAGCACCATCATAGTTACAGGTAATAGTTCCTGCACCAATATTTGAGCCTGCACCTACTTCAGCATCACCTAAGTAAGTGAAGTGATTGGCTTTAGAGCCCAAGCCAATGCTTGAGTTTTTGACTTCAACGAAGTTACCAATGTGAACTTCAGCAGCCAATTTCGCACCAGGGCGTAGACGTGCAAAAGGACCAATTTGCGTATTTTCACCGATAACAGCATTGTCAAAAATACTATATGGCTGAACTTTTGTGCCTGCTGCAATGGTGGTGTTTTTAATCACACAACCTGCACCAATTTCAACATCATCACCAAACTCACAATTGCCTTCAATAATGACATTAATGTCGATGCGCACATCTTGACCTACTTTTAAAGTACCACGTAAGTCAAAACGTGATGGATCAATAATATGCACGCCTTGTTGCATGAGCTTTTTAGCTTGATCGGCTTGATACTGACGTTCAAGTGTTGCAAGTTGCACTCGATCATTGACGCCTTCAACTTCAAAAGCCTGCTCAGGTTCAACAGATGCGACCGTCATACCATCCGCAAGTGCCATAGCAACAATATCGGTCAGGTAATATTCACCTTGCGCATTGTTATTGCTAAGTTTTGGTAACCATTCATGCAATTTAGCATTACTAACGGCATAAATCCCCGTATTAATTTCTTTAATTTGGCGCTGTTCATCAGAGGCATCTTTATGCTCAACAATGGCTTGGATTTGACCATGTTCACGGACAATACGACCATAACCTGTGGCATCAGATAGAGTGAGAGTAACTAAGCCAATACCTTTGTCTTGCGTGGTAGCAAGTAGGTTCTGTAGTGTGGTTTGGCTAATGCATGGCACATCACCAGATAGAATCAAAGAGATGCCATCTTTTGGCAATACTGGCAACGTCACTTTAACCGCATGACCTGTACCCAATTGTTCAGCTTGTTCCACCCAAGTAATCTTTTGATCTGAAAATGCTGCTTGAACGCGATCGCCACCGTGACCGTAAATGGTAATGATATTGTCTGCTTTAATTTTTTGAGCAGTGTCAATGACATGACCAAGCAAAGGACGTCCTGCAAGCGGTTGTAATACTTTCGGGAGTTGCGAACGCATACGCGTTCCTTTACCTGCAGCAAGAATAATAACAGTCGTTGACATGTTGTAATCCTAAAAATGGCTTATGCCACGGTGAAATAAAAATAGAACCAGATACACAGTGCAGCCCAAAGACCTGCAATAATGTCATCAAACATGATGCCGAAACCACCGCCGACTTGGCGATCAATAACTCGAATGGGCCATGGTTTCCAAACATCAAATAAACGAAATAGGGCAAAACCAATGATCAGCCACCACACATTCATTTGACCCAAATACAAAATGGGTAAAAAGGTGATGGATTGTCCGGCGAACTCGTCCCAAACAATACGACCATCATCGTGTACGCCCATGACTTTGGCGGTTCGTCCACAAATATAAATCCCAATCAATGACATCAATACAATGGCGATGACTGTATTTGAAAAGCCAATCGCAAGCCAAATGGGCACGAACAGCAATGCAAATGCTGAACCAAACGTCCCTGGTGCTTTGGGCAATAATCCTGAACCAAAGCCTATGCCACAGAACACGATAAAACGATCTGCCCAAGACATAGCTTTAAAATGAATCGCTGGCTTATGCAAAGTGTTGATATCCATTTAAATTCAGCATGATATTTTGCTTGTGATGCTGAAAAGAGAGAATTTGACTGTCTGTAATTGTGCCAATCATTGTTATATTTACATCAAGTGGTTGCTGCAAAAGTTTTTCATAATTTTGCGGGCTTATTGTAAAACATAACTCATAGTCATCGCCACCTGCCAATGCATATTGCCATTGTTGTTCATGGCTTAAATCTTGAAGTGCAGGGCTAACAGGTAAATTTTCTAAATTTAAAATCGCACCTTTTTGTGATGCTTTTAAAATGTGTCCCAAGTCTTGGCTTAAACCATCTGAGACATCAATCATGCTATTTGCTAAGCCTTTCAATGCTTGACCCAGAGCGCAGCGTGGCGTTGGATAGTCCAAACGCTGTTGTAACGGGTGACCCAAATGCTTTAAGGCAAATGCGGCATCACCCACTGTACCTGATACACAAATTAGGTCGCCAACTTGCGCGCCTGAACGCTGTACGGCTTTCCCTATATCGACCCAGCCAAGTGCGGTCACAGATAGGGTCAAATGAGGGGCTTGGGTGGTATCGCCACCAATTAAACTCACACCAAATTGATCGCAACAATCGTATAAACCCTGACTAAAGCCTTTAAGCCAGTCATGATCAATTTGGGGTAAACTCAAGGCGAGTAAGATGCTATGCGGTTTTGCGCCCATTGCAGCAATATCAGATAAATTGACGGCAACAGATTTCCAACCAATCGCATGCGGATGAGTTTCTAAAGGGAAATGACGTCCAGCAACGAGAGTATCGGCACAAATGACCAATTGTTGCTGTGGAGGAGGGGTGAGCAAGGCTGAGTCGTCACCGACCCCTAAATCGACAGACGTAGATGTCCGCTGATTAAAATAGGTGTCGATAATCGAGAACTCAGCCATACAAACAATCTGCTTAAAAAATTAGTTAGATTGTTGCTTTTCTGCTGCACGTAAAGTTGTCGCTAAACGGTCTAATACACCATTGATGTATTTATGGCTGTCTGCACCGCCAAAGTGTTTAGCAAGCTCGATCGCTTCATCTAAAACAACGCGATATGGAATCTCAAGATGTTCTTTAAGTTCATATGCACCAAGACGAAGTGTTGCAAGTTCAACGCCATCAAGGGCGCTAACTTCGCGGTCAAGGACAGGGATTAAGAGCGCATCCAATGCTTCATGATTGGCAACCACCTCGGTCAACAATTCATGATAATAGCTAAGATCCACTTTGTGCATGGCATTTTCTACACGTGTACGTGCTTCAATCTCATGGACTGGATTGTGGCTCATTTGCCATTCATAAATTCCTTGTACAGCAAAGCGACGTGCTTTACGTTTTGCTGCATAAGTTGCTTGAAGTGTTTGCGACATAGCGTTAAATAGCCTTTAACAAGTTAACCATTTCAATCGCAGTTAAGGCAGCTTCGCTACCTTTATTACCTGCTTTTGTTCCAGAGCGTTCAATCGCTTGTTCAATACTATCCGTAGTGAGTACACCATTGATGACGGGTAAGCCAGTGTCTAGACCAACAACGCCTAAACCTTTGGCACATTCGCCAGCAACGAAATCGAAGTGAGGCGTGCTACCACGAATGACTGCGCCAAGCGCAATGATGGCATCGAAACGATCTGAAGCCGCAAGTTTCTTCGCAACGACAGGAAGTTCCCAAGCACCAGGTGCGTGAACAACAGTGATATTATCCTCTGATACGCCATGACGTTTCAATGTATCAACGGCACCTTCTAACAAATGTTCGACAACAAAGCTATTAAAACGACCAACTAGAATCGCATAACGGTCTTCGTTCGCGAGATGTAACATACCTTCAATACGGCGAACAGCCATAGCAACCTCGATTATTTCTCTGATGTTTGATGTGCGGTGATGTATTCCACCACTTCTAAGTTAAAACCTGAAAGTGCATTAAAGCGTAAAGGAGAGCTAAGCAGCTTCATCTTTTCCACGCCTAAATCACGTAAAATTTGTGCACCCACACCAATGGTTTGATACTGCTGAGAAAGTGCAGCATTCGATTTTACATTTTTTGGTGCGTTAAGGGTATCTAATGCAGGACCTAAATCTTGTAAATGACGTTGACCAATCCAAACCAGAACACCACGCTCGCTGCTTGAAATTTCTTTCAACGCGCGATCTAAGTTCCAAGCCGGTTCGCCATCTTGCTTATTGAGCTTCAATAAATCACGCGTTGGATTAAAACCATGTACACGAACTGTGGTGACGCCGTCTTTAGGCTCACCTTTCACTAAAGCTAAATGAATATCGGGATTGCCAAATTCACGGTAACGATAAAGATCAAACACACCGTATTCGGTATCTAGTTTTTGCTGATCTAAACGTTCAACCGTTTGCTCATTGGTCATGCGGTAATGAATAAGATCGGCAATCGTACCAATTTTTAAACCATGTTTTTCTGCAAAGACTTCAAGATCAGGACGACGTGCCATCGTACCGTCTTCATTAATAATTTCACAGATCACAGATGCGGGTTCTAAACCTGCTAAACGTGATAAGTCACAACCTGCTTCAGTGTGACCTGCACGGTGTAATACGCCACCTGGTTGTGCCATCAATGGGAAAATATGTCCGGGTTGTACAATGTCAGCCGGTTTAGCATGTGCTGCGACCGCAGTTTGGATGGTATGTGCACGTTCAGCAGGTGAAATACCCGTAGAAATACCTTGAGCCGCTTCAATTGAAAGCGTGAAGTTAGTGCCGTGCTGCGCACCATTGGCATCGACCATTAAAGGCAGATTTAACTGTTGGCAGCGTTCTTTACTTAACGTCAGGCAAACCAAGCCACGCGCATGCGTGATCATGAAGTTGATGTCTTCTGCACGAACATGCGTTGCTGCAATGACAAGATCACCTTCATTTTCGCGATCTTCGTCATCCATCAGGATAACCATTTTTCCTGCACGGATATCTGCTACAAGCTCTTCAACGGTATTGAGCGGCATCAACCTTCACCTTTTGTTTTGATCTTATTCAGACCGAATCATGACATTATTGGTTGCATAGTCTAACGCTTTTTGAGCGATTTTGCCTATGCTTATCAATTTCCCTGTATGGTTCATTGTTATACACAGTCTTGTTCGGCTTTAAAAGCCAACTTTAATTGAAAGCGGTGCTTTTAAGGCTGTTTTTTAAACACTTGAAAAGCATAAAAATATAAATAGATATACAGAAGAGACATAAGGCGTGAATGATTTTGCATGTTCAATGTGCTGATTTATTTTAATTTGTATTGTTATTAGGAAACTTAAATTTCAATTCAATAAAAAATGCAAAATTAAGCATGAAAAGTACATCTTGCTTCAATCAAAAAAGCGAACCGAAGTCCGCTTTTTATTACATTTTTACTTTAGAAGAAACCAGCAGGTTTAGTCGAATAACTCACTAATAAGTTTTTGGTTTGTTGGTAATGATCGAGCATCATCTTATGGTTTTCACGCCCAATACCTGATTTCTTATAACCACCAAATGCAGCATGAGCAGGGTACATGTGATAGCAATTTGTCCATACACGACCGGCTTGAATCGCACGACCTGCACGATAAGACGTGTGCGCTGAACGTGACCACACACCTGCACCTAGACCATAAATCGTGTCATTAGCAATTTTGATCGCATCATCAAAGTCTTTAAAGGTGGTGACCGCAAGCACAGGTCCAAAAATTTCCTCTTGGAAGGTTTTCATATCATTGGTGCCTTTAAAGATGGTGGGTTCAATATAGAAACCTTGCCCAACTTCTTGACGTGCCTCACCGCCAGTAAGAATTTGCGCACCTTCTTCACGCCCTGTGGCAATACAACCTAGAATTTTATCTTGCTGTTCCTGTGAGGCTTGAGCGCCAATCATTGTGGTCGTATCCAAAGGATGTCCCGTTTTAATGCGTTTTACACGTTCTACCGCACGCGCTAAAAATTCATCCGCAATACTTTCTTGCACCAAAGCACGTGAAGGGCAGGTACAAATTTCCCCTTGGTTGAGGGCAAACATGGCAAAGCCTTCAAGCGCTTTATCAAGATAATCATCTTCTTTGTCCATGATGTCTTCAAAGAACAGGTTGGGTGATTTGCCACCTAGCTCTAAAGTCACTGGAATAATATTTTCAGTGGCATATTGCATAATCATTTGCCCGACTGCGGTTGAGCCTGTAAATGCAATTTTCGAGATACGTGGATTGGTGGCTAAGGGACGACCGACTTCCACACCATAACCATTCACGATATTGAGAACACCGGGCGGTAAGATATCTTGAATGAGCTCAGCGAGTACTAAAATACTGACAGGGGTTTGTTCTGCGGGTTTAAGCACAATGCAATTGCCCGCCGCGAGTGCGGGTGCGATTTTCCATGCCGCCATCAGAATCGGGAAGTTCCATGGAATAATTTGACCGACGACCCCTAAAGGCTCATGGAAATGATAGGCAATGGTATCTTCGTCAATTTCTGAAATGCCACCTTCTTGGGCGCGGATACAACCGGCAAAATAACGAAAATGATCAATACAAAGTGGAATATCTGCCGCTAAAGTTTCACGAATCGGTTTGCCGTTGTCCCATGTTTCAGCTACAGCTAAAAGTTCTAAGTTTTCCTCTAAACGATCTGCGATTTTGAGCAAAATATTGGAACGCGTGGTCGGGGATGCGCTATTCCATTGTGCTTTTGCAGCATGTGCGGCATCAAGTGCGAGTTCAATATCTTCCACACTCGAACGCGGTACTTTGCTAAAAACTTTGCCATCGACCGGCGAGATATTATCAAAATATTCACCTTTGACAGGTGCAACCCATTTGCCACCAATGAAGTTTTCATATTGCTGTTTAAATTGAATTTTTGCACCGTCTGTATTGGGATCTGCATATCGCATAATGTGTTCCTTATCTATATTGTTATTTAAAAAATTGCGCTAAAAATGATAGGAAAAGTTTGGTCTCTGAGCTAAACATGCTCAGTACTTTGCTTAATATAAAGAGGCTTGTTTCAATGAAGTTGATAACTTACAAGCATGCAACAAAAGACAACACAGAATTGGAGGATTTTTTAAAATTTATTATTTTAATAATAAGGGCTTAAGCCTATTTCATTTTTGATTGGCTCATCATATAACATGACATTCTTCACATATTTATTACCTAGAAAATAACAATAAAAGCATTAACCTAGAAAGATGTATACGTGTGAATTGAACACGTATTGAAATGCGCTAGAGAGTTCTAACGCATCGACTGATTAAAGATCAAAGTCATTAAAGATGTTTAGACTTTAGCCACTGAAAGAGTTCTTGATATACCGTTTCCCGTACAGGTGCTTTGGACAAGACTAAGTCATGCAAACCATCTTGAATGCCGCACAAGGTGATATCACCTGACATTTTATTGGCATACTTAATCATGTCCTTAACTTCAAGAATGATATCGCTACTTTGAGCATCATGATTAAAACGTAAAGGATAGCTCGACTTTGAGGAATGCATAATTAACGCAGGAATGTTTAAGCTGACTCCTTGATGGATTTCCTTGTGTGCTTGATGAATCGCATGTACAAAACTGAGTCGCACCAAATGATAAGTCGGCTTTTTCCATTCAAGATTAAAGTGCCATTCGCCGTGGTAACTGATATGTAGACTTGGAACGTAAAAACGATTTAAGCGACTCGGGAATAGCAGGTCAGGAAAGGGTTTACCCAATGCACTCATTTTCGGAATCGCAAATTTCTTTTCAAAGGGACTCATATTAAAGTCATAAAATGGGCTATTACACCATAAGGCTTTTATGAGTGGATGATTGGGATGGTGTGCTGCATATAAAGTCGTGGTCAGACCTCCTGTGGAGTGTCCACATAGTAGAACGGCATCGTGTCCTTCATTGCCAATAATATTCAGCGCCTCAGTGATTTCTGCATCATATTCGGCAATGTCATACACGTTATAGTATTTTTGATGGGGCAGGTGTGAGCGACCATATTTTCGTAGGTCTAAAGCATAAAAGTCAAAACCTTCGGCATTAAAACGTTCAGCCATTTCAGTTTGGAAGAAATAATCGACGAAGCCATGAATATAAAGCACAGCTTTGGATGTTGTTTTATCGGCTTTTTTACGGACCAAAGTGCCAATGACTTTGCCCTCAAAATCATCTGGAAATTCTAAAGTGGCTTGTTCAAAGCCTTTTCCTAAAATATCAGTTTGATATCGAATAGTTGTGGTTGTCATTTTTTATACTCATTTATTGTAAGCATTATCCTTGAGTATTCAGCAGATTTTGTCAATTACGATATTTTTAGAAAAGAGCAGATATATTCACATCTACAATCATAATCAATCGATATCTTTACCCTCTCAAGAGCATTCACGCTTTGCGATAAAATTTTATGCTGCAGCTAAGACGACCAACAACTAAGGTTTTTGTTTAGCTTTTTGGCGTAAGACATACAGATATAAATTTTCGACTTTTTCACGTGCCCATGGTGTGGTGCGTAAGAATCGCAATGATGACTTCACACTTGGATCGATACAGAAGCATCGAATTTCGATTTTACGACTTAACCCTTCAAAACCATCATAGTAATCGAGTAACTCATCCAAAATGTCAGCAAGTTTTTTGCCGTGTAAAGGGTCATTGGATGTGTTCATATTGGATCAATCATCTTTGGGGAGGAATGCATTATAACCTAGCTTAGGTCGAAAGATTTTCGTTTTGAGTGTGGGTGAAAATCATCAGAGGAAAGTTATTTTTAAACAATGCAATAAAATTGACATAAAAAAATCCCCCATCTTTCGATGAGGGATTTTTTTAGAATTTGGAGCGGAAAAAGAGACTCGAACTCTCGACCCCAACCTTGGCAAGGTTATGCTCTACCAACTGAGCTATTTCCGCAAATTGAGCAGTTTTATCAAAAACTTACACTTAAAAAATTTGAGCGGGAAAGGAGACTCGAACTCCCGACCCCAACCTTGGCAAGGTTATGCTCTACCAACTGAGCTATTCCCGCATGCCGTGTATAATACAGGATGGGAAAATGAGGTCAACACCTTTGTGAAAAAACTTAGATCGTTTGAATAAAATAAAATCAATTTTAAGGAAAAAACTGAAAGTTTCGTATTTTAATGCTGTTTTTGAAGAAAAAATCATCATTATTTCACGTGTTTAGTTCAGTTCTTGCAAAGGCGCAATAGCATCTAGAACACGCTATACTAGCTCTATATTTAGGCAATTCTTTTTTTGGAGCGAATTTTGAGCTTAGAACAACAGTTAATTGAGCGTTTAGAGCAGCTTTGCCCGACTCATTTGGACGTGGTCAATGAATCAAGTGGTCATGGTGGTTATTTTCCAGGCAAAGAATCACACTTTAAAGCCGTGATTGTCAGTGACGTATTTGCAGGCTTACGTTTGGTGCAACGTCATCAAAAAATTTATGCTGCGGCAGGTGATTTACTCAGTCCTGGAAAAATTCATGCGCTTGCGATTCATGCATTTGTGCCTGAAGAATGGAAAAATCAGGATACGACCAGCCCTGAATGTGCACATGCACCTAAAGCTTAAGGATTGTTCATGGATACTCAATTAATCATTAAAATTATTCATATGAGCGCGGCAAGTCTTGCAATTATTGCTGTGGTTTTGCGTGCAACAACTTTGTTTGTGGGAACACAGGGAAATTTACCCAATCCTAAAGGTCGTGTTGTATTGGTGGCATTACAACATTTGGCCATGGCATTGATCGCTCTGACAGGGGTTATTGCTTTAGTGCTAAAAGATTTTGATGTTCAGCCATGGTTTTATGCCAAGGTTATTTTATTCTTGGTACTGATTTCGTCTTTGGCAAAAGCCTATAAAAAAGATGAAGCGGTATTGATGGTTCAGCGTCGAGCTGGCTTATTTATTGCAATTGTTTCACTTATTTCAATTGTCGCTTTGGTCATCATTAAACCGAATTTTGGATAATTCCTTTTCGTGTTTTAATCATGTCCTAGAAATCAAATATTTATAATAAAATTTTAGGGGGTTCTAATGCGTACACGTGTGGTGTTTAACCAAAAGGGTGGCGTGGGAAAATCGAGTATTACCGTTAATTTGGCGGCAATCAGTGCCCATCAAGGTCTGAAAACCTTATTAATTGATCTCGACCCACAAGCCAATTCGAGCCAGTATTTACTCGGCGACGATGCGACCTACTCAGGCGATAAACCAGCATTAGAACCCAATATTGAAAACTATTTTGAAGATGTGCTTGGTAATCAGCAAAGCAAAGGCTTGATTGGTAATGCTATTGGCTCGATTTTAAAAAGTCGCAGTAAAGGCTTAGAAGGCTATATTCATCAATCGCCGTTTAAGAACTTAGATGTGATTCCAGCGAGTCCAAGTCTTGGTGCACTTGGGCATGCACTTGAGTCTAAACATAAAATTTATAAACTGCGTGATGCTTTGCAACAGTGCTCGGGGCAATATGATCGAGTTTTTATTGATACGCCGCCTGCATTTAACTTTTTTACCTTGTCTGCACTGATTGCGGCAGATCGCGTCCTTATTCCATTTGATTGTGATGTATTCTCCAAGCGTGCTTTACATACCTTGATTGAAAACGTCATTGAAACCCAAGATGATCATAATGACCGTTTAGAGATTGAAGGCATTGTGGTTAATCAGTTTCAGGCACAGGCAAAATTGCCGCGTGAAGTGGTCGAGCAGCTTAAAACTGAAGGCTTACCGGTACTTGAAAGCATGTTGCCACCATCAATTGTAATGAAAGAATCCCATCAGAAAAATCTGCCTTTAATTCATTTGGCTACAGATCATAAATTGACTCAGGCCTATATATCGTTGTTCAATGAGATAGAGAAACATTGAATATTGAGTCGATTATGAAACTGCTGAAATTAACTTTTGCGCTCGGTGCCTTGGCTTTGTTAAGTGCCTGTGCAGGTACAGTCAAGCCAAGCTATGTTTCACCGACCAAATATCAATCTTTCAATTGCCAACAACTACAAGGCGAATACAACCGCATTCAACGTTATATTGACGGTGGTGTTACCACTCCAAAACGTACTGGTGTTGGGGTAGGTGTAGGCTTGGGTGGTGGTTTTGGTAGTCATGGTGGATGGGGCATTGGTCCAAGTGTTTCTGTGAATATGGGACAATCTTCAAATACCAAAAAAACTGAACTTGCACGTGTATTGGGTGAACAAGAAGCGATTGTAGAAACGGCACGCTATAAATCTTGTCCAATTATTATTCGTCAAAAAGCAAGCAAATAGTCGTTCTCTTTTTCGTATTTTAAAGCTGGCATTTATGCCAGCTTTTTTGCCCTTATGCTTATATATTTGGGCTTTTATTCCCTAAAAACTCGTCATATTTTGTGACGAATACGTACAAGATTTATGCTGAATAGATCTTGTTCTCTGCGCTTTATTTTCGTTAATGTAGCGCCACAAACTGGGATATCTATTGTATATGGTTGAAAATTGGTTATTTCTTTTGGCTGTCATTGCTGTGCTAATGATACCGGGTGCAGGCAATGCACTGGTTGCAAGCTCAGCGCATCAACATGGACAGGCAAAAACCAGTCTTTATATTCCTGTGATTTTATTGGGGTATTTTTATGCCATTAATGTATGGGCATTATTGATTCATTTGGCAGCACCCATTTGGCCAAATTTTGCTGCTTTGGTTCATATTAGTAGTACAGTTTATGTGGGTTGGCTCACGTTTAAATTGTTTAAGGCGGATCAATTAGAACTGCATAATAAAAAACATCCCGAAATTCGCCCATGGCAAGTTTTTGCTGCCACCTTAAAAAATCCCAAAGCTGCTTTATTTGCAGCCGCGATTTTTCCGAGTAGTACATGGGACAACCCGACCAATTTTGTCTTGGTGTTCGCGGCCTTTAGTTTAGTGACTCTGCCCGTATTTATTTTTTGGATGGCATTTGGTCAAGCCGTACTCTCAGGGCAGTCTGAGAAAATAAAAACCGACCTCATTTATAAAGGGTCGGCGCTGTTTTTATTGCTGTGTTTAATTCCACTGATAATCAATTTATTCCATTCATCATCCGCTTGAAGCCTATGCAGCGGGCGTCTTTTTGAACTTTTGGCGAATAAAACCAATAATGCCCGGTAACACACTAATAATAATGATGCCGAAAATCAGGTGAGTAAAGTTGTCTTTGACGATGGGCATATTACCGAACATATAGCCAAGGATCACAAAAGATGTAATCCACAAAAATGCACCGATGACGTTATAGCTGAGGAAGTATTTGTAATTCATTTTGCCTGCACCTGCGACAAAGGGTGCAAAGGTACGTGCGAACGGCACAAAGCGGGCAAAAATAATGGTTTTACCGCCATGTTTGGCAAAGAATTGCTGCGTTGCAATCAAATGCTTTTTATTGATAAAACGCGACTCAATTTCAAAGACACGTGGTCCAATATAACGACCAATATGATAATTCAACGTATCGCCAAGTACGGCTGCTAAGAATAATAGCGGAATCAGTACCCACGGATCCATGACACCTGTTGAAGCCGCTAATGCACCTGCTGCAAACAATAAGCTATCGCCGGGCAGGAAGGGCATAACCACCAAGCCTGTTTCTACAAAAATAATCAGGAATAAAATTGCATAAATCCATACCCCATATTGGGTAATAAATTCAAGCAAATGGTCATCAACATGCAAGATAAAATCGATCAGTTCCATGAGGCCGTTACAAGCTTAAGTGTGTCGAAATGCTATCAGTGATCAAGGCACATGTCAGTAGGAAAAGCAGATTAATTCCAACTCTATCATCCTATAAATGCAACGAAGAGTATGATATTCACCGCTTTATTCAATTATTGGCGATGCTTAATATATGTGCATCTTCTGAATATGTATAAATGAGTTTGAACATGTTAAATCCGAATGTTGTTGCTGCAAATATCTTAAAAAATCCGACTGTGCATCATGGCTTGGCATTGCTTGCACGTGTTTTCTTGGCATACATTTTTATTGTGGCTGGGTGGGGCAAAATCGCAGGTTATGATGCAACGGTTGCTTATATGCAAGCCATGGATGTGCCGGGTGGTTTATTACCGTTGACGATTTTAGTTGAGCTAGGTGGCGGACTTGCGATTTTATTCGGCTTCCAAACTCGTATTATGGCGCTGGCATTAGCAGGTTTTAGCATCGTGACTGCATTACTATTTCATAGTGGCGCAGAAGATGCGATTAACCTCATGAAAAATGTTGCTATGGCAGGTGGTTTTGTTGCACTAGCATTATTGGGTGCAGGTCGTTTTAGCATTGATCATGTGATTGAAAAATAATGTGATGAATGGAATGCCATTTCATCTGAGCATCAATCATCGCTTGCTACATATTGTTGCTAGAGCTGTACAGAAATAGCGCTGATCAAAGTGGATTAGACTGTTCAAATAGACAGATCGAATATGTTGAGTGAGTGCAATATGAGCAAAACTTTATGGGCAAGCGTTGCATTATCTGCTGCGATGTTAACACCGACCGCTTGGGCAAAAACTGATAGCGCTGTTTTAAAAGAAGCGAAAGCCAATGTCGTAACCATTGCTCAAGCAAAAAAACTAAAAGATGAAACAGGTGTCACATTGGTTGGGCAAATTGTGCGTCAAGCGACAGCGGATAGTGATGATTTTGAACTCAAAGATAAGACCGGTTCAATCATAATTGATGTCGATGATGATTTATGGAAACCACTGGCTTTAAAAGCGGGGGATAAAGTCCGCGTTTTAGGTGAAGTTGATACCCATCGTGCTAAACCAACCGATATTGATGTGATTCATATTGAGCGCGTTAAATAGTTCAATGATGTTTATACAAGAAAGGGATCATGTATCCCTTTTTTTGTTGCTAAATTATCTTGCAATTCAGTGGCTAAATTCAGAAATTGCTTATATTTCATACATGTTTGAATAGTGTGCGTAATGCTGTGAAAAATGGTAGAATAGCGCGCTTATATTCGTTTGCCTTTCATAGTTGTTTACCATGACTACCAATACCCAAATTACTGAAGACCGTATCCTTATTTTGGATTTCGGTTCTCAATATAGCCAGCTTATTGCACGTCGTGTACGTGAAGCTGGTGTTTATTCAGAAATGTACGCTTACGATATGTCTGAAGAAGACATTCGTGCATTTAACCCAAACGGGATCATTCTTTCAGGTGGTCCAGAAAGTGTTTATGAAGCGGGTAGTCCACGTGCGCCTGAAGTTGTCTTCAACCTAGGTGTACCTGTTCTTGGTATTTGCTATGGCCTACAAACCATGTCGCAGCAACTTGGCGGTAAAGTAGAGCCAGGTGATGTGCATGAGTTTGGTTATGCAGAAGTGGATATTCAAGTTCGCGATAAATTGATCGGTGATCTTGAAGATACTAAAGACAAGCTTAAAGTTTGGATGAGTCATGGCGATAAAGTGACTGCCTTACCTGAAGGCTTCCAAGTGACTGCAAGCACACCAAGCTGTCCATTTGCAATGGTGTCTGATGAAGCACGTCGTTTCTACGGTATTCAATTCCACCCAGAAGTAACGCACACCGCTAAAGGTGCTGAATTACTATCTAACTTCGTTCACGGTGTATGTGGTTGCCGTAACCTGTGGAACTCTGAAAACATTATTGATTTACGTGTTGAGCAACTTCGCGCGCAAATTGGTGATCAAAAAGTTCTACTCGGTCTTTCAGGTGGTGTCGATTCATCTGTGGTTGCTGCACTTTTACATAAAGCAATTGGCGACCAATTGACTTGCGTATTCGTAGATAACGGTTTACTTCGTTTGAACGAAGGCGAGCAAGTGATGGATATGTTTGCGAAAAACATGGGTATCCGTGTGATTCGTGCTGATGCTGAAGATCGTTTCTTATCTGCACTTGCAGGTGAAGTTGATCCTGAGAAAAAACGTAAAATCATCGGTCGTGAGTTCATCGAAGTCTTTGCTGAAGAAGCACGTAAGCTTGATGGCGTAAACTTCCTTGCACAAGGTACGATTTACCCAGACGTGATCGAATCTGCGGCAACTAAAAACGGTAAAGCGCATGTGATTAAATCACACCACAACGTGGGTGGTTTACCAGAAGATTTAGCGTTTGAATTGGTTGAACCAATCCGTGACTTGTTCAAAGATGAAGTGCGCCGTTTAGGTACGACTTTAGGTCTACCTTTTGAGATGCTTTACCGTCACCCATTCCCAGGTCCGGGTCTAGGTGTTCGTATTTTGGGTGAAGTGAAAAAAGAATATGCTGACATTCTTCGTTTAGCAGATGACATTTTCATGCAAGAACTTCGTGCAAGCGGTTGGTATGACAAAACTGCGCAAGCATTCGCTGTATTCCAACCAGTGAAATCTGTTGGTGTCGTAGGTGATGGTCGTCGTTATGCATGGGTGATTGCACTTCGTGCGGTTGAAACTGTTGACTTTATGACAGCACGTTTCGCGCATCTTCCTTATGATTTAGTTGATAAAATCTCGACTCGTATCATGAACGAAATTGCTGAAGTTTCTCGTGTTGTTTATGACGTATCGTCTAAGCCACCTGCAACGATTGAATGGGAGTAAAATTGGGCTTTCACGAAGCACTGCTTCGTGCCAATTTTACGCCGAGAACTATGTTCGAGGCTATTTAGGGCGACCTAAATATTTCTAATAAAAAGAGCGCTTAGGCGCTCTTTTTTTATATATAGTACTTTAAAAAGATTAAGGCTTTATATGGACTTTTATAAGTGGCTTTTAGAAGAAAAAAGATTATCTAATGCAACTGCTTCAAAATATGACTTAGTAATTAGAAACAGAATTTCAGATTGGTTGCCTAGCTATGAAGTGCCTAAAAATAGTATTGAGTTTGAAGCTTTAAAACTGATGATCTATTCGCTAGAAATTTACCAAGAACGTAATCGTACTGGTAATAATATGTATTCTGCTGCATTAAAACATTATGAAAATTATTTAAAAACAACGGATGTGAGCAATAGTAAATTGGTAGTGTACAAAAACAACGTGTTTTAATTTAGAATAGACGTGAAAATGTGTGAGCAATAAACCTTTAACATGATCATAGAAAAGACAACTTATGTCTGCACCCGTTGCCAATCACCCAATATCCATAAGAATGGTCACAACAAAAGTGGAAATGCACAGTTCAGATGTAAAGATTGTGGGCGCTCTAGTGTACTCAAACCCAAAATTAAATATACCGAAGAACAGAAAGAACTCATTATCAGTACCTATCTTGAACGAGGCAGTTTGAGAGGCATGCAGCGTCTATTCGGTGTTGCACCTGAAACACTGATGGGCTGGATAAAAAAAAGTAAACAGCAGGAAACTGAGTGACGAATTACTTGATGCTCATCCAACAGATGTCCTTGAGCTTGATGAGTTATGGAGTTTCGTAAAAGCCCGTCGCCATAAGGTTTGGACTTGGATGCACTCTGCCATCGTACACGCCAAGTAGTGGCTTATGTGTGTGGTCAGCGTAATGATAAAACGTGTACAGATTTACGTTGCCGTATTCCCACAAGCTACTTTAATTTAGCAACCTGTAGTGATTATTGGTCAAGTTATGCTGAGGTATTTGATCCTGATACCCATCGCTCTGTAGGTAAACATACAGGTTTAACCAACCATGTTGAGCGTTTCAATGCCACATTAAGAAATCGCTTAGGGCGTTTTACACGGAAAACTTTAAGCTTTTCGAAGAAGAAAGAAAATCATGAAGCTGTCTTGCATCTATTTTTATTAAAATACAATCAAGACATGAAAGATAGGTGGTTAACACGTCACATTTAGACACTACCAGTAAATTTTTTGAAGAAGCTTCTAACTTTACATCTGAAGCGGAAAGATTGATTAAAGTTAGACTATTACAGAACAAATTTCGAAAATCATTATTTGAACTTAATCCAAGTTGTGTTGTGTCTGGGTTTAATAATTCTAAATTTCTGATCGCCTCACATATCAAGCCGTGGTCTTTAAGCAATGAAGAAGAGCGGATAGATCCATATAATGGAGTTTTATTGACACCGACATTCGATCGTTTATTTGATCAAGGATTTATATCATTTAAACTAGATGGTGAAATTCTATTATCGAAAGAATTATCCTTAGAGGATCAATCATTTTTTAAGATACCGCAACACTTAGTTATTAAGCCATTTCTTGCTCAAAAAGAATATTTAGAATTTCACTTTGATGAAATTTTTAGATCTTAAATCGTTATTTCTAGTATCTAGCAAGACAATGTTTAAAGAATAGAGGGAACGCTCTCTATTCCACAATCATCTTCACATCACTTTCAATATTCCAAGAACGCTTCATATTTTGAATCGCCGATTGATCCATACTCGGATCATAATGTTCAACACGATTTCGCCCATTGGCTTTAGCCTGATATAACGCGATATCCGCTTGTTTAATCAGAACATTCAGATCAGTTTCAAATGTCTCTAAAATGGTAATCCCAATTGAAACTGTAAAATGAAACTGTCGACCATCTGTGAGGTTGACCTCAATATTTTCAATACGTTTTCTTAATCGCTCGGCAATTTTCACCGCATCATCAGAGTTTGTGCCAGTCAGTAAAGCAATAAATTCCTCGCCACCATAGCGCGCTAAAATATCGCTATGTCGCATTTCTTTCGATGAAACGTCAGCAATCATTTGTAAAACACGATCGCCAATATCATGCCCATAACTGTCATTAATTTGCTTGAAATGATCAACATCGAACACCAATAAGGTCGTCGGGTTTGGCGACTCAAAATTTGCATGAACATGCTGCGTTGCTAAAGACTCAAAATAACGTCGGTTATTTAAACCCGTTAAAGCGTCTGTATGGGCAAGCTTTTCAAAAGCTTTTCGATGGTAATCATTTAATAAATGATGCAAAAACACAGTGCGAGATTTTAGTGTTGAATTCCAACTGATATACACGCTAAAAATGAGTACAGGAATATAAATCAGCGAAAACAGTAAAATCTGATACGCATCGCCATAGGTATTGAAATATACCCCAGTGTAAATCACTAAAGTAATCAGGCTAGTGGTGATCAGCGAGGGGCGAAAACGGACTTGCACACATAAATTAGCAAGCACAATAAACACTAACGATGCATATTGATAAATCAGGGTATAAGGGCTTTCAGATATATTGAGATTGAAAAACCAAATACTACTTGCGCCAATAATAGAAGTGGGCAGCAGCAAATCGAACAAGGGTAAGTTTTGATAATGGTTATAAATCCAGATCGTGATCAAGGTCATGACTACTGCAAAGCCAAGCTTACTCACAATCAATAAGGTTCGAATGTCGGTTAAAACTAAAATATCCGCAAGGGTATACACCACATAAGCAAATTGTGCAATTAGATTCACTTGTAGCAAATATTTTAAATTTAAAGCCTTTTGATGTTCGTAATAACAGGATTTTAGGCGTTCGGGGATACGAGCAAGAGGATCATTTAAAGCCTCTTGGATGAGTGCACGATGATCTTTTTCGTACTCATTTGGCATAGTGCCTTCCCAAAAAAATGATTTTTTTAAAAATATTGAAGATCTATATTTGTATAAATAATATTCTATGCTTTTCTGATTTGTTTTAACAAGTAAAGAATGAAAGATAAACGATTTTTTAGTGAATAGAATCTTCACTTTATTTAAACATTTAAGTTTACAGAATAGACCATTTCTTCTGTGGATTGGATAGCGAGAGTTGATAAGGCATTGGATTTGAATGTTTCAAAACCCATGACTTGGATAATGTCGGCTGCTTTTGAGCCAACATATGAATGCCATACACTTGAACACAATTACGTCCATTATTTTTAGCAGCATACAGTGCGATATCCGCCTTTTTAATAAGATCATCCAAGCTTTGATCAGGAGATTCAAGTTCAGACAAGCCAACCGAAATGGTGAACTGAATACTACGATTGGGGCGTTCATACAAATATTGCTTTTCAATCGATCCGCGAATTCGTTCTGCAATGACCAAAGCATCCTGCATTTGCGTATCATTTAACATAACAATAAATTCTTCACCGCCAAAACGTGCCAATAAATCACTATGGCGCATTTCTTTACGCGCGGTATCGGCAATCACTTGCAGCACACGATCGCCAACATCATGCCCATAATCGTCATTTATTTTTTTAAAATAATCGACATCAAACATAAGTAAACAACAACTCGCAGGTCTTGGCCAAACGCGAATCGATTTTTGCGCCACATGGACGAAGTGACGACGATTGCAAAGCTGAGTCAATTCGTCAGTATGGGCGAGATTTTTTAAAGTATGGTAATTCCATTCATCCATTAATGTTCTTAAAAATGAACGACGTGAATTTAAAATATTATTCCAGTTGATATAAAGGCTGAGCAACCAAATCGGAATAGAGACCACAGCGAAAACCAAAGCCTGCGAAGGGCTCATGATGACCTTTGCCCCAATCATCATCCACAACCCAATAAAAATAGAGCTATAGAGTGCTGATTTAAATTGGATTTTAACGCCTAAATTCACCACCAATATAAAAATTGAAGATGCATACAGATAGAGATGAACCAAAGGGCTATGAGATAACGCCAGTAAAAAAATCCATACTGCAGCACAAAGCACAGTGCCAATCGGTAAAATTCTATCGAGCACGCGGATGTCTTTGATGTTTTTAAATGCAAAATAACAGATGCCCATTGCGGTTAAAATCATAGCAATACGCAGTGCACCAGAGATTAAGATCATGTCTGGAATAATGAGGATATCGACAAAGAAATACAGTAAAAAGCTGATTTGAGCCAAATAATTAAATTGTTTTAATGTCGAATGGTGACGCGCATATAAAAAATTTAAAAAGTAATTGTGAAACTGCGCAGGAATGGGCGCATGGGGATTATGCAGGGCGTGCTCAATACGTTGCCTATTTTCAGCATTACATTCTGCTAAATTTAATAAGCGCAAATTCTTACTTCTATCATCCTGAAGAGATGCATTCATCGTGGAATAAGTATGTTTATCCATCGAAGACATCGAACTGTCCATTTTTTTAAAATGAAGCATAATTATGTGCTTTTTGAGTAAAAAATGATCTACCTGAAAATGGTGATTTTATCGATATGATTGCTAAATAAGTAACAAATTATGATTTTGTAACTGTGTTTTTGCGGACAATATTCATTTTTTATCAACATTGTGATTTTGATCAATTACATTAAAATTTCAACTGTTTCACGTGAAACACTATTTCTGAGCTTTTCTGTGTTACTGATCATATTAGAGATATAAAAGTTTTATCTATTAAAATAAAGTACATTTTTAGACACAATTAAAAGCCAATCATGGCGGTAATATAATTTAGAGAAATCAGTTGTTTATTATTAGCTTAAAACATTGTCCTAAAACTATTACGCACAATCCTAGTGAAAAGGCTGTATCTGCTAAATTGAATTGTTATGATCGTTTAAATTTAGCTTTTTGAGCCAATATCATGTCGCATAATAACGATACTGAACTGTCACACTCAGATGACTGCAAAAAATATGTAAATCAATTTATTCAAGAATTTACTTTACGTCGTGCTGAGATTGGTCAAGGCACTGTCATTAAGCGTGCTTTACCGAGCCGTCATAAAAGGATGATTGGTGCGTGGTGTTTCCTTGATCACGCAGGTCCAGTGAGCTTTCCACAAGGCGACGGCTTAGATGTGGGTCCACATCCGCATATTGGTTTGCAAACCTTCACCTGGATGATTGAAGGCACCATGCTACACAATGATAGCTTAGGTACAGAGCAGCTCATTCGTCCCAAACAAGTCAATTTAATGACTGCGGGTTATGGCATTTCTCATACCGAAGTTGCGCCAGACACTGAAACTAAAATGCATGCCGCACAGCTTTGGATTGCTTTGCCTGATGATAAAATCAATATGGCGCCTGCCTTTGATCATTATCCTGAACTGCCCATCGTGAGTGAGCAGGGCATTGATTTTACGGTATTGGTGGGTGAATATTTAAAAACCACATCACCCGTTAAAGTACATAGCGAACTCTTAGGTGTAGATCTATTTGCTGCTGAGAACACGCATGCTCGTTTGCCGCTCAATCCTAAATTTGAATATGGTTTTATGGCGCTAGAAGGAACAGCAAGTATCAATGGGCACGCATTAGATGAAGACAATATGGTGATTTTAGAGCCGGGTCTTACGCATGTAGATGTTGATATTCATGCCCATAGTCGTGTGCTATTACTCGGTGGCGAGCCTTTTGAAAGTCCTATTTTATTGTGGTGGAACTTTGTAGGTCGTACTACAGAAGAACTGAAAACAGCTCGTGAACAATGGGTTGCAGCACATGAACGTTTTGGTTCAATTCCTGAATATAGTGGACCTCGTTTGGAAGCCCCTGCATTTCCAGATGGGATGCGTCCTTCAAAATAATGATTTAAAAATAAATATAAGGAGTACCAAATGGGTATTGTTGCAACAGCGAAAGTGCAGAGCCTAGACACCCCATGGCAGGGAGAAATTCAACATGGCAAACATGTTTATCTTACCGATAAGCCTGAATCCTTTGGGGGGAAGGACAGTGGACCTGCACCTTATGATTTTTTGGTGGCAAGTTTGATTTCATGCACCATGATTACTCTCAGAATGTATGCTAAGCATAAAGACATTGATTTGGGCTTATTTGAAGTTGAAGCAGAATTCCATGCCAATCGTGAAGGTGAAGAATGGATTGAACGTCGCTTGAACTTTAAGGCTGACATGGATGAAGCGCTTAAACAGAAGATTCTAGCCATTTGTCAAAAGACGCCGGTGACCAAGACCTTATTGCGTAGTGTTGAAATCAAAACCAGTTTGGTTTAACTGCTCTTGGTAACGCTTTGTTAAGGCATTGGGTTTAAAGCCAATGCCTTTGCTATGATCAGAGGCTTCAGAACAACAAGAACACTGAGTCCAATATGCGGGTTTTACACCATTTAGAGCAATCGCGTTCCTTCCGAATTTTATGGGCATTGGAAGAACTAGAGCTCGACTATGACATTCAATTGTATAAGCGCCTGCCAAATTTTTCTGCGCCGCCGAGCTTAAAACAGGTGCATCCTTTGGGGAAAGCACCAGTCTTGGTCGATCAGGATCAGGTCTTAGCTGAGTCTGCAGTGATTTTGGAATATTTACAGGAGAGCTATGATAAAAATCTCTTATTCCAGCCTTTGAATGCGACGTCAAAGCAGCAGTTCCGTTATTGGATGCATTATGCCGAAGGCTCATTGATGCCCTTGTTGGTCATGCATTTGGTCATGGATAAAGTCGCAACTCAAGCGCCATTTTTGGTGAAGCCCATTGCCAAGCAAGTGGCAAAAGGGGTGCAAGCACAATTTGTACAGCCACGCTTAAAAGATCATATCGACTACTTGGAAGGTTACTTAACCCAACATGAATATTTTGCTGGGCGCTTTAGCTTTGCCGATATTCAGATGAGTTTTCCATTAGAAGCCTTACAATCTCGACTTAAGAATAAGTATCCAGCGATTAACGCTTATTTAGATCGTTTAGGACATCGCGCTGCTTATTTTAGAGCAAAGTCAAAAGAACAAAATTTGAAATAATGCTGGTAAAAAAGGTGCTAATGCACCTTTTTTTGATGTTGAAACTAGTCTGGAAAACTCAAACGTTCTTTTGGAAAAATCACTTTAAAAGTAGAACCTTGATTCTCCTTAGACTCGATTTCTAAATAGGCTTGATGTTGCATGAGCACATGTTTCACGATGGCTAAGCCTAAACCTGTGCCACCTGTGCTGCGACTTCGGTCAGAGTCGACCCGATAAAAACGTTCCGTTAAGCGTGGTAAATGTTTGGGATCAATGCCAATACCGGTATCTTCAACCACGAAGTACGCCGTCTCACCATTGTCATGCCAGCCCATCGTAATCGTGCCACCTTTGGGTGTGTATTTAATGGCATTAGAAATCAAGTTGCTAAATGCACTCGCAAGTTCCATATCCGAGCCAATTAAATCGCAATGGCTATCAATATCTAAATTCAGCGTATGACCATAATCAACGTTATAGGCTTGGGCATCATCAAACAATTGATTCATTAAACTTGGCATATCAATGATTTGATTTTTAGCTACTTTTTTGTCATTTTCTAAACGCGATAATAACAACAGATCATTCACCAACGCATTCATACGGCGTGTTTGCGATTGCATTTGATCGAAAGCACGTTTCCATCGTGGTGTGATATCTTCTTGATCGGTAAAGGTTTCGATATAACCGCTCAGTACGGTCAATGGTGTGCGTAGTTCATGTGAAATATTATCCACAAAGTCTTTACGCATCTGCTCGAGATTATGCATGCGCGTCACGTCATAAGCGACTAAGAGGCGACTTTCACCACCGAAACGGGTCATTTTGACTTGCACATAATGATCATCAAACATCGATGATTTCATTTTCAAGCCATCGGGTGAGTCATCAATTTTATTGTAATAATCGACAAAACTAGGTTGACGTAATAAGGTTAGAATATTGCGTCCACGGTCTTCGGTTGATATCCCTAATAATCGTTCTGATGCCGGATTCCACCATTCAATCAGTTGATTTTCATCAATCAGCACAACGGCTTCTTGTAAGGCAATTAATGACGATTGAGCACGATCAATCAGCCCGACCATTTCTGCCTGTACAATTCGTTCTTGACGCTGCGCACGATATACATTGAATAGGAGTGCGCCCCAAATCCCTTTGATATTGGGTGGAACATCGTAAGGGCGGTTGGAAATCCATTCATTGAC
This sequence comes from Acinetobacter wanghuae, assembly GCF_009557235.1. Lineage (NCBI taxonomy): Bacteria > Pseudomonadati > Pseudomonadota > Gammaproteobacteria > Moraxellales > Moraxellaceae > Acinetobacter > Acinetobacter wanghuae. The sequence goes on along the minus strand of NZ_CP045650.1, from coordinate 2,637,717 downwards.
CAAATACAGTGAACGCATTTGAGTCGCAAAAAACGCCACAAAGGCAATGACAATACAGACCCAAAAATAGCCAATGCCATAGCCAATAAAACAGGCAATCACCAGAAAAAATGCTAAGAGACGTAAATCCTGCTTGGCGAAATCCCACAAACTGCTGTAGCGGAATTTTTGATGGTCGCGAGCCAGCTCAGGCACTGGGTAGGGTTCATACATAAAACAAGCGTAACCTTAAAATAACTTAGCTCAATGCAGCATCTGCACGGGTAGAAAAACGATAACCTGTACCGCGCACTGTTTGTACATAACGATCCGCATTATATGGCTCTAACACTTTACGTAAGCGACGAATATGCACATCAATGGTTCGGTCTTCAATATATACGTTGCCGCCCCACACTTGGTCAAGCAATTGTGCACGTGTGTAGGCACGTTCAGGATGGGTCATAAAGAATGCCAATAAACGATATTCCGTTGGTCCCATTTCTAAAAGATTGTTGGCAAAGCTGACACGTTGACTGACCGGATCTAAAATCAAGCCATTGGCATCAATGGTCTTTTCACCGCTTAACGCGTTGGCACGACGTAATACCGCTTTAATGCGTGACACCAATTCTCGAGTGGAAAATGGTTTGGTCATATAGTCATCTGCGCCGGCATCGAGACCTTGGACTTTATGGTCTTCTTCAGCTCGTGCGGTGAGCATAATCACTGGAATTTCAGATAAGCTTTCATCACGTTTGAGACGACGACATAAGTCTACACCACTCACGCCTCCAGGCATCATCCAATCCAGTAAAATGAGTGCAGGACGTTGATCTACAATCATTTGATGGGCTTGTTTCGCATCCTCAGCTTGTAAGCAGTGAAAACCTGCCATATCCAAAGAGGTATGAATCATTTCCCGAATCGGAAGTTCGTCATCGACGATTAAAATATAGTCATCTTTCACAGCGCAAGACCCTTTTCATGTAAACGGTGGACCGTTTTATTTTGTATGACAGGCTTATTACAAAGACTAATTATGACAGTATCATTGCAATGATATGTATTCGTCCTTATCTCACTGAAATTTATCAAAAAGCAATGATGGGGTTTAATCGAAATTGATTATTTTCAGTTGATTAAACAATGGTTTGCTATCGTGTTTTGCAAAAAGAAAATAAACTTTCAATTCCCAATAGAAATATATTTTATTGTTTCAGTTCTGCAAAATTATTCAGCAATGCCATGAAAACAATACTACATGAGGACAGAACCTCATCCATTGATTGTTTAAAGCCACTCATCACCCAACGAATCGCAATTTGGGTGACATAACCATTGAGCCCCGTAGAAACAAGTGCAATTTCACCGTCACTGCGTTTTAAATTCGGCATCATCAACATGACGAAAGCATGAATCATGCGGTCAAAACGCAACATGGTTTCATGAATGGTAGCTTGGTTATGAAGCTCTTGAACTAGCATGGCATCGATATAAATAATCCGTGCCATACGTGGGTTATCGCGTAAAGTCGTAAGGAGGGCAGTTAAGCCCGCTTTGATCATTTTTTCGGGATCGCCAGATGCTTGCATAATGGCTTGCATCACATTGTGCTGTAACTCATCAATCAGTTTTAAAAAGATGGTTTGAAATAAGTGCTCGCTCTTTTTAAATGACTCATAGAAATAACGTTCGGTCAGTTTGGCTTCATTACAAATATCTTTGACAGTGACAGAGAAAAAACCTTGTGTACCATAGGCTTCAATACCGGCTTCAATCAGCTTCTCACGACGTGCTTGTTGGCGTTCGGACATGGATAGTCCTTTAAATTGACGCTCTTTGCTGGCTGATTTTTTGGCTTTTTTCTCTGATGTATCCAATTCTGTCATAGTGTTGATCAGTCATATTTCTACAGTTTTTCATATCTTAGCAATAAATAGGCATCGAAACTCAAACAATCATCTGATGATAGAAAGTTGACCCGAATAGACATACTGTAATTATTGACAATACTCATTGTCAAAACTATATTGAATAGCAATGATAGAACTTAACAGAATAAAAAGCCTATCTGTGCAGATCGGTGAAGACACAAGGAATATGTATGAAAGATTTTAATAATAAAGTGGCTGCAATTACGGGTGCGGGCTCAGGTATTGGACAACAACTTGCAGTGCTTTTAGCCAAGCAAGGCTGTCATTTGGCACTCAGCGATGTTAATGAAAAAGGTTTAGCAGACACCGTGGCTTTAGTCAAAGAAAGCGGTGTGCGCGTTACAACCAAAAAAGTGGATGTCGCAAAACTTGAAGAAGTGAAAGCATGGGCAGCGCAAGTCGAGCAAGAACATGGCAGTATTAATATGATCTTCAACAATGCGGGTGTGGCACTCGGTTCTACTGTTGAAGGCGCGTCCTATGAAGAACTTGAATGGATTGTAAATATTAATTTCTGGGGTGTGGTGTATGGCACCAAAGAATTCTTACCCTTGATTAAAAAGACGGGTGATGGTCATATTATTAATATTTCAAGTCTATTTGGTTTGACGGCACAGCCGACCCAATCTGCTTATAATGCAACGAAGTTTGCGGTACGTGGTTTTACTGAAGCACTACGTCAAGAATTGGATATGGAAAAGAGTGGTGTCAGTGCGCTCTGTGTGCATCCGGGTGGGATTCGTACCAATATTGCACTTGCAGCGAAAATGAATGATAGTTTGCTAACATTGGGCATGAATCCTGAAAAATCAGCGAAGTCTTTCAACAAGTTATTACGTTGTCCACCTGAAGAAGCAGCACGTCAAATATTAGAAGCCGTGCAAAAAGACAAACGCCGTCTATTGATTGGGAATGACGCGAAAGCGATTGATATCATGCAACGCGTATTGCCAACGGGCTATCAAAAAGTGATTGCTTTTGCGACGCGATTTAGTCAAAGAGGCTAAGTTGAATCATAATAAAAAACCCGCGGAAGCGGGTTTTTTTGTTTTTATTATTCCTTTTTATATTTTACATAGCTGAAATTCAGAACATAAATGTCAAATGTTTGACAGATTTTAATAAGTGATTTTGGCAAGATCATTTACAGCAAGAAAATAACATTTTGAAAACTACCTAAATAAATTAGAAATGAGGCACACCCCATGAGCTATGAATATAAACACATTCAAGTCAAACCAATTACAGGTCGTATTGGTGCAGAAATCCAAGGCGTGAAATTATCTGGTCAATTAGAGCAAAACGTTGTCCGAGAAATCAATCAAGCACTACTTCAATATAAAGCAATCTTTTTCAAAGGTCAGCAACATCTTGATGATGCCGAACAAGAAGCTTTTGCTGCACGTCTAGGTGAGCCATTAAATCATCCAACTGTTCCAGTAAAACAAGGTTCTAAACATATTTTAGAACTTGACTCTGCACATGGCGCGCGTGCAGATTCATGGCATACGGACATTACATTCTTAGATGCTTATCCGAAAGCATCTATTTTACGTAGCGTGGTTGCGCCTGCAGCAGGTGGTGATACAGCTTGGGCAAACACAACGTCAGCATATGAATCACTGCCTGAGCCGCTAAAAGTATTTGCAGATGGTTTACGTACTGTACATAGCAATGATTTTGATTATGCCAATGTTGTTAAAAAAGAAATCACGCCTGAGCTTGCAGCAAAGTATAAAAATTTCTTTAATTCAACTGAATATGAAACAGAACATCCATTGGTTCGTATTCATCCTGAGACAGGTGAAAAAACGTTACTACTTGGGCATTTCTTTAATCGCTTTGTCGGTTTCAGTTCATCAGATTCACGCAAATTATTTGATTTATTCCAAAGCTATGTCGTGAAACAGGAAAACATCGTGCGCTGGCGCTGGGAAGCAGGAGATGTTGCGATTTGGGACAATCGTGCAACGCAACACCGTGCTATTAATGATTATGGTGATCAGCACCGTGTGGTACGCCGTGTAACATTGGAAGGTGATATTCCAGTCGGGGTGGATGGACGTCCAAGCGAAGTACTGCGTAAAGAACAAAAAGTAGATATCACGGACTATCGTTTAACCAATGATGGGCAATATGAAAAAGTTTCATAATGAAATCTTTGCAGTGAACAAACTTTGCACAAAAAAAACTAACTAATTAAGAATAAATGATTCGTAGTCAGTTAGTAATCCATCTAATATGAAAATAAAATGATATTAGGTGGATTTTATGCAATATTATAATTTTGATGAAAATCAAAAATCAAATGTTATAAAAAATATATTTAAAAAAATATCGGATGATGATATTCAATAGATCTCTTTCATAAATCAAAAAACGCTCTATCTTTTGCTGATTATTTGTACCGAAGAATTTTGAATATTCATGCATAATTTGCGGATGAAATACATCGATTCGAAGAAGCTTTCTGAAACACAGTTTAAGCGATATACAGGCATCTCATGTTCAACCTTTGATTTAATGGTTGAACAACTGAAAATGCATGTCCCTGCAAAAGGTAGACCACCTAAATTAAGTGTAGAAGATCAGGTTTTACTCTGTCTGAGCTATTGGCGTGAATACCGAACTTTATTTCATGTCTCAACAAGTTATGGCGTGTCAGAGCCTACTGCTTCAAGAATCGTTCGCCATGTAGAGGATTGTCTAATCAAGTCCAATCTATTCAATTTACCTAAGAATTTGCCTGAAGGCGAAGGTATTGACTGGAATGTGGTGATCGTAGATGCCACAGAAATCCCAATACAAAGGCCTAAAAAAACAGAAGAAAAGCTATAGTGGCAAGAAGAAGGCACATACTTTTAAAGTTCAAGCCATTATCCATTATAGAACTCGGCAAGTTCTGAGTTTATGCACGAGTCGTGGTGCTGTACATGATTTCGAGCTATTCAAACGCAATTTAAATCAGGTTCCTAAAGGGTCTTTTATCCTTGCAGATAAAGGCTATCAAGGGATTTACGCAGTGTATCCAAATAGTCTATTGCCATTAAAAGCAAAAAAGCGCTGCAAACTAGATCTCGAGCTAAAAGTTTACAATCAAGAAATCAATAAAAGAAGAATTGGGATTGAGCATGTATTTGGCAGTTTGAAGACCTTCAAAATACTTGCCGAGCGATATCGTAATCGAGGCAAAAGACTAGGCTTAAGATTCAATTTAATTGCTGGAGTCTATAACATGGAACTGAGTAAAAAATGACTTATGAAAGAACTCTAATATATATTGAATAACTCTAATGTTAAGAAATATCAAAAAAATGAAATTATAATTCAGCGTGATAAATATAATGAATATAGTGATGATTCATTGTATGTTTTACTCGATGGGATTATCCAGATTGGATATTTAAGCCCATCGGGTCGTTTCCATGCCTTTAATTATTATTCTGAAAAAAACTTTATTAATTTATTCTCATGTTTACAGGATGAAATTCCAGAATATGACTATTACGCCTTTAATCAAATTAGAGTTTTGATCATTCCTAAACAACTTTTTTTTCAAATAATTTACAAAAATAATGATTTATCACAAGAGCTTATGAAGCTGCTTGCCAAAAGAATGCACTATCTTATGGCTGAGCTGAAGTTCTTACATATTGCGAGTTTACATCAGAAAGTATGTAAAATACTGCTTAATTTAGCTGCTCAGTACGGTATTCGGCATACAGCAGGCATTGAAATTAAACTTAAAATTTCACAGCATGACTTGGCAGATCTATTGTCAGCTTCGCGTCAGACCGTGAATAAAGAAATTAAAAAATTGGTTAATCTAGATGTTTTGAATTGGCAGTATGAGAATATAATTATTAAAGATTTAAAATATTTAGAGTCTGAAAGTAATAATCTATAAATTTTGTATTTTTATTATGAATAAAATAAGATATAAAAATCTAATTTAATTATTTTTTATTATTTAAAAATATGTGCATGATTAATTCCAATATAAAAAGTAGGAATTAATAATGACAATTCAATCAATCAATGTCAGAAATCAAATTAAAGGTACGATTCAGGAAATCGTAAAAGGTGATGTTGTTTCTGAGGTCGATGTTGTTACTGCATCGGGTATTTTTACTTCAGTCATTACAACTCGTTCAGTCAATGATTTGAATCTACAGGTCGGTAGTCAAGTTTTGGTTTTAATTAAGTCGACAGATGTGTCGCTTGCCAAACTGTAGGTGCTCTGATTCATGAAATTGCCATTAAAATTTGGGATAGCCACGCTAACTTTACTGGGTGCAAGTATCTCGTTGACTCATGCAGATGGGGATCTTAGCCAACTACAACAGCAAGTGAGCCAGCTAGAACAATCATTAAAACAATTAAAAAATGAAATTAATTCGATTCAAGCTAAAAGTTCAAATACAACTCAGCCTGAAGCTATTCTTTCTGATGGGTTATATCCAGAGGATCAAAGCGAGGAAACCGCTGAAGATGATCAACGTTACGTCACATTGGCTGAATTCCAAGGCATACAAAGCGATTTAGAAAACTATAAATATCAAGTTCAGCGAGAACGTGACACCAAAACGGCATTGTCTTCTCGTCAATTGCTCATCAATGGTGTGGTACAAACCAAGGCATCTTATTACGATGAATCACAGACGACCAATCCAGTCGGTGCAAATACAGCAACCGCTGTAAATAAGCGTCACTCTTCATTTGATTTGGGTGCTGTTCAAATTGGTTTTATAGGCAATCTGTTTAAAGATTATGACCAAGGACGTAACTTAGATTTCAATCTACGTTTTGGTACTTCGCCTCAATCGGGTACCAACAACAGCTATTTAAACTTGCTCGATGCACAATTGATTTATAACGCCTCACCAACTTTAAGTGCAGACACTGGGCGTTTAAGCATCACCTTCGGTCAACAACTCCTACCCTTCGGGCAAGAGGTTCAATCTACAGAAGATTTAAAACCGACAATTAACAATGCGTTATTTAGCTTGCCAGGTTATGGCTATGGTTTAGCACTGCGTGAAGTTGGTCTAATTGTTCGTGGTGATGCATTCCCAACAGTTGATTACGGTTATAACTATCGTTCACCGATGATTAGCTATGCTTTTGGTATTGTAAACGGCAACGGTGCAAATAAGTCTGATGACAATGATGATAAAAATTTCATTGGGCGCGTTCGCTATACCTTACCTGCGGAATACAACTCGTGGTTACGTGAGTTGAGCATCGGAGCATCATGGTATCAAGGTAAAAGTAACTTATTTGAGCTAAATGGCACCAGTGCTTCATTTGCGGGTAAAGGCGATATTTCTCGTAAAGGAATCGATCTTTATTACAACCATCATCCTTTTGGTCTGACCTATGAGTATGTTCATGCGGAAGATGAAACTTATGTAAATGCCACTCGAGATGTTTATAACCGTCAAAGTGAATCACACACTGGCACATTATTTTGGAATCTGGGTGAACAATTTGTCAAAGGTTTCCGTCATCAAGGACGTTATGACGACTGGTGGCCAAAGTCTTATCAAACGTTTTATCGCTTTGACACGATTGACCGTGATACCAACCTGAATAATCAAACGATTGATATTCATAGTATTGGTTTAAATGCATTTTTTGCTGAAACAACTAAATTCCAGCTCAATGTGAATCATGTAGATAACGCGATCACCAATCAGAAATATAACGAATTGGTCGCACAGTTCCAGTATGGCTTTTAATCATATTCTCTATTCAGAAGGATTTTATAATGACGTCTTGGTCTAAAATTTTTGTTAGCAGCTTGATTGCAACATCAACACTTTTCCCTCTTACTCAGAGTTTTGCAGCTGAAGTAAAACCAACAGTTATTCGTTTATCTACACCTTATGTAGGTACAGGTAATCGACCGGTAGGATATAGCAATTACTATTCCACCACACAAACGTTGGGCTTAATTGAAAAAGAATTCCAAAAAGATGGTATTAAAATTCAATGGAATAACTTTAAAGGTGCGGGACCTGCGATTAATGAATCTTATGCCAATGGTTTGGTCGATATCACATGGATTGGAGATTTACCTGCATTAATTGGTAAGGCAAGCCGTTTAGATACGCGATTGATCGCAATAGCAGGTACCAATGACAATGCATATTTAGCAGTACCTCCAGGTTCAACAGCCAAGTCATTTGCAGATTTAAAAGGTAAACGTATTGGATTTTACCGTGGTACCAATTTACATTTAGCTTTAATCAATACGCTTAAACGTCAAGGACTGACTGAAAAAGACTTCCGTTTTGTGAATACCGATGGACCAGTGGCTTACTCTGCTTTGGCTAGTGGTGATTTAGATGCAATTTTTAGTAACCAAGGGATTTTCCCAGTGGTAGATCGTGGCGTCGCTAAAATTATTTACAGCACAAAACAAGAGCCACAGGTGAATCGTCTGTCTGGTTATGTTTTGGTGAGTTCTAAGTTTGAGCAAAAATATCCTGAAACCGTTCAGCGTATTGTGAATGTTTTAGTCAAACAAGCAGCTTGGGAAAGTGATCCTGCACATAAAACTGAACTATTTAAACTCTGGTCAAAGTCAGGCTTGGCTTTCGCAAACTTTGTTAAAGCCAATGATGGTGTTGATTTAAAACGTCATAGTGCACCAATTTTTGATGCTTATAACATCTCACTTATTAAACAAAAATTAAAAGCAGGTCAGGACATTAAATTAATCCGAGGCAATATTGATGTCGATCAATGGATCGAGCCTAAGTACGTCAATAAAGCCTTACAGACTTTGAATTTGCAGAATTTTTGGGCACCTTTAAATGCAAATGGTAAATAACCGCTTGCATTGCCCTTAGGAGTATCAAGCAATGTCTGAGAATATAACCTTGGAAAAAACAGCAGATTTTGAACTGCTCGACCAAGTTCAGAAAAAAGGATCTTGGATTCAATTTTTGAGTAAACATAAAAGTATCAAGTGGATTATAGGAAGTATTTTTCCAATTTTCTTGCTGGTGTTATGGCATGTGTCTGTAGAGCAAAGTTGGGTTAATCCTTTACTACTTCCTGCACCTGATTTGGTATGGACTGCACTTCAAGATTTATACCATAGCGGTGAGCTGTGGAGTAATTTGAGTGTGAGTTTGTCAAGGATTGCTTATGGTTTTAGCGCAGGCATTGTGTTGGCATTATTGCTCGGTTTAAGTATGGGTTTATCATCAACCGTTGAGGCATATATTTGGCCTATTTTTAAAGTGATTAACCTTGTCCCTGTCGTCGGTTGGATTCCGCTTTTAATTTTATTAGTTGGTATTGATGAAACCTTAAAAATTGTTTTGATTGCTAAATCTGCACTGGTACCCATGACCATAAATGTCTTTAAAGGCGTTCGAAATATCCCTAAATCTTTAACTGAAGTCGCAGAGGTTTATCAACTAGGTCGATGGTCTAAGTTTAAACATTTGGTTTTACCTGGTGCATTTACCAGTTTTATTGGTGGCTTACGCCTTTCTCTTGCAAGTGCTTGGGGTGCGTTGGTTGCTGTAGAACTCTTAGCATCGAGCGATGGAATTGGCTATTTAATGGTTTACGGACGTCAAATTTTCCAACTTGATGTGGTTTTAGCAACAGTTGTAGTGATTGGTCTGGTGGGATTTAGCTTTGATTTTGTGATTAGCTTTATTCAAAAACGATTTGCTGTTTGGAACACTCAAAAATAAAAAGTGTTCAGTCATGAAGGATTCGGCTATGCAAAATAAAGCTATAAAAAAATTCGATTATCGTGGACTGGTTATTCCACTGGTTTTGTTTGTCATCTGGTATATCGTAACTCAGCAAAAGTGGGTCGACGCTGCACTTTTACCTTTGCCGAAATCGGTATGGCAGGTATTTGTTGAAAGTTGGCAGTCGAAAGAGCTTCTAGAAAATATCGCCTATAGCCTCGCACGTAATACCACAGGCTTTATTGCTGGGGGCATCATTGGTGCAGGCTGTGGTTTATTACTTGGCTTAAATATATGGGCGGATCGTTTTTTTTCTCCAACCTTAAATGCAATCAAGCATGTCGCTGTTTTTGCTTGGATTCCATTAATGATCATGTGGTTCGGTAATGGCGAATTATCCAAGATTATCTTTATTGCTTTGGTTGTATTTTATCCCGTATTTTTCAATACCTACGATGGTGTAAAGAATGTGCCTGAGAAAGCCAAAGAAGTTGCAAAAATCTTTCAACTCAGCAAATTCTCGACATTCTTTAAAGTTATTTTACCTTCCGCTGCACCCAGTATTTTTGCAGGATTGAATATTGCTTTAGTTTTTTCATGGATAGCTACGGTAGGAGCTGAGTATTTCTTCGTCGCAGCACCGGGTGTGGTTAATCCGATACTCGATGGACAAAACCTCTTCAAAATGGAAGTGGTCATTTATGGCATGGCAATTATCGCAGTGGTTGGACTATTGTTCTCAAAAGCTGCCCAATTTTTTGAAAGCTATAATTTGCGCTGGCGCCAAGGCACTCATAAATAAAGTTAAAAATAGGAATCAATATGAATCAGCATGTCAGTGCCTTTGGGCACGTTGAAATCAAAAAATTAGATAAAGCATTTCTTTCCCAGGGCGAACCTTTACAGGTTTTAGATCAGATCAATCTCAATATTCAGCCGGGTGAATTCATCAGCATTGTAGGTAACAGTGGTTGTGGTAAATCGACACTGTTACGTCTACTGGTTGGTTTGGATGCTGAATACAGTGGTTCAATTGAGATCGATGGTCATTCAATTAAAGGAACCAGTCTAGAGCGTGGCATTGTGTTCCAAGATCATCGCTTATTTCCTTGGCTAAACGTAGAGAAAAATATTGGATTGGCACTTGAAAAGAGTGCATACACCAAAGCTGAAAAAAAGGAATTAATTGATTACCATCTTGAGCTAGTACAGTTGAGTGCATTTAAATATGCTTATCCAAGTCAGCTTTCAGGAGGGATGAGTCAACGTGTCGCAATAGCCCGAAGTCTGGTGAATCGACCGCAAATTTTACTTTTGGATGAGCCTTTTGGTGCTTTGGATGCGTTGACACGCGCTCACTTGCAACAGGAGTTACAACGTATTTTAGCTTCAGAAAAAATCACCACTATTTTAGTGACACATGACGTTGAAGAAGCTGTACTTTTAGGTGATCGTGTCGTGGTGATGCAACCAAATCCCGGTAGAATTAAACGCATTGTCAATGTGGATTTAGAACGCCCACGTAAGCGTGAAGACTTTCGCTTAGCATTATTGAAAAATGACATTCTACTCGACTTCAAAGATACTCAGATTGAACTAGCATCGACTACATTGGATGGCTATGAATTAACTTGGTAAAACAGAAACTTAACTCATTCTTTAAATGCCCTTATGGGCATTTTTTATATCCGTTTCAATCCATATTCAATTAAGATAATGTCTGGTTGAGTAGCTTGCTTCAAAAGCATGTTGCTCAGATTTTTTTAACTTCAATCTACTCGTCATTATACCAACGTCTCAATCGTTTTCTTCTTCCACACAAACTGATAATACAAACCTTGCATAACGCATAGACTGACAAAAGCAAGCGCGTACGCATACCAAATCCCTTGAAGTCCCCAATGTAAATTAAAGATATAGGCACAAGGCACTTCAATACATAAAATCGCGACAATATTAATGATCATCGGGACAGTGACCGTGCCACTCGCACGCATGATGGATGCAAAAATAGCGCTCGCACCAAAGAATAGAATGGACCACAACACAATGAATAACAGCTGTTGTCCCAAAACCACCACTTCAGGGTCGGTAATGAATAACGCCATTAAGTATTTAGAGAATAAGTACGCCAGAATTACCAAGCAGCCCGTAAAGACAATATTCATGACTAAGGCTGTACGCGTGACTTTATTGAGTAAGTCTGATTTACCTGCACCGATGGCTTGTGCGGCAAAAACTGAAGCTGCGATGGCAATCGAAAGCGCAGGGAATTGAATATAATTTAGCACCTGATTAACCGCACCGTATGCCGCAGTAGCATCTGCACCGTAACGATTGACTAAGCCAACAATAACGAGACCGGCCACTGAAGTGGTGACCATTTGTACCCCAGTTGGGATGCCCAAGCGTAGAATAATTTTGCTTAAACTCGGATGGTGGCGAATGCTTTTTAACAGGGCGAAATCGGGTTTCAGCGGGTGGTTTTTATAATTTAAATATAAGATCAGGAAGATTAAGACTGCACAATTTCCCAAAATTGTAGCGATTGCAGGGGAGATAATTCCCATTTTAGGAAAGCCAAAATAACCCGCAATTAAAATCGGTGTCACCACCAAGCCGACCCCAATTGTTAATGCGGACGCAAAGAGTGGTGTGGTGCTATCGCCTACTCCGCGTAGAATTGAGGTATAAATAATGTAAATGAAAATGAGTGGACTGCCGGCAAGCATCCATTGCACATAAGGCAAAGATAAGGGCATCACATTGGGATCTGTGCCGAGTGCTAACAAAATATTTTCAGCAAAGATGACCCCGAAAAGTGCAATGAGACTTCCGCCAATTAAGGTCATAAAGAGGGTGGAGCCAACGACATCACGTACTTTTTCAAGATTTTTGGCACCCCACGCTTGCCCAATCAATACGGTTGAACCTGCGGAAAGTCCAATGACAAAAGCCATTAAGCAAAATAAAATAGGGAAAAAGACAGCAACAGCCGCAATGGCTTTAACACCGAGCATTTGACCGACAAAAACCGTATTAATGGTGCCCGATAGACTTTGTAAAATATTGGTCGCAATCAGGGGGAGCAGAAAAATTAAAAAAGTCTTCCATAAACTATTCTGATTGAGCAACGCGCGCTGTGCCATAGCAAACCTTATGCAATATTGTCTATTTTTATCAAGCGTTAGTATGACTGCTTTGCTGTAAAAAAGCCTGAGTATTTCAGTAACTCAGGCTGTGCTTTTATGACACTATTTGCAACTAAACCTTGGATAAAATGTTTCCTGCTTGTATTAATGTTTCATCTTTTTTAGCGAAACAGAAACGCAATAAACGTAAATCTTGCGGTGGATGTTTATAAAAGACTGAAACGGGAATAGCGACAATGCCATGTTCATGCGCAAGCAGTTGGCACATGTCGGTATCGGTTAAATCTGGTCGAATTTGGCTGTAATCTAAATTTTGGAAATAGGTGCCTTTTGACGGTGTCCATTCAAAACGTGAAGCTTGAATAGATTGGTTAAACAGGTCACGTTTCTTTTGATAAAAACTCGAGAGTTCCTGAATATGCTCAGGATGTTGCTGCATATAGCTTGCTAAAGCGACTTGCACAGGTGTCACGCCACAGAAACTGGCAAATTGATAGACCTGACGCAACAGTTTCATTAACGGTTCAGCAGCAACACAGAAACCTGTTTTCCAACCGGTGACATGAAAGGTTTTACCAAAAGAGCCAATCACGAAACTCCGTTCGCGTAATTCAGGGAATGATAATGCAGAGAAATGCTTCTGACCATCAAAAATCAAATGTTCATAGACTTCATCAGAGAGCACCACAATATTTTTATCTTGAATGAGTTCAATCAAGCTTAACCAATCTTCACGTGCCCAAATTGTGCCTGTTGGGTTATGCGGTGTATTGACAATGATCATACGGGTTTTGTCATTGATCAATGCTTTGACTTCATTCCAATCCACTGAAAAGTCAGGATGCTTTAAAGCAATATGAACGGGTGTTGCACCCAAGACTTGAACCGTTGGTGCATAACTATCATAGCTTGGATCGAAAATAATCACTTCTTCGCCAGCACGAACAGTCGCTTGAATGGCACAGTAAATGGCAATAGTTGCGCCCGGTGTAATCGTGATATTCGTGATGGGATCAAGACTCACCTGATCACGGTGTAAATATTGCTCTGCAAGCAGTTGTCGAAGCGTGGTTAAGCCATCACCCGGTGCATATTGGTTAAAACCATCCGCGGATGCTTGGGCTAAAGCATCAATTAACGCTTGCGGTGCGCCAAAGTCAGGAAAACCCTGCGATAAATTCAGTGCGCCCAACTGCTGTGCTAAAGCAGACATGGTACTAAAGACAGTCACACCTAAATCAGGAAGTTTTGAAGGAAGATCAAGCATATATGGGCGCTCTTGTGTTTATCAGTTTTAAAGTTTAGCAGCTTAAAATAATGTACGACACGATGATGGTTATTGTACGGATTTAAAAATAATGTAGTGCTGCATCAGCCATAAAAGAAGCAGCCCGAAGGCTGCCTTTCATTTATCCAAGATCGAGAATATCTTCAAGTAGCTCTTCACTTGGCGCAAAGTAATAAGCACCATCTTTTGGAGTCACAAAGTGAAGTAGGCGATCATGAATTCCATCACCACTGGTGCCAAACATACGCAGTAACATGGCATCAATAATGTTCAAATCTTTGGTATAGGCAATAAAGAATAAGCCTTGATCCCCACGACCATCACCATACGGCAGGGAATGACGTAAAATTTCCATTTCTTCGCCATCCTCATCTTCAACGACAGTACGTGCGATATGAGCATTTGCTGGTTTCACATCATCATCGAGTTCAATGGATTCAAGTTTGGTGCGACCCATAATTTGCTCTTGGGTGTCGACTTTCAGTTTTTTCCACTTTTCCAAATCATGCGCATAACGTTGCGCAAAAATAAATGAACCATCCGCAAAGATACCTGCTTCTTCAGGTAATAAAGCTGTTTCAGCACGGTCATCTGGGAATTGCGGATTTTCCGTGCCATCAATAAACCCTGTCATGTCCCGACCATCAAAATGACGGAAGCAAACGCGTTCATCTAAAACATCGACTTTATCTTGAATCCCTTCAAAAAAGGCTTGGCTCATGGCAAAGCAAATATCAGTACGTGCACTCGCAAGATGAAGAATGACATCAGCTTCCACCACAGGCATATGGAATGAACCATGAATGGCTTCGAGTTGCTTAAAGCCTGCCGGTGTTTGGTCATGGAGTTTTGCCCATAGTTCAGGACCAAAAGCCACCGCGGTTTTAATTTGTGATTGCGGATGTTGGGTAATTAAACGATCACGGGTGGTAAATAAATCCGCTAATTTTTCTTTTAATTCGTTAATGCTTAAATCTTTTAAGCGTAAAACAATAAAACGAGCATGATCTGAAGGTAATGGCAAAATCACGGATTGGGCAGTCATTCATGGCTCCTAAAAATTATATTTTTGATGTGGCTTGGGCTTATTGTGCCTGATGAAACTTAGGGTGAATAGTATTTTTGGGTATTTTTAAGCTGCATTTTTAGCCATCAAAATACAGTAAATATCATATAATACAGTCCCATTTTTGAAGCTGAATTCTATGTCTTACCAAGTTTGGATCGCGTATATGTTGGCGTGTTGGGTGATTAGCATTTCCCCAGGTGCAGGTGCGATTGCGTCCATGTCGAGCGGTTTGAATTACGGTTTTAAACATGGGTATTGGAATGCTTTGGGTTTGCAATTGGCATTACTGGTACAAATTGGCATTGTTGCCGCAGGCGCGGGTGTGCTTTTCGCGACTACGGAATGGGCATTTCTAGCCGTAAAATGGTTCGGTGTGGGCTATTTATTATATTTGGCATATTTGCAGTGGACTGCACCTATCACATCGATTGAAATTCAACACGAAACACAAACCAAGTCCAAAGCAAAATTGGTTTGGCATGGTTTTTTAGTCAATATGAGCAACCCGAAAGCGATTGTGTTTTTATTAGCAGTTTTACCGCAGTTTTTGGATTTATCTAAACCCCAGTGGATTCAGTATCTGATCATGGCGGCAACCATGATTACGATTGATTTGATTGTGATGGCGGGCTATACAGGCTTAGCCGCTAAAGTGTTGCGCTTGCTCAAGTCCCCAAAACAACAAAAGATTTTAAATCGTACCTTCGCAGTATTGTTTACTTGTGCGGCAAGTTTATTAAGTTTGGTACATCAGTAATCCATCTTGTTATTTCTGCTTCGCGATTGATTCGAAATGTAAAGATATGTCAATACATCAGGTAAGCGTTCTCAATTATTTGTTAGGGTGTGCTTTAAATATATCTTAGGTAGACGATGTTCGTGAGTTTGACTGAAAACAAGGGTTCTATAATGCTGGCAGATGGCTATACAAAAATAACCACATGGATTGATCAATATCCATGGTTGGATATGTTGAGCTCCTTATTGATGCTGCTATCCATCGCATTTGTTCTCTATTTCATCACCAAGAAGTTTGTTGTCGTCGGGCTGCGCCGCTTAATTTCCAAATTGCCTTTCGTCAATCAAGATATTTTCGCTAATCACAGCGTGATTCGTCGAATTGCGAATATCGTCCCTGCTTTATTTATTATCAACACCATTAATACCGTACCGCATCTATCGGAAAAGTTTATTCAGTTGGTTCAGATGTTGGCTCAGGCTTGGATTTTTCTCACAATTGCCTTGTCGATTGCAGAAATGCTGAATATTTTTAATCTGATGTATCAGCGGAATCCTAAGTCGCAAAACAAACCGATTAAAGGTTACTTGCAACTGGTTAAATTAATTATCTTTATTGTGTGTGGTTTGATGATTCTAGGCACATTCTTAAAAAAAGATGTGTTTACTTTACTGGCAGGCTTTGGTGCGATGGCCGCGGTACTGATGTTGGTCTTTCAAAATACGATTTTATCGCTTGTCGCGAGCGTACAAATTTCTTCCTATGACATGATTCGTGTTGGCGATTGGATTGAAATGCCATCTTTAGGTGCCGATGGTAGTGTAATAGATATGTCTTTACATACGGTGACGGTGCAAAATTTTGATAAAACCTATACCACGATTCCGACTAATCGTTTGGTAACAGATACCTTTAAAAACTGGCGTGGCATGGCAGATGCCAATTGCCGTAGGATCAAACGCTCCATTTTTATTGACCAAAGCAGCATTCATTTTTTAAATGATCAAGAATTTGAAAAATTGAGAAAATTTTTAGTTTTACAGCAGTATTTAGAAACCAAAAACGTAGAGCTTAAAGCATGGAACGAAACCGTAAATGATTTAATGAATCAGCGCCGTTTAACCAATTTGGGAACTTTTCGTGCCTACGTGAAATACTATCTAAGTCAGCATGCGGGTATTGCTCAGCATGAAAGTCTGTTGGTGCGTCAGTTGCAGCCCACAACGGAAGGCTTACCTTTAGAGATTTATGCTTTTACTCAGACCACAGCTTGGGGCGAGTATGAAGATATCCAATCTGATATTTTTGATCATCTGTTGGCAATTATTGGTGAATTCGGTTTGAAAACCTATCAAGCACCTTCAGGTGCAGATGTGTCGGGACTGATCTCTAAGCACATCAGCGAAAATGACTAAGATAACCATTGTGGTGAGGAGGGGGTATATATATCCCATTCTCATCACGATTAAACAGATGGGCGTTTTAAAGACTGTAAAAACTCATCTTCTGTCAGCACAATAATGCCACGCTGTTTAAAGAGTGCAGCTGTTACACCATCGCCTGAAATTTTCTGTCCTGAAAATGAGCCATCATAAATTAAGCCACTGCCACACGAAGGGCTTTTGGCTTTTAAAATCGCGTGAGTGGCTTGGAAAGCTTGTGCAACTTTTAATGCGCGATATGCACCGTCTATAAATGCTTCTGAAACATCCTTTCCCGTAGCATCTAAAATGAGGGAGGGCTTTTTGCTCAAGTACATGTATACCTGAGCCATGTTGAATTTCTGCAGGTGGGCGTGGGGTGGGCAGTCCGCCTGCTATTTCAGGACATAGCGTGACGTATTGATCCGCTAAAAGATGATTAAGAATGTCTTGAACTAAACAATCTTCGCCATCGTAACGAACTCTTTGACCAAGCAAACAGGCACTCATAAAGTATCGTTTGCTCATGACATTTAACTCAGCTTTTTAAACTTTTGCACAATAAAGATCAGGGTAAACAACACCGCCATGGTTAAAACGATGGTGAGCCCTGTTGATGTATTCAAACCTGCACTTGACCATAAACCGACCGTCACCCCAATTTGTGCAATCACAAATGCCCATAGCACCATTTGTTTAGGTGAGTTGGCAAGAAGTCGAGCAGTGAGTGCTGGAATAACCAAAAGCGCGCCCATCAGTAATGAACCGACTGCACGAAGGGCAAGCACCGTGAATAGTGCAAGCAGCAACATAAAGATTAAACGCTGCCAGTTGCCACTGATGCCTTCACTTGCTGCAACGTCAGGGTCAATGGCAATTTGAATTTGAGATTGCCAACTTTTATACAGTACGCCTAATGCCACAATAATCACGATGGCAAACATCGGTAAGTCTGACCATGAAATCGTAAGCAGATCACCAAATAAATAGCTTAAAAGCTCAGGTCTGAGACTTGGCAAATGTTGAATTAGCAATAGCCCTGAACAGAGTAAGGTCGCAGAACAGAGTGCAAGCAAAGCATCATTCGGTAAGCGCGGATCATGCAATACCCAAAGCACCGCCACCAAAAGCAGTGCTAAGAATGTCACCCCCATCCAGAGTGGCAAACTTAAAGCACCGGCAATCGCAACACCGAGCAAAGTCCCGTGCGCCATGGTGTCAGCGAAGAAAGACATACGACGCCATAACATTAAACAGCCGAGTGGTGCGGTCAAGAACACCAATAGTGTTCCCATAATCCATGCAGGTAAAAGGAGTTGTAACCAATCCATCATGGTTTAAGCTTCCGGCTCGGGGTGAATATGTGGGCGTGGGTCATTTTGACACGGTGTTGCGGCATCACCATGTGCACAATGGTCATGATGATGTTGATAGAACACACGATTGGTGCCAAAGATCGCTTGATATTCAGGATGTTGTTGGACGTTGGCAGGACTACCGCTGCAACAAATATGTTTATTGAGGCAGACCACACGTGAAGTGCCTTGCATCACCCATTGCAAATCATGCGAAACCATTAAAATGGCACAGCCGTATTTTTCAGGCAGGCTACGTACATAGTCATACAGTTCAGCTTCAGACTGAATGTCTAAACCTTGCATAGGTTCGTCAAGTACCAAAATATCGGGCTGACGCAGCAAAGCGCGGGCGAGCAATACTCGCTGACGTTCACCACCAGACAGTTGCTGAACTTTAGAATTTTCAAGTTTGGCAATACCGGTATCGCGCACGATCTGAGCTTTAATATCAGGGTTGCATTTTTCTAGCGCCAACAAGTCTTTTACCCGTAGGGGCAGACTATGCGATGGATTGAATTTTTGTGGCACATAAGAAAACTTCAACTTGCGCGCAGTAATAATTTCCCCAGATTTGGGTTTGACAATGCCGAGCATGACTTTAATTAAAGTTGATTTGCCCGCGCCATTCGGACCAATCAGCGTGACAATTTCTTTTTCTTGCAGCGAAAAATCAATGGCTTTTAAAATGTCACGCTCATCAATATTGACCCAAATTTTAGAGAGTTGAATCAGCGCGGATGAACTCATGCTTTGTTGCGACACTGCTGACACATTCCTGAAATTTCAATAATACTATGATGGGCGCTAAAGCCGTCTGAATCCGCAAGGGCTGCCAACTGATCTAAGAGACCTTGAGCTGATGCTTCTTTCACGGCTTTACATTCGGTACAAATTAAAAATGCAGCTTGATGTCCTTCACGCGGATGACAACATGGAATGTAAGCATTAATAGACGTTAAGCGATGAATAAAGCCATTCTCAAGTAAAAAGTCGAGTGTGCGATAGACGGTCGGGGGAGCAGCAGGTCGGTCGCTGTTGTTTTTGATTTTTGCGAGCAAGTCATAAGCGCCCATTGGACCTGTGGCATTTAAAATCAGTTCCAACACTTCTTTACGTAAAGGAGTTAAACGTGCGCCCGTTGTTGCACAGAAACTTTCCGCTTCAGCGAGACGTTGTGCGACATTTGGATGGTCGTGTACGCCGTGCAATGCGTTGTGATGTTCGTGCGAACATGAACCCATAGTTCACCTCAAGTGCGAAACAGAAAAAAGAAGAAGACCTGAAATATTAACATGAAGTCCTTGGACTTTCGATCAGGCATAGGTATTTTTGCGAATTTGTTATATTATAACACTTAAGTTTTTATCGTGATTCTCTCCCATGTCTCGTTTTCTCGCGTTTTGTACTTTGGCACTTTTGAGTAGTCTAAGTTGGTCACAAAACTTGGTGATTTCTACGCAACCGATTTATTTAATTGCGAAACAAGTAACACAGGGAATTGAACAGCCGACTTTGTTGTTGGCACATCAAACTGGACATGATGTCAGTCTGACACCTGCGCACCGTAAACTGATTCAAAATGCAGGTTTAGTGATTTGGCTCGGTGAAGCACACGAAGCACCTTTGACTAAAGTACTTCAAGAAAGCCATAAAAGTATTGCGCTTTTAGACTCAGGTATTTTAGCGACCTTACCGATGCGTAATCCACGCGGTCAAGCGCTAAAAAATACAGTCGACACCCATGTTTGGCTCGATCCAAACAATGCGGTACGGATTGGCTTCTTTATTGCTGCGCTACGTTCGCAGCAAATGCCACAGCATCGTGAGGCATATTTTAAAAATGCTCGTCAGTTCGCACAAAAAATGCTGAAGACTGCACAGCGCTTTAATGCCAATACTAAAGTCCAGCCGTATTGGTCGTATCATGATGCCTATCAGTATTTAGAACGTCCATTGAGTTTGAAATTTGCAGGCGCATTGACCGATGACCCGCACGTTTCTCCAACGGTTGCACAAATTAAATACTTGCAAGATACACGTGCACGCACGAAGATGTGTTTGCTCGCAGAAGGGCATGCCAGCAAAAATCAATACCA
Organism: Acinetobacter wanghuae; assembly: GCF_009557235.1. Lineage (NCBI taxonomy): Bacteria > Pseudomonadati > Pseudomonadota > Gammaproteobacteria > Moraxellales > Moraxellaceae > Acinetobacter > Acinetobacter wanghuae. The sequence goes on along the minus strand of NZ_CP045650.1, from coordinate 2,616,957 downwards.
AAAACTGAACCCAATCGTCTTCCAATCTGTGGATGAAAGTATGAGCGGGGCAGGGGACTTTGTGTCAGCATGGCAACAATTAGCGCAACAAACGCATAAATGTGTGTTAAATTCCCAATAATGATTAAAAACTAATCTATTTTTGATTAGTTTAAAGGCAAATCATGCATTTAAAAATTGTCGACTAAGGTCGGGAAAAGATTGCATGTTCAGGGGTGTAACTCTATAATGCCTGCGATTTAAAATAATCATCAGCTAAACTTGTCAAGCATGATTGCTGTGAGTGAATAAATAATGAGCCGAACTAGTCGCTTGATTGACCGACGATTAGCGAAAGCTTTAGTCATCTTACAAGCAATAATGATTCCTGTTTCAGCGCTGATCGGTTGGGTCACGACTGACTCGACCGCAGCCTTAAGTGCAGCCTTGGGTGCATTAGTATGTTGGCTGGCGAGTTGCTATTTTACGTGGCAATCGTTTCGTGCTGCGGGTGCTCGAGCAACCAAACAAGTTCTATCGAACATGTATAGGGGCATGCTCGGTAAGTTTGCAATTATGATTGTTGGATTCATTTTGATTTTGAAGAATGTTGAACCGTTGTCACCGGTTGCATTGTTCTGTGGTTTTATCCTCGTTCAAGCCATGTCGTGGGTCGCTCCTTTTTGGGCGTCACGTCTACAACGACGAGTTTAGGCACAACAAGAAATTGAAAAGTTTTTTTGGAGACGAGCGAGATATCAAGCAGCACGCGATATTCGTAAGTTTCATTAGTTTTTGACATTGACCAGGTGTGATTTATGGCTGCTGAAGAACATGCCCTTACTTCGACCGAGTACATCAAGCACCACTTGACCAACATGACTTACGGCAAAATGCCGGACGGTACATGGAAATTGGCTGAGAACGGTGCTGAAGCTCAACAGATGGGGTTCACTGCTATTCACTTGGATTCAATGGGTTGGTCAATTGCGCTTGGCGTGATTTTCTGTTTGTTGTTCTGGATTGTTGCGAAAGCGGCAAACGCTGGTGTTCCTACCAAGTTCCAGTCTGCAATCGAAATGATCATCGAGTTTGTTGACTCAAGTGTTCGCGATACTTTCCACGGGAAGTCTCGTTTGATCGCTCCATTGGCGCTCACCATCTTCGTGTGGATTTTCCTCATGAACGCGATGGACTTAATCCCTGTTGACTTCATTCCTTATGTTGCTCAACACGTGATTGGTAGTGCGATGGGTATCGATCCACATCACGTTTACTTCAAAATCGTTCCATCTACTGACCCTAACATTACCCTTGGTATGTCATTGTCTGTATTTGCTTTGATCTTGTTCTATAGTATTCGTGAAAAAGGCATTGGCGGTTTCGTCGGTGAATTGGCACTTAACCCATTTAACCCAAGTAACCCAGTTGCAAAAGCGTTACTTATTCCAGTGAACTTAATCTTGGAACTCGTAACTTTCCTTGCACGTCCAGTTTCATTGGCTCTACGTTTGTTCGGTAACATGTATGCAGGTGAGTTAATCTTCATCCTCATCGCGTTGTTACCGTTCTGGATCCAGTGGGCGTTGTCTGTGCCTTGGGCGATCTTCCACATTCTTGTTATTACGCTACAAGCATTCATTTTCATGATGCTGACTATCGTATACTTGAGCATGGCAAGCGAAAAGCATTAATGGTATTGCCTAACTATCACGAGATGGTTGGGCACAATTTTTTAACTTAAATTTGGTATAAACCTAACCTCTGAGGAATTATCATGGAACTCACTTTAGGTCTAGTTGCAATTGCATCTGCTATCTTGATCGCTTTCGGTGCTTTAGGTACTGCGATTGGTTTTGGTCTTCTAGGCGGCCGTTTCCTTGAAGCTGTAGCTCGTCAACCAGAATTGGCTCCACAACTTCAAACTCGTATGTTCTTAATCGCGGGTCTTCTTGATGCTGTGCCTATGATCGGTGTTGGTATTGGCTTGTTCTTCATCTTCGCTAATCCATTTGTAGGTTAATCAGCTTAATTCCGAAATTCACTATTTGAGGAATTTGCAATGAATATCAACCTCACATTGTTTGGCCAAGCGATTGCATTTGCGATTTTTGTCGCATTCTGCATGAAGTTTGTATGGCCACCACTAATCAATGCGATTAGTGAACGTCAGCGTAAAATCGCTGATGGCTTAAATGCAGCTGAAAAAGCCAAAGCTGATCTTGCGGATGCGCAAGCACAAGTGAAAGCTGAATTAGATGCAGCGAAAGCACAAGCGGCTCAATTGATCGAACAAGCGAACCGTCGTGGTGCACAATTGGTAGAAGAAGCGCGTACTCAAGCATCTGCTGAAGGTGAGCGTATTCGTCAACAGGCTAAAGAAGCTGTTGATACAGAAATCAATTCTGCTCGCGAAGAATTGCGTCAACAAGTGGCTGCTCTTGCAGTAACTGGGGCTGAGAAAATTCTTAGCCAACAAGTTGATGCAGAAGCTCACAATGCCATGCTGACTCAGCTGGCTGCTAAACTTTAAGAGAGGCGGATTATGGCTGAACTCTTGACGTTGGCACGCCCATACGCTAAAGCAGCATTTGCTTACGCTTCTGAGCAAAGTGCAGCTGACTCTTGGTCAAAAGCACTTGAATTGCTCAGTGCTGCGGTGCAAGACGAAGCATTTTCAGCTTATCTAAATCGCCCTGAGCTTACACCTGCCGAGCAGGTGACTCTCTTTGCTAAAGTTTTAGGTGAAGACCAAACTGCAGCAGTGTCTAACTTTTTGACATTGCTTGCAGAAAACAATCGTTTGGCACTTCTTCCTGAAATTGCAGCAGAATATGAGCAGCTTAAATCACAGAATAACAATACTGTGGATGTTGTAATTGAATCAGCATTCCCATTGACTTCAGTACAAGAACAATTGCTTGCGCATGCATTAGAGAAGAAATTCGAAGCGGCTGTAAGCGTGACTGTTGAAGTTAAACCAGAGCTTATTGCTGGTGTGGTTATTCGTGCAGGCGACCAAGTGATAGATGATTCTGCGCTTAACAAGCTTGAAAAAATGCGTACTCGTCTTCTTGCGTAATTGCTTGAAGACTGAACTTTAAAAAGATTGAGGTATAGCGCAATGCAACAACTGAATCCATCCGAGATCAGTGCGCTCATTAAACAGCGTATCGGCGATCTGGACACCAGCGCAACCGCTAAGAACGAAGGGACCATTGTTATGGTTTCCGACGGTATTGTGCGTATTCACGGCCTTGCTGATGCAATGTACGGTGAAATGATCGAATTCGACGGCGGCCTTTTTGGTATGGCACTGAACCTAGAACAGGATTCAGTGGGCGTCGTTGTTTTAGGTAACTACTTAAGCCTTCAAGAAGGTCAAAAAGCTCGTTGCACAGGTCGTGTATTAGAAGTTCCGGTTGGTCCAGAACTTTTAGGCCGTGTAGTAGATGCTTTGGGTAACCCAATTGATGCAAAAGGCCCAATTGATGCAAAATTAACTGATGCTGTTGAAAAAGTAGCACCAGGCGTAATTTGGCGTCAATCAGTGGATGAACCTGTACAAACTGGTTATAAATCAGTAGATACAATGATTCCTGTAGGCCGTGGTCAACGTGAGTTGATCATTGGTGACCGTCAAACTGGTAAAACAGCAATGGCGATCGATGCGATCATCGCTCAGAAAAACTCTGGCATTAAATGTGTATACGTAGCAATTGGTCAAAAACAATCGACTATCGCTAACGTTGTGCGCAAGCTAGAAGAAACTGGCGCTATGGCGTATACAACTGTTGTCGCAGCAGGTGCATCAGATCCAGCAGCAATGCTTTATCTTGCTCCGTACTCTGGCTGTACAATGGGTGAATACTTCCGTGACCGTGGTGAAGACGCGCTTATCATTTATGATGACCTGTCTAAACAAGCTGTTGCGTATCGTCAAATTTCATTGCTTTTACGCCGTCCACCAGGTCGTGAAGCTTACCCAGGTGACGTGTTCTATCTACATTCACGTCTACTTGAACGTGCTTCTCGTGTATCTGCTGACTACGTTGAGAAATTCACTAACGGTGAAGTTAAAGGCCAAACTGGTTCATTAACTGCATTGCCGATTATTGAAACTCAAGCGGGTGACGTATCTGCATTCGTACCAACGAACGTAATTTCGATTACTGATGGTCAGATCTTCCTAGAAACATCATTATTCAACGCAGGTATTCGTCCTGCTGTGAACGCGGGTATCTCTGTATCTCGTGTTGGTGGTTCTGCGCAAACGAAGATCATCAAAAAATTGTCTGGTGGTATCCGTACCGCTTTGGCTCAATATCGTGAATTAGCAGCGTTCGCTCAGTTTGCTTCTGACCTTGATGAAGCAACTCGTAAGCAGTTAGAACACGGTCAACGCGTAACTGAATTAATGAAGCAAAAACAATATGCTCCATATTCAATCGCTGACCAAGCTGTTTCAATTTATGCATCTAACGAAGGTTATATGACTGACGTTGAAGTGAAGAAAATTGTAGACTTTGATGCTGCACTTGTTTCTTACTTCCGTTCAGAACATGCTGCGTTAATGCAAAAAATTGACGAGTCTGGTGCTTGGGATAAAGAAATCGAAGCACAATTCAAAGCAGGTATTGAAAGCTTTAAAGCGACTCAAACTTACTAAGTTTCAACTGGTTTGAAATTTAGTGTCGGTTTGGTTCACGGAATCAACCTTCGGAAGCTCGAAAGGGCTTTCGAATACTAGGTTAAGCGTATGGCAAATTTAAAAGAAATTCGCGCCAAAGTAGCTAGTATCAAGAGCACGCAAAAGATTACTCGAGCGATGCAAATGGTAGCAGCTTCTAAGATGCGTCGTGCGCAAGAGCGCATGGCTCAAGGCCGTCCGTATGCCGAAAATATGCACCGTGTAATTGCTCATTTGGTTCAAGCGAATCCTGAATACAAACACCGTTATATGGTTGAACGTCCTGTAAAGCGCGTTGGCTATATTATTGTGTCTTCAGATCGTGGCCTTGCTGGTGGTTTGAACATTAACTTGTTCAAGAAAGTGGTCAAACACGTTCAACAGCAACAAGAGCAGTCAATTGAAGTTCAATTTGCTTTAATTGGTCAAAAAGCGGTTTCGTTTTTTAAAAACTACGGCGGTAAAGTTCTTGGTGCAACGACGCAAGTCGGTGATACACCAAGTCTTGAGCAGTTATCTGGTTCTGTACAGGTGATGTTAGACGCTTATGATAAAGGCGAGTTAGATCGTATTTATCTAGTGTCAAATGGCTTTGTCAATGCCATGACTCAAAATCAAAAGATCGAACAACTTGTTCCATTGGCTGCGGCTGATGAGGGCGAGAATCTGAACCGTCAATACGGTTGGGATTACATCTACGAACCTGAAGCTGAAGAGCTTTTAAATGGTTTGTTGGTTCGCTATATCGAGTCTGTGGTGTATATCAAGGCGTGATTGAAAACATCGCGTGTGAGCAGTCTGCACGTATGGTTGCTATGAAAGCAGCAACTGACAATGCGGGCGAGATCATTAAGAGCCTACAACTTATTTATAACAAGCTGCGTCAAGCCGCGATTACTCAGGAAATTTCTGAGATCGTTGGTGGTGCCGCTGCCGTTTAACATTATTTTGAATTGAGGAGACAGCAATGAATAGCGGTCGTATCATTCAGATCATCGGCGCGGTAATCGACGTCGAGTTTGAACGCAACAGCGTTCCTAAGATCTATGACGCTCTCCAAGTAGATGGTACTGAAACTACTTTAGAAGTTCAGCAACAACTTGGTGATGGCGTAGTTCGTACTATTGCAATGGGTTCTACTGAAGGCCTTAAGCGTGGTTTGAACGTAGTTAACACTGGCGCTCCAATCTCTGTACCTGTAGGTACAGCATGTTTGGGTCGTATCATGGACGTTCTTGGTCGCCCAATCGACGAAGCTGGTCCTGTTGCGACTGAAGAGCGTTTACCAATTCACCGCTCAGCACCTTCTTATGCTGAACAAGCAGCTTCTACTGACCTTTTAGAAACTGGTATTAAAGTCATCGACTTACTATGCCCGTTTGCGAAAGGTGGTAAAGTTGGTCTGTTCGGTGGTGCCGGTGTTGGTAAAACTGTAAACATGATGGAATTGATCAACAACATCGCGAAAGCTCACTCAGGTTTATCTGTGTTTGCTGGTGTTGGTGAACGTACTCGTGAAGGTAATGACTTCTATCACGAAATGAAAGATTCTAACGTTCTTGACAAAGTAGCAATGGTCTACGGTCAGATGAACGAGCCACCAGGTAACCGTTTACGCGTAGCGTTGACTGGTTTGACTATGGCTGAATATTTCCGTGACGAGAAAGACGAAAACGGTAAAGGCCGTGACGTACTATTGTTCGTAGATAACATCTATCGTTATACACTAGCGGGTACTGAAGTATCAGCACTTCTAGGTCGTATGCCATCTGCTGTAGGTTACCAGCCTACGCTTGCAGAAGAGATGGGTGTTCTTCAAGAACGTATTACATCGACTAAGTCTGGTTCTATTACGTCAATCCAAGCGGTATACGTACCTGCCGATGACTTAACAGATCCATCGCCTGCAACTACCTTCGCTCACTTAGACGCAACTGTAGTATTGAGCCGTGACATCGCATCTTCTGGTATTTACCCAGCGATCGATCCACTTGACTCAACTTCACGCCAGCTTGACCCGCTAGTTGTTGGTCAAGAGCATTACGAAATTGCTCGTTCAGTTCAAAACGTTCTTCAACGTTATAAAGAATTGAAAGACATTATCGCAATTCTTGGTATGGATGAGCTTGCAGAAGAAGATAAATTGGTTGTTTACCGTGCGCGTAAAATCCAACGTTTCTTCTCTCAACCGTTCCACGTAGCTGAAGTATTTACTGGCGCGCCTGGTAAATTAGTATCTCTTAAAGAAACGATTCGTGGCTTTAAAGGTCTTCTAGCTGGTGAATACGATCACATCCCAGAACAAGCGTTCTACATGGTTGGTGGTATTGACGAAGTTATTGCTAAAGCTGAGAAACTTTAATTAGTTCCCTAATTTAGGAGATTCTCATGGCGACTATGCAATGTGACGTTGTAAGTGTTAAAGAGTCTTTGTACTCAGGCACTGTAACTATGCTAATTGCTAAAGGTGCTGGCGGTGAGTTAGGTATTATGCCTGGTCACGCTCCGCTAGTAACTTTGCTTCAACCGGGCGCAATCCGCGTTCTGTTGGAAAACGGTACAGAAGAGTTAATCTATGTATCGGGTGGTGTTCTTGAAGTTCAACCGCACGTTGTTACGATTCTTGCAGATACTGCAATTCGTGCTGACAACTTAGATGAAGCTGCAATTCTTGAAGCGCGTAAAAACGCTGAAAGCTTGCTTGCAAATCAAAAGAGCGATTTGGACGCTGCTGCTGCATTGGCTGCTCTTGCAGAAACTGCTGCTCAGCTCGAAACGATCCGCAAAATCAAAAACCGCGCTCAATAAGAGACGGTTTGAGATTAAAAAAACCACCCGAAAGGGTGGTTTTTTTATGCATGAAGCGAAGTGATATCACACAAATTATGGACAATAGTGGTTATGCTTTCTAAGTTGATCGCGTAAGCCTAGCGATGATTCAAGCAGTTGGGTGGTTTTTGCTTTACTTTCAAGATCAAATGCAAACTTTGGGTGAACTTTTCGATTGGTCACTAGATGATGAATTAACTTTGCTGATTGGACAACATTACAAAGTTCAATTTGGGTTTTGGGATCATCAAAATTAACTTCATCTTGTACTAATGCTTCAGCGGATTTGATAAATGCATTGAACTCAAAACTAAAATGCTTCATAAGCATTAAATATTCTCTGAGGTCTTGCTTGGTAGGTTCTGGTGCATAAGCATGTACATTGCACGAAAATATAAATAAAAAACTAATTAAAATATTTTTCATTGGCGTGTTTGATAAGACATAAAATAGAGATGAATATAAGTACTGGAACTAAAATCAGATATAAGACTTAAGTTTTTATATTTTAATAAGTTTTTGAATATATTAAATTAGTTAAAAAATATTGGATCATATTATTTATAAGGTAGCGATTAACCTAGAAAAATTAAACTCCCCATTTCCTACAATCTTTACCTTAAAAATCTCATCAAAACCTTCATCTAAACTTGGAACTTCTAGCTTCTTATAAGTTGCCCTTACACCCACTTCAAGAATATTGGCTTTACCGATACGATGGCTATTCCGTTCCAACGTACTGCTTAAATCCGTTTCAAAATAATAAGAAATGACTTCAAAGCCTACGTCTTTTGCTCGCTGAATATAACGCGCTCGGTCTGCTTTGGTGGGGTTGGTATTATCAATGACTGTTTTGGTTTTAGATGCCAAACATGCTTCAAAAATCATATTTTCACGATGCCTTGTTTTCAGCATATCTAAATTAATGCGCAAATGACTATGCGCCAAATTCAGTAAATAAAAACTCGACTTTCCTGACGCTTGAACACCTGTAAAAATAATGAGTTGCATAGAAATTGAGTTATAAAAAAAAGCCTAGAGTAAATGACACAATAGGCTGTTTTTATTCAGTTTGGCAAGTTAAAGCTGCTCAGGGAATTCTTTACGTTCACCGCCATTATAAGTGGCAAAACGTGGCTGCACTTTTTCAAAGACTGGGGCAGGGCTAGGCCAAGGCCATTCACCAAAATGCGTTTCACGATAACGTCGAAATGCAGCATCGAGTTCTTCATTGCTGTTTAGAACAAAAGGTCCACGCATAGCAACAGGTGCATTAATTGGTTCACCTTCAAGCCACAAAATCCGTGACTCTAAAAGCCCGCTTTTTAAATGAATATCTGCATCCGCTTTGAGTTCGACCAAATGTTTAAAATCAATGGTTTGATCTTCAACATCTAAAGTTTTGCCTTCATAGAAATAGCAGAATCGGTTGGATGTTGCAGTGGTTGCGGGAATGGTCAGTTCAGCTTCAGGCGCTAGGGTAATGAGGTAAATGTTGACTTTATTTTCTGCTGCGGCAGCCCAAGAATGTGGTGGGCGAGGAATCGCATCGGTGTGTTTAAACGCACCTGAAATGACGCGAATATCCGACTTTCGATCTTCAGGATCTGATTCAAAGACATGCGGAATTTGCTCACGCCAAAACATTCTATAGTCGGCGGGCTGTTTCTTTTGCTCAGGTGATGAATTGAACCAAATTTGAAATAACTCAAACGGATTTTCACGGTCTTCATGCAGCAAAGGAAACATTTCACAATGTTCAACCCCATTGCCTGTGGTGAGCCATTGCACATCACCTTCGGTATAACGTCCAGCATTTCCTAAAGAGTCAAAATGATCGACATAACCTTGTTCGACCAACGTGATGGTTTCAAAACCGGTATGTGGATGCTCAGGGAAACCGGGAACGGTCTCACCATAATACATGTTGTATTCTTTATTGAGTGCAGGGGTGGCAGGGCCTAAATCAGCATTGCCTTTGGGGTAATGGTCAATGTGATGGGCGCAAAAAATAAAAGGATCTTTAAGATCTAGTCGAAACTCGATCGGAACAACACTGTAAATCAAAGGATTCGACATGCATAAGCTCCACAGTTTGAATCATCGTTATGGCTATTTATTACATTGACTGTAAATAGCTTTCAGCACGCGATCTATATTAAAACTGTAAGCTTATGAATGAGAGTCGATACATCTCAAAGATGCATTACGAATTTTAGCTATTGTCACTCGATTCTTCTGCTGTATTGCCGCCATTTTCAAGCAACATGCCAGCAAGTTTGATCATTTCGGATTGAACATTTCCCATTTGTTGTTCAATTTGTTTGAAATCAACTTTACTTAAATCTACATCGCCATTTAAGAACGGTGAAGCTAAGACTTGTTCATTGGCCGTCATAATTTTAGAGCGAACTTGATCAATTTCCTGACTTTTTAAATTTAAGCCGGTCAATGCGTCATTAAAGCCTTTTAATTGCGATTCGAGTGCGGTCGCTGTTTGCTGAAGCTGTGCAGTATCTTGAGCATTCACCGCAGTTTGTAATTCAGTTTGGGTTTGTTTGAGCTGTTCGACATAATCGCCAGCTTTTAGCTGAAAATCTGCGACATCACGAATGATATAAAACATATTGCCGCTTTTGAGTTCGACTGCTTGCTCTTGGCTTTGCGCTGATGTTGCAACTGTCGTTTCAGATTCAGTCGTTTGGCTATGCGATTCAGGGGCGGCGACTTGGTCGCAACCGAAAAGTGCCAGTGCACCGGCAAATAAAGCAAAAGGCAACACGCTGTTCTGAATTATATTTTTCATGAGAGGCTCAAGTGAAATCGCATATGAATGAATATAAACACCAATGTGGCAGATACGGTGAAGAATTGCAAAGCCACAACAAAACTCTTGGTTTGATTGATCAAAAAATAAAAAAGAGCGCCGTAGCGCTCTTCCTTCACCGAGATTGTGGGTATTAACCCGCAATGATTTTAATAATGTTATGCGTTTTTACGTTCGTCAAAATGTAGTCGCCATTTACTTTAATCCATTGCTGGTTTCTGCCCGGTTTACTCAATTTTTTATACTGTTTATGATCCACTTTATAGGATTGACTAAAGTGTTGATTCGGAACTTTTTGACCGACTCTCCAATCGCGTGATGGATTAATCGCTTTTTTAGCAACAGGTTTATGGTGTGGGTTTTTATGCAGTTGTTGTGGTTGCATCGGTGCTTTATGTTGTTGCTGCGTATAATGCTTATTCGGTTGGTGTTCTTGCGGAGCAGCCATCACCGGTGCGGCAACTAAAGCAGTCGAAATTGATAAAACAATTGCTTTTAAAAATGTATTCATACGTCACCTTGATGATCTATGGCATTGGGTTGATAGGTTGATCATAGGCGTCATCTGGTGAGTAATGGTGAATGCGATGTAGGTGAAATATAAAAATAAAGAAGAAATTAAGAAGATTGAGAAAAGAGCCTTTGTTATTTTAAATTTTGAAAAATTAGAAATGTCAGTACCTTGCGCTTGGCAAAATACTGACACAATGATGAGTCTTACTTCGAAAGTTCAGCTTGGATGGCATCGACAATACGGGCGTCATCCGCTGTAATATCCGGAGCAAAGCGTGCCACAACTTCACCTTGCTTGTTGACCAAGAATTTTTCAAAGTTCCATAGCACTTCAGGTGGCTCATTTGGGGTAAGACCGTAATCCACTAAATCTTTATGCCAAGGACCTTCACCAATACGTTCAGGAATGGCTTGGGTAAGAGCCGCATAAAGCGGATGTTTGGCATCGCCCACCACTGGAATTTTCGCAAACAGTGGGAATTCAACTTGATAATTAAGCGAGCAGAACTCTTGAATATCTGCTTCGCTGCCTGGCTCTTGCGCTAAAAAGTCATTCGATGGAAAACCAAGAATCTCTAAACCATTAGCTTTTTCAGCCGCATACAGTTTTTGCAACCCTTCATATTGTGGCGTTAAACCACATTTAGACGCTGTATTCACAATCAATAGGACTTTCCCTTCATATTGGTTGAGCGTGGTTTCGTTACCTTGAATGGTTTTCACTGGAATATCGTAAACAGAAGTACTCATTGAATGTCCTATCAATAGATTGTTGTTTACCCCATGTTTTAACGGGTATTGATTTGAAGTACAAGATGAGAGCCGTAAACAATCGATTTAAATCACAGACAAAAGCTGAAAATCACATGACAATTCCATTATGCTGTACAGCAATATAAAGATCTTTATGTTTATAAAAGATCAGACAGTGGGTTAGGGTGCTATGACACAGCAACAAAAAACGATGGCATGGGCTTTTCTCTTGCCATTGATGGCGGTTTTAATTTGGTCTTTGAATATGACGGTCAATCGTTATGTAGCTGACTATATTTCTCCGTTAAGTATTAGTTTTTATCGTTGGGTTTTAGCATTCTTGGTCATGACGCCTTTTGTATATAGGTGCATCAAAAAACAATGGCCTGACATTCGTCCTTATTTAGGACATCTGGCACTCCTCGGTGCTTTGGGCATGGTGTTTTATCAAGGTTTGGCTTATAGCTCGGCACATTATACCAGTGCAACCAATATGGGGCTGATTAATGCCTTTATTCCCGTGTTTACCATTATTGTGGGCGTGTTTATTTTAAAAATTCGCCCCTCAATCACTGCAATTTTAGGCAGTCTATTGTCTTTAATTGGGCTGATGTATGTGATGGCACAAGGGCAGTGGGCACATGTACTTTCGCTCGGGGATAGTTATATTGGCGATTTAATGATGCTGCTTGCGGTCTTTTTCTATGCCTGCTACGGGGTTTTACTCAAAAAATGGCAAATTCAAATTCCGTTGGTTTCAAGCTTATATATTCAAATCTGTTTTGCTTTAATCATGCATCTGCCATTCATTGCATTTATGGGATTGGATGCGATTAATGTGAATAATGTGGCAAGTATTGCCTATGCTGGTATTTTTCCTTCAATTGCCGCACCTTTATTGTGGATGATGGCGGTACAACAGCTTGGACCTAATCGCAGTAGTATCTTTATGAACCTCATGCCTATTTTCACTGCCATGATTGCGTATGTATGGTTAGGCGAATCGTGGACGATTTATCATACTGTGGGTGGCGTGGTCATTTTGCTCGGGATTTTGTTGGCGCAATATAGTCCCAAGCCAAAATTGACGTGATCATTCATATGAATTTTGCAGTATTGATTAAAAAATAAACAATCGAATAGTCTTTTTTATATTGGTTTCACTTGTTTGGCTTATTTTTTTAACTGAAAAGCAGCTCTTTAAAAATAAGCTTATTTTTAAAATTGAAGTAAAAATAGCAAGATATTTTGAATTTTACTTGAATCATTCATTCTATTAATAGTTAATAGCTATTAATAGATCATTTTATTGTATTTGTTGTTGTTCAAGCTTTCTCCCATAATACGTCCATCGAGAATGATGACTCAGAAAATTTCCTGAATTATCAAACTCCCAGAGATTTTCGAACCCTCTGGATGTGATTTATGCACATCCTTTTTTATGCTCAGCCGTCCCTATATGGCTGAGCTTTTTTTTGTCTTAAACTTTTGTCTTATTTTCAATATATAGAAGGTGATTCGCTTAAGCGCGAATCACTTCACCTGTTACTGCATCCAAAATTCGACTTGGTTGTTGGCTCAAGCCTAAATCACCATTTAAATAATGCAAATCTTGTTCAAAATACGCAATGGAATCTTGTAGTGAGCGCGCAGGTTCAAGTCCGGCAGGATTGGCACTGGTTGATACGATAAAACCGCCAAATGCCTGACAAAGCGCGACACATAAAGGATGTGTGGTGACTCGAACAGCGACTTTAGGATGGTTACCTTTAATCCATGTTGGAATGTCGCTACTTGCAGGCAATAACCACGTAGTGGCACGTTCTGAAGGGCCGCGATTGGTCCATGAATCAATAATCTGTGCTTTGGTTGTTTCAGACAGCCCTGCAAATAAATGTTCAACTTGTGCAATATTGGCTGCCAATAAAATCACGCCTTTTTCAATCGGACGTTGTTTTAGACGTAGAATTTCTGAAAATGCTTGTTCATTGAATGGGTCACAGCCCAAACCCCATACAGCTTCTGTCGGATATGCCAATACCTCACCCGCTTGCAGGGCTTTCGCTGCTTCAGCAACAGAGGTGGTAATCATGGGAGAGTCCTTTAATAAAATGACAATAAGTCATTATTGTGAACCTTATTTGTGTGGACGACAACGCACAAACATTCCCGATTGCTGCGTGCATAGACCTAAAAGTTCCAGTTCCATCAATTGTGCTGTTAATGACGCAACATCGAATTGTAGTTGTAAACTCAGCTGATCTAGATCTTGTCCCACCCAATCCAATTGATTGTAAAGCGCAATTAAATGCGCTGGAATATGAGTTGTCTCAACTGTGGGTGCTTCACGATGTATCTCATTTTGTAAGGATTGCCATTGTGTGGCGAGGGCTAAGTCTTCAATCACTTGTTGCGGATGGTCGATCAAAATCGCACCTTCCCGAATCAGTTGGTGGCAACCTTGATGATGTTCACTGTAAATATGTCCCGGAATCGCAAAAATAGTTTTGCCTTGTTCCGCTGCGAGTTTTGCCGTAATGAGCGAGCCACTCTTTAAGGTCGCTTCCGCCACAATCACGCCTAGGCTTAATCCACTAACAATACGATTACGCCGTGGAAAATGATGCTGAAGTGGCGGAGTCTCAGGCAAAAACTCAGTAATGACTGTGCCGCCTTCTGCTAATAGTTGTTGGCGTAATACTTGATTCGAAGAGGGATAAGTCTGATCAAGTCCTGTACCCATCACGGCGATAGTACGCTGATGCAAAAGACCAGCACGATGGGCTGCTTCATCAATGCCTTGTGCCAGTCCACTATTGATATAAAAGCCTTGCTCACTTAAGTAAAAGGCAAAATCATAAGCCACTTGGCGACCATGATGACTGGGCTTGCGGCTGCCTACAATTGCGATTTGTGCCTGTAACAAGCTATCTGCTTGACCTTGTCCAAACAGGATCGGGGGCTTATCAGAGTAATGACTAAGTTGCTGCGGATAATCAATATCTGTATCGAGTAAGATGAAGTCACAATATTGTTGTGTAAGCGCAATGCAGCGTTCAAATTTACGTTGTGATTCTTCTTGGTGGAAATCTTGAAGCCGCTGTACATGATTGGCATGAATACCTAAAGATTGCCAAACAGCGGTTTGATCTGGCTGAATGGCTTCAGCCAAATGCGCATAATGAGCACGAATTTTATAGAAGCTCGAAAGTGAATGCTGAACCAAATACCATAAGGTGAGTGTGTCTAATTGCATCTTTGATAACGAGTTCAGCATATCGAGACCTATAAATAACGTCTTCTTATTATTGGGCTAAGTTTAAGCCAAATTTTGACTTAAACTTATGAACAGATTGAAATGTTTTAGGGCTTATTCATCAAGTAATGGCGGTTGAATGCTTGAACCCACTTTCATCGGTAAAGCACTTTCCAATACATAGGCATAGCTTAAATTATCAAATGCTTTAAACACCATGATGCTACCGACTTGTTCTGTTGGAAGTGCAATACGTTCTTGGGTTTTAGGGTCAGTGACAATTTGACCTTGTTTATTCACATTGAATACATCACCGATTTGAACGCCATGGGTTGTTCCACGGTCAATCGTGACGACACTATGGCGCGCTGCTGTGCCAATAGAGCCTTGAACTCGAACGACAATACCACCCGGAGTGATGTTATCCGCGCTGGTTGGATAGAATAAGCTTGGTAGCATTGGGTCATATTCAGGTAGAACACGATCACCGCGACGCACTTCACGATCATAACTGTCAGTGAGTTCAAGCGTTGTAATTCCATCTTGACCACGTACAGCAACAGCGGATGCGACTTGGTTGAGTTCTACGCCTGCATTGTATTTCACGCCGTTGGCATCAGTGAAAATGTACGGTTCGCCTTCGTGATAGACCGCATAGCGTTGACCTACGACTAAGCCATTTCCACGGGCATAAACAGTTTGGTCTTTTGCAGCCAATACGCGTTCATCTGCTGCACCAATAATATAAGGCACGCCGTCCAATGTATCGGCAGGCAGAATCATGCTGTGTTGTAGCCAGTTTTTAATATGTTGGAGCGGAATAACAGGAATCGTATTGTTGAGTGACTCAACACGAATTTGTGGTTCTACTTTTGTACTACCTGTATAACGACTGATGATGCCGGCACAACCATCACCTTCATCTTTACCAATAATCGGTTTGCCGTTATAGGTACACATGAGTAGGCGGTCACCCGGGAAAATCCAGTGCGGATTTTTAACGTGTCGGTTGCTTGCCCAAATTTCACGCCAGCGTACTGGGTTTTTCAAGAATTTTTTGGAAATATCCCAAAGTGTATCGCCTTTTTTGACGACATAAACTTGAGGTGCATTTGCTTTAAGCGATGGCGGATTAATATTACGTGCCGGTGCTGCCTCAGCAATGGACACAGTTCCTAAGCTCACACCGACAGAAACCGCGAGTGCAAGCATTTGTTTTTTTAACCCCACAGCACTAAAAATTGGCGTGCCCACGAAAACCTTTTTCATTATCATAATTCCTAAAATTATGTATGTAGTTGCGTTATAATAAAGATCTTACACCGATTTTTTTGATGAAGCATTCCCTTCATTTGGTTTTTTGATCAATGGCATAATTGAGGACGCAGTATGGCCTTATTACCTATTTTAAGTTTCCCCGATCCCCGTCTTCGTACCATTGCACAACCAGTCGAAGAAGTCACTGATGAAATTCGTCAGCTCGCTGCAGATATGTTTGAAACCATGTATGAAGCGCCAGGCATTGGTTTAGCTGCGACTCAAGTAGATCGTCATATTCAGCTGATTGTCATGGACTTATCTGAAAATAAAGATCAACCATTGGTGTTTATTAACCCCAAAATAACACCCTTAACTGAAGAAACACAGCCATATGAAGAAGGCTGTCTATCTGTACCTCAAATATACGATAAAGTTGAGCGTCCGTCACGTGTAAAAATCGAGGCGATTAATCTTGATGGTGAAGCCTTCGAGTTGGAAGCTGATGAGCTGCTTGCAGTGTGCATTCAACATGAGATGGATCACTTAAATGGTAAATTATTTGTTGATTATCTATCGCCGTTGAAACGCCAACGTGCGCGTGAAAAAATTGAAAAAGCAGCACGTCAACGCCAAAAAGAAAAAGTTGCAGTAAAACGCTAAAACGCTTTTTGGTGTTTTTGATCTGTTACAAAGCCCAATTTTGATTGGGCTTTGTTATACTTGGCTTAGACAAATATCAAGGTTCGCTTGTGTTTTTTCGTGCTGGATTACTGCTGTGTCTGACAGCGGTATTTTTACAGATTGCTGTGTTTTTACAGCCTTTGCTGCCTGTGCAATATCAAATTGCACCAGTCTGTGAAACCATCACGCGTGCACTTTTATTGCCTACATCAGAAGCAAAACATACATCTCATTCACATCATGCTGACCACAGCATGCATGTCCAATCTCTAGATACTGGTCATGACCATCATGATCCAAGTCATCAATGTCAGTACTGTACCGTGTACGGCAATTTGGTTTTGCCACCGCATCTAGATATCAAAGAAGTTCTTGATCGTATTCAAGTGCGCTTAATTGCATTTCAAAAAGCCTTTAAGCACATTTGGTTTGTCCTTCAGCAACTCTTTTTAATGCCTCAAGGGCGTGCGCCACCACTGTTTGCATAAATCCGTTTTTTCTTGAGTCTTCATTGATTCAAGTCCTGCTTAATTTATGTATTCAGTGAGATAGAAAATGGCTCAGCCTACATTCTTGTTACAGCCGCTTACGGCTGCGATTTGCATTGCATGTTATTCACCACTCGTTTTTGCCAATGTGCAGACGACAGCAGATGATGTAATGCCTGTACACACACTAGCGCCTATTGTGGTTACTACCCAAATGGAGCGTGATGCCAATGGTTTAATTGTTCGTGCCGATCCTAAACAGCCGATTCAGCCAGTTCCTGCAACCGATGGCGCAGACTATTTACAAAGTATTGTCGGCTTTAGCGCGGTAAACAGTGGGGCAGGCACCAATGGTGACGTGACATTCCGTGGTATGTTTGGTTCGCGCATTAAAATTCTCACCGATGGCACAGAAAACTTAGGCGCATGTCCAAGTCGTATGGATTCACCGACGTCTTATATTTCTCCTGAAAGCTATGATCGTATTTCTGTGATTAAAGGTCCGCAAACGGTTCAATATGCCAACACCGGTTCAGCAGCGACAGTCATTTTTGAGCGTACACCTGAACAGTTTGATGAAAATAAAAATTACCGCGGTCAAGCCAGTGTATTACTCGGTTCGTTTGGACGTTTAGATCAGAATATTGAAGTCGCAGCAGGCGATGAGAAAAAATATGTTCGCTTGAATACCAATCGTTCAGTATCTAATAGTTATAAAGATGGTAATGGCACGACTGTTCCATCAGATTGGGAGCGTTGGAATACAGACATCGCTTTGGGTTGGACACCTGATAAAGATACATGGCTTGAACTCACCGGTGGTAAAGCCGATGGTGAAGCGGTGTATGCGGGGCGTGAGATGGACGGCTCCAAATTTGCGCGTGAAAGTTTAGGACTGCGTGTTGAAAAGAAAAACATCAGCGATGTGATCAAAAAAATTGAGGCGCAAGTCAATTACAATTTTAATGACCATGTCATGGATAATTTCAGCCTACGTGAATTTACGCCAACCCCCATGATGAAGATGCCAATGGCAACCAATGTGGCACGTAAAACACTCAATGCACGTGTTGCCATGACAAGTGAATGGGAAAAGATCACACTGATTTCAGGTGTCGATACGCAAAACAATGAACATAGCATTCGTAAGGGGATGCATAACAGTTATAAAAAGCAGCCCCGTCAGACGGATATGGAATTCCAATCCATCGGCGCATTTGGTGAGCTGACCTATGACCTAGGCAACGATAATCAATTTGTCACAGGTCTACGTTTAGATCAGGTTGATGTCAATGCAGTTCAAAGTCATCAATCGCGTCAACAGTTATTACCAAGTGCTTTCTTGCGTTTTGAAAATATTCACCCTGAACATGACGATGGCAAAACTTATATCGGACTTGGTTATGTAGAACGTATGCCAGATTATTGGGAACTCTTTAGTCCTGTATCAGGCAATGGCAATTCAAATACCTTTAAAAGTATCGATACCGAGAAAACGCTACAGTTGGATTTAGGCTATCAACATGCGCATGGTAATTTCAGTTCTTGGGCATCAGCGTATACAGGTTTGATCCAAGATTTTATCTTGACCAAATACAATGCAGACGATAAAGCCGAGACACGAAATGTTGATGCCGTCATTGCAGGTGCAGAAGCAGGGGTTGGTTATCAGTTTACCGATGCGATTCAGGCAGATGTGAGTGTCATGTATGCATGGGGTGAAAACACTACGAACAATACGCCGTTGCCACAAATTGCACCCTTAGAAGGTCGCGTGAATCTTCGTTACATTCAAGACCGTTACACTTTGGGTGCTTATTGGCGCATGGCCGATAGTCAAAATCGGATAAGTGAACGTGAAGGTAACATCGTAGGTTATGACAATAAGAAAAGTTCAGGCTTTGGTACTTTGTCTTTAAATGGTACGTATAACCTATCTAATGGTGTGGATCTTTCAGTTGGCATCGACAATGTGCTCGACCGCGCTTATACCGAGCACCTAAATAAAATGGGTGCATCAGGTACAGGCTTACCCACCACTGAACAATTTAATAATATTGGACGGAATTACTGGGCTCGAATCAGTATGAAGTTTTAATTTTTCAAGTTTAAAAAAATCTGAAGTTATTGTTTTAGAACGGTAACTTCAGGCAATATGTCAAGATATAAATAATATATCGCTATAAAATGGAAAAATTACAACAATATTTTGATGTTCTTATGCAAGAACACGAGGTGCTTATTTTAGAGTTGGATTGGACGGCAGAATTTGAGCAAGCTTTTTATCAACAACTGAGTGATCATTATCAAAAAATTGAAATTTATAAAGCGGTAGATTATCCGCACCATAAGTTGATTTGCCTAAAAGACCATTCGCCAAAACTTTAAATTGAATCGCAGTACAGTAAACGTCCTTTCATTAAAGTCGTTCTTCCCATCTTTGTGCTGGCAATGTTGTATTTTTTAATTATCTCATTGTTAGCACGTTATACCGGAAAAATGATGTCGATGTCATTTCTCATCTTATTTCCTTTAAGTGTGGGCGCAATCAGTGAATACATTTTGTCATTTAATCGAAATGCCAGTGATGGTCAGATCTTAAAACGGCAGTCTTTGATCGTGTTGGTCTTACTTATTTTAGGGGGAATTGTCTTAAAAGAAGGCGTGATTTGCTTAATTATGGCTGCGCCAATTTATTTTGTGTTGGCATTGCTTGGTGCATTTTTCATGCGAAGCCTATGTCGAAAAATATGGAAACCCTATAAAAGAATCTATTCAATTGGCTTGTTACCATTATTGGGCTTACTGTTTTTACCCAATATCACTCAGTATCATCAAGGCTATACCACGAAATCATTAGTCATCGATGCATCGCGAGAGCAGGTCTTTGCGGCAATTAATCATATTCAAAATATTCAACCCAATGAAATCAAATACAGTCCAATTTTTACAATGGGCTTTCCTAAACCACAATCGGGTATGACAGTATGTACAGATCAAGGTTCAGTACGCCAAATCCATTGGGAACGTGGAATTTATTTTGAAGAAAAGATTATTCAGTCAAAAGCACCTGAAAAGTTAATGTGGACGTATCGATTTGCACCAGAATCTTTCCCTAAAGGATCTTTAGATGATCATATTGAAATTGGCGGAGCGTATTTTAATTTGTTGACAACAGATTATCGCTTAGAAGCCATCAATCCAAATCAAACAAAATTAATCCTACGCATTGATTATCGCTTATCGACAGAATTGAATTTTTATTCAGATCTATGGGTGCAATATGTATTAAGAGAATTTAGTGACGTGGTTTTGCATATTTATAAGCATTGTTTAGAAGGCAAAACCTAAATTTATAATAATAAAGGGAAGGATAAGCACAGATTAAAAAATGGAGATGTATCTTATTTTTGATCTCTATATATACAAAATGCTGTTTATTACAGTGAATCTAAAGTGGCTTAAGGCTGGTTTTTGGTATAAAAATATTATATATCAATAACTTGCATCAAATTATATGTGCTCAAAATGATATTTTAAAATTAATTAAAATAAATTTTAGTTATAAAACAATATCTTAGTTATTTTATGGTTTATAAAATAAACATGCGTTTTAAAACTTTTTAAAAAGGTGTTGCAAGGGATCTGAAATACTGTAGAATGCACATCCATCGGCAGTGATGAAGATTA
Source organism: Acinetobacter wanghuae (assembly GCF_009557235.1). Taxonomy (NCBI): domain Bacteria; kingdom Pseudomonadati; phylum Pseudomonadota; class Gammaproteobacteria; order Moraxellales; family Moraxellaceae; genus Acinetobacter; species Acinetobacter wanghuae. The sequence continues at coordinate 2,595,991 of NZ_CP045650.1, read as the reverse complement.
AAACTTCTGGTAAAACAATGGCTTAGCACAAGATGTTAAGAATTGATTTTAGAAAGAAAGTTTAAAATAATTTGAATTACTGATTGACACTAGATAAATCTAGTGTAATATAGCCGACCTAGCTTGCTGGTGACGAACCAACAAGAAGATCATTAAGAGATTATGAAGAACAACTTGTGTGGATTTTTACTGATTGATTGATCGAAATTATTTTCATTGATTGATGGTAGAAATTACTCGAAGTTTATTTGAGAAATATTTGTCAGAAAATTGATGAGCCAAGATTGGTAGCCTTTAAGCTACTACTGATTTTAAACTGAAGAGTTTGATCATGGCTCAGATTGAACGCTGGCGGCAGGCTTAACACATGCAAGTCGAGCGGATGAAAGTAGCTTGCTACTGGATTCAGCGGCGGACGGGTGAGTAATACTTAGGAATCTGCCCATTAATGGGGGACAACAGTTGGAAACGACTGCTAATACCGCATACGCCCTACGGGGGAAAGCAGGGGATCTTCGGACCTTGCGTTAATGGATGAGCCTAAGTCAGATTAGCTAGTTGGTGGGGTAAAGGCCTACCAAGGCGACGATCTGTAGCGGGTCTGAGAGGATGATCCGCCACACTGGGACTGAGACACGGCCCAGACTCCTACGGGAGGCAGCAGTGGGGAATATTGGACAATGGGGGGAACCCTGATCCAGCCATGCCGCGTGTGTGAAGAAGGCCTTTTGGTTGTAAAGCACTTTAAGCGAGGAGGAGGCGCCCTAGACTAATACTCTAGGTGCGTGGACGTTACTCGCAGAATAAGCACCGGCTAACTCTGTGCCAGCAGCCGCGGTAATACAGAGGGTGCGAGCGTTAATCGGATTTACTGGGCGTAAAGCGTGCGTAGGTGGCCAATTAAGTCAAATGTGAAATCCCTGAGCTTAACTTAGGAATTGCATTCGATACTGGTTGGCTAGAGTATGGGAGAGGATGGTAGAATTCCAGGTGTAGCGGTGAAATGCGTAGAGATCTGGAGGAATACCGATGGCGAAGGCAGCCATCTGGCCTAATACTGACACTGAGGCACGAAAGCATGGGGAGCAAACAGGATTAGATACCCTGGTAGTCCATGCCGTAAACGATGTCTACTAGCCGTTGGGGTCTTTGAGACTTTAGTGGCGCAGCTAACGCGATAAGTAGACCGCCTGGGGAGTACGGTCGCAAGACTAAAACTCAAATGAATTGACGGGGGCCCGCACAAGCGGTGGAGCATGTGGTTTAATTCGATGCAACGCGAAGAACCTTACCTGGTCTTGACATAGTAAGAACTTTCCAGAGATGGATTGGTGCCTTCGGGAGCTTACATACAGGTGCTGCATGGCTGTCGTCAGCTCGTGTCGTGAGATGTTGGGTTAAGTCCCGCAACGAGCGCAACCCTTTTCCTTATTTGCCAGCGGGTTAAGCCGGGAACTTTAAGGATACTGCCAGTGACAAACTGGAGGAAGGCGGGGACGACGTCAAGTCATCATGGCCCTTACGACCAGGGCTACACACGTGCTACAATGGTCGGTACAAAGGGTTGCTACCTAGCGATAGGATGCTAATCTCAAAAAGCCGATCGTAGTCCGGATTGGAGTCTGCAACTCGACTCCATGAAGTCGGAATCGCTAGTAATCGCGGATCAGAATGCCGCGGTGAATACGTTCCCGGGCCTTGTACACACCGCCCGTCACACCATGGGAGTTTGTTGCACCAGAAGTAGCTAGCCTAACTTAATTGAGGGCGGTTACCACGGTGTGGCCGACGACTGGGGTGAAGTCGTAACAAGGTAGCCGTAGGGGAACCTGCGGCTGGATCACCTCCTTAACGAAAGATTGACGATTGGTAAGAATCCACAACAAGTTGTTCTTCATACGATGTACCTGAGGGTCTGTAGCTCAGTTGGTTAGAGCACACGCTTGATAAGCGTGGGGTCACAAGTTCAAGTCTTGTCAGACCCACCATCTGCAAAACAGAAATCAGATACATTGATCTAAATGATAAGCTGGGGACTTAGCTTAGTTGGTAGAGCGCCTGCTTTGCACGCAGGAGGTCAACGGTTCGACTCCGTTAGTCTCCACCAAATTTCAAGACAAGAAAAGCATGCTTTTCCTTGAAATTTAGGCAAGAAGCTACGCTTCGCGCAGTATGTGATCATACGGTGCTGAGGTTGATTAGTCCTTGAGCTGTCAAGTGTTTAGATTCTAGAGATTAACAAGTATAAGCGTTATGATACGCGCACTTGGTAATCTCTGTGATTTATCACAGTTGCTACGATCCGATGAGGACGTAGACAATCATTAACAGAATATATTTGAGTTGAAATAAATTGTTTAAGGCTCAGAGCTAATTAAACAACAACTTACAAAGCGTAAGCTAAGTGAGTGGTTGAATAAGAAGTGATGAGAAACTAGCGATTAACTGAATCAAGCGTTTTGGTATATGATTTTGATTGAAGCTGTACAGTGATTAGATTCACAGTACTTCGAACTGTATGTTGAAGGTGCTCCTTGTAGGTACCGTCGACTGTTTGGGGTTGTATAGTCAAGTAATTAAGTGCATGTGGTGGATGCCTTGGCAGTCAGAGGCGATGAAAGACGTAATAGCCTGCGAAAAGCTCCGGGGAGGCGGCAAATATCCTGTGATCCGGAGATGTCTGAATGGGGAAACCCACTTACCATAAGGTAGGTATTGCATGATGAATACATAGTCATGCAAGGCGAACGAGGGGAAGTGAAACATCTCAGTACCCTTAGGAAAAGAAATCAATTGAGATTCCCTTAGTAGCGGCGAGCGAACGGGGATCAGCCCATTAAGTTACATAAGCTTTAGTGGAACGCTCTGGGAAGTGCGAACGTAGAGGGTGATATTCCCGTACACGAAAGGGCTTATGTAATGATGACGAGTAGGGCGAGGCACGTGAAACCTTGTCTGAATATGGGGGGACCATCCTCCAAGGCTAAATACTCCTGACTGACCGATAGTGAACCAGTACCGTGAGGGAAAGGCGAAAAGAACCCTGTGAGGGAGTGAAATAGATCCTGAAACCGCATGCATACAAGCAGTGGGAGCCGGCATTGTGTCCGGTGACTGCGTACCTTTTGTATAATGGGTCAGCGACTTACATTCAGTAGCAAGGTTAACCGAATAGGGGAGCCGTAGAGAAATCGAGTCTTAATAGGGCGTTTAGTTGCTGGGTGTAGACCCGAAACCGGGTGATCTATCCATGAGCAGGTTGAAGGTTGGGTAACACTAACTGGAGGACCGAACCCACTGTCGTTGAAAAGCCAGGGGATGACTTGTGGATAGGGGTGAAAGGCTAATCAAACTCGGTGATAGCTGGTTCTCCCCGAAAGCTATTTAGGTAGCGCCTCGGACGAATACCATTGGGGGTAGAGCACTGTTTCGGCTAGGGGGTCATCCCGACTTACCAAACCGATGCAAACTCCGAATACCAATGAGTACTATCCGGGAGACAGACTGCGGGTGCTAACGTCCGTAGTCAAGAGGAAAACAATCCAGACCGCCAGCTAAGGCCCCAAAATTATAGTTAAGTGGGAAACGATGTGGGAAGGCATAGACAGCTAGGAGGTTGGCTTAGAAGCAGCCACCCTTTAAAGAAAGCGTAATAGCTCACTAGTCGAGTCGGCCTGCGCGGAAGATGTAACGGGGCTAAAACTATATGCCGAAGCTGCGGATTTGCAATTTATTGCAAGTGGTAGGGGAGCGTTCTGTAAGCCGATGAAGGTGGATTGAGAAGTCTGCTGGAGGTATCAGAAGTGCGAATGCTGACGTGAGTAACGACAAAACGAGTGAAAAACTCGTTCGCTGAAAGACCAAGGGTTCCAGTCCAACGTTAATCGGGGCTGGGTGAGTCGACCCCTAAGGCGAGGCCGAGAGGCGTAGTCGATGGGAAATTGGTTAATATTCCAATACTTCTGTGTAATGCGATGAGAGGACGGAGAAGGTTAAGTCAGCCTGGCGTTGGTTGTCCAGGTGAAAGACAGTAGGCATGCATCTTAGGCAAATCCGGGGTGCTCTATGCTGAGAGTTGATAGCAAGCTGTACTTGTACAGCGAAGTGGCTGATACCATACTTCCAGGAAAAGTCTCTAAGCTTCAGTTACACAGGAATCGTACCCGAAACCGACACAGGTGGTCAGGTCGAGTAGACCAAAGCGCTTGAGAGAACTCTGCTGAAGGAACTAGGCAAAATGGTACCGTAACTTCGGGAGAAGGTACGCTGTCGACGGTGACGGAATTTACTTCCTGAGCGGTTGACAGCCACAGAAACCAGGCCCCTGCAACTGTTTATTAAAAACATAGCACTCTGCAAACACGAAAGTGGACGTATAGGGTGTGATGCCTGCCCGGTGCTGGAAGGTTAATTGATGTGGTTAGCGCAAGCGAAGCTATTGATCGAAGCCCCAGTAAACGGCGGCCGTAACTATAACGGTCCTAAGGTAGCGAAATTCCTTGTCGGGTAAGTTCCGACCTGCACGAATGGCATAATGATGGGGGCGCTGTCTCCAGCAGAGACTCAGTGAAATCGAATTCGCCGTGAAGATGCGGTGTACCCGCGGCTAGACGGAAAGACCCCGTGAACCTTTACTGCAGCTTGACATTGAACTTTGATCTTACTTGTGTAGGATAGGTGGGAGGCTTTGAAGTCGTGACGCTAGTTGCGATGGAGCCAATCTTGAAATACCACCCTGGTAATATTGAGGTTCTAACTCTGCTCCATAATCTGGAGCGAGGACCATGTCTGGTGGGTAGTTTGACTGGGGCGGTCTCCTCCTAAAGAGTAACGGAGGAGTACGAAGGTGCGCTCAGCGTGGTCGGAAATCACGCGTAGAGTATAAAGGCAAAAGCGCGCTTAACTGCGAGACCCACAAGTCGAGCAGGTACGAAAGTAGGTCTTAGTGATCCGGTGGTTCTGTATGGAAGGGCCATCGCTCAACGGATAAAAGGTACTCTGGGGATAACAGGCTGATACCGCCCAAGAGTTCATATCGACGGCGGTGTTTGGCACCTCGATGTCGGCTCATCTCATCCTGGGGCTGAAGCAGGTCCCAAGGGTATGGCTGTTCGCCATTTAAAGAGGTACGCGAGCTGGGTTTAGAACGTCGTGAGACAGTTCGGTCCCTATCTACCGTGGGCGTTGGAAATTTGAGAGGATCTGCTCCTAGTACGAGAGGACCAGAGTGGACGAACCTCTGGTGTACCGGTTGTGACGCCAGTCGCATCGCCGGGTAGCTATGTTCGGAAGGGATAACCGCTGAAAGCATCTAAGCGGGAAGCCTACCTCAAGATAAGATTTCCCAAGGACTTTATGTCCTCTAAAGAGCCGTTGAAGACTACGACGTTGATAGGTTGGATGTGGAAGTGCAGTGATGTATGAAGCTGACCAATACTAATTGCTCGTGAGGCTTGACTATACAACACCCAAACAGTTGGTGTTGTAGTCGAAATCACTACAAAACAACTTGATTTAGTTTGAAAGCTAAGTAAAATTAAGCAACGCATCGATACTCAAATATCTCTGTTAATAACTCTTTTGACCAAAGCTAGGCATGCGAAAGCAACTAAGACCATAGCGAGTAATCATAAACAGTTGTGCTGGCGACAATAGCAAGAGTGAACCACCTGATCCCTTCCCGAACTCAGAAGTGAAACCTCTTAGCGCTGATGGTAGTGTGGGATTACCCATGTGAGAGTAAGTCATCGCCAGCTCATTAATTCGAAAACCCCCTCAATCAAAAGATTGAGGGGGTTTTTTCTTTGTGGGGAAGAAAGTTGGAATATATAAAAAATAATTAATCTAGAAAATTAAGCCATACCAGGTATAAAAACCTGAAATTTTTTAGGTATATCGCTTAGAAAAAGAAGAATTAGGACTCAAAAATATTCATCATTCATTCCTAATCATCAGTCATTCTAAATATTTGTATAAATTATAATCAAGCAAGCTCGGTCTAATTCATGCTAAAATAGTCGGCTTTCATCTTTGATCTAATTTTAGATCTCCTATCATCTGCCAGCCGAGAATTTGCTAGCCATGTCTACTGCTTATACCATGCAGACAGCGCCTAAAGCGTTGTTTGATTACGACAAATATTGGGCGTCATGTTTCGACCCAGCGCCATTTTTGCCGATGTCACGCGAAGAAATGGATCAACTCGGTTGGGACAGTTGTGATTTTATTTTAGTTTGTGGCGATGCTTATATCGATCATCCGTCATTTTGTTCAGGCATCATTGGTCGTACCTTGGAGGCGCAAGGCTTCCGTGTTGGCATTATTGCACAGCCTGACTGGACGAACGTGGATGCGTTCCGCGTGCTCGGTAAACCGAATATTGCTTGGGGTGTAACGGCAGGGAACATGGATTCCATGATTAACCGTTATACGGCTGACCGTAAAATTCGTTCAGATGATGCTTATTCACCAGATAATGTGCCAAATAAACGTCCAGACCGTGCAGCAACTGTGTATTGTCAACGTGTACGTGAAGCTTACCCTGATGTACCTGTACTTTTAGGTGGTATCGAAGCATCACTGCGTCGTATCGCACATTATGATTATTGGTCAGACAAAGTTCGTCGTTCAGTTTTGATGGATTCAAAGGCCGACCTTTTGATGTATGGTAATGGTGAGCGTTCGATCACTGAAATTATGCATCGTTTGGCGCGTGGTGAAAAAATCACAGATATTACTGATGTTCGTGGTACGGCATTTATTGTCAATAAAAATAACCGTGCATCGAAAGCCAAATTTGTCGAAATTGCATCGAATGATGTCGATAGCGTTGGTCGTGTTGATCCAATCATCAACCCATATGTGATGACTGAAGATTTAGACGGCTGTGAAATTGAAAAGGGTAAAGAAAGTACCCAATATCAAGGTTTCCAAAAAGAACCTGTTGCGAATCCGATTGTACGTGAAGGCGATAATCTAGATTCTGATACTCAAATTGTACAACTTCAGCCCGCATCTAAAGCGATAAAACATAAATTACCGCCACGTGAATTATCTGTTATTCGCCTGCCTGCTTTTGAAGAAGTGGCAGCAGATCCTGTGTTGTATGCACATGCCAATCGTATTTTGCATTTAGAAACCAATCCGGGTAATGCGCGTGCTTTGGTTCAAAAGCATGGCGAACGTGATGTTTGGCTGAATGCGCCTCCAATTCCGTTAACCACGGAAGAAATGGATTATGTGTTTGATTTGCCTTATGCACGTCTTCCACATCCATCTTATGGTCAGGCACGTTTCCCCGCTTTTGACATGATTAAGTTCTCTGTGAACATCATGCGTGGCTGTTTTGGCGGATGTACCTTCTGTTCGATTACTGAGCATGAAGGTCGTATTATTCAGAACCGTTCTGAAGAATCGATTTTACGTGAAGTTGAAAAAATTCGTGATACTGCACCGGGCTTTACCGGCATTATTTCCGATTTAGGCGGCCCGACTGCCAACATGTATCGTTTGGCGTGTAAAGATCCTGAGATTGAAAAGAATTGTCGTAAGCCATCGTGTGTGTTCCCGGGGGTATGTCAAAACCTACATACTGATCATGCGCCATTGACCCAGTTATATCGTAAAGCACGTTCTTTACCAGGTATTAAAAAGATTCTGATTGGTTCAGGTTTACGTTATGACTTAGCGGTATTAAACCCTGAATACGTGAAAGAATTGGTGACGCATCACGTTGGTGGTTACCTTAAGATTGCACCTGAACATACCGAAAAGGGCCCACTCAATAAAATGATGAAGCCGGGTATTGGGACGTATGACCGTTTCAAACAAATGTTCGATCGCTTTAGTAAGGAAGCAGGTAAAGAACAATACCTTATCCCTTACTTCATCGCAGCGCATCCAGGCACAACCGATTACGATATGATGAATCTTGCGATTTGGCTGAAAAAGAATGGTTTCCGTGCCGATCAGGTACAAACTTTCTATCCATCACCAATGGCAACTGCAACCACCATGTATCACACGGGTAAGAACCCACTTGCCAAAGTCGCGCGTTATACAGAGACCGTAGATATTGTAAAAGGTGATAAACGTCGTCGTTTGCATAAAGCATTCTTGCGTTACCATGATGCCAATAACTGGCCATTACTGCGTGAAGCATTAAAAGAAATGGGACGTGCAGATCTGATTGGTAACTCGAAGCATCATTTGATCCCGACGTATCAACCTGCATCTAGCACCGAAGGGCAGTATCAATCGGCTCGTAAAAAGAATTCGACTGTGGCAGGTGATTCTGCAAAACGTAACGGTGAACAAGGTAACCGAACTAAAGCCGCACAGGCTCAAGGTCGTCCTTCAAACACCAAGAAACGTCCTGAGCGTGGTCAAATCTTAACGCAATATACCGGTTTACCACCACGCGAAACAGGTGATGCGAAAAAACCATTTACAGGTAATAAATCAAAGTCTAAATCACGTGCTTAATGTATGACGTGATCTAGATGTATATTCAAAAAGGCACTTCGGTGCCTTTTTTATTGCGTTCATTTTGTCAGTTCATTCCAAGATCATGTTTATTGAAGCGACGTAGGCTGATGAATAAAGACATAAATATGCGAAAAGTACTGTTTATCGGAATTGTCCGACAAATGAAGAGGATAGTATTGCGATATGTCTGAGAAATGCTTTAGATTTAGGTAGACAAGAGAGAAGGATCTCTTTTGACTCAGTATAGGCTGATGTTTTAGCAAATGTTGCGAACTTAAGTTGTTTTGATACAGCATGTATATGTATCTTACAAGAATGGTTCTAAACGCCTCAATTATAAAAAATGGATCTATACTGATTCTTATAAAACAAAAATGACTATAAGAATTCAAAGGACAATGGCATGGCTATTTATATTCTCATTGGGAGTTTGTTACTCTTTTTTGCGTTAATCATCGCATGGAGACAACTCGGCAATCGCGCAAAAAGACAAGACAGTATTTTGAAACAACGTGCAATTTTTAATTTTAATGAACAGCTGACCTATACGCGCTTAAAAGAAATACTATCTGAAAAAACTGTATTGGCACATGTGTCCTACGATACCTTGCTGACAACGAAATTTTATCGAACCCGTAATAAATACCGTAACTTAGTGGCAGACTTTGTGGTTTTAGACCAACAGCATCACATCATTGCGATTGTCGCTGTAGATGATCCTTTAGTGTTAAAGCGTCCACAGCAATCGCAATACGAAGATGCTTTACTGACGATGGCAGGTTACCGCGTGATACGTTATGACAATGTGCCAGAATATCAACAGTTAAGGCAGGATTTCTTAGGTGAACAAGCATTTTCAATGATTGATTCAAGCTCGAATTCAGTCAACGAGATGAAACGACCGCGTTCATATGCAGGTCGTAATATTAAAGCCATGAGCTAAAAATAAAAAAGCATGCTATGTGCATGCTTTTTTTATATTGATTCAGATCAATGTTATGTAGGTTTAACTGCAACAACCGTCAATTCGACCAAAACTTTGGGATCATAGAGCTTGGCTTCGACACAAGTACGCGGCAGGGCTTGAATATCTAAAACCCATGCATCCCATACTTCATTGAATGCAGCATAATCTTGTTCAATATCTTTTAAATAGATAGTCACTGACATGATGTGGCTTTTATCTGTGCCTGCTTCAGCAAGGAACTGGTCAATGATGTCCAACGTTTGTTGAGTTTGACCTTGAATATCGAGGTCAAGATCCGATGCTAATTGACCCGCAAGATGGACTAAATTGCCTGAAATCGCAATTTCAGAAAAGCGTTTCGAGACATGCAAACGTTGAACCGTCATTTCTTAATCCTGTGTTTTTGGCATCATTGCAGCCACAACCGCTGTTAATAAACAACCAATCGCTAAATAAATAGCAACATAGTGCCATGAACCATCTGCCCAAATCACCAAGGATGCTGCGATCATTGGCGTAAAGCCACCACCAATAATACTCGCCACTTGGTAGCCCACACCTGCACCGCTATAGCGATATTCAGTGCCGAACAATGAGGTAAAAATAGGTTGGTGAACACTGACCACCATATCATGTGCGATATTGGCAAGCAAAATGGCACCGACAATAATCATCCATGTATTTTGTGCATCTAACGCCATAAAGAAGGGGAATGCGGATAGTGCACCGATTAAACCGCCCCAAATACACATGGTTTTATGCTCAATTTTGTCAGAAATCCAAGCAAAAAATGGAATACTGATACAACTGATCGCACCGACCATGAGGGTAATATTTAAGAAGAACTGTTTATCCATACCCAAATGATTGGTCGAATAATTGAGAGCAAAATTGGTTACCAAATACATGGTTAACAGCTCAGTCATTCGCAGCGCAATAATATAAAAGAAGGCTTTTGGATGCTTGGTTACCGCTTGTATGATCGGAAGTTTGGCTGGCTTTTGCGCAGAATTGATAACTTTTTCAACAAATTCTTGAGATTCATCCTGACCGTGACGAATCCACATTGCAATGGCAATTAAAACGATACTGGCAATAAAAGGGATACGCCAAGCCCAATCCGCGAAAGCGGCTTCACCAAAGAAATGAAGAATGAGTGATACAGCGCCAGTCGCGAGTACTAAACCTACGCCAAAACCGACTTGAACACCGCTCGAGTAAAATGCTTTTTTACCTTTAGGCGCATTTTCTACTGCCATAAGTGCAGCACCGCCCCATTCACCACCGACGGCAAAACCTTGTAATGCACGTAAAGTGACCAATAGTACCGGTGCCCACCAACCGATCATTTCAAAATTAGGTAATAGACCAATACCCACCGTTGATAAGCCCATCAAGACGACAGTAATAACGAGCATTTTTTTACGACCGAGTTTGTCACCAAAATGCCCGAACACAATACCGCCTAGCGGGCGAAATAAGAAACCGACACCAAAGGTTGCAAGGGCAGCAAGGGTGCCCATATTGTTGCCAATACTTGGGAAAAATTGATCTTTAAAAATTAAGGCTGCGACAATCCCGTAAAGGAGAAAATCATACCAATCGACGACAGCACCAACAAAGCTAGAGAGCGCAGCTTTACGCGCGCGTTGTTCTTGAACAACAGAAGAATTCGCAGAGGACATGCAAGAAAAGTTTCCATGAGTTACAACAGAGTTGCCCTGTAATATTCGGATTCGGTCGTCACGCCAATCACAGGACATCATGCTGAAAGTAAAGGTGATTTTCAGCAGCTCAGCAGATACATGGATAATGCATTGCGGGGGATAGATTACTCTAAATTTTAAAAATGTAAAAACAAAGTTGCGCTATTTTTGCACTCATGCCTATATCTTGATCAATTGACCTAAAGTAAGGAAAGTTGTTGCTCTGGTTCTGGTGGACTCAGCAAATGCACTCCAACACCAATCAAGCGAAATGATTGCTGCGGATCAATATGCATATCGATGATTAAGTTGTGTAAGACTTGTTGTAAATCTTGAACCGAGCGTAGAGGCACTTTAAAGCTTTTACTGTGTTGCAGAATTTTAAAATTGGGCATTTTGAGTTTGACTGACACACCGCGTGCTGTAAGTTTTTTTTGATTTAAGCTAAACCAAACTTGTTCTACCAATTTGTCCCAATAAGGTGGACATTGTGCGAGCACTAAATTGCCATCAAAAGTGGTTTCTTTGGAAATTTGCTGCCTTTCGCGTTCTGCTTCAACAGGGCGGTCATCAATGCCTTGGGCATATAAATAGAGCCTTCTGCCGTATTTACCAAAATGTTGAATGAGAAAGAATTCATCAACATCCTGCAAATCTCCCAAAGTAACCAAGTTTAAACGTTGTAATTTTTCTTGGGTGACCCTACCAACACCTGGAATTTTCTTTAATGGTAGCTCATGGATAAAAGCCTGAACTTGAGTGGGTTTAATCACACAGATGCCATTGGGTTTATGCCAATCTGAAGCCACTTTGGCTAGAAATTTATTCGGTGCTACACCTGCCGATGCTGTCAAACCTGTGAGCTGAAAAATATCCTCACGAATGCGCATTGCAACTTCGGTGGCACTGGCAATATTTTGCAAATTTTCAGTGACATCTAAGTAGGCTTCATCAAGTGATAGTGGCTCGATCACATCGGTATATTGACGAAATACTTGATGAATTTGTGCCGAAACTTCACGATATTTTTGGAAATTCGGTTCAATTACAATGACCTGTGGACATAGTTTTCGAGCTTGTGTCATCGACATGGCTGAGCGCAACCCAAAGCTACGCGCGGGATAAGATGCAGCCGTCACCACCGCACGCGCATGATGGGATGCGATTACGACCGGCAAGTGTTTTAAATCAGGGCGTTCACGCAGCTCTACGGAGGCGTAAAACGCATCCATATCGATATGAATAATTTTGCGCATGCGTCATCTTAAAAGGCTTTTTGACTCTTGTGAAGGCGAAGCGATCGCTTTATCTCAACAAAGCGAAGCAAGATGTCGCGTTGATATTTATGAAATTCAAGCAAGATATTTTGATTTTTTTAATCAATAGGTGGCTTGTGATAAGTCACCTGATTTTTTTCTAAAAACTTTAACCATACTTGCTCTGAACCATAAAACACATTCATGTCCACAGGTGTGCTGATCCCTTGAATTTTTCCTTGATTGGTATGTTGCCAAAAGTGCCATTTGGGCTGATCTTTCAAGTCTGGCAAGCCTTTATATTCGCGAACCCAAAGTGGAACGTCTTTAAATGATCCTGCCAATACGATGTTATAAAAAGTTTTCGAGGTATAGAAAATCGGTTGCTTGCCATAATGTTGTTTCAAGGCATCGTGCATGACCTGAATTTCTTTTAAAAGTTGTTCTTTGGAATAGGTATTGATGCAATTGCTGTCATATTCCAAATCAATCACAGGCGGCAAAGTATCAGGTTTATTCGGTACAGATTCAATAAAATTTTGGGCTTGAACCGTGCCATCACGGCATAAACGGTAAAAATGATAGGCACCAACTAATAGTCCATGTTCACGCGCTTTGAGCCAGTTTTCTTGAAATTTAGTATCTTTAAAATCACCACCTTCGGTCGACTTTAAATACACGAAGCGATATTTTTGCGGAGAAATCTTTTTCCATTCAATCTCTTTTTGATGATGCGAGACATCAAACCCTTGAATCGGGTAGTCTGCTGCATTGGCAGAAGGTGCTCTAAAAATAAATAGATACAGCAGCAAAAACACAATAAAAATGACCCCAGTGCTCAATGCAATCGGCCAAAGATTTGAAGTGTGTTTTTTGTTGGCTGTCATAAGTTGATCTAATCTTTATGGAGTATTGAGCTTAAACCTATTTTTAGCTATCGCACTAGCATTCTTCTAAACTGAAACATTTTTAGGGATATTCCAGAAAATATAAGCTGCAATCACATTAATGCATCCTAAACACATCAATGCAGTATGAAACGCTAAATCTAATTGATCGGCCCCAAAATATGCACTAAACATATTTACCAATGTACCTGCTAGTGCAACACCGATACTCATAGACAGCATCATAATCATGGATAAAAAACTATTTCCACTGCTGGCATCTTGTTGGGTTAAATCTTTTAAGGTCAGTGTGTTCATTGAAACGAATTGCAAGGAATTTAAAATACCAAAAACAAAGAAATGAATGGCACGCAACCAAATCGGTGTCTCGGCTGTGGTGAGTGCAAAACTGGCAATGCAAATACCAACCAATAACGTATTGACGACCAAGACACGGCGATAGCCAAAATATTGAATGATCGGGCGAATAATCGGTTTAGATGCTAATGATCCTAAAACCGTTGGAATCATCAATAACCCTGTAATAAAGGGTTCGAAGCCAAAAGCCACTTGCAGCATTAGCGGCAATAAGAAGGGCATCGCATTGCCACCTAAACGGGCAAAGAAATTGCCCAAGATGCCAAGCGTGAAAATCTTATTATTGAATAAGCGGCTGCGGAATAAGGCATTTTGATGGGTATGTGCATGGTAGGCATAAATAAAGGAGCTGATAATACCGACAAAAATCAGACCAAGACTCCACCAGATTGGATATTGAGGACTAGCAAAGTTTTCAATACCCAAACATAAGCTGACCATAGCAAAGATCAATAAGATAAAACCACCAAAATCAAAAGCAGCTACTTCGGGTTCAGTCACATTAGGCATAGCTTTGAAGGTCAGTAAAGCACCTAAAATACCAATTGGAATATTGATAAAAAATACCCATTGCCAAGATAAGTATTCCGCCATCCAGCCACCTAAGGTAGGACCAATTAGAGGTCCCATTAAACCGGCGAGACTCATCAGGCTCATAGCGGCTAAAAACTGAGTGCGGGGAATAATTTTAAGTAAGGCTAAGCGACCGACCGGTAACAGTAATGCACCACCAAAACCTTGTAATACGCGATAAATGAGTAATTCATTGAGGTTATGCGAAAAGGCGCAGCCTAATGATGCCAATGCAAAAATAATAATGGCTGCAAAATAAATATTACGGACGCCATAACGGTCAGCGAGCCAACCACTTAAGGGAATACATGCCGCCACAGACAGCACATAAGCCACCACCACACTGTGCATTCTTAAAGGATCTTCTCCTAAATTAAGCGCAATGGCAGGTAATGCCGTATTAATAATAGTGCTGTCCAAACCCTGCATGAAAAAGCCGATAGACACCAGCAAGACAAGCAGTCTAAATTCAGGGGTTAAGGCTTGATGGCTGGGCGTTGCATTCATAATCATAAATGAAGTTATTTTTGAACAGTTTAAAGCAATCTAAAGCGGATGTTGTATTAAATCGTTGTCATTTACAGGCGCATCAATGGTATTTAAATAGACAGGACATTGGGTCTTAGCAGTAGCTCAATACCTTAAATTTTAAGTTAAAAAGATATCTAAATTGTGCGGCATACCAGATTCGTATCGTTTATTCGCTGAATACTTAAACAGTATAAGTTGGCTATTTTAGCCATTTTATCGTTTTAAATGCCTTTTTATATCTAAAAATATCAGGTTGAGCATCGCGTTCAACAGATAAAAGTCTTTGTTTTTATATTATTTAATGAATTTGAAATAATACTGATCAGCACGGAACTGCTAGCGAAGTGAGCGGAGTCGCACGGACGGATGAAATTCGACTCAAATAAGCGTTATACTTCACCCATTCTAAAGAGCACCTCGGTGCTCTTTTTTATATCGTGCTACAAAATTTATGACCAGATTGTCACGAAAGTGAAATAAAACCGTCATAATCTTGAGCAAAATTCCAACGGTGCTGTGTTGGATAAAATTCTTCGCAAGGTTTGTTTTTATGACAATCGAAATCTTGATGGTAGTAGGCTTCTGTTTAGCAGCTTATTCTATCGTCGGAAATGATGTACCACAGACACTCGGTACATTTATCTCATCGAATGCACATCGCCCGTGGTGGATCTTATGGATCTATATCAGCACGATTTTGATGGTGGTATTGGTCTATGGTTGGTACGCCTCTGGCGTAGGTGATGCATCTTATGGACGTTTGGAAACGATTCCATTTCCAGAAGGTGGGGTCACTTGGCTATATATTGTGCCGCCAGTTCTACTGATTTTATTGACCAAATATGGCATTCCTGTCAGTACAACATTCCTTGTACTCACCATTTTTTCACCAAGTAGCTTAGGCTCGATGATGGTGAAATCAATGATGGGTTACGCCGTTGCGTTCATTGTTGCTATCGTAATCTATCGTTTTGTTATGGGCAAAGTATCGCAATACTTTGCGCGTACTCGACATGAGCCATCTTCTAAAGTTTGGGTCGGTTTGCAATGGGTATCGACAGCATTTCTGTGGAGCCAATGGCTGATTCAAGATTTAGCAAATATTTTTGTATACGTGCCTCGCCAAGTGCCATTATCGTTCCTCATTTTTGCGATTTCAGTCTTTGTCATTCTGATCGGGATCATTCTCTATCAACGTGGCGGTGCGATTCAAAAGATTGTTGATACCAAAACCGGTGTGACCGATATTCGCTCTGCAACGATTATCGACTTTATGTATGCACTGATTTTATTGGTGTTTAAAGAGTGGAGTAATATTCCAATGAGTACGACATGGGTATTCTTAGGTTTACTTGCTGGTCGAGAGTTTGCCATGTCAATGATGCTGCATGAAGTGAATAAACACCGTACTTCGCGTAACGTCAGCAAAGATGCTATGAAGTTAATGTTCGGTTTAGCGATGTCGGTTCTTTTGGCAACGACGCTGCCGATGTTCTATGAGTTTGTCACCAATCTTGCTCAACAACCTTGATTGTTGTGTTTAAAAGCGAGCCTAGAGCTCGCTTTTTTTACGTCTTAAAGAATGGATTAAGCTCTAAATTTTTCAGGATAATCGAGATTGTTAATCGCGCTATAAATTTGTGCAGCGTGCTCGCAAATGATTAATTTCGCCCGATGCTGTGGAGGTAAAAAGCCTTCTTCGACGGCAACATCAAGTTGTTTGATTAACGGATTATAGAAGCCATTGACGTTATATAGCATCATGGGTTTTTGGTGCTGATTGAGTTGCCCCCACGTTGCAATTTCCAAAATTTCTTCAAAAGTGCCTAAGCCACCGGGCAAGGCAACAAAAGCACTCGCGCGTTCTGCCATCATGGCTTTACGTTCATGCATATTTTGCACGATATGCAGTTCAGTCAATGTACTGTGGGCAATTTCATAGTCCAACATAAATTCAGGAATGACGCCAACCACTTCGCCGCCATGTTGCATCATGGCATCTGCCACTTGCCCCATTAAGCCAATACTGGCACCGCCATAAACCAAGCCAAAACCGTGTTGGGCTAAACCTTGTGCCAATTCAATAGCTTTTTGTTGATAAATGGGTTTGTTACCCGCACGTGAGCCACAATATAGGGCTACCAGTGGACGCGTCGTTTTAGGAGAAATTGTTTGATTTAATTCTGTCATTGATGCCACGCTTTGCATTTATTTTCTTTACCTTAGCATTAATATATTTTGCCGTTCTAGCTTAAACAAAAAATATGACAAAGAGGTGAGTGATTGTGTATTTTTTAAAATCAAAAATGACACAATTGAAAACAGGTGAATTTCAGCTTGTTCTTGTTATACTGAAAATGTTTTTCACAACAATAGAACGAACATGGGTAGTGGAAGTTGGTGCTATCACCAAACAGATTGTCACACAGATAAAATCAAAATATATGCAAAATTAAGCCAAATTCATGGACTTAAAGTTGTATATACAATGCATGACATGCAGGAGATGACACAATGATCTTCGAATGGATGTCAGATCCATCTGCATGGGTAGGTCTACTTACACTGATTGTGCTCGAAATTGTACTTGGTATTGATAACCTTGTTTTTATTGCGATTTTGGCAGAAAAACTTCCACCAGAACAACGTGGTACAGCACGAGTAGTCGGGCTATGTTTAGCCTTAATTATGCGTCTGATCCTGTTGGCATCCATTGCTTGGGTGGTGACATTAACCGATCCAATGTTCTATGTATTTGATCATGCATTCTCAGGTCGTGATCTGATTTTATTGTTCGGTGGTGTATTCCTCTTGTTTAAAGGCACCATGGAACTGCATGAGCGCTTAGAAGCTAAACCGGTATTAAAAGAAGAAAATCCTGTCCATGCAGTATTTTGGATGGTGATTGTACAGATTGTGGTGCTTGACGCCGTATTCTCACTCGATAGTGTGATCACTGCTGTGGGGATGGTGAAAGATCTTTCTGTGATGATGACAGCTGTTGTGATTGCCGTGGGTGTCATGCTGTGGGCATCAAAACCATTAATGGACTTTGTGAATAAGCATCCAACTGTGGTGATTCTGTGCCTTGGCTTCTTAATGATGATCGGTTTCTCTTTGGTGGTGGAAGGCTTCGGTTTCCATATTCCAAAAGGTTACTTATATGCAGCCATTGGTTTCTCTGTCGTAGTTGAATTTATTAACCAATCAATGCGTCGTAATCAAGAGAAACTCGTGACCACAACTGATTTACGTTACCGTACAGCGTCCGCTGTGATGCGTATGCTCGGTGGTAAGTCTGCACAAGATCCTGAACATGCGGAGCCGGAAGATGTCCTTGCAACACGTGCTTTTGCCGATGAAGTGTTTGATGATGAAAATGGTGCCTATCACAGTGTGATGGTACAAGGTGTATTGGGGCTTTCTGAGCGTCCCGTCAAATCAGTGATGACACCACGTCCAGAACTCGAATGGATTGATTTAGACGAAGATCCTGAAGTTGTAAAAGCCAATTTGTTAAGCACCAGTCATTCACGTTTAATTGTTGCGCGTGGTGAACTTGATAATATTGCAGGTGTAGTACTGACACATCGTGTGCTCAATGATTTTATTGAAACCGGTCATTTAGAACTTGAAAAACACTTACGTGAACCTGTGATTGTGCATGAAAATGCGCAAGTGCTTATGGTGATGGATCAATTACGCCAAGCACCGCTACAAATGGCAATTGTGTTAAACGAATATGGTTCGATTGAAGGGATTGCAACGCCAATTGACGTGCTTGAAGCAATTGCCGGTGAGTTCCCTGATGAAGATGAGTTAGATACAGCAGCAGAAAGCCTCGATGATGGTAGTTTGTTGCTTGAAGGTTCAACCGATATTCGCCACGTCTCGTTATTAATTGGACGTGACTTGGTCAATGAAGCCGAAGAATACTCGACTTTATCAGGTTATATCTTATTCCATATGGCGCGATTACCGCATAACGGTGAAAAATTCGAAGCCGATGGTCATATTTTTGAAGTCGTGACCATGGATGGACATAAGATTGATAAAGTCCACATCACCGCACAACCTGTAGCGAAAGACTAAGTTCAATTTATCTAGTTCACTCGCAATTTTGCTAAAAT
Organism: Acinetobacter wanghuae; assembly: GCF_009557235.1. NCBI lineage: Bacteria > Pseudomonadati > Pseudomonadota > Gammaproteobacteria > Moraxellales > Moraxellaceae > Acinetobacter > Acinetobacter wanghuae. The sequence goes on along the minus strand of NZ_CP045650.1, from coordinate 2,577,076 downwards.
AGCCCGTTCATACGGGCTATTTTTTTGGAATTTTTATGTCAGATGCATGTCCATGTGGGCAAGGTGAATACGAAAATTGTTGTCAGCCCTTACATTTGGGTCAAGCGGTCGCAACGAGTGCAGAACAACTCATGCGTTCTCGTTATAGTGCCTTTGCTAAGCATGAAATAAACTATATTCAAAACACGACAGCTTTGGGGCAGCAACAAGCTTTGGATATGCAAGCGATTGCAGATTGGAGCAGGACGAATCAATGGCTCAAACTTGAAATTGTTCAAGCCAATGAAAAGCTCGACAAAACACATGCATTGGTCGAATTTAAAGCGCATTATCATGATGGCAAGCAAACCCAAATTCATCACGAACGTTCGCACTTTGTGCGGCAGGATGGGCTTTGGTATTTTCTTGATCCAACCACAGAGCAAACCATCACCATGAAACAAGCGTGTATTTGTGGTTCGGGCAAAAAATTTAAACAATGTTGTGCGCAATTTTTATAAATTCCACACTGATTTAGCTTAGAATAGCCGCCATCTCAAAGCCTCAATCGGAAGTAAGGCGATGTTGTTGACCATTATCTATATTGTTGCCATTACAGCTGAAGCGATGACGGGTGCGTTGTCCGCAGGTCGGCGAAGTATGGATTGGTTTGGGGTCATGATTATTGCCTGTGTCACGGCATTGGGTGGTGGTTCTGTTCGCGACGTTTTACTTGGGCACTATCCATTAACGTGGGTTAAGCATCCTGAATATTTGGTACTGACCTGTTGTGCCGCCTTTGTGACGATTATCATTGCCAAATGGATGCGTCATTTACGTAATATCTTCTTGGCACTGGATGCTTTAGGCTTAATTGGCTTTACCATCATTGGTTGCCAAATTGCCTTAGAGATGGGGCATGGTTTTGTGGTGTGCGCCGTTGCAGGTGTGCTCACAGGGGTATCGGGTGGGATTATCCGCGATATCTTGTGTAATGATGTGCCTTTAGTGTTCCGACGTGAACTGTATGCCAGTATTTCCTTTGTTGCAGTGATTTTCTATTGGCTGTGTCGCAATTGGGACTTATCGCTTGAAATCACCATTGTATCAACCTTAGTGTTTGGTTTTAGTCTCCGTATTCTCGCGATTTATTTCGGTCTTGAGATGCCTAAATTCATTTATAAAGAGGATGATGAACAATCCGCATCCTCTAAAGACGCGAATTAATTAGCGCTTTATTTTAAAATAGCGGGGCTTAAGCGCCTCGTTTTTATATGTTCATTTCATTATAAAAAACGGTCTAATTTTGCGCTGCACATGCAGCTTCTCTCGTATCACCCAAATAGAGATGTGTTTATGGATTTAGTTTCTCGAATACAGCGTTTACCGATCGGTAAGTTTCACTATATGTTGCTGCTCGTCATTGGGTTGGGCTGGATGTTTGATGCCATGGATACGGGGCTGATTTCCTTTATTTTGGCAAAAATGTCTGAAGACTGGCAAATGACTGCTGAGCATAAAAGTTGGGTGGTATCCATTGGCTTTATTGGTATGGCCATTGGGGCAATTTGCTCGGGTGCATTGGCAGATCGATTTGGGCGTAAAACTGTTTTTGCACTGACTTTGGTGATTTATAGCCTTGCCACAGCCGCATGTGCTTTTGCGCCAAATTTAACGTGGCTGTTAGTTTTTCGCTTTATTGTCGGCTTAGGTTTGGGTGGGCAACTTCCTGTCGCTGTGACCTTAGTAAGTGAATATATTCCTGCTCATGTGCGTGGTCGTTTCATTGTTTTACTCGAAAGTTTTTGGGGCTTAGGCTGGCTGGTTGCTGCGTTAGTATCGCGCTTTGTCATTCCTGATTTTGGTTGGCAAGCGGCATTTCTAATTGGTGGTATTCCTGCATTTTATGCAATTGTGATTTGGAAATATGTACCTGAATCGATCCCATTCTTAATTCAACGTGGTCGGATTGATGAAGCGCATGCTTTAGTCAAAGACATTGAGAAAAAATGTGGCGTACAAGTCATTGAGATTTTCCAAGTTCAAGCCATTGCGGAAAAACCAAGTTTGTCATTTTCGCAATTATGGTCAGGTGTTTTAGCACGCCGTACTTTAATGTTATGGCTCATTTGGTTCGGTATTGTATTTTCCTACTATGGCATTTTCACATGGTTACCAAGCTTGTTGGTCAAGCAGGGTTACACCATCGTACAATCCTTTGAATATGTATTAATGATGATCTTGGCACAATTGCCGGGTTATATCGCTGCCGCATGGTTGGTGGAAAAATTAGGACGTAAGGCAACCTTAGCCGGATTTATTGGTATGTGTGCCTTATCGGCTTACTTCTTTGGGCAAGCAGACAGTGTGACCGATATTATGATTTGGGGTTGTTTCATGTCCTTTTTCAACTTAGGCGCTTGGGGTGTGTTATACACGTATACACCAGAACAATATCCAACCCATATTCGTGCCTTTGGTTCGGGGTGGGCAGGTGCGATTGGTCGAATCGGTGGGATCGCTGCACCTTTTGCAGTGACGCATTTGATGGTATTCCCGCAAGGTTTTAGTTATGTCTTCACGATGTTTACGGTGGTCTTGGTGGCGGTTGCATTGATTATTTTAGTCTTGGGTGAAGAAACCAAAGGCAAACGCTTAGAATCGATGGACGTGTAGTCTCTGATGATTTTTTAGTTGCTTAGGGCGTTTAAAATGGATATTTTTACGCCATAAGACATAAATTGTCGCGCTGTGTCATTTCATGCCCTTGTGCCGTGGACAGCTGCGACTTAGCATAACAAACATTGATACAAAAACGAATGAATTAGGAATATAGGTTGTTATGACAAGCCTTGCGCATCATGCGACAGAAAACCGTTCCGTAGCGGAATTTACCGAACAAGCTTACTTAAACTATGCCATGTACGTGATTATGGATCGTGCATTACCGCATATCAGTGACGGTTTAAAACCCGTGCAGCGTCGTATTGTCTATGCGATGAGTGAACTTGGTTTAAAGTGGACCAGCAAACCGAAAAAATCGGCACGTACGGTCGGTGATGTACTGGGTAAATACCATCCACATGGTGACTCTGCGTGTTATGAAGCGATGGTACTGATGGCGCAGCCATTTAGTTATCGCTATCCGTTTATTGAAGGGCAAGGCAACTGGGGTTCACCCGATGATCCGAAGTCTTTCGCTGCGATGCGTTATACCGAAGCCAAGCTGTCGCAATATAGTGAGTTGTTATTGTCGGAACTTGGTCAAGGCACCTGTGAGTGGCAGGACAACTTTGACGGTTCAATGAAAGAGCCGATTAATTTGCCTGCGCGTGTACCGAATATTTTACTCAATGGTACAACGGGTATTGCCGTCGGGATGGCAACCGATATTCCACCGCATAATTTACGTGAAGTGGTCAAAGGCACCATCGCGCTCATTCGTAACCCGAATCTGACCGATGAAAAAATTTCAGAATATATTCCAGCGCCTGATTTACCGACTAAAGCGGAAATTATTACCCCCGCTGCAGACTTACTGAAAATTCAAGTGACGGGTCGTGGTAGCTATCGCATGCGTGCGGTCTATACGGTTGATAAAAATGAAATCGTGATTACTGAATTGCCATATCAGGTATCAGGTTCAAAAATCATTACCCAAATTGCCGATCAAATGCAGGCGAAGAAACTGCCATTGGTGAGCGATGTTCGTGATGAATCCGATCATGCCAATCCAACGCGTTTAGTTATTGTTTTACGTTCAAACCGTATTGATGCTGAAGCGGTGATGAGTCATTTGTTTGCGACGACCGATTTAGAATCGAGCTATCGTGTCAATATGAATATGATTGGTGCGGATGGTCGCCCGCAAGTTAAATCGATTCGTAAAATTCTCTTGGAATGGATCGAAATTCGTAAAACGACGGTCACACGCCGTCTGCAATATCATTTAAATAAGATTGAAAAACGTCTGCATATTTTGGGCGGTTTAATTATTGCCTATTTGAATATTGATGAAGTGATTCAGATTATTCGTGAACAAGATCAACCAAAACCTGTGCTCATGGAGCGATTTGGCATTGACGAAGTTCAAGCTGAAGCTATTTTAGAACTGAAACTTCGTCATTTGGCGAAGCTTGAAGAAATGGAAATGCGGACTGAACAAGAAGAACTTGAAGCAAAAGCAGCCATTATTCGTGAACAACTGGCAAATCCTGAATCACTCAAAGCATTGATTATTAATGAACTGAAAGATGATGCCAAACGTTTTGGTGATGATCGTCGTTCGCCATTGGTACATCGTGCAGAAGCACAAGCCATTAACGAAAATGACATGTTGCCTGCCGATCCTGTGACTGTTGTTTTATCAGAAGCAGGTTGGATTCGTTGTGCCAAAGGGCATGATGTTGATGCCGAAAATCTAAACTTCCGTGCGGGTGATCAGTACTTAAGTCATGCGCAAGGTAAATCGAACCAACGTGTCTATGTATTCGATGAAGCTGGGCGTAGTTATGCATTGCCAATCAATAATTTGCCATCTGCTCGCGGACTCGGTGAACCTTTAAGTTCAAAATTATCACCTGCAAGTGGTATTGGTTTTAAACAAGTCTTGGTCGCAGAGGATGAAACCGAAATTTTAGCTGTGAGCAATAAAGGTTATGGCTTTAAAACCCTTGCTAAACAGCTTGATACCAATGCTAAAGCGGGTAAAGCCTTCTTGACCGTGCCTGAAGATGCAGCAGCAATGAATTTACAGATCATTGAAAATGCAACGCATTTAGCGGTTTTAAGCACAGCAGGTCGATTACTTGTGATGGATTTATCAGAATTGCCTGTACTGAACAAAGGTAAAGGTAATAAATTGATACAACTTGAGGCGAAAGATCAAATTTTATCCATGACAACTTTAAACTTAGATGAAATAATTCAAGTGCTTGCAGGACAACAACAACTAAAATTAAAAGGGGATGATTTGCTGAAATATGTGGGTAAAAGAGGAGCTAAAGGTCAGCTATTACCACGCGGATATCAAAAAGCAAATAAACTGTTGATTCAAAGATAATACTAGCATCCATCTGTTGAAATACGTTATATATGGTTACGACTTCGACAACATGGATGCAATGTCGCGTATAAACAAATTCAAAAATGACGCGCGACATTGAAAAAAACAGTTGAAATTCTAAGGATTATGATTGGAGAAATTGGCATTATGGAAAAGATTTGGTTTGCTGAATATCAGAAAACAGGGATCCCACAAACTGTAGAATTACCCGCTGAAAACACGTCTTTGGTTGATGTGTTTGAACGCAATTTCCAAAAATTTGGCTCACGTGATGCCTTTATCTTTATGGATAAAGTGCTGACTTTTAATGAATTAGAAGAAGCGAGTCGTAAGTTTGCAACGTATTTACAAAGCTTAGGTTTACCAAAAGGCTCACGCGTTGCGGTGATGATGCCGAACGTTTTGCAATATCCAATCGTGGCATTGGCTGTATTCCGTGCAGGTCTTGTTTTAGTGAATGTAAATCCACTCTATACATCACGTGAACTTGAACATCAGTTAAATGACTCAGGCGCAGAAGCATTGGTTATTATTGAAAACTTTGCTTCAGTGTATCAAGCGATTATTGGTAAAACACCTGTGAAGCATGTCGTTGTTGCTTCAGTCGGTGACATGCTCGGTACGTTAAAAGGTACATTGGTGAATTTCGTACTGCGTTCGGTACGTAAACAGATTCCTGCGTGGAATATTCCGGGTCACATCAAATTTAATGCTGCGATGTCGAAAGTCAGTGCAAGCAATTATAAACGCCCTGAATTAACTTTAAGCGACACGGCTGTGCTGCAATATACAGGTGGTACAACGGGTGTATCGAAAGGTGCAGAGCTGACCCATCGTAACCTTGTAGCCAACATGTTGCAGTGTGATGGGATCTTCCAAAGTAAATTTGGCGCACAAGATGGTCAACCTGATGACCGTATCTTCTGTGCATTACCGCTTTATCACATCTTTGCATTTATGGTGTGTGCACTTTACGGTATGTACAAAGGTCAAGCCAACGTATTGATTCCAAATCCACGTGACTTACCTGCGGTCATTAAAGAATTACGTAAATATCAACCGTCATTCTTCCCAGCTGTAAATACATTATTTAATGCGCTTGTGAACAACGAAGAGTTTAAACAACTTGATCACAGCAAATTAAAAATGGCGATGGGCGGTGGTATGGCTGTACTGCCTTCAACTGCAGCAGCATGGAAGAAAGTGACAGGTACCAACATTACTGAAGGTTATGGTTTATCAGAAACATCACCTGTTGCAACAGCGAATCCACCTGCGTCTGAAGAATTTAGCGGCACGATCGGTATTCCATTGCCTTTAACTGAAGTTGCAATCTTAGATGATGATGGCAATGAAGTTGCGCTTGGTGAACAAGGTGAAATCTCGATTCGTGGTCCTCAAGTCATGAAAGGCTATTGGAACCGTCCAGATGAAACTGAAAAAGTCATGACCAATGGTTTCTTCCGTACGGGTGACATTGGTGTCATGGATGCACGCGGCTATGTGAAGATTGTAGACCGTAAAAAAGACATGATTTTGGTGTCTGGTTTCAATGTTTATCCATCTGAAATTGAAGAAGTTGTTTCGCAACATCCGAAAGTGTTAGAAGTGGCGGCAATTGGTGTGCCAGATGAAAAATCAGGTGAAGTGCCTAAACTGTTTGTTGTGAAAAAAGATCCATCTTTGACTACAGAAGAAGTCTTGGCATTTGCGAAAGAAAACTTAACAGGCTATAAACGTCCTCGTTATGTCGAATTCCTTGATGAATTACCAAAATCCAATGTAGGTAAAATTCTACGTAAAGATTTACGTAAAACAGCATAATGCAAGAACTAAAAAAAGCGCCGATGGGCGCTTTTTTTTATATCAAACATTTACTGAATTATTTTTTCATCAGCCAACGGTCAAAGTAAGGACGACCAATGCCGACAATGCCTAAGAAGATAAACATGGTGCCAAAGTGACGGCTAAAGCCACCTTGCTTAAATTGACCATAATATAAAATATTGTCTATGAGGGCATAGATCAGAATAACGATCACCCAATGCCAAATGGGCAAGCGTTTAATGCCGACTGCATAAAAGGCAATCCACAGTACAATAAAGGTAAACAGGGTTGACCATATGCTCATGTTTGAACAAATCACAGTCAATAAGAATGCGACAATCGGTAGCACAATTTTGAAGACACGATCCACTTGAAGCTGATGTTGGCGCTGTTTTTCCAGCACATCGAACATGTTATTGTCATCAGGTGTGACCATTAGAAATCCTTAAGCATTAATAAAAACACCCTATTTAACAAAATTTATTCACAAATTGCCATGTTATGATAGGCATAAAATTGTCATGAGAAAAATAGATGCATAGCATTAATGGCGTGATTTACCTGATTTTAGCAGCTTGTCTATTGCCCTATGTCTTTACGATAATTGCAAAAAAAGCCGCAGGTTTTCGCGCCCGAGATAATCAAAATCCACGTGAATTTTTAGCAAAATCAACGGGTCTTGCCAGTCGTGCCCACGCAGTTCAGCAAAACAGTTTTGAAAGTTTACCGCTTTTTATTGCTGCCGTTTTAATGGCTGAATATTTAGTACTTCCTCAAAGTTTAGTCATGACTTTTGGTATCGCTTATTTGGTCTTTCGCGTGCTATATGGCATTTGTTATTTAGCTAATTGGGCAACTTTACGCTCAATTGTTTGGTTACTCTCCATCTTATGTCCAGTGACTTTATTGTTACTCATCATTCGTATTCTTTCCCTCTGAATAGACCAATGGTCGACATATTTACCGTTCAATATTTTAAAACCCAAAAAAATCTGTAAAAACCGTTATAATTAACTCGGTTTTTAAAAGATATAACTTGTTAAAGAGTGATGCTATGAGCTACAGCAATATCCCAGCGGGTAAAGATGCGCCAAACGACATCTATGTCATTATCGAAATCCCTGCAAACGCAGCACCGATCAAATACGAAATTGATAAAGATTCTGATGCATTATTCGTAGACCGTTTCATGGGTACAGCAATGTTCTACCCAGCGAACTATGGTTATGTACCAAATACTTTGTCTCTTGATGGTGACCCATTAGACGTATTGGTTGTGACTCCACATCCAGTTGAACCGGGTTCAGTGATTCGTTGCCGTCCTGTCGGTAAATTAAACATGGAAGATGACGGTGGTGTTGATGCAAAATTAGTTGCAGTTCCACACGACAAATTGACACCAATCTACAAAGATATTCAAGAATATACTGATCTTCCACCGTTGTTGATCAGTCAAATTGAACACTTCTTCCAACACTACAAAGATTTGGAACCTGGAAAATGGGTTAAATTAAGTGGTTGGGAAGGTGCAGACGTTGCGAAACAAGAAGTGCTTAGCTCAATTGCTGCATATCAAGAAGCAAACAAATAATCTTTGTTTGAATCTTTTTCTAGTTTTAGGACTAGAAATAAAAAAAACCTGCACAATGTGCAGGTTTTTTTATGGCTTAAAATCCGAGTGAATTAGAATAATTTCACAGGAATGTCTAACCAGATACGCCATTCATTGGTATCACCAATATATACGCTGTTGTAATCATCGCTACCACGAAGGTATGAATGACGAACACGTAAACTCGCATCTTTTGCAAAACCAGATTGAACAGTATATTTTACTTGGTTAAAGAATTCGCGCTCTTGGTTATTGTCGCTGATTAATGCACCATCTTTCGCAGCTTTAATATCCCAACCATAAACAAATGCGCTAGTCCAGTTTAAACCTGGAACACCATGGTTTTTAAAGTTGTAGTTGTACTGTATACCTAAAGATTTCTCATCATTGCCTACAAAATCAGAAAGATATGAGTTTGGTAGATAAATACTTTGTGCACCATCGGCATTGGAGCCATAGTCATAGCCTGTATTACCCGTATTTTGTTGATACGCAAGCATCACATTATGAACATCTTTGCTATAAGTGCCCGATACAGCAAAAATTGAATTTTTGCGATCAGCTAAGTTGTCAGTGATATGTGAACCTGTATCTGCGCCTTCTTCAAATTCAGTATGATAGCCACTGAAGTCTAAAGTCATGGATGAATCATTTTTTAACGCTTGAGTATAATTTACATTTGCAAAATGACGGTCTAATTTATCTTTAACATCTGTACCGTAATATGATGCATTTAATTGATCATTAAAGTCGTATTTTGCACCCCAAACCACAGCACGGTCTAAGCTATTACCATCTGAGTTAATTTGATCAGAATATTGGTTTTTAGTGAATTTACCCGCAGTTAATGTCAGCTTATCAATTTCATTGCTTGTTACCAATAAACCTTCAAAATATTCAGGTACTAGGCGTGCAGTATTAGATGCTAGCACAGGAATATCGAGAACTTGTGTACCGTAAACAGCAGTTGTATTAGATACACGTGCTTTCACAAACGCACCACCACGCGCCCAATGATCATATGTATCACCGATACCTTTTTTATATACACCTTTGGCATCAAAACCAGCTTCACGTGGGATCATACCGTTACCAGCATGTTTGTTATCGCCCAGTTTAAATGAGGCATCACCAATGATACCCGCGCCAAAACCAACGACACCTTGAGTGAAACCAGACTCAAGTTTTACAATCGCCGTCTGAGCAGTTGAACGAGTATCAGCATTGCCGTCTTTTTTATCACGTGTTAGAAAACCAGTACGGAATAATACTGAACCCTCGGCATCTTCAACGAAGCCTTTTGCTTCACTTTGTTCGCTGGCATATACAGATGAAACTAAAGCAGCTTGGATTAAAACTGCCAATGTTAATTTTTTAGAGTTTTGCATTGGAGAAGAAGCCTTATAGACATTGATCAAAAATTTTTAAGAATTGTATAAGAATTGCTGAAAAAATGTCATTTTTTATTGGGTATATTCCACTAAAGTTATGCTGAATTTCTGATATAAATTTGTGGAAATCCTTTAAGGACATAGCTTGAGCTATCAAAATTTTAAAAAATGGTAAAAAAAGCAAAGACCTGCAATTTCTAAAATGCGTTGGGCTTGTTTATAGTTTTTTAAAAATTGGATAATAAGGCGACTCGATGAAATCGACGGTTTGTCAGATTAGAGCACATCTTTGGTAAATTTTCAGTGCTTAACATCAAATTTACTCTGGATTGGCTGCTTAAACTAAATATATAAAACCAGTTTTAGGACTTTTGATTATTAAGTGATAGTTGAAAAAGGTTATCTTATCAGTATGAGTGAATTTTATGCACTATAATTAAGCGTAAAATTTAAAGTTCACAAAAAATAGACTTATAAAGATGCAAGTTGTAAACAAATATGTAGTAAAGGAAATACGACGAGATGAAGTCTATTTTCTATAAAATCCAACACGACATAAAAACTAAAAACTAGTTTAAATTTATTTAAAATCAAAAACTTAAAAAATAAAAAAACAAAATTAATTTGTAATAATTGTTGTTTTTCGATTCTTGGCACAGCAATTGCTAACTCTTATATGAGTTTTATAAATGACCATAAAAAACGTCTTGGGACGGTCGGGGGAATCGAATAATGAAATTTAAACTGAAAGCTTTGGCTCTAGCAGCAGTTGCATCGGCATCACCGTTAACATTTGCAGATGAAGTCGCATCTGAACATAGTTTCTCTGGAAATATTGGCTTACTTTCAAGCTATAACCTACGCGGTAACACAGCATTACCTGAAAACGATAAATTAACGATTCAAGGTGGTTTAGATTATAGCCATGCATCAGGTTTATATGCAGGTTGGTGGACGTCTACACTTGATGGCGATGATGCTTATCCAGGTCAATCTAATGCAATGGAGCACGACTTCTATGTTGGGTATAACGGTAGCTTTAATGATGATCTAGGTTTTACTGTAGGTACAACTTATTATTATTACTATGACATTAATACGTCTGATGCGAATGGCTTCGAACTTTTATTGGGTTTGAATTACAAAGATTTTGGTGTGACGGCTCAAACCTTATTGGAAGATACAATATGGGGGAATGCAGGCGATACCTATTTTAAAGCCACTTATAGCTATCCTTTACCGAATGATTTTAGTTTAGACACTGCTTTAGGTTTACATACTTATGAGAAAAATGGAGATTTCGTTAAAGGTTCAACTGAAAGTTTTAGCTTCCGCCATTTTGACGTGGGTGTAAGCAAAGCATTAGGTGATACAGGCTTAACCGCAAGCTTCAATTATATTCTTGGTGGGAATGGTCGTTTTGATGAAGATTTCAAAAACAAAGCGGTGCTAGGTTTAGCATATAGCTTCTAATAATACGTATCTTTGAAAAAGGCGACCATTCGGTCGCTTTTTTTATAGCTGCGATATTTGACTTCGATACGAAAGTGCTTCTGATAAATGTACACTTTGAATATCTGGACTCTGTGCTAAATCGGCAATGGTCCGTGCCACACGCAATACCCGATGGTATGCACGTGCTGATAAGTCTAATTTTTGCTGTGCCATTTCAAACATGAGAGTCGTTGTGTCATCAAGGAGGGCATATTGCTCAAGCTGTTTTGGACTTAAACTCATGTTTAACGCATTCTGCCGCTTCATTTGTCGTTCATAAGCTGTAATCACACGTTCACGAACAGTCGCTGAATTTTCAACGGCTTGGCTGTTCTGTAGCTCTTTTGCCGCTAAGGGCGGTACGTCAATGTGCAAATCTATTCGATCCAAGAGCGGGCCAGAAATTCGGCTTTGATATCGCTTGATCATCTCAGGTGAACATTGGCAACGCACATCATTGTTAAAAGCATAGCCACAAGGACAGGGGTTCATGGCTGCAATCAATTGAAAATTGGCAGGAAAGGTGATTTGCCGTGAAGCGCGTGAAATCACGATCTCTTTAGACTCAAGTGGCTGTCTCAGAACTTCTAATACTTTACGATCAAACTCTGGCAGCTCATCCAAAAATAAAACACCTAAATGTGCCAAGGTAATTTCACCCGGTTTCGGATGTGATCCTCCACCCACTAAAGCAATCGCAGATGCAGTGTGATGTGGTGCCCGAAAGGGGCGTTGTCCGAACGGATGCTGAGCATTGGCAATAGAATAAATACTGGCAACTTCTAAGTTTTCTTGCGTGTTGAGTGGTGGCAAAATACTGGCTAATCGTGAAGCAAGCAGGGTTTTGCCTGTGCCCGGAGGCCCCTTAAACAATAAAGAATGCCCACCTGCGGCAGCAATTTCTAATGCACGTCTTGGGCGTAATTGACCTTTCACATCGGCTAAATCATATTTGTACTGTTGTTCAGTCATCGCTTCTTGCGGCTGAAATTGCGGTAATTTTTTAGATTCCGCCAAATGTTCACAGACTTCTTTTAAATGGTTGGCACCAAAGACTTGGAAGTTAGGCAGTTGGCAGGCTTCTTGAGCATTGGGACTTGGTAGAATTAAGGTGTGCTGTTGTTGCTGACAGGCAATCGCGATACTGAGTACACCTGTGACAGGACGAAGTTGACCATCTAAAGCCAATTCACCAACAAACTCTAAACCATCAGTACAATGCTCAGGCAATTGACCCGTTGCAATCAATATTCCTAGTGCAATTGGTAAATCGAGTCTTGAACCATCTTTGGGGAGGTCGGCAGGGGCTAAATTAATGGTTAAACGTTTGGTCGGAAATTGAAAACCACTGTTTAAAATGGCAGAGCGAACTCGATCTTTACTTTCACGAACAGCAGCTTCGGCTAAACCGACAATGGTAAGTGAAGGCATACCTTGACTGACATGCACTTCAACTTCAATCAGTGGGGCATGTAACCCGAGTAAACCTCGGGTGTGAATTTTGGCAAAAGACATTTTATTGTTCCGTTATGGTGCATTATTTTTATTGGGTTATGGTCTTTTATGCACTTTTAGTGTGCTTATTTTTTGTTCAAAATGCGTTGTTCAAGTTCGCTGACTTGTTGAAGTAGATCATTCAAACGAATATTGGCGTTATTCAGTGCAATTTGTTGACGTGCTAATTCATCTTTAGACACCAAATCCATTTTTGTGACTGCTTCGTTTAATAAGGCACGAAGATTATGTTCAAGATCTTTTTTGGGTTGCTCGACCTGTTGCAATATGGCTTGTAATAAAGTTTCGATCATGAGGTTGTCCACAACGATGAAAATAAGCCAATAGTGTAGCATTGCAGCGCTAACGCCCATAGTATTTTAGTGAAAATATGGATTTAACCGATGAGTTATATTGATAATACCGACATAAAAAAAGCGCATATTTTTTAGTTTGAAAGAATTTATCAGTATAAAATAAGGTATAAAGAAACGACATGTCGAGCTTTCTAATTTCCCCCGACCTTGGGAATCTTGGCATGAAATTTGAACATAAAACCTTACTGGTGAAATAAGCCGAAGGAAAAAAACATGAAGCTCGTAACTGCAATTGTAAAACCTTTTAAATTAGACGACGTGCGTGAAGCACTGTCTGAAATTGGTGTTCAAGGCATCACTGTCACTGAAGTAAAAGGGTTTGGTCGTCAAAAAGGCCATACTGAACTTTACCGTGGTGCTGAATATGTTGTTGATTTTCTACCTAAAGTTAAGATTGAAATTGCGATTAGCGATGACATGGTTGACTCAGTGATTGAATCAATTACACGTGTAGCAAGCACAGGCAAAATTGGTGACGGAAAAATTTTCGTAACCAATTTAGAGCAAGTCATCCGTATTCGTACAGGTGAAACAGGCGCAGACGCTGTTTAATTTGGCATGAAGTTTGCTGAGTAGCGAATAACTCACAAAAACTTGGTTGGGGGATACGAATGAAAAAGATGCTACTCGCGTTAGGTTTGTCTAGCGCACTCTTGGGCGGTTCTGTTACTTGGGCTGAAGAAGCTGTAACAGCAACTGCTCCTACTGAAGAAATTGCTGTTTTAGATGTAACAGAAGAATTATCAACCTCAGATACAGAAGCAGTGGCTGCAGAAGCACTTGCTGAACCAGTTGTGGCTGAAGCCATCGCTGCAGAAGAAGCAACATTAGATACAGGTGATACCGCATGGATTTTGGTATCAACCGCGCTTGTTTTACTCATGACTATTCCTGGTTTAGCACTTTTCTATGGCGGTATGGTACGTAAGAAAAACGTATTAAGTACCATGGCGCATAGCTTTGTTGCTGCAGCTGTGGTGAGTCTAGTTTGGGTTGTGATTGGTTATACCTTGGCATTTGGTGAAGGCAATGCCTTTATTGGTAGCTTAGACAAATTTATGTTGTCAGGTATTACCACAGATGCACTCTCAGGTACGATTCCTGAAATTCTCTTTGTTATTTTCCAAATGACCTTCGCCATTATTACCGTTGCCATCATTAGCGGTTCAATTGCAGAACGTATGAAATTCGGTGCATTTGTTGCCTTTATCACGATTTGGGTAATTGTGGTTTATGCACCAATTACCCACTGGGTATGGGGTGGTGGCTGGTTAGGTAATGACGGTGCACTTGATTTTGCGGGCGGTACAGTTGTTCACATTAACTCAGGTGTGGCAGGTTTAGTTGCTGCATATATGCTCGGCAAACGTATGGGGCTTGGCCGTGAATCAATGGCGCCACATAACCTTGCATTAACTGTTGTCGGTGCAAGCTTAATTTGGGTCGGTTGGTTTGGTTTTAATGGTGGTTCAGCATTGGGTGCGAATGGTTCAGCAGGTTATGCACTTGTTGTGACTCAAGTTGCAGCTGCAGCCGCAGCAATCTCATGGTTAATTACTGAAAAAATAGCACGTGGTAAAGGTTCTGTACTTGGTGCTGCATCTGGTGCAGTGGCAGGTCTTGTTGTGATTACACCTGCAGCAGGCTTTGTTACTGTCGGTGGTGCTTTGGCTATGGGCTTGATTGGTGGCGTGGTTTGCTTCTGGGGGATTACAGGTCTGAAACGTGCCTTGAAAGCAGATGATTCTTTGGATGCCTTTGGTCTACATGGTGTCGGTGGTATTGTCGGTGCGCTTTTAACTGCTGTATTCGCAAGCTCATTCATTATGGGTGATGATGCGCCAACCAATGTACTCCATCAACTTTGGATTCAATTAGAGGGTGTACTTGCAACCATCGCTTACTCTGCAATCCTAACCTTCATTATCTTAAAGGTGATTGATCTAGTGATTGGTATTCGTGTTGAGTCAGATGACGAACGTATGGGTCTAGATTTAAGTCAACATGGCGAACGTGTCGAATAATATGATAATCAAATAATCAATATATTGTGTAAAACAGCCCTTCGGGGCTGTTTTTTTTCTATATGTTGCGTAACACTCTACAAAGTTTGGAATTTTTGCTACACTCGGAAATCGTCTAGATTTGTTCAATTAAACCGCTATGCACTGCCCATTTTGCAACACTGCAGACAGTAAAGTTATTGATTCGCGCTTGGCTGCTGAAGGCTGCCAAATCCGTCGTCGTCGTGAATGTATTGGTTGTAATGAGCGTTTTACCACCTTTGAAAGTTATGAAGTGGTCATGCCACGCGTGATTAAATCCGATGGTAAAAACGAGCCTTTTGATGAAGCGAAATTACGCCGCTCACTCATGCACGCCTTACAAAAGCGTCCAGTTACCCAAGAACAAATTGAAACCGTATTGAGCGATATTCAACTGCAAATCCGTCGTTTAGGCGAGCGTGACGTGAAATCTCGTATGATTGGTGAGATTGTCATGCAATCCTTATTTGCACTCGACCATGTGGCTTATGTGCGTTTTGCTTCGGTGTATCAAGATTTCCAAGATGTTGAAGCTTTTCGTCATCAAATTGAACAAATGCAACAACGCGATTTACAAGAATAAATATGCCTGAATTGAATCAAGACCAAATATGGATGTTGTGTGCTATTGAGCTAGCACAGCAAGGGCAATATTCAACACGACCTAATCCAAATGTTGGCTGTGTCATTGTAAAAGATGGTCATGTTGTGGGTGAAGGTTTTCATCCTCAAGCAGGGCAACCACATGCGGAAGTGTTTGCACTACGCCAAGCAGGGGAGTCTGCGCGTGGTGCAACGGCTTATGTCACGTTAGAACCCTGTGCGCATTATGGTCGTACACCGCCATGTGCTAAAGGTTTAGTTGCAGCAGGGGTTGCTCGGGTTGTGGTGGCGTGTCCTGATCCAAATCCATTGGTCGCAGGAAAGGGTGTAAATATTCTTCGTGATGCAGGTATTGACGTTGACCTCGGTATTTGCCAAGAACAAGCACATGCGTTGAATGTTGGTTTCTTAAAAGCGATGGCAACCGGTATGCCATATGTACGGCTTAAAATTGCCTCAAGTTTAGATGGTCGAACGGCAATGGCATCGGGTGAGTCAAAATGGATTACAGGATCTCAAGCACGTCAAGATGTTCAGCATTGGCGAGCAATTTCCGGTGCTGTGATTACGGGTGTTGACACTGTTTTAGCTGATGATTGCCAGCTCAATGTGCGTCAGCTTGATACGGTTGCAGATATTGAAAAGATCGTACAGCCGAAACGTGTTGTTTTGGATCGTCAAGGTCGTTTGCCATTGACTGCAAAAATCTTACAAGATCCTACAACGCTTATGGTCATGGGACCATTTCGTCAAGAGCTCGCGGACTTGGGTGTGTTACAATTACCAGTACAGCCTCTAAAAGAATTATTGCAACAGCTGGTTCAGCAACATCAGATTTATGATGTATTGGTTGAAGCTGGGGCGACTTTATCTACTGCATTTTTACAAGAACATTTGGTTGATGAACTGATCAGTTATGTCGCACCGACACTATTGGGTCAAACTGCGCGTAGCATGTTTAATGCAGCATTTAGCCAGATGGCAGAACAACTTCGATTTAAGCTCCACGATGTCACTCAGTTTGGTGATGACGTTCGCTTTAGGTTAATTCCTTCTCAAGAGACACTATGAATCCAGAGTCAACGGTTTACAATAAACGTCGCCATGCGGCACGTACCACCGATGAGTATCTTTTCCATCAGTTGGTTCCTTATTTGGGAAACAAACGTCGTTTATTACATTTGATTCTTGAAGCCCTTGAACTGACTGGCACGTTAAAACGTGAAGATGGTCGCGCACCGATTTTCGCTGATTTTTTTGCAGGTTCAGGCGTGGTGTCTCGTTTAGCGCGTCAAAATGGTTATCGTGTCATTGCCAATGATTGGGAACCGTATAGCCATGCGCTGAATCATGCGGTGTTAGCATGTACCGAAGCCCCAGCATTTAAAGAACTCGGCGGCTATCAAAAAGCGATTGATTATTTAAATCGCTTGCCTGAAGTCAAAGGCTGGGTGACACATAATTTGTGTCCGCGTAATGATGAAATTTACGATCCAAGTCGTGACCGTCTCTTCTTCAAACGCCGTAATGGAATGCGTATTGATGCAATTCGTCAGCAAATTGCCACTTGGCAAGCCCAAGGCGCGATTGATGATGTTGAGATGTCAGCGTTGCTTGCACCGCTACTTTATTCAGCAAGTTTCGTCAGTAATACCTCAGGCGTATTCAAAAGCTTCCATCATGGTTGGGGCGGTAAAACCCAAACAGCTTTAGAAAGAATTGAATCTTTGCTTTGGCTCACACCAAGTCGTTTCTGTGAAAATCCACAACCGAGTGGTCCTTCAGCGGAAATGTGGTGTGTCGATGCACAGCATTTAGCCAATCAAATGAGCAGCTTTGAAGTTGACGTCGCGTACTTAGATCCACCGTATAATCAGCATGCTTATAGCAGTAATTATCATGTACTGAATGCTTTAACACTGTGGGATCAGGTCGATCTACCTACACCGGACACAAAGGGCTTTAAAAGCGGTATTGACCGTGCATGGCGTAAAGAGCGTCCAAGTCAGTACAATTCATCCAAGCATGCGCAAGAAGCTTACGAGAAGCTGCTGGCGACCATCAATGCACGTTTTATCCTGACCAGTTATTCAACCGATGGCAACATTAGCGCCACGGATTTACTTCAAGCCAACTTAAAACGTGGTCGTGTAACTTTGCTGACTCAAGATGTACCGCGCTATCGCGTGAGTAAACAACGTCAGTCAGAACGCGCACGTGTACTTGAGTTTATTGTAATTACGGACACACATGCCAAATCAGGTCCTTCAATTCGTCAGTTGTTAGGACAGTTGCATCATTATGCAGAACTTGGTGGTGTAGATACGACAGGCGTGAGTACACAGTTGGCACTTTGGTAAAACCGTATAAAAGAGACAGAAGCGAGAAATAAAATGTTTACAGGGATTATCGAAAGTCTAGGCAAAGTAAAAAGTCTGCAAAGCGTAGGCGGTGATGTACGTATTAGCATACATACAGATCTCGATATGTCTGATGTGCATTTGGGCGATTCGATTGCGACCAATGGCATTTGCTTAACCGTCATTGCTTGGGGCGAGAATTGGTATTCTGCCGATGTTTCACGTGAAAGTTTAAATAGAACCACGCTTGCTAATTGGAAAGTCGGTCAAGCAGTTAATGTTGAAAAAGCTATGTTACCGACTACGCGCTTTGGTGGTCATATTGTCTCGGGTCACGTCGATGCTGTGGGTGAGATTACCCAAGTTCGTTCTGATGCCCGTTCGTTATACTTTGAAGTGACTGCACCTGTTGAAATTGCGAAATACTTAGCTGAAAAAGGCTCAGTTACAGTAGATGGCATTAGTCTAACCATCAACCATCTACGTGGTCATGTGTTAAGTCTAAATTTAATTCCACATACCGCTGAACGGACCAATATTGGGTCATGGCAAGTGGGACAAAAAGTGAACTTGGAAGTGGATATTTTAGCCCGTTATATTGAGCGTTTATTACTGGGCGATAAAGCCGCTGAACACAATAAACAATCAAAATTGAGTATGGAATTCCTTGCAGAAAATGGATTTTTAAAGTAAATTTTGATCGAATACCGAACAGTTTAATTGAAAAATTAGACTGTTTTTTTATTTTTAGGGATAATGTAAGTCTTAGTCTGCAATTTTTCCCGCAGTGGACAGCTTGAATGCTCGATTTTTTACTCAACTTAGAACAATTGCTTCCTGTTTTATTAAATGAATATGGCGTCTGGATTTATGCCATTTTATTTTTGGTAATCTTTGCAGAAACAGGTTCAGTATTCTTCTTTTTTTTACCGGGTGACAGTCTACTGATTGCAGTCGGTGCGCTCTGCGCAAGCAGTGATTTAATTACATTGCATTCGATGGGCTTGCTGTTATTTGCCGCATCGACTTTGGGTTATAGCGTCAACTATTACACAGGCAAAATATTAGGTCTCAAGTTCTTTAATGAACATTCTCGGTTGTTTAAGCCAGCCTATATTGTGAAGACCAATCATTATTTTACCAAACATGGTGGTAAAACCATCTTAATTGCACGCTTTATTCCTTTCGTGCGTTCTTTCGGACCTTTTGCTGCTGGTTCAGGGCATATGAATTTTGCAACATTTACGATGTATAACGTCCTCGGTGGATTATTATGGATTTCCACTTTATTGGGCGTTGGCTATTTAGTCGGAAATGCGGCTTTTCTTTTGGTGGATTTAATCTAAGTGCATTTCGCACAAAAAGTGAAGTGCGAAAATAGCTTATATACCCGTTGTAATTAAACGAATTAAAAAATCTAAGCCGACAAATACTTAGTCTGCAGAAGACGCAGTTAAATTAGAATTCTTCAAAATATATTCAATTTCATCTTGAGCTGCACTTTGCAGTTTTTCACGAACTGATTTTAACGTCTGTTCAATCAGCGTTTCTGCTTCAAGTTCTAGACGTAAACGCAGACTTTCAAGTTCAGATAAAATTTGATTGTCATCAATGTTGAGTTTGCCACGCGCGAAATCTAAATTGTTTTCAGGGTTTTTATGGAAACGCGAAGCATATTGATCGACTTCAACGGCAAGGCTTTGACTGAGTTTAGCTAAAGCTTCAGTTTGTTCAGCAAACTTGCGTTCTTCGTCCTGACGCAGTTGTTCCGCATAGGCCTGTTGCTTGGCACGTTTATCTGCCAATGCTTTTTCTAATGCCAACTGTTTACGAATACGCGCAGCTTCAATCAATTCAGCTTTACGTTTCGCATAGGCTTCTTCAATACGTCGCTCAGAACGCTGCTGTAAAACACGGTCTTGTGTCAGCCATTCTTGCAAAGAGGTTTCAGGTTTAAGGACGTCACTGATGCGAGTCAGGTCATCAATAAAGGTCTGACGTACAGCTTCCGGTACATTTAACCAGCGCTGTTTAAAATCTGGACCAACATTTAATGCCACTTGCATCTCCTTAAGATGTGTCTTGTCAAAGTTTATGTGTGTTTGGTACGAGACCATGACTTCGGTATTGTTTGAACTTTTTCCGACCGATTTGTTTAGCCGTTTCATTATTTTCAATGATCTCGATAATGTGACTAAATTTTGGATCAGGTTCAAGTGCTTCTGAATTAAAATTAAAAATAATCCAGTCTGCTTGTTCAGGTTTTTGCGCTGAAATACAGATGCTCCCCTGTGGTTGATCAATGCCATGCGGCAAAAAGCTGCTGGCATCGAAGCTCCACAAACGTTCATCCAATTGCTGCCGCAGTTCTGCATCATCACACAGCATCCAAACGCGCTCGCTTTGACGCAGAATTTTACGGCTTAAACGACAAGCACTTTCGACTTGTCGTTCAGGACTTTTCTCAAATAAATAAAAGCTAACCTTAGCCATTTTTGCTCGCGCGATTGGCTAGGAATTGTACCAATAATGGTACAGGACGACCGGTGGCATTTTTATTCGCACCTGAAGCCCACGCTGTACCTGCAACATCTAAATGCGCCCAACGATAGTCACGTGTGAAACGTTGCAAGAAGCATGCAGCAGTCACTGAACCTGCTTTAGGACCACCGATGTTGGCAATATCAGCAAATGGAGAATCGAGTTGCTCTTGATAATCTTCAATCACGGGCATACGCCATACACGGTCAAATGCAGTTTGACCTGCGGCTTCAATTTCAGCTGCAAGTTCATCATCTGGACTAAACATACCGGTTAAGACTGAACCGAGTGCAACCACACATGCACCTGTCAATGTCGCAATATCAATCACAAGGGCAGGGTTAAAGCGTTTGATATAAGTCAAAGTATCGCAAAGTACCAAACGACCTTCAGCATCGGTATTTAGGATTTCAACCGTTTGACCGCTCATAGTGGTCACGATATCACCCGGACGTGTTGCACCGCCTGAAGGCATATTTTCAGCTGCAGCAATCGCACCGACCACATGGATATCTAAACGAGATTCACATAATGCGCGTAGTGTTCCGATTACAGATGCAGCACCACACATATCGTATTTCATTTCGTCCATGCCCGCGCCTGGTTTTAATGAAATACCACCTGTGTCAAACGTCACGCCTTTACCGACCAAGACCACAGGGGCTTCTGAGCGCTGAGCATTGTATTCGATGGTAATAATACGACCCGGACGATCTGAGCCTTTGCTGACTGCAAGGAATGCACCCATACCTAAATCAGCCATTTGCTGTTCATCAAGTACAGTAACTTTTAACAATTCAGGATATTCAGCAGCCAATGCGATCGCTTGATCGGCTAAATATTCTGGGAAGCAGATATTACCCGGACGGTTACCTAAATCACGTGCTTGGTTTTGACCCGTTTGAATCGCTTGAATAAGTTGTAATTGTTCAGCAGTCAATGTGCTGTTATTGGCAATCAGATGAATCTGTTCAAGTACAAATTCATTTTTCTTCGATTTAAACTCATCAAATGCATAAGCGGCTTGAGTCAGGCTTAAAGCAAATAAGTAATGCAATTCTGAAGGTAATGCTGAAATATCGACACTAATCGTTTTAAATTTTTTCTGCGCCGATTTCACCACTGTTTGTGCAATTTTTGCGATCTTATTTGCTTTTAAATCGGTAGCTTGACCCAAACCGAGCAATGCTGCATTGCTTGCAGTGGAGATGTTGCCAATTAGGGCAAGGCTTTCATTCAGCGCAGCTTTATATTGAGTGGCACTAATAATCGTATCTAAGTTATTGATTTTATATGTTGAAGCTGCTGTTTGCACTTGTTCAGCATCGACTAAAATCAATAAATATTCGTTAGACGCATTCTCTTGGAACGCGGTATTCATTGTGAGTTTCATGAGCGTTTATACAAGCCTTATAAAATTTGCAAACCATTAAACCATTGAAACATTTTCATGAATAGGGTTTCAATGTGCAACACACGTATCGCTTTTATATTTTTAGCATTCACATTCGGGTAAACTAAAGCAAATTTTTTACCCTTTTTATTGGAAGATTGAATTTGATTATTCGGCGTTATCTCGTCAAGCAAGTGGTGTCGACCTCCTTGGTTGTGATTGCCTTATTGACCTTAATTATGATGGGCGGTCGATTGATCAAGTACTTTGGCGTGGCAGCACAAGGGCGACTCGATGCGAGTATTTTACTCAGTATTATCGGCTATCGTTTGCCTGAATTTTTAACGCTCATTCTTCCATTAGGGTTCTTTATTGGCTTAATGCTGGTGTTTGGTCGCATGTATGTCGATCATGAAATGGCAGTCATGAATGGTAGCGGAGTCAGTCGACATCAGTTGGCGCGGCTTCTCATTCCCATGACTGTGGTTTTTATGGCAGTGCAAGCTTTCTTAATGCTGTGGGCAGCCCCGTGGGGCATTCGCCAATTTGAAGCCCTAACCACCAATCAGGCAGTACGTACAGGTTTTGATTTGGTTCGACCCAAAGAATTTATTTCCTCAGGCCCTTACACCATTTATGCAGGAAGCTTGTCTGAAGATCGTAAAAATCTAAAAGATATTTTCTTCTATCAACGCGCGGATAAAGACGGCAAGCCTGATGTGATGATTTTGGCGCAAGAAGCGACGCGCGTTGATGTTGCCGATGACACCGCCAATGTCGTGGATTTGGTCAAAGGGCGCCGTTATGAAATTTTTGCAGGTACGCCCAAATATACTCAAGCAGAATTTCAATCTTATCGTTTGCGCTTGGAAAGTGATAAAGAAGCCAAATTCGAAAGTGCGGATGTCGAAGCCTTACCTACGAGCAAGCTTTGGGAAAATCGTCAAGATCCTGTTGTTGCTAGTGAACTCGGTTGGCGTGCTTTTGTGCCATTTTCGATTGTGATTGCTCTGATTTTGGCAGTGGCGTTGTCTGAGGTCAGTCCGCGTCAGGGACGTTATCTTAAGCTCTTCCCGGCATTACTTATTTTTGCCAGTTTAATTGTGGCATTGATGGCGGTAAAAACACGGGTGAGTAAACAGGAGATGGGGATTTTTGCCTTCCCATTGGTGTTAATTGTGTATGCCATTGCAGGGGCATTGTTCTCTCGTAAGCAAAAATTAGCACCGAAAATTAAGAAACAGATTCAGCGAGTGAGGTCTTAATCATGTTGGCACGTCGTCTGGTTGCAAAACATGTGACCCAAACTACGGCACTCGCGATGCTTGGTGCAACTGCGGTACTTTCAGGTTTACAGGTGCTCTTTACCTACTTAGGTGAATTAGGTTCGCTTAAAGAAGGCTATGGTGCTTGGGAAGCCTTAAAATATGTACTTTGGGGTGCTCCAACCTATCTTTATGAAATTCTTCCTATTTCTGCATTGATTGGTGCGGTACTCGGTTTAGGGACCTTGGCATCGAATAGTGAACTGATTGTGATGCGTTCAGTGGGTGTTAGCCTATGGCGTATTGTCGGTTGGGTGATTCGCTCAGCACTCATTTTAGTGGTGCTGTCCTTCGCATTAAGTGAGTGGGTGATTCCACATACTAACGAACAAGCCAATAATATTAAGAGCTTTGATAAAAAGACCCAACTCGGTGAAGTGCGTGGTTATTGGACACGAGAAGGGCAGCGCTTTATTTTTGTTGATTATGCGAATTCCAAAGGTGAGCTTAAAAATGTTCAGATGCTCGACTTTGACCAAGATTACCGTTTACGTGGCACACTCAAAGCACAAAATGGTGAGTTTATTAAAGATGGTTCTTGGAATTTAAATAACACCGAAGAAGTGAATATTTTAGCCAATGGTACAGCGACATTTACGCCGCATGCAACGCAGCCTTTGGCTTTAGCCTTACAACCCAAATATGTGCATATGGTGACGATTGACCCTGAAAATTTATCACCAAGTCAATTGGTCAGTTTCATGAGCTATATGCATGAATATAGCCAAGTACCAAAAACCTATGAGTTGGCATTTTGGCAAAAAGTGGGCTCACCATTTGCGCTGATTGCTTTGGTGGTGATTGCCTGTTCATTTATTTTTGGGCCATTACGCCAACAATCGATGGGTTTTCGCTTGGTCATTGCGTTATTTGTCGGCTTGGGCTTCTTCTATTTACAAGATTTCTTGGGGTATGCAAGTTTGATTTATGCACCATCAGCGGCATGGTTCGTGTTTATTCCTATTGTATTCATGTTCATGGTCGGTGGTTATTTGCTGCATCGAGCGCGCTAAATTTCAGGTTCATAGAATAAATCAATGTGAATGAGAGACTTAAACCATGATTGGTGCATAGTCTCTGATCATAAAATTCGCTAAAATAGTGCGATTAATTCGTAAACGAAAAGAGTATTCATTATGACGGATGCAACTGCTGGCAAAATCCCTCACGTATTGGTAATTATGGATGGTGTGGGTCATCGCGAAGCGGTCGAAGACAATGCGTTTTTAGCAGCGAAACGACCAAACTTAACAGCGATGCAAAACAAGCATCCGCATAGTTTGATCTCAGGTTCTGGTGAAGATGTTGGTCTACCTGATGGTCAAATGGGTAACTCTGAAGTTGGACATATGAACCTCGGTGCAGGTCGTGTGTTGTATCAAGACTTCACTCGTATTACGAAAGATATTCGCACCGGTGCGTTCTTTGAACATGACGTGTTAGTAGACGCGGTTGAAAAAGCCAAAGCCAATGCGGGTGCAGTGCACTTGATGGGCTTATTGTCACAAGGTGGCGTACACTCACACGAAGATCACATCGTAGCAATGGCAGAACTGGCACTGAAACGTGGTGCAACGGTGTATTTACATGCCTTCCTTGATGGTCGTGATACACCGCCACGTAGCGCAGCACCTTCATTGCAAAAATTAGATGCTTTATTTGCACAATATCCGGGTCAAGGTCGTATTGCGACCATGATTGGTCGCTACTTCGCCATGGATCGTGACAATCGTTGGGATCGTGTTGAACAAGCCTATCGTTTGTTGACTGAAGGTGAGGCGGTTCGTACTGCAGCAACGGCTGTTGAAGGGCTTGAACTGGCTTATGCTGCTGAAGAAAATGACGAATTTGTCAAAGCGACTCGCATTGGTGAACTCGCAACCATCAATGACAATGACAGTGTGGTCTTTATGAATTTCCGTGCAGATCGTGCGCGTGAAATTACGAAAGCCTTTGTTGAAAAAGACTTTGCTGGTTTTGAACGTAAAGTTGTACCGAACCTTGCAAAATTTGTGATGCTTACGCGTTATCAAGCAACGATTGATGCACCTGTGGCGTATATGCCAGAAGCGTTGGTCAACTCAATTGGTGAGTACTTATCAAACTTAGGTAAAACCCAGCTGCGCATTGCAGAAACTGAAAAATATGCGCACGTGACGTTCTTCTTTAGCGGTGGTCGCGAAGATGAATATCCGGGTGAAAAACGTATTCTGATTCCATCGCCAAGCGTTGCAACCTATGACTTGAAGCCAGAAATGAGCGCATATGAAGTGACTGATGAATTGGTTGCTGCGATTAATTCAGGTGAATTCGACTTACTAGTTGTGAACTATGCCAATGGTGATATGGTCGGTCATACGGGTGTATTTGATGCCCGCAGTGAAAGCCGTTGAAGCAGTCGATACCTGTTTAGGACGTGTTTATGAAGCAGTGATGGCACAAAAAGGTCATATGCTTGTCACCGCTGACCATGGTAATGTAGAGCAAATGCAGGACTATGTCAGTGGTCAAGTCCATACCCAACATACCACGGAACATGTACCGTTTATTTATGTGGGCCCGACGACGGCAACCATCGCAGAAGGTGGTGTGCTTGCGGATGTTGCACCGACATTATTAAGCCTGATGAATCTTCCGATTCCGGCAGAAATGAAAGGTCGTAACTTAATTCAGCTTTCAAATGCTTAAAATAATAAGGAAATAGCATGGCACATTCACATTGGAAGACGGTTGTTTTCACCAGCTTGTTGATGTGTATGAGCCCGGCTTGGAGTGCTGGTTCTCAGGAGCCAGCACTTGATGATATGGAGACAGATCAGCAGACCTATGCTGAAATTCCCGTATCATCTATTCAGGAATTTGTGCAAATTTATGGCATAGTCAAAGACAATTATATTCAAGAAAAAAACGATGATGCTTTGTTCCAACAAGCGATTAAAGGACTTGTTGCGGGGCTCGATCGTTATTCACGTTATTTAAGCCCTGAAGAATTTGAACAATTACGTCAGTACACCGAAGGTGAATTGGCGAGTCTTGATTTTAACTTAGAGTTTCATCCGCAATTAAAACAATGGGTTATTTCGGATTTAGATAAAGATGCCGACTCCTCTAAACTGGGATTTCGTAATGGCATCACAGTCTACAAAATTGATGATCAAGTTTTAACAACGTTGAATCCAGAACAAGTTCGGCACTTATTGAGCGGCAGTATTGGTTCGACTTTAACGTTGCAATTGTCTCCGCAAAGTCAGGCGATCAATTTAGTCCGTAATACCAAAATAGAAACAGAAATTGAATCACAATTTCATAGTAATCAAGTCTTGGTCATTCACGTCAAAGTATTTCAGCAAGACACTGCCAATGAAATTAAACGGATTATCGAAAGTTATCCGAGTAATCGCGTTAAAGCGGTTTTATTCGACTTAAGAAATAATCCGGGCGGATTATTGTCTGCTGCGGTGGAATCTGCTGATTTATTCTTAAATCAGGGTGTAATTGTCTCGACCAAAAGTCGCTCCGAGGGCGATCAACAATTTCAAGCTTTGCCAAGCTTTGAATTTCCAAGTTTAAAAATTGGTATTTTGATTAATCAACGTTCAGCATCGGCAGCTGAAGTCTTCACTGCCGCACTTAAAGAACATAACCGTGCTTGGATTGTGGGTGAAAAAAGCTATGGGAAGGGCGTAGTACAGAAGCTGTTTCCACTCAGTAATGGTTCTGCTATTCAAATGACCGTTGCGCAATATTTTAGCCCGACAGGTCGTATGATTGAAGGCGCGGGGATACAGCCGCATCTGACTTATCCGCTAGCGTTAGATATGCGCGAAGATAACTATATTGCGCATATTACAGATTTATTACTTATGCATAAGTAACTCAAAAACTATTCTTCATCGTCTGTGTCTAAACCAAATTTCTTTAAACGATAACGCAGTGAACGAAAAGACATGCCAAGTTTTTTGGCAGCCAATGTTCGATTCCAATGCGTAATATTCAGTGCATTCAGTAAAATTTCTTTTTCAATTTTTTCGATATAACGCTCAAGACCTTCTTCAGGTAATTTTTTGGGCACCATAAATGTGTCATGAGTGGTTTGCTCTTGAGGCGTATGGCTCTCGACACTCGGATTAAATGTTTGTCTGAGTGGTGCGGTCTGTAAGTGTTGTAAATCAATCGTATCATCGTCAGATAGTGTCATCGCACGTTCAATAATATTACGTAACTCACGTACATTACCCGGATAATACTGCCCTAATAATAGCTCTTTGCTGCGTTCTGTGAGACGTTTAGCCGGAATTTGCCATTCTTTCGCAATGCGATGAATAAAATGTTCAGCGAGCAGTAAAATATCATTGCCGCGTTCACGTAGCGGTGGCAGCACCAAATCCATCACATGAATACGGAAATATAAATCCTGACGGAATTTACCTTGTTGGACTAAGGCATCTAAATCTTGATGACTGGCACTAATGACGCGAAAATCCACATCAATTTCGCCATCTGAACCAAGCGGGCGAATTCGTTTTTCTTGTACGGCACGCAGTAGTTTCACCTGCATATTAAGAGGTAATTCAGCAATTTCATCTAAAAATAAGCTACCGCCATGTGCCGATTGAATGAGACCTTGCTTGTCTTGCGTTGCGCCGGTAAAGCTGCCTTTTTTATGCCCGAAAAGCTCACTTTCCATGAGTTCACTTGGAATTGCACCGCAGTTAATGGCAATAAAAGGGCCTTCATTCCGATTACTTAAACGATGGACTAAATTGGCAACCACTTCTTTACCCGTGCCCGATTCACCAGTAATAAAAACCGGTGCTTGAGAGCGCGCAATTTTTTGTAAAGTAATCCGCAGTTGTTGAATCGGTTGAGATTGCCCAATGAGCATACGATGCTCAAGCGAGTCTTGTTGATTATGATGATAATAATCGACAGGTTTGTTCAGTGCTTTTTGTAGTAATTGTTCTAAATGTTTTTGATTAATCGGTTTGCTAACAAAATCAAATGCACCCGCTTTAAGGGCAGCGATGGCAATATCCATGTTGCCATAGGCGGTGAGAACAGCCACAGGCAAAGTCGGGCAACGCTGACTAATCCACTCTAGCAGCTGTAAACCATTGCCATCAGGCAGATTCAGGTCAGTCAAGCAGGCATCATATTGATGATCGGATAGGCATTTTTTTGCATCTTCAAGACGATGTGCAATGTGTGTGCGAATTCCCATGCGTGTCAGAGACATTTGCATGAGCGTACACAAATCTTCTTCATCATCCACCAATAAGACCAGTGGTTGTTGCTCCACGTTATACCCCTTTCATCATGAATTTAAACTGTTATTCGTTGGCAGCTAATGCGAAAGCATGCGCCTTGTTCTTGTTGTATGTAATTTAGCTGAGCCTGATTGGCTTCGCAAAAACTATGCGATAAATATAATCCTAAACCTGTGCCATGAATAGATGTGCTGAAAAATGGTTTAAACAAAGATGCTTGATCAGTGATGGCGACGCCGTCACCAAAATCACGCACATCAATCCATACTTTATGTTCATAAGGGCGAATATTGATTTCGATATAATCCAATTCGGGGTCATTGTGTCGAATGGCATTACGCACTAAATTAATCAACACTTGTCGAAGCTGTTCTTCATCAAATTGAATCGCCAATGGCATATCCATGTTGAAACGAATTTGATGGGCAACATCGGCTAAGTCTTCACGAATTAACAGCGGCAAGAACGCATTAAGCTGAATCAAGATGGGGTGCATCTCTTTATTTTTGACCATATTCAAGGTGTCTTGAATAATCCGATCAATTCGTATCGCTTGTTTACTAATCATTTGATTTAGAACGGCTTGCTGACTTATTTCTGAATCTTGGAATAAATCATTGGCCTGTACAATGGCAGCTAAAGGATTACGAATTTCATGCGCAATACTGGCTGAAAGCTGTCCTAAAGAGGCAAGTTTGAGTTGTTGTACCTGCTGATTGAGTTTTTTTGCATCTTCCAGAACTAACAAAATTAAGGTTTGATGAGGTACTAATAATTTTTGTACTTGAACATGAATGTTATAGCGGCTTTGCTGTGATTCAAATTGAAAGCGCTCGCCATTTTCTAAATCTTCAAATTTAATCAGTTCAAATAAATCGGGTTGGGAGCGATACAGTGGAAATTTATCATGGGCATACATGGCAGGAATGCCTAGTAAATGACACGCTGCGGGATTACTCAGTACCACATGAAAGTTTTCATCAAGTACTAAATAGCCGGTTTCAATTTGCTCTAAAATATAACGGTTAATATTTTGTAAGCGATTCAATTCAATCGATTGGGAGAAATTAAGATTCTCCATAATTTGAAAACGACGTACCGCAATTTGCCCCGTGCCGTAGACCACAAAAAATAAAAAGGCAAGGAGCGTGCTATTGCCAATATTGGTTAAAGATGAAATTTCAAAGATACTGCCGATAAAATGCTGATAAATGACACTAATGACAGCAATCAAGGTAATGACGAGGGATTTTTTAGCATCAATGAGCAAAGACGCTGAAAAAATCGTAATCACAAACAATAAGCCTAAATGTAAGTTTGGACCATTGGTCGCAAGGGTCAGTAAACTTAAGGCACAAAGATCGGTAAAGAAAATAATAATTAATTGTTGTGAAATATAATTTTTAACAAGTTTAATGGTCAAAAGTTGGATTGAACTGATTGTGACAAACGTTGCTAAAACATAACCATACAATTGTGGAAATTGATATTCGGAACCCATGCCATCATAGGTCAGCATAAAAATCAGCAATAAACCGACGCTAATAATGAGACGATAGGCGGTATACCACAGCCCCAAATGGTATTGGTTGAGTTCCGAATGGATCGACTGCTGTGGCATAGGCGCGCGCCGACTTAAGGTTTAATTAAGCCATAGCGCATCGCTAAATGAGTCAGTTTCACGTCACTATCAATATTGAGTTTTTCAAAAATACGATAACGATAGGTATTGACGGTTTTGACGCTGACAAAGAGTTTATCGGCAATTTCTTGGGCGCTGATACAATTGACGACCATCATTGCGACTTGCATTTCACGTTCCGACAAAGCATCAAATGGGGACTGCTGAGTGTCTGATAAATAAGAACTTGCCAATTGTTCGGCAATATCAGCACTGAAATATTTACCACCTTGTACGACTTTATTAATGGCACGAACCATTTCAGTAACAGGTGCACCTTTGGTGATATAGCCTTTCGCACCTGCTTTTAATAATAATGAAGGATAAGGTTCTTCAGCTAAGCCGCTCACAGCTAAAACCTTGGTTTCAGGTGCAGTTTGTAACAGTCGACGCGTGGTTTCCACACCGCCAATGCCCGGCATATTTACATCAAGTAGCACAACATTCGGATGATGTTGGCGAACGAGGGCAATCGCTTCTTCACCAGATTCAGCTTGTCCAACAACCTGAACATCTGCGTGGTCTTCGAGCATTCGACAAATCCCAGTGCGCACTAATTCATGGTCATCTACAACTAAAACTGTGATCACGTACACTCTCCCTCTTTTAAATTTTCATTTTTTTGTTACATATCGCAAAATAAGCTTGCAATGAAACGACAAAATTAGCAATGCTATTCTTCATCTAAATTTAATTACATTTACAGTGATTGGAACAAAAAATGTTCGGCATTGTGTCTAAATGTAAGGCATATTAGAGGTAATAGGCAAATGAATCTTACCTCGGTCAGTTGAGAGAAAGAATTGTGAAAAAAACAACCGCGCCACTGTTGCATGTATTAGGGCTTTCCATTCTCGTCGGTATGAGTTCAACCAGTTTTGCTGAGTTGACGATGAACTCAACTTCCAGCAGTCAGCAAAGTGCGATTAGCTGGTCTTCTGAAGATGCGAATCAGTTTTTAAATGATGGTGGTGATGCGCTTGATGAACCATCACCGTTGGGCTCGACTACGGTGACGACATCTATTCGTAGTAGTAACGGAGTAACGGTTCAAGAGCCCGCTAAAAAAATCCAAATTTTGGATACTAAAAATTATACCAATCAACCTTCCGTCAGCGCACGTGCGGCTTTGGTCATGGATGCACAAACAGGTGAAGTCCTGTATAGCAAGAACTCGAATAGAGCATTGCCAATAGCATCAATTACTAAACTCATGACCGCAGTAGTCACCTCAGATGCCCGTTTAAACATGAATGAAAAAATCACCCTGCAACAAGGGGATTTTTCATGTTCAGGTTGTAAGAGTTCTAGTTCAACGCTTCGTGTGGGCGATACGATGAATCGTGCTGAGGTTTTATTATTTGCCTTAATGAAATCTGAAAACCCTGCAGCATCAGCATTGGCACGTACCTATCCGGGTGGTCGCAGTGCGTTCTATGCGGCAATGAATAAAAAAGCCAAAGCTTTGGGCATGAATTCAACTCATTATGTTGAATCGACAGGCCTACATCCGGGCAATGTCTCTTCTGCGCGTGATTTAGGGATTTTAGTCAATGTTGCTTCGCAATACGGTGTGATTCGTCAGTTCTCAACCACACCGCGTTATGACTTCAATTTAGGATATCGTGTGTTGCCATCGAACAATACCAATGCTTTAGTACGTAATGGTGGTTACAACATTAATATTTCAAAAACAGGTTTTATTAATGAAGCAGGGCGTTGTGTGGTCATGCACACGACATTAAATAACCGTCCTGTTGCGGTGATATTATTAGGTGCCGATACCTCTGCCTCACGTACCAATGATGCTGTACGTTTAATGAATTGGGTCAGTCATTTACCGAAAAATATTTAAAAACATCTGCATAAAAAAACCCTGCCAGAGCAGGGTTTTTTTAATGCTTAGATGATCAAATAAACTTACATATTTGATAGAATTGAATCACGCACTTGTTCTAAAGTCGCATCAATTGACAACATGACAGCATCAGAACATTGTTTGATTGCAGTATCTGGATCTTTTAGACCGTTACCTGTAACCGTACATACAATTACAGAACCTTCAGCAATTTTACCTGCTTTGATATCACGGATTGCACCACCAACAGAAGCAGCAGACGCAGGTTCTACAAATACGCCTTCATACATAGAAAGCAAACGTTGTGCTTCTAAGATTTCAGCATCAGTCAATTCATCGAACCAACCTTTAGAATCACGTACAACGGCTTTCGCATGGTTCCAGCTTTGTGGGTTACCAATACGGATTGCTGTTGCCACAGTTTCTGGATTTTCTACAGGCGCACCGCGAAGGAAAGGTGCAGCACCAGATGCTTGATAACCTGCCATAATTGGCAAGCCCGCAGGCTTAGGACCTGTGAAGGCATCAGTTGCAGCATCGTAAACGACTTGCTCAAATTGTTCTTTTGGCTGATTTGCAACTGCTTCGGTATAACCCATCCAGTGTGCAGTGATGTTACCTGCGTTACCAACAGGTAGGCAGTGGTAATCTGGTGCACGACCTAGCGCTTCAACAATTTCGTAAGCAATGGTTTTTTGACCTTGTAAACGGTACGGGTTGATTGAGTTTACAATCGTTACCGGTGCTTTATCTGCAATTTCTTTAACTAAGCGCATACCGTCATCGAAGTTACCACGAATTTGCATCGTGATTGCACCGTACATCATTGCTTGCGCCATTTTACCCATGGCAATTTTGCCTTCTGGGATTAAAACAAACGCTTTGATACCTGCACGGGCAGCATAAGCCGCAGCCGCAGCAGAGGTATTGCCTGTAGAGGCACAGATAATCGCTTTAGAACCTTCTTCAACGGCTTTTGTTACAGCCATGGTCATACCACGGTCTTTAAATGAACCAGTCGGGTTTAAGCCCTCGTACTTCACATAAATTTCAACATTTTTGCCAATAATGCGTGGAATGTTCTCGAGCTTAATCAGTGGCGTGTTTCCTTCGCCGAGTGAAATTGCGCGAGTTGTTGCAGACACTGGTAAACGGTCGCGATAGCGGTCAACTAAACCAGTATAACGATTGGCATTCGACATGATGATGTTCCAATTATATGTAGTGCTTGGAGAGGAGCGTGAACCCCTCAACCCGATTAATTTTCAAGCGATTCTAAACGAATTCGTACAATTTCGCCATGAATGACAGGAAGTGATTGAATTTGTTTTAACGCTTCATCCATTTTCGATTCAACAACAGGATCTGTCATGATCACGATAGGAATAAGGTCTTTTAAGCGTGGCTGCTGCATGATTGCATCAATGCTAATACCCGCATTGCTTAAAATAGAGGTCACATTCGCTAAGACACCCATTTGGTCTTCAGCATTAATGCGGATGTAATATCCAGTCGTCATTTCTTCACGACTTAAAATAGGCAAGTCAGTCAGATTTTCGAACGCCAATTGTGGGATCGTACCTGCACCATCTTCGGTATAGGAAATATCACGAACAATATCGACTACGTCAGCAACCACAGCAGAGGCTGTTGGACCTGCGCCTGCACCTGCGCCGTAATAAAGCGTTGGACCTACCGCATTGGCATGGACAAGAACGGCATTTTTAACGCCATTCACATTGGCAATGAGTTGATCTTCAGGAATTAAAGTCGGATGAACACGCAGTTCAATCCCTTTTTCAGCACGTTTCGCAATACCCAAATGCTTAATACGGAAGCCTAAATCTTCAGCATATTTTACATCTTGTGCGGTAATTTTGCTGATACCTTCTGTAAAGACTTTGTCAAACTGTAATGGAATACCAAAGGCAATTGAGGCAAGCAAAGTCAGTTTGTGGGCAGCATCAATCCCTTCAACGTCAAAGGTTGGATCTGCTTCTGCATAACCAAGTTCTTGCGCTTCAGCCAACACGTCCGCGAAAGCACGACCTTTGTCACGCATCTCAGTCAAAATAAAATTGCCTGTTCCGTTAATAATACCTGCTAACCAATCAATTTTATTGGCAGCCAAACCTTCACGCATGACTTTAATAATTGGAATACCACCTGCAACCGCTGCCTCGTATGCAATTTGCACAGCGTTATCATCTGCAAGTTTAAAGAGTTCATTCCCATGTTCCGCAAGCAAAGCTTTGTTCGCAGTTACAATTTGCTTACCGTGCAAAATCGCTTCTTTAATCACTTCATAAGCAGGGTGAATACCACCCATGACTTCAACCACCACATCGACATCAGGTTGACGCACAATGCTGAGTAAGTCAGCGCTTTGTTGAACAGATTCAGGTAGATCTAAATCAGGACGAGGACGACGTGTCCCCACATGGGTAATTTGGATTTCACGACCGGTGCGACGTCTAATCTCAGCAGCATTTTCTTTTAATAGTTTAAGGGCACCACCACCCACAGTACCAAGACCGAGGATTGCCAGACGAACTGGTTTCACGTCACACTCCAAATATATTCAATTTTTTACGAGAAGCTAGATCATAGCTAAAAAATCGCGCTGACTCTAGCGCGATCTCACAATATCTTTGAGGTATAAAAATAAGTAAAATAACCTATTAAAACGAGTTATTTAAGGCGTTCCAATAATTCAGCTGTCGTCATGTAGCCACCGAGGTATAAACCTTCTGAGCTATACACGCCAGGTGTGCCATTTACGCCAATATTCAGCCCCATTTGGTACTGATCTTTGACTGGATTTTGACAGTTTGCAGCCCCTGCAATTTGTCCACCTGCAATTGCAGTATCGAATGCGCGACGACGATCGGCACTACACCAAATTGCTTCCATGGCTGGCATATGTTGCTCGCCACGTGGCCAAGCGATATAACGGACTTCAATGCCTTTGGCGTTCATCTCATCCATTTGCTCATGGAATTTATGACAATACGGACAGCTCACATCGGTAAAGACATAGATCACATGCTTGGCTTTGCCTTTCGCAGGGTAAATCAAAAGATCTTTAGCGTTTAACGCTGCAAATTGCTTTTTCGTCACATCTGCTTGCAGGTTTTCGCTGACGTTATAGAGCGCTTTATCACCTAAACGAATCACATCACCTTGGAAGATGTATTTGCCATCACTGGTCGCATACACAGATGTCATCCCTTCGAGGCTCACCCAAAATAGGTTCGGTACTTCGGTCGCTTTAATCTCGGTAATTTTTGCTTTGATACCGGCAGTTTTAAAATTCTTTTCTAAGTTAGAGCTTAAGCGTTGCTGGGCATTTCGTTCAGTCAGGGTAGATGCTTCACCTGTCGCAGGTGCGCTTGCCGTTAAGGTCGTTTGTTTTTTATCTTCATTATTTGAATTGGAACATGCGCTTAATCCCATGCCAAGAGCAAGTGTACACGCAACAAAAACTTTAGAGCGGGCAAATGCCATAAATGACCCTTTTTTGCTTAGACGAAAATAGACAGCTAGCATAGCAAAAAAAACAATGCTCACGTCAAACTTCTGTGTACGCGCCGTCTGAAAGCGACTTAAGCACGCGGATGATGTTGAGCATGGAGTTGCTGCATACGTACTTGGGCGACATGGGTGTAAATCTGAGTGGTCGATAAATCGCTGTGACCTAAAAGCATCTGTACGACACGTAAGTCCGCACCATGATTGAGTAAATGTGTGGCAAAGGCATGGCGCATGGTATGTGGGGAAAGCTCAGCTTGAATACCTGCTTGTAGGGCATAGCGCTTAATGGCATACCAAAAATTCTGACGACTCATAATGCCGCCATGTTGGGTTAAAAACAGATAATCGGTTGCTGATTTATATAATTGTGAGCGTCCTTCATTCAGATATTTCTCTACCCATTCACATGCCATTTGTCCCATGGGTACAAGACGTTCTTTATTGCCTTTACCAATAATACGTAAGTAACCTTGTTTTAAATTAATCAAATCTAAGCGCAGATTAATCAGTTCAGATACACGTAAACCGCAGGCATATAGCACCTCAAACATGGCACGATCACGTAAACCAAGCGCGGTATTGATATCAGGTGCTTGAATTAAGGCTTCAACATCCGCTTCAGAAATATCTTTAGGCAAAGCGCGTCCTAATTTTGGGGTTTTATGCGCGGCAACGGGATTATCGCTACGCAATTTTTGTTCACGTAAGAATTTATAAAACGAGCGTAATGCAGATAAAGATCTTGCGATGGATCGCGGGCTTTTTTGTTTTTTTGTGAGTTCGATCAGCACATCGGAAATATCATCATGATTCCAATCTGTTAACGGTTTCGTTAGGCATTCACTACATTGAATTAAATCGGACAAATACGCATTACGGGTATGCGGGCTTACCGTTTGTGCAATCAGATAATCTCTAAAACCTTGTAAATAGCTTGAAGATTCAGGAATTTGAACGGGAGCGGGCAGACGAGGTTTTTTGTTCAGCATAAGGGTCTTTTTAAAGGTGCTTTAGGCACATACTTTTTGTGATGTTTCCGCTTCAATGTAGTGGAATTTAGCTTTGATGTCGATCAAGAGTTGAGAAAAGTCAGAATGTGACTCAACCTTATTTGTTAATTATTCTCATTTGTTTGTATACTGTACGAAATCGTTTAGGAATTTTCACGGTGCGTTTGTCCGATCTGAAAGCAAAACAAACTGCCATCATTCGAAAAGTGAATCGAGCTACTGATGGCCAAGGTACCCACTCTGATATGGTGGCGAGTCGCTTAGAAACTTTAGGATTTGTAGCTGGTACACAGATACAAGTGATTACCAAAGGTATTTTTGGCGGTGATCCGATTTTAATCCAAGTGGGTTTTACTCGTTTTGCACTGCGTAAGTCTGAGGCAGAAAAAATTGAAATTGAAGATGGAGCCTTGGCATGAGTGATGCCTTACGTATTGCCCTTGTCGGTAACCCTAACTGTGGTAAAACTTCATTATTCAATCATTTAACGGGTACACGTCAGAAAGTTGGTAACTATGCGGGTGTGACGGTTGAACGTAAAGTCGGTCAATTTAATCTGCCTTCAGGCAAAGCTGTTCGTGTCTTGGACTTACCGGGAACCTATAGCTTAGATGCAACAAGTCCCGATGAAGCGATTACCCGTGATGTGGTACAGGGAAAAATTGCCGACGAAGGGCAGCAAGATGCATTTTTATGTGTGGTTGATGCCACCAATTTAAAATTGCATTTGGGTTTGGTCTTAGAAATGATCGAACTGAAACGTCCTGTTTTGCTTGTGTTAAATATGATGGACGAAGCGCGCCGTCGTGGTATTCAAATCAATACCCAAAAACTATCGCAGCGTTTGGGTATTCCTGTGGTTGAAACGGTGGCAGTGCGTAATTCAGGCATTGAAGGCTTATTAAATGCCCTAGATCAAGCCAAATACGCAGTACCACAAACTGAAATGACTGGTTTAAGCGGTGACTCACATCAAAAAGTGCATAGCATTTTAAAAGATGTGGTTAATTTCATGGATGCCGAAGATAAACGGACTGAATTCCTAGACAAAATATTTTTGCATCCTGTGCTTGGCTTAATGAGCCTCGCGCTGATGATGTTCGTGATTTTCCAAGCGGTCTTTGCTTGGGCAGCACCCTTTATGGACGGAATTGAAAGCTTCTTTGGTTGGTTTGGTGAATCAGTCAGCGCTGTGATTTCACATCCTTTACTCAACAGCTTAGTGGTGGATGGTGTCATTGCAGGTGCGGGTGGTGTGGTAGTGTTCTTACCGCAGATCTTAATTTTATTCTTCTTCATTTTAGTTTTAGAAGAATCAGGTTATTTACCACGTGCTGCATTTCTGCTTGATAAACTCATGTATAAAGCCGGGCTGTCAGGTCGTGCCTTTATTCCATTATTGTCGAGTTTTGCTTGTGCGATTCCGGGGATTATGGCATCGCGTACCATTAGTGATCCGCGAGATCGTTTAACCACAATTTTAGTCGCACCTTTAATGACGTGTTCTGCGCGTCTACCAGTCTATGCGCTGTTAATTGCTGCTTTTATTCCATCGACCACAGTTTTAGGCTTCTTAAACCTGCAAGGCTTGGTGTTGTTTGGCTTGTATATGGCAGGTATCGTCAGCGCATTGTTGGTGTCATTTGTCTTGAAGTTTTTCAATAAAGATAAGACTCAACAAATGCTGTTGATGGAATTGCCGAGTTACCGTTTCCCAGATTTGAAAAATATCTGGATTGGTTTATTAGACCGTGCCAAGATTTTCTTGCGTCGTGTCGGTGGCATCATCTTCGCTTTATCAATTTTACTATGGTTCTTGTGTACTTTCCCACAAGCACCAGATGGCGCGACCTTACCCGCCATTGATTATTCATTTGCTGGGATGCTAGGTCATTTAATTCAACCAATTTTTGCGCCGCTTGGTTTTAACTGGCAGATTTGTATTGCCTTAATTCCTGCTATGGCTGCACGTGAAGTTGTGGTTGCAGCCTTAGGTACTGTTTATGCTTTATCGGCTGTCGATGAAGATGCCATGTCAGAAGGTTTGGTCTCTTTAATCAGTAACGGTGGTGATTTAAGTTGGTCGGTTGCGACAGGATTATCACTATTAGTCTGGTTTATTTATGCACCGCATTGTTTGGCAACACTGGCAACGGTAAAACGTGAAACAGGCTCTTGGAAAACAGTAAGCTTCATGACGATTTATTTGTTTGGTTTGGCCTATATCATGTCATTCCTGACTTATCAAATTGCCTCACATTATTTAGCTTGATGCTGCATCGTGCAGATCGCTTTTGGGAGAATGAAATGATTGAAATTCTGATTGTTATGGCATTGGTGCTGTGGAGTACTGTTGTTGTTTTCAAAAAGGTCTTTCCAAACACATCGCGGACGGTCTTTCAAAAGCTTTCAAATGTTTGTGCAAAGCTGGGTTGGAACACGCTTGCAGCATGGTTAAAACCTGCTATGGCATCGGGTTGTGGCGGTGATTGTGGTTGTTCAGCCAATGATAATGCGGTTCCAAAGAAAGCTGAGATTCAAGCTGTAAAATGGAAATAGCGAGTTAAGTGTCATTCAGTTAAAAAGCCGTCATTTGAATGACGGCTTTTTTACGCAACAACACAAAATAATTGCGATAAAGTGCAAACAGAAAAAGCATTCAAAACAGCAAAGTGCTAACATTTCCTCAGTTTCAAATTAGACCAATATATGGGGCGAAAATGTTAATTCAACGTGGTGGACTCAAAGTCGTTGCGGGACTCGGTATTTCAGGTGTTGCAGCTGTCAATTTCTTACACGAGAAGGGCTACCGTGTTGCAGTAACAGACTC
Organism: Acinetobacter wanghuae; assembly: GCF_009557235.1. Classification (NCBI taxonomy): domain Bacteria; kingdom Pseudomonadati; phylum Pseudomonadota; class Gammaproteobacteria; order Moraxellales; family Moraxellaceae; genus Acinetobacter; species Acinetobacter wanghuae. The sequence continues at coordinate 2,537,390 of NZ_CP045650.1, read as the reverse complement.
TCGAGCAACACCGCCTGGACACGATAAAATTCCAACTGAGGTACAAACCAGTTTTGGACAGCTCGATGCGGCACTTCTGTTGTCAGCTGAAGAAATTATTATTAGCCCAGGACTTGATCCAAAAACGGCTGAAATTCAAGCTGCAATCGACAAAGGCATTCCGGTTGTCAGTGAAATTCAAATTTTACGCCGCGCAACCGATAAACCGATTGTGGGTATTACCGGCTCAAATGCAAAAAGTACCGTGACCACTTTAATGGGTTTAATGGCAGTAGATGCCGGTAAGAAAGTGGCAGTCGGTGGTAATTTGGGTCGTCCAGCATTGGATCTCACCAAAGATGATCCTGAACTTTATATTTTAGAACTCTCAAGTTTCCAACTTGAAACAACATCGAATCTACAGGCAGAAGTTGCTGTTGTACTGAATATGAGTGAAGACCATCTTGATCGTCATGGCGATATGATGGGTTATCACACTGCCAAACATCGCATTTTCCAAGGTGTGAAAAAAGTCGTTTATAACCGTGATGACTCTTTGACACGTCCTTTGGTGCCTGATGCAACACCGATGCAAAGTTTTGGTTTAAATGCACCGGATATGAATCAATATGGCATTTTAAAAGATACCGATGGCACGATTTGGCTAGCACGCGGTCGTGAACGTCTTTTAAAAAGTGCTGATATGTACATTCAAGGCACGCACAATGTTGCCAATGCTTTGGCATGTTTGGCTTTAGGTGAAGCGATTGGTTTGCCACTTGAGCGTATGCTTGAAACACTCAAGACTTTTAAAGGTTTAGAGCATCGTTGTGAGTTCGTTAAAGAAGTAGCGGGCGTGCGCTATTATAACGACTCAAAAGGCACCAATATTGGCGCAACCTTGGCAGCACTGGATGGTTTAGGCATGGCGATTGAAGCCAAAGGCGCTAAAGTTGCCATCATTTTAGGTGGTCAAGGCAAAGGGCAGGACTTTAAAGCATTGCGTGATTCTTTATCTAAATATGCCAAAGTGGCGGTATTGATTGGTGAAGATCGTCCGATGATTGAAGCTGCGATTGAAGGCACCACACAATTAATTCATGCTGAAACTTTAGAGCAGGCTGTAGCGCTTTGTCAGCAACATACCGAAGCTAATGATGTGGTTTTACTTTCACCCGCTTGTGCAAGTTTTGATATGTTCTCGGGTTATCCTGAGCGTGGGCACAAATTTGTCGCTTATGTGAATGAACTTAATTAAGAATAACAAGGACTCGTAATATGGCTGAGTTTGCTCAGACAACGATCAATAAATTAAGCCAACTCTATGATCGGTGGTTACCAAAATTACCTGCCGAGATAAATCCACGTAATGTATTGATTTTCTGTGTTTTAGGGTTGCTATGTATTGGCTCGATTATGGTGGCTTCGGCATCTATGCCTTATGCGGAACGGATGCATGAGAATGCATTCCACTATGTTACCCGTCATGGTATCTCGATTTTCGTGGCGGCAATGGCAGCCTACTTGGCATATAAAGTACCGCTCAATGTTTGGTTTAATAATACCTTCTTTTTATGGATTATTACCATTGTACTTTTGGTCGCCGTCTTGGTGGTTGGTACTGAAGTCAATGGTTCCAAACGTTGGATTCGATTGGCAGGCTTTACCTTGCAGGCATCTGAAGTCGGCAAGGTCATGATGGCGATTTTCACCGCCGATTATGTTGTTCGTCGTGCAGAAGAAGTTCGAAATAATATCAAAGGTTTAGTCCGCCTATCTGTGATTATGGGTGCGACCGTCGGCTTAATTATTTTAGAGCCTGACTTGGGTGCAACGGTCGTCATCACCTTGACCATGCTCGGCATCTTCTTCCTTGCAGGTGCGCCTTGGATTCAGTTTGGTGCGGCTTTCGTTACTCTCTTTGGGGTATTTGTCGCAGCGATTTTGTTAGAACCTTATCGTTTACAACGTCTTCTGTCTTTCTCGAATCCTTGGGAAGATCCGCTTGGCACAGGTTATCAATTGTCGAATGCACTTATGGCGTTCGGTCGTGGTGAATGGACAGGTGTCGGCTTAGGGCACAGTATCCAAAAAATGTCCTATTTACCCGAAGCCCATACCGACTTTATGTTGGCGATTTTGGGTGAAGAGTTTGGCTTTATGGGCATCTCGACCATTTTGCTTTTGTCATTTACCATGCTGATTTGTTGTATTCGTATTGGTCATCGTGCTTTACAGCATCAATACTTGCGTGCAGGTTATTTGGCCTATGGTATTAGCATCATTTTCTTATTACAGATTTTGGTCAATGCGGGCATGAATATGGGTATGCTGCCAACCAAAGGTTTGACCTTGCCGTTTATTAGTTATGGCGGTTCATCTTTGATTGTCTGTGCAGTAATGATCAGTTTGATTCTAAAAATTGATTCCAATACCCGTGAAGTCAATCCAAGTCGCGAAGAATCAAGCTTCTAAAGCAGCATTAAACATTCGGCTGAGCATGGTCAAGTACTGTGCTCGGCATTTGTGTTCTACAGTTTAAGCACTGCACAAAGCTATTTTTTGGCTTAGACAAGGGAATGAGCGGAATGAAAAATAAAGAAAAATAATTACGCTGTTGTTTTAGTTCATAACTTGAACGTGTACGACAAACAGGACAAACAAACTGATTCGTTTCAATTACTTTGGTTTTAGGACCTAATCCAAAAATAAAAAACATACATGCTTCCTGATCTTATTTTTCTTTAGCTTAGACCAAAATATGAGTTTATAGGTAGTAACCTTGTAGCGCTGTTGTATGCGGAATATGATCAATGTTCCATTGTGCTACCGCTTGTTTGAGCATGCGATCAGGTGTATCTAAATCGACATGGGCTTGATGTAAGGCTTGAATGGCTTGCTGTAGCAGTTCAGGTGCCTTAGATAAATCTAAAGCCTGTGCCATATTTTGTTTCGATAATTTTTGCCCTTGATCATTCATCGCCAGTGGCAAATGTATGTAGTTCAGGCGAGGGTAGCCAAGCAGCTGACCTAAATAAATCTGCCGTTCGGTATTATCTAAAAGATCCGCGCCACGCACAACATGGGTCATGCCTTGCAAATAATCATCCACTACAACAGCAAGCTGATAATTGATGATGCCATCACGACGTTTCAAGACAAAGTCGCCTAAGTCTTGTCTCAAATGCGAACAATGTGTGCCTTGTAGCGGGTCGTCAAAACAGATTTCGACATCTTCAACTTTAAGACGAATCGCTTGACCTTCAAAGCCTAAGCCTAAATGCCGACACGTATCTTGATAGATATGATTTGAGCCGAGCATTTTACGCGTGCATTGGCAGGCATAGACCAAGTCTTGCTGACGTAACTCATCAATAACCGCTTCATAAATGTCGAGACGATCTTTTTGAAAGATAATTGGCGTATCAGATTCAAAGCAAAAAGCATCCATCGCGCGAAGAATATGATCTTCACTGCCGGGATAAATACGAGGGATGTCGGTATCTTCAATGCGCACCAGCCATGAGCCCTGATGAGCTTTGGCATCGCAGTAACTTGCGACTGCGGTAATGAGCGAACCAAAATGTAAAGGGCCGGTTGGCGATGGCGCGAACCGACCTGAGTAGCGAGTCAGCGAAACATCGTTTCGCCGCTGCGCAAGAGCCGAGCTGTGCTCGGCTAAGGAATTCTTAACAGTCACGATTAACCGTTATTTTGCTTCTCTTTGATCTCTGCTAAGGTTTTGCAGTCGATACATAACGTTGCTGTTGGACGTGCTTCTAAACGACGCAAGCCAATTTCAATACCACAAGTTTCGCAGAAGCCGTAGTCATCATTTTTAATAGCTTCAATCGATTGTTCGATTTTACGAATGAGTTTACGCTCACGGTCACGGGTACGAAGTTCAATCGCAAATTCTTCTTCTTGCGTTGCACGGTCGTTCACATCAGGAAGTGCTGTATTTTCGTCTTGCATCGTATTTAAAGTACGATCCACTTCTGACATCAGTTCAGCTTTCCATGCCAATAAAATTTGGCGGAAATGGGCAAGCTGTCCTTCAGACATGTAATCTTCATTTTTCTTAGGCTGATAAGGCTCAATACCAAATAAGCTAGCAGTTGAACCACCGTCTGTCGCTTTTGGCTTAGCTTTACGCACACGTTTTGTAGCTTTTTCATCTACAACATCGGTAAGCTCGTCTAAGACTTGATTTTGGTTGTCATTCGCCATTTAGGGCATTCCTCATCATATGCGTATGATATCTACGCAAAAAATATGGTGATATGCAAATTTTTATCCACCCTGAAGAAGGATTATCCTCCTATGGGGGTCGTCATCATATAGACTTTTTATGCTTTTTGATAGTCTTTGATGGCGGGATTGTAGATATCACATTTCCTTTAAGAGCCATAAAGTAATGCAAAAAAAACAAATTGAAAAGTTAATAACCCGAAATTTCAATATTAATTTTTTGTTGGTTTATCGCAACACGTTCAATATGGGTTTCAAATGTGCCATTTTCTTTGAGCTTAAGTACCCGATAACCAGGCGCAGCTTGATCTAGCGCGAAATCATCACTCAGTGGTTTGAATTGAACGCTCGTCGATGGGGTCGATAAAAAATGAATACCTTGCCACTCATTAAATGATGCTTGATGCACATGACCGAACAAAACCAGCTTTACATTGGAATGCTGCTGAATGATATCTTTTAACGATTCGGCATTTTTTAAGCGATGCTGATCAATCCAATGTGACTGCATCGCAAATGGATGATGATGACAAGCAATGATAACGTGCTGATCGGCATGTGCTGTGAGTAGTTGATTTAACTCGTCTAACTGCTGTTGTTCAACCCAGCCATCGACTTTACCCGCCACGGCACTGTTGAGCAGGATCATGCTCCATGTGCCAAAGTGAATAGCATGCACTTGATTTAAGTTTTGATGAAAAGGGAAGACCTGACTGTCATCATGATTCCCCGGAATTTGATAATGCGGGATATTCCAGTGCTGCATAAAGCTTAAATAACGCTGATAAGTCGCATCGACGGGGACTTGGGCCAAATCACCAGTATGGATGACAGCATCTAAATTTGGATAATGCCCACGAATATGACGAACGACTTCATGGAAGCTTTGCTCAGGATTCATCCGCACAAATTCAAGCTCAACACGATCCATTAAATGGGTGTCGGAAATTTGAATAATCGTCCAGTCTTTTGGCTCTGCGGCTGAATTTAAATTCACGTCTGCTCCCTTGCAACATTCACAGTATGGATATGTTGTTGTAGCCATTGCAAGGCCATAATGACAGGTGCATTTTTAAGCCGACCATTGGTAAGTAAAACCGACAAATCTGCATAATTGATCAAATGCAGTTGAATGTTTTCCCCTTCATTCATCATGCCAAAAACGCCGCCTTCTTTTGGAAGTTCAGCTTCTGCGACATATAAATGAAACAGTTCAGAACACGCACCCGCAGATGGGTAAAAACTAAATAAATGCTGTAGAGCTTGTATCTCGCAGCCCGATTCTTCAAGTGCTTCACGGCGAATACATGCTTCAGGCGATTCATCACCATCTAGAACGCCCGCAATAATTTCAAGTTGCCAAGGCGATGTGCTGTCATTGATCGCGCCAATGCGGAACTGTTCAATCAGTGCAAATTTTTGTTGTTGGTCGTTATAAATTAAAACACCCGCAGCCGCTTTTCGTGCAATTAACTCACGTTGAATGGGCTGAATGTAATTTTCTTGCTGAAACAAGCGATGACGCAAACTGACTTTTTCAACCTGCACAAAGCCTTGATACTCATAGTGGCGTTCGAGTACCTCGAAATCATTTTTGTTATAAGAAGCGTCTTTAATAATATTCATAGGTTCAGAATAGGATGAGTCCATTCATTTTCATCCTAGCTGAGATTTTACGAATAACAACTCATTTTTATTGAGATTGTGTTTGTGGCGTAAATTTTAATCAAGTTGCTTAATCTGATCGGAAAATTTTATTTTGTGGTGATCATGAGGTGATATTACTGATCCATTCGTGGACTCAGATACATACAGCATCGCGAAAGCAGTTTTTGTTTTGTGGATGTTTAGGCGCATAGCTATTGGTGTAACTGACAAGCTTCTGTTCTAAGGAGCTTTGCTCATGGTTAGTCTGAATGGCAGCCTTTTGTTCAGGTGTCATCTCTAAAAACTGTAAATACTGCCTTGCTTGGGCACTCAGCGTAGATGTAGGCATTTTTGCCAATTGTTCAATAGCGTCTAAAACATCAACTGGCATCGCCAAACGATCTAAATACGTCTCTGAAACAGGGGATTTGGCTGTACCAAAAAACAGATAATAACGATATTGTTGCATCAAGAACTGTGCATCTGTCTTGAAATAACTGTTGGGATATAAATGCAGATATTCTTGCCAGAATAAAGCGCGAGTCATCATTTCCTGCGGGGAAATCAAGAGTCGACCATTCTGAAGAATGGGTTCGTGATTTTGTTGCGCCAACATTTCTATAAAAACACGTTCTGATTTGGGTAAATAAGGTGCAAAAATCCGTGCCAAATAATCAGGACTACGACGATAATTGAGTTGTTGCTCACCAAAATCAATCAGTTCAACATACGCTTGCCCTTTATGTTTTAACAAATACTGATCGCGTGAGTTAAGGGTTTGAAAATGACTTTGTTGAATGGTCGGATGTTGCGCCATTTCTAAAGCATAATGCTCAAATGCGATTTGCTGCTCATGATCACGTTCAACAGTCAGGAAGCGTTGATACATCTTGGTGGAAAGCTGCATCAACTTATGCTGTTGGGCATGATCTAACAACGGTAAGCAGACTTTTAAATTTTGGTTAATTTCTTCTAATGCAAAGGTTGTGCGCTGATCATTAATATTCGCCATATCTTTTTCAATATTTTGACACATCTCGGTCAGATCCACGGCAGGTTTTTTCACTGCACGTGATTCGACATGTTCGTTCACAATTTTGGGTGATTCAGCCGGCTGACAGCCTGAGATCAATGTTCCCAGTAGAAACACAAAGCCAATTTTAAACATGGAGAGAGAATGCAATGACACGATACCTCGGTGCTTATTAAGCGGGAACCAAAGTCATCTAAAAAGTACGCAGATGCTTGAAGGGCTTATTGTAGCTTCGAAATAAAAAGACTATGTTTAGTATTGTTAAAGGGTTTGTTATGCTGTTGTGAGTGACTTTGAAAAATGAATGAATTCAGGACAAAAAAGCCCAAACAAGGCTGAAAAATTAATAAAAATCATACGTAATGAATCAAATGATCAGATTAGTATCTGTAAAAGTTTAAGAATCAATAATTTGGCTTAATTTTGATAGGCTTTTTAAGAAACGATATCAAGCGGTTAGGGATAAACATCATTTTATGAAGATACAACTCATTTTAAGTGCTTTGGTACTCGCGATCAGTCCATGGAGTTATGCTTTGGACTTATCTACTGCCTATGAACGTGCCAAGCAAAATGATCCGACATGGCTTGCCAATGTATTACAGTTTGAGTCAGATCAACTGAATTTAGGGATTGCGGGGGGGAATTTATTACCTACCGTGACAGTTTCGGGCAATGTCACCAAAAAAAATCAATCGACTGATGCACCGGCTGACCCACAGTACAGTAACTTGTTCAGTTCAAGTACCACTAGCAAACAGCTGACCTTAACCGCACGTCAGCCATTGTTTCGTTGGGATGCTTGGCAAGGTTATAAGCAAGTAAAAACCTCGATTGAACTGAGTGAAATTAATTTACGTCTGCAAAAACAACAACATATTTTACAGGTATCAGAAGCTTATTTTAATGTCTTGCGTCAGCAGGCACTTACCACAGCATATTTACAAGAAGAACAAGCGCTATCTGAACAACTGCGTATGATGAATGCCAAACTTAAAGAAGGTTTAGTGGCACGAAGTGATGTCAGTGAAGCCAATGCACAATATCAAAATGCACAAGCCAATCGTATTTCGACTCAGGTGCAATTGGTGTTGGCACAAGAACAATTGGCACAGTTGATCGGTCCGTATCAAGACAATTTAGCGGTATTAAGAGAAGATTTTCAATTTCAAAAACCAATTCCAAGCGATATGCAGTCGTGGAGCGATTTAGCACAAAGTCAAAATCTTGGTATTTTGCAGGCGCGTAAGCAAAAACATTATGCAGAAGATGCAAAACGGGTCGAACAAGCTGCGTTTTATCCGCAGATTGAAGCGGTAGGGACTTATGGGTATTTAAAACAAAGTCCTGAAACCATCATGTCGACCAATGGCGATTTCGACCAAGTAGGTATCGAGATGAATTGGAATGTATTTAATGGGTTCCGTACGCAGAAAACGATTCGCCAAGCGGGCGTCAATGTACGTAAAAGTGATGCCCAATTAGATGCCGCAATTCGTCAAGCCAATACCGATGTAAAACAGTCATTTATGCAAGTCGAAACTGACCAAGCCAAGTTAAATGCGCGTAAAGCGGCGATGGATTCTTCAGAAATTGTATCGAAAGCATCCAAAGCGCAATATCAAGAAGGCTTAAAAACCATGGTCGATGTGTTATTGGCGCAGCGTAATGCTTTTTCTTCAAAAACCGATTATTTGAATGCGAAATTTGATTATGTGATCCATGTCTTGCAGTTACAAGCGGCAGTAGGGCAGCTCACTGAAAAAGAACTTGCAGACATGAATGCTTGGTTAATTGATTATGGAAACACATCATATTGAGTTAAATACGCTGTCATCAAATATTCATGATCGACATGTTTTAATCATCAAAATTTTGAATAATAAAGCATTGATCTGGAGTAGATAATCGTGTGTCCAAATAACCCTGTTTTGACGCATCATATTTCTTCGCAATTTAACGAAGAATTACAGGATGTGAACACCAAATTTATGAGTATGGGCGGTTTGGTCGAGCAGCAAGTCGCGAATGCAATTCACGCTTTGTTGGAAATGGATGCGACCATGTCAGTCGATGTCCAGTTCAAAGACAATGCAGTTAATCAATTAGAGCGTGAGATTGATGAAGCATTGACGTTGATTTTGGCACGTCGCCATCCTGCCGCGATTGATTTGCGTATGGTCATTGCGATGTCTAAAGCCAATACCGATTTAGAACGCATTGGCGATGAAGCAGCAAAAATTGCGCGTATCGCCCAAAGTTTATCGGAAGAAGGCGGCTCGCCACGCGGTTATATGGAAACGCGTCATATTGGCAATCAAGTCCGTATCATGATTCACGATGCTTTAGATGCATTTGCACGTTTGGATGCAGAGCAAGCTTTACGTGTTTTACATGCCGATGCCGATATTGATCGAGAGTATCAGTCTGCTACGCGAACCTTAATGACGTATATGATGGAAGATCCGAGGCAGATCACACGCGTGATTAATGTGCTTTGGGTGCTACGTTCTTTGGAACGTGTCGGTGATCATGCACGGAATATCTCAGAACAGGTGATTTATATGGTCAAAGGTTTTGACGCACGGCATACCCGAATTGAAGAGATTGAACAGAAAGTTCAGCGTTAATTTGATCAATGGTTTTTGCTCGGCGGAGTCTTGTCATTATTCATAAAAGACTCGGAGCTCATCACTTACTTTGTTTTTGCACAAAGTAAGCAAAGGCATTTGTCATTCACTGAACTCGTCATCTAAAGCTCAGTTATTCATTACATCGCAGATACAATATTAAAAAATGGTGGTCTGCCTCGGACAGCAGTGAATGACCACCCGTGAATCCAATTTCAGGCGTGATTTATCTTTTTAGTTTATACAAAACTTAACTATGCGTTTCTTCCTCCGCATCATCTTCAAAGGTTTTGGCAATCTTTTCAATGTTCAGGCTCTTTGCCATCGCATCAAAAATTTCTTTATAAACACCGTCTTGGTGATATAAGGCATCATGTTCACCATGCTCAACAATCGCACCCTCTTTCATGACATAGGTATAATCTGCATCAATGATTTGTGACAGACTATGCGAAATCATAATGACCGTACGACCTTGTTTAATTTGATCCAAGCTTTGTTTGATTTGCTCACTTGCAATCGCATCTAAACTTGCCGTTGGCTCGTCCAAGAAAATAATCGGTGGATTTTTCAGGAACATTCGCGCCAAAGCAATACGTTGTTGCTGCCCACCTGAAAGTTGCAGCGCATCCGCATCATATTGATCGGGCAGTTGCAAAATTTGCTCATGAATAGAGGCTTTTCTTGCTGCTTCAATCACATCTTCCATCGACGCAGTGGTTTTGCCATAACGAATATTGTCGAAAACAGTCCCTTGGAAAATATGATTTTTTTGCAGAACCAGCCCAATATGATCACGCAAATATTGGGTGTCATAATCTTGCAAATCGATGCCATCAAGTTTGATTTGACCGGCTTGGGGTTCGTAAAATTTATCCAATAGACTGATTAAGGTGGATTTACCTGCACCCGATAAGCCCACCAAAGCGGTAATCTTATTGGGGCGAATCTCCATCTCAATATTTTTCAGCGCATGGTGTCCATTTGGATAGTAGAAATTGACACCACTTAATTGGAATTTACCTTGAACAATAGGCTTTTGCTGTCCGCTTTGTTCAATCTCGTCATCGGCTTCTAAAATTTTAAAGAAGCTTTCTGAGTAAATCATCGCGTCATTGACTTCATCATAAATACGATGCAATGAACGAATTGGGGCAGACACGTTGTTAAATAATAAAACGTGATACATGATCATGCCGATACTCATTTGTCCATCGAGCACGAAATAAGCCGTTAAAATAATGATTAAGACAATACCGATTTGTTCAATAAAGGTTTTTACCCCATCAAATACAAAACTGATCTGACGGGTTTTCATTTGGTTATCAGTCAGTTCACGTTGTAATCCAAGCTGTTTTTCAGCCTCAATCGATTCACGGTTAAAAGATTTAATGACCGTAATAGAATTGATAATACTTAAAATTCCCTGACTCTTTTTTTCACGGCCATCACGTAAACCACGGCGCCATCCGCCCAGTTTATTGGCTTGTTTAAAGGTCAGCCAGAAATAAATCGGCACAATGGCAGTTGCAACCATACCGACATAGACATTGGCATAGTACATGAGACCCAATGCAACAAAAGCACTGGTAAATAACGGTAAAATATCAATAAAAAAGATTTGAACTAAACGTGTGAGTGAGCCAATACCGCGGTCAATACGGGTTTGTAATTTGCCTGCTTGGTTATTGTCTTCGTTAAAAAAAGCCAACCGATATTTCAGAAATTTCTCGATAATGCTTTGGGCTAAATCTTGAGAGACAAAAATGCGCAGCTTTTCGCCATAAAATTTTTGCCCAAACTGAACAAATGCATTAATGATTTCTTTACTTAGTAAAATGATCGAAATCGTAATCAGGATATGCCAACCTTGCTCAAGTCCTTGACCTGATTCAAGTAATTTACTAATGCTGTCGACCGCATATTGCAAAGTAATAGCGTTGACTTGGGCAGTGAAAGAACCAATTAAAGTCAGAATTAAAGTGGCGATCACCAAGACACGATAGGGTCTAACAAAAGGTCGCAGCTTTTGAAAGAGTTGCCATAAGTCCATAAGCAGTTAATTTTTATTGTAAAAGTTAAATTCAGTCTATGCCTCAATCGCACATTGCTCAAGTATAAATCTTGTAGTCATATTGTGAATATCTGATTGTGAGATCGCGGCACTCAATGGCAGTATAGTAAAGCCAAATCGCGAGGGAAGTTGTTATGAGTTTAGATTTATTTGCACCCGAGCTAGAAAGCAATCTTTTGCCAAATGATGGCGTTGTTGAAAATCTAGGTCTCATTCTCAATGAGCAAGACAGCCAAAAATATCTCAATTATTTTTTAACACATTTGGCATGGCAGAATGACGATGTGTATTTATTTGGCAAACATCACGTCATGGATCGCAAAGTGGTTTGGTACGGTGATAAACATTTTCAATACCGCTATTCAGGAAGCATTAAGCATGCACATCCTTGGCAACCTGCCTTATTTCGCTTGAAACAACATATTGAACAGCGAGTCAGAGCACATTTTAATTCGTGTCTAGCCAACTTGTATGAAAATGGCACACAGGGTTTAGGTTGGCATAGTGATGATGAAGCCGCTTTATATCAAGGTAATAGCAAAACCAGTGTGATTGCTTCTTTAAGTTTAGGTGCAACCCGTAAAATGAGTTTTAAGCATAAAACTGAACATCACAAAGTCGATTTGCTTTTACAGAGTGGTCAACTGATTGTGATGCGCGGTGAAACACAACAGCATTGGAAGCATCAAATCAGTAAATCCAGCAAAATTTTAACGCCACGAATTAATCTGACTTTTCGGAATTTTTACGCTTCAGCTTAATCTACGTTGCTTAAATGCTTGAGTTATTCTCTACACTTAATGCAGCAAACTTTTGTTCAATTAAATGTGCATTTTCTTTTAAGATATCAATGAGCTTGGCTAAATTGACAAACTCAAAACGGTTTTTTGAGGCAATGAAGGTCAGTGCCAAAGGCGGCTCTTTACTTGAGAATTTGATCGGGACTGAAACACCGGCAATATTGGGATCAAGCTCACCATTCGAAAAATAATAACCTTGTTTTTTAATTTTTTTCATCTGATCTAAAAAGTCAGTTTCACTTGTCGAAAAACCCACTTCAGTCAATTGTGTTTGATAACGCTGATAATAATCAAGCTGAGCCTGTTTGGGTAAATACGCCAGCATAATTTTGGCAGATGAACCGATATACACTGGACGCGGGCAACCACGACCATAAGATAAAAACAGTGTGTTTTTGAATACTTCGCTATGAATATCAATGCAGGAATCGTAGTTTAAATGGGTGAGTAAACAAGAAAACTCAGTCCGATGCATCATGTCTTGCATGAACGGAATACTGATTTGCACCAAAGGATCTGTGGTTCGTGAAATAAAATCCAAAACGGCAATTTTTGAACCTAAGGTGTAGTCTCCCGATGTACCGCTTAAACGTTGTAATAATTCGCTAGAGACGAGTTCTTTTAAATAGCGATAGCTAGTAGGTTTGGACAGACCAAGTTCATCACTGATGATATCGACATTAATGACCGGACGTGAGACTGAAAACAGATCGAGAACCGTCAAAATTTTGCCAAAACTGGAAAGTGCCATAACTCAAAACCTGCCGGATTTAATCATTGAATCTGAAATCAAGACTAACTTTATAACAAAAAAAGCCAGTCATTGGCATTAGACATTTGATTTAATCAATCTATTTCAAATATTTGCAATTTAAGTATTGCTACATGAATTAAAAAAAGCACAGATAAATAGTGAAAAACGCGATCAAATATTTAGTATATTCTCACGATTGGATATTTTATTTGACAAATATGCTTATTTTTGAAAAAATCCACAATCAAAATATCTAATGATGAATAATTAATCATTCATTTTAATTATTCTGAAACTCAGAACTTTCTGTTCCCAATATCGTAGATTTTCACAGCTTTTATTCGGTTGAGTATTCCTCGTTTGCATCATTTCAATGTTTGAAATGGTGTGTAGCGCTGATCCTGAAATCTGTACTTTTGCATACCAAATAGAGTCGCTATATGTTGCTGATCAAACCTTTACTCGCATTTCGTCCAAATAAAATGGACTGGATTTTTGCGATAAAGACTTTTATTGCCGGCATTTTGGCATTGTATATCGCCTTTATTTTGAATTTGGCCTATCCCATTTGGGCAATCGGTACGGTCTTTGTGATTGCCAATCCTTATGCGGGTATGGTGACCTCAAAAAGTGTCTATCGTGTTTTGGGTACGCTGTTGGGCGCGGTCGTTTCTATTATTGTTACCCCTATATTTATTAATACGCCTTGGATTTTTAGTGCTGTTTTAGCTACGGGTGTCGGATTTTGTTTATATATTTCCTTGCTCGATCGCACTCCGCGTAGTTATGTGTTTATGCTGGCAGGATATACCACCGTTATTATCAGTTTTAATATTGTCTATAACATCGACACAGCATCATTGTTTGATATGGCGGTCGGGCGGGTACTCGAAATCTCAATTGGGGTAATTTGCAGTGCGATTGTCACTGCCACAATTTTCCCGATGCATATTGGTCCCGCTGTGGCGGCACGTGTTGGGAAAACGCTAAAAGATACGCAACAGATTTTTAATCAAATCTTGATCGAACGTGATGAAAAATCTAATTACAGTCAGGTTTTAAGTCATTTAACCCGAGATATTGCCGACATTCATGTTATGGCGATTCATCTGAATTATGAAAAATCAACCTTGCAGGGGATGACCAAACCTTTACAAGAAATGCTGAATCAAATCAGTCTGTTGATTTCAAATTTAGTGGCGATGTCCGAACGGATGAAACAGCTCGATCAAATTGATGTGACTTATCGCAATACCTTGCAACACTTGTATAGCGAAATCTCAGCTTTTCTAGAACAAGAACAACAAATTGATGAACAACGACTCAACGCTTTACCGACACATTTTTATGCCACATTTGAACTAATGTCAAAGCAGGCAATGCCCGCGCAGCAGGTTATTTTGGCAAGCCTAAAAATGGACATTCGTCATTTCATTCAAAATATCCGCGCGATTCGAGTCATTTGGCAACGGATTCAACACGGGGATTCAAGTCTTCCTGAAAGTGTCACGCCCATTACGACGTCTTATCCTAATTTACATCGTGACCATGGTGTGGCATTGCGTGGTGGGATTTCTGCATGTTTGGTGGTATTTATTTCATCGGGTTTATGGATTCTCAGTGGTTGGAAAGCTGGCTTTATGTTTGCCGAAATGGCAGCCATTAGTGCTTGTATTTTAACTGCAATGGATAACCCTGTTCCTGCATTAAAAATGTTTATTCGCGGCAATATATATGCCGCATTTGTGGTGTTTATCTATGCCTTTGGGATCTTTCCACATGTGACTGCCTTTTGGCAGTTGGTGGTTGTACTCGCACCGTTCATTATTTATTGCTTGTTGTTATTCCCTCATCCGCCTTTAACCGGCTTGGCATTGCCATTATTGATGGGTGTGGTGATGGGTTTGAACTTTCAAAACCGTTATGTCTTAGATCAGGTCTTTTTCTTCGATGTGACAATCGCGACGATTATGGGACCGATTTTAGCGGTCTATATCATCCATTTGGTGCGTGCGATGTCACCCGACATCACGGCAAAACGCATTTTAGCTTTGCACTATAAGTCTTTAAGCCAAGCGCTTTCGATTCCATATGGTTTGCAATTACGCATTCATTTACGCGGCATGTTGGATCGAATCGGCATTCTCAACACCAAAGTTGTTCAATCGGAACAGGTTAAAAAACACATTGATTTGGCATTAATTGAAAGCAGTGCAGTGGTCGATTTGGCACGTTTGCAAGAAATTTCAGAAAAAATTGATGATGCCGTGCTTCAAGAGTCGATTGCCGCTTTACAAGGCAAGCTCGCCACTTTATTTGAAGGTAAATCTCAAGCATTGGTCATTGAGCACATGCAAAAAGATGTGGTGCAGCATTTACAAGATATACAAGATCACATAATCGACATGCAAACGTCAGAGCTGATACAGCGACTCAGTATCTCTTTAAATAATATCGGAAGCAGTTTGTGTCATGTGCAAATGGTACAAACCTTGGCAAAGCATGAGGCAACATCTTGGGCGAACTAAATATTTATGGCATTTATGTGCCAATTTTGCTGATTCAGGCGCTGATTGCTTATGGCATTTTGCATCTCTTGATGAAAGTCATTGATCGCTGGGTGGATCAAGATTGGATTGCGATGCCGGGCATCTTCTATTTATCTGTATATATCGTGATTTTGGGCGGCGTGCATTGGGCATTTCTTTAAATGAACCTGCACATCTGTAAATATTGAGGAAAGTAAACATGACAGCTGTCGATTTAAAAAAATATGTCCGTCCAATCTTGTTGGTGTTGGTTGCAGTAATCGCGATTATCGTGATTCGACATCTTTGGAATTACTATAATGCTGAACCGTGGACACGTGATGGTCGTGTACGTGGTGATGTGATTCAAGTTTCTTCAGATGTCTCGGGTCTGGTGACCGATGTGTTGGTACATGACAACCAGACCGTGAAGAAAGGGCAGCCGTTATTTAAAATTGATGTAGCACGTCAAAGCCTTGATGTTGAAGAAGCCAAATCCGATTTAGCCAAAGCCAAAGCAGGCTTAGCTCAAGCTGAAGCGGTGTTGATGCAAAGCAAAGCAGATTTTGAGCGCTCTCAATCCACTTTAAACTTGGCAGAGAAAAATGCCAATCGTTATGCAAGTTTGATGGATGGTGCAATTTCAAAACAAGAACAAGATCAAATGTTGGCACAGCGTGATCAATCTTCTGCAGAACATGATCAAATGGCAGCAGCGATTGAAAAAGCCAAAGCCAATATTGTGCAGCAAAAAGCTTTAATTGAAGTGGCACAAAGTCAGGTGAATTTGGCACGTTTAAATATGAATCGCTCCGAAGTGGTCGCACCTGCCGATGGTACATTGTCTAACTTTGAGTTACGCGCTGGTAATTATGTCAAAGTCGGTCAAGCGGTTGCCGCCTTGCTCGATCGTCAGCAACTTTATGTGGTGGGTTATTTTGAAGAAACCAAGTTGAATAAAATTTATATTGGTGCACCTGCGACTATTCAATTGATGGGAGATTCAAAGACATTCAAGGGTCATGTACAAGGGATTGCCTCAGGGATTGAAGACCGTGAACGGACTACGACCTCTGGTTTACTTGCTAATGTGAACCCGACCTTTAGTTGGGTACGTTTAGCCCAACGTGTGCCTGTAAAAATTGTCTTGGATGAAGTGCCAAAAAATGAATTGGCATTTGTTGCAGGGCGTACGGCAACCATTCATATTGAAGAAAAGAAATAATCAGTTGGCAATAAAAAAGCATCCATTAGGATGCTTTTTTACTTTAAGGTTTTACACCTTGGGGATTACGATACCAACTTTCAATAAATAACGCTGCGGCAATACTATCGGCAGAGATTTTTTTACCGCGTCCTTGCGCTTGATAATGATCCAATTCATGACGCGCTTCACGAGTCGTCAGACGTTCATCGACCATCAAGGTTTCAATATTGGTTTGATGGCGTAAACGACGGGCAAATTTACGTGCGCGTGTCGACAGCTCGGATTCTGTGTCATCCATATTGAGCGGTAAACCGACCAAAAATAGTGTCGGTTGATATTGCTTTACAATCTTTAGCAACTCATCCCAATTTGGAATGCCATCTTTCATCGGAAATAAAGCCAGTGGATTGGCACTTTCAATCAGTGATTGTCCAACTGCCATTCCGGTTTTTTGTGTACCAAAGTCAAACGCCATAATCATCTGTGGCGCATTTATATCAGGCATGTCCAATCTCAGAAGACAACCATGTGCGGTCTACGCCCATTTTTTTATAAGCGGCATCCCAGCGGTCGTCATAAGGTAAATTAAAAATCAAATCCATATCAGATTCGCAAATCAGCCAATCGCCACGTGCAATTTCATCTTCAAGTTGATGTTTGCTCCAACTCGCATAGCCGAGGGCAATTTGGTAACGACCGACGCCTTCATTATGCGCGATGGCATCTAAAATGTCTTTAGATGTCGTAATACAGACATTTTCACCGACAGCGATGGATGAATGCCAAGTCGGTTGTCCGGTGTGGAGTACAAAGCCAGCCTCTGGACGTAAGGGACCGCCTTGCAAAACAGCATGGGGATTGACATGGTCTGCTTCAATGTCCAAATCATGCAGTAACTCTCTGATTTGTAAACCTGAAGGGCGATTAATGATAATTCCTTGTGCGCCGTCTTCATCATGGCGTGCCAAATAAATGACTGTATTTGCAAAAAAATCGTCACTCATTTCTGGTGGAGCAATCAGACAACGGTGTGTCAGATATTGTTTAGGCACCTGAGTAATTCTCCTTAAAATCAAATTCTTTGCGTCAATATTTTTGCATCTGTTTTGCTTAACTTAACTGAGCTTGCTCAATTCACCAACTGTTTTTTGTGACGAAATTGATATTTTTTATGCATGTTGAAATTTGAGTTGGCGTAATTGGCGTGCATGCTGCAAGGTCGTTTCACTAATTTCTACACCACCAGTCATACGGGCAAGTTCCTGAATACGTAGATCTTCATCTAACTCATAGATGGTACTGCTTGCAGGATCAGTCTGACGTTTCTGCACCAATAAATGTTGGTCAGCTTGTGCTGCAACTTGTGCCTGATGGGTAATACACAGAATTTGTACGTGTTGTCCTAAATCACCCAATAGGCGACCGACAATTTCTGCCGTACCGCCACTAATACCGACATCAATTTCGTCAAAGACCAAGACTTCAGCTTCGGTTTTTTCTGCATTCATCACTTGCATGACCAAAGCAATACGTGACAATTCACCACCCGATGCCACTTTGGCAAGCGGTTGTGCCGGCATACCTTTATTGGCAGTAAACAGCAATTGAATATTACTTAAACCTTCGCTTGATGGTTCATCCAACGCTTCGAATTTGAACTCAAAGAACGCTTCAGGCAATGCCAATTGTTTGACTTGGTCGGTTAATTGCTTTGCCAATGGAATGGCAGCTTCACGGCGGATCTGATCCAAATGTTGTGCGGCAGCCAAAAATGCTTCATGGGAAAGATTGACTTGCTCAGCCAATGTTTCCGGATCTTCAAGCTGATGCAATTGCTCAAGTTCGGCTTGCCATGTTTCAAATTCTTGTTTGAGTAATTCAGGCTGAGTACGATATTTACGGGCTAACCGGTGGAAAATTTCGAGTGACGCATTCAGTTCTTCCATACGTTCAGGGTCGAAACTTTGGCGATCCATGAAATGGCGTAGGCTTGAAGTCGCATCTTCAATTTCACTTTGTGCATTCAATAAAGAGGTGTGAATTTGAGCGAGCAATTCACTCCGTCCGGCATGACTTTCAAGACGACGAATAATGGAGCCGATTTCTTGATTGATATTTTGTTCAGCTTCGTCTAAACCATTCAGGCTATAGACACAGTCTTGCATAATGGCTTCATGATGCGATAGTCGATCAAACTCTTGTTCAATTTCTTGATAATCAATTTGTACGACATCGCTGAGTTCTTCAAGTTGTAACTCTAAAGTATCTATACGTTGCTTACGGGTCGCTTGTGCATCTAAGGCCGCTTGATGCTGACGAATGCTTTTTTGCCAAGCGTTGTAAGCTTGACGCACGTCTTGAGCAGGCGCATAAAAATTACTATACAGATCAATCCAACGTCGTGGATAAGGTGGTTCTAATAATTGTTGTTGGCTGTGCTGACTATACAGTTGCACCAACAGTCGTCCAATTTCTTTGAGTTCAGACAAGCTGCTTGGTCGGCCATTGATCCAAGCTTTACTACGACCTGTGGCAAAAATGACTCGACGTAAATGGATCTCTCGCGATTCATCATCTAACTCATGTTCTTTTAGCCAAAGGGCTTCAGGGCTGCTGTCTTGATAGCTAAAACTTGCCGTCACATCGGCTTTATCTGATCCATAACGGACATAATTGGTATCCGTTCGTTCCCCTAAACATGCAGAAAGGGCATCGAGTAATAAGGATTTTCCTGCACCCGTTTCACCGGTCAGAACGTTAAAACCTTTATCGATGTCAATCGCCAAATGTTCAGCTAAAGCAAAGTTGATCAGAGTTAAATGTGTCAGCATAAACGCATCCGAGCTGCGAAAAGTTTGAATTCAATAGCATGACCCAAAATATGGATCACAACACCATTATCATTATAAATCAGGTGAATCAATTTCATTCTATCTTAATTCAATCCGATCTATACATGATTATTTCAGGCAATTCATGGTTGATGAAAGTAAAAATTATGAATTTGTTGTAGCAAAGAAGTAGTTTGAAGATGAAAAAATCGAGCATTTGCTTGGTTGCAAATTTACACTTGATTTGATCAAAATATTCGGCAATATAAAGCAAATTTTGCAGCTGCAATCGAACTTTATAATTTCTGCATCTGTATAAAAACAATGTAAAAAATAGCGACTAAAGGGTGATTGAAAATTTCATTCACACTGCCTAAACTTTGATTGATTAGTTGTTGGTGCACATTTAAACTACAACCATCAAATTATTACAAAATGCTTTATCTGGAGAATTCACATGTCAGCTCAGTTTGATCATGTATCTGTTGTAAAAAAATCGAATGTATATTTTGGCGGTTTGTGTATTAGCCATATTGTTCAGTTTGAAGATGGCACCAAAAAAACCTTAGGGGTTATTTTGCCAACAGAAACAGCACTGACATTTAAAACAAGTGTACCTGAGCGTATGGAAATTATTTCAGGTGAATGCCGTGTGATCATTGGCGATAACACTGAGAGTGAATTGTTCCGTGCCGGTCAATCTTTCTATGTGGCAGGTGATAGCTTCTTCAAAATCGAAACAGATGACGTACTCGATTACGTGTGCCATTTCGAAGGTTAAGCATCTTGCAATGATGAGTTAAAACCGAACAACAAATTTGTGTGTGAATCGGTTAAACTAGATCTTATACAGAAATCCTGTGAAGTGAGCTTTACGGGATTTTTCTTTTTTGAATGAAAATTAAATTTAGAGGTCGTTCATGGCAAAACCTGAATATTTTTATGGCGTACATTCAGTGGAGTCATTGTTAGAGATTGAGCCTGAACGTGTCTTGACATTATTCACTCTCAAAGGACGCGATGATCAGCGCTTAAAACGCGTATTAGAATTGGCTGAACCGTTTGGTATTAGTGTGCAACAAGCCAGCCGCGATAAATTGGAAAAATTGGCAGGTCAGCCGTTTCACCAAGGTGTGGTCGCTGCTGTACGTGCCAATCCAATTTTAAATGAAAAAGATCTTGAAGAATTGCTCACTGCAAATCCTCAAGCTTTATTGTTGGCACTTGATCATATTACCGATCCGCATAATTTAGGCGCATGTATTCGTACTGCGGCTGCAATGGGCGTTGAAGCTGTTATTGCACCGCGTGATCGTTCTGCGACTTTAACCCCAACAGCACGTAAAGTCGCTGCGGGTGGCGCTGAAAAAGTGAAGTTTATTCAAGTCACGAATTTGGCACGTACACTCGGTCAAATGAAAGATGATTTTAATGTGCGTGTGGTGGGTACCATGCTCGATGAAAAAGCATTGCCGATTCATCAGTTTGATTTCACCGGTACAGGCGTTTGTGTCGTGATGGGTGCCGAAGATACAGGTTTGCGTCCAATTACCCAGTCACAATGCGATCAAACCGTTTATATTCCGATGTCAGGTAATTTACAAAGCCTAAACGTGAGTGTGGCGACAGGTATGGCACTTTACGAAGTGTGCCGCCAACGCATTGTTTAACGTTACGCTTTTCGTATAGTCAACACAGAAGATAGAGTATGTCACCCCGAATACAAGGTTATGCCTTTGTTTTAATTACCATGTGTATTTGGGGTGGTTTTACCTTAACTGCACGTCTTAATGCACTATGGAACATCAGTGCATGGGATATCGTCGCATTACGTTTTGCCTTGGCATTTACGATCTTGATGCCAATCTTAATCTATCAAAAGAAAGCTGCTTTTTTACTGAAGAAAGAACCGCTTATTCTCGCTATGATTGGTGGCGTGATTTATTGCCTGTTTGCTTATAGTGCATTTCACTATGCACCCACAGCACATGCTGCCATTTTTTTGAATGGATGTATCCCGATTTGTACCGCAATCATGGCTTATCTTTTGATGGGACAAGCCTTTGATAAACATACTTGGGCAAGCCTTGCGATTATGATTGTCGTGCTGTGTTTGATGAGTGTGTTGATGTATCGGGAAACGGGCGTAGCGTTTGGTATTGGCGACCTACTGTTTTTTATCAGCGCTATTTTGTGGGCAATTTTCACCGTCTTACTGCGTAAATATCAACTGTCGGCATGGCAAGCGATGTGTAGTGTCGCGATTTGGTCTGCTGTGGTTTATATCCCGGTTTATCTGTTGTTTTTACCCAAACACTTGTCAGTGCCAGACCCTGTTCATCTTTTATCACAAACCTTATTTCACGGTATCTTTGTGGTGATCATTGCAACGCTTACCTATGTCGAAGCGATTAAACGTCTTGGTGCATTTAAAGCGGGCAGTGTGACGAACTTAGCGCCTTTTATTGCCGCGATTTTGGCAGTACCACTTTTAGGTGAGTCATTAAGTATTGCAATGATTTGTGGCTTGGTCGGTATGGCGTTTGGGGCATTACAGCCTTGGCGCTGGATTGGTCGGAAAGATAGCTTAGAAGCGCAGCTTGCAGCACAAAAAAAGCAGTCTAAATAAGACTGCTTTTTTTGTATTTAAGCTTGAGCAAGTGTTAAATATTTTTCATGCAAGATCCTTAAGGACGCGTATAAATGCGCTAGCTGACCGTCATTTAAAACAATATCATCAGCACGCTGTTGCTTTTGTTCACGTGGCATTTGCGCTGCTATGATTTTTTCAATCTGTTCGATATTTTGACCATCACGCTGTGTAGCACGCGCAATTTGTAATTCAACCGAGGCATCAATCAGTAAATTGCGTGTGGTTAATTCATGCTGATTGGTTTCAAATAAAAGCGGCGACACCAAAATCACATACGGGCTGTGAGCAGCATTGAGCTGTTGAATAATCGAGGTACGAATGGCAGGGTGGGTAATCGCTTCGAGTTGTTGCCGCGCATCACTCGACTGAAAAATAATCTCGCGTAAGGCTTTTCGATTTAAAGCGCCGTCATTCAGCAAAATGTCCTCACCAAAGGTTTTCGCAATTTCAACCAAAGCAGGCTGCCCGATATCCACGATTTCTCGTGCGACAATATCTGCGTCGACCACCACAATGCCTTGATTTTCAAACCAACGACTTGCCGCAGACTTGCCACTGCCAATTCCACCGGTGAGACCAATAATCAACTTCAACTTATTGTCCTAAATAAACTTTCATAATTTGTTCGCCCCAAAGAAAGGCAATCCAACCTGCAATCGCGATATAAGGACCGAATGCAAAAGGCTGATTTTCTTTACGGACTTTGAGTAAAATAATCCCAATAATTGCCCCAACCAAAGAAGATAACAGCACGATAAGGGGCAGCATGAGCGGTCCCATCCATGCACCTAATGCAGCTAAGAGTTTGAAATCACCATAGCCCATGCCTTCTTTGCCGGTAATAATTTTAAACAGGTAATACACAACCCACAGGCATAAGAAGCCGATGATATATCCCCAAATTGACATAGTGGGTGTGGTGTAAATGGCATAGCTATTAATACCTAAACCAAGTGCAGCAAGAGGAAGGGTATAGCGATCAGGCAGTAGCTGACTATCAAAATCAATAAAGGTGAGTGCAATCAATACATAAGTGAGGATCAAGCCAAACAGCATTTGAAGCGTAGGACCAAATACCGCCACGACAATCAGTGAGCAGACTGCAGTTAAAGCTTCAATGAATGGATAACGTATACTAATCGGATTTTGACAATTTCCACATTTCCCACGTAGAACTAACCAACTGATCACCGGAATATTTTGATACCAACGAATTGGGTTGTGACATTTTGGACAGGTAGAGTTCGGTTTGCTTAAACTCAGTTTGGCTTCATCAATAATGGGGTGTTCAGGATGCAAAAACAGCTGACAATCGATACGCCATTCTTGCTCCATCATCTTCGGTGTGCGGTAAATCACGACATTTAAAAAGCTGCCGATACATAAACTAAAAATCCCAACCACAAGATACAGAGCAGTTGGGGTTTGTGTTAAATATAAGAGTAAATCGTGCATTAAACCACAGAGCCCATTTGGAAGATTGGTAGATACATTGCAATCACTAAGCCACCGACAAGGACACCAAGCACCGCCATAATAAGAGGTTCCATCATCGAGGTGAGACCATCAACCGCATTATCGACTTCATTTTCATAATGGGTTGCAACTTTATCAAGCATAGAGTCAAGTGCACCTGATTCTTCACCAATCGCGACCATTTGAATGGCCATTGAGGGGAATTTATTGGTCACACGCATGGCAAATTGCAACTGTTGACCGGTTGCTACATCTTCACGAATTTTCATCACCGCATCTTCGTAAACACAGTTATTGGTTGCACCAGCAGTCGATTCAAGGGCATCAATTAACGGTACACCGGCAGCAAATGTGGTGGCTAAAGTACGGCTATAACGCGCAATAATCGCTTTATAGACCAAATCACCAAAAATAGGTGCTTTAAGTGCAGCTTTATCTAAGAAGTCACGGAATTTTTTACTACGTTTTTTTGCTTCCAAAAAGGCAGTAATGACAAGCGCAATAAAGATAATCAGTAGGAACCAATATTTTTGTGTCCACTGTGACATGTTGACGACCATTTTGGTAAATGCGGGTAGGTCGGCACCAAATGATGTAAAGAGTTCTTCAAATACGGGAACCACTTTCACCATGAGGATAATCGTCACCACGATAGCTACGACCACAACAGCCGCGGGGTATTTCATGGCTTTTTTAATCTTTTGCTTTAATAGCTCGCTCTTTTCTTTATAAATAGCAACACGATCTAACATGGTTTCGAGTGAGCCTGACTGCTCACCTGATTCCACCAAAGAACAAAAAAGCTTATCAAAGTACTGAGGATATTTACGCAGTGCACCAGCGAAAGTATTACCACCTTCCACTTCACCTTTAATGCCCAAAACTACTTCACGCATAGAGGGGTTTTCTAAGCCTTCAGCTACAATTTCAAAGCCTTGCACTAAGGGTACACCGGCTTTCATCATGGTCGCTAACTGACGAGTAAAGACAGTAATATCTAAGGTAGAGACCTTCTTTTTCATTAAACCTTCAAGAATATTTTTGCGTTTTTCTCGAATGGTTTTAATGCTAATACCCTGTTTACGTAAGGTGACTTTTGCCAATGCCATATTACGTGCAGGCAATTCACCTTTGAGTTTTACCCCTTTACGATCAACCCCTTCATAAACGAAGGTCGGCATCATTTGACCTTTTTTCGCTACTGCCATGTGTTTATCCTTATTTTAGCTTAAGCGCCTGATCATTCGCTGGTCACACGATTGACTTCCTGTAAAGAAGTCACCCCCTGCATAACCTTTAATAAACCTGATCGGCGTAAATTGTTAAAACCTGCACGAGCGGAAGCTTCGGCAATCTCAATTGCATTGCCATCTTCCATAATAATTCTTGAAATTTCTGGTGTAACTTTCATGACTTCATACACACCGACACGACCTTTATAACCTTCTCGGCATTCACTACAGCCAATGGGTTCATAGACCTGAAACTCTGGATTTTGGAGGTCTTCTTCGGTAAAGCCCATTTCCAATAAACTTTGTTTTGGAATATCTGCTGGTTTTTTGCATTGCGAGCATAAACGACGTGCGAGTCGTTGTGCGATCACAAGATTGACCGAGGTCGCGATATTAAAAGAGGGCACACCCATATTACGTAAACGCGTTAAGGTTTCTGGCGCACTATTGGTATGCAGTGTCGACATCACCATATGTCCAGTTTGTGCCGCTTTAACTGCGATTTCGGCTGTTTCTAAGTCTCGAATCTCACCGACCATGACAATATCTGGATCTTGACGTAAGAAAGACTTCAATGCGACAGAGAAAGTTAAACCAACTTTATTATTAACGTTAACCTGATTAATGCCTTGTAAGTTAATTTCCACTGGATCTTCGGCAGTAGAAATATTGGTATCTTCACGATTGAGAATATTTAAGCCCGTATATAAAGAAACCGTTTTACCAGAACCCGTCGGACCCGTAATGAGTAGCATTCCTTGCGGTTTATCCAAAGCCTGCATAAACAGTTCTTTTTGATCAGGTTCATAACCCAAGGCATCAATGCCGAGCATCGCACTGGATGGATCCAAAATACGTAATACTAACTTTTCACCAAAGAGCGTTGGTAATGAGTTCACACGGAAATCAATCGCTTTATTTTTGGAAAGTTTTAATTTAATACGACCGTCTTGAGGCACACGTTTTTCAGAAATATCCATTTGTGACATGACTTTTAAGCGTGATGAAAGACGATTGGCTAATTGTAGTGGCGGAGTAGCAATTTGACGCAATACACCATCGACACGATAACGGACACGATAAATCTTTTCATAAGGCTCAAAGTGTAAATCTGATGCGCCCATGCGGATGGCATCGATCAATAACTTATTGATGTATTTTACAATAGGAGCTTCATCGCCTTTGTCTGTATCTTCTTCTTTGTTTGGATCAGAAGTGTCGACATCAACATCAAGGTCAAAATCGTCATCAAAATCGAAAGTGCTTTCTTCAGCAAAGTTTTGTTCTATTAGTTTTTCAAGTTTGTTGTGTTCAACAATAATGGTTTCAATATTGAGTTTTGTGGCGAAACGAACGGCATCCACAGCTTCAACATTGGTCGGATTACTGGTGGCAATATATAAAATGCTGGAATTTTTAAAGATTGGCAGCATGCGATGCTTGGTAATGAGTTTTTCATCAATTTCATCGCGTAGAATTTGTGCCGGATCATAGGCGCTAATATCAAATAAAGGTTCACCAAATTCAGTCGAAATTTTTTCTGCAATGATTGCTGCTGAAATTTTATGGTGCTCAATCAAGTACGGCACGATATCGACTTTATCGCGTTTGGAGTTAATTAAAGCGGCCTGCATATGTTCGGCAGACAAAAGACCCTCATCGACAATACGACGAATAAAACCTGTAAATCGGATAGATCCCTGAAGTGCTGTCATGCTTAAGTATGCCTATGAATCAAATTGTTTTAATTGCTTTATTAAAATTATACGTCTGTTGGTTAAAATTACCATACTTTAACGTATTTCTATCTTCTTCAAGTTCAAGAAAAGTTTGAACCAGTTAGAAGAAATCCCCATTTATTTTAAGTGATAACAAAAAATCACCAACTTGAATAGTCTATCCTGAATAAATGCGATAAGAAAACTATTCTTATCAAATGAGAATTGCGTGTAGAATGTGCCCAATTTAAGATTTGTCAGTTAAATAGGTTATATATGTCGGTGTCGACGATTACCCCTTGGGTAGTGGGCAACTGGAAAATGAATCCAGTACAAGCAGATGCATTGAAGTTAATCAGTGATTTTAAAAAATTACTTGAGCGCGCGCCCATTGCTGAAGAAAAATGTATTTTGGGTGTCGCACCGATTTCGATTGCTTTGTTGCAAACTCAAGCTGAATTAAAAACTGCAGGTCGTGCTGTTCATACTGTTGCCCAAGATTTGTCTCGTATTTCAGCGACAGGCGCATATACGGGTGAGGTCAGTGCAGAGCTATTAGCGGATTACGGTATTCAGTATGTATTGGTTGGACATTCAGAGCGTCGTGAAATTTTTGCTGAAAACGCGGCTATTTTGAATGCAAAGATTCAAAATGCGTTAAATGCAGGTTTAACCGTAATTTATTGCGTGGGCGAAAGTCTAGAGCAACGTGAAGCAGGGCAAGCAGAAGCTGTGGTATTGCAACAGGTTTGTGATATTGCCGCTGTCGTTGCGGCTGAGCAGTGGCAGAATATTGTCATTGCGTATGAGCCAATCTGGGCAATTGGTACAGGCAAAACTGCGTCACCCGATGATGCACAAACTATGCATGCGCAAATTCGCCAAGGCTTAAAACAAATTACCGGTTATGCAGAAACGATGGCGATTTTATATGGCGGTAGTGTAAAACCTGAAAATGCAGTAGAGTTAGCAGCCTGCCCTGATATCAACGGGGCATTGGTGGGTGGTGCATCACTCAATGCTGAGTCGTTCCATCAAATTGCTCAAGCATTTGCAAATACACAATAATGAGGAGTTCAGCATGCAAACTTTTGTGCTAGTCGTACATATTATCTTGGCAGTTCTAATGATTGGTTTGATCTTAGTTCAGCATGGTAAGGGTGCGGATGCAGGTGCCTCATTCGGTGGTGGTGGTGCTGCAACCGTGTTTGGTGCATCAGGTTCAGGTAATTTCTTGACCCGTGTAACTGCTGTTTTAACGGCATTGTTTTTTGTCACAAGTTTGACGTTAGCGATTTTTGCCAAGAAAGAAACGACGGATGCTTATAGTCTAAAATCTATTTCTTCTACAACGTCAGCACCGGCTCAATCGAATGAAACTTCGCCAACTGCACCAAAGGGTGGTGAATAAGTTCGTTTAAAGGCTTTCTTTTTGCACATGATGCGATTAGAATGCGACACAGCTGCGGTGGTGGTGGAATTGGTAGACACGCTACCTTGAGGTGGTAGTGCTTTCGGGCGTGGGGGTTCAAGTCCCCCCTTCCGCACCAACTTATAATCCAGAAATTTAAGTTGGTGTTAGCAGCTGAAAAAAACTTCTGTTGTTGCGGGATGGAGCAGTCTGGTAGCTCGTCGGGCTCATAACCCGAAGGTCGTTGGTTCAAATCCAGCTCCCGCTACCAATCAATCCTTTTAAAAGACGCAAACTTTAAAGAGGCAGCTTAAACAGTGTTTAAGTTGAGAAGAGTTATTTGCATGTTGTTGCGGGATGGAGCAGTCTGGTAGCTCGTCGGGCTCATAACCCGAAGGTCGTTGGTTCAAATCCAGCTCCCGCTACCAATCTTTTGAAGATGCAAACTTTGAAAGCAGTTTAGAGACTTAAACTGAAATGTTATTTGTACGCTGATGCGGGATGGAGCAGTCTGGTAGCTCGTCGGGCTCATAACCCGAAGGTCGTTGGTTCAAATCCAGCTCCCGCTACCACTTTTGGAAAGTGTAAAATTCGTTATTTAAACAAGTTTTCAGCTCATCGGGCTCAACACTTGATAAAATCTCGAAGCTTGTTGGTTTAAGTCCAGCTCGCGCTACCAATTTTCAGTGACTTATAACAAATATGTGCATGAACGTGGTTTTGATTGAAAAGTTCTCGTTTATTGTATATAATTTTTGCACGTTGATGCGGGATGGAGCAGTCTGGTAGCTCGTCGGGCTCATAACCCGAAGGTCGTTGGTTCAAATCCAGCTCCCGCTACCAAGTTTCTAAAAGAGGCTCACAACTATGGTGGGCCTTTTTGCACAGTGGAATTTGAAAAAGTTCTAGTTGTGCAGTAATTGGGGCGATTTTCGCCCTTTTTTATTGGCTATCGTGTAGTGTCGACATTATTTGGTCAAATCTCCATGTTTCACTACTACTATAGTTTTGATTGGTTTGTAGTGGTCAAATAGATCATAAATCGCACCTGATGACGAGAGTAAATGAAGCTATCTAGTAAAACTCAAGCACTCCAAGACTTAATTGCACCTGCAGTTGAAGCTTGCGACGTAGATTTATGGGGAATTGAATTCATTCCTCAAGGTAAACGTTCTTTATTACGTATTTATATCGACCGTCCTGTTGAAGCGGGTGCTGAACCTGTTGTAAACGAAGAAGGCGAAGTCGAAGAAGGGCGTGGCATTGGCGTACAAGACTGTGTACGTGTAACACAGCAAGTCGGTGCGATGCTTGACGTGCATGATCCAATCTCAGGCGAATATGCTTTAGAAGTATCTTCACCAGGTTGGGATCGTCCATTCTTCCAGCTCAATCAATTGCAAGCTTATATCGGTCAAACGGTTGCATTACGTTTGATTAGTGCGGTTGAAAACCGTCGTAAGTTTCAAGCAAAATTGGTGTCTGTAGACCTTGAAAATGAAATGATTCAAGTGGAAGTGGAACAGCAACAAATTTTGGATATCGACAGTCACAATATCGATAAAGCAAATTTGATCTACCAAGATTAATTCAATTAATAAGAATCTGAACGAATAGGTGACTCATGGCACGTGAAATTCTTACCGTAGTTGAAACGGTTAGTAACGAGAAAGGTGTACCTCGTGAAGCAATTTTCGAAGCGCTAGAACAAGCTTTAGTAGCAGCGACCAAGAAGAAATTCTATGAGGGTACGCATTCGGAAGAAGCACGTTTACGTGTGGAAATCGATCGCAAGACAGGTGACTACCGTACTTTCCGTCAGTGGGAAGTGGTAGCTGATGAAGATCACGAAATGCCAGCGTGCCAAGATGCGATCACAGATGTAGATCCTGCTGAATGGTCAATCGGTGATATTCGTGAATTAGAAGTTGAATCAATTGATTTCGGTCGTATTGCAGCGCAAATTGCCAAGCAAGTGATCGTACAAAAGATCCGTGAAGCTGAACGTGCTTTAGTTGCCGATGCTTATGAATCTAAAGTCGGTGAACTCATTTATGGTGAAGTGAAAAAACAAACCAAAGATGGCTTCATTATTGACTTAGGTGAAAATGCAGAAGCGTATCTTGCACGCGAAGAAATGATTGCAAAAGAAATTCTTCGTCCGAAGCAACGCGTAAGTGCCATTCTTTACAATGTGAACCGTGAAGGTCGTGGCGCGCAATTATTATTGTCGCGTGCTAAGCCTGAAATGCTGATTGCATTGATGAAGAAAGAGATTCCTGAAATCTCAGAAGAAATCATTGAAATTAAAGCCGCTGCTCGTCAACCGGGTGTGCGTGCTAAAATTGCAGTGAAAACAAATGACCATCGTATTGACCCAGTCGGTGCTTGTATTGGTATGCGTGGTACACGTATCCAAGCGGTACAATCTGAGTTAAACGGTGAGCGTATTGATGTGGTGGTATGGTCTGATGATCCTGCACAGTACATCGCAAGCGCTTTAGAACCAGCTGATGTATCAAGTATTGTGATTGATGAAGATGCACATACAGCAGACATCATTTTCGCAACGAGTGATCAATTGGCTCGTGCGATCGGTTCACAAGGTCAAAACGTTCGTTTAGCATCTGAATTGACTGGCTACAAGCTAGACATGATGTTAGAAGAAGAATACTACGCGCGCCAACAAAGCGAAGCTCAAAAATATTTAGACATGTTTGTAACACGTCTTGATATTGCTGAAGATCTAGCAATGGCACTCGTAGAAATGGGCTTCACGTCGCTTGAAGAAATCGCATACGTACCTGCTGAAACGTTCGAAGAAATTGAACTTGAAGCTGAACTAGTTGAACTACTGCAAAGCCGTGCAAAAGAAGTTGCACTTGCTGATGCATTAAAACAGCAAGAAAACGTACAAGCGCCAAGTGAAGAACTTGTTGCAATGGAAGGCATGACAGTAGAGATCGCGCAAGCTCTAGCAGCTCATGGTGTAGTTACAGTTGATGATTTAGCAGATCAAGCAACTGATGATATCTCTGATATCGAAGGTTTGGATGCTGAAAAAGCAGGTCAACTCATTATGAAAGCGCGCGAATCATGGTTTAACTAGGAGGTAGTATATGACGGACAAGTCGATTAAAGAGTTAGCCCTCAGCGTGGGTCGTCCAGTTGAGAAGCTCCTAGAGCAGGTTCGTGAGGCAGGTTTACCACAGCGTAAAGCTGACGATATTATTACCCCCGAACAACAAGATAACCTAATGAGCCATGTGAAAAAATCACAAGGTTCAGAAGGTCATGCAGGACAGATCACGTTGAAACGTAAAACGACCAGTACCGCAAAAGTTGCGAGTACTTCAGGTAAGGCAAAGACTATTAATGTAGAAGTTCGCAAGAAGCATACATTTACTAAGCCAAACCCAGAACAAATCAAAGCAGAAGCTTTAGCAAAACAAGCTGATCAAGCTAAAGGTGCAACTGAGCAAAAAGCAGCTGAACCTAAAGCGACTCCAGCACAATCTTCTGGCGCAAGCAAAGCGTTAGAAGCAATGCGTGCTGCTGCGAAACAAACCAGTGAGAAACAAGAAGTATCGAAAGCTGCTGTTGTTGTAACACGTAAGTCAAACAACAAACCGATTGTAAAACAAACGGTGAAGCAAGCTGAAACTGCTGAACAGAAAAAAGCACGTGAAGCGGAAGCTGCAAAATTAAAAGCAGTGGAAGAAGCAGCACGTCGTAAATCTGCTGAAGAAGCGCAACAGCGTACGCTTGAGCAAATGCGTCAAATGGCGTCGAAATATACGTCTGAAGATACGACTGCAACCATTCGTGTGGTTGATGATTCTCCACTTGCTGCCGGCCTTGTTGGTCAAGCATATGAAGATTCATTTGCAAAAGAAGACCGCGAAATTAAACGTGGTACCAATACCCCAACTGCACGCGCACCGAAAAAAGGTGGTCGTCGCGGTCAGGAAGAGCAAAGCTTTAGCAAACAGCCTAAACGTGGTTTGAAAACAAGTTCTTCAAACAAACACGGCTTCGAAAAACCTGTTAAAAAACAAGTTTACGATGTTGAAATTGGTGAAACCATTGTTGTTGCTGACTTAGCAGCAAAAATGGCGATCAAAGTTCGCGAAGTGATTAAATCACTCATGAAAATGGGTGAATTGGTTACACAAAACCAAGCGATCGATCAAGAAATTGCAGCGCTCATTGTTGAAGAAATGGGTCATAACCCAGTTCTCGTATCTGAAACTGATGCAGAAGACAACTTACTTGAGCAAGCTGAAGAGGCACGTGGTGTTCAATCTACTCGTGCACCTGTTGTTACGATCATGGGTCACGTTGACCATGGTAAAACATCGCTTCTTGACCGTATCCGTCGTGCGAAAGTGGCACAAGGCGAAGCGGGTGGTATCACGCAGCACATCGGTGCATACCATGTGAAAACTGATAAAGGTATCATCACTTTCCTTGATACTCCGGGACACGCGGCATTTACTGCAATGCGTTCACGTGGTGCAAAAGCGACTGATATCGTGGTGCTTGTTGTTGCAGCGGATGATGGTGTAATGCCACAAACTGCTGAAGCAATCGACCATGCACGTGCTGCAGGTACGCCAATCATCGTTGCGATCAACAAAATGGATAAAGAATCAGCTGATCCAGATCGCGTATTGAATGAATTGACCACCAAAGAAATCGTGCCTGAACAATGGGGCGGTGACGTTCCTGTGGCAATGGTTTCTGCGCACACAGGTGCAGGTATCGATGAACTTCTAGACTTGATCTCTATTCAAGCTGAACTTCTTGAGCTTAAAGCGTCTGAAGAAGGTGCTGCACAAGGTGTTGTCATCGAAGCACGTGTTGATAACAGCCGTGGTGCGGTAACATCGATTCTTGTTCAAAACGGTACGCTTAAAGTAGGTGACCTTGTTCTTGCAGGTTCATCTTATGGTCGCGTTCGTGCCATGACAGATGAAAACGGTCAACGTATTAAATCTGCAGGTCCTTCGATTCCAGTTGAAATCTTAGGTCTTCCAGAAGCGCCAATGGCAGGTGACGAAGTTCTTGTTGTCAATGACGAGAAAAAAGCACGTGAAGTGGCTGATGCACGTAATGATCGTGAACGTCAAAAACGTCTGGAACGTCAATCTGCAATGCGTCTTGAAAACATCATGGCGTCTATGGGCAAGAAAGATGTGCCTATCGTGAACGTAGTGCTTAAAACTGATGTACGCGGTACATTAGAAGCATTACACGTTGCACTTGCTGATCTTGCAACGGATGAAGTGAAAGTACGTATCATTGGTTCTGGTGTTGGTGCAATCACTGAATCAGACGTGACCCTTGCGGAATCTTCTGAAGCCGTTCTTCTTGGTTTCAACGTTCGTGCCGATAACGCAGCGCGTCAAAAATCAGATGCAGACAGCATTGATATTCGTTACTACTCAGTGATCTATCAATTGATCGATGATGTGAAAGCAGCAATGAGCGGTAAGCTTGCGCCTGAACATCGCGAAACAATTCTGGGTGTTGCGCAAGTACGTGAAGTATTCCACTCAAGTAAATTCGGTGCAGCTGCAGGTTGTATGGTACTTGAAGGTGTATTACATCGTAACAAACCAATTCGTGTCCTTCGTGATGACGTGGTTGTGTTCCAAGGTGAGCTTGAGTCTCTTCGTCGCTATAAAGAAGTGGTTGAAGAAGTTCGTGCCGGTATGGAATGTGGTCTTGCGGTGAAAGGTTATAAAGACATTAAAGCACTTGATAAAATCGAAGTGTACGATGTTCAACTGATTAAACGGAGTCTTTAATGGCGGGTAGTCAACGTCTTAAGCGTATGGCTGATACAGTTCAGAGAGAACTCTCTGAACTGATTCGTCAGGAGCTAAAAGATCCACGCTTAGGTGGTCTTGTGACCATCTCTGCGGTGAAGGTGAGCCCAGACTTAGGTTATGCTGAAGTTTATGTGACTGTAATGGGTCGTGAACTTGGTGATGAACAAAGCGAAGCGGCAAATAAAGAAACTTTAGATGTGTTAAACAAAGCATCTGGTTTCCTACGCCATGAGTTAAGTCGTCAAATCAAGACACGTATAACACCTCGTTTACGTTTCCATTACGACAAAACCAATGCATACGGTAACTATATGTTTGGTCTGATTGCTGAAGCAGTGAAGGATTTACCGCCTGCTGAAGACAAAAAAGATGAAGAATAAGTTCAATTGAACGCATAAAAAAGCCACCTTCGGGTGGCTTTTTTACATCTGGTATTGAGTTTATTTTAAATCATCATCGCAGTTTTTCTTTTCATAAAATGCCTGACGCGTAGAGCGTTGCCAAGGGAGTGGGCGATCAATCGCTTCTGATGCTTCACCACTCATTGAACGCAGTCGTAAGTGCAATGCTGCTTGTGCCATTAAATTTGCCGATACAGGTGCAGTAATAAAGGCAAATAAAGTAATTAAGATTTCTGCGAAACCAAAGCGACCATACATCGCAGAGAAAATCATCGCTGCAATTAAAAAACTACCAAGACCGAGCGTACTTGATTTGGTCGGTGCATGCAGACGCATAAATAAATCGGGCAGGCGTACCATCCCAATGCCGCCGACCAACATAAAGAAAGCGCCAATGAGCAAAAAGATAGAAACTAGGATTTCAAAAATTAATGACATTTTAAAGACTCCTAGTCAATCACATGACCGGTGGTGAAATAGCGGGCAAGTGCAACAGTTGAAACAAAACCAAGCATGGCAACCAACAGTGCACCTTCAAATAAGAAGCTGCTGCTCCAATAAATGCCTAAAATCACCATCAGACAAATGGCATTTAAAAATAAAGTATCTAAAGCCAAGAGTCGATCCACAATAGATGGACCCATCACTAAACGAATCAGACAAAGCAGCATTGAAATCGTGACGGCGCCTAAACAGATGATCAGTGCATAAGGTAAAATGGTCATTTCACATCTCCAATTTGAACACTGAAAATTTCAATGAGGGGCTGTTCATAGCGTTGTTTAATGGTTTCAATCTCGGCATCCACATCATCCGTGCTTAACGCATGCACAAGAATATCACCACGATCCTGATCGATACCGGCAGATACTGTGCCTGGCGTTGTCGTAATGATCATCGCGAGTAAAGCATTAACCTCTTCATGGCGTGTATCTAAAGGTACGCGAAACCATTTTGGATGTAAGTTTTTCGTGGGTCCAAGCACTAGTTTAGCCACATTGATATTTGAAATTACAATGTCCCAAAGCACCACAAAGAACAGCCGAATAGCAGGCACCCAAATGAATATTGGGCGTGTAATCAATAAAGCGTTTCACCATGAATGGAATAACAATGGCTAAAACCAGTGCCATGAGTAACGTAGCCACATCTAAACTATGTGCCAACAAAACCCAACTTATGCCCACAATAATGGATACCAATGGATGTGGGAAGCATTTCAAAAATAACGAATTCGCCATGATTATTGCTCCATCGGTTTGAGTTTTATTATCACTCGATTGCTGCTGCTCTACATACTGCTCTTTGATCTGACGTTGTTTAAAATCAGAAATATGCTCGCCCTTTAAAGTATTTTCAGAAATCATATACGGAATAAGATGAGCATTTGGATCAACCGATTCACCACCATATTTGGTTTCTGGTAAATATTCAGGGTCAAACGGCTGTACGCTAATCACTTTGCCTTGTGCATCACGTTTAAGTAAAGCCGCTTCATAGATGGCATTGTCTTTAATTTGTTCAGCAGTTTGATAGCTAAAATTATAGATTGGGGATGCAAAAATCACATAAGCCATTAAAGTCGTCAATAAAACATAGACCACTTTATCATTACGTGGTGGTGCTTGTTTCGGCAAGTTGTCATAACGCGTATATTCTTTGCTATTCACATCTTGTTCGGGTGCTGTTGCACGCCAAAAGAGTACGAACCCAACCCGAGTAAATGCCAAAATGCTGAGTAAACTGACCAGTAATACCGTAATGATAATGGTCATTTGATATGGTGAATTTGCTGTCGCTTGTAAGATGAAGACTTTGCCTAAGAAGCCACTAAACGGTGGTAAACCTGCCATCATTAAGGCCACAATAAAGTAGACAATCGACACCAATGTATTTTGTTTAATACGCGGTGCAATTTTAAAGTGGTCTTTAAATTCGCCACGTTGTGAAGTAATCCAACCACTCAGCATATAAAATACAGCGCCGATAATGGTACTGTGCACCATATAATACAAAGCACCTGCCCATGAGGCTGTGGTATTCATTGCAATGGCAATTAAGATCGTACCGATAGAGGATATGATCATAAAACCAATAAAACGTCGTAGACGATCTGTACCAATTGCACCAATCACGCCATATAAGGAAGTAATTAGACCAATCACCATCAAGCAATTCATCAGAATTTGATGGCTATACGCATCATCAAAGACCGTACCATTCACCCGAATAATCGCGTAAATCCCGACCTTGGTCATAATGGTAAAGATTGCGGCTACAGGTGTTGTAGCGACGGCATAGGTTTTAGGTAGCCAAAAACCCACAGGCAACATCGCGGCTTTAATACCAAATACAACGAAAAGAAGTAGACCACCTGCCACGGCAATTTGATGCTGATCATTTTCTAGTAAAGGCAATAGGCGCGCAGCATCTGCCATATTTAGGCTGCCGATACTGCTATAAATTAAACCTAAACCAATTAAAAATAATGCCGATGCAAGTAGATTAATGGTGACGTAATGAATACCCAGTTGAAAGCGTGCTTTGCCTTGCCCATGCAAAAGTAAAACATAGGATGCCATCAACAGAATTTCAAAGAAAACGAATAGGTTAAATAAGTCGCCGGTAAGGAAAGCGCCGCTTAAACCCATGAGCAAGAAATGCATCATGGCATGGAAATAACGTCCACGCGTATCCCATTCTTTACTCGCATACCAAATAACTGGAACAGCAAGGACGTAGGTTAGCACTAACATTAAAGCGGATAGACGGTCTAAGACCAAAACAATCCCAAAAGGTGCTGTCCATTCGCTTAAAGCATAAACACTGATTTGTCCTTGAGTGGTCGTCACCAAATAGCTGACCGCAATGACTAAACCTAAGAAGGTTGAAACATGACTAATGCCGCGACGCCAAGGTTGTCGCCAATCGGTCTCTAAAGAACCTGAACCGGGATTGCCGAGCAATACCAAAATAAAGGCGGTCAGTGCTGGCAATAAGATACTAAAGATCGGCGTATGCTGTTGCCAAAATTGCAGAAGATCAGTCATTAAGGCTCATCCTCACGTAGGTCAAGCGGTATTTCTTCTTTTGAATCAACGTGATCTGTTCCTGATTCATAACGGCTACGAAGTGCCAATTGAACAATAAAAGCAGTGGTCGCAAAGCCGATGACAATTGCGGTGAGAACCAAGGCTTGCGGCAATGGATCGGTGATTTTGGTGGCTTCAGTCAAGACACTTGGGGCATTAATTTGAATGCGACCCATGGCGAATAAAAACAGATTGACGGCATAGCCAATCATGGCTAAACCTAAAACGACAGGGAAAGTACGCGCCCGTAGAATCAAGTAAATACCAGTTGCGCTGAGTAACCCAATCGCGGAAGCTAATAAAAATTCGATACTGATCATTCTATTATCCTCTTGGTACTGGGCCAGACATACTGGAGTGACGGGAGTCGCCTAATACTGAAATCATCAGCATAGTTGCGCCTACCACCGTAATATAAACACCGACATCGAATAGTGCCGCTGAAGCTAAATGCATCTCACCAAGCAGTGGTGGAGAGACATGAATATGTGCACTGGTCAGGAATGGACGTGACCAGAACCAAGCCCCCATACCAGTAAGTCCAGCAATCAGTAACCCAATTCCAATCCAAATTTCATAAAGTCGTCCGGATTTTGCGCCTAACAGTTGCTCTGCTTTGTCTTGACCAATCGCAATGTATTGAATCACTAAGGCAAGTGAAGTAATTAAGCCCGCAATAAAGCCACCGCCCGGCAAGTTATGACCACGCATAAAGATGTATAAGCTAATGACTAATGCAATCGGTAAAATCCACGAAGCAGTAATACGTAACATAAGTGGCGATGGATTAAAGCGGTAGGTTAAACCTTGGGTGATGGTCGTACCATGCGCACGCATGCCGTCCATCATACAGAGCGCACCAATTGCAGCGATGCCCAATACGGTAATTTCCCCGAAGGTATCGAAACCACGGAAGTCGACCAAAATGACATTGACCACGTTGGTACCACCACCGAGTGGAATCACTTGTTGGGCAAAGAACCAAGAAATCGAATTATGATCACGGGTCATGACTAACCATGCGACCCATGCAATACCGCCACCACCAAGCACCGCAATAATTGCATCACGCCAACGACGTGATAGGCTCGATTCATAAGGCGTGAGTTGAGGTAATAACGACAAGCTCATCAGTAGTAAAACAGTCGTAACAACATCAACAGTAATTTGGGTCAATGCCAAATCAGGTGCAGAGAAGCAAATGAATACCATGGTTACCACAAGCCCGACAGCACCGCTAATCAGTACGGCTTT
Organism: Acinetobacter wanghuae; assembly: GCF_009557235.1. NCBI lineage: Bacteria > Pseudomonadati > Pseudomonadota > Gammaproteobacteria > Moraxellales > Moraxellaceae > Acinetobacter > Acinetobacter wanghuae. The sequence continues at coordinate 2,498,582 of NZ_CP045650.1, read as the reverse complement.
AATTCGTTCGTGATGGAACCACAGCATCATCCAACATGCAGAGAACATCAATAGCCACAGCACAATCGCAAGGGGAGGGGCGTAAGTCAGTTCGCGAGTACCTGTGCTGAGTCCACTTGAGATAAATGGCACAGCAGTGAGTCCCACGCTGAATATCACAATCCACAATAAATAGCTTTGCAATTTGCCATTTTCAGTTGCACGGCGGAAGCGTCGCGTATTGATCATGAGTGATTTTAAGAACAAGTCGAACAATACCCGACCTTGTAATTTACCTAATGCGGGGTCAAGGTCAATTTCACGTAAGCGACCACCTTTGGCTAAGGCGAAATAGAAAATCACACCGCCAACAAGGGCAATAGCACTCATTAATAATGGCAGGTTAAAACCATGCCAAATAGCAAGATGCGTACCTTCAAAAGCAAAATTTTGTGTACTGGCACGTGCCGTACTATTGACAATATCTTGGACTAATAATGCCGGTAGAAGACCGACTAAAATACATAAGATAGCCAATAAGGTTGCAGGCGCGCGCATGCCAAAAGCCGGTTCATGGGCGTTTTTATTCGGTACATTCTTACCGAGTGGACCATCAAAGAATACGCCATGTACCAAACGAACCGAATAAGCGACTGCAAAAATACCTGCAAACGTTGCCACAATTGCAGCCCCGACCATCACAGGACCATTGAGGTTGGCAAGCAATTCAGTAAAGAACATTTCTTTGGACAAGAAACCATTGGTCAGTGGCACACCCGCCATTGAAGCTGCGGTGATCATGGTCAATGTCGCCGTGAAAGGCAGTAGTTGCCATAAGCCCGACAGCTTACGTAAATCACGTGTACCAGATTCATGATCGATAATGCCGGCGATCATAAACAATGCCGCTTTAAAGGTGGCGTGGTTAATAATATGGAAAATAGCAGCAGCCACAGCAAGTGGTGAACCAATACCCAGCAAGCACATGATCAGACCTAAATGACTAATGGTCGAATATGCCAAAAGTCCTTTTAAATCTTCTTTAAAGATGGCGAAGAACGCTGCCATACATAAGGTAAAGAGACCCACAAAGGTCACAATATTATGGAATAACGCAGCCCCAGCAAAAATCGGTAGTAAACGAGCAACCAAAAATAGTCCGGCTTTCACCATTGTGGCTGAGTGTAAATACGCAGAGACGGGTGTTGGTGCCGCCATGGCATTTGGCAACCAAAAATGAAACGGGAATTGCGCACTTTTGGTAAAAGCACCGAGTAAAATCAGCAGCAATGTCGGCACAAATAAAGCATGAGATTGAATCTGATCTTTCATGGTCAGAATGACATCAATCTGATAAGTGCCCGTGATTTGCCCTAAGAGAATAAAACCACCCAGCATGGCAAGTCCACCCATACCGGTAATGGTCAATGCCATACGTGAGCCACGTTGCGCGGCTTCGTAATTACTCCAATAACCGACCAATAAGAAGGATGAAATACTGGTAAGTTCCCAGAATGTCAGCAGTAAAATTAAATTATTGGAGAGTGAAATACCGAGCATTGCTGCCATAAACAGCATGAGTAAAAAATAAAGTTTACTCAAAGAATTTTTAGGACTTAAATAATAATAAGCATAAATATAAATGAGTGTGCCGATACCACTGATCAATAAGCTAAACAGTAGCGCAAGTGAATCGAGGCGGAAACTAAAGTCTAGCCCAAGTTGTGGCAACCAAGTCCATGTTTGAATCAGGACTTGACCATTAAAAATGGCAGGCGCTTGTAGCACCAATAAAATAAAGCTGCTTAGACTGATTGCAATCGCACCGAGAGCCGTTGCTCCACGAGACCATTGTTTCAGCAACAAGACCAGAGTTGTGCCTAATAATAAGGGTAACAATACAATAATTGGCAGCACACTCATATCCATTGTCGTGATTTAGGTGGTTTAAACCTAGGGTGAATCAAAATCTTTCAAGGCAGGACGGACAACAAAGAGCGATCCAAATGTCCCAATCTTGAAAGCCAAATTAGGGATCAAAACTTATACATAGTTGTATTGCACAACGAATAATCGATTGCAAAATCCGATTTTACAATGAAAATTGCAAGTAAAACCGATCATATTACAGGATAACCACAACATCAATCTTTTTATGTTGCTCATGTAGATTATACGCTTACATGCTTTTTTATGGGGTGCATGTCTATACAGTCCGACTCAATCTCACAGAAAATTAAGATAAAGTTGAGGCGTTTTATTGAGAAAAATGCATACGTGCCTTTATAGACTTCAACTTGATTTTTGATGTTATGGATTAAATCTTGATTTTGAAGTATTGGGTGAAGATGAATCCTGAGCGTGTTCCAATAAGTTTTTAAGTTCCTGTTGTTGCTCAGCTGAAAGCAATTGCTGAATAGATTCAAACATGGATGTCACGCTGACCGTTTCGGTAATGGGTTCTATCAATGCATCAACTGCACTATTTGTATCATCCTTCACTATATTCGTAGTTAATTCTGCATAAATTTGCTCAAGTTGGAATTGATTAGCTTCAAGTTGAATCGGTAGTAATTTTTTATTTTCCAGTCTCAAGCATTGAAAGTCATGTGCGTGTTCAAGTAATTCTTCACGATGTGCAGTTGCAATAATCTGCACATTTGGAAATGCTTGATGGAGACGATTTAGAATCGTACTCGCATGATCTTGATCCAATTGATGATCAATCGCGTCAATCATTAAAATGCCATTGCCTTCCTGACACGGAAATAGGCTATTGGGATTTAAAATACACAGCCGACGTACCACATCACCGACCAATGCCACCCAATTGCGAATACTGTTCGGCAGTTGTTGGAAGTTCATGACGGTATTTTGATAACCGACCATCAATTGTAATTTTGGATGATATTTTAGATAAAGATCACTGACTTCAGGAACAATAATTGCTAGCGCATCTTTGAAGGATTGCAGACTTGGCGCATGCACGTTGGCAGTCATCTTTGCTAAATGCTCTGTGATGGCATCTGTTGAACTCTGGTCATTTTGCGCATGTTTTAAAATGCTTTGAATCGTGGCAGTACTTTGTGCATTTTCAATGTCGCTAATTTCACGAAACCACTCAAAAAAACGCGCAAAAGTGGTGAACGGAATTGCAGTTAGCTCATAAGCATGTGTGGGTTGAAAAATGAGCGGATTATTCTTACTGATCAAATTGACTTCATTCACGAAGCGTTCCGCTGGATAGTAAGCAATTAAAGGTAAACCGAGTAATGGATCTTTCTTTAAAGCTGTTTGATACAAATTCAGCATGCTTTCGAGCTGCTGAGTTTCCACTTTGCTTAAGCCAACGCCTTGTGAATTTAAGGTTTTATACATTTGCCATGTGCAATCCTGCTTTGACACATCGCTTAAATCACTTGATTCAGGGAATGAACCGATTTCTTCAGGGAAATGAACTTTAATTTCAACTTTGGATTGCAAACGGTTGTGCATGATGTCTTGATCCAGCATCACCAAGCCGGCTGTACGGATATCGCGTTGCCGTGCTGCAAACCAAGTTAAACTTTGATAGCAAAAACGGAGCAGCGTGGTTTTACCTGAGCCTTGGTTGCCTAAAATGAGCGTGATGGGCGCATTTGTATAGTCGAAATTCAGCGTAATATTCGAAAAATGAAGGACATGTTTGAGTTGTAATGATTTGACTTGCATAGACCACGAATCCTGTGTGCCGACATCTATGCCAAATTAGCCTGCCACCTTTCTTAGGGATTGTGGCATGGTGATTTTCAACTGTTGAATCAGGTCATAAATGTGGTGAATATTTAAACTCACTTTAGCACGTGTACACGCCACGTAAAGTAATCGTAACTCTTCGTCACTAATTTTATGGTCTTTTTCATTGAGTTTGAATTGGTAATCGTCCTCGATGTGTACGCGTTCCCATTCCAAACCTTTGGCTTTATGCGCCGTAGAAATAATATAGTCAGCTTGACCAATCGGGGTAATCTTCGCTAAAGCACGTTTTAAAGGCTCAGTCCCGTGCTCATCGACAAGTTTAACCAAGGGTTTAATGTCACTGCCATCGTTGGTTTCACAGTATTCGTGTACGTCATGCCATGAATTAAACCAAGCCAATTCAGGCACATCGATGACACGTTTGCCTTGTTTCAGCATCGCTGCAGCATCGACAAAACGATTCAGCTTCACATGATCTGCTTGCAGACTCACTTTATCGCCACTGACCAATCCTGAAAGTAATAATTCCATCGCACGCGCATTGGTACGACATAAAATCGCATCACGCATTTTGGTATGTGGTTTATTGACGACTTTAGAATTTAAAAGCGGATTACCCAAAAGTGGAACAGTTTCTTTTAACGCACCTAAAATCGCATTGGCATTCAATGCTATTTCTTCACCAAAACGGAATGATGTGGTTAAGCGCGATTCAGGTAAGGGCAGTTGTTGCATAGCATTGACTGCACCACGCCAAGCATAAATCTGTTGATGAGCATCACCGACATAAATCACTTGGGTATTGCGCTGTTTCAGCAAAATTCCAAGCATGAGTGGATCAGCATCTTGTGCTTCATCAAACAATACATAGTCGGCAGGAATATTGGGCTCAGACAATGCCCATAGTTTTAAATAAATATCATGTCCAATACCCGCTTGATGATTCGGATCAATCGATTCTAACCAACGACGTTCAACCGCGGGATACAGCCTTTTTTGTAAGGCTTCAATATCATCGGGATGTAACCAACTGGGTGCTTGAATATGTCGTGGGGCAGGGTACTGCGAGCTGGTTGAACAGAAGTAACTGACCGCATTCGCCACTAAACTTGCAAGGCGCGAGGGCATGAGGACATATTTTTCAAAGCGTCCGCCCATCATACGACGTAGCGTCATCGGTTCTAAACGATATTCTTTGGCAATAAAGCTTGGGCTTAAGCGTGGTAAGCGTAATTTGTCGGTGACTCCACGTGGAACACTGCGAAATGCAAGGGAGTGAAAAGTACGACAATCGACCCCACGGTGAAACTTGGATTGTGCTTCACTGGCAATGGCTTTATTAAATGCCAAATACATGCCACGCCGCTCGGGCATGGCATCGCTAATCATTTGTAAGGTTGTGGTTTTACCTGTGCCTGCATAAGCAATGACTTTAAAGGATTTGCCCAGACGTGCGTTATCAATAGCAGTGGCTTGCTCATAAGTCGCAGTGGGTTTTTGAATAGACACAGGTAAGTTCAAGGCTTAGTGCTGACGATTGGCTTTTTCAACCAAACCAGATAAACCTTGACGACGTGCGAGTTCATTTAAGACCAACTGTACATCAAGATCGAAGTAACCGAGCATCACAATAGTATGGAACCATAGATCTGCGACTTCATAGATCAAATCATTTTTATTGTCTACAGAAGCTTTCGCTTGGAATTCTTTTGCGGCAAGAACTGTTTCAAAACTCTCTTCACCGACTTTTTCTAAAATTTTGTTTAAGCCTTTATGGTAAAGCTTTGCCACATACGATGAATCGGGATCTGCCTGTTTACGCTCTGCCATCATTTGACCAAGGTAAGACAATACTTCCACTTGTTCAGATTGGGCATTGGATGCATTCATCGCAAGCGTATGTGGATTTATTGATTTTTCACCGTAGATTGCAGCAGGGTCTTTAATTTGTGCGTCGACAATTTCCCAACCATTTGCAGTTAATTTACGGTAGAAACAAGACTCGCGACCGGTATGACAAGCAATGCCACCATGCTGTTCAATTTGCAACACAATCACGTCAGCATCGCAGTCCAAACGGATTTCATGTACGGTTTGGAAATGACCTGATTCTTCACCCTTATGCCACAATTTATTGCGTGAACGTGAGAAATACACCGCTTGGTTTTTTTCAGCGGTTAATGTTAATGCCTCACGGTTCATCCACGCCACCATCAACACACGACCGCTTTGATGATGCTGAGCAATAGCAGGCACTAAGCCTTGTTCGTTAAATTTTACTTCATCGAGCCATTGCACATTGTTCATAAGAGTTTCCATTTGTTGAATCAAAATCTAAAAATACGGATCAAAAATATCCGTCCATAGTGTACGTGATCTAAAACATTTTGCGCGAAAAAATCTTGGTTAAATGACAGGACTTGTCGTTCGATTTATTTAAATCTTTTATGTTAAAAAGATAAAAACCGCCCGAAGGCGGCTTGTCTATTGATGATGGATTACCAATGTTCACCTGGGAACAAGCGTGCATATGCTTTTTGTACCCAATTCAGTTTCTGCTGCCCACCGACTGAAGCCGATGAACTTGGGAAGAGGTTATAGCCAATCGACATGAGTTTATTATTGATATCAGGTGCAATTGAATAGGTAATTGAAGCCAGTCGTCCCAGTCCTGTTGCGACTTTTTTCGGTCGTTTAATGATGGCATATGCGATCAGATCCGTTGCTTGTTCAGGGGATAGCGTTGGCACATATTTATAAATTTTGGTCGGTGCAATCATAGGTGTACGCACCAATGGCATATAAATCGACGTAATCGCAATGCGATGTGAGTGCACTTCAGCAGATAGACAGCGACTGAATGCGTCGAGTGCTGCTTTTGATGCTACATAAGCTGAGAAACGGGTCGCATTTGCTAAAACACCAATCGAGCTGATGTTGATAATATGCCCATCACGACGAATCATCATTTGCGGTAAAATATTTAAAATTAAACGTACTGAACCAAAATAATTGAGTTGCATCGTGCGTTCAAAGTCGTGAAAACGATCGGTCGATTCATGTACCGCACGGCGGATTGAACGCCCTGCGTTATTAATTAAAATATCAATTTGATCGACAGTGGCAATAATTTGTTTGGAAACCGCATCAATGGAGTCCATGTCATTTAAATCACACGGGAAAACAGACGCTTTACCACCTTTGGCTTCAATCTCTTGTTTGACTTGATTTAAGGTGTCTTTGGTTCGCGCAACTAGTAAAATATGTGCGCCTGCATCGGCTAATCGATAGGCTGTTGTGAGTCCGATACCGCTTGAAGCACCTGTAATTAAGATGGTTTTACCATTTACTTTTTCTTGCAATTTTTTCTGTAGTTTAGCTTTCACGTCAGGCTTCCTCATGAAAGTGAGTTGAAATCATTTTTATAAAATGTTCTGGCAAATATAATTTGAAAGAGAAGCATTTTGAATACAATGATGATAGCCAATTCTAAGAAAAAATCAAAACATTAAGCTATTGAAAAATAAATAAATTTTAGAGTAAATGCTCTATTTTTACTCGCTTTTTCATTTAACTTTTATCACAAATGAAAGAAATTGCAAATGACTTTTGCTTGAAAATAAAAAATGCCATTCTTTCGAGTGGCGTCTAATTTTGGACTTGATGCTTACTTGAATTTAAACCGTTGCGAGCGCTTGTTCTAAATCTGCAATTAAATCATCAATATGCTCGATACCAATCGATAAACGAACCATATCTTCACTGACACCTGCTGATTTCAGTTCTTCCGCATTCAACTGACGATGAGTCGTGGTTGCAGGGTGACAGGCTAAGCTTTTTGCATCACCAATATTCACCAAACGGGTAAATAATTGTAGTGCATCAATAAAGCGTGTGCCGCCCTCGCGTCCATCTTGTACCCCGAAGGTCAAAATTGCAGAAGGTTTACCCTTCACGTATTTTTGAGCCAAAGCATGCTGTGGGTGATCTTTAAGTCCTGCGTAATTGACCCATTTCACTTTTGGATGCGCTTGTAAATATTCAGCGACCTTAAGCGCATTTTCAGTATGACGTTCCATACGTAAACTTAAAGTTTCTAAACCTTGCAGAATCAAAAAGACATTTTGCGGGCTGATCGCAGCGCCTGTATTACGTAGTGGCACCACGCGGGCACGCGCAATATAAGCGGCTTCGCCTAATGCTTCCACGTAATTTACACCGTGATAACTTGGATCAGGAGTATTTAAAGCGGGGAAGCGTTCTGCGTGTTTGCCCCATGGAAATTTACCACTGTCGACAATGATCCCACCAATCGAATTACCGTGACCGCCAATATATTTTAGTCAGTGAATGCACCACAATGTCCGCACCGAAATCGAATGATTTTTGTAGGACAGGCGTTGCCACCGTATTATCGACAATGACAGGTACGCCATATTCATGGGCAATTTTTGCAATTTCTTCTAAGTCGATAATATTGCCAAGCGGATTACCAATCGATTCAACAAAAACCAATTTGGTTTTTGCATCAATTAAATCACGTAAGCTTTCTGGTTTTTGATAATCGAAGAAACGAACTTCAATACCTTGTTTGGGTAAGGTGTGTGCAAATAAATTATAAGTCCCGCCATACAGCGTCGAAACGGATGCAATATTATCGCCTGCTTCGGCAATGGTTTGAATGGCATAGGTAATGGCTGCCATGCCCGATGCTAAAGCTAACGCGCCAATACCACCTTCAAGTGCAGCAACACGCTGTTCAAGCACTGCCGTGGTCGGATTCATAATGCGCGTATAAATATTTCCTGCAACTTTAAGATCAAAAAGATCAGCACCATGTTGCGTATTGTCAAAGGCATAAGAAGTGGTTTGATAAATGGGTACGGCAACGGCTTTGGTGGTTGCTTCAGGGCTATAACCTGCATGAATGGCAAGGGTTTCGGCTTTATAGGTCATTTTAAATGCTCTTGTTGTGTTTCATTTATACGTTGAGTGTAGCATTATCATATATATCAAAAAGTGAACTTTTAGCGAAATATTTATCTTTATTCATGCTAAACAAGTCGTATTTGGGTTTAAAAAGCGTATTTTTAATACTGATTAAAAAACAATCTAAAATAAACTTGTTACAAGAGATTGAAGTTCGCATCTATGGCTTATGTTTTCAGCATATTCTGCGTATAATAGCCGATTATTTTTTCGCTCTTTTTTGAGCAGGGGCGGCAGTTGCGTCCCATTCTAGTTTTACTATTGAGGAGTCCTACGTGGCCCAATATATTTACACGATGAACCGTGTGTCGAAAATGGTTCCGCCGAAACGCGAAATCTTAAAAGACATCTCTTTATCATTTTTCCCAGGTGCAAAAATTGGTGTGCTTGGTTTAAACGGTGCAGGTAAATCTACCTTGCTTCGTATTATGGCGGGCGTAGATAAAGATTTCTCTGGTGAAGCGCGTGCACAACCGGGTATTAAAATCGGTTATCTAGAGCAAGAGCCACCTTTAGATGAAACTAAAGATGTTCGTGGTAACGTTGAAGATGGTTTACGTGAACCACTTGACGCTTTGGCACGTCTTGACGAAGTGTTTGCAGAATATGCAGCTGAAGACGCTGATTTTGATGCACTTGCAAAAGAGCAAGAAAAGCTAGAAGCGATTATCCATGCTTGGGATGCACATAATATTGTCAACCAAATGGATCAAGCTGCTGCGGCATTAAACCTTCCAGCTTGGGATGCAGATGTGAAGTTGCTTTCAGGTGGTGAACGCCGTCGTGTTGCACTTTGTCGCTTACTGTTGTCTAAACCAGATATGTTGCTTCTCGATGAACCGACGAACCATTTGGATGCATCATCTGTATCTTGGTTAGAACGTTTCTTGAAAGACTTCTCAGGTACCATCGTTGCGATTACGCATGACCGTTATTTCTTGGATAACGTGGCTGAATGGATTCTTGAGCTTGACCGCGGTATGGGTATTCCATATCAAGGTAACTATTCTTCTTGGTTAGAGCAGAAAAATGCGCGTCTAGAGCAAGAGAACAAGCAAGAAGAATCTTTTGCTAAAGCATTGAAAAAAGAACTTGAATGGGTTCGTTCAAATGCCAAAGGTCAGCAAAAGAAAAACAAAGCGCGTATGGAGCGTTTTGAAGAGCTTAACTCACGCGAATTCCAACAGCGTAACGAAACCTCTGAAATCTACATTCCACCTGGTCCACGCCTAGGGAATAAGGTTGTAGAAGTTGAAGGCATCAGTAAATCATTTGGTGATCGTACGCTTTATAAAGATTTATCATTCGTTGTCCCACCTGCTGCCATTGTTGGTATTGTCGGTGAGAACGGTGCAGGTAAGACTACACTATTCCGTATGATGACAGGCGAACAACAACCAGATACAGGTACTGTGGTACTTGGTGATTCGGTGAAAGTTGCTTATGTCGGTCAGATTCGTGACACCTTAGATGACAACAAAACCGTTTGGGAAGAAGTGTCTGGTGGTTTAGATATCTTGAAGATTGGTGAATACGAAATCGCATCTCGTGCGTATATCGGTCGCTTTAACTTCAAAGGTCAAGATCAGCAAAAACGCGTAGGTCAATTGTCAGGTGGTGAGCGTAACCGTTTACAACTTGCGAAAATCCTGCAAATGGGCGCAAACGTCATCCTACTCGATGAACCATCGAACGACTTGGATATCGAAACTTTACGTGCGCTTGAAGATGCGATTCTGGTCTTCCCGGGTACAGTAATGGTGATCTCGCATGACCGTTGGTTCCTTGACCGTATTGCAACGCACATCTTGTCATTTGAAGGTCAAACACCTGAATTCTTTACAGGTAACTATGCTGAGTTTGAAGCATACCGTCAAAAACGTGATGGTGATGACCTTGTTGCGAAGCGTCAGAAATACCGCAAAATTGGTGGTTAATCCCATCTAAATAAAAAACCAGCTTTCGAGCTGGTTTTTTTGTGCGTCATTGAAACTAAAGTGCCAATTGGCTATAGGCTTTGGCTAAGGCATTTGCAGCGGGCTGATAACCTTGTTGTTTGGCTTTCATAAGCCATTGTTCTGCATAGCGATAATTACGATCCGCGCCTAAATCGCCTTCTAAATAGGACAAGCCTAATTTGTATTGTGCTTGAGCATGACCTTTTAAGGCAGCGTTCAGATAATGCCACATGGCATTTCTTTGGTCTGAATTGGTTTGATTGAGTTTAATGATATGCGAAGGTGTATAAATAGAAAGTTGAGGTGCTTTTGCGCATAGAAATTCAAAATTTTGCGCATTGTGGAAGGATTGATCCGCTTCGCCTTCTATGCTTTTAAGCGCAAAATCCTGCTCTTTTGAAAACAAGACAAGAAATGTAAGATATTTTGAATCATATCGCTGTCTCCTCAAATGCAATCTTGGTTGCAACGAAAAATAAGCATTCTTCATCATTTAAGATAACGTTTAATACTTCTGTTTATTTTGTATTTTTGTTGAATCATTCACATTTTATTGTAGCTACTGTAAAAAAGGCTGCATTTAGCAGCCTTTTCAAATCTATAGAATTTAGATTTCCCACTCATGATTACATTCGCGGCATTTCCATTTTTTTTGAGTTTGCATAAAGGCTTGCATTGAAATTTTGAAATCAGGCAAGTCTTTGTAGAACATGAAGCCTGCAATTAACGTAATAATAAAAACAATCACGGTCGCAGTTTGTAATGTTGAGCCAGCGCCATCACCAAAAATCCACATGGCAATGCTAATAATCACAAGGAGCAGCAAAATAAACAGAGCAGGGACTAAAAGGACTAAACTTTTAGGCACAACTGGGCGTGGCGTTGCTTGCCCTGCTTGTGCAACCGGCATAATTTTAGGACTTTGACATTGGGGGCAACGGTATTGCATTACAGTTCCATATATTTTGGTAATGGCTTATTGTAATCACAAATTTAGCGAAAGCCAAAAGTAGACGTCGGGATATTGCTGAGAAATTGCAGGCAATAAAAAACCCAAGTCATTATGCTTGGGTTTTTTACTAAGACCATCACAAGAATGATCTTGAATATGGCGTCCCTACGGGGATTCGAACCCCGGTTACCGCCGTGAAAGGGCGATGTCCTAGGCCTCTAGACGATAGGGACAATTGAGGCATCAGATTCAGTGTTAAACACTGTGTCTCTGTATGGGCGCTATATTAGGGATATAACGCCCATGCGTCAATATAAAAATCAATTAAGCTTGATCAACTGCGTCATTTTTCGGCAATTTTAACCTTTCATTGAGTTTTTCCCATACTTTTACTTCTTTTTTGCTCGGGTTTCCGACAATTTCAAGCGCATGACGTAAGCGAGCGAAGGTCAAATCAGGACCAATCGTCACCATCGATTGCATAACAGGGGTAGACGAGGTCGAACCTGCAATGGCAATAAAGAAGGTTGGCATGAAATCACGAAGTTTAATGCCCATTTGGTTCGCAAGATCCATCAAGGTTTGGCTCACAGTATCGTTGTTCCAAGTGAACATGCTCTCGAGACGCCAAATTGCAAATTGTAAGCTTTGACGCACTTGTTCTTCAGTCAATTTTTTGCTTTCAAATTGTTCTTTAGACAGTGGTGGGAACTGGTTGAAATAGAAACCTGCCCAATTCACCGCTTCAGAAAGTAAATTGATACGTGGTTGAATGGCAGCAGCAATGTCTTCCAACATTTTACGATCTGCTTTCCATGCCAATAGGGTATCAAGAAGATCAGAAGGGCTTAAACCTTTAATCCACTGACCATTGAGCCAATTGAGTTTTTCTACATCAAAGATTGGACCACCCAAAGACACACGTTTAATGTCAAAGTGCTCAATCATTTCAGCTAAAGTGAATTTTTCACTTTCGTCTGGCATTGACCAACCCATACGACCCAAGTAGTTCAACAATGCTTCGGGTAAAACACCGATGTCTTTATAGTAATTAATTGACGTTGGGTTTTTACGTTTAGACAATTTTGACTTGTCTGGATTGCGTAAAAGTGGCATGTGGCAAAGCTCAGGCATGTCCCAACCAAAGTATTTATACAATAATTGGTGCTTCGGTGCAGATGGAATCCATTCTTCGCCACGAATCACGTGGGTAATTTCCATCAAGTGGTCATCGACTACGTTTGCCAAATGGTAAGTTGGTAGACCATCGGTTTTAAGTAGAATTTGCATATCTACTTGCGCCCATGGAATTTCTACTTCACCACGCAACATATCGTTAAATTTACACATGCCTTCAGTCGGTACTTTCATACGAATGACATGCGCATCACCCGCAGCTAAGCGGCGTTGCACTTCTTCTTCTGACAACAATAGACCGCGACCATCGTAACGTGGGCTTTCACCGCGTGCTTGTTGTTCAGCACGCATTTGATCTAACTCTTCTGCTGTTGCGAAGCAATAGAATGCATGACCTTTTTCAACCAGTTCTAGCGCATATTTTTTATAAATATCCATACGCTCAGACTGACGATAAGGTGCGTGAGGACCACCAACATCAGGACCTTCAGACCAATTAAGACCTAGCCAACGCAATGAATCTAAAATCATTTTTTCAGATTCAGGGGTAGAGCGAAGTTGGTCAGTATCTTCAATACGAAGAATGAATTCACCACCATGCTGCTTGGCAAAACATAAGTTAAATAAAGCGATATACGCAGTTCCTACATGAGGGAAACCGGTAGGAGAGGGTGCAATACGAGTACGAACAGTCATAGTCAGATAGAATCTTGAATATAAATTTAAATGTATTATAACGAAAAAGCCCCATCACTTAATGCTTAATTCGACATTCAGTGATGAGGCATTTGAAAGGTTTAATGAAAGTTAAATATTAAGTAACCTGAATCGCGGATAAGAAATTAACTTGAAAAATAGAAGAACTAGAGCCATCAGTTGAGTTACCACACAAAACTCACAACTCTAGTCCCGATGTTTAATAGTACCGAATTATTCTGCTTAATTGATGATTTCTTTCTTAAATTTGAAGCAACCTATTGGAATTTTCTTAAGCAAAGTAATCGTTCCTTAAGAATCAGAACTGCTCATTTAACCATTTCAGAAATCTGTTTTATCGCTATTTGGTACAAATGTTCTCATTTCAATAATTTCAAAGCATTTTTCATTTGGTTAAAAGAAGATAAAAACCATTTATTTAAGTATTTGCCTTGCTATCAAAGGATGATTCATCTGATCAATATGCACCAATTGGCTCTACACGCTTTACATGTGGTGCTGATGAAAGACCAAGGTACACAATATTTATGGATTGATTCAACGACTTTGCCAGTTTGTAAAAATCAACGTATTCAACGCCATAAATCTTTAGCTAAAATTGCATCTCGTGGTAAAAGTTCAATGGGCTGGTTTTATGGCTGTAAATTGCACATTGCAATGAACCAATTTGGCGAAATTGCTTGTTCTGCTTTATCGAATGGACATGTTGCTGACATAAAAATGGTTGAGAGACTCGTTAAAGAGATGGAAGCAAAGTTATATGAAGATCGTGGCTATATTAGTCAAGAACTGAAGATTAGATTAAAAGAGCAAGGCATTGATTTAATTACCTATCATCGAAAAAATATGCAGACTATACAACTTTCTGAGGCAGATAAATATCACTTAAAACAGCGCAATAAGATAGAGACTTTATTCAGTTTATTGAAAGGTCAGTACAATTTAGTGACAAGCAAAGCACGTAGTGTTCATGGATTTCTAGGAGGGATTTACGCGTCGTTGTGTGCATATCAACTGATCCATAAAAATAAGCCAACAATTCAAATTATGAAGTCATCGGCTTAAGCAGGATTCGGGTTAAGTAAGATTAAGAAAAAATCGTTTGCAAAAAACGGCTAAAGCGTTGGTTCTGCTGTGCAAAGAAATTTTGAGATGGCGCAACTTTAAGCGACGTTAATACTTTTAAGTTGTCATCCATACGCATGTTCTTTTCTGTTTTTTGTTGCTTAATTGCTTTTTCAATTGGTGATGTTCTTTCAGAGATCAAGCTCATAGGGGCTTTAGCCGCATCTGATTTCACCACAACGGCATGACCCAATTGTGTGGTCAACATCATAAAAATACTTAGGATGCAGGTCTTGAATGCTGTAAATTTCATTTCCAAACTTCCCCTTGTTTTGGTGTTGGATTAATTTTTGTGAATCGTTTGTTTTATTACCATGACTACAATTTAACCACATTAAGTTGATAAAAAGTAGAACTACGTCACATAAATTACAAAAAAATAAATATTCAGTCGTTGAAAATTACTCAATATTGCAAGTTTTTCCTTAATGCTGATATTTGTAACAAATAAATATGAAGATAGCGTGAAGATCGCCTCAATCCTAGCGAGGAACTTAGAATATTATCTGCTTTAGAACACAGTATTTTGAATATCTATAAAAGCGCAATAGATTGGATGTATTGATATAAGGATATGATTGTTAAATATTTTATTTGTTTATATATTGAGCGAAATATCAATGTTGAGTTTTAAATAATGAAAAAAAATAATCGTTTCAGCAGCATGGGTTTTACTGGGTGGTTTTTCGGCAACGCAGGTATTTGCGAAAGATTTTTTAAACGTTTCTTACGATCCAACACGTGAATTTTACCAAGAATACAACATTGAATTTGGCAAATACTGGAAACAAAAAACCGGACAAGCGGTTAATTTTAAGCAATCCCATGGCGGTTCTGGCAAGCAGGCACGTTCAGTTGTTGATGGTTTGCAAGCAGATGTCGTGACTTTAGCCCTTGCCAATGACATTGAAGAAATTGTTGCAGCGGGTTTGATTCAACCGGGTTGGCAAAAAGAATTTAAAAATAATTCTGCACCCTATACCTCGACCATCGTCTTTTTAGTGCGTAAAGGCAATCCGAAGAAAATTAAAGACTGGAATGACTTAACCAAACCGGGTGTTGAAATTATTACGCCTAATCCAAAAACAGGCGGTGCACCGCGTTGGATTTATCTTTCTGCTTGGGGATATGCACTGAAACAACCGGGCGGGAATGATGCCAAAGCCAAAGAGTTGGTGAAAAAACTCTATGCGAATGTCAAAGTTTTAGATTCAGGTGCGCGTGGTTCACTGACCACTTTTGCTGAGCGCGGTATTGGTGATGTTTTACTGTCTTGGGAAAATGAAGCATTACTTGCAACACAAGGACTTGGTAAAGATAAATACGATATTGTGTATCCGTCCATTTCGATTTTGGCAGAGCCATCTGTCGCAATCGTGGACAAAACCGTCGATAAAAATGGCAACCGTCAATTAGCCAAAGGGTATTTAAATTATTTGTACTCGCCAAAAGGGCAAGCCTTAGCGGCGAAGTATTACTTCCGTCCACGTGATGCAAATGTTGCAGCAAAATATGCAGCTCAATTCCCTACAATCCAAACCTTTACCATTGATAAAGTCTTTGGCGGTTGGGCGAAAGCGCAAAAAACACATTTCGTAAATGGTGCAATCTACGATCAAATTGTTTCAGAAAATCGTTAATAACGTCATCATCTGACAGCGACAGGAAATATAAAACGGATAAGGTTCTTATCCGTTTTTTTTCATATCTAAAGAATAAAATGCTATAAAACAGAATAAAGCGTCTATTTGAATTTTTTATGAGATAAAACATGAAATTAAAACAAAAAATGCTTTTATCATACAGAACTATATGAGCATATGATGAATTGCGATTAGTGACTTTATTTCATATAGTTATATGTATTATATATAATCTCCAGTGTTTCTATGAAAACTCAATTAAAATCAATATTTAGCTCTATATTGTTGCTGGCAGGTGTTGCAGTTACAACCACTGCTACACAAGCAGCCGATCGTGAATTTTTGAATGTCTCTTATGATGCGACACGCGAATTTTACGATGAATTCAATACTTCATTTGGTGCATATTGGAAGAGCCGTACCGGTATTAATGTGAACTTTAAACAGTCACATGGTGGTTCTGGTAAACAAGCGCGTTCGGTTGTTGATGGTCTAAAAGGTGATGTCGTCACGCTTGCGCTTGCCAATGATATTGAAGAGATTGTGCGTTCTGGACAAATCAAGGCAGGTTGGCAAAAAGAGTTCCCACATAACTCAGCACCGTATACCTCGACTGTTGTAATGATGGTGCGTAAAGGCAATCCTAAACATATTAAAGACTGGAATGACTTAGTTAAACCAGGTGTTGAGATTATTACGCCAAACCCGAAAACAGGTGGCTTGCCACGTTGGGTATATTTATCAGCATGGGGTTATGCTGAAAAGCAACCGGGTGGTAGCAAAGCCAAAGCCCAAGAATTTGTTGGCAAGATGTACAAAAACGTCAAAGTGATGGACTCTGCAGCGCGTGCTTCAATGACAACTTTTGCTGAACGTGGTATTGGCGATGTCTTGTTAACTTGGGAAAATGAAGCTTTAGTAACGCAGAAAACTTTGGGTAAAAATAAATTTGATATTATTTATCCATCTATGTCGATTTTGACTGAGCCTTCTGTCGCAATTGTTGATCGTACTGTTGAGAAAAATGGCAATAAATGGTTAGCAAAAGGCTATATCAATTACTTGTATTCACCACTCGGTCAAGAAATGGCGGCAAAACATTATTACCGTCCACGTAATGCCCAAGCGCTTGCTAAATATTCTGCGCAATTCCCGAAAATCAAAACATTCACCATTGATGAGGTCTTTGGTGGTTGGTCAAATGCACAGAAAACGCATTTTGCGAATGGAGCAATCTTCGATCAAATCTATAACAAACGTTAATTTGATGCTTTGATCAATATCTAAAAAAAGCCAGTCTTAGAGACTGGCTTTTTTATTATGGCATCACTTATTGAATGACGGCTCTACAGGCTTCAAAATCATCTCGAAGCTGTTGTTTTTGTTTTTCATCCAGCACCACAAATTGATCAATTAAATGTTTACTATAATATTCATAAAATTTCGGATGATGATAGGCATAGGTGGGTGTGCTGTTATCATAAATAAAATGCATGCGTTGTAGCAATTCGGCTTGCGTGTTCAGCTCAGGACTCAAACGCACCACATTACAGAGCGTTGCTTGATGTTTACCGCGTAATTCAGCATTGGGATACATCAACCAAAAGCAGAGTAGAACGGCTGCAATCACAACGCCTAGACTGATCCAAAGAATCGATTTTTTCATAATTATGCTCAGCTTTATCAGCTTGGGAGAATCTCAAAATAAAGTCTGAGATGTAAATTGAATCCCATCATATCAAGAAATGAAGAAAAAGCTGAGTTCGCATAAATGGCTTGAGAAGCTGAAACATAAAACAGAATTGAAACAAGAAGTGTAAAGGCATGCGTAGACAGGCTTTTTTTGTATCGATAAAACGGTTTTCTCTATAGAAAATAATATATATCTACAAAAAGTCGTTTGGAGCTTTGGCTAAACAGAGTGATAATGTGCAGTTAAATTTTTAGCCCCATTGATTGAGTCTGTATGTCACATATTTCTGTATTACTTCATGAAACGGTTGATGCCTTATTGGCAGGTCGCAGTACGGGAGTTTATGTGGATGGAACCTTTGGTCGTGGTGGTCACACACGCGAACTGCTGTCAAAATTAGACGAAAATGCACGTGTTTACGGCTTTGATAAAGACCCGCAAGCTTTAGAGACAGCCGCGATTTTAGAACAAGAAGATTCACGCTTTAAAATTATTCATGCCAGCTTTGCGGATTTGAAACAAGAATTACATGCGCGTGGCATTGAGTTTGTTGATGGTGTGATGGCGGATTTAGGCGTGTCATCACCGCAGCTTGATCAAGCAGAACGTGGTTTCAGCTTTATGAAGGATGGACCTTTAGACATGCGTATGGATAACTCAAAAGGTCCAACAGCTGCTGAATGGTTGGTCAATATTGAAGAAGAAGACTTAGCCAATGTGATTTATAAATATGGTGAGGAGCGTTATAGCCGCCGTATTGCCAAAGCGATTAAGAACGCAGGCTACATTGATACGACAGCGCAACTGGCTGAAATTGTGAAAGTTGCCCATCCGAAATGGGAAAAGAACAAACATGCAGCCACACGTACTTTCCAAGCCATTCGTATTGCTATTAATAAAGAATTAGAAGATATTGACGTATTCCTACCGCAAGCGGTTGAAGTACTGAAACCTGAGGCACGTTTGGCAGTGATTAGCTTCCATTCTTTAGAAGATCGTTTGATTAAACAGTTTATTCAAAAAGAATCGACCTTAGATGAAGACTTTGGTTGGGGTATGCCGGGGCAGCAAAAAGATACACGACGTTTAAAGAAAGTGTCACGTGTCAAAGCCAGTGATGAAGAAGTGAAAGCCAATCCACGTTCACGTAGTGCATGGTTGCGTGTTGCTGAACGTTTGGCTCCATAGACGAATAATGAGAACTGAAGTGGTCGACAAAAAAACGGATAGATTGCGGCTTAAAAAAAGCATGACCTATGCCATTTTACTTTTAATGGTGTTTGTGAGTGCAATTTTTGTGGTGTTCCAAGTTTTTGAATATCGTCAAGATTATCGAAAACTCAGTACATACATGCGTGAACGTGATGATTTAAACGCGGAATGGGGACGTTTACTGATCGAGCAGCAGACCTTTGGTGCGACAGCGCAAATTGGTACGCGTGCAGTGACTCAATTGCGTATGTATTCACCGCCGATTAATCAAACCGTTGTAATCTCATTACCGCAAACTTCAGATGCTAAAAAATAAGGCTAGCGCGTTCACATGGTAGACAAGAAAACAAAGCAAACAGTACGCAAAAAACAGCAATCTGTGACCAATAAAAATACCTTAAATGTCGATATGAATCGTTTCTATATCATGTGGGCAGTGGTGTTGGCATGCTTTATTGCATTAATTGGTCGTGCTTTTTACGTGCAAGTTATTAACAAAGACTTTTTGCAAAATAAAGCCAATGCCAACATTTTAAGAACCGATAAGATTAAAGCCATGCGCGGGGTAATCTACGACCGCAATGGTGTGCCTTTGGCAATCAGTACCCCAATTATGAAATTGGTGATTGATCCGCGTGATTATTTTGAAAATAAAAAGCTCTATGACGAGACCATGCTCGCGTTACAAAAAGAGCCGAATAATCGCAAGCTGAAACGTCAACTGCCCGATAAAAACCTGAACTTAGATGAACTTGCCGATGCAGTTGGCATGGATCGCGCGCTACTACGTAAAAAAATGCAAGAACGTCCACGTTCACGTTATCTCATTTTGAAAAAAGAAGTACCGCCACAACAAGCAGAACTGATTATTGCACGTAAATTCCAAGGGGTTTACGCAGAGAAAACCTATAAACGTTATTACCCGCAACCACAACCAAACTCACAAATTATTGGTCTAACCAATAGTGAAGGGATGGGGATTGAAGGTTTAGAAATGCAGCTGAATTCGCGTCTTTCTGGTGAAGATGGCGAACAGCAAATTGTCCGAGATAAAAAGGGTAATCGTGTTAAAGACCCTGAAGTCATTAAAGAAGTGGAAGCCGGTGAAAACATCACTTTGAGTATTGATTCACGTCTGCAATATATTTTGTATCGTGAACTCACTGCTGCCGGTGTGGCGAATAATGCACGTTCTGCATCAGCAATTGCGGTTGATGTCAAAACGGGTGAAATTTTGGCGATGACTTCATGGCCGTCGTATAACCCAAATGATAAAAATGGCTTTGTGAATAAAGATGCCATGCGTAACCGTGGTGCGATTGACTCGTTTGAGCCGGGTTCGACCATGAAGCCATTGACCGTTGCGATGGCATTGGAAAGTGGTAAATACAATGCCAATACGGTGGTGAATACCTCACCGGGTTCTATGCGCATTGGTAACCATACCATCCGTGATACGCATAACTACGGTCCTTTAACCTTAGGCGGAATTATTCAAAAATCTTCTAACGTGGGTGTGGCTAAAATCAGCTTATCTCTACCGTATCAAACGCTACCAACATTCTATAAACGTCTCGGGTTTGGTCAACGTTCAGCAGTCAAATTCCCGGGTGAAAGTGCTGGTTTGATTTTGCCACCAAGTAAATGGAATATCTCTGAAGTAGCAACCATGTCCTATGGTTATGGCTTAAATGCAACAGTGCTACAAGTTGCCGATGCATATGCGATGCTTGCCAATAAAGGGCTTAAAATGCCGTTAAGTTTATACAAACTTGAGCAGCAACCTAAAGGCGAGCAACTGGTTGATCCAAAAATTGCCGATCAAGTATTGCATATGATGGAAGCAGTGACGCTACCCGGTGGTACAGCACGTCAAGCCAATATTCCGGGCTATCGTGTGGCAGGTAAAACAGGTACAGCGCATAAACTGCGTGCAGACCGTAAAGGCTATTCACAAAGTGAATATCGTGCCTTGTTTGCAGGGATGGCACCGGTCAGTAACCCGCGTTTAGCCATGGTGATTGTGGTCGAAAACCCAACGGGTCAATATTATGGTGGTTTGGTTGCCGCACCTGTATTTGCGCGTGTGATGCAAGAATCATTGCGCTTATTGAATGTCCCATTGGACAAACCTTTAGAATCTCCCAACGTTCAGTAAATAGGTGATCAATGTCTATTACATTTAAAGATATCTACGCCGTTCAAGATACTGCTGAATGGATCAATCAAGCCTTTCATGGTTTTGAATTAGACAGTCGTAAAGTCCAGTTAGGGCAAATTTTTATTGCTTTAACTAGTTTTTCACAACCAGAAAAAACAGCTGAATTTGCACAAAAAGCCTTAGATCAAGGTGCTTTGGCCGTCATTTCAGAAGTTGAACTTGGGGTTTATCCAAGTATTGTCGTGCCTGATGTACGTCATTTAATGGGTGCATGGCAAAAGCAATATCTACAAGCGACGAAGCCAGTTCAAGCCGCGCGCATATTGGCAGTCACGGGTACCAATGGCAAAACGACCATTTCTCGCTTGGTGGCTGAACTGATTATGCTGCAAGGCAAAGCCTGTGCTGTGATGGGCACGACAGGCAATGGGATTTTACCGAATTTAGAATCATCATCGCATACCACTTTAGATGCGCTTCAACTGCAAAATGCATTACATAGCTATGCGCAAGCAGGAGCTGAATTTTCCTCTATTGAAGCCAGTTCACATGGTTTAGAGCAAGGTCGCCTAAATGGCTGTGCCATTGAAATTGCAGCGTATAGCAATCTCAGTCGTGATCATTTGGATTATCACGGTACTCTAGAGGCATATGCGGAAGCGAAATCACGTCTATTTAAATTTGAAAGTTTAAAAGTTGCCGTGATGAATCTCGATGATGCACATGCCGATGTCATGATTGAGGCGGCAAGAGCGAATCCAAGCCAACCTAAAATTCTCACCTATTCATTGTCTCAAGCAGCGGACTATCAAGTTACTGATATTCAATACCAAATTTCAGGTGCTGAATTTAAACTGATTACTCAACATCAAGAAATGACCGTAAAAAGTCCGCTGATTGGTCATTTTAATATTGAAAATTTGGTGGCGAGTTTAATCGTAGCAGAACAAGCTGGTTTCGATTTATCAAGTTTGATTGCTATTGTCCCTCAGTTGAAAGGTGCACCGGGGCGTATGCAAGTGATACGTGATGCAGATCGCTTATTCATTGTGGATTATGCCCATACACCGGACGCTTTAACTCAAGTACTCGCTACGCTTAAACGTCATGTTGCTCATGATTTATGGGCAGTGTTTGGCTGTGGCGGCGATCGTGATCGCGGTAAACGACCACTCATGACGCAAGCTGCATTAGACGGTGCGGATATCGCAGTTTTAACCTCAGATAATCCACGCACTGAAAATCCTGAACAAATCTTTGCTGATATGAAACAAGGTATTGATTTTTCAGCGAAGACTTATCATGAGATTCATGACCGTCGTGAGGCAATCAAGTTTGCTATAGCGCATGCCAAAGCAGGGGACATTGTCGTCATTGCTGGTAAGGGACATGAGAACTATCAAGAAATTGATGGAGTACGTCATTGGTTTGATGATGTGGTCGAAGTTCAAGCTGCGATTGATGCCCAACTTCACAATACCGATTCAGCATATCCTGCACAGTAAAAGGATCAGAACATGCATACTTCAACGACCAGTACCGCGACTCTTGAACCTTGGACAGCAGCACAACTTGCACAAGCGACCCAAGGTTATTGGTTGAATGACCGTGCGCCTGTCGGTGAGATTAAGCGAATTTTAACTGACTCCCGCCATGCAGAAGCAGGAGATGCTTTTTTAGCCCTCAAAGGTGAACGCTTTGATGCGCATGATTTTGTCGCGCAAGTGGCAGAACAAGGTTGTCAAATTGCAATCGTGAGCCAAGCCGTTGACGCAGATATCTGTCAGCTTGTGGTTGAAGATACACGTTTGGCATTGGGTGCTTTAGGCGCGTATCGTCGTGCTCAAAATTCACAGCTCAAGGTGATTGCATTAACGGGTAGTAGTGGCAAAACCACCACTAAAGAAATGCTCGGTAGTATTTTATCTCGTCTCGCACCGACGCTCGTGACACGTGGTAACCTCAATAATGACTTGGGTGTGCCAATGATGCTGCTCGAACTTCGTGCTGAGCATCAGTATGCAGTCATGGAACTTGGTGCAAGTCATCAAGGTGAGATTGATTATACTTCAAATTTAGTTCAACCCCATGTGGCGGGCATTCTGAATATCGGAACTGCACATATGGGTGAGTTTGGTGGGCGTGATGGCATCTGCCGTGCTAAATCTGAAATTTATGCGCATATTTCTGAGACATCGATTGTGCCTGCGCATGATGATTTTGCTCAAGACATTCGTAATGCGGTAAAAACCGATCATGTCATGAGCTTTGGGCAAGATGGTGATGTTTTTGCTACAAATATTGAACTGCAATCTCAATCTGCAACATTTACTTTAAATACACCGCAAGGTGCAAAAGTTGTGAATCTGCCATTTGCAGGTGAACACAATGTACAAAATGCGACAGCTGCTGCTGCATTTGCATTGTCGATTGGTATTGGACTTGATGATATTGTGGTGGGGCTTGAGCATGCAGTCGGTGCAAAAGGTCGTTTAAACTTTATCAAGCATAAAGAATTTTTATTTATTGATGATACCTATAACGCCAATCCAACCTCAATGCGTGCTGCTGCAGATGTTTTGGCACAGCAAGATGGCATTCGTGTCATGGTCATGGGTGATATTGGCGAACTTGGGGCATCAGCTGCGATTGAGCATTATAAGCTGGGTCGTGATTTGGTTTCGGTGAAAGGGCTTAACTTTGTCGTGACAGTGGGTGAGTTTGCGCCTGCTGCACAAGAAGGTGCTCGGAGTACCCAATATGGTAAGAAAATGCAGGCCTTCTTAAATCAAGAGCAGGCATTGCCATTTTTAATTAATTTGATTGAAACACATCAACCTCAGTCCATGTCTTTCCTGTTTAAGGGGTCGCGTTTTACCCATATGGAAACATTGATGGCTGCATTGATGGAGAAACTCTAAATGCTGTTATGGCTATTTGAACATTTGGCGGGCTATGACAGCACGTTTCAGGTGGTTCGTTATTTAACGCTGCGCGCGTTACTCAGTGTATTGACTGCATTGACGATTGGTTTAGTGCTGGGTCCGATCATGATTCGTAAGCTGCAAGCTTTGAAATATGGTCAGGCAGTGAGTTCATTTGCCCCTGAAAACCATGCTAAAAAGATGGGTACACCGACCATGGGTGGTGTGCTGATTTTACTATCTATTGGTATTTCGACCTTACTTTGGGCAGATTTATCTAATCCTTATGTCTGGATTGTACTTGCTGTGATGGTGATCTTTGGTGCCGTCGGTTGGGCGGATGACTGGATTAAAATCCGTTATAAAGACAATGCTGGTCTGCCTGCACGTAAGAAATTCTTTTGGACTTCTGTGGGTGCTTTAGGTGTCGGTATTGCACTCTATGTGATTGCACAGCAACAAACCAATCCCGTCCATACAGCGAATATGCTCGATCTTTTAATTCCATTCTTTAAAGATCATAGCATTCCATTCTCAGCAATTCCGCTTGGCATTGGTTTCATCATCTTCACTTACTTCGTGATTAATGGTGCCTCAAACGCGGTCAACCTTACCGATGGTCTCGATGGCTTAGCCATTATGCCGATTGTGTTGGTTGCAACAGGTTTAGGTGTATTTGCTTACTTAGCAGGTGATGTACGTTTCGCGACGTATTTGCATATTCCGTATGTGAAATACTCGTCTGAACTTGTGGTCATTTGTGCCGCTATGATTGGTGCGGGCTTAGCATTCCTTTGGTTTAATGCGCATCCTGCACAAGTCTTTATGGGTGATGTTGGTGCATTATCATTAGGTGCAATGCTTGGTACGATTGCTGTCATGGTTCGTCAAGAAATCGTGTTTGCGATTATGGCGGGTGTGTTCTTGGTTGAAGCAATTTCAGTATTCCTGCAAATTGGTTCATTGCGTATGCGGAATAAACGTGTATTCCTGATGGCGCCGTTGCATCATCATTATGAGAAAAAAGGCTGGCGCGAGACACAAGTTGTGATCCGTTTCTGGATTATTACTATTATGTTGGTGGTTTTGGGTCTAATGACTTTAAAATTACGTTAAGACATACCTTTGAAAAAGTCGGCGTATGCCGGCTTTTTTATTTTGGAGAAAGAACCCAATGAACTTACTCATGTGCCCCGTTTGTCGTGAGCAGTTGAAGCTCAGTGAAAGAACATGGCGATGCGTCAATAATCATAGTTATGATGTGGCTAAACAAGGTTATGTGAACTTACATGTGGTTCAGCATAAGCACAGTAAAAATCCGGGTGATACGCCTGAGTCTGTGCAAGCACGTCGTGCCTTTTTAAGTGCAGGACACTATGCACCGCTTCAACATGCTGTAGTCGAAAAAATCCGTAAATTACATATTGAAAATTTATTGGATGTTGGTTGCGGTGAAGGCTATTACACCAATGCCATGCAGCAAGAAGTCATGCAATGTGTGGGGGTGGATATTGCAAAAAATGCAGTGCAAGTGGCGGCTAAACTGAATCAAGACGTGACTTGGGTTGTGGGAACCGGTGCAACTTTGCCTGTACTCGATGCTTCAATTCATTTATGTACCAGTTTATTTAGTCCCATTCCAAAGCAAGAAATTTTACGTGTGCTCAAACCTGAAGGCTATTTAATGGTAGTGACACCTGCACCAGAGCATTTGTATGCCATGCGGGAAGCCTTGTTTGAAGAGGTGAAGCCACACGAGCCGCATAAATTCGTTGAACAGCTGCAAGATGCATTTGATTTGGTGGATGAGCTTGTTGTCGATGCGCCAATGCGATTAGCACAGCAGGATTTAAAAAATCTGATTGCGATGACGCCTTATGCTTATAAGGTAAAAGCCGAACGTCGTGAAGCCTTAGAAGCTAAAGATCAATTTGAGCTCAATGCTCAATATCAGATTTATATCTTCCAAAAGAAATAAATTCGCTTCATAAAAAAGCCCGCAATCATGCGGGCTTTT
Source organism: Acinetobacter wanghuae (assembly GCF_009557235.1). Taxonomy (NCBI): domain Bacteria; kingdom Pseudomonadati; phylum Pseudomonadota; class Gammaproteobacteria; order Moraxellales; family Moraxellaceae; genus Acinetobacter; species Acinetobacter wanghuae. Next base: position 2,472,337 of record NZ_CP045650.1, on the reverse strand, counting down.
TTATTGGTCTTGTTATCGAACTTGTTCAATTAAAGAATCCAAGTTATCTACTTTTTTGGGTTGTAAGGGCTGCTCTGATCTAACCGGTGCAGGTACTTGCTCAGGCGTTTTAATTTCTTGACCTGGTAAGTCTTCAAAATCATTATCTACCCGTTTCGGCACAACCACTGGGGCAGGGCGGTAGGCAGGCGTTGCCATTGGTGGTGAAGATGGATCAACAGGTTCAGCCTGAACCACTTTGGTTCGATTTAATGGTGCTTTGGCATGACGATCTAAATGTACCCAAGCTTCTGGTGTACCTTTTAATGCGTTCGCCATAAAGTCAGTCCAAATTGGTAAAGCGGCAACACCACCATATTCTCGACGACCGAGGGTGGTTGGTTTATCAAATCCAACCCATGCTACAGTGACCAGTTTGCCATTAAAACCTGCAAACCACGCATCTTTAGCATCATTGGTTGTACCTGTTTTACCCCCAATATCATTACGTCCAATTTTGAGCGCAGCACGACCCGTACCATGTTGAATTACGTCACGCAAAATATTCGCCATATCAAAAGCAGAACTTGATTTTAAAATACGTTGTGCTTGACGATAGTTGCTATTTTCTGGGTTATTTGCAGCGACTGGTTTTTTATCAACATTTGAATTGGTGATTTCAATCACTTCATCATCTGGGGTAATGGCTTCACTTGCGGCAGTTTCAGTATCTGCTTCAGGCTCATTTATACAGGTAATACATGCATATTCAGGTTTAGCTTCAAAGATGGTATTGCCATAAGCATCTTCAATACGACTAATGAAATGCGGTTGAACACGATAGCCACCATTGGCAAAGGTCGCATAACCGGTTGCCATTTGAATTGGGAGTACTTGGGGTGTACCGAGTGCAATGGTGTAGTTACGTGGAATTTGTTTATCTTCTAAACCAAAGTCCATAAATAATTGACGTGTACGCTCAATGCCGACGGTTTGTAAAAGACGAACAGAAACGGTATTACGCGATAAATACAGTGCACGGCGTAACGGAATTGTTCCCAAATAACGTCCATCTGAGTTACGCGGGCTCCATTTTCCAATGGTAATTGGGCTATCGCTGACCATACTGTGTGGGGTCATACCACGCTCTAAAGCCAAAGCATAAACAAAGGGTTTAATGGTTGAACCCGGTTGACGCCAGCCTTGGACTGCACGGTTAAATGTGGATTGATAAAAATTATAACCACCGACCACAGCTTCAATTGCACCATTGTTTGGATTAATCGCAATTAGCTGGCCTTGCACTTTAGGCACTTGAACTAAAGCCCAAGAAGTTTTATCGGCATTCGGTCTTAAGCGAATAATATCTTTAACTTTAACAATCTGACTGGCTTTACTGGGTGCATTACCCACTGCATTGGCATTGCGATAGGGGCGTGCCCATGACATACCTGACCAAGGTACGGTCACCGTTGAACCATCTTGCATTAACGCTTCAAAGCTACTGCTATTCACTTTAGTGACTTGTGCAGGATAGGTATTGGCAAAAGCTTGGAAATTAGATAAAGCTTCATCGTGTGCTTCTGCACCGCGCCAACCATGGCGACGATCATAGGCTTCTAAACCCTTTTGAACGGCTTCTTCGGCATAAGCCTGACGTTCACTATTGATGGTGGTATAGACTTTATAACCCGAATCAATCGCCTGCTCACCGAAGTTTTCAATCAGTTCAGAACGTACCATTTCTCCGACGTATGGAAATACATTGCGAGTACTACGGTTTGGCATATCTAAGTTAATGGGTTCTGCAATAGCAGCTTGATATTGATTTTGCTGGATATAACCGAGTTGTAGCATACGACCCAAAATCCAGTTACGACGTTCAAGTGCCCGTTTTGGATTGGCTACAGGGTTGTATTTTGAAGGTGCTTTGGGTAGGCCTGAAATCATCGCCATTTGTGCTAACGATAATTCATCTAAGCTCTTGTTATAATAAATTTTGCCTGCTGCTGCGATGCCATACGCATTCTTACCTAAGAAAATTTTATTCACATACAGCGTTAAAATTTCTTCTTTCGTCAGATTTTGTTCAATTTTACGCGCAAGGAAAATTTCAGTGAGTTTGCGTTTTAAAGTCCGTTCAGGGCTTAAATAATAATTCTTTGCGACTTGCATGGTGATGGTTGAACCACCCGTTTGCACATCGGAGCCAGTAATGGTTTCACTGACTGCACGACCTAAGCCTTTGAAACTAATGCCACTATGCTCGAAAAAGCTAGAATCCTCAGCGGCTAAAAAGGCATGAATGAACTCACTAGGAATTTGATCATATTCCACGGGTACAGACAGTTTGCCACCATACTCAGCAATGAGTTTTTGGTCCGAACTAAAGACTTGTAAAGGCTTTAACAGTGGTGCTTTTTTAAGCATAGACATTTCGGGTAAAGATGGGGCAATATAGAGATACATGCCGTAAAAACCCATTGGGATTGAGAGCATGATAATCATCATGATCAAAAAAAATGGATGAACTAGGCCTGAACAAGATAGCTTTTTCATAACAAGTAAGTTTTAATAAGAGCTAATGGCAAACTAATGAGCGGTCAGTATATCCTTTAGATATACATAATGTTAGATGAGTTATTGTATCTACATAAAATTATAGACCAGAACACATTAGTGGGTTACTTTAAATTGGGGATAAAAAAATAATAGGAATTATACTGTGCGCAGGTTATATCGTAAGCCAAATAAGGGGTTAATAGGCGTCGACATTAGTTCGACCTCTGTTAAAGTTTTAGAACTTTCTATGAAAAGCGGGCGGTATTGGGTAGAGAGCTATGCTCTCATCCCGCTACCAGAAGGAAGTGTCGTTGAAAAAAACATCTTAAACCCAGAAGCGGTTGGAGATGCTTTAGGTCGTGCCATTAATTTGGCAAACACACAGTCGAATCAGGCAGCGTTTGCAATTCCGACCTCAATGGTGATTACCAAAACCATTGAAATGGATGCAGATATGTCGAGCGATGAGCGTGAAGTTCAAATTCGCGATGACGCTGAACAATATATTCCATTCCCACTCGATGAAGCGAGCCTAGATTTTGAGGTTCTGCCTGATCGATTGTCCAATCCCAATCGCGTCAATGTATTATTGGTCGCAACCCGAATTGAAAACGTAGAAGCACGTTCAGAAGTATTGCAAATTGCTGGTACACATCCAAAAATTGCCGATGTAGAAAGCTTTGCGCTTGAAAATGCTTTTAAAGTGTTTTCCGATACGTTGCCAATGGGTGTCAATACGGTCGGTATTTTAGATATCGGGCACAGTATGACCACCTTGTCGGTCATGCAAAACAATAAAATTATTTATACCCGAGAGCAAGTCTTTGGGGGTAAACAACTGACCCAAGAAATTCAAAACCGTTATGGATTGTCATTTGAAGAAGCAGGACGTGCCAAGAAAACACGTGCCTTGCCAGATGATTATGACATTGAAGTACTTGAGCCATTTTTGGATGCTGTGGTGCAGCAAGCCGCACGTTCATTACAGTTCTTCTTTTCATCATCTCAGTTTAACGAGATTGATCATATTTTATTGGCTGGGGGCAATGCCAATATTCCAGGCCTCGCAAAATTATTACAGCAAAAACTCGGTTACCGTGTCACCGTCGCGAATCCATTTTTACAAATGGGCTTTTCTCCTCAAATCGATATTAAAAAAATTGAAAATGACGCGTCATCACTCATGGTTGCATGCGGTTTAGCATTGAGGAGTTTTGATTAATGGCAAGAATTAACTTACTTCCTTGGCGTGATGAGCTGAGAGTTAAAAGAAATAATGAATTTATTGCATATTCAGTTGCAGCATTGCTAATGGGGTTAGCTGCTGCAGGTGGAACATGGTTCTACTTTGATCAAAAATTACAAGATCAAGAACAAGCCAATCAGCTGATTGTCAGTACCAATCAAAATTTAGATGTTCAATTGAAAGCTTTAGATGGCTTACAAGAGCAACGTAATGCGATTGTTGAACGAATGAAATTGATTCAAGGCTTACAAACCCAGCGCCCAATTGCTGTGCATCTCATTGATGAAGTTGTACGTGTTACACCAAGCAATATGTACATCACCAAATTTGTCCGTACTGGCGATAAATTTACCATTGAAGGCAAAGCAGAAAGTCCAAATACTGTGGCGGAATTGCTTCGGAATTTAGAAGCATCCAGTTGGTATCGTAATGCCTTTATGAATTCATTCTTAGTGGCTGAAGAGAAAAAAGAAAAAGCAGCAAGCTCAGTGATTCCACGTGTAGAAGAGACTTACGGAAGCTTTACAGTAACGGTTGACTTAGATCAAGTTGCTCCAGTCGTCGCGGCAGATCAGCCAACATCACAACCTGCTGCAAGCACAGGAGGGGCTACATCATGAGTCAACAATTCGATGAATTAAATCAAGATGTTGTTGCTGCACCAAAAAATAAAATGACGGTGGAAAAGTTCTTTCAGCAATTTAACACCTTAGATACAAGTAACTATGGTGGATGGCCTTTAGCGGTTAAAATTACCTGTTGGTTATTTATCATTGCTTTGGTGTTTGCTTTGGTTTATTTCGGCTTTATTAGAAGTAAAATTGAGTCTATTCAACAAGCCAATGCGCAAGAACAGAATCTGTTAAACGAATTTCGTGAAAAAGATTCGAAGTTACGTAACTTGCAACAATACCAAGTGCAGTTGCAAGAAATGGAAGCGCGTTTTAATCAGCAATTAGAACAGTTGCCGAAAGAAACTGAGATTCCCGGTTTGGTTGAAGACATCAACTTGAGTGGGGTCAATTCTGGACTGAAATTCAAAAATATCCGTCTAGAATCTGAAATTAAGCAAGAATTCTTTATTGAACAACCGATCGCGATTGAAGCAACAGGTGATTACCATGCGTTTGGTACGTTTGTTAGCAGCATTGCAGGCTTATCACGTATTGTCACTTTGCATGATTTCAGTATTACCGGGACTGAAAATAAAGAAAAGCGTTCTGAAATTCCAACAATTGATTATGTTTTAAAAGCCAAAACGTATCGTTATGTGGGAAGCGCCGCTGCAACTCAAGAACCTTCTACGACTGAGGGGGCTCAATAATGAAAATACTAAAAATAACGTCAATTGCGCTGCTTGGCTATGCATTGGTGGGTTGTGATTCGCGTATTGATTATGTCAATCAGGAAATGGCGAATATTCGTAATCAACCTGCTTTGCCGATTGAGCCAGCACCTGATTTTTCAGCAACTGAAACGTTCAACTACGCAGCACATCAGCTGAAAAGTCCATTTTTGCCAAGCTCATTAGCAGCTGAGTTAAAAGTGATGGCGGGCAAACGTGTCTATCCAAACTTTTCTCGCCAATTACAGCCATTAGAAAGCTATGCATTGGAATCGCTGAATATGAAAGGCAGTATGAAAAATCAAGCAGGTCAGATTGTTGCTTTGATTCAAACGCCTGATAGCGAAATTGAAAGAATTCAACGTGGAAGTTATATGGGATTAAATCATGGTCGCGTGACGAATATTACGCCGACCCAAATTGATTTAATTGAGATTATACCGGACGGTCGTGAGGGTTATGTGGAACGCCCTAGAAGTCTTGTCTTAATCGGGCCAGCGCCATAAGCTTTGAAGGAATAACAATGAATAAAAGTATCAGAAAATTTAATTTTGGGGATGGTCAGACAATGAATCATGTGTTTCGTCAGTTTTCAATGGCTGCAATTACAATAGCAATTACCCAGGTGGCGAGTGCGCAGGTTTCAATAACCAATGTCGTACCTTTACAAATTCCAGGTCAAGGCACAGAAATTCGTGTCATGTTCAATGGTTTACCACCACAGCCTCAAGCCTACCAATTAGAATCACCGTCACGTTTAATTCTTGATTTTGATCAAGTGCAACAAAATGTGAAACAAACTACGGTCAATGTTGCTACAGCAGAAGCCTCAGCGGTTGATCTAAGCTCAGATGCACAACGCGCGCGCCTTACCGTAAACTTAGCAGATGCCGGTGCATTTACGACACGTGTTGAAGGCAACACCTTTATCCTGAAAATTAACTCTGCTAAAGCAAATGTAGTAGCACCGTCTGTTACGCAACAAGCCGTATCAGGTGTATCGAACATTGGTTTCCAACGTGGTTCAAAAGGTGAAGGGCAAGTTGTAATTGACTTGGCTGGATCAAATACCCCTGTGGATGTTCAGCAACAAGGAACAAAAGTGATTGTAAGAACATTAGGTTCTAAAATTCCAACACATCTTATCCGTCGCTTGAGCGTAAATGATTTCGCCACTCCAGCATCGACCATTGATTCAATTAATGATAATGGGTCTGGTTTAATTACGATTCAAACTTCTGGTAGCTATGAATACATGGCATACCAGACGGACAATAAGCTGACAATTAGCTTAAAACGCCCAGAAGATAAGAATCCATTGAGACCGAAAGTAAATAATCATTATAGTGGCAAAAAGATTTCTCTTGATTTTCAGGATATTGAAGTACGACGTGTTTTACAGCTTTTAGCTGATTTTACGGATATCAATATGGTTGCTGCAGACTCCGTGCAAGGAAATATTACCCTGCGATTAAAAGAAGTACCGTGGGATCAAGCACTTGATATTGTACTGAAGACAAAAAAATTAGATAAACGTCGTAATGGTAATGTCATTTGGATCGCACCAATAGAAGAATTGACTAAAGCGGAAGCGGATGAAGCTAAGGCGATAGCTCAGTCGATTAAACTTTCACCTTTACAAACTGAATATATTCAACTTAGTTATGCTAAAGCAGCGGACATTGAAAAATTGCTGACATCATCTAAAAAAGCAACTAATTCATCTTCTTCATCAGGTGGTGATAATGGCGATGATCCTTTAGGTGAAGCAAATCTACTCAGCCCACGTGGTACAGTTTCAGTAGATACGCGAACCAATACTTTAATTATTAATGATACATCACAACGCATTGATCAAATACGTAAGATGATCGATCTTTTAGATGTTGCAGTCAAACAAGTGATGGTTGAAGCACGTATTGTAACTGCAGAAAGAACCTTCTCTCGTGATTTAGGGATTAAATGGGGCTTACAACGTAATAATCCAACGTTTACAGGTGGGCCAAATGGTTCTAATGTGTGGGGTGGTGATTTCTCACCACGTGTTGATCTAGGTGTAGATCTGAGTACAGCCTCTGCAGGTACGTTTAACTTTGGCTTATTGAAGATTTCTGATTATATGCTCGATCTTCAATTGACAGCCTTACAGTCGGATGGTCTGGGTGAAGTGTTATCAGCGCCTAAAATTTTAACAGGGGATAAGCAAAAAGCTTATATTTTACGTGGAACAGAAATTCCTTATCAAACTTATAGTGCCAATGAGGGCTCCACTACCTCATTTAAAGAAGCTAATTTGAAGTTAGAAGTGACACCAAGCATTACACCTGAAGGAAAAGTTCAACTTGAACTTAAAGTTGAGAAAGATACCATCGGTGAGATGACATCTGAAGGACCATCAATTAATACCAATGAATTACAGACCAATGTACTTATTAATGATGGGGAGACAGTGGTGCTCGGAGGTATTTTCGATGACTTTAAAACGACAACTTCGGATAAAGTTCCATTCTTAGGTGATTTACCGGTTGTGGGTAATTTATTCAAGAATAATTCGAAAATTTCTAACCAAGCAGAGTTGCTGATTTTTGTTACACCACGAATTGTTAATGACACTGTTTCAAGAAATCATTAATATATTTTGAAATTAACAAGATGAATAGGTGACTCCTTGCCAAGCAAAGAGTTTGACACCCTACCAAATATCTATTTGGTAGGTCCGATGGGGGCGGGGAAAACAACAGTTGGACGACATTTAGCAGAACTGTTAGGGCGTGAATTTCTAGATAGTGATCATGAAATTGAACGTAAAACAGGAGCTACGATTCCATGGATCTTTGAAAAAGAAGGTGAGCATGGATTTAGAGGTCGTGAAACTGCAGTGATTGATGAGTTAACCTTACGACCACAGCTGGTATTAGCCACAGGTGGTGGTGCGGTGACTCAAGCTCCCAATCGTGAGTTTCTACATCAACGTGGCATCGTTGTTTATTTATTTACGCCTGTTGAAATTCAGTTACAGCGTACCTATCGAGATAAAAATCGTCCATTGTTACAGGTCGAGAATCCTGAACAAAAATTACGTGATTTACTCGCGATCCGTGATCCACTCTATCGTGAAATCGCCCATCATATTATTGAGACCAATCAAGGTGCTGCTCGTGATTTAGCACAGCGTATTCTCAATTTAATTTTATCTAAACAATAAGCTCTGTTGAATAAAGTGGTTAATTAAGCATGCAAACCTTATACGTAGAACTGGGTGATCGTCGTTATCCTATTTTTATTGGTAGTCAACTCGATCCTAAGCAATTACTTGAGCCTTATATTTTGGGTAAACAAGTCATGATTGTCAGTAATGAGACGGTTGCACCACTTTATTTAACCCATTATCAAGATGCCTTGCTCACATTGGGTAAAAATGTGGCGACGTGCATTTTGCCCGATGGTGAAAAATATAAAAATATTGAGCACCTCAATCTTATTTTTGATGCATTGCTGCAAGCTGGGTTTAACCGTGATTGTACGGTGCTAGCTTTGGGTGGTGGAGTCATTGGTGATATGGCTGGTTTTGCATCAGCCTGTTTCCAACGTGGTGTGTACTTTATTCAAGTGCCAACGACCTTACTCTCTCAGGTTGATTCAAGTGTAGGGGGGAAAACAGGCATTAATCACCCATTGGGTAAAAATATGATTGGTGCTTTTCAGCAGCCCCAAGTGGTTTTGGCAGATATGTCACAACTGGCGACGTTACCTGACCGAGAACTCTCTGCAGGTCTTGCAGAAGTCATTAAGTATGCATTGCTGTGTGATGAAGAATTCTTGGTTTGGCTTGAAGCCCATATGGACGGTTTGATTGCGCGCGATGAAAGCTTACTTGCGGAAGCGGTCTATCGTTCATGTGCGCATAAAGCTCGTATTGTCGCTAATGATGAAAAAGAGCAAGGTGAACGCGCGTTACTGAATTTAGGACATACCTTCGGTCATGCCATTGAGTCATATTTAGGTTATGGCGAATGGTTGCATGGCGAAGCGGTGGCAACAGGCATGGTCATGGCAGCTGATTTGTCACAGCGTATGGGCTGGATTTCAGAAGCTGAGCTTGAACGTACAAAAAAAATCATTTCCCGTGCCCAATTACCCATTATTTGTCCTAAAATCCCATTAGATGAATTCTTGGCATTTATGTCGCATGATAAAAAAGTTTTGAATGGTCAATTACGCCTGATTTTATTGAAAAAAATAGGTCAAGCGATCATTACCAAAGACTTTGATGTCGAAGCCATGCAACACGCCATTTTAGCAAATCAGCAATAGGTTAATACTCAATGACAGCTCTACGTACCCCATGGCAAAAGATTCAGCATTATTTCTGGCTGGTCTGTGGGGTGGGCTGTCTTTTTGTTGCCTTGGTGTTTTGGGCAATTACGGATAAAGACGAACTTGTTGAAGTCAGCAAAAATGCTGAAACTGAAGTTGAATTGCAAATTCAACCTGAGAAAGTTGCTTCAATGAACCACCTTGGTGCACTCAATGATGAAGTTCATCCGCTTAATTTGAACAAACGTACGGTTGTGAACGTCAATCATGAGGCTGAATTTCGTGGCACCAAATATGTGAATGACCATCAAAGATCATTTGCGATTGAAGTCTTTCGTGTCAAAGATGAAGCCATTTTAAAAGGCTTTTTGAAGAAACAACTCGATCGTAAGGATTTTGTCTATTTGCGTGTGGCGGGTGAAAATGTGCCAGAACAATATGTACTGTTATACGGTTTATATTCCTCAGAAGTTGAAGCAAAACAAAATCTAAGCACATTGAATATGGGGTTGCCCGCATCGATTAAACCGAGTGTGGTGTCTTTAAAAAGTTTTGAAAAACTCGTCGATAATTTAGGTTCTGATGAACTGACGACCAATCAGAAAAAATATGAAGTGGTACTGAAAAATGTACCCTTACCTCAAGTGGATGAAGCACTCGCAGCGAAACGTGCTCAACAAGCAGCTCAAGCCAATATCGTACGCACCCCTTCAACCAAGACCACGATTACTCGCCGTGATGAAGGCGGAAATGTCGTCGATGTGCAGCAATCTGAAACAACAGTAGAAACGCCAGTGGCTAAGCCGCAACCTCATCATAATCGTGTACAACCGACTGAGATTCATGATCCATTTAATTAATAAGATCTAAAATAGCGCACACATTACTTTGCTTAAAAAATAAGTGTGCCTATTTGGTGCAATTTTCTATCAAAGATGAAGAATAATAATATTGAGCATCACAAATGCATGGGCTAGCAAGCCCTATAAATAATAGTGCTTAAGTTGGCACAAAATTTGCTTTATTGGTGCATGAAATGAATGAATCTCCCTATTTTGGCGCAAAAATCATTCAATATTGGGGGTGAATTGTCTGTTTTGTTGAGTATACTGCGTATAAACCAATCAAAATAAGGTTGAATAATTATGCGATTTAAACTGCAACAGCTCGGTCAAATACCATCATGATGATTTTTGCTCGTTGAGAATTCCTGCGAGTCACTGTACACACCATTTCAAAGAAAAATTTCTATTGTTTTATTGCCCTTTAGGGCTTTGTAAAAAGAAGGGTACGCTATGCACATGCCATCGCCGAACAATGTAGCTCCCACTCAAGGTTTATATCAACCCGATGAGTTTAAAGATAACTGTGGTTTTGGCTTAATTGCCCACATGCAAGGTGATGCAAGCCATCACTTGGTCAAGACCGCGATTCATAGTTTAAGTTGTATGACCCACCGTGGTGGTATTGCCGCAGATGGCAAAACCGGAGATGGTTGTGGTCTTTTATTGGCGATGCCAAAAGCATTTTTCCGTGAAGAAGCGAAACGACTGAGTGATATTACCCTCAGTGAAGTATTTGCTGTCGGTACGGTATTTTTAAGTTTAGATCCTGCTGTTGCAGCACATGCAAAGCAAGTACTTGCGAAAGAAATTGAAGCGGAAGGCTGTAAAGTTATTGCTTGGCGTGTCGTGCCAACCAATAACGATGCATTGGGTTCAATCGCGATGCAATCTTTACCTGCATTTGAACAAATTATTGTGAATTGCCCAATTGGGGTGACTGAAGTTGAATTTAACCGTAAGTTGTTCATGGCACGCCGTCGTGCAGAACAATTATTGGTGAATGATGCTTCTTTTTATGTCACCACTTTATGTTCAACAGTGATTAGCTATAAAGGTTTGATGATGCCAGCAGCCATTGCTGACTTCTATACAGATCTGGCGGATGAGCGTTTAGAATCGCATATTGTCGTGTTCCATCAACGTTTCTCGACCAATACTTTGCCGCGTTGGCCTTTAGCGCAACCATTCCGCTATGTCGCGCACAATGGTGAAATCAATACCATTACAGCAAACCGTAATTGGGCAGTCGCACGTACACCAAAATTTGAAAACCCATTATTGCCAGGTTTAACTGAGCTGAATCCAATCGTCAACCGTACCGGTTCGGATTCATCGAGCTTAGACAATATGCTTGAGATTTTGGTCGGTGGTGGCATGGATTTATTCCGTGCACTGCGTATGCTCGTGCCACCTGCATGGCAAAATGTCGAAACTTTAGATGCAGATTTACGTGCATTCTACGAATTTAACTCTAAGCATATGGAAGCGTGGGATGGTCCTGCTGGACTTGTGATTCAAGATGGTCGACATGCCATTTGTATGCTCGATCGTAATGGTTTACGTCCTGCGCGCTGGGTGATTACCAAAAATGGTTACATCACCCTCGCATCTGAAATTGGTGTTTGGGGCTATGAACCTGAAGATGTCGTTTCTAAAGGTCGTGTCGGTCCGGGTCAGATCCTTGTTGTCGATACGCAAACTGGAAAAGTACTCGATACCAGTGATGTGAGCAATCATCTCAAACGCATGCGTCCATATCGTCAATGGTTACGTGAGAACTCTGTGCGCGTTCAAGGTAGCCCAGAACTTGAAGAATATTTATGTGATCAAGGCTTAAAAAATGACGCCTTGAAAGCGGCACAAAAAATGTTCATGGTTACCTTTGAAGAGCGTGATCAATTGTTACGCCCCATTGCTGAAAGTGGTCAAGAAGCGGTTGGTTCAATGGGGGATGATACGCCAATGGCGGTGTTATCTCGTCAAGTACGTCATGTATCCGATTACTTCCGTCAGCAGTTTGCACAGGTAACCAATCCACCGATCGATCCATTACGTGAATCGATTGTGATGTCGTTGGAAACCTGTTTTGGTCGTGAACAGAATGTGTTTGAACAAGGTCCTGAACACGCAGATCGCTTAATTGTTTCTAGCCCAGTCTTGTCTAATTCAAAAATGCATCAGATTCGTACTTTGGGTCGGGCGGGTTATGAAATTGCCGATATTGATCTGAACTATGCGGAAACTGAAGGTCTGCAAGCCGCAATTACACGTATTTGTGAAGAATCCGCGCAAGCGATTCGTGATGGCAAAACTCTATTAGTACTGTCTGATAAAAAAATTCGTGAAGGTTACTTGCCTGCCAATGCCTTTATGGTGACAGGTGCAGTTCATCATCATTTGATGAATGCAGGTTTACGTACCGACGCAAACTTAGTGATTGAAACAGGCTTTGCCCGCGATGCGCATCAATTTGCGGTCTTACTTGGCTTTGGTGCAACAGCAATCTATCCATATCTTGCCTATGATGTGATTAATGATTTAATCGCAAAAGGCGAGTTATTGGGTGACCCAATTTATGCCCAAAATAATTTCCGTAAAGGCATTGAAAAAGGCTTACTCAAAGTCTTATCAAAAATGGGTATTTCAACGGTTGCTTCGTATCGTGGCGGTCAGCTTTTCGAAGCTGTTGGTTTATCCAATGAAGTGGTTGATACATGTTTTGCAGGTGTACCAAGTCGTATTCAAGGCGCAACTTTTGTAGATCTTGAAAATGATCAAAAACAATTGGCAGATATTGCGTGGAAAAATCGTAAGCCGATTGATCAAGGTGGTTTGCTGAAATTTGTGTTCGGTAAGGAATATCACGCATTTAACCCAGATGTGATTAATTCGCTACACAAAGCCGTGCGTTCAGGTAACTACGCTGACTTTAAAGAATATGCAGAGTTGGTGAATACCCGTCCAATCGCGACGATTCGTGATCTATTTAAACTTAAAACTGAGAATTCAATTCCAGTTGAGCAAGTCGAATCTGTAGAAGATATTCTGCCACGTTTTGACTCTGCGGGTATGTCTCTCGGTGCATTGTCACCAGAAGCGCATGAAGCGATTGCAATTGCCATGAACACCATTGGTGGTCGTTCAAATTCAGGTGAGGGCGGCGAAGATCCTGCGCGTTACGGCACGATTCGTAACTCGAAAATTAAACAAATTGCATCGGGTCGTTTCGGTGTAACACCAGCGTACTTAACTTCTGCTGAAGTATTGCAGATTAAAGTCGCGCAAGGTGCAAAACCGGGTGAAGGTGGTCAGTTGCCAGGTGGTAAAGTGAATGGCTTAATTGCACGTTTACGTTACTCAGTACCGGGCGTAACTTTAATTTCACCACCACCGCATCATGATATTTATTCGATTGAAGATTTATCACAATTGATCTTTGACTTAAAACAAGTCAATCCTCAAGCGATGGTGTCGGTAAAACTCGTATCTGAACCGGGTGTGGGGACGATTGCTGCCGGTGTGGCAAAAGCCTATGCTGACTTTATTACCATTTCAGGTTATGACGGTGGTACAGCAGCATCTCCGTTATCCTCAATTCACCATGCGGGTTCACCGTGGGAATTGGGTTTAAGCGAAGCACATCAAGCACTTCGTGTGAATGACTTGCGTGGCAAAGTCCGTGTACAAACCGATGGCGGTTTGAAAACGGGTCTAGATGTGGTGAAAGCTGCGATTTTGGGTGCTGAAAGCTTTGGCTTTGGCTCAACGCCAATGATTGCACTCGGTTGTAAATATCTACGCATCTGTCACTTAAATAACTGTGCAACTGGTGTCGCAACGCAGCAAGATCATCTTCGTCAAGAGCATTACATTGGCGAGCCACAAATGCTGATTAACTTCTTCACCTTTATTGCGGAAGAAACCCGTGAATGGTTGGCAGCACTTGGTGTATCAAGCTTAAAAGATTTGATTGGTCGTACCGATTTACTTGAAGTTTTACCGGGTGAAACTGAAAAGCATGGGCATTTAGATTTAAGTAAACTCCTTGAGTCGCATCCTGCTGCGGAAGGTAAAGCACAGTATTGCCAAGTAGAAGGCAATGCACCGTTTGATAAAGGCGTGTTGGCTGAAAAAATGGTGGCTGAAATTTTACCTGCCATTGAAGAAGGCACCGGTGGTGAATACTACTTCAGCATTGGTAACTGTGACCGTTCAATTGGTGCGCGCCTTTCAGGTGAAATTGCACGTCGTTATGGCAACTTGAGCATGGAAGCCCATCCAGTCAAAGTGAATTTGAATGGTACAGCAGGTCAGTCGCTCGGGGTTTGGAATGCAGGTGGTTTGCATATCAAACTTGAAGGCGATGCCAATGACTATGTGGGTAAAGGTATGGCAGGCGGAAGAATTTCAATCTTCCCACCAAAAGGTTCACCGTTCCAAACTCAAAATACGGCAATTATTGGGAACACATGCTTGTATGGTGCAACAGGCGGTAAGCTCTTTGCTGCTGGAACTGCAGGCGAACGTTTTGCAGTACGTAACTCAGGTGCTTTCGCGGTGATTGAAGGTGCAGGCGACCATTGCTGTGAATATATGACCGGTGGTATTGTGACTGTGCTCGGTAAAGTTGGACATAACTTCGGTGCAGGTATGACAGGCGGTTTTGCTTATGTACTTGATTTAGATAATGACTTTGTCGATCATTACAACCATGAATTGATTGAGCTGAATCGTATTTCGACAGAAGCGATGGAAGAACATAAATCGTTCTTGGGTCGTATCTTAGATGAACATATTCAAGAAACAGGTAGTGCTTGGGCGTACAAAATCCGCAACGAGTTTGATTTCTACAGTCGTAAGTTCTGGTTGGTGAAACCAAAAGCCGCGAACTTACAAACGCTGTTAAAAACCACTCAAGCTGATCCACAATAATTCCACTACTGCAGAAATGAAGGCAGATGTAAGGCAGCGAGACCTTACATCTACCCACGGAGAGAGACATGGCTGAACGCCTGAATAATGACTTTCAATTCCTGGATGTAGCACGCCAAGATCCAGAGAAAAAAGAGATTGATGTCCGCAAAGCAGAGTTTGTGGAAATTTATAAACCGTTTACAGCGGAAATTGCAGCAAATCAAACCCATCGTTGTTTGGGTTGTGGTAATCCCTATTGCGAATGGAAATGCCCAGTTCATAACTACATTCCAAACTGGTTAAAACTGGTATCTGAGGGTCGTTTATTCCAAGCGGCTGAATTGTGCCATCAAACCAATACCTTGCCTGAAGTCTGTGGTCGTGTGTGTCCACAAGATCGTTTATGTGAAGGTGCATGTACCTTGAACGATGGCTTTGGTGCTGTGACGATTGGTAATGCTGAAAAATATATTAATGATACTGCTTTCGCATTGGGCTGGCGTCCAGATATGTCAGGCGTGAAATGGACTGATAAAAAAGTCGCAATTATCGGTGCAGGGCCTGCAGGTCTTGGCTGTGCGGATATTTTGGTCCGTGCAGGAGTAAAACCCGTCGTATTTGATAAACGTCCTGAAATTGGCGGCTTACTGACGTTTGGTATTCCAGAATTCAAAATGGAAAAAGACGTAATGAAACGCCGTCGTGAGATTTTCTCAGGCATGGGGGTTGAATTCCGTCTGAATACTGAAATTGGCACAGATATCACCATCGAGCAATTGCTTGCAGATTATGATGCCGTGTTTATGGGTATGGGTACATATACCTATATGAAAGGTGGCTTTGCAGGTGAAGACTTAGACGGTGTTTATGATGCACTTGATTTCTTGATTGCCAATGTCAACCGTACGCAAGGTTGGGAAAAAGATCCATCAGAATACATTTCTGTTGAAGGTAAAAAAGTGATTGTGCTAGGTGGTGGTGATACCGCGATGGACTGTAACCGTACTTCCATTCGTCAAGGTGCAACGTCTGTCACTTGTGCTTACCGCCGTGACGAAGAAAACATGCCAGGTTCGCGTCGTGAAGTCAAAAATGCCAAGGAAGAAGGGGTTGAATTCCAATTCAACCGTCAACCGATCGAAATTGTCGGTGAAAATGGCAAAGTCACAGGCGTGAAAGTCATTACCACACAGTTGGGTGAGCCTGACAGTCGTGGTCGTCGTAGCCCTGAACCTATTCCGGGTTCTGAAGAAATTCTACCTGCGGATGCTGTGTTACTGGCATTTGGTTTCCGTACCAGTCCAGCCGAGTGGTTTGGCGGTGCGAACATTAATCTTGATGGCTCTGGACGTGTGGTTGCAGCAGAGCAGCAACAATATAAATTCCAAACCTCAAATCCGAAGATTTTCGCCGGTGGTGATATGGTGCGCGGTTCAGATCTTGTGGTGACTGCGATTTGGGAAGGTCGCCAAGCAGCTGAAGGTATCTTGGATTATTTAGATATCTAATACATCTGATTCAACTTTTTAAAACCCGCCTCGGCGGGTTTTTCACTAATTGCTTCTTTGTAGAGGAGCGTTATGGATAATCATAAAAATAAGAATTCATCATCGATTCGACGCGTATTTCAGCAGCTAAAAATCATGAAACAGAATTAAATTGAATCTTTTTGCCTATCAACGCAGCATTTTTGCCATAGGGAAAAGGTGACTCTATTCACATAATGTTCAATATCTCTATTTTTATGGAAGTTGCAGCATGAGCCATGTGAGCACAGCCAAGTCTTATTTAAATCGTCCTAAAGCCATTGGCATTACTGTACGTAAACTTAAATTTAATCCGAAAGCCATCAAACGGCATTATTTTGCCAATTCACCTGTGATGTCGCATTTACTAACAGGGCTATCTTCAACATTTCCGATTGGTGAGCAATTTTTTGTACATAGCGTGCGTAATGTGCGTGACCGTGTAACCGATCCAAAACTTCAAGCTGAAATCGCGGCTTTTATTGGTCAAGAAGCCATGCATTCAAAAGCACATAGCGAATTTAACGCTGCTTGGAGACGTGATGATTATCAGTTGGAGCGGTTTCAAGCGTGGCTTGCACGTAAAGAGCATCATGTAAAAAGTCTAGATCCCAAATATCAACTTGCCATTACCTGTGCTTTTGAGCATTTTACCGCATTGCTCGGGGGCTATATTTTGAAGCATCCTGAAATTTTAAGTACGCTCGATGAAGATGCGATGAAACTTTGGGTCTGGCATGCGATTGAAGAAATCGAACATCGCTCGGTCGCATTTGATGTGTATCAGCATGTCTATGGTGATGATGCTGTACGCCGTCTGATCATGCGTAGCGTGACGACGGGGTTTGCCAGTCTCACTTTCTACTCAGCCAGTCGTTTATTTTTACAAGATATAAAGAAAAGTCTGCCAAAAATAGGTGGCAATCTGTTTGGTTTTTATTTATTGGCCAAAATGATGCTTCAATCTGCACCTGAATATTTGGCATATTACAAAACAGGCTTTCATCCTTCACACATCGATTATTCAGAGGTTTTACAAATGTGGAAAACACGGATGGCAACCGAATATCACCTTGAAGCGTTTGATGACACATCTCAGCCAATGTTACTGAGTTAAGTCGATATTTTTTAGTACGGACACACAATAAAAAATAGATTTGATTATTAAAAAATAACAAACAGTTGCATAAAAATGATTAGAATCAATCTAAACAGATATAAATAGAATCATGAGGTACTCAAAATGAATAATTTAAAAAAATCGCTATTGGCTTTGGCGTTAACCAGTACGTTGACTTTAAGTGGTTGTGGCTACAATACCTTGCAAGTCAAAGATGAAGCGGTGACAGCATCTTGGTCTGAAGTACAAAATCAATATCAACGTCGTGCAGACTTGGTGCCTAATTTGGTCAATGTGGTGAAAGGGTATGCAGCGCATGAAGAGCAAGTGTTGACTGAAGTCACCGAAGCGCGTGCCAATGTTGCCGGCTTAAAAGTAGATAAGGCCGTTTTAGAGGATCCTGCGTTATTCCAAAAATACCAAGAAGCACAATCACAAATGACGGGCGCATTGTCACGCTTGTTGGCAGTGACTGAAAATTATCCTGATTTAAAAGCCAATGAACAGTTCCGTGATTTGCAAGTTCAACTTGAAGGTACAGAGAACCGCATTGCAGTGGCACGTAATCGTTATATTACAACGGTTCAAGACTTTAACTCTTATGCGCGTCAGTTCCCACAAGTGATGACCGCAAAAGTGATTGGTATGGACACCAAACAAAACTTTAGTGCGGAGCAAAGTGCACAGAAAGCACCAACAGTGTCATTTAACTAATTGAATAACATTGGGGCTTCTGCAATGAAAAATCGAGCGCTAAAAATAGCAGCCGTCGTGCTGTTATTCTGGAGCAGTCTGTTTAGCAGCTATTTATGGGCAGAGACTGCCACAGCGACAGATCAAGACATTGAAGAAGTCATTGTTGCGCGTGAAATTTTAAATAAACAAAAGGAAGCGACACCGTCTCAGACCGCGGCAGCCGAAGCGCAAGTTCAACAACCGAACATTGCTAATGATATGGCAGAAGGGCAGACTCAGCGTGATTTGCCGAGTTTAAATGCACCTGTCATTGACCAAGCGAATTTACTCACTGCCACTGAAAAACAACAGATCAGCCAACGTATTTTAAATTTGCATAATGCGGGAAAAGGTCAAGTTGGTGTTGTGATTGTTCCCACCACAGGTCAAGAGGATATCTTTGGTTATTCGATGCGTGTTGCCGAAGCATGGGGATTGGGTTCAGCCAAACGCGATAATGGGTTGCTTATGACCATTGCCATTAATGACCGTCGTATTCAAATTCTGACCGGTTATGGTTTAGAAGGCGTGATTCCTGATATTGTGGCAAGTCGGATTATTAATGACAAAATTACGCCTTACTTTAAGCAAGCGCAGTATGCACAAGGGATTGATGCAGGCTTAGCTGAAATTGAACGGATTTTAACTTTAGATCCCGAGATTGCTGCCCAAGCTGCAGATGAACTGAAAGAACGCCAAGAACAAGCCTATCAATCACACAAAGCCACCCAATCGACTTTAAGCTCGGTGTTATTTATTGTGGTTGCAGGTGTCATTGCATCTTTCATTTTTGGTAAAAAACTCAGTGCATCTACGGCTGCTGTTGCGGGTACTGCCGCAGGACTGGTCAATGGAATGGGCTTAGTGGCAAGCTTGCTCATTGGCGCAGGTGTATTTTTCTTATTGGTCACGTCTATTGCCCAACTCATCTTCCAAGCCTTTTTATCAGGTGGTGGGCGCGGTGGCGGTAGTGGACGTGGTGGTTTTGGCGGCGGCTTCGGTGGAGGCGGTGGCGGTTTTGGCGGGGGAGGTGCTTCAGGCTCATGGTAACAACAACAGATTCAACAGATATTGTCACGCAAGCAAAAATTATTGAGCAACATCAACCCAGTTTTAAACGCTGGCTCAAGCATGTTTGTCATATCCCTTCGGCAAAACGTTTTTACTCTAAGCAAGATCAACATGCCATTGCGCAAGCGGTGGCAGAAGCCGAGCATGGTCATGTCGGAGAAATTCAAGTCGTGATTGAAGCCTGTTTACCTGCGGCCATTGCTTATCAGCACGATACCTTAAGTCGCGCTCGTCAACTCTTTGCTGAACTAGGTACATGGGACACCGAATATAACAGTGGTGTATTGCTTTACTTAAACCTATGCGAGCGAAAAGTCGAAATTGTGATTGATCGTGGTATTCGAAATGCCACAACACAAGAAATTTGGGATGGAATTTGCCAAAATATTCTTCAACAACTTTCAGATAAAAAATATAAAGAAGCTTTGGTTGATGGTATTTTTGAAATTGGAAAGGTATTAGATGCCTACTATGATCGGAAAATTCAAGATTTAGACAATGAGATTAGTAATCAACCGATTATACTCGGGTGAATAAGGTCTTAAAACTGACAATTTTTGTCACTTAGTTACACAAAATGAAACTTAAAAATTACAAATTAAAAAATATTTTTTTAAAGTGCTGTTTTTTCTCTCAAAATTACTATAATAAAAGTTGGCACGTTAGATGCTAAATATAAATAGCTTTAACAATTAAGCTTATAAATAAACATAAAACATTTGTGGAGAATGTTATGAAATCAGTTCAAAAGGGTTTTACCCTTATCGAATTAATGATCGTGGTAGCGATCATCGGTATTCTTGCTGCAGTTGCACTTCCAGCTTACCAAGACTATACAGTTCGTGCAAAAGTATCTGAAGGTATTTTAGCTGCGTCTTCATGTCGTACAGCGGTAACCGAAGCTGTAGACGCTGGTACTATTCCATCAGGTACAAATACATGGGGATGTGAGCAAGGTTCAGCATCTGGTACTCCAGCAACGAAATACGTACAAGAAATTGTAGTTTCTAAAACAGGTAATATTGTTGGTCAAATTCGTGTGACCTTAACTAAAGATGCTTCTTTAAAAGGTGCAAGTGGTTTACAAATTCATATGACACCAACATCAGATGCTGCTGGTCAGGTTCCTTTAAGTATTACAGCCGTTTCTGGCACTGGTAATAATCAAACAGGTGGTGATGCAGCAACAAATGCTCTTATCAAATCATGGTCATGTGGTTTAGTTGGTAATGCTGATAAACAAAAATATTTACCAGCAACATGCCGTGTTCCTCAAACAGCAGGTACTTTCTAATCTGAAGGTATTAAAAAGCTGACTTCGGTCAGCTTTTTTTATGAATGAAATGACAATGAATATTATAATTTTTACGATTTTACTTTGTTTTGGATTATCTTACTTTATATGTTTGTCAGTCTTTCCATGGACTTCATCCTCGCAAGATTTTTTGTGGTTTTTAGGCTTAGTTTTATCTCTTGGCTTATTTTATAAAAAAGAAGTTAAACTGCCTAAAATTACTATTCCTATTCTTTGTATATGTCTCATTCCTTTAGTTCAATTTAGCTTTGGACAGGTGTATTATTTTTCTACGGCATTTTTTAGTTTCATTTTCATTTTTGCTTTTGTAGCCACTGTTTTATATGGCTATAATAGCCATCACTTGGCTGATAAAAATAAAATTATTCAATATATTGCGTATTTTTTTACGCTTATTGGATTGATCAGTAGTCTATTCGCCATTGCGCAATGGTTGCAAATTTCTCATCCTTATATCTTAAATTTAAGTCATAATCGACCTTATGCAAATTTAGGTCAGCCGAATCATTTGGCAACATTGCTTATGCTCAGTATTTGTAGTCTTCTGTTTTTATATGAGCATATGAAGTCTAAAAATATATTTTTAATTCTGCTCCTCCCTTTTGAGGTTTGGGCACTTGCATTAACTCAATCGAGAACGACATGGATTATTTTATGTGTATTTTTTATTATTTGCATAGTTAATAAAAATAATTTTAAAAAAAAATCAACGCCTTACATTGCTTTAACTGCTCTATTTATCTATTTATTTATTTTGATATTCAATGCTGAAATTTCTGAATATCTAAATCTAGTCAAGCCAATTCCAGTGCAAGAACGACTAAATGGTGGGTTAGGTCGTATTGAAATGTGGAAGCATATGTACTATGCCGCGATGCAACAACCATGGTTAGGGTATGGTTGGTTTCAAACAACAATCGCACAGCTAGAAGGGGTGCTTCTATTTAAAAATGAAGGGAATTTATCAAGCGCACATAATATTATGATTGATTTAGTTTTGTGGGTGGGCATTCCATTGGCCCTCTTAATTGTTGGATATAGCTTGTATCTTATAAAACGAATTTTTTTAAGTATTCATAGTTTGCCACAACTATATGTGTTTATGATGATGTTATGTATATTGGTGCATGCTCAGCTTGAGTTTCCTTTGTATTATAGCTATTTTTTATTTCCATTAGGTTTCTTTATTGGTTTATTACTGATCGATTGTAATTGTAAAAATTTTTTAGTTAATGAGAAATTAAAGCAATGTATTTTTCTTATTTGCATTTGTTTCTATGCTTTAATATTTAAACAGTATGATCAGTGGCTGAGTGATTTTGGTTATGCATCTGGCATGGAAAATACTGGAAAATTACAGCATAAATATTCTCTGTTATTTTCCCAGTTTTCAGATCGAGCAGATTTTATTGTTGCAAAAATAGATCATAATTACCCTGATTCAAATTTGGAATTGTTTGAGCATTATGTGAAAAGCCAGCCAACTGAATATAATTTGTATAAAATGGCTCAAATTTTTTATTTTAATGGAAGTATGGTTAGAGCTAATTATTATCTTGATGTATACAATGCTCTTTATAATAAAAATGCATTATTTAAAGATTTGTCTAAAATTAGTACTCGTCAAGAAAATGGTCTTTCATCACTATTTGAAAAAAATAGTAGTACACCACAATTAAATACGAAGTAATTAATTATGTCTAAACGTTTGAAATTCTTTATTAAACATTTAGTTATATCACTGGTCGTGGCAATATTATTACTTGGCTTAGTGTTTCTGTTTTGGTATCCAGCACCACTTGCAAAATCTGTGGGTGTAACAACTATTATTTTAATGTTGTTTATTGTTGATATCACTATCGGTCCATTATTAGGATTGTTGGTCTATAAAGAGCATAAAAAATCGTTAAAATTTGATCTAGCAATCATCATTTTGGTTCAAATCTCAGCTTTATTGTATGGCGTATTTACACTTGAGCAAGGTAGACCTGCATGGATTGTTTATAATGTTGATCGTTTTGAGTTGGTCCGAAAAAATGAGATTCTCGAAGAGCATATCGACAAGGCAAAATCTAAATTCAATCATGTCCCATTATTAAAACCTCAATATGCAATGATTGAAAATCAGAAAGATCCTCAAAAACGCCAAGCTGATTTATTTACTGAAGTCCTTGGTGGAGTATCTTTGTCACAAATGCCGGACCGTTATATTGAATTTGATCAAAACATATTACTTAAAGGTAATTATATAAAAAATCTTGATTCTTTATATAATTATAATGAAAAGTCTACGGTAGAGAAAATTTTCAATAGCACGCCTACGGCATCGGGCTATGTGCCCCTAAAAGCGAATCAAACAGACATGACTGTATTACTTGATAAACATGGTCAGCCACTCAAGATAGTCGATTTACGTCCTTGGAATTAATTTGCTAAAAAATGGAAAAAGCAGATTACCTTTTAATCTGCTTTTTGCTTATCATGTGCAATATTGAAAAGCATTGATACATTCATGAAAGCCACACTTGCCCTCATCGCAGCCATACTCATCTCCCTTGCATGGCTCATCCCTGTCCATTACCGCCCTTGGGTGACCTATACAGGTGAGCTATATGCATTTTTTGCCTTATTTGCTTTAGCGGCTATTTGCTTCAAAGAAAAAATCAAATTGCCAACAGTAATTTTGCCATTGCTGCTGCTTGCATGTGTACCACTGCTGCAATTGCTTATGGGACAGGTGTTTTTCTTTAATACCGCAATGATGGGTTTTATTTTCATCTTTAGTTTCTGGCTTGCGAGTGTCTTGGGTTATCAACTCTCAAAAGGGCAATATCAAAGGGAACAAACCTTTACTTACTTAAGTTATGTTTTTGTTATTTCTGGCGTGGTGACTGGACTCATTGCGCTGTGCCAATGGTCAAATTTAGATGCTATCTTGCCGGGTATGGTCAATATTAGCGGCACAACACGACCGTTTGCCAACTTTGCCCAACCGAATAATATGGCGACATTCCTCATTATGTCTCTGATGGCAACACTGTATCTGTATGAACAACGCAAGTTAAAAACAATGTGGTCGGTGCTCGGCGGTTTGATTATTGTGATGGGCATTGCTTTAAGTCAGTCACGTACTGCTTGGGTCGCAGCGCTATTGATTTTAGTATATTTGAGCTATTACCAATATAGAGCAGTGCTTCGCTTAAAATGGTTTTATAGCGCGCTATGGCTTGCAGTGTTTATTGGCTTTATTTGGCTGTTCCCGATCCTAAGTCAATTGATGACACAGTTTACAGATGCAGACGTTATTCGTAGTCGTAGCGTGGTCTCACGTGCGACAGGGGATATGTCACGTGTCGCGATTTGGCAGCAAATGCTTGCCGCGGTAGAAGCAAAACCTTGGCTAGGCTATGGATGGTATCAAACCAGTAGTGCATTTGTGTCGATTTCAGATACCGTCGAAGGACCTGTTTGGATTCGCAGCGCGCATAACTTTATTCTCGATTTTTTACTGTGGAATGGCATCATTGTCGGTGTGCCATTTTTGGCATATTTCGGCTATTTGGGCTATCGCTTACAGAAGTTTGTCAACACGCCTGAATCTGTGATTGGGATGCTCATGATTGGCGCTTTTGTCACCCATGCCATGTTTGAATTTCCGCAAAATTATGCTTATTTCTTATTGCCGGTTGGTTTTATTATTGGGACGGTGCTGGCGCAGCGGAAAGATTTAAAAACAATCACACTGCCGCCAATTGCGATGAAGATTGTGTTTGGAATAGGGCTTTTGCTGCTGATTGTGATTTATCGTGATTATGATGTGGCAGTGAGCAAAATGGCAGAGACGGTGCGTTATGAGCATCAACCTGAACGTATTCAAGATCAGGGTCCGATTTATCTGCTGACTGAATTTAATCATCGTATTGATTGGATTCGTCTTAATGCTTATAGCGATGTATCAAAAGCAGAATTGGATGAGATTGAAAAATTGATTTTGAGTTATCCGACTAAATATAATCTGATTAAATATGCCAAATTGTTGGCTTATAACGGCTATGAAGATCAAGCGAAGCATCAGTTATTACGCTTAGATCGTGTGCAAAAAATGCAATTGAGCTACGAAGATTTGATTGCGGAAATGCCGAAAAGATAAATTAGATATCAGTACGAAAAAGCCAGCAATACTGCTGGCTTTTTCGTTGGGGTGGAAATATTAGATCTGACTTTGAATGTAGTTTTCAATGCCAACACTTGCGACTAAATCAAGTTGAGTACTTGCCCAATCTAAATACTCTTCTTCTTTCTCTAAAATTTCTTGCAATAAATCACGAGTCACGTAGTCCATTGCTGTTTCAGCAAGGGCAACTCCCTTTTGTAAGGCTTCGATATTTTCATTCACTTTGCGAATATCACATTGCAGCACTTCTTGAGTATGCTGACCAATATAGAGCTTGCCTAAGTGTTGTAAATTCGGCAGACCTTCTAAAAATAACACCCGTTCAATAATTTTATCGGCATGTTTCATCTGACGAATCGACTCTTTATATTCAGCCGAACCGAGTTGCTCGATGCCCCAATCATTGAACATGCGCGAATGTAGGAAATATTGATTAATGGCAGTGAGGTGGTGA
The DNA here is from genome assembly GCF_009557235.1 of Acinetobacter wanghuae. Classification (NCBI taxonomy): domain Bacteria; kingdom Pseudomonadati; phylum Pseudomonadota; class Gammaproteobacteria; order Moraxellales; family Moraxellaceae; genus Acinetobacter; species Acinetobacter wanghuae. Next base: position 2,446,734 of record NZ_CP045650.1, on the reverse strand, counting down.
TATAACACCTGATTCAGCTGATTAATCACATCACGATTGCCTTTCATCATTGAGCTCCATTTTAATCTTGCGACCTTTCTTTTAAAGAAAGATACCTTGAACTTATCTTAAAGCAAGTGCATAGCCGATGGCGAGTAATTTATTGAACAGCAAATGAAAATCGCAATCACATGCATCGCGGCTTTTGAAAACCTTAAAGTTTAAGCAATAAAAACCCGCCAGAGTCAAAGGCGGGGGAGGAGGAATGATTCGAGAATCATTGGTTTTTTGCTTATGTTTATTCTTAGATTATGCCGCCACAGCCAGTCGTGCTGCGAGCTGCGAAATTTCGTCACTGATGATCATTTTTGCTTCTGGAGCACAACGCCCACAGCATGTACCTAAGTCGAGTAAATCGCGAACTTCGCGATAAGATTCAGCACCATTTGCAATCGCATCTTTAATGTCTTGATCTGTAATGCCACGGCACAAACAAACGTACATGTGAGAGAACCACAGTGAATAAATAAGATGGGTAATATTAGTGATAACTATTATCGTTTGTCAATAAAAATCATTTAAAAAAGGTTTTAAGCTCATCGATGTTTTAGATGGCAAAATAAAACCTGAGCGGAAAAGTGAGTATGTCTTTTCATCTGGCTCAGGTTTTATTGAAATATATAGTTGATTAACTTATTGATGAATAATAACCACACCATCCATTTCCACTAATGCACCTTTGGGTAGACTCGCCACACCAAGCGCAGCACGTGCAGGATAGGGCTGTGCAAAATACTCGCCCATAATTTGATTGACTAGTTGGAAATGAGATAGATCTGTTAAGAAGATATTGAGTTTTGCAATATCAGCCAATGTGCCACCTGCTGCTTCACAAACGGCTTTTAGATTATCAAATACACGGCGAATTTGAGCTTCAATGCCTTCAACCAATTCCATGCTATATGGGTCTAAACCAATTTGACCTGAAAGATACAAAGTATCTCCAACTAAAATTGCTTGAGAATAAGTACCAATTGCCGCAGGGGCATTTTCAGTATGGATCACTTGGCGGGACATCAATTTCTCCTTTTATCATTCACTTACATCATATGAGATCAGATCAATATCGCAAAGTATTATCGGTTTAACTGATTAACTTGCTTTAGACGCTTCTGGCATCACAATGGGCTGTGCTAAACGGACAATACGTGGGAAGCCAAAATTCATGCGTAGGTCACGAATAATTTGCGCAATTTGCTTACGGTTATGCGCCACAATATTGACATAAGTTTTGCCATCATAATTGCGCACTGACTCAACGCCTGATTTGGCTTTACGACATTGATAGATCAAATCGGAAATTTGCTCATCATTCATGGCAAGGTCAATACAGAGATAAGCGGTAAAGCTAATATCTTCGCTGTCATCCGTGGTCCAATGCAGCGGCATAATATTTTCAGGATGCTGTTTTTGCTCATGCAATAAATTATGACAGCGTGAACGATGCACAATTAAACCACGACGGGTTAAATGCCCTTGAATTGGATCACCTAGAACTGGATTACAGCAATGTGCATATTTGACATCTGCGCCTTCTGTACCTTGAATTAAGCGGCTTGAAGCGGAGCTGCTGTGTTCGTCATTGGCAAATAAATGATTTGCGACCAGCTGTGGAAGTAAGTCACCGACTGCAATCTGTTCAAAGAGTTGTTCTTGGGTTTGAATATGGCGCCAATTGAGTAAATTTTCCCAATCACTCAAGCTTAAATCTTTAATTGAACGATTAAACAATTTAAGCGCACGATTTAACGCTTGTTGACCGACGAGAAGCTGTTCATCACGATCTTGGTCGCGCAGAATATTCTGAATGGCGCGACGCGCTTTTTGGGTATTAATAAAACTGAGCCAATCGGGGTTCGGTGTTGCAAGAACATCGGTAATAATCTCAATGACTTGACCACTCGCAAGCGGTGTCGAAAGCGGTTTAATTTCGCCATCTACCTTGCTACCTACTGCATGGTTGCCTAAAAATAGACTTGCTGAATAAGCAAAATCGACTGCGGTTGCCCCTTGAGGCAATTCATGCAAATGCCCTTGTGGGGTATAGACCCAAATCTTTTCTTGATGCAAATAATCGAGTAGTTCGCTAAATGTCGTTTTGGCACATTCGCCATCGACCAACACGTTTAAATTTTGCATTGAGGCTTGAATGGCAGAGCGACAGGCTTGAGGTGCACTTTCACCGAGTACTAAACCAAATCTTGCCGCTTTACGCATCAGTTCAGTTTGAATGGTCAGTGATAATGTGGTTTTTTCGCCTTTAATTCGCATGGTGAGCGATTGGTTGCCACCAGGTAAAGGCTGACGAATATTATCTTGGAAATTGAGGACTTTAAAGCTGTCTTTTAAGAGTTCTGCAAAACGGTCGCAGTCGGCAATGCTTTGTAAAATAATTTCAAATGCATGGCTGTGGGTGAGTTCTTGTAGATTAATGTCATTTTTCACAAAATGGCGCAGCAGCTCAATATTGTTATCTTTCTTTTTAATCCGACCTTGTAGGCGATGCTGTTCCAATAAGTCGCTGAGTTTCTTTTCCCAAATGGCTTGGTATTCACAACGTTTTGATTTGGTTTGCAGTAAAGCCGCCTGAACATCGTTATACATATCTAAATCAAGATTTTGATAACACAGATGTTCTAAATTATCTGCCATCTCATTCATACCGACGAGACGTGCCATCGGTACAAAAATTTCAAAGGTTTCTTTAGCAATACGCGCGCGTTTATCGGGGCGTAAAGCTTCAAGGGTGGTCATGTTGTGATAACGGTCTGCGAGTTTCACAATAATGACACGTGGGTCTTGTAAAGTGGCTTGTAAGATTTTACGGAACGACGCAGCTTTATTAAATTCTTTGTCGCTTGAATGACTGAGTTTAGTGACGCCATCGACTAGTTCGGCAACGGTACGACTAAAGGTTTCAGTAATATCGTCTTTGTTAAATTCGGTGTCCTCAATGACATCATGAAGCAGGGCAGCCATGAGCGTTTCAGTATCAAGCCGCATATGTGCCAAAATAGAGGCGACAGCAATGGGATGCAGGACATAGGGTTCACCGCTTTTACGTGTGATCCCATCATGTGCCATATCGGCATAATCGCAGGCCGCAAGTACACGCTCGACGTCTTTCTCATTGAGATAAGCGTCAATAATGATTTTAAGCTGTTGCTTGGCTTGGCTGACCTGTGGGCCTGGCATAAAACACCTTTAAAACTAGATTTTTTTACAAAGAATATGTGAATGCTTTAATGAAATGCATATTGCATCGCTTGTCAATTTTTTAAGCTAAAAACGGAGTAAAAATTACACAAACGATATTATTCAAGCTAATGTTATAACCGTTATCGCACTAAGTTAAAAGCCTGACAATAAAAAAAGCCTAGTTAAAAACTAGGCTTTTTTGAGCGGTTATTTCTTATTGGAAAGAAAAACCATCTAAATTTAGATTATTTGCAGAAAGCGCAAGATCTAAACTAGACGTTTGATAGTCTTGATCGCGTTGTTTCAAAATATCTTTAGATACATGACCCATTGCGATTTCACGTAAAGCAACAACTGTCGGTTTGTCATTGTCCCATTCTACAGTTGGTTCAATGCCTTGACGTGCCAATTGACGCGCGCGTTTGCTTGCCACTAGTACAAGCTCAAAGCGGTTGTCTACATGGTCTAAACAATCTTCAACGGTTACGCGTGCCATAGGAATTCTCGTTTGAGTAATATTTTAACAGACTGCGAAGTATAAAAGGCTTTGCCAATAGACTCAAGTTTTAATCACTATTCTGTCGGAGTAATTAAGGCCTGAATCAATTTTTCATGACGAGTGGCTTGCTGAGACAGCACCAAACGATTGGCAATAATCACCGATTCTAAATCGTGTAGGGCTTTATTAAAGTCATCATTAATAATGACATAGTCAAAGTTACTGTATTGCTGCATATCTTCAACTGCACAGCTTAAACGATGTTCAATCACTTCAACTGAATCTGTGCCACGATTTGATAAACGCTGACGTAAATCAAATTGGCTTGGCGGTAAAATAAAGATTTGTTTAGATTCAGGAAAAAGCTTACGTACTTGCTCCGCACCTTGCCAGTCAATTTCAAGTAAAACGTCATGACCTTTTGCAAGTTGCTGCTTCACAGTTGCTTGAGCTGTACCATAATAATTACCAAATACTTCCGCGTATTCGATAAAACCACCATCATTTACAAGGCTTAAGAAATCGTCTTTGGTTGCAAAATGATAATGCACGCCATCGAGTTCGCCAGGTCGTTGACCGCGTGTCGTATGAGACACAGAAACGTGTAAGTTATTGACACGTTCAAGTAATGCCTTAACCAGGGATGTTTTGCCTGTTCCAGACGCAGCAGAAACGACAAACAAGAGACCCGACATGATATTTTTCCTGATATGATAAAATATCTTCTCTATTTTAGAGTAGACAGGCTTTAAACTAAATAGTTGTACGTCGATTGTTTACATTTATTTCAATTGAATTGCTACAAATTGGCTAGGTATTGAGGATTTTATGGAAATTGTTTTAGCTAACCCGCGTGGTTTTTGTGCAGGGGTGGATCGTGCCATCGCGATCGTGAACCGTGCCCTAGAATGTTTTAATCCTCCTATTTATGTTCGTCATGAAGTGGTTCATAACAAATTTGTAGTTGATGATCTACGTCAGCGTGGCGCAATTTTTGTCGATGAACTCGATGAAGTGCCGGATGATAATATTGTCATTTTTAGTGCACATGGTGTCTCTAAAGCGGTTCAACAAGAAGCGACTCGTCGTGGCTTAAAAGTTTTTGATGCGACTTGCCCCTTGGTGACAAAAGTACATATTGAAGTGACCAAATATGCCCGTGAAGGCATTGAAGCGATTTTGATTGGTCATGAAGGGCACCCTGAAGTTGAAGGCACCATGGGGCAATATGATAAGAAAAATGGCGGTGACATTTATTTGGTTGAAGATGAAGATGATGTCGCTGCTCTGAATATCAAAAATCCAAATAAAGTCGCATTTGTCACGCAAACAACGCTATCGATAGATGACACTGCTAAAGTCATTGATGCATTACGTCAAAAATTCCCTGACATTCAAGGTCCGCGTAAAGATGATATTTGCTATGCAACACAAAACCGTCAAGATGCAGTACGTGATTTAGCTGAACGTTGTGATGTGGTGCTTGTTGTTGGTTCACCAAACTCATCGAATTCCAATCGTTTGCGTGAACTTGCAGAGCGTATGGGTAAATCCGCATATTTGGTTGATAATGCTGATGAATTAAAACAAGAATGGTTTAGTGAAAAATCACAGGTTGGGGTGACGGCTGGTGCATCTGCGCCTGAAATTTTAATTAAGCAAGTCCTTCAAAGATTGCAAGATTGGGGCGCTTCACATGCCAAAGAATTGGATGGTCGCGAAGAAAATATTACCTTTAGTTTACCGAAAGAATTACGTATTCCTGTGACGCAAGCATAAGTTAGACTTCATAATCTAATTTTATTGAATAAAAACAGACAATTGTTTTGTGACGATTGTCTGTTTTTTTATACCTTTTATCCTATAAAAAGATGTGTTTGATCTTAAATTGGTTATTATTTGTAATAGGGTAATCATTTGTGTTTATGGAGAGAATATGCGAGTCAGGGGAAATGGATTCACCTTAATTGAATTAATGGTGACTATTGCAGTACTTGCTATTATTGCCATGATGGCGGCGCCTTCATTTGTAAACCAAATAAGACAAAATCAATTAAATAGTGCTGCTAATGAAATTGTCTTATTGGCCTCGCAGACACGCTCCGAAGCTATATTAAGAAAAAAAGAAAAGACGCTAAGTTTAGCAACGGGTATAGGGGGCGATGAGTCGTGGACTCCTTTAGAACATGTAGTATGGGCAACAGCACCATCATTACTAAAATATAATTATTTTGGATACTTAGTCGGGGCAAATCAATGTTTCGTCCTTAAGCATGTAAAGAACGATGCCTTAAAAGCAGTTATTCGATTTAATACTAATGGCTCTGTTGTGTACAACAAAAATCAAACAACATGTTAGAGGGTGTTATGAAATCAAAATCACAGATCGGCGTTGGTTTGGTGGAAGTGTTGGTTGCATTGTTACTGCTTAGTATAGCTGTTTTAGGGTTTGTAGCTTTGCAGGTAAGAGCAATAATGGCAAGTGAAGAAGCAGCGCATAACATTCAAGCAATGAATTTAGCCAGAGATCTTTCTGAAAGAATGCGAATGAATCGTGATGGATTAGCATTCTATAAATTGGCAACGTCTGGTACACCTGAAGAATGCGATAAAAAATATTGTTCACCAGCTGACTTAGCTGTTTACGATTATGCTCAAGTGTCTAAACGTGCAGATCACGAAGGTATGCGTCTCGCAATTTTAGATTGTCAGGGGACTGATAAAGACTTTAAAAGAAAATGTGTATATGTAGCTTGGGGGGATACGATCCCTGCTGATAAGACAACGCAAACAGCTGCCTCAGAAATCGCAGCTGGAGCTACACCGTGCACGGACAGTACTTCGTATTCTCCAGGTGCACAATGCGTTATTGTGGAGGTCTATAACTATGATTAACTACAAAAAAATACAACGTGGTTTTACCCTTCTTGAATTAATGATTGCTTTGGTATTGGGGTTATTGATTATTGCCGCAGCATTAGCATTATTTATGAATGCTCAGAAATCAATGAATTTTCAGTCAGGGATGTCTAGTTTACAACAGAACGCTAATTTTGGCCTTGCTCAAATGGCGCATGAGATTAGACATGCTAATTTAAATACCCCTTCTGAACAAAAAATTAATAATAAAGATATTGGTTCTGGTGTCATTTTTGCTGCAAGTAATTTACCTACGGCGGTGGGTTCAGGAGCTGACTCGAAGTATTTCACAAGATTTGGATTAGATAATGATGACACAAATTTAGCCCTTGGTTCATCAAGTGATCAGCTGACTATTCAATTTGTACCCGATATTAGGGGGGATGAACAATATGATTGTGAAGGTATTAAAATCATCACTGGTCGAACTTATGTGTATCGTTATTATCTAGATAAGTTACCAAATGAGCAGCAAATTCCAGGCGCTCTTGATCGTTATGGTCTTTATTGTGATGCTGGTTATTATTATACGACCACCTCAACTGAAGTTGTTGGTTTGGGAGCACAAGGGCAGCTGGTTTTACAAAATGTAGATGCTTTTAAGATTCGCTTTTTAGTTAAAAATCCAGCAAAGCAACTCAGATATGTAACCATTCAAGAATACTTAGATAATTTGATGCCAGATGATGTAACAGATAAACAGGATTATCATTCTATTGGCGCGGTTGAAATCGGACTATTAATTGCATCATCAGAATCTATAGGTAGTGATTCTAGATTTAATACCCAAGCTACATATAAGATCGCGGGTCAAGATATTACATTAAAACCTAATACTAAAAATAGCCAATACTTACGTCAGCCTATTACACAAGTTGTAAGTTTTAGAAATACATTGGGAGCATTCTAATGAGACGTCAACTTGGTTCAGCACTGATTATTGTTCTTGTGATGTTGGTTCTTATTGTTTCAATAGGAACTTGGGCAATCAAATCTGGTGTGTTGGGTTTGAGGCTAGCTACTAATAGTCAAGTACAAGCATTGTTACTAGAAAATTCGAATGCAGCTTTATTTAATTTAGAGGATCCCAAACAAGTGGCTCGACAACTCGCGGCTGACGGTATGTATAGTTATTTTAATGATGCAAATAATGCAGATGATGAATTGGTATTTTGTTATCGCGCGTCTCAATCTACATTTTTTTCTATGCAAAATGCGAGCGTGATTGATCCACAAGGTGGTACGACAAAAAATGGTGTAAATGGTTTTTGTAAAGCAACCCAATATGCCACAGGTCGATCTGCTGTACTTTCACAGGTTTATTTAAGAAAAAATATTAATAATGCTGATCCACTGTCTTTGGTGCCAAAAGGCACTAGCTTAGGGGCTTCTTTGACGAGTATTCCTATGGTTTTAAATAATATTAGTGCAACTGTAATTTCAGTTTTACCTAGTTTTTCTAGCGCAACTTCTACTCAGATTGAAAATTGTTTTCGAAAAAGAGCTGCTGAAGTATCAGCTTGCTTCATGCAATGGAATATCCCATTTAACACCCAAAAAGCTGACTATACCGTGGGTGCTAATCCGCAGTTGATCAAATAAGGTCGGAGATGAATAAAATGAAGACATTTCAAAAAAAATTATTTTCTGCTTCAGTGTCGACTGCATTGACTCTCACGGTTTGTAGTGCCATTCCAATGAGTCAAGCGAGTGATATTAGTATTTACTCTGATTCTGAAAAAGGTAAAACAGGTATTTTATTAATGCTTGATACCTCAGGTAGTATGGGGATAAGTTCCCTTGTTTTGCCAAAAAATAATAAGTTTGGTAGTCCGGGTGATGTTAATCAATCGTTATGCAAACCAGATACGGTTAAAGAAAGGGAGGGAGATAACTCTAACCCTTCAATAGATTATACACAATGGGTTTATAATGCTATAGACACTAGAGCTGGTAGTGATACTAAAGGAAAAACAGCTTTTAAAAAAACAGTTACTGTAGGTGGTCAAGCTATTTCTTATTATTTAAGAGGGTGCGGTGACGCAACCATAGATGAAAAGGGTAAGTTAATTGAATCTGAGACAGGCAAGTTTGACAGATTATCTCGGTTAAAAGATGCAATGATACAATTGTTATCTGATACTAGTCTTGATAATAATGTGAAAATTGGTTTAGGGCATTTTTCAGCTAAGACGGATATTAAAATTGGTACAAGTGGTTCAAATAGACGAGAATTAGTTGACGGTCATTCCGGAAAAATCTTAGTACCGGTGGCAGAGCTAACCCATGATCAAAGAAAGCGCTTAATTGAGGAACTAGCAGCGATTGAATCAGTAGATACAAAGACAATGGGGAATGGAAACCCAGCACCAAAAGTTGGAACTGTTCAATATGATTTAACATTAACAAGTAATACGTATCCAAATAATTTTAAAGCTTCTAGTGGTACACCTACTGCGCATGCATATGCAGAAGCAGGTGCTTATATGATGGGCACAACGACAGGGAAATTGACAAAGCCATCAAATCTAGGTGTTCTTTATGATGGATCTTCTATAATTAGAAATACAAATACGCAAGAGCAATTGTATTACGTTTGTGTGGGATTAGATGGAAATACGGGTACGGCTTTAGGTGCAACCTCTATGTTTTGTGATAACCAGTGGAATAGGGGGATGGATAGCAAATACCCAGGGAAATTCTTTGACAATAATGGTCCAGGGGCATTGGTGGTCATTAAAAAACCAGATGGGAATGGTGGTTGGATAACTGTAACACCTTCACAGTATAAAAATGAGCAAGAGGTTATTAACCATCTGTGGAATAAATACAGGGCGACAACGAGTAGTATTACGGATGCTTGGTTCTTACATCGTTCATTACCTGTAGGATGGCGATGGGGAGGGTGGATGAAAGTAGACCATGAACCAATGGATATTGAACCAATTGGTGCGAAAGTTTGGAGTCACCATCTTAATCATGTAAAAAATATGGTCTCTTATCGCACTAGCCCATTTTCATTAACTAGTGATAATAAGGATAATTTGGTCGGTGGTTTTACACACTCTGTTGCTACTTCGAAGGATGGTGATAAATATCGTGCAGGTGCTAGTACAAGCCAATGTGATGGTAATGGAATTTACTTTTTGACAGATGGTGCCCCAAACTCTACAAAAGATTCCATGGCACGTACTATTATGAATCTAACTTTAGGTTCCCATGGTTTTAGTAATAAGCCAACAGCAAATATATTAGCATCTCCAACTATTCAAGCGAGTGTCTTTGATGGTGAAACAGGTGGGTGGGAATATATAGGTGCATATGCTAAAAAGCTCAAGGATAAAACCCAAAATCCAAGTAATATGACAATAAAAACTGCAGTTGTTGGATTTGGTTCATCTTTTGAAGACTTAAAAGATACGCAGGATTGTGAAGCCTTAGTTCGGGCGAATCCAACTGGTTACAATAAGGATGCGTATAATGCGTGTAAATGGGGAAGTGATGAATATGGTGGTGGTGGATTCTACTATGCTGAAAATTCTGATGATATTCGAAACAGTATTCTAGACTTTGTTCGAAAAGTTGAAGTAGATATTAAACCTGTTGCTACAGGAACACCAACAATTCCAGTTGATGCTTTAAACCCAACTACACTGCAGAACGAGGCTTATTACGCATCATTCCAACCTACAGTTTCTAGTGTAAGCCAAATATGGATGGGTAATTTAAATAAATATAGAATTAAAAATGGTGAATTATTTTCTGCAGATGGTTTACAGCGTTTAATCTCTACTAATGGTGCATTAAATGACGCTGCACAAGGCTTTTGGGCTGGTGGTGTCTTAGGGCAATTAAAAGTTGGCGCAGATTTTCTCACAGATGGAAAAGTAACCACGCATCGTAAAATTTTTACCAATCGATCGCTTACCGGTTCGACAGCATCAGCTGGTAATGATTTGCAAGTTGTAGATGTTGATGCATTATTTGATGGTGCTTTCGCTGGGGATTCTGACAAACTGTATTGGCTAAATGCCTTAGGTTATAAGTTAAATGAATTGCCGAGTGGTTTTACTAAAGCCAATTTAAGTACCTATGCCACAGATAAGCGTCTAGGTGCTGTAATGCACTCGACACCAGTGTTGTTAACACAAGAAGGGCAGGTTTCTGTTCAAAATAATGCTTTAGTTACCACTAATCGTAAAGATTACTTAATGTATGGCAGCACACAGGGTATTTTGCATGTAGTTAATGTTTCTACAGGTAATGAAGTTTTTGGATTCTTGCCACATGAAATGATGGTGAATCAAAAACAGGCTTTATTGTTAAATGATAAAACCACAGGTGGTATGTCAAATTTATTTTATGGCATAGATGCACCTTGGGTTGCACATACGCAATACACTACAACAAAAAATGGTCTACTCACTGTAAAAGACTCCGATCGAACAGAAACTGATGAAGATGAAAGCGCAGCTTTAAAAGGTCATCAGTGGATTTATGGTGGTCTGCGTATGGGTGGCAAGAGCTATTATGCTTTAAATTTGACGGATCTTCAGAATCCGGAAATGATGTTCCACATTAATCCAGAAGATTCTAATAGCGCTCAGCCATTGAAACGTATGGGACAAAGTTGGTCTAAACCAACTTTGGCTTATGTAAACTGGGGTGGTGCGAAAAAACTCGTGATGTTTGTAGGTGGTGGTTATGATGCTGAAGGTACGGTAAGTTGTACTGAGGACGCTAATGCAACGAACAAAGGTTATGAGTGTCCAACGTACCAACAAACCAATAAGATCGGTGCTGGCGTCTATATGTTTGATGCTCAAAATGGAGAATTACTATGGTGGACGAGTGTAGATAATAATGACACGCCGACAGATAGTCAGATTCGTTTTACGGCAAATAGTGATTTGCAATACAGCGTTGTAAGTCAAATTAATGCCATTGACCGTAATGCTGATGGTCTAGCTGATCATCTCTATTTTGCAGATTTAGCAGGCCAAGCGTTCCGAGTAGACTTAAACAATAATCCTGTTATTGGACAACCTACTGAAACAGATCCTAACAAAGATAAAGAAGAGATTAATGAAGCCAAGAAAAATGTATTCGGGGCACGTACAGTTACATTGTTTACCGAGCATAAATTAAATGGTTTAAGTCCACGTTTCTATGAGATGCCAAGTGTTTCGGTGCATACGGATACTGACACAGGAGGGCTTTTTGCAGCAGTTGCATTTAGTTCAGGAAATAGAAGTGCTCCGTTAGCAGATAGTACACAAAGTGCTAATGATGGTGTTTTTGTTGTTTATGATAATGATGTTATTGCTAAAGACCTTTATGCAGCCGACTATAGTTTAAATACAACTAAAGCAAACACACTCAAAAGCTTAACTATTGGTGGTGCTGTACCAAGAAAAACCGGCAATATGTTTAATGCTGGTTGGAAACATTCATTTTCAAGTACATCAGGCTCATATAAAGGTATGAATGATATATATGCATTAGATGGTATGTTATATGTCAATGTATTCCACAAGGATGGGACAGGTATCTCTGGAAGCTGTGGCGGAGGTGTAAAAGGGGATTCTTATCTGTATCAATATTGCTTACCTTATGGTAAATGTGATTTCTATACAACAGGTACAACATCACCTAACCGTGTAAAACTAGGCGCAGGTATTTTGGGTACAGGTATTGGCCAGGGGTATGGCAATAAAATTAGTACGTTGGGCTTAATTGTGAATCGTGATAATCCAACGCCTGTTGATTGTGCATTGCCAGTCAATAAGAATCTACCTCAATGTCAATTATTTGATAATGCTGTAAAACTAAAACAGCTGCGTTGGTATGAAGCTCAATAGGGTCGATCATGAAAAAAAATAATGGATTTACCCTTATAGAGTTGATGATAGCGGTAATAGTCATTGCAATAATTTCTGCAATTGCCTATCCCAATTATCGAACTTATATAGAACGTAAAGATTTAAAAAAAGCTCAGCAGGAAGTCTTACGACTTTCTGCTGAGCTGGAACGCTTTAAAAATAAAAACTTTAGCTATAAAGGGTTTAATGCGACTTATTTATATTCAGGTTACGATGCTTCTACAGGTGAGTTATATTTGCCTATTGGAAGCAATGCAACTTCTGCATTGTATAAAATTACACTAGTTGATCAAGAGTCTAAAAAACCTTTAACAGATACAACTGTCTTGGGGCAAAATTGGGTGATCAAGGCGGAGCGTAGTAGTCATAGTGGGGCGCTAAAACAACCGCGGAATTATGATCTTTTACTATCAAGTACAGGTATTCGCTGTATGACAAGAACTATAGATGCTGTAAAGGGATATAATGATTGTGGGGGGGATTATGAATCTTGGTAATACCAAAGGATTTACATTGATTGAACTCATGATTGTAGTTGCTATTATCGCTATTTTAGCAGCAATTGCTTATCCATCTTATACACAGTATAAGCAAAAAGTCAGTCGCGCAGAAGTAAAAGCCGAAATGATGATAATTGCCGGAGATCTACAAAAATATAAAGCAGTAAAAGGTGGGTATTTAATTAATAATACTCCAATGACATTAGCTGATCTAGGACGATCAATGACTGTGAAATACCCAAGTCAGGGTACAGTGTTTTATGAGATGACGTTAGAAAATGTTACCCGCAATGGATGGACATTAGTCGCGACCCCACAGAATTCTCAAAGTAGTACTGGTATGGTGGCATTAAATCATCGTGGTGAAAAATGTTGGGTTAAAGGTGCAGCAGTATGTTCTCTTTCTTCAACCTCTAGCTGGGATGAATAATTGTCAAAATCAAAATTGTAGCCAAACAAGGATTGATCTTTCATTCAGGGCAAAGTTCGCGTAAAATGTTGCCCTCTATGAAAGGGGTTTGAAGTGTATCGGTGGTCGATACAGGGATAATCCGTAAAAACTATAAGGTTCTATCATGGTTGTTATTCGTCTTGCACGCGGTGGTGCTAAAAAACGTCCATTCTATCAAATCATTGTGACTGATAGCCGTAATGCACGTGATGGTCGTTTCATCGAACGTATTGGTTTCTTCAACCCAACAGCTCAAGGTAAAGCAGAAAAACTTCGTTTAGATGCTGACCGTTTTGCTCATTGGGTTTCTCAAGGTGCTCAACCTTCTGAACGTGTTGCTTCTTTAGCTGCTCAAGCTAAAAAAGCTGCAGTTGCTGCATAATTTTTATATAAATTAGGTAGTAGCTTGCCCATGACACCAACACAGAATGTTCCCGAAGATCGTATTCAGATTGGACAGTTACGTTCAGCATATGGATTAAATGGGTGGCTCTGGGTCTATTCCAATACAGAACCCATGAGCAATATATTTGATTATCTTCCTTGGTACATTGAGACCAAGGCAGGTTGGCAAATTATAGATGTAAAACGTTGGAAACCACATGGCAAAGGCTTGGTTGTTTCACTCAAAGGTGTGGTTGATCGCACGGGTGCAGATAGCTTGGTTGGCGCAAATGTTTGGATTTCAAAATCGCAACTGCCTCAAGCAGGGGTAGATGAATTTTATTGGTCAGATTTAAAAGGCTTAACCGTGTTAGGTCTAGATGATGAAGAGCAAGAAATTAATCTCGGTCAAATTTTTGAACTGTTTGAAACAGGAGCCAATGATGTGATGGTTGTTCGCGCAACACCAGATAGCATTGATGGCGAAGAGCGAATGATTCCATGGCATAAAGATGTGGTGCAACGTGTTGATCTCGAAGCTGGTCGTATTTACGTGAATTGGGGCGTAGATTACTAATCCTTAAAGGATGAACGCATTCGGAAAATAGAGGAGTCTGCGATGTTTTTTGCAGTCATTACGCTTTTTCCTGAAATGTTTGAAGCGATTACAAGTTTTGGTATTAGCGGACGCGCAGCAAAACGTGAATTGATGCAAGTCACTTGCATCAATCCTCGCGATTTTGCACAAGGGAATTACAAACGTGTGGATGAACGTCCAGTCGGTGGTGGTCCCGGTATGGTGATGATGGCGGAGCCTTTGGCACAAGCAATTCATCATGCCAAAGAGCTTGCTCGTGAAGCAGGTGCGGTTCGTGTTCCTGTGGTGTATATGTCACCACAAGGAAAAACCCTAAATGAACCTGCGGTACAAGAATTTGTCAAATATGATGGACTCATTGTGCTGTGCGGACGTTATGAAGGGGTCGATGAACGTTTGATCCAAAAATATGTTGATCAGGAATGGTCCATAGGTGATTACGTACTTTCTGGCGGTGAACTGCCTGCGATGGTTTTATTGGACAGTATCATTCGGAGACTTCCGGGTGCGATGTCGGATGAACAATCCCATGTGCAAGACTCATTTGTGGATGGTCTATTAGATTGCCCGCAATATACTAAGCCAGATCATTTTGAAGGTTTGGATGTGCCTGAGATTTTAAAATCAGGGCATCATGCAAATATTGAAAAATGGCGGTTTTTGCAGCGCTATCAACGCACACTTGAACGTCGACCTGAATTGGTTGAACAAGTTGAGTTGACTAAGCAGCAGAAAAAATGGCTGAAAGATTTGTAAGGCATTGCTGCGTAATCAGTTCTGTCTTCGAACACTGTACTTAAATTAAATTTAAGTATTTATTAATAGGCTCTTTATGCATTGAAGCGGTCAACCATAAAGGGAAAGCTAATTGGGTATAAGCGTGTTAGCCTCTGTACCCAGCGATGATTAGACCTCTTCTAACTCGCATATTTTGGAGATACCCCATGAGCGGTAAGCATCCTTTAGTTCAAGTAATTGAAAACGCACAGTTAAAAACTGATCTACCAGCTTTTGCACCTGGTGATACAGTTGTTGTTCAAGTTAAAGTTAAAGAGGGCGACCGTGAGCGTCTTCAGGCTTTTGAAGGCGTTGTAATCGCAATCAAAAACCGTGGCTTGAACTCTGCGTTCACAGTACGTAAAATTTCTAACGGTATTGGTGTTGAGCGTGTATTCCAAACTCACTCTCCAATCGTTGCTAAAATCGAAGTGAAACGTCGTGGTGATGTTCGTCGTGCTAAACTTTACTACCTACGCGAATTGTCTGGTAAAGCTGCACGTATTCGTGAAAAATTACCAGCTCGTAAAGTTAAAGCTTCTTAAGTTTAGGCTAAAGTTAAGTTTTATCTTGAGTTAAAAAATGCGCCCTTGGGCGCATTTTTTATATGTAAAGTTTATAAACCTTGTAGTTTTAAACGATTGGCATGTTGACGGTAAACATCGACTGGGTCAGGTGCAAAGACATTTTTTAAGCCCAACACCATATTCACTTCGTCCAAGTGATTCCAATTGTAGTTATCACGAATCGTTTTACCAAAACGTGCGCTACATTGAGATACAAGACCATCGTTATTTTTACCTTTATCGATGAGCAGACTGGTCACTTTCAGTGCTGAATCTGGGTCTAGAATATTGGTCACAGTTCCTGTACCCGTGAAAGTATAATTATAAATACCGCCATCAACCGCTTTACCTTCATCACATGCAGTGGTTGGCATACCTAATGGGAATTTTTGGTTAAAAGCAGCAGATCCAGCAAGCGTTAAACTTTTACCACCTGCCAAGGCATCATGTGGGAAGCTTTTTGGATCGAGTCCTTGTGCCCAAGTAATGGCTTTAGAGACAAAGTTCACCGTACCGACCAATGGGTTTTCAATAATAGTACCTTCTGCCGCCAAAATTAAATCGGCAACAGGTGAGCCTTTATGCGGTGCTCCGATACCTGTAAGTGATGCGACATATTGCGGTGCAACACCCGCAACATAACGAATGGTTGGACCACCGTGTGAATGGCCAATCAGGTTGACTTTTTTAGCGCCAGTAATTGCAGTAATTTCTTGAACTTGTTGCAGCAGTTGTTCACCACGAACTTCAGATGAGTTAAATGGGGATACACGGGTTGCCCACACGTTAGCACCATTACGTGCCAAATCTGGCAAAATTTGATACCAATAATCCATACCAAATTGATCTGTGCCAATGCGAATAAAACCCGCCATACCATGTGAAAATACAATGGGATACTTGGTTTTTGCATATTGAGAACTGGCTTTGGCGGTCACTTGACTGGCTTGTGTAGATGCCTGTGAGCTCATACATGCGGTGGCAAGTATAAGACCGAGACTTAACATTCCGTATTTCATTGGTAATTCCTCTTGTTGTTTTAAAATGGCTTTCCGAGCCATTCATTGAGTTTAAATGGTGTTTCTTTTTTAATTGAGTAAATGTTTTTGTCGTTGTGTAATCATCAGTAAAGGCGTAAGTAATCTAATGATTTAAAGTCCTTGTAGCTTTAAACGATTGGCATGTTGTCGGTACAGTCCAATCGGGTCTTGTGCAAAGGGCGATAAAATGCCAAAAAATTGATTCACTTCATCAAAGTGATTGTGGTGATAGTCTTGACGAATAATCTGTCCATAACGACCACTGCACAAGGGAAGAGCACCATCATTGGCTTCACCTTTCAGGAAAGTTCCTCCTAAGCTGACGACAGTACTTTCAATCACATCGAGTGGATTGGTCGCTTGTCGATTCCCCATCCATGAATAATGATAAATACCATTGCTTGTACGCTTTTGACCTTGCGATTGGCAATCTTTAGGAATGGCATTCGAGCCATATTTGGCATTAAAAGCAAGCATGTGTTCCGGATTCATTGCATCTAAGGCATCTTGAATTTCGACGGAGTAACGATTCGCTGTCACGAGATTCATGGCATAGCCGAGTACTGTGCCAAAAGCGTGAATAAAGGGTTCAATCAAAGGCGTTTTAGCGGCATTGACAAAGACAGGTGTGCCTTTCATTGCACCTGCAATTGCAGTTAAGGATGCTGCTTTTTGTGGTGCAATAGCTTCAATATATTGAATGGTAGGACCACCTTGACTGTGTCCAATTAAATTGACTTTGCTCTTGCCTGTGAGTGCTAAAACTTCATCAATTTGTTGTAAGAGCTGTTCACCGCGAATCTCATTTGAACCGACAGCAGAAAGCTCGGCAGAGAAGACGCGTGCGCCATTTCGACTTAAATCCTGTGGAATTTGATACCAATAATCTAAGCCGACACGGTCTGTACCGATTCGGTTAAACCCCAAACCAAAACCGTGAACAAATACAATCGGGTATTGGGTTTTAGCATAATTTGAAACAACAAAATTGCTTTTATAGCTCTGTAAGGCTGAGGCATGTGTGAGCGAGCTAAAGACTAAAGTAAATAGACTGAGTCCAATTGTTTTTTTCATTTTCATGAAGGATCCATTCTTTGTAGATGTTGTGGATTGTTTTTATAAAAAGCCTTAATCCTATATAGAATGAAGGCTGTATGTGACTTATAAACCTTGTAGTTTTAAGCGGTTAGCGTGTTGACGATACATTGCAACAGGATCAGGCGAGAACAGCCCCGTTAGACCGAACATCATATTGGCAAGATCAGTGTGATTTAGCTTGTAATTGTCATTAATGACTTTACCCATATAGGCACTGCAACGAGAGACCATGCCATCATTATCTTTATTGTTATAAGATAATGGACCAAGCTGCATCAAAATTGTATCGATATCGAGTACATTGGTCGCTTGAGCCACACCAGTCCATGAATAGTAGTAAATGCCTTTACTGTCTTTAGGCTTTAAGTTTTTATTACAGTTTTCTGTTGCTGCCAACACGCCATCTTTTACTGCTGCTTGAGCCACTGTTGCGTTAAATGATTTCGAGCCTGTTTGGGTTAAAGATTTCATTGAGGCATCAAAATTAATTTCGAGTTCAGGCTTCAACTGTCCTAATGCGATCAGTGGACCAATAATGTAATCCCCTAAAATATTAAAAGCTGTGCGGGTCAAACGATTGTTTTGAATATCATCTGCGACTTTAGAACCATGATAGGTGCCTGCCACACCTGTAATTGAAGCAATGAGATGAGGTTTCGTTTGTGCAACGTACAACACCGTTGGCCCACCATGTGAGTGTCCAATTAAATTGAGTTTTGGCTTGCCAGTAATGGCCAAGACATCTTCCACTTGTTGAATCAGTTGTTCACCACGATGGGCAGTAGTATTTGCAGGAGATAACTGAGCAGCAAAAACTGTTGAACCATTACGTGCCATATCGGGCAAAATTTGATACCAGTAATCGAGACCAATCGTGTTTGTACCAATGCGTTGCCAACCAAGCCAACCGTGTACCATCAAAATCGGATACTTGGTTTTAGCATAGTCAGATTTCGCTTTTTCAACGACTTGAGTTGCACTTGCGGCAGCCTGAGTTTGGGTGCTTAAGCCCATGACAGCACTTGCTGCAACACTGAGTGTTAGCATTTTTGCAGCTTTTGTAAAATAAATCATAATTGGTCCTTTGTATTATTTTAAATGTGATGATCTATCACTGTTTTAATTTTGGGTCACAAGCAGTAGCTGCATTGCTTAGGTTTGGATCTAAACCATTATTATTTTCAACGCACTATTTTTTCATGTCTCTTAATAAAAACTATGTCATTTTAGGACATGGGCTGTCAGTGGTCGGTTAATTCAGATTTAGCATTTTTGAAAATTTTATTTTGTATTTATATCTTTGAATTTATTTGCTATTTTATTTTTTTTGGTAATAACTAGTAACGTTTTTTCTTGTAAAAGGGTATTAAAGTCCATAATTCAATGCATTGCTCATCATAAAGATAACAACATAAAAAACCGCAGTCTAATTAGGCTGCGGTTGGAAAGTGAAATCAAAATCACTTAGTCTGCGAAAGGTAATTTTCCGCCTTTATCATGAACTTGTTCAAAGGTTTCAATTCTTAATTGATCTTCCGCTTTGTTAAAGTGTTTATTGCGCAAGTCTTGAATGGCTTGCTGTTTAGATGAATCACTCATGCCACTTTTCATAATATTTTCACGTTCAGACAGGTAATGATTCACATTGTTTTTCCATTGCGAACGTTCGCCGTCTAAGTTTTCTAAGCGTTGGGTGGCTTCTGGTCCGACTAAATTCATACGCATCTGGCGAATTTCGTCGCTTGAACCACCGCGCGCTTTAATATCTGCAGTCAGTTTACGCAAATCATCCAATTTATTAATTTGCTCTAAGTTTTCTTGCCAGTCCTTCGGTAGACCTTCAAACAATGCTTTAAGCTTGTCCGCCTTTTGGGCTTCAGTCAGATTATTATCATTCAATACTGCCATCCGATCGAGGGTGTATTCGTGATAGGTATCTTCCGTGCCGAATAGACCTTCAATTTCATAATGAGAAAAGAATTTTTTTCTTAAGTTTTGGGTGCTGTTATAGATGCTGCGGTAATAAGCAGGATCTTCTTGATCTAAACCTGTCGGTGGAGTGATTTCTCCCATCGACTGACGATATTGCAGGTAACGATCCCATAAATCTAAAATTTGCGAAAGTGCAGGTTCTTTATGATTTTGGGTAATATACGTTTTAAAGTCTTGTTTAATTTGCTCTAAACTTTTTTCACCAAATTGAGTGATGAAATATTCAAAACAATTACGGGTTTGTTCATTGACCACGAGACGATTAGACGAGTCCAATACCATCTGACAGTTAATTTCGGTATCTTGCTGGCTTGGGCTTGGAAATAAACCATTCGCAGGACCATTTACATTTAATGCTTGTTGCTGTGCGAGACTTTGTTCGCTCGACTGAGAATCAGTGCTTGACTCAGTTGCATCTTTTTGTGGAGCCAACCACATCAGTAAGCCAATAATGCACAGTATCGCAAGTGCTACGATGATCCATATTTTGTACTTTTGCATATCCTATGCACCTAATTTTAATTCTAAATAATAATTTGTTTAATTTATAATCGGCTCAATATGCCATAAATTAAAAGCAATGACATAGAAAAGTTGTAAATAATTGGTCAGGGTTTTACCATTGCGCCAATTAAAGAACTTGTCTGATTTTTTGCCATGAAAGCATCATCTCCTAAAATTCAGCGTCGTCATATTAGCGGTGTGTTTCTATTGAATAAACCTTTGGGCATCAGTTCCAACGGTGCACTACAAAAAGTACGCTGGCTGTATCGTGCGCAAAAAGCAGGGCATACCGGCGCGCTTGATCCTTTAGCATCAGGTTTGCTGCCGATTTGTTTGGGTGAAGCCACTAAGTTTTCACATTACTTGCTAGATTCAGTCAAACGTTATCAAACCACGGTTTTTTTAGGGCATAGTACGACTACAGGTGATGTGGAAGGGGATATTTTGCTTGAACAAGCAGTGCCTGAATTGTCCGAACAGCTGATTCAAGAGACATTAACCACGTTTGTGGGTGAAATTCAGCAAGTTCCTCCGATGTATTCAGCGCTTAAAAAAGAAGGTCGTCCTTTATATGAGCTTGCACGTCAGGGAATTGAAATTGAACGTGAAGCGCGTCCAATCACCATTTTGGCGATTGAGCTTTTATCCTTTACTGAAAATAGCATTACGCTTGATATTACCTGTTCAAAAGGGACATATATTCGCGTTTTAGGCGAAGATATTGCCAAAGCACTCGGTACTTACGGGCATTTAACGTATTTACACCGTACGAAAACAGGTCTGTTTGATCTCATTCCAACCTATACCATCGAATATCTTGAAAGTCTGACTGAACAAGAGCGTGAAGCTTTGTTATTGCCTGCACACGCACCCGTACAACATTTGCCACAAATCCAAGTTCCCGAAGGGCGTGGCGAATATTTTAGCCGCGGGATGGAAAGTAATATTGAACATGCAGCAGAGCCACAGGTGTTAGTTTTTGATGGTGAAAAATGTTTAGGTTTGGCTGAGATTACCGATAAAAAACGCCTTGTGCCAAAACGTGTTCTAAACCTCTAGGTTGTAAATCCATGGACATTGAGATCATCATCAGTTTAATTGTCTTCGCCTTTATGGCAGGGGCAATTGACGCTGCTGTGGGCGGTGGTGGTCTGATTCAAATTCCTGCCATTATCGGCAGTTTGCCGCATTTGGCGCCAGCGACCGTATTTGGTACCAATAAATTGGCATCTATTTTTGGTACAGCGTCAGCAGCATTTTCCTATTTAAAACAAGTGAAATTGCCGTGGCTTCTGCTCGGTATTATTGCGCTATGCAGCTTTGTCAGTTCTTTTATTGGCGCGGCAAGTGTAACCCTCATTCCAGTCGAGGTTTTTAAGCCATTTATTTTAATCATGCTGATTGTGATCGCGATCTATACCTTCACCAAAAAACAATTTGGTCGGGTACATGTAGAACAAAAGCTAAATCGAAAAATGCTGGTCATGGCGGCTATTGGTAGTCTTGCGATTGGTTTTTATGACGGGATCTTTGGACCGGGTACGGGCAGTTTCTTTATCTTCTTTTTTATTCGCTATTTAAGCGTCGACTTTTTACATGCCTCGGCACTCTCTAAAATTGGTAACTTTACCACCAACCTTGCAGCACTCAGTTTCTTTGTCCCGACTGGGCATGTCTTATTTCAAATTGGCGGCATGATGGCGCTTGCCAATATTTGTGGTGCGCTGTTAGGGGTACGTCTTGCTTTAAAATACGGCAGCGGCTTTATCCGAATATTATTCTTGATTTTAGTCAGTTTGCTCATTTGCCGTATGGCTTATCAACTCTTCTAAAACTGCATTGTTGATGTAAAGCATTCTCATTATTAAACTTTTTCATACAAATTAGTGTAGTAACTCTGCCTGAATTTTACTTGTATCTGTTTTAAGCTAAAGGCTAATTTAAAATAACAAAGGATAAACGAATACATGACCACAATATTTGAAGCTTTACGAGAAAGTCATGACATACAGCGGGAACTCGCAGAAAAATTAGTCCAAACCTCAGGAGATACTCCTGAACGTCGTGAATTGTTTGATTTACTCAAAAATGAGTTATTTGCCCATGCGGTGGCAGAAGATCGCTATTTCTATATTCCTCTTATGATGACCGATTCGGGTCTGAATATTAGTCGTCATGCTTTGGCCGAACATCACGAAATGGATGAACTTTTAGAGCAATTGACTGAAACAGAATTTAGTAATCCGGGCTGGCTTGCGATTGCAAAAAAACTGTCAGAAACGGTGCATCATCATTTAGAAGAAGAGGAACATGGCTTTTTCCAACAGGCGGGTAAAATTTTGGAAGATAAGCAAAAAGAAACCTTGGCAAAAAAATATAATACCGAATACAAAAAATATAAAAAGATCGATAAAGACAGTTTAGTCTAAACATTTGATTCAAAAAAAGATGGCAAATGCCATCTTTTTTTATTGGTGTTTATGCGATTTTTTGACGTGCGGCACGAATGGTCACTCCGACCGATGCCAACATAATACAGCCGAGTGCAATCCACTGAATAGATGTAATTTTTTCACCCAATAAGAAGAAGGCAGTGAATGCCGCCAATGCTGGTGATAAACTCGATAGAGTGCCGTAACTTGCTTTAGTCAATTGTTTTAATGCTTTTAAATCCAATGCATAGGGAATTGCAGTGGCTAAAATCGCAATCACAAGTGCTTTACCCCAATATTGGGTATCAATGACTTGGGCTGCATTTTGATATAAACCAATCGGCAATAAACATAATGCCGAAATACTAATGGCAATGGTCAGCGCATGCATGCCGATATTTTGCTGAACCACGCGTTGTCCAAAATAAATATAAAAAGCCCAACACAATCCAGCACCTAAGGCACATGCTGCACCGATTAAATCAAATTGATGATGCAGTGCTTGTCCCCATGGCACCATCAGGATAATCCCAGAGATTGCCAAAAATACCCACATATAATCGCTACGATGCTTAATTGACAGGAGTGCCAAACCCAAAGGACCAACAAACTCTAAACCGACTGCAATACCTTGCGGTAATTTACCTAAAGACATATAGAAGAGAATATTCATTAGTCCGAGCGCGGCGCTATAACACAATAAATCTTTCCATTTTAAATACGGCAGTCGCGAAATGATTTTCCAAGAACGAAACATAACGCAGACAATAATCGCTGCAAAACACAGCCTTAAAATAGTCACTGTGACAGGGTCAAGCACTGTAAACAATTGCTTCGCAAAGGATGCACTAATTTGATATGAGGTCATGGACAAGACCATGTACAACACAGCGAGAAGTTGAGCATTTGGCATGGGAGAGCAACACCTGAGAATCAGGTGTATAAGAGCAATGGGAATGCTTAAATTATAGCAAATTGGTTAAATTTCGATGAGTGTTTTTATCCAGTTTCATCATCTAAGCATTAACAGATGGCGCTCTTTTTCTGAGTTTTTCTTTTTTGCATCGTCACCGTACAGCCAATAGACGCGCTAATGATGGTGGCAAGTGCAAGCCACTGTGTCCACAATAAATGTTCACCCAAAAACACAAAGCCAGACAAGGCAGCAATGGCAGGTTCTAAGCTCATGAGTGTGCCAAAACTTAAAGCACTTAAATTACGGAGTGCAATCATCTCTAAAGTAAAGGGTAAGGCACTCGCAAGAATGGCTAAACCAAGGAAATACATCAGGCTGATGGGTTCAAATGTTGTTGCAGGCATTCCACTGAAGAGTGCAATGGGCATCAAAATGCACATACCAACAAACATACCTAAGCACACCGTGTGATTGCCTGACACACCTGATGGTTTTTGACCAGCAATAATATAGAGTGCCCAACAGCTTCCGGCACCTAAAGCCAATAAAATCCCAATCGGGTCAAGCGCTTGAGCAGTTTGATCGAATGGAAACAGTAAAACTAAACCAAGAATGGCAAGTCCAACCCAAATAAAATCAAACTTTTGTCGTGCATGAAAGAGTGCAACAGAAAGCGGTCCAATAAATTCAAAAGAGACAGCGATGCCTAAAGGAATGCGATCAATAGCGAAATAAAACAGCAGATTCATCCCCGCGAGTGCCACGCCGTAGCTCATAATCGCTTTCCACTTCACTTGCTTGAAATGGACGTGCCAAATTTTAAAAATCAGCGCCAAAACCAAAGCACCCAACAGTAAACGCATTGCGGAGACGGTCACAATTGGAAACTGATCAAACAGCATTTTGGCAAAGGAACCGCTGCTTTGCATACTGATCATGGCGATGAGTAAAATCAGTGGTGCTTGTACAGCAGGCGCAATTTTAAAATAAGACATAAATCATCAAAGACAGGGAAGGGAAATGTGCAAAAGGACATCTTCAAAATAAAAAACCACAGCCGAAGCTGTGGTCTTTGATTCACATTTGAATTAGAACAATACGCGTGAACGGATTGTGCCTTCAAGGTTGTGAAGTGTATCTAATGCTTCTTGAGAACCCGCAGCATCGACATCCATCACAAGGTAACCGACATCACCTTTGGTCATTAAAGACTGACCAGAAATGTTGATGCCTTGTTCAGAGAACAAGTTAATGATTTTTGCAAGAACACCGGGTACGTTTTTGTGAATGTGCAGTAAACGGTGTTTACCTTCAGTCAACGGAAGTGCGATTTCTGGGAAGTTCACTGCAGATAAAGTCATACCTTTATCAGAGTAAGCGACAAATTTCTCGCCCACTTCTAAACCGATGTTGGCTTGCGCTTCGATGGTTGAACCACCGACATGCGGTGTCAAAATCACGTTTGGAATGTTACGAAGTGGAGATACGAATTCTTCACCGTTCGCTTTAGGCTCTTTCGGGAATACGTCAACCGCAGCACCTGCAATGTGACCTGATTTCAACGCATCTGCCAAATCTTCAATCACAACACATGTACCACGTGCAGCGTTAATGAAGATTGCACCTTCTTTCATTTGTGCAAATTTTTCTTTGGTCATGAAGTTACGTGTAGACGGAACATCAGGCACGTGTAGAGAAACCACATCTGCATTAGCAAGAAGTTCATCTAGGCTACCGACTTGGCGCGCATTACCTAAAGGTAGTTTTGTCACTGTGTCAAAGTAGATCACTTTCATACCTAAGCTTTCAGCAAGTACAGAAAGTTGTGAACCGATTGAGCCGTAACCCACGATACCTAAAGTTTTACCACGTGTTTCATACGAACCTACCGCAGATTTGTTCCAACCGCCTGCATGTGTATCTGTTGATTTTTCAGGGACACGGCGAAGAAGAAGAATCGCTTCAGCAAGTACAAGTTCAGCAACTGAACGAGTATTTGAGTAAGGTGCGTTAAAGACTGGAATACCGCGACGCATTGCTGCATCTAAGTTCACTTGGTTTGTTCCGATACAGAAGCAACCGACTGCAATCAATTTGTTTGCAGCTTCGAAGACTTCTTCAGTTAACTGAGTACGTGAACGAATACCAATGAAATGCGCATCTTTAATCGCTTCTTTCAGCGCTTCACCCTCAAGCGCAGTTTTACGATAGTCGATGTTGGTATATCCAGCAGCATTTAATGTATCGATGGCATTTTGATGAACGCCTTCTAACAATAAGAAACGGATTTTATCTTTAGGTAGAGATAGATGTTGGCTCATTACGGCTCCGCTACAAAGGCCAAATTTAGTGGCGGTATAATAGCACAGGAAAAGGGCGGTTTTACATTTCCTTAATCGCGGCAATATCAGCTATTTTTGCAAGTGATATTGGTGAAAATGATATTTTTGGTTGAATTAAACTATCATTTTCAAAGGTATATTATGAAAAATGGCATTTTTTCAAGGAAACCCCAAAAAATAGCTTATAATATGCCGCCATGCTTTGAAGCCGTGTGTTTTGCTGCTTTAATCGGCATGTTTCGTCTAATATATACACAGATTTTAATGCCTAAAAACTGTGCAATCGAACAGATGAAGTCTCTCTTGTTTAAATCATGCTAGGTCTGCAAACGATGAATGCTCCAGTCGCTTTAACCCCTGAGTTATTGACCCAATTGACTGCAATTGTGGGTGAAAACCGTATTAAAACTGATACGGATAGTCTCCAAAATTGGGGTCGCGATCATACTAAACACTTTGATCCAAACCCATCGGTCATCGTTTTTCCATCCACGACTAAGCAAGTTCAAGCCATTGTAAAGCTTGCCAATCAGTTTAATGTGGCAGTGACACCATCGGGTGGTCGTACCGGTTTGTCAGCAGGTGCTGTGGCTGCCAATGGTGAAATCGTGGTGAGCATGGACAAGATGAACCAAATCTTGGACTTCTACCCAGCAGACCGTATGGTGCGTGTGCAAGCAGGCGTAGTGACTGAACAATTGCAAAATTATGCTGAAGAACAAGGCATGTATTATCCAGTTGACTTCGCATCTGCGGGTTCAAGTCAGATTGGCGGTAACATCGGTACCAATGCCGGCGGGATTAAAGTCATTAAATATGGCATGACCCGTAACTGGATTTTGGGTTTAACCGTTGTGACTGGTAAAGGTGATATCCTGCGTTTGAATAAAGGCATGATTAAAAACGCAACAGGTTATGCATTACAACATTTGTTCATTGGCGGTGAAGGCACACTCGGACTCGTCACTGAAGCAGAAATTAAGCTTGAGCGTCAACCGCAAGATCTTCAAGTGATGGTACTCGGTGTACCTGATTTTGATGCGATTATGCCATTACTACATGCATTCCAAGCCAAAATTGATTTAACTGCATTTGAGTTCTTTGGTGAACTTGCGATGCAAAAAGTATTGGCAAATGGTCACGTTCAACGTCCATTTGAAACCGAATGTCCATTTTATGTATTGCTTGAGTTTGAAGCGCCGTTTGAACCAATTATGGACAAGGCGATGGAAATCTTTGAGCATTGTATGGAACAAGGCTGGGTGCTTGATGGCGTCATGAGCCAAAGCCTAGATCAATTGCATAACTTATGGCGTTTACGTGAAGATATTTCTGAGTCAATTGCGCCATTTACACCCTACAAAAATGACATTTCAGTGTTGATCACACACGTACCTGCATTTATTAAAGAAATTGATGCAATCGTAAATGACAACTACCCTGACTTTGAAATTTGCTGGTTCGGTCATATTGGTGACGGTAACTTGCACTTAAATATTTTAAAACCTGAAAACTTAAGCAAAGATGAATTCTTTGATAAGTGTCAGCACGTGAACAAATACGTCTTTGAAACTGTGAAAAAATACGATGGTTCAATTTCGGCAGAACACGGTGTGGGTATGACCAAAAAGCCATATTTGGATTACACACGTTCAGCGGAAGAAATTGAATATATGAAGGCATTGAAACACGTATTTGACCCGCAAGGCATTATGAACCCAGGTAAATTATTCGATCTATAAGCGAATAAAGTTCTGAAAAAAAGCGCATCGAAAGGTGCGCTTTTTTACATCTCTATAACTGTATTTACATAGTCTAAATAGAGTTGCGTGGTGAACGTGGGCATCATACCTACTAATAATAAAGAGACATTGGAAGCATCATGAAAATTAAATTATTTGCTCTGTTCGGGATCATGACGGGCTTGGGTTTAACTGGGTGTCAAACCACTCAAGATGTGATTTCTAAAGTTCATACACCTGCAACGCCGATTGAACAGGTTTTAAAACAGCGTTCTGACCTTTTAAATGAACTCGCAACCGTCGAAGTTCGTCAGTATTTTAACCGAGTAGAAAACCCAACTTCGGCAGAAGTGAAGGTGACTGAAACAGGCTTGATGGATGATTCGGTAAATACCATTCGAACCGTCTATAACTTTAAGCTTGAAGGACGTACATGGGTGCAAGTAGCGAAAAAAGAAGAATATAAGTGTGCTCGTGGGAAAAATACCAAAACCTTCCAAACAGCGAAATGCTCATAATATTGTTTGATTTTTAAGCCAAAAGTCTTTAAAAGCGTATCTATATGATGCGCTTTTTGCTTTTGGGGCTATAAGAAAAATGAATATTCTAATTGTGGGGAATGGTTTTGATTTGTCGCATTATTTGCCGACAAAGTATGATCATTTTATGGATGTGATGAAAGCAATCGAAGAGTCAAAAAGCGACTTAATGAATTTTGATGAGTTGTTTTCAAAGTGTCGTGAAGATTGGTTTATAGTTAAAACAAAAGAATATTACTTAACAGAAAATATTATTTTAGAGAAAGAACAACTTTATGAAATTAGAGCTTTGTTAAAAGAGAATTGTTGGTATCACTATTTTCAAAAACATGTACAAGATATTCAAACATGGATTGATTTTGAAAAAAAAATTGGTAGTGTCTAAATGTGACGTGTTAACCACCTATCTTTCATGTCTTGATTGTATTTTAATAAAAATAGATGCAAGACAGCTTCATGATTTTCTTTCTTCTTCGAAAAGCTTAAAGTTTTCCGTGTAAAACGCCCTAAGCGATTTCTTAATGTGGCATTGAA
Organism: Acinetobacter wanghuae; assembly: GCF_009557235.1. Taxonomy (NCBI): domain Bacteria; kingdom Pseudomonadati; phylum Pseudomonadota; class Gammaproteobacteria; order Moraxellales; family Moraxellaceae; genus Acinetobacter; species Acinetobacter wanghuae. The sequence continues at coordinate 2,417,782 of NZ_CP045650.1, read as the reverse complement.
ACGCTCAACATGGTTGGTTAAACCTGTATGTTTACCTACAGAGCGATGGGTATCAGGATCAAATACCTCAGCATAACTTGACCAATAATCACTACAGGTTGCTAAATTAAAGTAGCTTGTGGGAATACGGCAACGTAAATCTGTACACGTTTTATCATTACGCTGACCACACACATAAGCCACTACTTGGCGTGTACGATGGCAGAGTGCATCCAAGTCCAAACCTTATGGCGACGGGCTTTTACGAAACTCCATAACTCATCAAGCTCAAGGACATCTGTTGGATGAGCATCAAGTAATTCGTCACTCAGTTTCCTGCTGTTTACTTTTTTTTATCCAGCCCATCAGTGTTTCAGGTGCAACACCGAATAGACGCTGCATGCCTCTCAAACTGCCTCGTTCAAGATAGGTACTGATAATGAGTTCTTTCTGTTCTTCGGTATATTTAATTTTGGGTTTGAGTACACTAGAGCGCCCACAATCTTTACATCTGAACTGTGCATTTCCACTTTTGTTGTGACCATTCTTATGGATATTGGGTGATTGGCAACGGGTGCAGACATAAGTTGTCTTTTCTATGATCATGTTAAAGGTTTATTGCTCACACATTTTCACGTCTATTCTAAATTAAAACACGTTGTTTTTGTACACTACCAAAAAATTAATGAATCACTAAGAGCGATAAGTATATTTATAGATAAAATAAGTGAAAAAATTGATGAGATCGGATATTACTCTAGTCATGTTAATCATTCTAATAAATGTAAAAAAAGTCAAATTTTTATAAGAGTTGAATACTGTAAAACTTTAGAGAGCTTAAATCTCTTAAAGTCTGGCTATTACAGAGATTTTGAAGATGAAGACGAATATGGAAGAAAATTCAAGAGACCTGAAGAAACACGTTTTGATTTCGATGATTATAGGTTCTATATCAAGGATGAAATTAACTCATATAAAAATGGATATCAAAAAATTGATGAAAACATAATCCTAGAAAATTTACAAAAATCTTTAGATAAATTTATAAGTATATTTAATATTTATCTAACCTCAGTTATTGATAAGTTAGATTCTAAAGTTGATTTTAAGATAAATGGCGATGATAGGATAAACCCAAATCATATTTATTCATTTAACTATACTAATAGTTTTTTAAAATTTTATAAATTAATCCAAACTGATTTTTTGCATGGACGACTTGGTGAAAATCAAAATATAGTTTTAGGTGTGTCAGATATTGAAAATGAATCCATAAAAAGACTGAAAGCTTATGGTTTTACTAAATATCATCAGAAATTATTTAAGGAAACAGATTATCTTTTCTTAGATGAAACATCTCCTATAACAAATAAAATTAAAAATTCAAGAAATCTCATGAGTTGGGAGGATACGAATATTCTTATTTGGGGTCATTCTTTAGATTCATCTGATAGAGAGTACATTACTGCTATCTTTGGATTAAATGCTGAGAAAGATATAGGAGTAAGAATAGTAATCTTCTATTTTGATAATCAGGCAAAATTCTCACTTTTAAATAATCTGTTGGATATTTTGGGTAAAAATGATGTAGAGAAGTGGATGAAAAATGGTTGGCTTAAATTTGAGCCTAATCCTGAAATTGATTTTGGAATTGAACAACAAACAATTGAAAAAGAGGCATCTTGAATTTAGTTTTAGTTCTAAGAAGTGCATTTAAAGTCGACGCATAAGGGAACAGCTTTTAAAAATCAACTCTGTTAAACTGCATTAAATTTACACAAAATTAAAGCCTGAGTCATGTCCATTGATTCGGGCAAATGAGTCCTTGACGCCTAAATGCAAAATACCCATACCACCAAACTCACCCGTGCCACCATGATGTTTCCATTGGCGTTGGTACTGTTTGAATTCTCAGTTTATATCTGTAACGACCTTGTTCAGCCCGCCATGCTCGCCATTACCAAAGACTTTGGCGTGAGTAGCACATGGGCGCCATCTTCAATGTCATTTTTCTTATTGGGCGGGGCATGTGTTGCCGCATTGCTTGGACCATTGTCAGATCGTTTAGGACGTAGACGGGTTTTATTGGGTGGCGTGGCATTCTTTGTCATCACGTGTTTAGCCATATTACTGACCCCAAATATTGAAAGCTTTTTAGCGGTGCGCTTTTTACAAGGTTTTGGACTGTCCGTGATTGCAGCAGTCGGTTATGCCGCCATTCAAGAAAGCTTTGAAGAACGTGATGCGATTAAAGTCATGGCACTGATGGCAAATGTATCCTTACTTGCGCCATTACTTGGACCCGTATTGGGTGCATTTATGATTGAACACGTGTCATGGCATTGGGGCTTTATTGGCATTGCGATTTTGTCATTTCTGAGTTGGTTTGGCTTAAATGCCAAAATGCCGAAACGTAAAGTCAGTGTGAGTAAAAAACCATGGATTTATGTGTGGGATGACTACAAACAAATTTTGAAGAATAAACGCTTCCTGATTTTAACCTTATCGCTACCTTTGGTGTGTTTACCGCTGATGCTGTGGATTGCACTGTCACCTGTGATTTTGGTCGAGCGTTTAGGACTCAGTAGCATGCAATACGGCATGGCGCAATTTCCTGTATTGGGCGGTTTGATTGCCGGCAATATTGTCTTAATGAAAATTATTGAAAAAGTGCCACTCGGTCGCACCATCATGTGGGGCATCCCACTGATGTTTGTCGGTACACTCATTTTACTTCTAGGCGTATGCATTCCTGATTATTTCGTGGCATGTCTCATCATCGGTATGACACTGATTAGCTTTGGCGAAGGCATGAGTTTTTCAGTCTTGTATCGTTTTGCTCTCATGTCATCGGAAGCCCCTAAAGGTACGGTCGCTGCTGCGGTATCTGTCTTAATGATGTTTAGCTTCTTTATTATGATTGAAGTGATTCGTATGCTATACGAAGCTTTTGATCTTTGGGCGTATAGCTTGTCGTGCTTTATCTTAATTGCCTTCTGGTTCGGACTGCCACGACTCCAACTGAAAAAATTAATGCATGAACGGAAATTAAAAGGAGAGTTTTAATTCTCTTTGAATGATACCAATCATAAAAAAAGCACCGTATTTCGGTGCTTTTTACTTTGCTTTATTTTGGTTTATTTAGCTCACGCCACAGGCAATGCGCTCACCGCCACCGCCTAGGGGTTGAGGTGTATCTGCATAGTTATCACCACCTGCGTGAATCATAATACTACGACCCTGAACGTCGGCAAGCGTCAGGCGTGGGGCAATAAGTTTAACTTTGGCTGTTCCATTTGCAGCAACTTTTAAGGCAGGCAGATCACCCAAATGACCTGTCATTGGCGTACCATGATTCGGTGCTTGATTTGAATTTAAGTGACCACCAGCCGCCATCGCAGCCGCCATTTTTCCATCTTTCATGGCAGGTTCGCAGGAATGGTTTTCATGAACGTGGAAACCACGTTCACCGCTTGGTAAACCTCTGAGATCGGTACGAATGACTAAACCTTCAGGGCTATCATGCATGAGAATAGTCCCAATTTTTTGACCAACGCCTTGCGCAGACACTTGATGAACATGAACCATTTTAATCGGTTTAGTTTTGCTCGTATCAATATTGGACAGTGTATGGGTTGTACAACCCGCGAGGGCAAGTGTACTTAAGGTACATAAAGCCGTTATCTTGAGTAATGATGACATATTCTTCTAATCCTTCGTGTTTTTGTGACTTATAAGACTATTGAATCAGAATATGCGTAACACCACGTTATAAAATAACAGCTGAAATGTAGAGCTTTGTAAGTACCGCGCTTAGAGCGGGGTACGGTCTTTATCTTTTTGATCTTCTTCTACATCATAGGCCATGGTGGCTTTCGGCATCATAAGCGGTTCATGCTGATGGGTTTCATGCAGCCATTCACGCCAAATGGCGAGCAGCACAGCCAAAATCACCGGACCAATAAAGACACCGACCAAACCAAAACTCGCAATCCCACCCAATACGCCAAACATAATCAGCAAGAATGGAATTTGGGTTGCACCTGAAATCACAAGCGGACGAATTACGTTATCTGCTGTACTCACCACACAAACGCCCCAGACCATGACCCCAATTGCTTCAATGGTTTGCCCTTGTGAGAATAACCATAGCGACACGGCGCTATAGGCAAGTGGTGGACCAAAGGGAATGAGTGCAAAAATAAACGTCACAATAGTCAGTACCATCGGGTTTGGCACACCAGCAACAAAATAACTGACACCCGCAAGTAAAGATTGTGCGACAGCCGTTAAGCCCACACCATAGACGACGGCACGTGTGGTATCTGAAATGGTGTCTAAATAATGATGAATACGAGAGCCAACGACCATCTCAAAGGCTTTACGCACTTGCGCTAAAATATTTTTCCCATCGCGGTAGAAGAAGAACAACGACATCACAGCAAAACACAGTTTGAAAATATTTTTGCTGACCTCATTGAACAAGACTTTACCGTAGTTCAAATGTCCTTGAATCCACATCGCAACAGATTGAATAATACTGTTTGGATCGTTATTTAACTCGCGAATAGTACGGGTGACTTCTTTGCCAATAAAGGGCAATTGTCGAATGAAATCAGGCACATTGACATGCCCAGAAAAGACTTGTTTTTGTAATTCAAAATATAAATTGCGTCCTTCATGTTGCAGCATAAAGATTGCAAAAATAAACGGTAAACCTAGTACTAACATGACCGATAAAATCATGACCGTGGCACTTAATGTTGGACGCTGACCACACATACGTAAAATAGACTGATATAAGGGCCATGTCATGTAGGCAATAATCGCTGCCCAAACCACAGGAACAATAAAGTATTTGAGAATACTAAAACTCAAATACATCAGAATAAAAAACAGTCCAAACAACAAGACTTTTTGTAATGTAGGCGCGTATGAGTGCACAGACTTCCATAATTTTAATGTAGGTGTATTCAGCATATTAACTGAAAAAAATGCACACGAGAACGTGAGTATGAAAAGTTCGGATGAATATTTCCAATCTCAATCCGCTTTAAAAACGGCAAACCCTTAGAACCATTGGCTTGGGTCGTCAATAATGGCATTAAGCACAGGTTGCCATTGTGCTTGCATGTCTTGATAGATTTTTTGCGATTGATCAAAGACGCTTAAGCCTTGCATCGCCAGTTTGCCATAGGCGGTACGTTCAGAAATCCACGCTATCGGTTGTTGATCAATTTTGTCGAAGAAGGCTTGAATATCTTTATTGTTTGCAGCATTCGGCTTGGTACGATTGGCTAATAATAATAGCTGAACTTTACCTTTTCGAATTCGTTTAATGTCTTGTAAATGCTTTAAAAAACGTCGCGTTGAATCAATATCAAAAAATGACGGTTGTAACGGAGTAATAATGGCATGCGCTTCAGCGACCAATTGCTCGGCATGCTCATCCGTCAATGCACCCGGCGCATCAATAATGAGATATTCAATATTTTTAGGGACATCACCAATGGATTTGCTGCTGCGCCAATCTAAGGTCTGAATGGGCGTTGCAGATGTCGGGCGTTGTTTGAGCCACTGTAACGCGGATTTTTGATTGTCCGCATCGGCAAGTGCGACTTTATAGCCCTTTACAGATAGAGCAGAGGCGAGAGTAATGGCAGTCAGCGTTTTGCCACAGCCACCTTTTTGGTTTGCGACTAAGATCGTTTTCATGAGCCATATTGATTTTATTCTGTTCAAAGCTAGCATATCATTCTTTTTTCACTTACAAATGACAGAAGCCCTCGACTTCAGTCGAACCCATATTTGAATTTTAAAATTTAGGAAACTTGAATGTCCATTTGGATGGCGATGTTGATTGGTGCTTGTATTGGGGTGGTGCTCACCACGATGATTCTTGGGCAATCAAGAAATGGTCGGATTAAAGCGGAATATGAACAATATATTGCAGAGCTTGAACTCGAACATCAGCAAGCGTTAATTGCCGCGCAAAAACGCAGTGTAAATACCAGTCGTGCCGTGCTGAAAGGTAAAATGGCAGAACAACTGGCACCCATTATGCCTGAGTTTCAATATCTACCCAGTGATGCCAAGTTTATGGGCGACCCGATCGACTATGTGGTCTTTGATGGTTATACCGACTTTCGCGATGGCGAAGGCTTAGCGGAAGATATTGAAGTGGTCTTGATCGATATTAAAAGTGGCGGAGCACGGCTCACCAAAGGGCAGCAAGCGATTGCACAAGCGATTCGTGAAGGGCGGGTGCGCTTTGAAACGATTCGTATTGATTTTCAAGATCCCGATTAAGGACCATCAGGCATGGACAAGTTAGCCATTACCGCAGCGCTGTTTGCTTTAGGACTTTGGGTTTGGTCTGAATATTTTCGTGCGATTCCGCATTTAGAGCAACCGGGCGTGCTCAAGAATTTTAAGGTCGAAGTGATTGAACCACATGAAGCCGAATATCGTGTGCTAGACAAACAATATTACAGTCCGAATCAACGGATGTTGCATCCTGCGAGCCCTATGGTGGGCAGTTTTAATGATTTGGCCTATTTAAGTAATATTGATGTGTTATTGGTTCAGCCGAATGTCAGTACGGTGGAGCTAAAACAGGTCAAACTTGAACAGGATGCACGTTGTTTTAGTCTTGAGCCGAAAGAAAGCACAGCTAATCTGAATCAGTTACAAGCCCAGATTCAAAACCTGAGTGTCATTGCTGCAAATGAGTCTGTCGCTAATCAAATTCGCCGTCTAAAATCTAATCAACATATTAAGCTAAGCGGTGATTGGGTCAATGTGCATTCAGTCAAAATCAACAAAGCGTTTCATGTGGGTTTTGGCTCAAAAAATTCAGCGCAATGCCGTCTCTTTCGCGTTAACGCTATTACACGCCTTAATTAAAACGGTTTGGTAACGCGCGCCAACAGCATACGTTGTCCAATCTTTGGAATACCCACAGCATTGATATATTGCGCATGTTGAATGTCAAAGCCAGTTTCTAACAGCAAGGTTTCAATATCGCGATTTAAATGACAACCATCTGCTACAAGTTTTTGAATGGGCGTAAGCACATGCTGCATACGTTGAATATTCAAATTTTCACGATTAAGGACATGCTCGAGCACATGCAATGTGCCACCCGGTTTCAGCACGCGATATAACTCTTGCAGACTTTGGTTTAAGTCAGGAATGCTGCACAGTGTCCATGTCGATATGATATGTTCCACATGATCATTTGGTAGGGGAATCTGTTCTGCACTCGCGCAGATATGTTCCACATGAAACGGTGTAAGTTGAATACGCTCAGCGGCTAATGCATAAATATCAAGATTCGGTTCTAGCGCATAGACAGTGTCCACGCCTTGATAAAATGCCAAATTCAATCCTGTGCCAAAACCAATCTCCAATACTTCACCTGAAATATTGAGCATGAGTTCACGGCGTAAATCCATTAATGATGAGGTTTGCATGACTTGATTCAGCACATGCGGAAAAATATGTTTTTGATAAAGTCGATAGAGCATGTGAGTCATTAGAATTATGGTGAGTGGGATGAAGCTTAACCGAAAGTAGAATACTTTGTGAACTTCATCATTTGCACAAATTGCGATAAATGGTTACCAAGTTCAACTATTTAAATTTCAAAAAGGCGTTAGGATAAAAGTATATATCGTTCAACATGATTGATGGATTTAATAGAGAAATGAAGTTCAAAGCACTTAAATATTCAGTCTTAATAGCCTCTTTTTTGTTACCGATGTATAGCCAAGCATCGGTCGAACACAATATTGCTAAAGGTTTACCACCGTTGGCAGCAGGGCAATCGATTTCGGTACTCAAGCCGTTTAAGGGTGATTTTCGTATTTTGGGTTCAAAAATCTATACCGATGATGAGCAAGCTAAATTTTCACCAATTGATTATGCGGTGAGTTGGGGCTTATTTGCTGAACCTGAAATTGCACGTCATATTACCGTGAATCAATACGACCGTTTTTTAAATTGGAAAATGGATCGGGTGCCTGTCGAAAAAGAGAAAGCCATGCAAATGGTGTCGAATATGCATATTATTCCTGCCAATCCACAGATTGCTAAAGTCATTAAGAATGTGAAACGCGGTGATTTGGTACGTCTAAAAGGCGAATTGGTTGAAGTCAAAGATAAAGACTTGGTTTGGACATCGTCACTGACACCGACTGATACGGGTGATGGTGCGTGTGAAGTCTTCCGTGTCAATTCAATCCAATGGATTGAAAAAGTACAGCGTAGTTAAATGCCGAATACCTGACTTTTTAGACATAAAAAACCGCTCCATTGAGCGGTTTTTTTAAACTTTTAAAATTATTTAGCGGTTAAAGCCGTACCTTCAAACTCAATACCCTCCCAACCATGAATCATAAACTGACGAATGTTTTGATGATCAGTTGCATCAGGGGTTGCCAATACTGAAGCATAATGTTCTGCAAATAAACTTAAGGTTTGTGCTTGATCTAAATCATGAAGCTTGGCGAAAGAAAAGACTTTAGCACTGCCTTGGTTTTCAGTGGCAGCATTATGCTGTGCGCCATTTTTAAACGCAGTTGCAGTGTGTTGATACGCTGCATCAATATGCGCAAGTACATCTGCAAATTTTGCATCGCCTGCTGCCAATTGTGCTAAAAGATTCTGTGCCATGTCTTGATTCAACCTTGATCTTGATAAATTCCAATACCGACGAATATACCAATTTTTTCTAAAAGTTCCATGGTCAATGCATCGATTTAAGTTCAAGATATGGGCAAGAACTATCTACATATTTTTGTAGCTGTGGATAAAACGAGCTTTATGCACAAGCAAAACGAAGGATAAAACATGAATTGGCTGTTAGTCGCGATGGGCGGCGCAATCGGGGCAAGTTTACGCTATGGTGCAGGACTTTGGCTGTTAAAACCGCATATGCAATTTCCATGGCCAACGTGGTGGATCAATATCATCGGCTGTGCCTGTGCGGGTGCCTTCTTTGCGTTCAGCCAAAAATATCCCATGCTGCAACATGAAACCCGTTTGTTTTTAATGGTGGGTATTTTGGGTGGATTTACCACATTTTCGAGTTTTGGTTTAGAAACATTTCAATTGCTGAAACAAGGTCAACTGATACTAGCTTTTGCATATGCCATATCAAGTGTATTGGTAGGGGTATTAGCGCTGACGCTTGCTTATCTGCTCTTTAAAATAATTTTAGAATGATATCTTCAGTTCATTTAATGAATAAAAAGAAACCCAAGTGTGGAGTCGTGACTTGGGTCTTCAAGAATAAAAAATGAAAAATAAAGCTTAAATTAATGCGAGCGATTAAAACGTGCGAAACGTTTATTAAAGTTCGCGACACGACCTTCATTACTGGTTTGACGTTGCTCACCAGTATAAAACGGGTGTGAAGCACTCGAAATATCTAAGCTCACATAAGGATAGATTTTACCTTCATGTTCACGGGTTTGATCTGAGTTTAAGGTACTGCCAATCACAAAAAAGGCATTGGCATTGGTGTCATGGAATAACACTTCACGATATTCAGGATGGATATGATCACGCATGATTGAACCCTCGATCTCTATTGATTTAATGTAATGTTATAATATAACAATAAGGAATGCAATAAAAGCCCAGTTTGATATGTCACTGGGCTTTTATAAAATGACGCTACGATTAACGACGCAGTGGAACAAGCTCTTCAAGTACATCGCTTAAGTCATCACTGACTTTTAAATGAATCAAATTCCAATATTGACCCGAAATGGTTCGATTCACCATTAAAGTATCAGGCGAGGGTTTAAACACATCCCAATATTTGAGTGAGGGTTTAATTAACTCTACCCCGTCATGATGTGCCGAATTTTCAGCAAAATCATAATGACCATTGAGGGGGCGTAATAAGATTTCTAACCATTTTTCATAAAGTTCGGTCGGGAATTTACCCAGTTCCGTCAGTGAATGTAGTGCATCCAATTCCTGTTCAATACGCGCAATATCATGTTCACGTGCAGCCTGAATTAAGGCTTTAAAGGAAGCCACAACGTCGCTTGATAGGGTTTTAACACCACCAAAGTCATAAATAATGACCGTGCCATCTTCACGAAAAGCAAAGTTCCCGGGATGCGGATCGCAATGGAAGCGTTTTAAATAGAAAATCTCTTGCCCAATCGCGCGCAGTAAACGACGTCCCAAGGCATTACGTGTTTCTTGTGACCATGTGCTTGCGGTTTCAATACTTTCGCCTTGCTCAAAACTTAAGGTCAAAATATGTCGTGATGAATACTCACTAAACACTTGTGGAATTATAATTTTTGAATCTAAAGACTCATGGAAGGCACGTGCCACTTCTAAATTCTGTGCTTCAATTTCGTAATTGAGTTCATCATCTAGACTGGTTTGAATCTCTTTAAAAATTTGATCCTGTAGCTTACGGTCAATTTTCAGCACACCCATTAAACGTAGTGCTAAGCGCACTTGTTTAAGGTCACTTTCACAGGCTTCATCGACACCCGGATATTGGACTTTAACAACCACTTGTTGTCCATCGGGCAAGGTTGCTTTGTGAACTTGACCAATGGATGCGGCAGCAAAAGGCTGTTCATCAAAATATTTAAAAATTTGATCGAGTGGTTTACCGAGTTCTTTTTCGACCTGATGTTTAATTTCGGCAAAAGGCATGGGCGGTGCTTGGCGTTGTAGCTTAGCGATAGCACGTGCAACTTCAGGTGGAAAAATATCTTTATATTGTGAGGCAATTTGCCCCACTTTCATGACTGCGCCTTTCATTTCACCTAAAGTATCGGCAATTTGTACGCCAATATCTTGAAACAATCGACTGCGTGATGCATTTTTCTGCTCTTCATCGGCAGTTATATTTTTAATCGAATTTGAGAGCGTTTTACTTGCAATACTTGCGGTCATACCAGCAAGTTTCATAAAGCGGCGACCGGGTGTGCTAGCCGTTTTAGCCATGCGAGATTCCTTAAGATCAACATCTAAGAGATGTCTTTGATCATAGGCGACAACGTGGAACTTGCCTAGAAATAATTGTAGCCGTTGTGTTTCGGATGAAATGGCTTTCTTCATAATCTCTGCATGAACACCTATTTCAATGAAGAATGCTGGCAATCGTTGTCTTTATGAAGCATGCTGATAAGTATCAGGGATATTTTTGAATGTTGTTTTAGTCTTGAAGAGGTAACATTGCAACAGCGTTATCATGAGATAGGTTAATGAAAGTTTATCGTTATTTTACAGGTAAAGACGATGTGCAATTTTGTGCACGCGTGACCAAAGCATTAAATGAAGGTTATGAATTATATGGTGCGCCGACCATGACCTTTAATGGTACTGATGTGATTGTGGGGCAAGTCGTCATTAAAGATGTCGTAGATGAAACAGAAATACCTAAAGGTTTAAAAGCCGCTTTGGATGCACAGGCATAATGTCTAACTCAAATGTATAAAGAAGGTGAGAGATCCATGACGTCCTTGTCATGGAGCAAGACTCAAATGTATTTATCGCCGACTTAAACGCTGATTGTTCATATACAAGCGCGAGATTAAGAGAATACACGCCACCGACAGACCCACGATTAAACCAATCCAGACACCCGCAGCACCCATATTGGTAAAGCGAGACAGATACACGCCGACAGGGAAGGCAATGACCCAGTAAGCGATCATGGTGATCCACATTGGGGCTTTGGTGTCTTGCATGCCACGTAAACAACCTGCTGCACTAATTTGCCAACCATCCATGAGCTGATAGGCAATCGCAAAGAACACGAGGCTTACCGCAATCTGTGTCACCAAGAGATCAGAGGTGTATAAAGCCACGATTTCACTTCGGAAGAACCACAACAGTAGCATGGTCATACAGGCAAGCAAGGTTGCAGTGGCTAAGCCTAATACCTGAACTTTGCGCATATTTGCCCAATTCTGTTCACCATAATAAGTGCCGACACGAATGGTCAATGCAATCGCAAGTGACATCGGAATCATAAAGAGCTGTGTGGTGATTGAAATCGCAATTTGGTGTGCGGCAACCGTAATTTCCCCTAAAGGACTCAGCACAATTGCAGCCGTACTAAAAATACTGACTTCAAAGAAAATGGCTAAACCAATGGGTAAGCCCAGTTTTAAAATGCGTTTAATCCACACGGCATGTAAGGCTTCCCATCCGGTAAAAGGTTGGGTTTTGCGATAGCTGCTATTTTTATAGATATAGATGGCAAGTGCAAAAAGCATCAGCCATTGTAAAATAGCAGTGGCGAAACCACAGCCTGCGCTGCCCATTTCAGGAATAGGACCAAAGCCATACATAAAAATGAAATTCAGTGGGATTAAGACCACCAGTCCAATTAAGCTGATCACGGTGACAGGACGTGGATGACCAATCGCTTCAGAATAGCCGCGTAATGCTGCATACATGGTCACCGCAGGCATACCTAGACCAATGGCATGTAAGAATAAACTGGCTTTTGGCAGTAAGGCATCGGGTACACCGACCACAGGCAATAACATGGGCATGGCTTGTAAAATTAAAGCCGCAATGATGCCTAGAAATAAAGCCACCCAAAGGGATTGTCGGGTAATGGTCGCAATTTTTTCAGGCGTGCGTGCGCCATTGGCTTCTGCGACCAAAGGTGTAGTGGCGATCATAATGCCACTAAACAACACCATAATCGGCACCCAAAGACCAACACCGACTGCAATTGCAGCCAAGTCATTGGCAGATAAATGTCCTGCCATAATGGTGTCAATTAAGCCAAAACCTGCTTGTGCAAATTGCGTGATCAGGATGGGTATCATTAAATAAATTAATTTTTTTAATTCAAAACGAGTTGTGGTTACAGTCATTTCAGGAGACACAAAGATTACTCATTTTTATCATGCGCTTAGGAACAAGGTTTAGCGTTTTAAAGTGAGAAGCACACCAATAAAAATCACCACGCCACCCAAAAAACGTTGCCAATTGATTGGAGCTTTTTCATTGCTGAGTAAGCCGAATTGATCAACCAACATCGACATCACCATTTGACCAAAAATGATGAGACCCGAAAGTGTGAGAAACCCTAATTTAGGTGCAGCAAATATACTGATACTAATCGCATAGACACCTAAAAATCCACCAAGCCACATATACCAAGGCAATTGGAGGAAGGTATTGAGACTGGGTTTTTCCACGGGTTGAACGTACACCAATATGGCAAGTACTATTGTACCAATCAAAAATGAGAAAAGGGCAGCTTGAAGGGGTGAATGTAAATATTCCCTCAGTTGGCTATTAATGGCTGTCTGAACGGTCATCGCAAAACCAATGCCAAGGGTTAACGCTAAAATCAGCAATAATTCAGATGATATTTTCATACGCATAGATCTTATTGTTGTCTCTGTCTTGGCAGTCTACGTCAAAGTAAACGAGTTTTAAGCAAGCGTTCATTATAGTCATGCTAAAATACAACAAAATTCATATGATCATTTGAGTGCTGTCCTTGTCCGATTTAAATCCTGCTGATGTTCCTTTATCGTTATATATTCATATGCCATGGTGCGTGCGTAAATGTCCTTATTGTGACTTTAATTCGCATGCAGTACCAGATGGCGAGCTATCTACAGCATTAGAGCAAGAATATTTAAATGCATTGGTAGAAGACTTTAAAATGCAAATACATTGGGCTCAAGGACGCCAAATTCATAGCGTATTTATTGGTGGGGGCACGCCGTCACTGATTTCAGCACAAGGTTATCAATGGCTGTTTACTGCGCTTAAAGCCATGCTGCCTTTTGAAGATCACTGTGAAATCACCTTGGAAGCCAATCCAGGGACAGTAGAACACGATCCATTTGCAGGCTACTTGGCAGCAGGTATTAATCGTTTATCTATTGGGGTGCAAAGCTTTAATACCGACCATCTAAAAAAACTTGGACGTATTCATAGCAACGATGATGCGATTTCGGCACTTGCCTTGGCACGAGAAGCAGGCTTTGAGCGAATTAATGTTGATTTGATGCATGGCTTGCCCGAACAGACCTTAGATCAAGCTTTATTGGATTTAAAACTTGCGGTCGAACATGGCGCAACACATATTTCATGGTACCAACTCACCATTGAGCCAAATACTGTATTTTTCCGCACTAAGCCTATTTTACCGACCGATGACGTGCTTGAAGATATTCAAGAGCAAGGTGAAGCGTATTTAAAAGCCAATGGTTATATCAATTATGAAGTGTCTGCTTGGCGTAAAGAACAACCATCGGCACATAATTTAAATTACTGGCAATTTGGTGATTATTTGGCAATTGGGGCAGGGGCGCACGGTAAAGTGACGCAACCCGATGGCGTGTATCGTTTTCAAAAGACCCGTTTGCCAAAAGACTATTTAGCCAAAGTGCCAGCAGAACATTTGCAATTTAAACGTATTGAAGATCAAGATATGCCATTTGAATTTATGATGAATGCGCTACGTTTAAATGATGGAGTGGATGCAGAACGCTATGCAGAACGCACAGGTCTAAGCTTGGATGACTTAAATAAGCTATTAACATCGCTTCGTGAGCGTCAATTGATGGTCAACGATGCCGCACGTTTGGCATGTACTGAACAAGGGCATATCTTTTTAAATTCAGTGCTTGAAGAATTTTTATAAGCTCAGTATTTAAAACGAAAAAAAGAGCGCATGGGCGCTCTTTTTTCATGGCTTAAATTAATGATGTTTTGGCGGCATTTTATGATGCGCTACATTGTGGTGTGGTTGGTTCTTATTAAAAGCACCTTTATGTTTGTCTTGATGACTAAAGTGCGGTTTCGGTGGTGCTTTACGGAAATGATTTTTATGATGTACAGGCTTTTTATTAAAATGTGTAGCATGCGGCGCTTTATGGTGATCGAAATGAGGCGCTGCCATCGCGGACATGGTTGCTGTTGCTGCAATTAGACCAATCATCAGTGATGAAATCAATTTTTTCATGGAAGAAGCTCTCAGTCGTATAATTCAATAAGCTCATCTTAGGCAGTACTGATGTAGGAACGATGAAGCGACATTGGAGAGATTTGTAAATAAATAGCCTTGGAGTTTAAGTTTTTATAATTTAATGATATTTAAGTTATATTGAATTCTTTTTATCCAATATTTGAAGGTTTATTCAACATTTCTATGCTTAATTTCTTCATATTTTGGCATGACTAGCATCAGTCGAAGCAGAGTATGACTGCACTACCTTAGTTAGATGATGTCGTAGCTTGAAATACGTGCTGAATGTTTAAATGACAGAATGCATGTTTGATCTGATATTAAATTTTAGGCATAAAAAAAGCACTCATTCGAGTGCTTTTTTACATTCAATCGCTAGATTAGATAGCGTTGATGTTAGTAGCTGTAGGGCCTTTTTGACCTTGAGCAACGCTGAAAGAAACCTTTTGGCCTTCAGCTAAAGTTTTGAAGCCTGAACCTTGGATTTCGCTGAAGTGAGCGAAAACGTCTGGACCATTGTCTTGTTGAATGAAACCGAAACCTTTAGTTTCGTTGAACCATTTAACTGTACCAGTAACTGTGTTAGACATAGTATTAACCTATTGAGTTTTATATTGATTTATAGCCATCAGATGACTAAGTTGTAACTTGAAAAATAGACAGGATGGAGCTTTTGATCTATAAAAAACGAAGGTTTATGACTAAAACTGCGATACTTAAAGAAGACTAACCAAAACAAGAATTTTTCTAGTTGGGATTATCATACCGAGTATTCAGAATTATTCAACCTGTTTATTTTATTTTTTTAAATGTTGCGATTATATTTTTGAATTTTAAGACTTTTTATAAATAGAATTAAATGTAAATAAATAATTTCGGACGCAAAAAAAGAGCGCCGAAGCGCCCTTTTTTAGATTAAAAAATAGTCTTAGTAATCAAAGCTAAAATGCTCGGCAGCCAATGAGGTCATCGTTTTTGATGGGTTTACCATGGCTTCGGCATGACCTTGAGTACGTGGCAATAGACGTTCGAAGTAGAAATCAGCAGTTTTAATTTTAGCTTTATAGAACTCAGGAACTTCTGCGCCATCACCCGATGCTAATTTCGCAGAAGCGACTGCTGCTTGTTGCGCCCAGAAGTAAGCCATCATGACGTAGCCTGAGAACATTAAGAAATCAACTGATGCTGAAGAAACCACATCGCGATCTTTACGCGCAGTCAGCATGATGCGAACAGTCAAGGCATTCCACTGTGCACATAATTTGGTTAAGTCCCATGCAAAACGGCGCATATATTTGTTACGCGCATGTTGACCACAGAATTTCAAAATCTCAGCCGTATAGTCACGAATCACTTTACCTTTTGAGGTCAGCAGTACTTTACGACCCATCAAATCAAGGGCTTGGACACCTGTTGTGCCTTCATAAAGGGTAGAGATACGTGAATCACGTACAATTTGCTCCATGCCCCATTCTTTAATGTAGCCATGCCCACCAAAGACTTGCATCCCATGATTTGCAGCTTCATAACCCATTTCAGTTAAGAAACCTTTCAAAATTGGTGTGTAGAATCCAAGATGATCATCATGTTTTTCAAATGATGCGGTATCACCTAAAAGGAGCGCGTCATTCATTTTATCGGCAATTTGTGCAGCATGATAAATCATGGCACGGCCACCTTCAGCAATCGATTTTTGCGTGAGCAACATACGGCGTACGTCAGCATGATGAATAATCGAATCAGCTACTTTCTCAGGTTCTTTTTTGCCAGATAACGCACGCATTGACATACGTTCTTTGGCATAAGGTAGCGCACCTTGGAATGAAAGTTCTGCGTGTGCAATACCTTGCACCGCTGTACCAATACGTGCGGTATTCATAAAGGTAAACATCGCGTGTAAACCTTTGTTTTTTTCGCCAATCAGGTAGCCCTTCGCATTGTCAAAGTTAAGTACAGCTGTCGCAGATGCACGGATCCCCATTTTATGTTCAATTGAACCACATGTCACAGGGTTGCGTTCTGCAATGCTGCCATCTGCATTGGCAACGAATTTCGGTACGATGAATAATGAAATACCACGTGTACCGGCAGGTGCATCTGGAAGACGTGCCAGTACAATATGAATAATATTTTCAGTTAAATCATGTTCACCTGCAGAGATGAAGATTTTTGTGCCTGAAATGGAGTACGTGCCATCTTCATTGGGTTCAGCTTTCGATTTAACCTGACCCAAATCGGTACCGCATTGTGGTTCTGTCAAACACATCGTGCCTGACCACGTGCCTGCAATAAGCGGTGGTAAATAAAGATTTTTTTGTTGTTCAGTACCAAACTGTAAAATGGTATTGATACAACCCATGCTCAACCCAGGATACATGGTAAACGACCAGTTTGCCGTTCCCATCATCTCTGATTTAATTAAGTTAAGTGACATCGGTAAGCCTTGCCCACCGAATTCTTCAGGATAAGACAAACCTTGCCAACCGCCTTGTACGAATTGATCGTAGGCTTCTTTAAAGCCTTTTGGTGTAGTGACTTCGCCATCTTTAAAATGACAGCCTTCTTCATCACCTGATTGGTTTAAAGGAGAGATCACATTTTCACAGAAATCTGCTGCACCTTCTAAAATCATATTAACCGTATCGGTGTCGGCATTTTCACCGTTCGATAATTTTTGGTAGTGAGCAGGATAATCAAGCACTTCGTTCATTAAGAAGCGAATATCGTGTAAAGGGGCTTTATAAGCTGGCATGCGTTTAATCCTAATTAAAATAGTAATGGATTATCTGTATCGATTCTTTGATTATTCACATTGCGCTGTAAAAAACATTGATAAGGTATGCAAATAAAAATGTCAGAAAAGCGAATGATTGGATTGGATGATGATTAGATTTATGATTCTAAGAGGATATACGGTTATGTATATCAGATTTTTGTAAGATATTGATCTATTTTAAATTGATAGGAATTTTAACGGAGTAAAGATTTTACTAAAAGGTTGAGATAACAAAATAATAGTCGTTCCATTCATCGGAAATAAAATGTCATAAAAACCAATTTAGACACCTATTTTTCAGAAGAATAATGCCTAATCTTGCTCAAAGCGTTGTTTAGGAACACCTTGAGCAAACGTTTTAAAAATTTTTAAGCGTCGGTCTAAGAGTTATAAAAAGTCTTTTAAGTTAGGTTTTACACCATTCCAGATGGAAAAAGATTTAATCGCTTGACCGACCAACATGCCATAACCTTCAGCAGTCGGGACACCGCGCGCTTTGGCTTGCTCTAAAAAGCTTGATGGTTTGCCATATGCCATTTCATAAGCATGTTTAAATTGCAAAGTTTCAGGAAGAATCAACGTATCGCCCGTTAAACTTGCTGAGGTTGCATTAATAACGAAATCGAATTGACCTTCGAGTTGCTCTAATGCGATTGCAGATAATTCTGCCTCATGCACGGCTTCTTTTAAGTCGCTTACCAATTGCTCAGCACGAGCAAGGGTGCGATTGGCAATCACGATTTTTTTTGCACCCGCTTTGACCAATGGATAAATCACACCGCGAGTTGCACCACCTGCACCTATAATCAGAATGTCTGTATTTTCTAAATTCCAATCCAAGGCATGAATAGCATCAACCAAGCCTTGTCCATCAGTATTGTCGCCATGCAGAACGCCATTTTCCATCCATAGCGTATTCACTGCTTTGGCAATTTGTGCGCGTTCAGTTAAAACAGCACATTGGGAAAAAGCTTGTTCTTTGAAGGGCACAGTGACATTCATGCCGATGCCACCTTCAGCAAAGAAGCGCTCAACACTCTCGCTAAAACCATCAAGGGCTGCAAGACGTTTGCTGTAGCAGAGATCGATCCCAGTTTTTGCGGCAAAAGCGTGATGTAATTCAGGTGAGCGAGACTGCTCGATAGGGTTACCAATGACTGCGAATTGCTTGCTCATAACTGAGATCCGATTGCTGAAATTTTGGCAACACTATACGTGAAATTTAAAAGGGGCTAAAGCCTTGATGTCTATTCGTTTTAATTTGATTTATGGATTACAAATGTTATTCACGCCTTCAAAAAGACGTAATGCACCGTAGGTGAATAAGCCAATTGAACTTGCTACAATGACTAAAGTACCCAGACCATCATTAAAGAGTGTTTCACTAAATACAACGGTACTGATTGAACTTAAAAGTGTGATCGAGAGTGTCCAAAATAAAATATGGCGGGTCGAAATTTTTTGATTATTCATATAGTTGTCCTAATTCATGCTTGCGTCAATTAAATGGACAGATTGATTTCATAACAAGCGTGATTTAAAAATCTGACATCTATTGCCAAAACAGTATGCAATAAAAATGTGAACAATGTAGAGATATTTAATAAAAAACCCACATTTTTATCTGTGGGTTTGGTTTTTATTTTTTAAGTTCAGTTAACCAATCATGTGGTTTGAGGTAATAATCGGTCAGGCGTTTTTCAGCAGAGCCTTCTTCCCATTCAGGACGATATAACCAACCCGTCAGTGGCGGTAAGCTCACTAGAATCGATTCAATACGACCACCCGTTTGCAACCCAAATAAAGTTCCACGGTCATATACCAAATTATATTCGACATAGCGACCACGACGGTAGAGTTGGAATTCACGTTGTTCTTGGCTATAAGGTTTATCTTGATTACGTTTAAAAATCGGCAGGATGGCGTCTAAGTAGCCATTACCGACGGCTTGCATATATTCAAAGCAAGTTCCAAAATCCCATTGATTTAAGTCATCAAAGAATAATCCGCCCACGCCACGTTGTTCATCACGGTGTTTTAAGTAGAAATAATCATCACACCATTGTTTATGTTCGGCATAGACCTCATCACCGAAGGGTGCACACAGGTCATGTGCTGTTTGATGCCATGACAAGACATCTTCATCATTTGGATAAAATGGCGTGAGGTCAAAGCCACCGCCAAACCACCAAATAGGATCTTGTCCTTCTTTTTCAGCAACAAATAAGCGGACATTGGCATGTGAAGTTGGTACGTTTGGATTATTCGGATGAATGACCAAAGACACGCCCATCGCTTGGGCTTTCGCTCCAGCTATTTGTGGGTGACGTTCCGTTGCAGAGGCAGGCAGTTTTGAAATATTAATGTGTGAGAACATCACACCGCCTTTTTCAATGACTGTACCATTTTGTAAAACGCGTGAACGACCACCGCCACCTTCAGGGCGTTGCCAGTCATCAATTTCAAAGGTTGCTGTACCACCGCCCAATTGTTCTTGTTGTTCGAGCGCAGTACAAATACGGCCTTGTAAGTCGAGGAGAAATTCGCGAACGCGTTGAATATCCAAAGAGGTAGGATGTTGCATCAAGGTTCTCGTAGCAGAAAATAAATTAAGCTACATCAAACCATAAAATCAATTAAAAATTAAGTCGTATTTCTAAAGACCAAGGATTGAGGGAAATCTTAGAGATTGATTTTAATCATAACGAAATCGTCTGTAAACCCAACTATTTTACTCGGTTGAAATATTCATGGAGGCTTATCACAATACCCTTAAGCGCTCAAAGAATTGAGCAAAACGGTTCCAATTGAGGTGCGTGTCGCATGTCTATGCAAGTCAGTTCACTGATTCAAAAATATAATGTACCGGGTCCACGCTACACGAGTTATCCGACAGTACCTTATTGGGAAAACGAACATTTTTCAGTTGAGCAATGGCAGCAGACCTTAAAACAATCCTTTCTTGAGTCGAATCAAAGCGAGGGCATCAGTCTTTATATTCATTTGCCATTTTGTGAAAGTCTTTGTACTTTTTGCGGCTGTCATAAACGTGTCACCAAAAAGCATGAAATGGAACAGCCTTATATAAAGGCACTGCTTAAAGAATGGGATTTATATTGCCAATTATTGGTTCAAAAACCGATGATTAAAGAAATTCATTTGGGTGGGGGAACGCCAACCTTCTTTCGTCCTGAACATTTAACTCAATTGATTCAAGGCATTCTGGCAAAAGCTGAGATTGCGCCTGAATATGAATTTAGTTTTGAAGGTCATCCCAATAACACCACACGGCAACATTTAAAGGCGTTGTACGATGTTGGTTTCCGTCGTGTGAGTTATGGCGTACAGGACTATAACGAAACGGTGCAAAAAGCCATTCATCGCATTCAACCTTATGAAAATGTGAAAAATGTCACCGAATGGGCACGTGAAATTGGCTATACCTCTATCTCGCATGATTTGGTCTTTGGTTTGCCTTTTCAAACGCTGGATGATGTGCTGAATACCATTGAGCACACACATTCATTGTCACCTGATCGTTTGGCGTTATATAGCTACGCGCATGTGCCTTGGATTAAAGGCAATGGGCAACGTGGTTTTAAAGATACGGATGTGCCGAAAGATGACATCAAACGTCAGTGCTATGAAGCAGGAAAAAAGAAACTACTTGAGTATGGCTACCATGAAATTGGTATGGATCATTTTGCCTTAGCAGAAGATAGTATGTATCACTCATTTCAGGCAGGTCGTTTGCATCGTAATTTTATGGGCTATACGGCATCAAAAACTCAAGTCATGATTGGACTCGGAATTTCATCGATTAGTGATAGTTGGTATAGCTTTGCGCAAAACGTTAAAACGCTTGATGGGTATTACGATTTACTCGAACAAAATCAGATCCCAGTTTTTAAAGGGCATATTTTAAATCAGGAAGATTTAATCATTCGTCAGCACATTTTAAATCTGATGTGCACCTTTACAACTTCGTGGACAGAATCCGACATGCAATTTAATGAGATTGATGCTGTTTTGGCACAATTAAAAGAAATGCAGCAGGATAGGTTGATCAAAATTGAAGACTCGTCGGTCACGATTTTGGAGGCAGGTCGTCCCTTTATTCGCAATATTTGTATGGCATTTGATTTAAGGTTAAAGCGAAACAAGCCTGAGAATCGGATTTTTTCGATGACGATTTAATTTGTAATCCACCCCGACCCTCCTTTACAAAAGGAGGGAGACTTAAGCATTGCTTTAAGTCGAAGCGTAAGAAAGGGAGGCTTATTTTCCCCTCTTTTATAAAGAGGGGGTAGGGGAGATTTAAAAAATGTTGGGGTGTATTTGTAGAGACTGTTAAAAATCTTCCTTCTGATACATATGCGCCATACGTTCATGTTTGGTTTTTAAATATTCTTCATTGAACGGATTTAAGCCCACAGTTAAAGGCACACGACCTACAACGCGGATGCCTTGCTCTTCAAGGGCTTTAATTTTAAGAGGATTATTCGTTACCAATTTCACGGCTTTTACATTTAAATGTTTCAGCATAATGCTACACATATCGTACTGACGTGCATCGGCAGGCAGATTGAGCATAAGATTTGCATCAACGGTGTCATGTCCTTGATCTTGCAGGGCATACGCGCGAATTTTATTGGTCAAACCAATACCACGACCTTCTTGGCGCAAATATAAAATCACACCACGACCAATGTCATTAATCAGTTTTTGTGTGGCTTGTAATTGCGGACCACAATCGCATTTTAAAGATGCAAATGCATCTCCTGTTAAGCATTCAGAGTGCACACGCACAACTACAGGTTCATCAGATGCTTCTTCTAGACCTTTGGAAAGAGCAACATGTTCTTCACCTGTTTTGGGGTCTTGAAATACAGTAATTTTAAACTCGCCATGAGCAGTAGGTAATCTTGAAGTTGCAACAAATTCGATAGGCACAGCTGAACCCGTTAAATCCTGAAATTGCTCAAAGTATAGCGTAATGATTGAACATTAGTAGGATTGGATCGCTGAATTTATGGAGAACATTTTCTTTTTTGTATAAAGCGAACGATAATGGTTGATAATGAGTAATATTATTCAGGATAATCGTAGGCTGCAATTTTTAGCACCTAGAAACGATTGTCTAATATTACATCGTATCAAGTTTTGCTGAATTGAAGCTGCTATAATTCACCTTTATGATCGGTTACTCCCCATTGACTTAGCTTAGGATTTGCCAGGCTTTTGAAGGCTTTGCCATTTATGCTGTATACAGAAATACCAACTCAACGCCCTGTAACACCGTTGCTTGATGCGATCGACCATCCCAAGCAATTGCGTGAACTTGAGCAAAGCCAGCTCGACCAAGTGGCGGATGAGTTACGTCAATTCATTTTGTATGCTGCAGGTCAAAGCGGTGGACACTTTGGTGCAAACCTTGGTGTGGTTGAGCTGACTGTTGCACTACATTATTGTTTTAATACGCCAAATGACCGTCTCATTTGGGATGTGGGTCATCAGGCTTATCCGCATAAAGCGTTAACGGGTCGTCGTGATCAGCTTATCACCATTCGTGCCAAAGATGGTTTGGCGGCATTCCCTTTACGTGAAGAATCTGAATTCGATACCTTCGGTGTAGGACATTCATCGACTGCGATTTCAGCAGGCTTGGGGATGGCTTTAGCGCGTCGCTATCAAAATGATCCTTGTGATGTGGTTTCGATTATTGGTGATGGCGCAATGACAGCAGGCATGGCATTTGAAGCCATGAATGATGCAGTAGCACACAATGCGGACTTAATGGTTGTCTTAAATGACAATGATATGTCGATTTCGTGCAGCACAGGTGGATTTGCGAAGCATTTAGCAGCCATTTGGGAGCGTGGTGAATCTGTCAACATTAATGACCAAGGCGAAGTCTTTGTACAGCCTTATCCTGAGTGGTCGTACAATTCACGCTTACATTCGTCAGCCACCGATGCAGCTGATAATTTATTTAAAGCCATTGGTTTTGACTATTTTGGACCATTTGATGGTCATGATGTACAAGGTTTGGTACAGGTCTTCGCTGCGCTGAAAAAGCGTAAAGGTCCGCGTCTTGTGCATATTTATACCAAGAAAGGTAAAGGCTTTGCACCTGCCGAAAGCGAACAAATTAAATATCACGCGATTAGTAAATTAAATACAGCTGCTGCAGCAACACGTGCACCAAAATACTCGGATGTCTTTGGTCAATGGCTCTGTGATGAAGCAGCTCAAGACAAACGTTTACTTGCCATTACGCCTGCCATGAGTGAAGGCTCAGGCATGGTAAAATTTGCTCAAGACTATCCAGAACGCTTTTTTGATGTTGCCATTGCTGAACAGCATGCAGTGACATTGGCTGCGGGTATGGCATGTGAAGGCTTAAAACCGGTTGTTGCCATTTATTCAACGTTCTTACAACGCGGCTATGACCAATTGGTGCATGACGTGGCTTTACAGAATCTTGATGTCACTTTTGGTATTGATCGTGCTGGATTGGTCGGTGAGGATGGTCCAACCCATGCAGGGGCGTATGACTATGCTTATATGCGCACTATTCCAAATTTAGTGCTCATGGCACCGAAAGACGAAAATGAATGTCGTCAAATGTTGCACACTGCTTACTTATACAAAGGTCCTGCAGCTGTGCGTTACCCACGTGGTAATGGCTTAGGTGTCGATATTCAGCAAAATATGGTCGAAATTCCAATCGGTCAGGCTGAAATCGTGGCAAGCTTTAATGAACAATATGATGACTCTATTTCGGTATTGGCATTTGGTAGTCGTGTTCAGGCTGCGCTAGAAGCGGCTGAAAGTTTTGCAAGTAAACATGAGATTGCAGTGCGTGTTGTCAATATGCGTTTCATTAAACCGCTCGACACTCAAATCTTAGATCAATTGGCAGCAAATACCCAATTGTTCATTACGGTAGAAGAACATGCGGTGATGGCGGGTGCGGGCAGTGCAGTCAATGAATATCTTGCACAAGCACAAATCGTAAAACCTGTGCTTAACTTAGGTTTAGCAGATCGTTTCATGGCGCAAGCGACGCATGGTCAAATGCTGCAGCAATCGGGTTTAGATGCTCAAGGCATTGAAAAGTCGATCAATCAAGCATGGAATGCGCTTGAGCAAAGTGTGTGATCTGAGCTTAAATAAAATTTAGAAACATTTTTCCCCTAAAAGCACTTATATTTGCTAAAATATAGGTGCTTTTATGCATTATTCTTTATCAATATCTTCAAATTTGTAGTGGGTGTTCAATGGAACCTATGGTGGTGATGGCTGCGCGTGCGGCTCAGTTAGTTGGTCAAGAGCTTTTGAAAGCGCATCAAAATCGTCATAAACTCGATCTACAAGTCGAAGAAAAAGGGATTGATGGTCCAGTAACGCGTGTAGACCGTTATTTGGAACAATTGACTATCGATACGCTACGTAAAAGCTATAAAAATCACAGCTTCCTTGGTGAAGAGTTTGGTCTACAAGAAGGTAATGGTCACGACGCTGATTGGTGTTGGATTATTGACCCACTTGATGGCACATTAAACTTCATTAATGGTTTCCCGCATTTCTGTATTTCTATTGCAGTTCAGCACAAAGGCGTAACTCAGCACGGTGTTATTTATGACCCTGTGAAAGATGAGTTATTCTCTGCAAGTCGTGGCCGTGGTGCCATGATGAACCAACGCCGTATTCGCGTAAATGTAAAAGACAACTTAGATAAAACTTTCCTTTCAGTAGGTCACGCTTACCGCGCGCAACGTGGTGGCGAAGTTGTTTCTTATGCGGAAAATCATTTCAAATCACTTTTAAATGTCACTGAAGCTGGCGCTCAATATCGTCGTTCAGGTTCAGCAGCGCTAGATTTAGCTTATGTTGCTGCAGGTCGATTTGATGGTTACTTCGAGCTTGGTTTGAAACCATGGGATATCGCAGCAGGCGAGTTAATCGTGAAAGAAGCGGGTGGTACTGTAGTGGATGCGCGTGGTGGTAGCGAATCTATGGAAAATGGTCAAGTCTTGGCTTGTTCAATGAAAATGCTGAAACCTCTAATGCAAGCAGTTGTACCTGCTTGGGGTGACGCAGCAAAATAATCGAGTTTAGATGATCTGCATCTAAATGAACTCAAAAAGGTATCCTTCGGGATGCCTTTTTTATTGTTTGTTGTTCATGATTTAGTAGCACAAAAACCGCTTAAAAAATGTGTTTTGCTGCATGAATGTTCGAATGTACAAGAAGTTACATTTTTATATTTATATAAGTGTCTGATTAATATTTTAATATTTATATTAAGTGAAAATAACACTAAAACTTAATGACATTATTTAAAATTCTGCTATACTCCGCCAACGCACTTAAATTTCCGTTCTTTACCTGAACATTATCTTCTAATCATTGTATGCGCGTGCTGTCCATAGAGAGGACATATCCTTCGCGCCCCAATCGCTTAAGCGATTCCTTCAGGTTTGCGGCCGTAATCATATACGTGCGTTATCCACATCGTCGTTACTCGGATCGCTGCTGAATCCTAATTTTTCAGCTCTAATTGCTGTACCGCTTTTTGCCGATGTCCATAGTTTTATATTTATTTAATGGAGCACCCACTTTAGGGTGAACACTCTCTATGAGCAAAACTTTTGCTGATTTTTCCCTTGACGAGTCGTTAACACAGGCTCTTGAAGGTCTAGGCTTTACTACGCCAACTCCTGTACAAGAACAGGCAATCCCAGCTGCACTAGAAGGTAAAGACCTTTTAGTATCAAGCCAAACGGGTTCTGGTAAGACTGCTGCATTCTTACTACCGACTTTAAACGGTCTTGCAAACGAAGACGGTCTTGTTCCTTTCAAAGATCGCATGAAAGCGGTAACTCAACCGAATATCTTGGTAATTTCACCAACGCGTGAATTGGCACAACAAGTATGTCAAGACGCGATTGCACTTGTACGTCACATGAAGGGTGTTCGTATTGCTGCAATTATGGGTGGTATGCCTTTCGGTAAACAAATCCAACAGTTAAAAGGTGCACAAGTGGTTGTAGCGACTCCAGGTCGTCTACTTGACTTAGTAAACCGTCGTCAAATCAAACTTGATAAAGTTGATGCGTTAATCGTCGATGAAGCTGACCGTATGCTTGATCTAGGTTTCTCTGAAGACTTAGAAGCAATTGGTGATTTGGCTGCAAACCGTAAACAAACATTGATGTTCTCTGCGACATTCGCTCCACGTATCATTACACTTGCAGAACGCATGATGAATGATCCGATGCGTATTTCGATTGAAACTGGTCACTCTACAAATACTGACATTACTCAGACTTTGCATTGGACTGATGGTTTCGAACACAAGAAAAAATTATTAACTCACTGGTTAAACGAAGAAGACGTTGATCAAGCAGTTGTATTTGCGTCGACTCAAGAAGACACAGATATGTTGGCTGAAGAACTTGCTGAAGCAGGTTTATCAGTTGTAGCGCTTCATGGTGCTATGCCACAAACTGTACGTAACCGTCGTTTACGTAGTATCCGTGAAGGTCGTGCTAAGATTTTAGTTGCAACTGACGTTGCTGCTCGTGGTCTTGACGTACCAACAATTTCACACGTTATTAACTTCGGTCTTCCAATGAAGAACGAAGACTATGTTCACCGTATTGGTCGTACAGGCCGTGCTGGTCGTACAGGTAAAGCGATTACTTTAGCGACTTACCGTGAACGCGGTAAAATTCGTGCGCTAGAAGATTTCCTTGAAGCACGTTTGAACGTGTCTGAAATTGAAGGTCTTGAGCCATCTCCACCTCCTGCACGCGGTAGTCGTGATGGCGGCGGTCGTGGTCGTGACGGCGGTCGCGGTGGTCGTGATGGCGGTCGTGGTCGTGGCGGTTTCGGCGGTCGTGATGGTGGTGGTCGTGCTCGTTTCGAAGGCGAATCTAATTTCAAACGTCGTGAAGGCGGTGATGATCGTCCTAAACGTGATTTCGGTGATCGTCCACAACGTTCATTTGATGATCGTCCTAAGCGTGATTTTGGTGATCGTCCTGCTCCACGTCGTGAAGGCGGTTTCGGTGATCGTCCACAACGTTCGTTCGATGATCGTCCAAAACGTGATTTCGGTGATCGTCCAGCGCCACGTCGTGAAGGCGGTTTCGGTGATCGTCCACAACGTTCATTCGACGATCGTCCAAAACGTGATTTCGGTGATCGTCCAGCGCCACGTCGCGAAGGCGGTTTCGGTGATCGTCCACAACGTTCGTTTGGTGACAAACCACGTTCTGCAGATGACAACCGTGGTAATCGTGTAGATTACAAACCAGCGCGTGAAAATGGTTATAGCGACCGTCCAAAACGTGATTTCGGTGATCGTCCTGCTCCACGTCGTGAAGGCGGTTTCGGTGATCGTCCACAACGTTCGTTCAGCGATGATCGTCCTAAGCGTACTTTCGGTGGCGAAGATCGTCCACGTCGTAGCTTTGATGATAAACCACGTGGTGAACGTCCAGCGTTCGGCGGTGAAGACCGTCCACGTCGTAAATTCAATGACTAATTGAATTGAATAAAAAAACCAGCGGAAACGCTGGTTTTTTTTGTGCTGAATTTTTATGTCTTGAGATAAAATGTATACTGAATCATCAAAAAAATAGTTTATGATAAGTAAAAGAATGAGGCTGTCGAAGCCGATTTAAACAATAATAGAGGTTGCTATGCCTTATCTTGCTTTAATCTTGGTGTTGTGTAACGTCCTTTTTTACTTATATAACACCTTGAATTAGTACATATAATATCCATTATTTTGTGTTATTTTAGCCTCAATTAAAAACGCAACTATTTTTGCACTACATTGGATGTGCTTATCCCAAATTTATCAAAAGTAACATTTTGAACTCTAATCCTTTATAGTATGCATGCTGAAAAAAATGCAGGAATACGCTCAGCTATGAATAATCAAACATTGTTTGAGGCTCAATCATTGATTGAAGTAAAAAACTTGAGCTTTAAACGTGGCGATCGTGTGATTTATGACAACGTAAATCTCAATATTCGTCGCGGTCAAATTACAGCAATTATGGGACCCTCAGGCACAGGTAAAACGACATTACTGCGTTTGATTGGTGGGCAGTTAGTCCCCGATGTTGGACAAGTTCTATTGGATGGTAAAAATATTGCGGCAATGTCACGTAAGGAATTATTTGCCTCGCGTGCACGTATGGGCATGCTCTTCCAAAGTGGGGCATTATTTACCGACATGTCAGTTTACGAAAATGTCGCATTTCCGATTCGTGCGCATACTCAATTGCCTGAGCATTTAATTGCAGAATTGGTCGCGCTTAAACTTGAATCTGTTGGTCTGCGCGGGGCAGAGCAAATGATGCCATCTGAATTGTCAGGTGGTATGAATCGTCGTGTGGCTTTGGCGCGTGCGATTGCACTTGACCCTGATTTGATCATGTACGACGAGCCATTTGCAGGGCAAGACCCAATTGTGATGGGGGTTTTAACCCGTTTAATTCGCTCATTACGTGAAGCGTTGGATTTGACCACCATTATTGTCTCGCATGATGTGGCTGAAACCTTATCCATTGCGGATTACATCTATGTGGTGGCTGAAGGCAAGGTACAAGGTGAGGGCACACCTGAACAGCTAAAAGCGCATTCATCTGCATTTGTGCAACAATTCCTCACAGGTTCAGTTGAAGGCCCTGTGGATTATCAATTTAGTCATCAAGCCTATTTAAGTGATGAGGTGCATTCATGAATGCCATTGCCTTATTAGGTCGACGCGTTATTGAGCGCGTGCAAGGGATTGGCGTTGCCACCTTGATGTTATTACAAGTGATTTGCTCTTTGCCCACTTGGCAGGGTGTGCGTTTATTTATTTATCAAATGTACCGTGTTGGCGTGATGTCATTGCTCATCATTGTGGTGTCGGGCTTATTTATTGGCGCTGTTTTAGGTCTACAAATGTTTAGTATTTTGTCGACCTTTGGTAGTGAATCTATGCTGGGCACAGCTGTCGCTTTAACTTTGCTCCGTGAACTTGCGCCTGTGGTTGCCGCTTTACTGTTTGCTGGACGTGCCGGTTCTGCGCTCACTGCTGAAATTGGCTTGATGAAAGCCACAGAACAGCTTTCAAGTATGGAAATGATTGGCGTCGATCCACTCAAACGTGTGATTTCACCACGTCTTTGGGCTGGTATTTTTAGCTTGCCCATGCTGGCTGTCATTTTTGCTGCGGTCGGTATTATGGGAGGCAAATTAGTCGGTGTTGATTTTTTAGGTGCCGACGAGGGTGCATATTGGAGTGGCATGCAAAGCAGCGTGCAATTCTTTAAAGACGTTTTAAACGGCACTATTATTAAAAGTTTTGTATTTGCATTGATTTGTACTTGGATTGCGGTTTATCAAGGCTATGCCTGTGTACCAACATCTGAAGGGATTGCAACATCAACAACACGCACAGTGGTGTATTCGTCATTGTGTGTCTTAGGTTTTGATTTCGTATTGACTGCGGTCATGTTCGGAGGTATTTAATGAAATCACGTACGAGTGAGCTCGCAGTTGGTATATTCGTCATTCTGTTTGCTATCGCCATTTTCTTCCTTGCGATGCGTGTCAGTGGTTTGGTCGGTACAAATATTAAAGACAGTTACAGTTTAACCGCGACTTTTGAAAATATTAACGGCATTAAACCACGTGCCAAAGTAGCGATGAGTGGTGTGAAAGTGGGTCAGGTCGATTCGATTACCCTTGATCCTGTGACTCGTTTAGCGACTGTACATATGACGATGGATGGCTCTTTGACCACATTCAATGCTGAGCAATTAAAACAAGTTCAGCAAGAAGCCTTAGAGGAACTACGTTATAGCGCAGATTATCAAGCCGCGAATCCGACCTTACAAAAAGAACAAGAAAAGCAACTCTTAGAAAACATGAAATCCATCACTAATTTGGATGAAGATGCTTATATATCTGTAGCAACCAATGGCTTGCTCGGTGAAAAGTATCTGAAAATTATTCCGGGCGGTGGCTTAAATTATCTTAAACGTGGTGATCAAATCGCCAATACCCAAGGCACCATGGAAATTGAAGACTTAGTGACTAAGTTTGTCACCGGTGGTGCGGGTGAAAAAAATAAATCAGAAGAGGCATCTGCTGATGCAAACACTGTAGAAGCAGATGCAGAACCTGCATTTGTTGAATAATGATCGAGGATATTTGTGTGAAAACATTTGTGAAACAAACACTAGCTGTAGGCATTTTATCAACTGTAGTAGCGGGTAATGTCTTTGCTGCACCGACTGAAACCCCGCCTGCTTTTGTGAAAAAAGTTGCAGATAGTCTGATTGCACGTTTAAAAGCGGATCATGCAAAATTACAAGCGAATCCTGCTTTAGCGCGCTCAATTGTACGTCAAAATTTAGATCCTTATATTGATTCACAATCGTTTACTCGTATTGTGATGGGAACTTATGCGACCAATCAATATAGCTCAGCGGCACAACGTGCGCAGTTTGAAAAGAATTTCCGTGAAACCTTAATTGAAAATTATGGTTCAGCATTTGCCAAATTCAGCAATCAAACTTATACCTTGCGTCCATACAAAGCGACTGGTAGCAAAAATCCAGTGGTGACCTTGGACTTTAAACACAATGGTGAAAAAATTCCTGTTTCGTTCCAGTTGGCAGATCATGGTTCGCAATGGAAAATCCGGAATATCAATGTTTCAGGTATTGATCTTGGTTTACAGTTCCGTAATCAGTTTGCAGCAACGGTAAAGCGTAACGGTGGTAATTTAGATAAAGCCATTGCGAACTTTAAACCTGATGCTGATATCGACAAAAAATAAAAGGGATGTGCTGTGATTCAATTTTCTGATCAGGAATTGGTGGTGTCAGGCAAGATCGATTATGACAATGCCGAAGACTACTATGTAAAAGGGTTGCGTGAAATTCAGTCATCTCGCCAATTTCCAATTGTGGTCAATTTGGCTGCGCTTGAAAATGGCAGTACGTTGGCGTTGGCTGTTTTGATTCGTTGGTTACGCCAAACACCACAAGCGAAAGGCTTACAGTTCAAAGCCGTTCCTGCCAAGATGATGAATATCATACAGGCCTGTCATTTAGAAAATGATTTACAGATTATCTAAATAAAAAAGCACCGAAAGGTACTTTTTTGTTGCCTTGGAAATGCTTTATCAATTCCCTCTCCTGTTAGGAGGGGGCTAGGGAGAGGTTATGTTGATTACCCTCTCTCTAACTCTCTCCCTCAGGGAGAGAGGACTTTACTATCAAATCCATTTTTTCCATCTAAAGTAAATCAATGGTCCAATAAAGAACGCGAGCAAAATAATACCGACAATGACAAAGCTGGTTGTGCCTTGTGCAAATGGCAGTACATCGGTGTTCATACCATAGACACTGGCAACCAACATCGGTGGCGCGAGCATACTCGGTAAAATCGAGAATCGACGAATCGTGTCATTCTGTTCGGTGTTAATGAACCCTGAAGTGGTATCCAGTAAGAAGCGTACCTTTTGGAATAAAAAGGCATCATGCTCGACCAATGAGCGCACATCTTCACTCAATTCTCGAATGTCCGCATCATAGATATGACTGCCTAAAGCACGAGGACGCGATAAAAAGGTGAGTACACGGCGTAAATCAATTAAACATAGCTGTGCTTTACCTAGCATGTCTTCTAATTGCGCAAGGCGGGTAATCATGTCATCTAGATCGAGAATCTGTTCACGATGGCGGTTATTCAGTACTTCGGTGGAGTATTTCTCTAGATCCTTATGGACGTCTTCTAAAATATCTGCAAGTTCGTCCAGTTTGGCTTCAAGTAAACCAAGCAAAATCCAGGTTGGATCTTTGTAATCAATTTCGTAGTCATTGCGGCGGGCACGTGCTCTAAATGCACGGAATGCCACTAGTTTTTCACCACGTAAAGTAAACAAATGTTCCTTATGTAAAATGAAAGCAACCGTTTGTACAGTGGCTAAAATACTCGATTGATCTTCACTTTCATCATCGACTTGATAATTTTTATTTTTTGTCAAAAAGTAGGTGCTGATATGTAAAATACCATCATCATCGCGATAGAATCGCGCACTTGATGAAATGTCTTCGAGAGATTTCAGTGTCGGTAAATTTTGATCATAGGCATCTAAAATCCATTGCTGCTCTTCTTGTGAAGGTGCAATTAAATCGAGCCAAACTAAATCTTTATGTAAATCAAAGTCGCCATTAATTGTGACGTCTTCTAAACTACCGCGCTCTGTGGCGTAAAAGGCTTCAAGCATGCCGTCTTTTCTCCCTTGCGCAGTATGTAAATCCGAATGGGTGTATTTTAGACAAGGAATTGAATAAAAACACGGGTTGAACGGTTATTTTTTTAAAAAAAGTCTTAAAGTGCCATATTCATTGGCAGGCTTTGTTTGTGAGGGTGAATAATGATGAATTCTATCGCAATTTTTTGTGGTTCTGCACTAGGCTCAGATCCTATTTATGCAAAAATTGCTGAACATGTCGGGCAAACGTTAGCAGCACGTAGGCAATGTCTCGTTTATGGTGGTGGACGTTCGGGCTTAATGGGCATTATTGCAGATTCAGCTTTAGCTGCAGGTGGTCAAGTCATCGGGGTTATTCCTAAACAATTGGTCGATCGTGAGTTGGCACACCCGGGTTTAACCGAGCTTTACGTGGTTGAAAATATGCATGAGCGCAAAACCAAAATGTCTGAACTTTCAGATGGTTTTGTTGCAATTCCGGGTGGAGTAGGCACTTTGGAAGAAATTTTTGAACAATGGACATGGGCGCAATTGGGCATTCACGAAAAACCATGTGCATTTTTAAATGTTCAAGATTTTTATACCGGCTTAATTCAATTTATTCAGCACACCACAGAACAAGGTTTTACCAAAGAACGCTTTACTGAGAAATTGATTGTCAGCGAAGACTTCACTGAGATTTTGAATCAGTTTGATCACTATGCAGCACCACAAGCGAAATGGGGCATGGTTGATCAGCAAGACCTTGTGAAATCAACTGATTAAAAAAGGAACACACCTTCACAATGAAAATTATCACTGTTGCTGCAGCCATTATTTTAAATGATGCTAATCAGCTTCTGGTCGTGCGTAAAAAGAATACCGATTGTTTTATGCAAGTCGGTGGCAAGCTTGAACCCAATGAAGCCCCTGAACTGACCATCGTGCGTGAAATTAAAGAAGAGATTTGCTGTGATATTCAGATTGAATCTTTTATTGGACGATTTGAAACTAAAACCGCCAATGAGCCAGATCATCAATTGATCAGCTATGTTTATCATGTGACATTAAATCAAATGCCACAGATTGAAGCCGAAATAGCTGAAATGAAATGGATAGATTTAGATGATCAAGAAACCCGACTTGCACCGCTAACTACTGAGATTGTGATGCCTTGGGTTAAGTCTCATCTTTTGGCACAGGCTTAATTTAAATTTTTGCCCCCGCAATACAGGCAGCATAAATTTCTCGACAACCTAAGGCTTCAAGTTTGAGCTTAAGTGCGTGAATTGAGCTGCCTGTGGTGACGACATCATCAATAATCAGCACACGTCGATAACATAATTTAGACTGTGTGCTGATTTCAAATTGCGCTTCGATATCGTCCATACGTTCAAGTCGACTTAAGCCTTTTTGTGAGTGCTGTGAACGTCGGGTAATCGGCTGCCAAATTGGAACGTTCAGATGTTTAGCAACGTGTTTCGCTAAGACCAACGATTGGTTATAACCACGCTCGACCAAACGTTCTGTTGAGATAGGCATAGGCACGATCGCACTGACTTTGGGCAGCCTTAAACTGAGTAATGTCCCTGCCAACACATTTTGCAAATGTAGTTTTTGTTCATATTTAAACAGTTGAATCATTCGATCCATCGGATAGGTATAGTCACAGGCAATATGAACCTGCATTTCCTGACGTTGCACTGTGGTTTTTGCCCAAGGGAGCTGTGACCAACAATCCTCACATACAGAATGAATGTGCTGATAATCACTACCACAGAGTTGGCAAGGCTGTAACTGCTGCAGCCAAGTTTTCGCTTGCTTAATTAAATTAGACATAGGCATAACGTGGAGCTTCCGGTAACCAACGTTTTAACAGCGCTTCAGCTTGATTTGGATAATCTTTTAACATTTGCTGTGCGACATAATGTGCTTGATTAAGCAGATGATCATCACGTTCAAGCTTAGCAACACGAAAGTTCATATCACCCGTTTGCTTAGTCCCCAATAACTCACCCGGTCCACGAATTTCTAAATCCTTTTCTGCAATTAAGAATCCGTCATTGGTTTCACGCATAATGCGTAAACGCTCTTGTCCATTTTGTGACAGGGGATGCTTATAGAGTAGGGCACAGAAACTCGCGGTTGCACCACGACCGACTCGACCACGTAACTGATGCAGTTGTGAGAGACCTAAACGTTCCGCATTTTCAATCACCATAATAGACGCATTAGGTACATCGACACCAACTTCAATCACCGTGGTTGCAATCAGAAGCTGTAATTCATTATTTTTAAACTGCTGCATCACGGCTTGCTTTTCATCGGCTTTCATTTTGCCGTGTACTAAGCCGATATTTAAGTCGGGGAAGCGTTCCTTAATTTCGGCAAAAGTGGCTTCAGCAGCTTGTGCATCTAAAGTTTCAGACTGCTCAACCAAAGTACAGACCCAATAGGCTTGTTTACCTTCGGCACAGTTGCTTGCGATGCGTTGTAAGACTTGTTCACGACGTTCGAGTGGGATGGTCACGGTTTGAATCGGGGTTCGACCCGGGGGGAGTTCATCAATCACTGAAGTATCAAGATCACCATAAGCCGACATCGCAAGCGTGCGTGGAATAGGGGTTGCTGTCATTACCAATTGATGAGGTGACATGCCATTTAAGCCTTTATTTCTTAAAGCAAGACGTTGATCAACTCCAAAGCGATGTTGTTCATCAATAATCACCAAACCAAGTTTGGCAAACCCAATACTGTCTTGGAATAAGGCATGTGTGCCGACCACCATATGCGCAGATCCATCATGAATCATCTGTTCTGCGGCAGCACGGGCTTTGCCTTTTTGCTTGCCAGACAGCCAAGCGATATGTAACCCCAAAGGCTCAAGCCATTTTTTAAAGTTTAAATAGTGTTGCTCGGCAAGAATTTCGGTCGGTGCCATCAATGCCACTTGCCAACCTTCTTCTAAGGCATGACAAGCTGCAACCCCTGCGACTAAGGTTTTACCTGCACCGACATCGCCTTGCACTAAGCGCAGCATCGGTTTGTTGCCTTTTAAATCCTGCGCAATTTCTTTCGATACCCGTTTTTGTGCACCCGTCATTTCAAAGGGTAAAGTCGCTAATAATTGTTTGGCAAAGTTTTGGCTTGGCGTAAATGAAGGCGCTTCAACTTGCTGCACATAAGCACGGCGGGTCAATAAACTAATTTGATGTGCCACCAACTCTTCAAAGATTAAACGTTGCTGTGCAGGATGTGAGCCTTGTGCAAGCTGCAACATATTGGCATCCACAGGTGGATGATGAATATATTCAAGGGATTGCTTTAGTGCATAACCATTGGTGAATTTTTTGGGTAACAGTTCAGGTAGGTCGTTACTGTATTGTGCTAAGGCTTGCTTAATATATTCACGCAATTTGGGTTGCGTTAAGCCTTCGGTTGCAGGATAGATTGCGGTAAGTTCGGTTTGTGGTAATGGCGTATGTTCAGTAATGACCTGTAACTCAGGATGATACATTTCTAAACCACGTGCCCCGACACGGACTTCGCCAAAAATACGCAGCCGAGCACCGAGTTTACAACGATCCGTAATGCCTTTATAGATATGATAAAAACGTAAGGTGACCTTGCCACATTCATCATCTAAAAGCACCGCCATGGACTTACGTTTGCCGGGCGGAAAGTCCACACCTTTGACGATCCCTTCAAGCAAATAGCTACGTCCCACGGTCAATTGATTCATAGGAATGATCGTGCTACGGTCTTCATAGTCACGTGGTAGATGAAAAAGCAAATCATCAGTATTAAAAATGTTTAGTTTTTCGAGTAAAGCAGCTGCGGCATTGCCGACGCCTTGTAACTGATGAACTGCAGCCATATCCCCTCAACTCAAGTCAGTGATTCGGTGCGAATGCGTATTTTATTTATTGGTTATGGTAAAACATCTCAGCGTGTTGCTAAACATTTATTTGAGCAAGGACAACAAATTAGCACAATTAGTCAAAGTGCTAAAACAGATGTGATTGCCTCTCATCAAATTCAAGATGTGCATCAACTTGATTTATCCAATCATGCACCGATTGATTGGGTCTATATTTTACTTAGTCCGAAGCAGAGCACCATTCAAGATTATCAACATACTTATCTCGATTCTGTGCAACCGATTCTTCAAGCCTTAAAGCTTCATCCTGTTCAACGGATTGTAGTGGTGTCATCGACGCGTGTGTATGGTGAAAATGCAGGGGAAGATGTAGATGATGAAACACTTGTTCAGCCCACTGATGCACAAGGTGAAATTTTACAGCATATGGAACAAGCATATTTAACCGCATATCCTGAACGATGCACGATTATTCGTCCAAGTGGAATTTACGGAACTTCAGTCACGCGATTAAAAAACATGGCGATCAAGAGGCAAAGTTACCCAAATCTGCATTGGTCAAATCGAATTCATATTGAAGATTTATCACGTTTCTTGTCACAGATGATTCACGTGGAACATCTGTCTGCTTCTTATATTTTGAGCAATAGTGATCCCAAATTATTGCATGAAATTCTACAGTGGTTTCAGCAGAAAATGGATGTCCCTATCTTAAATGTAGAGAGTGAACATGTGACAGGGAGAAGGCTGTATGCAAGCAGAATGCAGCAGATGGGATTTCACTTAGAGCATCAAGATTGTTTTGAGGATTATTTGAAACTTATGTAAATAGACTTCCTCTCCCTATGGGAGAGGGTCGGGGTGAGGGCTTTAAGTCAAAACCTACTTCTCCCTAACTCTCTCCTTAAAGGAGAGAAGGAATCTTAAGCTTTTACTTCTTCTTCCGCTTTTGGCTTTTCTTCGCTTTTGCAGCAGCCAAGGCTTCTAACGCTTCTTTTAGCTCTTCATCGGTAAATGACGTGATGTTATGCAGCATTTGGAGTTTGACTTCATCCAATACCAAATCTGCATATTTTGCGATATTGCTAAAGTTTTCATCAAACACAATCGCGTTGTCTTCATTGGTACGGATATATTCTTTCTGAGTCAGCACCTTAATAAAGGTTTGGAATAATGCCTTATCAAAGAATTCTGGTGAATTAAACTCATATAACACCGATAGGCGCTGACCGACCAATTGACTGAGCTCTTCAACTTGGCGTGTCGACATCATGCCTGAACCACGCTGTGTAATGAGTGCAAGTGTCATGTAATAACGCTCAATACTTTGCATGACAGGCGCAGCAAGGACTTCTAACTGATGATGCGCTTCACTGTTTGGTGTTGGTGCAACTAAGTTTTCACCTTCAATTGAAATCAATTTTGCCGCAGTCAATGCATCAATATACGCATTCACTTGTTCTGAGATTTCATCTTCACGCCATTTTAAGAACAGTTCAGCCTTCAAGAATGGATATAGCGTACAGCTCATATTCACAACATCTTGACGACGAATGATGCCATTGTGATTGACGAGTGCTGCAACCAAAGAAGGTACAACGAACGCATGCAAAATGTTGTTGCGGAAGTATGTCAATAGAATGGCTTGACCATCTTCAATCGCAATAATATCGCCTAAGACATGATTCACACGTTTAATGTGCTTCAGTTTTAAGGCATAGGCAATGATTTCTTTGCCTGACAACGGCGTAACTTGCATACGGTTATCGTATGGCAACGAAAGTAACAGGTTGCGATAGGTATCAAGCTGCTTGATACAAATTTCTTCATCAAGCGTATGTTTAGGTGTCGCTAATAAAATCAATGACAACAGTGAAATTGGATTGATCACCGCAGCACGGTTAATATTTTCTAAAATGGCTTGAGCTGAACTATTGACGGCATCTGAAACAGCTTGTGGAATTGGATCGTCATTTTTTTCAATTTTGATATTTTCAGCACCGTGCTGTTTTAAAATATCATCAAGGAAAACAGGCTCACCAAAGTTCAAATGTACTTTACCGAAAATGCGCTCAATTTTACGTAAGGTTTTAATAATCCCGAAGATGGATTCGGCTTCTTTTTCTTTCCCGTTCATTTCACCGACATAAGTGCCACCTTCCATCAGGCGTTCATAGCCAATATAAGTCGGTAAGAATACGATCGGTTTTGCCTTACCACGCAAATGACCATGTACCGTCATGGCAAGCATGCCTGTTTTTGGCGGTAATAGACGCCCTGTACGTGAACGCCCACCTTCAATAAAGTATTCAAGCGGATTATTGCGCGACAATACGCTATATAAGTATTCTTTAAACACTGTGGTATACAGGGCATTACCGCGGAAAGTACGACGAATAAAGAATGCACCACCACCACGTAAAATCTGCCCGACAAACGGCATATTTAAGTTATCACCTGCTGCGATATAAGGCACCATCAAACCACGGCTATAAATCACATAAGACAACAATAAATAATCGATGTGACTGCGATGACATGGGGTATAGACAATCTCATAATCTTTTGCGAGTTCACGTACCGTACTGAAGTTATGTACTTCAACGCCGTCATAAAGCTGTGTCCACAGACGATTTAGTAGCTTATCGGCAAAACGAACGGTGGAGTGTGAATAGTCTGATACGATTTCATTCAGATAGCCAATCGCACGACGTTCTGCTTCAAGCATGCTAATTTTACTACGAATGCTTTCATTGCGAATCGCGGCTTGCACATCAACTGATTTAATCAGTCCATGCATCACATTACGACGGTCGGATAAATCGGGACCGAGCACCACTTCACGTTGACCATCTAAGTAGTCATTTAGTGTGCTAACAATATAAGTGGCAGGCGATGAATTCGGGTGCGTGTTTTTGGCATATTGAATTAAGGCGCGTAAGGATTGTGCCTTATGAAACTCTAAATGGGATTGACGACCATGTAAGCCAATATTCACCAATTGTTTCACACGACTTGGGGTTGACCATGTATCGGTAAAGAGTAATTTAAACCAAGAATCTTCTTTTTCAGGATCACGTCCCCAAAGGACAGTGACTGGAATCAGTTCGACATCTACATCTGGATTTTTTTCTAAAATTTCAATTAAACGCAATAAACGCGGTGGAAATGCATGCGGTGGTGTGCTGAGTAAATTATTTTCATCACGATGTTGTAAAAACAACACTGATGCTTTTTCTTGATGTGGACCCAAATGCATTGGATCGAGTGCAGCAGGCAGTTTTAAGCGACGTGTTTCCCCATCGACCACCAAGGCATTACTACGTGAGTGGTTTTGCAAAACATAGCAGACCACTTTTTGTTTTGGTTCAGAAGCTGCAGCAGGTGCTTCAGTTGGTACTTCCCCCAAAACGTGAGGGGTAACCACAAGATCAAGCATCTTACTTGATAACTTGCGATACATTTGACCAAAGCCACTCTTGGACATACAAACTCCTAATTTTACTGACCAAAACAACAGAACTGCTGAGGGGGAATTATTTTGCGTGATTCTGGTTAAAAACAATATGTCATTTTCTGACAAATTCACAGAAGATGTTTGATTTTAGCTTGAATAATGGGGTTTTTTCTAGAAATTTACAATTTCACTATGACAGCGCAGTCAATCTAACTTTAGTGATTTAGTCAGATTTTATGGCAGAATATAGCGATTGAATAAATAGATTTTTATTCATCCATTTTGGATATCCCGCATTTCGAATAGGTTGTGTTATGAATGCTTTAACCCAAGAGTTGGTCGATTTACTCAGCTTGGAAAAGCTTGAAGAAAATATTTTCCGTGGACAAAGCCGTAATTTGGTCGGTAAACGTGTCTTTGGGGGGCAGGTTCTGGGTCAAGCATTACGTGCAGCCTCTTATACCACAGATCGTCCCGCGCATTCTTTACATGCTTATTTCTTATATGGCGGTGATGTGAATGCACCGATTGTGTATGAAGTCGATCGTATTCGTGATGGTCGCAGCTTCGTAAGTCGTCAAGTGCGGGCGATTCAGCATGGCAAAACCATATTCATGTGTATGGTGTCATTTGCGGAGCCTGAAGAGGGTCTCAACTATCAAATTTCTGAACCTGAATATCCAGCAGTTGAAACTTTAAAAAATGAAGCTGAACTAAAAAAACTGATGGTCGAGTTTGTACCTGAAAATGTCCGCGCATCATTTATGCGGGATCGTCACGTTGAAATTCGTCCAGTCATGCCAGTGAATCCATTCCAACCACAGCCTGAAGCACCGAATTACGCACATTATATTCGTACGCATGACAAAATTGCAGCCGATGTGGATGAAGTCTCTTTACATCAAGCAATTGCTGCATTCTATTCAGATTTTACTTTAATGACCACAGCATTACGCCCACATGGTCTGAGTTATATTTCACCAAGTTTGCAGTGTGCGAGCATTGATCATGCGATGTATTTCCATAAGCCATTCCGCGCCGATGAGTTCATGCTCTACGATATGGATGCAACGGTCAGCGCAAGTTCACGTGGTTTGAACTTCGGACGTATGTGGCAAAATGGTGAATTGGTGTGTAGCACCACACAAGAAGGTTTAATTCGCTTACGTGAAATTGAAACCCAATAAATTAAAAATGAAAAAAGCCGAATTTGATATTCGGCTTTTTTTATGCGCAGTCAAAAAATTAGTGACAGTGCGGCACATCATTTGCTGAATGTTTGTGACAGCCTTCTTTGCCTTGTCCATTATTGCTCGATGAGTGTGCAAAAGTTTGTCCAATGCTACATAAGAGTGCAATTGCCATGATGAAGTGCTTCATAACGATCTACCAACTTAAAGATAAAATGAATCTATGTTTGGATGAAGCACAAAATATGCCATTTCATTGCAAATCATGCATGTACATGGTGCATATGTACATTTTTTAGCTATGGGTTGAGTAAAAAATAACTCGATTATGGCTGATCATCATGGCATAGTGCCAAATAGTTCCGATCTTTAAAATGCCTAGAATATGAGCTTAAATACCCAGATTTTAATTGCCGCCATTTTGGGTGTGCTGTTTGGTTTTATCCTAACTGTTTTCCCAGACACTGCATTTTTCTCTGCCAGTTTGTATGGCGTTAGCATTGCCAGTAGTGTGTTTATTGGTTTGCTCAAAATGATTTTGGTGCCGCTGATTTTTACCTCCATTGTCGTTGGTGTTTCTAACTTACAGTCGGGCGGACAACTTAGTCGTACTTGGAAAATCACACTGATGTGCTGTGTGACCACCACAACTTTAGCCCTTATTTTAGGTTTAACCTGCGCGCATCTATTTGGTGTGGGCAAAGGTGTAGATATCGTCATGTTCCAAGATGCGATGTCACAACATCAAACCCCTGATACCTTAACGCCGTCTTCTTTCTTTACCAATTTCATTCAAAATACCTTAATCAATCCGTTTAAAGCCTTTAGCGAAGGCAATGTGCTTGCGGTTGTGGTGTTTGCTTTATTCATTGGTGTGGCGTTGGTTGCAGGTGGAGAAAAATTCACAACAGTGCGCAAAATCAGTCATCAACTGTTCGAGATTATGATGTTGATGATCGGTTGGATCATGAAGATTGCACCGATTGGTATCTTTGCTTTATTGGCGAAGTTGGTTGCAACTGAAGATGTCTCTGTTTTAAGTCGT
The DNA here is from genome assembly GCF_009557235.1 of Acinetobacter wanghuae. Lineage (NCBI taxonomy): Bacteria > Pseudomonadati > Pseudomonadota > Gammaproteobacteria > Moraxellales > Moraxellaceae > Acinetobacter > Acinetobacter wanghuae. Next base: position 2,375,186 of record NZ_CP045650.1, on the reverse strand, counting down.
TTGGCTGAATTTGCTGCTGTGGTTACAGGTACTACCATTTTTCACGGTTTAGTCGTGTTACCGCTGTTGTTATGGGTCTTTGGTAAAATGAATCCGTTGACCTTCTTTAAAGGCACGCGTTCAGCGCTAATTACAGCTTTCGCAACTAGTTCAAGTTCAGCGACGATGCCACTCTCTATGAAATGTGCGCAAGAAAATCTTGGTGTACGTCCGCAAACGGTGGGTTTTGTCATTCCGCTTGGTACGCAATTGAATATGGATGGTACTGCGTTGTATGAAGCCGCAGCGGCATTGTTTATTGCTAACTTAATGGGCTTGGATTTAACCTTAGGTCAACAGTTGGTGGTGTGTGCGACAGCGATGATTGCGTCCCTAGGGGCACCGGGTATTCCAAGTGCAGGAATGGTCACCATGATTATGGTCTTACAATCGGTAGGCTTGCCCGCAGAGGCAATTGCAATTTTACTGCCAATTGACCGATTACTCGATACCGTTCGGACGGTGGTGAATGTGCAGGGCGATATGATGATTTCAGTGGTGGTGGATCGTTATACCCGAAAAGCTGAATTAAATTCTGAAGCCAGTTGATCAATATTCAATAGTAAAAAAGCAGGCAATCAAGCCTGCTTTTTTATGTAAATTTTTTGTCTAAGCAATTTTTAATAAAGCGCGCTTCGCAGCTGGCGACTGATTTAAATAATTTAAAGCATCTTCTGTGCTGGCTTCATGCACAGGGTCATACCAAGGCATTAAATAACCCAGTTGTTGTGAAACCAACCATAACGGATGCGGCATAATTTTATGGTCTTTCTTTGCAATTCGCGACCATTCACGCCAAATCCAAGGTTTATAAACTGCGGGTTTAATCGATTTATAACGTGGATCTTGCGACATTAAATGTGCAGCACCATCTACCCATAATCCAATCACGCCAATAATCACCGCAACACTTAAATAATAACGGGCGATATATGTACCCCCTAAGTGACGATACAGATCAAATGCGACGGTACGATGCTCAATTTCTTCCGCACCATGCCATTTAACCAAATCGAGCATGGCAGGGTCAGCACCGAGTTTTTCCCATTCCGTGTTATAGAGTACGTATTTTCCCAAGACGCAGGTCATGTGTTCTACGGTGGCAATAATACCTAAGCGAAATAAATCCCATTGATGTTCAAGCACTTTAGGCACATTTAAGCCCAAAGGTTTATCTGCCAAGATTTTGTTAAATAACACATCCATGATGCGTAAGTTACGTTGAATATCAATATTGCGGACCGATAAATATTCTTTGTTGGCGGAGACATGTGCTTGCGCATGCATCGCTTCTTGGCGAATAAATGCTTTCACATCAGCGGCAAGTTTTTCATCTGTGATTTGAGGTAACACTTTGTTATAAAGTCGGCAGAACCAAAATTCACCCGCAGGTAAAATATTATTAATTTCATTAATGAAATAACTGGAAAATGGGTGATTGGGAATCCAATCAATAGGGGTGTCCTGCCATTCGAATTTGACTTTACGCGGTTGAATAAAATAATTAATCGAAGAACCGATTTTTGTTTTTTTTAAGCGAGAAAGTAGAGCCATTACGATATCCATCATCTGTGCATGGCTACAGTATTAAAAAAATGTCCCCGAAAGCTTTAAGCAATAGGGGACATTAATTTGTCAATTACATCACAAAATGTTTAATTTTGTTCGTTTGATTGCACTTCGTTTTGCTCTGAAGCGCTTTCAAGATCCATTTCTGAATCATCGTCAGTGTCTAGATCAATGTCATCTTCACTGACTTCAGGAATCGCAGAAAGATTGTATTCAACTTGCTGACCCAAAGTGAAGTTCAAACGACCACCCATGACACTTGCAAGTTCTTCCAAACCTTCTTTGTTCATAGATGAGAACAATTGAATAGAGAAGTTTAGCTTCATTTTTTTCAATGCCGCTTTCACTTCTTGCAATGCTTTAGAGGCAGGACCACGATTCAGTTTGTCCGACTTGGTTAAAAGCACATGCACAAACAATTGACGTGAATACGCCCATTCCAACATCATGACATCGAAGTGTTGTAACGGATGACGAATATCCATCAATAACACCAAGCCTTGTAAGCTTTCACGATGAATCAAATAATTCTCAAGTTCTTTTTGCCACACGATTTTCATCGCTTCAGGTACAGCCGCATAGCCATAACCGGGTAAATCCACCAAACGTTGGTTTGGATTACCGAGGCTAAAGAAGTTAATCATTTGGGTACGACCCGGGCGTTTTGACGCACGTGCCAATTGTTTTTGATTGGTGAGGGCATTAATCGCGCTTGATTTCCCCGCATTTGAGCGACCGGCAAAGGCAACTTCAAAACCGGTATCTTCCACACATAAATTCAGTTTTGGTGCGCTCATTAAAAATTCAGCTCTGCGAAGCCAATTCAGAGCTTGTACCGAATATTCAGTCACGGCGGAATCAACGGCTTTGGCATAGCTGATCTTTTGCTTAGGCGCGTTTGCCGTTTTACTGTTTTTCGATTTTCCTCTGTGCTGGTGCATGACTCAACTTCAATAACTAATTTACAAGAAGCTATTATAAAGGAAGTCGTGCAGGCAAGCGAACTTTGTCAGCAAGATAGAGCCGCTGATATCAAACAGATGTATTAAAGATTAAGAAGTGGAATAGACGATGATGCGTTGCTGTGTAGATGAATGGGTTGAATGACATCTTGAAATTGATATTGATCTAGATGGTAATAAAATTGCTCAAGTGCTTGATCTAATATTCCTTTTAACCCGCAATGTGTGCGTAAAACACAAGGTGGGCTGTTGCATTCCACCACGTGTTGATCCTTTTGTAAAATGCGTACAATGCCGCCTAATTTTTGTTTGAGTAATTCTGGATTTAAACGAATCCCACCGCCTTTTCCGCGTGTGGTGATCAACCAATCTTGCTTTGCCATAAAATGCACAATTTTCATGGCATGATTTTCAGATACGTCTAAGCGTTGTGAAAGCTCTGCAATGGTATAAGGCAACTCGCGAGGTTGAGCCACGTACATCAAAATACGTAAAGCGTAATCTGTGAATTTATTCAGTTGCATAGCACGAGCAGGGGAATGGTTGTGGTGCTATCTTAGCATTGAAAGTCCCGCGAACGGAACTTTCGGTATTAGCGTTCAATCTTTTGAATGACAAGAATTAAAGTGTGCTCGGTGCTGATACTTCTACAAGATCACCGACTTTATAGTGCTGTAGCAACGCATTATTGACTGAAAATGCTGTTGGATTTTCTTCCGCTTTTACGACAATTTGATATTGCTCGGCTTGATCAGTATCAAAGGTAAATTGCTGTGGTTGATATAAATCTTGGTCCGCTAGTTTCACGCGAACTGAGATAAACTCACCGGCTTTAGCGGTTTTAATCGCGGAGTGATCTTTGGCTTTTAATGTGAATAATTGAGCTGCATCTAAGTTTTCAATGGCTGTGATTTCAAATTCACGCCAACCCGTCCAACCGCCATTTTCAGTGTTTAACGCAGCATATTTTGCTTTTTCCACGCCAATGAGTAAATCAGCCAATTGCATATACGCTGCTTTCCACGCTGCGATTAAATCGGATTCCATTGGCACGTCTAAAACTTCACTGATTGAATGCAGTAAGTGTTCACCCACGATTGCATATTGCTCAGCTTGAATGTTGAGGCTGACATGCTTAGTGGTCATGCGTTCGACTGCTTTGGCAAGCACGGTTGGATTTTCAATATGTTCTGCATAAGCCAATACCGCAGCAGCCAAGGCACGCGGCTGACGACCTGTTTCTTGATGATCCATATTGAAGGTATTTTTCAGCTCAGGATGATGCTTGAGCATGCGCTGATAAAAATAAGTGGTCAGTGCGACACCACTTTCACGTAATACAGGAACAGTGGCTTTGACCAATTCAATATGTTGCGGAGTCATGGGAGAGGCTCAGACTTGATGTAAGATGTATTTAAAATACATCTTTAGGGTTGGCAGCGCAATATAAACCCATAAAAAAGTTATGGGATATAAAAATATCCCATCATAAATATGAAAATGATCGGAAAAGGTCAGAAAGATGTCTGAGTTGAGTTACCTTTTTCCAAACAAGGAACCTAACAGACCGCGTACGATTTTTTGTCCAGTCGTACCGCCAAGGCTACGTGCTGCACTTTTGGCAAAAGTACCGACAGTGTCCTGAATTAGTTTTTCACGCTGTTTGGCGGCGCGTTCGGTTTGCTTTTGTTGCTCACGGGCAAGACGTTCTTGTTCACGTGCGTGTTGTTTGGCAAGCGCTTCTTGTTCTTTTGCCACTTGCTTGGCATAGGCTTCTTCGGCTTTGGCTTGTTGTTTTGCAAGTTCAGCTTGCGCTGCATGTTGTTGGCGCTGTTCGATTTTTTGTTGCAGCATTTCAAAGGCACTTTCCCGATCAAGAACTTGATCATACACACCTGCAACTACGCTTTGCGCCATGAAGGCACGTCTTTCTTCAAGTGAAATAGGGTTAAAGGAGGAATAGGGTGGCATTACCCAACCACGTTCGACCATTTGAGGTGTGCCTTTTTCATCGAGGCAACTAATTAAAGCTTCCCCGACTGCGAGTTCGGTAATGGCATCTTGCACTTTAAATTCAGGATTGGGTCTAAAGGTATCGGCTGCGGTTTTGACTGCTTTTTGATCTTTGGGTGTAAAAGCGCGGAGGGCATGCTGTATACGGTTACCCAGTTGACCGAGCACGCTTTCAGGAAGGTCGAGCGGATTTTGCGTGACAAAATAAATCCCTACACCTTTAGAACGAATCAGGCGTACTACTTGTTCAATTTTTTCTTGTAGCGTAGGGCTGGCATTGTCAAAAAGCAGGTGTGCTTCATCGAAGAAAAACACCAGTTTTGGTTTATCTAAGTCACCGACTTCGGGTAGTTGCTCAAACAGTTCCGACAGCATCCAAAGTAAAAACGTCGCATAGAGTTTTGGGGTGTTCATCAGCTTGTCAGCAGCCAATAGATTGATATGACCGTGACCTTGGGCATCAGTTTGAATAAAATCCATTAAATCGAGTGCAGGTTCACCAAAGAATTGATCGCCACCTTGATCGGCAAGCGCAAGTAAATTGCGTTGAATTGCACCTAAACTCGCCGGTGATAAATTGCCATAATCGGCTTTAAACTCTGCTGCATGCTCGCTGACATAGCTGATCATGGCTTTTAAATCTTTAAAGTCGATCAGTAGTAAGCCTTGATCATCGGCAATACGGAACACAGCCGATAACACACCTTCTTGGGTGTCATTCAGGTTGAGCATCCGTGCAAGCAGCAGTGGACCAATTTCGGAGATCGTGGTGCGAATCGGATGCCCTTGTTCACCAAATAGATCCCAAAACACCACAGGGAATGCTGCAAATGGAATCGAGTTGATATTGAGGCTTTTGATCCGTTCCTCAAATTTAGGATTGCTTTCTCCGGCCTTAGCAAGACTTGATACATCGCCTTTGGCATCGGCTAAAAATACGGGAACACCAATACGTGAAAAACTTTCTGCCAAGACCTTTAATGTGACGGTTTTACCTGTGCCTGTCGCGCCGGCAATTAAACCGTGGCGGTTGGCAAGCTCAGAATGTAAAACGATCTCTTGTTTGGTATCTGTGGTTTTTTTAGCAATAACGAGTGGTGTTCCCATAGTTTCACCTATTTTGTTTTATTCAATTTTTTGTTGATGCATGTGTTGTAAAGCGTTTTGGATATCTTGTATTAAATCGTCAGGATGTTCTAGTCCTATACAAAAACGAACCAGTAATCCGTCTTGTAAATGTGAATGCTCAAGTACACGCATATCTTTTAAGTTATACAGCATCACAAGGCTGACAGGACCGCCCCAACTAAAGCCAAGTTTAAATAGCTGTAGCGCATCGCAGAAGTTGCGAATGTCTTGCATATTGTATTGCGTATTAAAGATTACGCTGACCAACCCAGCACTATGACCTTCCTTGCAAATTTCTGACCAATAGACATGACCGGCAGAATCGACATCGGCAGGGTGTAACACTTGCACAAATTCAGTTTGTTGCTTTAACCAATCTTTCAGTTGTAAGGCACTTTTAGATTGATTTTCATAACGCAGTTGCATCGATGCAAGACTGCGTTGTACTTGAGCCACATCATCACCTGATACGCAAATGCCCTGAATGGCATGCATACGGAACAGTTTATGATGCAGCTTTTGATCACGTGTCACCACGGAGCCCATCAAAATATCACCACCGCCACTTGGGTATTTGGTCAGGGCATGCACAGTGATATCCATGCTTAAATGTTCATTGCCAAAGTCAAAGGCATTAAAGGCAAGTCCTGCGCCCCACGTATTGTCTAAAGCTGTCAGCATGTTATGCGCTTGGGCTTTTTTAACGAGTCCTGTTAAGTCTGGAAATTCTAAGGTGACAGAACCGGCTGCTTCGAGCCAAATCAGTTTGGCGTTTGCACTTGGGGTAAAGGTGTCGACATCAATTGGGTTGTAGACTTTGACTGTAATGCCATAGCGCGTTTCTAAGTTACGCAGATGCTCCATGTTAGGGCCATAAATGTTATCTGCGACCCATACTTCATCGCCTTGGCTTAAAAAGCAGGAGTTCACCAAGTTAATCGCTGATAAACCACTTGGTGTAAGTAGGCAATATTTCCCACCCTCGATCTGCGCGATGTTGTCACCTAGGGTAAAGGTAGTGGGTGTGCCATGTGTGCCATAACTATAGTCATAGGCATCCGTCCAATGGCGATTAAATAGGGCATCGGTGTTGTTAAAAATAATGGTCGATGCACGATAGAGGGGAGGTTGTACTGTAGAAATAAATTGAGGGGCTTGTCGTGGTGCATGAATAAGGGCAGTTTGCGATTTTATTTTCATAGCAATGCGTTTATATGTAATTAAATATTGCACTACTTTAAGAGAATCAAGCCATTCCTGCTAGATACGTATTGAATTGTTTAAAATCCTTATATAAATAAAAAGTTGGCTTCATTTTTGCAAAACCTAAGCATATAGAGATAACAATAGGTTTTTCGCGCATGAAGTCGCATTTAAGAGTTCATTATTTTCAGCATATTGCTGGTGAAGGTTATGGCAGTTGTTACAAATACTTGAAACAGCATCAGGCTCAAATCACAGCAACCGAATTTTTTGCATTACCGCTCGATCGTCCACTTGATATTGAAGCATTACCTTCTGTAGATGAAGTTGATTTGCTTATTATTATGGGGGGTAAAATGAGTGTAAATGATGAAGCAAACTACCCTTGGCTTAAAATTGAGAAGCGTTGGTTGCGCCGTTATTTATCCCAAGGCAAGCCTGCAATTGGTCTATGCCTAGGTGGGCAGCTGATTGCCAATGCTTTAGGGGCAGGCGTAAGTCGTAATCCAGAGCAAGAGTTGGGTTGGGCGACTGTGCGTAAAATTGCAAATACACCCAAAGATTGTTTTGATTTGCCAAATGAGATTCGTGTAATGCAATGGCACAGTGAAACCTTTGAATTACCAAAAGGCGCAGTACATTTGGCAGAGAATGACGCTTGTCGTAACCAAATGTATCAATTGGGCAAAAATGTGTTGGGCTTCCAGTTTCATCCTGAAATTCATGAAGAAAGTTTAAAGTTGTTTTTAGATGACGAGGAAGAGCTGTCAATATTTTCAGGAAAATATGTGCAAGCTGCACATGAACTTAAAAAATCGCCAAGAGAATATTTTTCTGAAGGAAATCATTTACTTGATAACGCAATTCGTTATGTGGTTGAAAAAACTTACAACTGCTGAAAAATCAAACTCTTGATTTGTTGAACAATTTGAAATGTAGAGGAAAAGCGTAAAATCAATTTGCTTATGCAATAAACAATGGCTATAATGGGCGACCCTCGATTGAGGGGGTTAACTGCGAAGAAAGTAGTTAACATCGTGACAGTCGTGGCATCGATCATGACCTTAGTGATAATTCACTGCTCTTGACACTTATCCTTTTTTAGTGGGATGAGATGCGTCAAGGGTGATTCTTTATATTTTTGGCTTGGAGTTTACTGGTATGTCTAACCAGAGAATTCGTATCCGTCTTAAGTCTTTTGATCATCGTTTAATTGATCAATCAGCTCAAGAAATCGTAGAAACAGCAAAACGTACTGGCGCACAAGTTTGTGGTCCAATTCCAATGCCTACACGCATTGAACGTTTTAACGTTTTAACATCACCACACGTTAACAAAGATGCGCGTGACCAATACGAGATCCGCACTTACAAACGTTTGATCGACATCGTTCAACCTACAGATAAAACTGTTGATGCATTGATGAAGTTGGATCTTGCAGCTGGTGTTGATGTTCAGATCGCATTGGGTTAAGGCTTTCGGGTTAATTAACGTTTTAAGTTAATTAGGCCGCTTTTTTAGAGGTTTATGCACATGGCTATTGGTTTAGTCGGTCGCAAGTGCGGTATGACACGTATCTTTACAGATGCTGGTGTTTCTGTACCTGTTACAGTGATTGAGGTTGATCCTAACCGCATCACTCAAATCAAAACGCTTGAAACTGATGGTTATCAAGCGATTCAAATCACTACTGGTGAACGTCGCGAATCTCGCGTAACTAACGCTCAGAAAGGTCACTTCGCGAAAGCGGGTGTTGCTGCTGGTCGTCTAGTTCAAGAATTCCGTGCTACAGAAGCTGATCTTGAAGGTCGTGAAGTTGGTACTTCTCTTACCGTTGAATTGTTCCAAGTAGGTCAAATTGTTGACGTAACTGGTACTTCTAAAGGTAAAGGTTTCCAAGGTGGTGTTAAGCGTTGGAACTTCCGTACGCAAGACGCAACTCACGGTAACTCACTTTCTCACCGTGCTGTAGGTTCTACAGGTCAAAACCAGACTCCTGGTCGCGTATTCAAAGGCAAAAAAATGCCTGGTCACTTAGGTGCGGATCGCGTAACAGTACAAGGTCTTGAAATTGTATCGATCGACACTGAACGTTCAGTTCTCGTTGTTAAAGGTGCGATTCCTGGTTCTACTGGTGGCGACGTTATCGTTCGTCCTACTATTAAGGCCTGAGGGGAAATAACGTGAATTTAAATACTGTTTCCGGCTCTGCTGTTGAATTATCTGAAGTTGCTTTCGGTCGTGAATTTAACGAAGCACTTGTACACCAAGTTGTTACAGCTTATTTAGCTGGTGGTCGTCAAGGTTCGAAAGCTCAGAAATCTCGTGGTGATGTATCTGGCGGTGGTAAAAAACCTTTCCGTCAAAAAGGTACTGGCCGTGCGCGTGCTGGTTCTATTCGTAGCCCAATCTGGGTTGGCGGTGGTAAAACTTTTGCTGCTCGTCCACAAGACTGGTCTCAAAAAGTAAACCGTAAAATGTATCGCGGTGCTATGCAATGCATCCTAGCTGAACTTGTTCGTCAAGATCGCTTAGTTTTAGTTGAAGAGTTTGCTGTTGAAGCTCCAAAAACTAAAGAATTGCTTGCAAAACTTAACGACTTGAATGCGACTCGCGCATTAATCGTTACTGATGCTGTTGATGAGAACTTGTATCTTGCTGCTCGTAACATTCCACACGTTGATGTGGTTGATGCGACTGCGATTGATCCTGTTAGCTTGATTGCGTTCGACAAAGTTGTTATGTCTGTAGCTGCTGCTAAGAAAATTGAGGTAGAACTCGGATGAACAACGAACGTTTATATCAAGTCCTTCAAGGACCTGTTTTCTCAGAAAAAGCACAAGTTTTAGGTGAAACTGCTGGTGTTCAAGTTTTTAAAGTTGCTGTAAACGCAACTAAACTTGAAATCAAAAAAGCAGTTGAACAACTCTTTGGTGTTCAAGTTGTTAAAGTTAACACAACGATCACTAAAGGTAAGACTAAACGCTTTGGTAAAACATTAGGACGTCGTTCTGATGTTAAAAAAGCATACGTCACCCTGAAAGCTGGCCAAGATGTTGAAATGGCTGACTTGGGCGATACCGCTGAAAGCACAGCGGAATAAGGACGAATATTATGCCTATTCAAAAATGTAAGCCAACGTCTCCAGGACGTCGCTTTGTAGAGAAAGTGGTTCATGATCACCTTCACAAAGGCGCGCCTTATGCTCCACTAGTTGAAGCTAAAAAACGTACTGGCGGCCGTAATAACAACGGTCACATTACGACTCGTCACGTTGGTGGCGGTCATAAACAGCACTACCGTCTAGTTGACTTCAAACGTAACAAAGATGGTATTCCTGCTACTGTAGAGCGTATCGAATACGATCCTAACCGTACTGCACACATTGCACTTGTATTGTATGCTGACGGTGAACGTCGTTATATCATCGCTCCTAAAGGCCTTCGCGCTGGTGATCAAGTACAGTCTGGTAACGATGCTCCAATTCGTCCAGGTAACTGCTTGCCACTTCGCAACATGCCTATCGGTTCTACTCTTCACAACATCGAACTTAAAATTGGTAAAGGCGCGCAAATTGCTCGTTCAGCTGGTACTTCTGTTCAGTTGTTGGGTCGTGACGGTTCTTACGCAATTGTTCGTCTACGTTCTGGCGAAATGCGTAAAATTCACGTTGAATGTCGTGCAGTTCTTGGTGAAGTTTCTAACCAAGAAAGCAACCTTCGCTCACTCGGTAAAGCTGGTGCAGCTCGCTGGCGTGGCGTTCGTCCTACCGTTCGTGGTATGGCGATGAACCCAGTTGATCACCCACACGGTGGTGGTGAAGGGCGTAATAAAGGTATTCAACCTGTAAGCCCATGGGGTCAAAAAGCTAAAGGGTACAAAACACGTACCAACAAGCGTACGACTAAGATGATTATTCGCGACCGTCGCGTTAAGTAACAAGTAAAGGAATCTGACAATGCCTCGTTCTCTGAAAAAAGGCCCATTCGTCGATGCGCACTTGTTCGCTAAGGTTGAAGCGGCTATCGCGGCTAATAACCGTAAGCCGATCAAAACTTGGTCGCGTCGTTCGATGATCCTCCCGGATTTTGTTGGTTTAACAATTTCTGTCCACAATGGCCGTAACCATGTTCCAGTGATTGTATCTGAACATATGGTTGGTCATAAACTCGGTGAATTCGCGCCAACTCGTACCTATCGTGGTCACGGTGTTGACAAGAAATCTAAACGTTAAGGTGCTATGATGGAAGTTACTGCTAAATTACGCGGTGCCGCTATCTCGGCACAGAAAGCTCGTTTGGTTGCAGACTTGATCCGCGGCAAATCTATTGCTCACGCTCTAAATATCTTGAACTTCAGCAACAAAAAAGCTGCAGTTTTAGTTAAGAAAGCGTTGGAATCTGCGATTGCAAACGCTGAACACAATAACAGTTTAGATGTAGACGACCTTAAAGTTGCTACGATCTACGTTGACGAAGGCACTAGCCTTAAACGTATTTTGCCACGTGCTAAAGGCCGTGCAGATCGTATCACTAAGCGTACTTGTCACATTACCGTTAAGGTAGGGGTTTGATATGGGTCAGAAGGTTCATCCAATCGGTATCCGCCTAGGTGTTGTGAAACGTCATAACGCTAACTGGTACGCGAGTCCGAAACAATATGCTGAATATTTGCTTAAAGATCTTCAAGTTCGTGAGTTTTTAACTAAAAAACTTAAGAATGCGATGGTGAGCAATATTCTTATCGAACGTCCTACAGGTGCTGCTAAAGTAACTATTAGCACTGCTCGTCCTGGTATCGTTATCGGTAAAAAAGGCGAAGATATTGAGAAATTACAACGCGAATTAACATCTATCATGGGTGTTCCTGCGCAAGTAAGCATCAATGAAATTGATCGTCCAGACTTAGACGCTCGTTTAGTTGCTGAAGCAATCGCTTCTCAATTAGAAAAACGTGTAATGTTCCGTCGTGCTATGAAGCGTGCGGTTCAAAACTCTATGCGTTCTGGTGCGAAAGGTATCAAAGTTGAAGTTTCAGGTCGTCTAGGCGGTGCTGAGATTGCTCGTACTGAGTGGTATCGTGAAGGTCGTGTGCCTCTACATACACTTCGTGCTGACATCGACTATGCTTCTGTACGTGCAGAAACTACTTACGGTACGATCGGCGTTAAAGTTTGGGTATTCCGTGGCGAGATCTTAGGTGGCATGAAACAAGTCATGAACCCTGCTCCTGCTGAAGAACGTCCAGCTAAACGTGGTCGCGGTCGTGGTGAAGGTCAAGAGCGTCGTGGTCGTCGCAATGATCGTTCTGCTGAAAAAGGAGAATAATCCATGTTGCAACCTAAACGTACTAAATTCCGTAAGGTGCAAAAAGGCCGTAACACTGGTCTAGCGCATCGTGGTAGCACAGTATCTTTTGGTACTATTGCACTTAAATCGCTTGAACGTGGTCAAATGACTGCGCGTCAAATTGAAGCAGCGCGTCGTACAATTAGCCGTCGTATTAAACGTGGTGGTAAAATCTTTATCCGTGTATTCCCGGACAAACCTATTACTTCTAAACCACTTGAAGTGCGTATGGGTAAAGGTAAAGGTTCTGTAGAATATTGGGTTTGTCAAATCAAACCAGGTAAAGTCTTGTACGAAATTGATGGTGTTAGCGAAGAATTGGCACGTGAGGCATTTGTTCTTGCTGCTGCTAAACTTCCGTTTAAAACCGCTATCGTGACTCGGACGGTAATGTAATGAAAACTAAAGATCTACGTGAAAAGTCGGTAGAAGAGTTGACAGCTTTGCTTGATGAGCAACAGTTGAACCAATTCCGTCTTCGTATGGCGAAAGCAACTGGTCAATTGGGTAAATCGCACGAAGTTGCGCTTACTCGTAAGACAATTGCTCGTATCAAGACCCTCCTTACCGAAAAACAGGAGAACGCACAATGAGTGAGCAAACAGTTCGCACGTTAACAGGCAAAGTAGTAAGCGACAAAATGGAGAAATCTATTGTTGTGCTTATCGAACGCCGCGTTCAACACCCGTTGTATGGCAAATTAATCCGCCGTTCAACAAAATTACACGCTCATGATGAGAACAACACAGCTAAAACTGGTGATGTTGTGACTATCAAAGAAAGCCGCCCAATTTCTAAAACTAAGTCTTGGACTCTAGTTGAAGTTGTTGAAGCAGCTGCTGAGTAATTAACGTTCTTGTTGCATCATCGGTTGATTTCGAGTACTCTTTGAGCCTTTCGAAATTTCGACCGGTGTTGCTCGGTTTTGGAGTAGGGCAATGATTCAGACCGAAAGTATGCTCGACGTAGCAGACAACAGTGGTGCACGCCGCGTACAATGTATTAAAGTACTAGGTGGCTCGCATCGTCGTTATGCTTCAGTTGGCGACATTATTAAAGTTACTGTAAAAGAAGCAATTCCGCGCGCTCGTGTTAAAAAAGGCGACGTAATGAATGCTGTTGTTGTACGTACAAAATTCGGTATCCGTCGTCCAGATGGTTCGGTTATTCGTTTCGACGATAACGCTGCTGTGATTTTGAACACCAACAAAGCACCGATTGCAACTCGTATTTTTGGACCAGTGACTCGTGAACTTCGTACTGAACAGTTCATGAAAATTATTTCATTGGCTCCAGAAGTTCTATAAGAGGCGATCATGGCTAAGATTAAAAAAGGCGATCAAGTAATTGTGATCGCAGGTAAAGAAAAAGGCAAACAGGGTACTGTATTGTCTGTTTCTAATGACCAAGTAAAGGTTGAAGGCCTTAACTTGGTGAAGAAGCATCAAAAGCCTAACCGAGCTACTGGTACTGAAGGTGCCATCGTAACTCAAGAAGCTGCGCTTCATATTTCTAACGTGGCAATTTTTAATGCTGCAACCCAAAAGGCTGACCGTGTTGGTTACCAAGTTGTAGAAGGCGTGAAAACTCGCGTGTTCAAATCAACTGGTGAATCAGTGGCGGTAGCGAAGTAATAGGTTGAAATAGGCTATGGCCAGACTTAAAGCACGTTACAACGACGAACTTAAAGCTCAATTACAAGAAGTATTGGGCGTTAAGAATGTGATGGATATTCCTCGCATTACTAAAATCACTATCAACATGGGTGTTGGTGCAGCTTCTGCTGACAAAAAACTCCTTGATGGTGCTCTAGCTGATATGCAAGCTATCGCTGGTCAAAAACCAGTTCTTACGTTAGCTCGCAAATCAATCGCTGGTTTCAAAATCCGTGATGGTTGGCCGATTGGTTGTAAAGTTACTTTACGCGGCGAACGTATGTACGAATTCTTAGACCGTTTGATCTCGATTGCGATTCCTCGTATCCGTGACTTCCGCGGTTTCTCGGCTAAATCGTTTGATGGTCGCGGTAACTATTCAATGGGTCTTAAAGAACAAATCATGTTCCCAGAGATCGATTTTGATAAGATTGATCGTATTCGTGGTATGGATATTACCATTACTACGACTGCTCGCACCGATGACGAAGGCCGCGCGCTTATGCGTGTATTCGGCTTCCCGTTTAAATAAGAGGTCGATATGGCTAAGAAAGGTATGATTAATCGCGAATTGAAACGCGAAGCTACTGTTGCTAAATTTGCTGCAAAACGTGCTGAATTAAAAGCAACGATTGCAAATGTAAATGCTAGCGATGAAGAGCGTTTCGCCGCGACTTTGAAGTTACAAGCATTACCACGTAATGCATCTCCAGTACGTCTTCGTAACCGTTGTGGTTTAACTGGTCGTCCTCATGGTTACTTCCGTAAGTTCGGCTTAAGCCGTAACAAATTACGTGAAACAGTAATGCAGGGTGATGTACCGGGCGTTGTTAAGGCAAGCTGGTAAGGAGCGACTATAAATGAGTATGCAAGATACCGTTGCCGACATGCTAACACGTGTTCGTAACGCACAAATGGCTAAGAAACAAACCGTTTCTATGCCTAACTCTAAGTTGAAGGTTGCTATTGCAAACGTTCTTCAACAAGAGGGTTATATCTCTGAAGTAGCGGTTGCTGATAACGAAGGCAAACCTACTTTAACGATTACATTAAAATATTTCGAAGGCAAACCAGTTATCGAAACTGTGAAACGCGTAAGCCGTCCAGGTCTACGTCAGTATCGCGGTAAAGATGCACTTCCGAGCGTTAAGCAAGGTTTAGGTATTGCAATTGTTTCTACAAGCAAAGGCATCATGACTGACCGTGCAGCACGTTCTGCAGGCGTTGGTGGTGAAGTTATTGCTTTTGTTTCTTAATAGGTGATTCCTCATGTCTCGTGTGGCTAAAGCCCCAGTAACTGTACCTAACGGTGTAACAGTTACTCAGAACGGCCGGCAGGTCGAAGTGAAAGGCACTAAAGGTACATTGTCTTTCAACCTGCATGCGCTGGTCGAGCTTAAACAGGAAGACGGTACACTAGTTGTTGCTCCTAAAGCTGAGTCGAAAGACGCTTGGATGCAAGCTGGTACTGCTCGCGCTGTGCTAAACAACCTTGTAAAAGGTGTTAGCGAAGGTTTCGAACGTAAGTTACAGCTTATCGGTGTTGGTTATAAAGCTGCGGTTAAAGGTAATGTTATTAACCTTAACCTTGGTTTCTCTCACCCGATCGATTACAACCTTCCTGAGGGTGTAACTGCTGAAACTCCTACAGCAACTGAAATTGTCCTTAAATCAGCTGATAAGTCTGCTTTAGGTCAAGTTGCTGCAGATATCCGTGGTTACCGTCCACCAGAGCCTTATAAAGGTAAAGGTGTTCGTTATTCTGATGAAGTTGTTCTTCGTAAAGAAGCTAAGAAGAAATAAGGCGCGAGGTTCTTATGAACGAAAAGAAACAATCCCGTTTGCGTCGTGCGAAAAGCACACGCTTGCACATCCGTGCATTGGGTGCGACTCGTTTGTGTGTAAACCGCACTCCGCGTCACATCTATGCTCAAGTTATCTCAGCAGATGGTGGCAAAGTATTAGCGCAAGCTTCTACTTTAGACGCTACGCTACGTGCTGGTACAACTGGTAACGTTGAAGCAGCTAAACAAGTAGGTGCTTTAATTGCTGAACGTGCAAAAGCAGCTGGCGTAACTAAAGTTGCATTTGACCGTTCTGGTTTCAAATATCATGGTCGTATCAAAGCCTTGGCTGATGCTGCTCGTGAAAACGGCTTGGAGTTCTAATCATGGCTAAAGTTGAACAAAACGAAGGTCTTGTTGAAAAGCTGGTTGCCGTTGATCGTGTAGCCAAAGTTGTTAAGGGTGGTCGTATCTTCTCTTTCACAGCATTAACTGTTGTGGGTGATGGTAATGGTCGCGTAGGTTTTGGTCGTGGTAAAGCACGTGAAGTTCCAGCTGCTATTTCTAAAGCACTTGAAGCTGCACGTCGTAACATGATTACTGTTGAGCTTGTTAACGGTACTGTACAACACCCTATTAATGCTCGTCACGGTGCAAGCCGCGTTTACATGCAACCTGCTTCTGAAGGTACTGGTGTAATTGCTGGTGGCGCTATGCGTGCAGTTCTAGAAGCTGTTGGTGTACATAACGTACTAACAAAATGCTATGGTTCTACAAACGCTGCTAACGTAGTAAACGCAACTTTCAAAGGTTTGCGTGATATGACTTCTCCTGAGAAAGTCGCTGCGAAACGTGGTTTGTCTGTAGCACAAATTCAAGGGTAATCAATCATGAAAACGATTAAAGTTACCCAGACTAAATCTTCATCGCATCGCTTGAAAAATCACAAGCTTAGCCTTAAAGGTTTAGGTCTGCGTCGTATCGGTCACACTGTAGAAGTAGTTGATACTCCTTCTAACCGCGGTATGATCAACCAAGTTTACTATATGGTTAGTGTAGAGGAATAAGCCATGACTCTGCGTTTAAATACTATTGCACCTGCAGAAGGTGCTAAGCGTGATAACCTTCGTCTAGGCCGTGGTATCGGTTCTGGCGTTGGTAAGACTGGTGGCCGTGGTGTCAAAGGTCAAAACTCACGTAAAAGCGGTGGTACTCGTCCGGGCTTTGAAGGCGGTCAAACAGCGTTATATCGTCGTTTGCCTAAATTCGGCTTCACTAGCCAACTTGCTTTAAAAACTGCTGAAGTACGTTTATCTGAGCTTACTAAAGTTGAAGGTGATATTGTTTCACTTGAAACTTTAAAAGCTGCGAATGTTGTTCGTAAAGACATGATTCGCGCTCGTATCGTACTTTCTGGTGAAATTACTCGTGCTTTCACTATCCAAGGTGTTGCATTGACTAAAGGCGCTAAAGCTGCTGTTGAAGCTGCTGGCGGTAAAGTCGAGGAGTAATCTCCAGTGTCTATGTCTCCTAGTTCTGTAGGTCATGTCAATATGATGAAAGGCCAACCATTTCACGTGAAATACCGTGAGATTATTCGCCGCATGATGTTTCTCATTGGTGCGTTGTTGGTTTTTCGACTAGGAGCGCATATTCCAGTACCAGGCATTAATAGTGCTGCTTTAGAGAATCTGTTTAATGCAAACTCAGGTACCATCCTGGGTTTGTTTAACATGTTCTCAGGCGGTGCATTAGAGCGAATGTCTATTCTTGCTCTTGGGATCATGCCATACATTTCTGCCTCAATTATTGTGCAGTTAATGTCAACAGTCATTCCGTCGCTGGAAGCATTAAAAAAAGAAGGCGAACAAGGCAAACGTAAGATAAATCAGTACACGCGCCAAGGAACATTACTCCTTGCACTTGTGCAGTCAGTTGGTATGTGTGCAGGCTTGATCAGTCAGGGGATTACTCTGAATTCTGGTTTGGCTTTCTATGTACCTGCTGTAACGTCACTGGTTGCAGGTACCATGTTCTTGATGTGGTTGGGTGAACAAATTACCGAGCGTGGGGTGGGGAATGGTATATCCATGATCATCTTCGCGGGTATTGTTGCAGGATTGCCTAACTTAGTTATGCAATCTTTCTCTTCTGTAGATAACGGTCAATCAAGTCTTATAGGCTTGGCTGTATTCGCTTTATTGTCTATAGCAGTGCTTGCAGCAATTGTGTTCATCGAGAAAGCGCAGCGTCGCATTCCGGTAAACTATGCTCAGAAACAACAAGGTCGTCGCGTATTTACTGCACAACAAACACATTTGCCACTTAAAATTAATATGGCTGGTGTGATTCCTGCGATTTTCGCAAGCTCATTACTTTTGTTCCCTGCGAGCTTAGGTCAATGGGTAGGAAGTGCAGATCCGAATGCCGGAATTATCCAACGTAGTCTTCAAGATTTGGCATTGGTTTTATCGCCTGGTCAGCCGATGTATTTGGTGCTCTTTGGTGCGTTAATTATCTTTTTCTGTTACTTCTATACGGCACTTGTATTTAGTCCCAAAGAAGTGTCAGAGAACTTGAAACGCAGCGGAGCTTATGTGCCTGGTATACGTCCAGGTGAGCAAACTGCTCGTTACTTAGATCATATTCTCAATCGTTTGACCTTTATCGGCGCGATTTATATCACGATCATCTGCTTAATGCCGATGATTCTACAAAGCTCATTTGGTATTCCATTTAGCTTAGGTGGGACATCTTTACTGATTGTTGTGGTTGTTGTGATGGACTTTATGGCTCAGCTACAAGCACATCTCACCTCGCACCAGTACGATAGTCAAACATTAATGAGAAAAACGACTGCTCATCCTAAGGGATAAGCGCACTTGAGGTTTCATCATGAAAGTACAAGCTTCTGTAAAGAAAATTTGTGGTAGCTGCAAAGTTATCCGTCGTAATGGGGTTATCCGCGTAATTTGTAGCGCAGAACCTCGTCATAAGCAGCGTCAAGGTTAATCTGATCAAGACCTGTTGATTTCAGTAGGCGAATTAGGTTATTATCCGCCCCTCAAGATTTTTGTGGGGCGGTTGATTATCTCGGCTGCCTTTTTGGAGAAAATTGAATGGCTCGTATTGCCGGTGTAAACATTCCGGATAACAAGCATGCTGTTATCTCTCTAACGTATATCTTTGGTATCGGTCGCCATACTTCAAAAGCTATTTTAGCTGCTGCTGGTATTGCTCCAACTACTAAGATTCGTGAATTAGATGACGCTCAGCTTGATGCGATTCGTGCAGAAATTGCTAAGGTTCCGACCGAAGGTGATTTACGTCGCGAAATTTCCATGAACATTAAACGTTTAATGGATTTAGGCTGCTACCGCGGTCTTCGTCATCGTCGCAGCTTGCCTGTCCGCGGTCAACGCACCAAAACTAACGCACGTACCCGTAAAGGTCCGCGCAAACCAATTAAGAAATAAGATTTCTGGAAGCTAAAAGATGGCTAAAGATACTCGCACACGCAAGAAGGTCACTCGTACCGTCTCTGAAGGTGTTGCACACATTCACGCTTCTTTTAATAACACCATTGTGACTATTACCGATCGTCAAGGTAATGCACTGGCTTGGGCCACTTCAGGTGGACAAGGCTTCCGTGGATCACGTAAATCAACTCCGTTCGCTGCTCAGGTAGCTGCTGAAGTTGCTGGTAAAGCTGCTTTAGACTACGGTTTGAAAAACTTGGACGTCCTTGTAAAAGGTCCTGGTCCAGGTCGTGAATCTGCGGTTCGTGCTTTAGGTGCAGTGGGTTATAAAATCAATAGCATTACCGATGTGACTCCAATTCCGCACAACGGTTGCCGTCCACCTAAAAAACGTCGCGTCTAAGGAGAATCATTCATGGCTCGTTATATTGGTCCAAAATGCAAACTCTCTCGCCGCGAAGGGACAGACCTGCAATTAAAATCTGGCGTTAAACCATTTGACGTCAAAACTAAAAAACACGCTAAAGCTCCTGGTCAACATGGTGGAGCTCGTGGCGGTAAACAATCTGAGTACTCACTACAATTACGTGAAAAACAAAAAGTACGTCGCATGTACGGTGTTTTAGAGCGTCAATTTAGTAACTACTATAAAGAAGCTGCTCGTGTTAAAGGCGCAACAGGTGAAAACTTGTTGAAATTGCTAGAAAGCCGTCTTGATAACGTTGTTTATCGCATGGGTTTTGGTTCTACACGTGCAGAAGCTCGTCAGCTTGTATCTCACCGTTCAATCACTTTAAATGGTCGTCGTGTTAACATCGCGTCTATCCAAGTTAAAGCGGGCGACGTTGTTGCAGTTCACGAAGGTGCTAAACAACAATTACGTATCAAAAACGCAATTGAATTAGCTGCTCAACGTGGCACTCCTTCTTGGATGGAAATTGACCATTCTAAATTGGAAGGTACGTTTAAAGCTGCACCAGATCGTTCTGATTTACCTGCTGAAATCAACGAAAGCTTGATTGTAGAATTGTATTCTAAATAATCCTTGAGGTAGCAATATGACGCGTACTGCAAATGAGTTTCTAACACCGCAAGCGATCAAGGTCGAAGCGGCAAGCGGGACCTCGGCAAAAGTTATTCTAGAACCCTTAGAGCGTGGCTTTGGTCATACTCTGGGCAATGCTTTACGTCGCATCCTTCTTTCTTCTCTACCTGGCGCTGCTGTGGTAGAAGTTGAAATTGAGGGTGTTGAGCACGAGTACAGTACTTTGGAAGGCTTGCAGCAGGACATCGTCGAGCTCTTGCTGAACCTAAAAGGATTGTCGATTAAGCTGTTCGATCAAAACGAAGCATATTTAACATTAGAAAAACAAGGTCCTGGCGATGTAACAGCCGCTGATCTTCGTTTACCTCATAATGTTGAAGTGGTTAACCCTGAACATTTGATCGGTACTTTAAGTGCTTCAGGCTCATTAAAAATGCGCCTGAAAGTTTCTCAAGGCCGTGGTTATGAGACTTCTGACTCACGTTTCCCAGAAGGCGAAACTCGCCCAGTGGGTCGTTTACAGTTAGATGCTTCTTATAGCCCTATCAAACGCGTGTCTTACACAGTTGAAAATGCTCGTGTAGAACAACGTACTGACCTTGATAAATTGATCATTGATCTTGAAACAAACGGTACTGTAGATCCTGAAGAAGCGATCCGCAAAGCTGCAACAATTTTGCAGCAACAAATTGCGATCTTCGTTGACCTTCAAAAAGATCAAGCACCAGTTGCTCAAGAACCTCGTGAAGAAGTTGATCCAATCTTGCTTCGTCCAGTAGATGATCTAGAGCTTACTGTTCGTTCTGCTAACTGTTTGAAAGCAGAAAATATTTACTACATTGGCGATCTTGTTCAACGTACTGAAGTTGAGTTACTTAAAACTCCTAACTTAGGTAAAAAATCGTTGACTGAGATTAAAGATGTTCTGGCATCGAAAGGCTTGCAATTGGGCATGCGTTTAGAGAACTGGCCACCGGCTAGCCTCCGCATGGACGATCGCTTTGCTTATCGTAGTCGTTAATTAAGTAGGACTATCACCATGCGTCATCGTAATAGTGGTGTGAAATTAGGCCGTACAAGCAGTCATCGTAAAGCGATGTTCCAAAACATGGCTAATTCTTTGTTCGAACACGAGTTAATTAAAACTACTGTTCCTAAAGCAAAAGAATTACGTCGTGTTGCTGAGCCTTTAATCACTTTAGCTAAAGTCGATTCTGTAGCAAACCGTCGTTTAGCGTTTGCTCGTACTCGTTCAGCGGCAACTGTTGGTAAATTATTTACCGTTCTTGGCCCTCGTTACAAAGAGCGTAACGGCGGTTATCTACGTGTTCTTAAAGCGGGCTTCCGTGCAGGTGATGCTGCACCGATGGCTTACGTTGAGCTAGTAGATCGCGAAGTTAACTAATTTCGTGTAGAAAACAACTCAGTTGTTATCGGAAAGGTCGGTTGAATAAACCGGCCTTTTTTAATGCCTTAAATTTAATAGAGATAGATTGTTAGACAGAATTAAACATTGACCTGAAAAGACAAATTTTTGAACGATTTTATTTAAACTTGACATTGTGTATTGTCAGAATTGTGCTTTAATAAATACATATAAGATAAACATGGAAAAAAACAACATGGAAAAGCAGATTGATGTACTGATTGTAGGTGCTGGTATTTCAGGTATTGGACTTGCTGCACATATTACAAAAAATTCTCCACAGCGTAGTTTTGCCATTATTGAACGTCGTGAAGATATTGGTGGCACATGGGATTTATTTAAGTATCCTGGTATCCGTTCTGACTCTGATATGTCGACCTTCGGTTTCAATTTTAAACCGTGGAAGAAAGCCAATGTGTTGGCAGAAGGGGCATCAATTAAGGGTTATTTGGCTGAAGTGGTCGATGAGCTGGATTTAAAATCTAAAATTCATTTCCAACAACGTGTTGTTAGCGCAAATTATGATTCGACTAAACAGAAATGGTCGGTTGAAGTTGAAGATGCGCAAGGCAAAAAACAGACTTGGATTGCCAATTTTGTTTTAGGTTGTACCGGTTATTATAATTATGAAGCCGGTTTCCAGCCTGAGTTCCCAAATCTAAAAGCATTTAAAGGTCAGTTTATTCATCCGCAGCATTGGCCTGAAGATTTAAATTATCAAGGTAAAAAGATTGTCATTATTGGTAGTGGCGCAACTGCAATCACGCTTGTACCTGCTTTATCTAAGGGCGGTGCAGGGCATGTGACTATGCTGCAACGTTCACCGACTTATATTGCATCCGTCCCTTCTATTGACCTTGTTTACGACAAAATGCGTAAGTTTATGTCAGAAGATTTAGCATATAAGTTAACGCGTGCCCGTAATATTGGCATGCAACGTGGTATTTATGCGCTTGCACAAAAGCAGCCAAAATTACTCAAATCTTTATTGCTTAAATCAGTTCAATATCAACTGAAGGGCAAAGTGGATATGAAACACTTTACTCCGAACTATGAGCCTTGGGATCAGCGTTTATGTGTCGTGCCAGATGGTGATTTATTCAAAATCTTACGCGAAGGTCGTGCTTCAGTTGCAACCGATCAAATTGAAAAATTCACTGAAACCGGTATTCAACTAAAATCTGGTCAACATTTGGATGCTGACATTATCGTTTCCGCAACGGGTCTGAATATTCAAATCTTGGGTGGCATTAAAGCGACGCTTGACGGTAAACCCTTAGATACTTCAAAACACATGCTTTATAAGGGTGTTATGGTCAGTGATGTGCCTAACATGGCATTGATCATTGGTTATATCAACGCATCGTGGACATTGAAAGTCGATATTGCGGCTGAATATATTTGCCGCTTAATGAATTATATGGACCAAAAAGGCTATGCTGAGGTGATTCCTGAAGGCAATGCTGCTGAGCTCATGGAAGACACCGTTATGGGCAGTTTAACTTCAGGCTATATTGCGCGTGCAGCGAATGTTATGCCGAAACAAGGTAAGAGTGCCCCGTGGAAAGTCACCAACAACTATTTGGCAGATCGTAAAGAACTGAAAAATGCCTCGTTTGAAGATGGCGTACTACATTTTAAGAAAAAGTCTGAAGCAAGCAATGTGAAACCACGCCTCGTTTCATAATAGATGATGATAAAAAGGAGCATATCGATGCTCCTTTTTTTATTTCACTTTTAAAGCGTACGTGAAATCAGTTCTTTCATAATTTCGTTGGTGCCTGCATAAATGCGATTTGCACGATGATCGATATAAGCGCGTGCGATCGGGTATTCCATCATATAACCGTAGCCGCCATGTAGTTGTAAGCACTCATCCACAACTTTAGAATATAAATCAGAGATTTTATATTTTGCCGCTGCCGCAGCATCGATGCCTAATTCATGATTGATTTCCAGTTGCATACAATGATCTAAGTAAGCACGGCAAATATCAATCTCGGTGCGTAATTCAGCCAGTTTAAAACGAGTATTTTGGAACTGCACAATGGCTTTGCCAAATGCTTGACGTTCTTTGGTGTATTTCACCGTGTGGGCAAAAGCCGCTTCTGCGCCAGCTTGGCAAATAATTGCGACGAGCATACGTTCCCAAGCCAATTCTTTCATTAGCATCATAAAGCCGAGACCTTCTGCACCCAGCAAATTTTCTTTGGGTACACGGACATCATCGAAAAATAATTCGCAGGTATCCTGTCCTTTCATACCAATTTTATTGAGCGGTTTGCCTTTACTGAATCCCATGCGATCAGCTTCCACCATAATTAAAGAGAGATTGGCTGAACCTTTTTCGCTGTCACCTGTTTTACACACCACAATCGCCATATCGCACAAATAGCCATTGGTGATAAAAATTTTGGAACCATTAATCACATAGTCATCACCATCTAAAACGGCAGTCGTACGTACCGCTTGTAAATCAGATCCTGTGCCCGGTTCAGTCATTGCAATCGCGGTAATGATGTCACCGCTTGCCATTTTTGGAAGCCAATATTGCTTTTGTGCATCATTGCCAAAATTTAAAATGTAATTGGCCACAATATCGGAATGTAAGGAAAATCCTGTTGCTGAATCACCGGCATAGGCTTGCTCTTCAATCAAAATCATACTGTAAAGGCGATCAACTCCTGAGCCACCATAAATTTCTGGCATATTGGCACAGAGTAAGCCCATTTCTCCGGCTTTTCGCCAGAGCTCACGATCGACATGCTGTTGTTGCTCATATTTATGCGTATTAGGCAGCACTTCTTTTTCATAAAATTTGCGTACTGTTTCCCGAAAGGCCGCATGTTCTTCATTGAATATCTGACGCGGTAACATATTCAGAATAGGGCGGATGGCAGTCGATTGCATTGTTATTGTTCCAAGTTTTTATTTTCCTTGTTTTAAAATTAGAAGATAAAGAGGCCACAGGCAATGAGATGTATGCTCAAAAATCAAAAAAGCGTGATGCTTTCTGTCATTCGCTCAAATTCACTCGAAAATGATAGAGCGCTTCAGGTAAACTAATGCTGTTTTAATAACGAGGGAAATAGAGATGACTGATGACATCAGCTTAGAAGAACGTAAAGTGATTTATCGCGCACGTCGTGGCTTAAAAGAGTTGGATGTTTATTTTGATCCCTATGTCAGAAATTACTATTTGTCAGCAGAACCATTCGAACGTCAAATGTTTGCAGA
The DNA here is from genome assembly GCF_009557235.1 of Acinetobacter wanghuae. Taxonomy (NCBI): domain Bacteria; kingdom Pseudomonadati; phylum Pseudomonadota; class Gammaproteobacteria; order Moraxellales; family Moraxellaceae; genus Acinetobacter; species Acinetobacter wanghuae. The sequence continues at coordinate 2,350,298 of NZ_CP045650.1, read as the reverse complement.
GCTGATTGAACAAGAAGATCCGGATTTATTGGATTGGTTTATGGAAGTTTCTGAGCCACCACGACCTGAACTCAAAGCATTTATTCAAAAGTTGAAATTCTACGTTCATGGATAGTCGTTGTTTTAAGCTGAAACGCAGTTGGTTTGCCTTAGCGTTTCAGCTTTTGATTTTTGTGTTGCTGATGTTTGTGCTATATCAAGTATTGGCATTGGTACTGTGGGTTGTTTGTGCGGTGGCAGGCTTGGTGGTCTATCGGTTGTTTTATCGTAAAAGCCCACAGATTGATCAGTTTGAACATTTGGATGGTCGTGAATGGTCAATCACCTTGCAGCAACATACTCAGCGCGTGATGGTGAGTCATGTCATCGATCATCAAGTTTACGTTGTGGTGTATTTCCAACATGCTAAAGTGCGCCCACTGTTAATTTGGTGCGATCAACTGCCGATGCACCAATGGAAAGCCTTGAAAGTACTGACCAAATTGGTTTAATTGACTAACCTAAAAAATTTATCTCAAAAATATACTTTACAGCAGCACCTGAGCTGCTGTTCTGTCTGAATTGTCAGACAAAATGATATAAAAAATAAATAAAAATGCTGAAATGCTTAAATTGTCAGACAATTATCCGCTCAAATTTTGTTTAAAATCTATACATTGAATTTACCAACAGCATACCAAGGAGATCAATATGATCGTTTTGCCAATGTGGGTGTTTCTAATCGTAGCCATTATTATGGCCCTAGTCATTGGACGACTTGGAACCGTGTTGAAGGATAAATTTTCAGAAGAATAAGTGTTGAGTCACTTTCTCAGTTAATAAGTAGCATGTGCTGAACCGTCGCAATGCTACTTTTTTTTGCCCAAAATTTAGTGAAAGTTTGCCCTTGGTCAATTGCAGTCTTCTGAAAGAATGTCAAAGTGACTCATCTAATTTAGAGCATTTGCTCTTTAATTCCCAAAAAGCTTCTGATATGTTTGTCGGGATGGATATAACCACAATTATAGAGGACAGGAAAATGTCGAGCGTCCAGAAACTTTGCCAAGGCATGGCTGCAATTGCAATAACAACGACAGTACTAACAGGATGTTCACAAGTCATTAAAACAGGTGCCAATGTTGCACTGGGTTTTACAGAAAATCATATCGTTCCGCCTATTTTAGCGATGGAAGATGCTGAAATGGTGTGTAACTCGGGTAACTCATTGACGCCTGCCATTATGGCAACGAAAGACATGGGCGCAGATCCAACCCGCGTAGCAGTGCTCATGTATTCAGCAGCAGGCATTTGTGCAGAACAAAAAGCATTGGATGCTGAATTACGTTATATGCGTGCCTCAAAAGAAAATAAAGTCTCAGAAGCACAAGATGCGCGTATTGAACAGAAACGTTGGGCGGCATTGGCAGCACAGCGTCAATATACGGGTTATCAGTTATTCCAAACTCGCTATGAAAAGAAATATAAAAAACCACTGGGCGAAGAATGCGCACGCATGAATGGTGACATTGAGCAAACCGTTTATTTACTGGGGATGTTGAGTGGTCTACAAGCCATGACCAATGATATTAACTCAGGCGGTGCAGTGAATGTGCCTAAAGATATTGCCGCTGTGGTTGAGCGTGGTATGAGCTGCCTAGACAATGCTAAATTCTGGGGTGCTCCAAATGCTACACGTGCGGTAATCTGGACTTTATTGCCGGGCGCTGGCGAAGGTAAACCTGATCCTTATCAGACCTTGAAGCAATCGACCCAAATTGGTGAGCAGAAGGGTGTGCGTTTATCTCATGCCTTATATGCGGTTGCAGCGCAAGCGAGCGGTGATGATGCCAAAATTCGCGATGCTTTAAAAACTTTTGCTGATGCACGTAGCGATGAAAAGCCGATTAACCCACAATTTAAACTGATTGATAGCATGGCTTCAATGATGGTGGGTGGTATTGCGGATCGTTATTGGACTGAACATACGGGTGTGCGTAGTGCAGACGACGGTATGCAAAGGTTCTGGGATGAATCAGATAACGCATCAGAACTTGATGAGCTCTTTGATTAAACCTTATTTCGTTTCAATCTTAATTTCGCGCCTTATCACTTGATAAGGCGCGATTTAAATGAAGAAGACTAGGGAGGCGCCTATGCAGGATCAGTATCTCCATCGCAAAATTGTATTTATTGCAATGGTGGTCTCTCTTTGCGCCTGCCTACAAATTTTTAAAGATCATTTTATTTATTGGCAAGACCATCTTTTTGCTGAACCATGGCGTTTATGGACAGCGCATTGGGTCCATGTGGGATGGATTCATTACCTTCTCAATATGATTGCCTTCGCTTGTTTACCTTTTATTTTTCCGCGAGCTTGCGTTTGGCATTTCAGTACCATTTTCTTACTGATTTCTCCACTTTTAAGTCTCAGTTTTTATTGGGTCTTGCCTGATATTGGTGCTTATGCGGGTCTGTCGGGTGTATTGCATGGGGCTTATGCCGCCATCGCATGTGTGCATTTACTGTATAAACGGGAACGAAGTTTTGCAGCTTTGGTGTTGTTTTTAATTTTTGCCAAACTCATTTGGGAAAATACGATAGGCAGTACAGGTACAGCCCAGCTCATTGGCAGCCCAGTTTTGGTTGAAGCGCATTTACTCGGGGTGATTTGGGGTATTTTACTGGCGAATATTTATATCATTGTCGACTACTGCTATGACCGAAGTTGAAATTGGTCAAAAAAACCGAAAAGAAAATCTAAATTGTCATTTTAATTTTATAAAATTTCATGCACATTCGAGTACAAAATAAACGATAAGTCTTTGAAAAGGAATTTTCGAGACTCATGGAGCAATGGGTTCGTCGTAATAACGTTCGATACTCAAGAATAACAATAGGAAAATACATGCAAAATGATGATCAAAACAGATCAGGATTAGGTCTGTTGCGCTATATATGGACTGAATGGGTCTCTACCTTTGTCGTTTTAGTCTTACTGTTGTTAACGCTTGTGATTGGTACCGGTGAGATGATCCATGGGCAGTTACTGCGCATGGGCGAACGTATTTATGGCGATCCTGCATCGGGTATGCAATATTCATTCTTACGCGCAGAACCGACCGCACCGAAATGTGAGCGTAATGTTGATATTGATGCCACGGTGCAAAAGCAACTCAAAATAGATGCTGCAGATGAATATGCCGATTTCTTTGGCGTGCGCTCTGAGGCAGATGTACGTGCCGCTGTTGTGCAGGCGCAACAAGTCTGTGAAGAGTCCTATGTGTTCTATGACAAAGCCATCGATCACATTGAAGCCAATCCAAGTATTCGTGCTTACCGTAATTTTGAAACATCATTCTTTGGTTTATTCAAATTCGGAACAGAAAATCGGGCTTTATTATTAGTCATTATGGTGGTTTTTGCTGCCATTAGTGCCACGCTGAAAACCCATCATATTGGTTTGCGTAGCCCAGCAACACGTATTGATTTCCGTCTGTATAGCATTGCTATGTTGGTTGCGAATGCATTCTTGGCATTCTCATCGTATAGCCAATATCAGTCAATGATTAATTCGGGTGTTCCGCTCGGCGAAATGAAATACATCTATTGGCTATGGATGATTTTGTTTAGTACCCTGACCTTAATCAGCTTGTTCCAAGTCATTAAGTTACCAAAGCCGACCAAAGAAGGCGGCAGTATTGGTATGGCATTCCTGAGCATACCGCTCTATGCCTACATGGCGATTACAACGGGTGTGAATTTTACATTCTTTATGGACTATCCGATGGGACAGGGGATTTATCTCGGTCAGTTGGTTGAGTTCTCAAGTATCTTCCTGAACCTAGCACTGTTCATTTGGGCAGGTATGCTGCTAAAACAAACCCGTGTTGTGGATTTATTCCTCAATATTCTACGTCCATGGAATTTAGCACCTGAAACGTTAACATGGCTTATTCTACTTGCCGCAGCATTGCCAACGGCTTATACCGGTGCATCAGGTATTTTCGTCATTGCCGCAGGTGCAATCATTTATAAAGAGGTATGGAATGCGGGTGGACGCCGTCAATTTGCTTTGGCTGCCACGGCGATGTCAGGTTCATTGGGTGTCGTGTTACGTCCGTGTCTATTAATTGTCGTTGTTGCATCATTGAATAAAGAAGTCACGACCGATTTACTGTACCACTATGGGATTTATGTCTTCTTACTGAGTTCGACACTGTTCTTGGTGATTTCATTATTTATTGCGGATAATAAATTCCGTATTGCATCACCAAGTGTGGCAGCGCCTCAATCGGGTCGTGCTTTCTTGGCGGTGATTCCATATATCGTGATTTTTGTATTGACATGGATGTTCTACAAATTCGCACTTTCCACAGATCTCAATGAATTTACTGCACCCGTCATGATGCCAGTAATTCTATTGATGGTGGTGCTATTTGATAAATTACGTCATGAGCCTGCACCATTGCCACCAGTTGGACATTGGGATGCAACACTCAATACCCAAGCGAATGCTGAACCTGTACCTGCTGTTGAGCGTGCTGAATCGCCATTACGTCAGCTCGGTTTCTGGAAATCAATCCATATTTCAACCAGTGAAACGGTTGGACATATTGGTGCGTTGATTATTCTGATGGCATTGTCCGTGAGTGTTGGTGGTTTACTTGAACGTATGGAAATTATGGAAGCATTCCCGACCGACATTAGCAGTACAATCTTGGTAATTACCATGATTGTGGGCTTAATGATCTTTGTCGGAATGATCATGGATCCATTCGGTGCTGTTATTTTAATTTCAGCAACGGTAGCCCCTGTGGCGTATCAATATGGTATTGATCCTGTCCACTTCTGGATGATTACCTTGATTGGTTTCGAGTTGGGTTATGTCACCCCGCCAGTTGCACTAAATCACTTGTTGGCAAGGCAATCCATTGGCGATGCTGAAGTCGCAGAAGCCGATGCTGAAGTCCGTCATCTGTCCTTCTATTACCGCTATGAACGATGGATTTTACCAGTGATTGTATTGCTGCCAGCCATGCTGATTATTGCCTACGTACCGTATATCTTTAAATTATTCGGTTGGTATTCTTAACAGAACCCTTAAAAAAAGCACCTTTGGGTGCTTTTTTTATAATATGCATTTAGCCATTAAGTCTTTTCTGCAATAGCGGACTACAGATTAAAATGGCACAGAAAATAAAGCTTAAACCAATCATGCTATAAAAATCAGGCAGTTCACCCCAAAACAGATAGCCCCACATGCCTGCAAACACAATCGCAATATAGTTGACAGGTCCAATTTGTCCTGCGGGTGCAAGCTTATAGGCGGTCGATAGAAAAAGTTGGCTGACATTGGCTAAAATGCCTGCGCTAATTAAATAGCTGAGTTCTGTCCATGTGTACGGACGCCACAACCAAAACATCGGCACAATTGAAATCAATACCCCGAAGAAGCAAAAATAAAAGACGATACGTTCAGGTGGCTCGGTTGCGGTTAATGCTCTCACGGTTACAAATGCTATCGCGGCAAGAAAACTCGCACCCAAACCAATCACAGACATCATATTGAATAAACCCGTGTCAGGTTTAGCCACAAACAGTACGCCCGTGAAGCCAATTGCAGCGGCAAGAAGCATACTGAGCGTCACTTTTTCTTTTAAAAATAACCAAGCAATGAGCGGAATAAAAATAGGGGATGAGTAGGTAAATACCATGGCATTGGAGAGTTTTAGATGTGCAATGGCATAGAAGAAACCATACATGGCAATTAAGCCGACAACAGAGCGCCAAGTATGCATCCAGAGTTTTTCAGTTTTGAAAAAACCGATACCCTTATTCAAAATAAGCGGTAAGAAAATGCACAAACCGACCACATTTCTAAAAAATACAATGGTGGGATTATCAACAGTATGCGAGGCGTAACGGATACAGACGCCCATCACAGAAAAGAGCAGTGCAGAAAGCGTTAAGCACATAATGGCTTTCATTAGCTGTGATGGTGGGGCTGTAAACATAAAGGCGGCTGAGCTAGAAAATATAGCAATAGTCTAGCTGATATTCAGCCACAAATTATTTTTCTTGAGCAAGTTGTGCTTCAAGAAGTTGAATTTGTTCTTCCTTTAATTTGATCAAGGCATCTGCATCGGCATGTTGTTGATTCAAAGCTTGTTTCTGGTCATTTAATTGCGCTTGGATATCATCAAGTTTATCCAGCTCTTCTTTGGCTAGACTTGGGTTTTCGGGGACTGCATCTTGAAGCAACGCCTCATCTACCAAGGTTTTCGTTTGTGTTGATGCAGGTACTTGCTCAGCGGCAACAGCAACGTTTTGATCTGTCGCGACTGAAGGCTGCATCGCAGGTGGATTGCTTAACGTTTGTTCTGGTTCTTGAGTCGTTTGAGTCGCATTGCTGAGCCAAAAATAGCCAAATACACATGCAACAATCACGGCTAAAGCCGCCATAATCCCCATTAATAGTTTCGGATTATCCCTTTGATCTACCGACATAATGTAAACCTAATTCATATTATTGTACTTAGCGGGGTTTAAATTGAATGACCCCAATTTCATCTGGAACAGCAGGAATTTCAGGTTGATCGACATGGGTAGGGCGATTTTCTTCGTAACCACAGTCGATACATTCAATCCATTCATTTTCACCAGAGGTGAGCATGACAACACGATCCATCGCCTGACATTTTGGACATTTTGCGCCTGCAATAAAACGACGTTTAATGGTCATCATACTTACCTTTGATTCATTTAAAACACTAGTTTAAGCGCTTTTAGTTGTATTCGTCCAACCTTGATGACGAAGTAAAGCATCTATTTTCGGTTCACGACCGCGGAAGTTTACAAAAGCATCAAGCGCGGTATCTTTACCGCCCACAGCGAGGATGTTTTTACGGAATTCATGACCAGTGTCAGTATTAAAAATACCTTCATTTTCAAAACGATCGAAAGCATCACTGGCTAACACTTCTGCCCATTTATAAGAGTAGTAACCTGCTGCATAACCCCCTGCGAAAATATGGCTAAAGCTATGTTGGAAGCGGTTATAGTCTGTGCTTGGCAGTACAGCATATTGAGCACGAATGTCATTTAAAGTCGCTTGCACTTGTTCGGCATTGAGTGCTGGACTGGCTTTATGAATGCTTAAATCAAATAAGGCAAATTCAAGTTGACGTAAGGTCTGCATACCAGATTGGAAGAAACGTGCGTCTAATAAAGACTTCAGCAAATCTGCGGGTAAGGTTTCTTTACTGTCGATATGTTCACTCAATACATCGAGGCTTTCTTTATCCCATGCCCAGAACTCCATAAACTGACTTGGTAACTCTACTGCATCCCATGCCACGCCATGTGTACCGGCAACTGAAATATTGTCGACCTCAGTGAGCATATGATGTAAACCATGACCAAATTCATGGAATAAGGTAATTACTTCATCGTGGGTAAGTAAAGCAGGCTGATGACCAATGGCAGGAGTAAAGTTACCGACCATATAACAAATTGGTTTTTGTAAGCCGCTATTGCTTTGCATACGTGAACGGAAGCCGCTCATCCACGCGCCACCACGTTTGCCTTGACGGGCATAGAGGTCGAAGTAAAAACCGCCAATCACTTGACCTTGATCTTCAAGTTCAAAGTAACGTGCATCTGGATGCCAGACAGGCGCTTCACGTTCAACCACTTGAATGCCATAGAGACGGTTTACGATACTGAATAAACCTGTCACGACTTTATGTGCAGGGAAGTAAGGTTTTAACGCTTCTTGAGACAAATTAAACTGCTGAACTTTGAGTTTTTCAGAATAATAGGTGCTATCCCAAGGTTGAAGCTCGGTAATGCCATCTTCCGCAGCAATCGCTTTGAGTTCTGCAATTTCTTGAGTGGCCGGTGCGCGCGCATGTTCCGCTAAATCACGTAGGAATTCATCAACTACTGTAACGCTGGGTGCCATTTTACTGGCCAATGATAAATCGGCATAGCTGTCAAAACCAAGCAAACTTGCCATTTCATGACGAAGGCTCAAGATCTCCTCGATCACGGGTGTATTGTCAAATTCAGTTTTGTCTGACTGATCCGATGCACGTGTGGTATAGGCTTTATAGAGTTCTTCACGTAATTCACGATTTTCGGCATAGGTCATAATCGCTAAATACGACGGAAAATCTAAAGTCGCAACAGGCTGCTCTAGCTCACGTTGTTGCCCATATTGTTTGAGTAACTCGATACTGCTCTCAGGCAAGCCAGCAAGTTGCTCTTCAGTTAATGGCTTGAAATAAGCTTGAGTGGCATCAAGTACGTGATTTGAAAAATCTGATGAAAGCTGAGATAAACGCGCAGAAATTTCCGCATAACGTTTTTTGGCTGCGCCTTCTAAAGCCACACCTGATAGTTTAAAGTCACGTAAAGTAAGTTTGATTGCACTTTGCTGTGCTTCGGGTAAATCGGTAAATACAGCTGCATCATGCACATGCTGATAAGTTTGATAAAGCACTGTATGTTGACCAAGTTGGGTATAGTACTCACTTAAGCTTGGTAATAGCGCTTGATAGACTTCACGTGTTTCAGCGTTATTCATAACTGCATTTAAGTGTGACAATACACCCCATGCTTCGCTCATATTATTTTCAAGCGTGTCAATTTGCTCTAATGTTTTAAGTTGCTCAATGACACTGTCTGGTGTTTCAGACAAATCATTTAAAAATTGTTGACCTTGTTGAATCGTGTTTTGAATATTTTCTTTTAAATCTGCAAGGGTAATTTGATCAAATTGTGGAACAGGCAAAGTTGCCTTTTCTAAAGTCATGTCGGTCTGCCGAATGGATTTCCTGTATTAGTTCTAGAGATAAGGGTAAGTGAGGGATAAATCAAGAGTTGGACTTTATTTATTATGCTTATCGCTATTCAAATGAGATATAGAAGAATAAAGCACTGATAATGAAAATAAGAAAAATGAAAATGACATAACCACGATAGTCATATTTAGAAATTGAATGAATTGCCATGATTGAAGTTCTTTATTTTTATAAAGATAAAACAAATAAAAAAGAGCGCCGTAGCGCTCTTTTTTAATCACAAGCTTAAATTCGTTCAGTCTTTGGTTTACTGTTCGATTTTTTCTTCTTCAGCTTCGACTTTTTCTTTACTTTATCTTTAACCTTTGTTTCAGGTTTTGCTGCAGATTTTTTACTAGGCTTTTTGCTGTAAGCGCCAGATTTGTCTTTTTTGCGTCTGGGCTGGTCTCCTTGATCACTGGGGGATTGCCGGGGACGGTCTTGAAAGACATCTTCTTTTGCTTCAGCGCGTGGTGCAGTTTTGCTTTTTACGCGTGGTGCACGTTCACGAATGGTACGACCGGCATGCGTTAATTGCTGAACCAATTCAAAGTCAATTTTGCGCTCAGCAAGGTTCACGCCTGCGACTTTAATTTTCACTTCATCGCCTAAACCAAAGCTTTGACCACGGTTTTGACCGACCAAGTTTTGACTTGCTTGATCAAACACAAAGAAGTCATCGCCCAATTGGCTCACATGAATCATGCCATCGACATATAAGTCTTTAAGCGTCACAAATAAACCGAATTCGGCAGTGGCACTGATTGTACCAATAAACTCTTCACCCAAATGCTGCTGCATATAATGGCATTTTAGCCAAGTGGTTACTGAGCGAGAGGCTTCATCGGCACGACGTTCAGTGGCAGAGAAATGCTCACCAGCATCATCAAGTGCTGCACCAGAGAGTGGAGACGGTTTATTTGCAAGCTGTGCTTTAATGGCGCGATGCAACAGTAAATCTGGATAGCGACGAATTGGCGAAGTGAAATGCGTATATGCATCATAAGCCAAGCCGAAATGTCCGGCATTTTTCGCGCCATAATAGGCTTGCATCATTGAGCGTAACAGAACAGAGTGAATACTTGGTGCATCAACACGATCTTTGGTTGCTTCGATCACGGCTTGATAATCCGCTTGGGTCGGCTGTTCAGGGAATTTAAGCCCTAACAATTTCACAAAGTCGCGAACTTTCTGAATGCGTGAAAACTCAGGTGGCTCATGCACACGGTAGAGCATCGGCACTTCGTTTTTCATGGCATATTCTGCAGCTGCAACATTGGCAAGCAACATGCATTCTTCAATCAGTTTATGCGCATCATTTCGTGAGCGAGGCAGAATTTGATTAATCCCACCCAATTCATCAAAGGTCATGTACGTTTCAACGGTTTCAAATTCCATGGCATGACGTTCAGCACGTAAGCCTTTCAGTACTTGATACAATTGGAATAGGGTGTTGATTGATTTACGTACATCACGATCTTCAGTAATCGCACTGCTATCGCCGTCTAAGTATTGAGCGACTTGATCGTAAGTCAAACGGGCTTTCGAATGCATCACAGACGGGTAGAACTCATAACCTGTCACACGACCTGCACGTGAAAGTTTTAAGTCACAAACCATACATAAACGATCAACGTTTGGATTTAAAGAACACAATCCATTAGATAGTGCTTCAGGCAACATCGGTAGTACGTAATGCGGGAAATACACCGATGTACCGCGTTGTTGCGCTTCGTCATCAAGTGGTTTACCAATACGCACATAATGACTGACGTCAGCAATGGCAACCACAACACGATACCCACCGCCCGGACGTTTTTCTGCAAACACGGCATCATCGAAGTCACGTGCATCTTCACCATCAATCGTGACTAATGCTAAATCACGTAAGTCGATACGACCTTCACGATCTTTTTCACTTGGCTCTTTAAAGCTTTCCGCTTCTTTGACGACTTCATTTGGGAATTCGTAAGGCAAGCCAAATTCTAAAATCGTTTGTGGGATAATGATTTCGGTATCTGCTTTGTCTGCCATCGATTGCACAATGTGACCTGTTGCCAAATCTTCTTTGGTCGGATAGTCATCAATCGCAATTCGAACAGAATCACCTACGTTTACTTTCGCGTGTTCGATCAGTTCTTTTTCTAATGTAATCGGTTGGTGAGCATTCGGATTGCCCGGCTGAATAAAGTATTCGCCTTCATGCTCTGCGACTTTACCAATAATCTCTTTTACACGGTGCTGCACAATCTCTGTAATAAAGCCCCACGCTTTACCTTTACGGTCGACAGAGGTTTGACGCACTTTAACGCGGTCACCATTAAACACTTGGCGCAGTTCGCGTTCGGGTAACAATAAGTCGTCCTGACCTGAAATATTTGCCGTGCCCATACCTTTTGCATTGATATAGACCGTTGCTTCATGTTCAGGTTGCTCAGCCGCAATTTGGAACTTATAACCGTCTTTCATGAGCTGACCATCACGTACCATCGCAATCAGACGATGGCTTAACGCATCTATACTTTTTTGATCAGCAATTTCAAACGCTTCTACCAAGTCCGCATGAGACTGTGATTTATTTTTTTCGATGATTTCAAGAAGAAGTGTGCGGCTTGGAATAGGGTTGTCATAACGTTCGGCTTCGGCTTTTGCTTCAGGATCGACCCAATTTTTCATCATATCTTAAATTTTATGTCAGGAGATGGGATTAGCATAAGTCATGTACGCACAGACTGCACGTAAATGATTGCAATAATCTGTGTAAGTTTTAGATTTTGAGTTTATTTTCGATAACTGGAAATGCGAATTGGTAAATTTGTACACTGAATGTACGAAATAAATGCAAATCGCTTAAAAAGTATTTAAACAAGCAAATATATACACTTTTTTTCAATGTGAAGCTTGCAGTCCATGCACGAACTTTGTATTATGCCACCACGTTACGGTGAGATGGGTGAGTGGCTGAAACCACATCCCTGCTAAGGATGCATACGGGTAACTGTATCGAGGGTTCGAATCCCTCTCTCACCGCCAACTTTACTTATGTCGCGCTCATAGCTCAGCTGGATAGAGCACTTGGCTACGAACTAAGGGGTCGGGAGTTCGAATCTCTCTGAGCGCACCAATAAGTAAAGATGTTAACGTAAACCTAAGTAATGCGCTCATAGCTCAGCTGGATAGAGCACTTGGCTACGAACTAAGGGGTCGGGAGTTCGAATCTCTCTGAGCGCACCAACTTAACATCGCAAGATGAACATTAAACCGCATTAGCAGCGGTTTTTTTGTGCCTGAAATTTGCGTTTTGCTTTGATTCAGGTTTATATAAAAATAACATTCAAGCGTATTTATCTTCCCAACTTTATTCTTTCTACATTCTTCAATCGATCTATTAAGTGTTTTTAACTCTAAATCTGTATGATATTTCCACGAAATATCATTTGCATAGGGCTATTGTTTAATTGTTGTTCATTTGATTTGGTTTTTATTAAAAAAGACTTAACAAGATGATAAAACTCCGTATAATGCATCCCATCAAGACGTCGCGCTCATAGCTCAGCTGGATAGAGCACTTGGCTACGAACTAAGGGGTCGGGAGTTCGAATCTCTCTGAGCGCACCAATCTTGATAAGAATTCTGAAAAAACCGCACATTGATGCGGTTTTTTTACGTCTATTGTTTTACTTGGGCTATATAAAAAAACAATAAATCGAAGATAACAACTATCTAAGCTTTTGCTGTACTTTTAAAGCGTAGACCGTATTGGCACCGACCGCAGGCAAAAGATCATGGTAGGGCATACTACGCATGGCTCGGATTAAAAATGGCGCATCATTGTCTATTTTTAAACTTGTGGTCATTTGCAACAGCGTGCCTTGCGCTTGTGGCAATAGTTTCATCCCGCCTTTTACATACTTAAGATCGCCACCAATCGCGTTGTATTGATTTTGCGAGGCATCAGCTTGATGGAAACGCACGTTAAAATTAAATGGAATTTGAATCACACCCAGACCAACCGAGACCTTAAAATGCGCATCGACATTTTGGGCATTATGTTGCTTTAAATCGACTCGCTTAATTTGCTTGGGAAAAAGCTGCTGACTGGCATTGGCAGTGAGCCAAGGTTGGAGTTTTTCTGCGGGTTGTGGATAGTAATGATAAGTCGTACTAAACCTTAACTGCTCAACCGCTTTCGCTTGTTTAATTTGATAACTCGGTAATATAAAACTCACAGGTTGTGAAGACTGTTGACTTAAGTTCGCTATTTTTTGTCGTTGTTGGGCATTGAGTTGTATTTGAGGAATTTGACCGTCTGGCAGTGCAATTGGATTTGACGATTTAAAGCGCTGTTGCAGGGCTTCGAGCAAAAAAGCATTGGTACCCGATGAAATACCTAATTTGGCTTCAGGTAATGCATTTAAAATTTTAGAAAATAAAAAACCTTTGGGCTGATTTAAATCACCCCATTGGGTGACGGTCATTAAAGTTTTGTTTTCAGCTAAGGCAAACCATTCGAGTTTCCCTGCAGCAAAAGGAATCGGCGCATCAATGATCAGCGTACTAATACTGTTTTTATCCACCTGATGTTGCATCAGCACATTTTCTTTAAAATTGAGTACTGGAATGGGTGTAGGAATATGCACCTGATATTTCACTTGTTGAATATTGCCTGATGATTCAATCACTTTGGCTGATTTTAAAGTGGGGAATAACCCGACATAGTTGGGAAAATGTTTAAGTAATTGTTCAACTTTGCCCGTAGATGTCGGTAAAACGACAGCAGCACTATAAAATTGAGCTGTACGTGCGTTATTGACCTCAAAGGTCGGCAATTTAATTTTTTGCTGCGGATGCGCATAAATGAAAATTCGGTTGCCCGTTAAGTCTGCAAGTTGTGCTGCATCACCATTGAAGCTGTCGAGGCTGCTCGGAATTTGCGGATTCCAATGCACTAACTTGGCAAATGCTGAGTGATTCATGCACAGACACGTGCTGATCACGACGGATTTGAATAGGTTCTTCATACAACGTCCTGTTGTTTGATTTTTGTTTTCGTTTTTCGAATTAAAAAGGTTTTTAGTGGAAAGCGAAAGCAAATATATGTAAATCCTTTCAGAATGAATCAGGACTGAATAGATTTTGGTATAGTATTGAACCAAGATTTTATATATTTAATGTGATGTTATGTCCGAGCCAAAACCTACTTTATCCACCCGTTATTTTCTAAATTTAGAAGAATCTCAAGATGGTTTTGCCTTGGCGACCTTTGGTAAAAAGCAATTTACTCAGTTTCTGACGCCGTTGGTCAGTATCGGTATTATCATCTGGGGCTTTTCCATGGGCTTCAGTGGAGTTGGTCGATACTATGTTGGCTTAGGTGCATTTTTCCTGATTATGCAACTTTTAATGCGTTATTGGTTCTTACCGATGATGTTTAAACGCCAATTCGTCAAATATCAGTTTGGTAAAAGCGAGCAGGGCATTGCGTTGTTCCAAGATTATGCTGAACTTTATAACGATGGACGCACTAAGGTTGTGCCGTATGGCGAAGTACAAAAATTTGCGGCAGGCAAGCTGACTTACATGATTGAGCTAAAAAGCAAAACGGTCGTGATTGTACCCAAACGTGCATTTAAAGATGCCACAGAGCAAACACTTTTTGAAAATACATTTAAGAAATAAGTTCAAGGGAAAGGAAGCAACACATCATGAGTACACGTCCATCTAAAATTGTGTGTGTCGGTCGTAGTTATGCAGATCATGCGAGAGAATTAGGCAATGCTGTGCCGACCAGTCCCGTATTATTTATGAAGCCACCGAGTGCTTTAGCGACACTAGAGCAAGGCATTGAGTGGAATCGTGATTTGGGCAGTTGCCATTATGAATGTGAACTGAGCCTACGTATTGACCAGACGTTGAAAAATGAGACCGATCCTGCTAAAGCCTTGGCGGCTGTTGGTGCGGTGACTTTGGGTTTGGATTTAACCTTGCGTGACCAACAAGATGACTTAAAGCAAAAAGGTCAGCCTTGGGAGCGCTCAAAAGCTTATGATGGTTCATGTGTGCTTTCAGATTGGATTGCAGTGGAAGATGTCGTTGCGGATTGGAACGACGTGCATTACAGCTTTGAAGTGAATCATGAGCTGCGCCAAACAGGGGATACCTCGCATCTTATTTTTGATATCGGCACCTTGCTGACAGACATTAGCCAAGCCTTTACTTTAGAACCGGGCGATGTGGTGATGACAGGTACACCTGCAGGTGTTGCCGCTTTACAGTCAGGCGATCAGTTAAAAATGACATTAAAAGGTCAATCTCAGGATTACGTGTGGACGACGTTTGTTAAATAAAGTTGCGTATTAAAAAAGGCTGCCATAGTGCAGCCTTTTTTATGGCGTAGATTTGGACTTAACGTCGATTAAACAAAGACGACAATGGGAAACTTAGTTTTTCGCGTAAGTAGCTGTCGGCTTCAAGTAAAGGTGGAGAAAGATTTTGCATCCACTCATCATTGGCATCCCCTTGAGTAATTTGCTTTTCTTGAGGTAGGGGATAAGGCAGCTGGCGATAAAAATCCCAAAAGTTGACATGATCTAAATCACGTACTAATACATATTCATTATCGTCAGTTCGTTTAATCAGATTTTGCTGTTCAAACATACTGACATAACTTGGCCAACGTCCAATTTCGTCACGTCCAAGGACTTCCAATGCTTCGCCTTCACTGATACTTTCACCGGTTTTTTGTTTGGCATAGAACAATGCTAACAGGTCGATTAACATGAGAATTGGATGACGTTTTTGATCTTGTCCAGATTCAAAAGCGGTGAGTGCATAACTGATTTCAACGCCAAGTAAGACGATGTTCCAAGACAAGTAAATCCATAACAGGAAAATAGGAACAGCAGCAAAAGCACCATACACAATTTGATAACTGGTGAAGTTAGACATCACAAAACCAAAAAGATTTTTGAGTAACTCAAATACTACAGCACTAAAAATACCAGCAATTAACGCGGCTTTAATGGGGACACTTCGATTAGGAATAGTCCAATATAAAATAAAGAAGCCTAAAATGGTGAGCGCAAAAGAAATCATCCAAAGAATAAAAGCACCATCCAACTCATAACCCGCGAAGTTGTTACTCAAAACATTTAACGAGGCTAAGGTAGACGAAATCACAAAGGCGCTACCGAGCAAAATTGGACCCAAAGAAATAATTGTCCAATAACGCATAAAGCCAATAATACCGCCACGTGTTTCAGTCACACGCCAAATTCGGTTAAATACAGTTTCGATACTGGTCAGCATCATCACGGTGGTGATAAATAAGAACAGCACCCCAATGACCGTGAGGTTACTGGATTTGTCTGTGAAGGCATTTAGGGCTTTATCAAAAGCGATGGTGGTTTTGGGTAAAAAGTTACTATAGATCAGCTGTTGTAATTGTTGTCGTGCAGGTTCTAGGGCTTTAATCGAGGAAATGATGACTAAAAAAACTGTCAACATCGGCACCACAGCAAAAAGCGTGGTATAGGTCAGAGAACCGGCTTGTTCACGGCAACGATCGGCTTCAAAGCGACGCAACACAAATAAAATAAACTGAAACCAATGCTTCTCATAAAAAGGTAACTTCTTTAAATATTCAAGGATCATGCGCTTTCTATCTCAATATTCTTATACATCATGAATTTTCAAGCATCAGCTTAACCAAAAATGATGCAAAATACCGTATAGTTTTCTTTTTTGAGTGTTGGACATCATTATTATGCAACCTTATGTCCTGGTTTTGTATTACAGCAAATATGGCTCAACCAAAGAAATGGCACACTTGATTGCCAACGGTGTTGAAGCAGCTGGAATGAACGTTAAGATTCGTACAGTACCGAATTTATCGACTGTGGTGAAAGAAGCCGAAGCGAGTATTCCTGAAGAAGGTGATATTTATTGCACCTTAGATGAATTGGCACAATGTTCAGGATTGGCACTGGGTTCACCAACCCGCTTTGGTAATATGGCATCGGAAATGAAGTATTTCTGGGATCAAACCACCAGTCTTTGGCTAAATGGTGCTTTACACGATAAGCCTGCCTGCGTGTTTACTTCGTCAGGCTCGATGCATGGCGGTCAAGAAAGTACATTGCTGAGTATGCTACCGCCTTTATTTCATCACGGTATGATGATTATGGGCTTGAATAATGCTCATCCAGCATTATCCAATACCAAAACGGGTGGCACGCCGTATGGTGCAAGTCATGTCAGTGGGGCACGACATGATCAGTCTTTAAGTCAAGATGAAAAAGTTTTGTGCGAAGTGCAAGGTAAGCGTTTAGCCACTATTACGCAAAAGCTCGTGCAAGCTTAAAGGGTTTGGCATCAGGAAATGCGTCTAAGTTCATTTCCTGATGCTTAGTCTTCCTTGGGAGCGTTGTCGTCAATCGCTTGAGTGTTTTCTTCCTGCTTTTTTGAAGCATCTGACTGTTTTACACTAAAGCGATGTTTGCATTTTAGGCATTGGTAATCTTGGAAAACGTTACGATCGACTGAAATCCCGGCTTTTTTGCCAAAGATATTGCCAATAACACCGCCTGTAATACCAACACTAATCGCACCGACAAACGTTCCTACTGTTCCACCGACAATCACGCCTAATGGACCTGCCACCGTACCGATGGCTGCACCAATAGATGCACCTGATGCTGCACCGCCGACTGTGCCTGCGGTCGCACCTGCAGATGTCATTAAAATGCCACCAATTTTTTTCAAATGTTGTTCATGATCGCGCGTTTGAATTTCAGTTGAAGCGCATTTTGGGCATTGCATAGGATTCATTCCGTGAGAGGGGCAGAAAATACTGCACTCTATAATGTTAGCTCACTCTTTAATAACAATATCAGCGTCTTAAATAAAGCATTCAATCGTTATAAATTGTGTTAGGCAATTGTTCTATTTTTTAAAAGAGAGCGCAATTGCAAAGTCATCCAAATTATTTATTTCTAATTTCTTATATTCTTAAAATGAACGCTTATTGTTGGGGTTGATAATGTATAGCCACAAAAAAAGCGCTGTCATAGCGCTTTAATTGCAATCTTGAATTGTTCAATCTTAGTCACGAACAAATTCAACAGTACCGTTGCCTAAAGATTTAACACGTGCCAAAGATTCAACACGGTAACCTTTTTCAAGCAAAATATCGCGGCCAGGTTGGAATGATTTTTCAATCACAATACCAATACCCACAACCGATGCATCTGCTTGATGAATAAGATCAGCTAGACCAAGCGCAGCTTGACCATTTGCAAGGAAGTCATCAATCACCAAAACTTTATCGGTCGCATTGATGTGTTTCTTAGAAATCGCAATCGTACTTTCAGTTTGTTTAGTGAAAGAGAACACTTTAGAGCGATATAAATCGTCTTTCAGTGTAAGCGATTGGTATTTACGAGCAAAAATAACAGGAACGCCAAGCTCTAAGCCTGCCATCACTGCAGGTGCAATGCCTGAAGCTTCGATCGTGATAATTTTGGTAATGCCAGCATCTTTAAAAAGACGCGCAAATTCCTGACCAATTTGCTGCATCATAACAGGATCAATTTGGTGGTTTAGGAAAGAATCGACTTTCAATACTTCTTCAGATAGAACGATACCTTCAGCCAAGATTTTCTGTTCTAGTGCGTGCACGGGAGATTCCTCAAGGACAGATGCTTTTTAAAGCAAAAGCGTATTTTAAAAAGCAACTGAAAAAAATCAAGCTAAATTCACGAAATTTTGTTTAATTGCTTGTGCCCTTGTAGCCAGTCAGCAATAAAGCATAAGATGTTTTTTTGTCAACATGTGATACTTTGACCGGTAAGTAGTCCAGTTTTGGCGCTAACCAAAAGATTGTTTCACGTCCCGGTTTATCATGTTTCATCACCACTTTGATGGTGTTGAATGTGCCATAGTTGGTTTTTACATTTTCAGAACCTTGCTTCACAAACTTACGTGCTTCGATTTCTTTGGCATCGGCAAGATAATAATTTGCTTTTAAGCCTGAACCTTTTAAGTCTTCACGTAGTTGTAATTCAGCATTGAGTTCATCCAAAACATCAGCTTTCCAAGTAAAAGAACGTGATTCGTTGTCTTTTTTCGTACTAATGGTTTTACTGCTTGGATGGAAGTTAATGCTCATGGTGTTGTTATGTACCAATACTTTACTGGTACGGCTAAAAGAGCTTGAACTAATTTTGCCATTATTGAAGGTAAATCGACTGGTTTCAGTTGCTGAAGCTAAACCTGCAGCTTTTGCAGCAAATACATAGCTCCAGTTATTTCCAGACTTACTTAATGTACGGGTTGCAGAACCGACATTTTTACCGTTATAGCTAAATTGATACGTTGCTTGGAAAGGGCTCATCGCAAATGCTTGACTGGTCATGCCAGTCAACAGAATTGCTGTTGTTAAGCCTGCTGTCATACCAAGTGTTTTAAATGCTGAATGTGCCATACCTTTTCCTATGCAGTGAACGTGAGTTAATAAACAAAAAAGCTCACTGCTTGATTATCGGGTCAAATCATGAAGAACAAAGCAAAAAAATCATGGGAAATGTATATTTCCTGTTGTGATTGCGTCCAAATGTATAGATAAACAGCTGTACTTCAGGCGCTATGATTATTTTTGTTTAATCGGCGTCACTTCAGTTTCATTGTAATCATCATCCCAATCTGTTTCTTTTTCTTGAGATAACTTAGTAAACAGTGCTGCTAGATTGACATTGCCCATGACCACCATTTCGGCTTCACGTAATAAGGCATGGGTGACATGAACTTTGGCAAGCGTATCAATGATGGATTTATTTTTGCCTAACCAACGGTTTAAATCTAAATGCAACAAATCATCGATAACAGTAATTACGCCCAATTTTTCTAAAATCATGCCCAATGGGTCTTTGTGTAATACACGTTGATAAAAGAACAGGGCAAACTTAACACCAAGTTTATAAAAAATATTGGGATACTTGGCTTCAATCAGTTTGGTGTCGCTAATTTGCTCAAAGACAATTAACTGTCGATCTTTATTGAGTTCCATTTGTACCAATTTCAGATCAACAGAAAGCGTAATATCGAGACCGTTATAATCCAACGTGGCATACAGTCTTAACCAATCTTCATGTAGATCGGCATGTAAATCTTTCAGCATTTGCACATTGTCAGTGACAAAGCGTTGGAAAGTTGCATTCAGAAAAACTTGCGATAACGGAAACTCGCGCTCATCTTCAATAAACCCTTCTGCCTTTTGATACACTTGGCGGATTCGTTTAGAAATATTGGAAATGAGTGTCTGCATTCTTAAAGCATCCTAGCGACGAAGTTGGCTTGTCATGTATCTTGTCTAATTATCTGAAAAATACAAGTATTCAGGCTTGCAGTTTAGCAAAATAAATAGCACCATTTTTATAGTTTTAGTTATGCATCGTGTATTTTTTGATACACATCTCATTCTTATAAATAAATGAAAAATGTATCAATATTTGTCTTAGGGGCGTCGAAGTTATGCGGTCAAATATTCCTTTTAATGTGCTGAGTCATCGCATATGACGTTCATGCCTTTGATGAAGTCTTGGTGGAAAGATCCCATTTTTACTGGGGCAGTGATTATTGCAGTTGCGTTGCACATCATGCTGTTGGCATTACAATTTGGCATGCCGCAAGAGCAAGATGCCATGAGCAAAGAAATTGCAGTGACGCTTCGACAGGCAGACAAAGAACCTGAGCATGCTGATTTTTTAGCGCAAACGAATCAGCAAGGGTCAGGCGAATTTCGAGAAGCGCATCGTATGTCGAGCGATATGCCAGCGCCTATGCTTGAGCAAAAAGCAGGTGAGTCGCAACAAGAAAGCTTAGATATGCTCGAACAAAAGCAACAGCTCAGCTTTGAAGAAAAAATACTGATGACGACGCTCAGTTGGCAAAAACAAGCCGAAGATGCCAAGCGTAAAAAAATTCAAGAACAGCTCAATAGTCAGTTTCAAGCCAAAGCGGCAATGGTGGCAAGTTTGGAAGCTCAGTATTTACAACGTCAGAAAAATTTTAGCCGTCAGCAAAAAATTAAAACCGTTGATGGAATTCAAGCCAAGCAAGATGTATCTGCTGCTTATTTAGAAAAATTCCGTCAAAAAGTGGAATTTTACGGCAACCGTTTTTACCCCGATGCAGCACGTGCACAGAAGCTCGCGGGTGAAGTTCGTCTTATGGTGATTTTGAATCAGAATGGCGGCATCCGCGCGATTCGTTTGATTGATTCATCAGGGCATGGCATTTTGGATGAAGCTGCGAAAGCATCGGTACGTAAGTCCGCACCGTTTGGTGCATTTGATGCGAAAATGTCAGATATTTCAGAGCTTCGTATTATTCGAACATGGCGTTTTGATCCGGCTGATGCAGAGTTTGAGGTGCGTTAGTTAAACATTTACCTCTCCCTAACCCTCTCCTAGTAGGAGAGGGAATGTGTAGACATAAAAAAGCGAGCCGAAGCTCGCTTTTAAACCTTAAACATCTAGTCTTGTTCCAAATAAGGATTATCAAAACCTAATTTTTTCAAAATCTCAATTTCGAGTGCTTCCATTTCTTCAGCATCAGCATCTGAGGTTTCATGGTCATAACCCATTAAATGCAATGTGCCATGTACCAGCATATGAGTGAAATGTGTGAGTGGCGCTTTATGTTGCTCAAGTGCTTCACGAAGGACCACAGGAATGCAAATGACTAAATCACCAATAGGGAATGAATCGAGAATATCTGCCATTTCATCGGGCAAGTCGCTCGGAAAAGACAACACATTGGTCGGTTTGTCTTTACCGCGATATTCTAAATTCAACTTGTGACTTTCATCATTGTCCACACAAGCAATACCAATTTCGCAATCGCTTTGAGTGTCAATATGGCGTAAAGCAGTTTCTACAACTTTTTTGATATGCGCACGTTTCAAGACCAATTCAGGGGCTTGAAAGTCCTGTTGTAGAGAAAGATTCAGTTTCAAAATAAATCCTTAGTTTAATCTTTAAGACTGTGCATCGGCAGCAGCATCATTTTCGGCAATGAGTGCCGCTTGAAGTGCTTGGCGTTCGGCACGTGCCTCGTTACTTAAGCGTTGTTGGGTACTGTCCCATCCTTCGTAGGCTTCAACAATTTTTTGTACCAATTGATGACGCACCACATCACGAGAATGGAAGCGGGTAATATGAATTTCTTTGATCTTTTCAATGACGCGTAATGCATGCGCAAGACCCGATTGTTGCCCACGCGGTAAATCGACCTGCGTCACATCACCAGTAATGACGGCACGCGAACCAAAACCTAAACGGGTCAGGAACATTTTCATTTGTTCAGGCGTGGTATTTTGCGCTTCATCTAAAATGACAAAGGAATGATTCAGCGTTCGACCACGCATATAGGCAAGGGGAGCGACTTCAATCACTTGACGTTCAATCAATTTCGCTACTTTTTCAAAGCCAATCATTTCATATAAGGCGTCATATAACGGGCGTAAATAGGGGTCGATTTTTTGGCTTAAATCACCAGGTAAAAAGCCCAGTTTTTCACCGGCTTCAACTGCAGGACGCACCAACAAAATTCGCTGAATTTCGTTGCGTTCCAGCATGTCGACCGCAGCAGCAACCGCTAAATAAGTCTTACCAGTACCGGCAGGACCAATACCAAATGAAATGTCGCTTTGCAAAATTCGTTGTACATAACGTTTTTGATTGGCACCGCGTGGTTTAATTCGACCTTTACGAGTTTGCAGATAGACATCTTCTAAACCCGTGTGCTCGTTGTCGGAGAGATCTTCTTGCAGCTCACGATCAGTTTGACTACCTTGAATCATCAGATGCAAGGTTTCAGCATTAATCTGGGCGCTGTGTTCAGACTCTTCGTGTAAGCGCTGCAAGAGTAACTCGGCTCTCTCCACTGCATCGATTTCCCCATCAATGGTAAAATCATCACCACGTTGGGAAATTGTGACATTTAAACGTTGTTCAATTTGTTTCAAGTGACCGTTATAAGCACCGAGCATGCTTTGTAAACGCTCCATTGAAATTCCGGGAAAAGCTACGGTACGTCGAATCGCTGCAGTCAAGAGAGTTCCTTATAGAAGTGTTCGCTACTTGTCCTACATTACGCCACGTCTGGTTCCAGATTCAAGAGCTCACCGTAAACTAAATTTAAAGTTTTAATTTCGGTAATTTCGATCTCGGCAAAACGTCCAACCCAAGCAGCATCGCCAATAAACGTCACATAACGTGTGTTATCGGCAGTACCGACCAATAAATTTGGATCTTTATCAGACACTTTTTCAATAAGGACGCGTTGAATCGTACCAAGCATGGCATCGGTCTTATCAATGCTGGATTGACGTACCCATTGTTGTACCAAGCTCAAACGATGCTTTTTCACATCTTCAGGAATGGTGTCTTCAAGTTCTGCGGCAGGTGTACCCGGACGTTTTGAATAGATAAAGCTATATGAATGATCGAAATCTAGGTCTTGAATAAACTGATAAGTTTCTTGGAAGTTTTCATCCGTTTCACCGGGGAAACCAATGATGAAGTCGCTTGATAAATGCATATCAGGACGGACTTTACGCAATTTGGCAATTTTCTCGATGTAGACATCAATCGTATGATTACGTTTCATGGCTTTTAATACATCGTTTGAACCGCTTTGTACGGGCAAATGTAAATGCGAAACCATTTGCGGTAAATCACGGTAGCATTGAATTAAATCATCGTTAAATTCAAGTGGGTGTGAAGTGGTATAACGTAAACGACCAATACCCGGAATTTCTGCGACTAAACGCAACAAATCTGCAAAGGTACAGATTTTGCCATCGAAGGTTTCACCGCGATAACCATTCACGTTTTGACCAAGCAATGAAATTTCACGTACGCCTTTTTCAGCGAGACCCGCAATTTCTGCAAGCACATCATCAAGCGGACGAGAGACTTCTTCACCGCGTGTATAAGGGACAACACAAAATGAACAATACTTTGAACAGCCTTCCATGATCGAAACAAAGGCTTTATAGCCTTCAACACGAGGTTCAGGCAAGAAGTCGAATTTCTCAATATCTGGGAATGAAATATCAATCAGTTTGATTTTTTCTTTTTTCGGCTTTTCAATTTGTTCAAAATGCTGATCGAGCATTTGTGGCAAACGGTGCAAGGTTTGTGGACCAAAAATCATGTCGACATATTGCGCGCGTTTTTGAATATTGTCGCCTTCTTGCGATGCTACACATCCACCGACACCAATAATGACATCGGGATTTTTTTCTTTCAGTTTGCGCCAGCGACCCAATTCTGAAAAGACTTTCTCTTGTGCTTTTTCACGAATGGAACAGGTATTCATGAGCAGAATATCTGCATCTTTAGGGTCTTTGGTTAGCACATAGCCATGTGAATCACCCAAAAGATCTGCCATACGGCGACTGTCATACTCATTCATCTGACACCCTTGCGTTTCAATGTACAGTTTTTTAACTGAAGCATCGTTGGCTGGGGTGTGCGCTGGCTGGGTGACAGTGTTTTCTGAGGCAGCTTGGGCAACATTCGGAATGAAGGTTTGAACCGTCATGTACGCTCCTAAGGGGTATTGCGTAGTCAAAGTGATGAAATTACTCGAAAAAACTAACAATCGAGTAATAAAAATTCAAATCACAAAATGAAATCTGGGAAAGTCGCATATTTTAACAGGAAAGTCGCTTAAACTTGTAGAGATAATTAAGTGCTTAAAAATATTGATTTATGGACAAAATATGTTTGAAAATTAATATTGCTTAATCATAAGGTTACATATACAGAACAATAGCGCCTGTTCAGAGAAACTAAACTACTCTAGATCAAGCCCGCATGACGGTCTAGAAGCACGAGAGACGATAGAAGGCACGTGGATGTTAAAACAGATTTTTAAAAAACAGAATTATGCTCAACTCATTGCTCTAAGCGTAGCTTATCTCGGCTCCACGACTGCATATGCGCTTGAACAACAGTTTAATGATGCGATGCGCGCAGCCAATTCAGGCAATACTGAATTACTACAACAATATAAAGTTGCCATGCAAAATGACGCACTAGGCTATTACCCTGAATATTGGATTCTTAATCAGAACTTAGCCAATCAACCTGCAAGTTTGATTATTAATTTTGCGCAGCGCTATCCAAACTCAGCGATGGCAGAAAAACTCGCTGCCGATTATGTTGAAGAAAAAGTAAAACAAGCAGACTTTTTGACTGCACAGCCAGTTCTCCAATATGTAAGTAATGCCGATCGCGCTGAAACTTGTGCGATGGCACAGGTGCGTGCCAAATCAGGTGATCCATTGGTTTATGCCGAATTTAAAGAGGTTTGGCTCACGACAGATTCACAACCTGAATCATGTACTGGCTTAGGTCGTATGATGTTATCGAGTCCGCTTTTAACCGCGGAAGATCGTCAACAGCGTTTATGGGCGCAGCTTCGTGCAGGTCAATCGGGTCAAGCCATTGCGACCGCTCAAACGATTGGTCAAAGCTTAAGTCTCGCTCAGCTCAATGCTATTCAGTCGAATCCATTGCAGTATTTATGGACGGCACCCAAGGCAACTACCGTTGATCATGCATACTTAGTTTATGCCATGGGGCGCCTTGCAGATAGCGATTTAAATTCTGCCTTTTCTATCGTGAAACAAACGGCAGCTGGCACTCCTGACAATGTTCAAAAAGCATTGTTTAGAGCCGTCGGCTACGTCGGTGGCACGACAGTCATGAAAAATAATTTCAATCGTGAAGTATTGAATTATTTAGATGCCAGTTATGGTTTGGCATTTAGCCCTGAAGAAGCGGAAATTTATGCACGTCAAGCCATCCGTTTTAGTGCTTGGGAAAGTTTAATTCGCGCCATTAATGTCATGAATGTGAATCAGCAACAAGAAGACCGTTGGCAGTATTGGTTAGCGCGTGCTTCTGAACAGCGCGGTGATCGTTCATCGAAAAAAGCCGCTGAAGAAATTTATAAACGCTTGGCGAGTGGTGGGGATTATCACAATTTACTTGCACGTGATCGTTTAGGGCAGTTAACTTCAGGCTCAAACTCTCAAGCACAACCTTCAGCACAAGCGATGCAACGTCTGAATCAAGATATTCATTTCCGCCGTGCTTTTGCTTTACGTGAGATTGATGCACCAGCGGCATACATTAATCGTGAATGGAATTGGGCGGTGCGCCAAGCCTATTTAAAACATGACGATGATTTAATTTTGGCAGCAGCAAAGCGTGCATTAGATATGGGATGGCATGATCGTGCGATTTATGCAGCCGATCGCACCACCAACAAACATAATTACAACTATCGTTATCCAATGCCACATCAAAACTATGTGGTGAGTCATAGCCAAAATGCGGGTATTGATCCGGCTTGGGCATATGGTCTCATGCGCCAAGAAAGTCGCTTCAATACAGGCGCACGTTCGCATGTTGGTGCGGGCGGGTTGATGCAAATCATGCCAGATACTGCCAAATTGGTGGCAAGGAAAATGGGTGAAAGTTATAACCCTGCTGCTTTAACCGATATGAATACCAATATTCGTTATGGGACTTATTATTTATCGACGATTCAGAATCAATTGAGCAATAGCCCAGTATTGGCGACAGCTGGCTATAACGCGGGTCCAAACCGTGCGCGCCGTTGGCAACCTGAATATCAAGCGATTGCAGCCGATCAATATACTGAAACAATCCCATTGCTCGAAACGCGTGATTATGTGAAACATGTCATGACGAATGCCACATATTACGGTATCTTACTGGGGCAGGGGGCGCAGTCGATTGGCAAGCGTATGCAACAAATTCCGTTACGGAATGCACAATAAAAAAATTTGAAAAATGGAGAATAGTGATTTACTCGTGGTGTTAATGCGTAATCGTCGTGTAGGTTTAGCTTGCGCTGCTGTATTATTTACAGTGGTGAGCCCGAGTGTCACCGCTGCATCTCCTCACTATATTATGGATGTGCAGCTTGTGCCTGCGGTCTGTAGTTTGTCGCCAGAGTTAGCCAAAAGACGTAAGTGTCTAGAAGGCTTCTCCTTAAATATATCTGGCTTGTTTCCTGAAACGGTATCAGGGGATTGCACGACACAGAGCTCTGCTAAACTTCAACCTTTACAAGCCAAGGTTGTTGCACGGGTCATGCCTGATGAAAATAGTCGTGCATTGTTGTGGCGGAATATTGGTGGGTGCGTGCCGATGAATGCCAGTCAGTACTTCCGAAATATTATTAATTATGCAGATCGTCTAAAAGTCCCTGAAGAGCTGACTGGGCAAGAAAATGTCGTCATGCCCTTGGATGCTTTACGTGCTAAATTTGTAAAAATAAATCAAAGTATGCCCGCCAATGGCGTCATATTTAATTGTCAAAAAACCTCAAAAGGCAATTTATTAACGTCCATTAAAGTCTGTTATCACGCCAATGGTAAATACAAAGCCTGTCCAACACATGTCGTCAACACTTGCGCTAAAAATGTTTTGATTAAAGGGACTTATTAACTTGTTTTTACAATTTAATAAGTATTTCCTATGAGACTTTTGTTGAATTACATCCTGATTTATATGCATGACGGACAGGATTGGAGTACAATCTTTGGCGTTTAAGAACATTAGATTAAACACTGATTATTTAATCGCATTGACTATCCTCAATTGGAGATAATTACATGAAGCAACCTGTTCGCGTTGCCGTTACTGGCGCTGCTGGTCAAATTGGTTACAGCCTATTATTCCGTATCGCTAGCGGTGAAATGTTGGGTAAAGACCAACCCGTTATTCTTCAATTATTAGAAGTTCCTTTTGAGAAAGCTCAACAAGCGCTTAAAGGCGTAATGATGGAACTTCAAGACTGCGCATTCCCACTTTTAGCGGATATGATCGGTACTGATGATCCTAAAGTTGCATTTAAAGATGCTGACTACGCACTTTTAGTTGGTTCACGTCCACGTGGTCCTGGTATGGAACGTGCTGAATTACTTAAAGTAAACGGTGAAATCTTCATCGGTCAAGGTAAAGCGCTTAACGAAGTTGCTAGCCGTGACGTTAAAGTACTTGTTGTAGGTAACCCTGCAAATACAAATGCTTACATCGCAATGAAATCAGCACCTGATCTTCCAGCGAAAAACTTCACTGCAATGTTACGTCTTGACCACAACCGTGCTGCATCTCAAATTGCGGCTAAAACTGGTAAAGCAGTTAAAGACATTAAAAACCTTACAGTTTGGGGTAACCACTCTCCAACAATGTATGCTGACTACCGTTTTGCAACAATTAACGGCGAAAGCGTTAAAGACATGATCAACGACCAAGAATGGAATGCAAATACATTCCTTCCAACTGTTGGTAAACGTGGTGCTGCGATCATCGAAGCACGTGGTTTGTCTTCAGCTGCATCTGCTGCAAATGCTGCAATCGACCATATGCGCGATTGGGCTCTTGGCACAAACGGCGAATGGGTAACTATGGGTATTCCTTCTGACGGTTCTTATGGTATTCCTGAAGGCGTAATGTTCGGTTTCCCTGTAACAACTGAAAATGGCGAATACAAAATCGTTCAAGGTCTTGAGATCGACGAATTCAGCCGTGAACGTATCAACGTTACGCTTGAAGAGTTAGAAGGCGAACGTGCAGCGATTGCTGACATGGTTAAATAATTTAGTCTTTTAGATTAAGTTAAAAAAAGCACTCCATTTGGGGTGCTTTTTTATGCTCATATAAAATGTGAGCGGGGCTATACAAAAAATAACATGATCCGCGCAAGTGACTAGCAGATAAAAACATAAGCTTGCGTTAGGCTTTTAATGAAAGCCACTATAAAACAATAGGAGTCGATCATGTTTGATGAACAACCCACCTTAGAATTATTATTTCAACAACTCGGCTTAGATTCAGATCAAGCGTCAATTGATCGATTTATTGAAGAACATCAGCTCGATCAGAACACCCCTTTACATAAAGCCAGTTTTTGGTCTAAAAATCAGCATGATTTCATTATCGGGCATTGGAAAAAAGATGATGAATGGGCAATTCCTGTTGATACCTTAAATGCACTATTGCATCAGAATGATGGTGTGGAAAATGTTGCCGATCAATAGCACAACAAATTGATACAAGAAACCTAGCTAAACAGCTAGGTTTTTTTATGAAAATATCATAAGTTTGATGAATAAATAAACACAATATAATTGATAAGGAGGGCGAGATGCTCACTCAACACCATCCATCCTTAGAGTTGCTTTTCTCTCAATTAGGTCTTGCCAATAGTCCAGCCGCAATTGAATTGTATGTGCGTACGCATCAGCTTCCCGCTGATCTTTATTTGCATGATGCGCCATTTTGGAATAAATCACAGCGCTCATTGCTCATTAGTCATCTGGTACAAGATGATGATTGGGCAATCTGGGTTGATGAACTCAATCAACAATTGCACTTAGATGCTTCTAAACGCCGTTTGGCTTAATCTAAAAAAATATCTTTAGCTAAAAAAATGCCTCCAATTGGAGGCATTTTTTATGGTGTAAATTTAATGCATTTTACTTTTGATAATCGCTTGAAACCAGTCAAGCGCATGATATTGCTCAAACGCATGATGCTGCTGTAAAAGTTCCAAATCAAATTCATTGCTTTGGCTATATTTAGTGAGCCAATGCCGAGTCAAAGCAGGTTCATTGTTAGCGCTATAGGCATACGCCAAAGCAAACAAAATATCGCCATGACCAAAACGTGTCATCGGTTTTAAAATTTGGCGGGTAATAATGGCATAACGCGCTTCTTTGGTAATTTCAAAGAACATCATATAAGCCTTTGCCAAATCTAAAGACAAATTGATATACAAACTCAGCGGCATTTCTTCAAATTCAATCCGCGCTTGCTCAAGTAAAACAATCGCTTCTTGCAAGAAGTGAATTTGTTCCTGACGTACTTGGCTTAAAGTCACTAACTGTAAACGTAAGTCAGCACGTTCAAGTGCAAGTTCAGGTGTATTGCCATTTAAAAATAATTGGTCGGTTTCACCGATACGCACAATGACTTGCTTGGTATCTAATGTCATGAACGGCATCCTCATTTCTTTATATCAGCTATATGAGGCTGATTTTTTCAATTTAAAGTTAAATGATGCCTGAATCACTGCGTAGCCATGCGGTAATAGACAGACGTTGATGTTTAGCCAACAAGACTTCATGCAATAAATCACTTTGGAACAGTGCCATCCGATTCGGCTTAGGGGCAAGAACATGCCAAGCGCCGTTTTTATCTTGTAGACGCAGTTCACCGCCCCAATCTGCTTGCCATTCATCGTGTAAGTAATACACGCTTGAAATCATGCGACCGTTTTTACCTTGCGGATTATCTTTATGTAGTGCATAGAATTCACCTGCGTTATAGCAAGCAAAATGTGCTTCGACGTCTTTAATGCCTAAATAAAATGCCCGATTCAACGCTTGACCTAATATTTCGAGCATTTGTACATGTTGATTTGACACTTTTAAATCGGGGTTAAGCCATAAAATATGATCGCTACGGATGTTGCTCACAATGCCATTTTGAATGGCTGCATCACGAAATCGTGCTAAGTTATGGGTGCATTCTGCAATTAGATCTACAATATATTCAGTCTCATAGGCATCATCGACGATACTAAAACCATGTTGATCTAAATCATCCAAAATTCGATCAACAGACCACGACTTTGGGAGCTGAATTGCATCCATAACATTAACCTAAAAATCAAAAACCTATAGCGCTGCTATTCTAGTGTAAGAAACGAAACTGAACGAAACTATTTTTCATGTTAAAATGGTGGTTGATATGAGGAATTAATGAAACATGAATTACCGTCACCATTTCCATGCTGGCAACTTTGCCGATGTCATGAAGCACGTATTATTACTGCAACTATTGACTCGATTAAATGCGAAAGATAAACCCTATCGCTATGTAGATACCCATGGTGGTGCAGGCAAATACGATCTTTCAACATCTGAGGCACAAAAGTCAGGTGAGTTCTTAAACGGTATTCATCGTCTTGTTAAACTTGATGATTCAATTAAACGTACTGCGCCTGAAGGTATTCAACAATACTTAAAAGTCGTTGAAGGCATGCGTGAAAACTTCGGTAAGGGTGCTTACCCAGGTTCTCCATGGTTTGCGCTTGAAGGTATGCGTGAAATCGACAAAGCGACCATTTTTGAAATGCAACGTGACGTGTTCCAACAGCTTCGTCATAACATCTTTGACAAGCGTGCGGGCTTACATGAACGTGATGCGTATGAAGGTTTATTAGCAGTCATTCCACCGAAAGAAAAACGTGGTTTGGTGATGATTGACCCGCCATATGAAATTGAACGTAAAGATTTCCCACAATTAGTGAATCTTTTGGTTGCTGCTTATAAAAAATGGCCGACAGGTTGTTTTGCAGTTTGGTATCCAATTAAAGACCGCGCCATGATTGAACGTTTTGAGAAAAAAATGTTTAAAACTGGTATTCGTCGTCAATTGGTCTGTGAAGTTTGTGTGTGGCCAGATGACACACCTGTTGGCTTAAATGGTTGCGGTTTACTTGTGATTAATCCACCTTGGAAATTCTCACAAGATGCGGATGAAGCACTTCAGTGGTTATTCCCACATTTACGTATGACAGAAAATGGTGGTCATGCGGCAGTTCGCTGGTTGGTTGGCGAATAAAATTAAGAAAAATTAGTTCATAGATAGAATGGATCGACGAAAATGACAAATACGCAAAAGCCTGAACGTGAATCTTCAACCGGTGTACCATTCGATGGCATCACTTTTGAGGTGGAAGAAGAAGAGCACACGCAAGAAGGGCAAAAGGTCAAACGTCGTGGCATCTATCTATGGCCGAACCTGATTACAACGGCCGCGTTGTTGTCAGGTTTCTATTCGATTATTGCCAGCATGGATGGTCATTATCAACAAGCAATTTATGCGATTTTCCTTGCTGCATTGTTTGATGGTCTTGATGGTCGTGTCGCACGTGCGATTGGTGCACAAAGCCCATTTGGCGAACAGTTTGACTCGCTTTCAGATATGTTGGCATTTGGTGTTGCACCTGCCATCTTAATGTATAGCTGGGCATTACATGATCTGGGTCGTATTGGTTTGGCTGCATGTTTTGTTTTTACCGCTTGTGCAGCTTTCCGTTTAGCGCGCTTTAATGTTCAAATTGGTGTGGTCGATAAACGTTATTTCATTGGGGTGGCGAGTCCGCTTGCAGCACTCATGATTATTTCATTGGTTTGGGTCGGTTTAGACTTTACTGAAATTTTTGATATTCATGATTTAACTGTACAGATCTTACTTGCGATTGCGATTATTGTCGCTGGTTTGCTCATGATCTCGAACATCAAATACTATTCGTTTAAAACGGTAGAACGTAAACGCGTGCCGTTCTTTGTGTTACCCATTGCAGTATTTATCTTTGCCGCAATGACTTATAACATTCCTGTGGGAATTCTCGTGATTTCTGTGATTTATGCATTATCTGGTTTTGTCACCACACTGATGGCAAGAAAAGAGTAGCACTATATGAGCTAAGGAGTCTGACATGCGCGTTCTTCAATTTTTTTTAGATCGATCCAAGCAGCTCAATCAGACTCCTTACGCGCCACAAGCTTTGGCTTATCAAGCACCAAATAAAAAATATAAAATTATTCATCAAGCCTTGATGATTCCAAATTTACCTGCACCACTTCATTATCTGAATTTTTTAAGCATCATTGGTCAGCCCAATGCACCGATGCTGTGCAATTCTAGTGCGATTCAAACCACCGCTTTAGATACTGCAACAGTCATATGTAGCAGCAGTCCGCATATGCATGGGCATTTCAACCATTATTCGATTGAAAAAGAATGCCAATTTCAAAATGATCGTTTTGAATTTCTAGACCGCGAAAAGTTACAAGGCTCGTTTCCTGAGTTTCAACTTACGCGTAAGGATTCAGAACTGAGTTTTGATTTGAAGATTCAAACCAGCACGCTTATTTCACATTTTACCCATATGCGATTTTCACTTGCTGAACATTGGTCACTGCTTTGTGAGTGTCAAGGCTGGATTCAATATCAAGATCAACGTTATATGATTGAGAGTTTAGCGAGTTTTGAATATGCGCGAAGTTTTAACTTTCCTTATTTGCCTTTGGCTTTCTTCACCTATCAAGTGATTAATCTAAGTCGTAATCGACAAATTTTATTGGCACAGATTCGAGATTCTTATAATGCGATTATTCAATCTCGTATTTATTTAAGAGATTTAAATCAGCAGACCTCCCAGATGTTTGAAGATCGGGTTTATTTCAAAGTTCATCGTGTCTATCCGCAAGTCGTTACGCCAAATGGTCAAAAGATGTATTTGCCTCGCGAATTTGCATGGTCGTATCAAAATGATCAAGATGGGATGCATATTCAAATACAAGCACAAAGTCGTGGTGATTTTAAATTTGGTGTGGCAGCAGGCTATGTCGGCAGCTTTTGTTATGACATCACAATCAATAATGAAACTGAAAAAGGCGAGGGCGGCTATTGTGAATACATCGATTGCCGTGCTTTAAAGTTCCAAGAAAACGATAAACATGAAAATTTAATAAATAATTTTGCCAATATTGCTTCAATAACAACCAAAAGAAGAGAAAAAAGTGCTTTTTGGTTCAATAAATAAGCGGGCGATAGAAAAGATTGAAAATAGGGGTTGTGTTGGGTGTGAAATGCTGTAGAATGCACATCCATCGGCAGTGATGAAGATTAAAACTTCTGATAAAACAATGGCTTAGCACAAGATGTTAAGAATTGATTTTAGAAAGAAAGTTTAAAATAATTTGAATTACTGATTGACACTAGATAAATCTAGTGTAATATAGCCGACCTAGCTTGCTGGTGACGAACCAACAAGAAGATCATTAAGAGATTATGAAGAACAACTTGTGTGGATTTTTACTGATTGATTGATCGAAATTATTTTCATTGATTGATGGTAGAAATTACTCGAAGTTTATTTAAGAAATATTTGTCAGAAAATTGATGAGCCAAGATTGGTAGCCTTTAAGCTACTACTGATTTTAAACTGAAGAGTTTGATCATGGCTCAGATTGAACGCTGGCGGCAGGCTTAACACATGCAAGTCGAGCGGATGAAAGTAGCTTGCTACTGGATTCAGCGGCGGACGGGTGAGTAATACTTAGGAATCTGCCCATTAATGGGGGACAACAGTTGGAAACGACTGCTAATACCGCATACGCCCTACGGGGGAAAGCAGGGGATCTTCGGACCTTGCGTTAATGGATGAGCCTAAGTCAGATTAGCTAGTTGGTGGGGTAAAGGCCTACCAAGGCGACGATCTGTAGCGGGTCTGAGAGGATGATCCGCCACACTGGGACTGAGACACGGCCCAGACTCCTACGGGAGGCAGCAGTGGGGAATATTGGACAATGGGGGGAACCCTGATCCAGCCATGCCGCGTGTGTGAAGAAGGCCTTTTGGTTGTAAAGCACTTTAAGCGAGGAGGAGGCGCCCTAGACTAATACTCTAGGTGCGTGGACGTTACTCGCAGAATAAGCACCGGCTAACTCTGTGCCAGCAGCCGCGGTAATACAGAGGGTGCGAGCGTTAATCGGATTTACTGGGCGTAAAGCGTGCGTAGGTGGCCAATTAAGTCAAATGTGAAATCCCTGAGCTTAACTTAGGAATTGCATTCGATACTGGTTGGCTAGAGTATGGGAGAGGATGGTAGAATTCCAGGTGTAGCGGTGAAATGCGTAGAGATCTGGAGGAATACCGATGGCGAAGGCAGCCATCTGGCCTAATACTGACACTGAGGCACGAAAGCATGGGGAGCAAACAGGATTAGATACCCTGGTAGTCCATGCCGTAAACGATGTCTACTAGCCGTTGGGGTCTTTGAGACTTTAGTGGCGCAGCTAACGCGATAAGTAGACCGCCTGGGGAGTACGGTCGCAAGACTAAAACTCAAATGAATTGACGGGGGCCCGCACAAGCGGTGGAGCATGTGGTTTAATTCGATGCAACGCGAAGAACCTTACCTGGTCTTGACATAGTAAGAACTTTCCAGAGATGGATTGGTGCCTTCGGGAGCTTACATACAGGTGCTGCATGGCTGTCGTCAGCTCGTGTCGTGAGATGTTGGGTTAAGTCCCGCAACGAGCGCAACCCTTTTCCTTATTTGCCAGCGGGTTAAGCCGGGAACTTTAAGGATACTGCCAGTGACAAACTGGAGGAAGGCGGGGACGACGTCAAGTCATCATGGCCCTTACGACCAGGGCTACACACGTGCTACAATGGTCGGTACAAAGGGTTGCTACCTAGCGATAGGATGCTAATCTCAAAAAGCCGATCGTAGTCCGGATTGGAGTCTGCAACTCGACTCCATGAAGTCGGAATCGCTAGTAATCGCGGATCAGAATGCCGCGGTGAATACGTTCCCGGGCCTTGTACACACCGCCCGTCACACCATGGGAGTTTGTTGCACCAGAAGTAGCTAGCCTAACTTAATTGAGGGCGGTTACCACGGTGTGGCCGACGACTGGGGTGAAGTCGTAACAAGGTAGCCGTAGGGGAACCTGCGGCTGGATCACCTCCTTAACGAAAGATTGACGATTGGTAAGAATCCACAACAAGTTGTTCTTCATACGATGTACCTGAGGGTCTGTAGCTCAGTTGGTTAGAGCACACGCTTGATAAGCGTGGGGTCACAAGTTCAAGTCTTGTCAGACCCACCACTACTGACGAAGCAAGCAATTGCAGAGTAAGACAGAGAATCAGAATACATTGATCTAAATGATAAGCTGGGGACTTAGCTTAGTTGGTAGAGCGCCTGCTTTGCACGCAGGAGGTCAACGGTTCGACTCCGTTAGTCTCCACCAAATTTCAAGACAAGAAAAGCATGCTTTTCCTTGAAATTTAGGCAAGAAGCTACGCTTCGCGCAGTATGTGATCATACGGTGCTGAGGTTGATTAGTCCTTGAGCTATCAAGTGTTTAGATCCTAGAGATTAACAAGTATAAGCGTTATGATACGCGCACTTGGTAATCTCTGTGATTTATCACAGTTGCTACGATCCGATGAGGACGTAGATAATCATTAACAGAATATATTTGAGTTGAAATAAATTGTTTAAGGCTCATTTCAAGTAAGCAATTACGAGGAATGAGAAACTAGCGATTAACTGAATCAAGCGTTTTGGTATATGATTTTGATTGAAGCTGTACAGTGATTAAATTCACAGTACTTCGAACTGTATGTTGAAGGTGCTCCTTGTAGGTACCGTCGACTGTTTGGGGTTGTATAGTCAAGTAATTAAGTGCATGTGGTGGATGCCTTGGCAGTCAGAGGCGATGAAAGACGTAATAGCCTGCGAAAAGCTCCGGGGAGGCGGCAAATATCCTGTGATCCGGAGATGTCTGAATGGGGAAACCCACTTACCATAAGGTAGGTATTGCATGATGAATACATAGTCATGCAAGGCGAACGAGGGGAAGTGAAACATCTCAGTACCCTTAGGAAAAGAAATCAATTGAGATTCCCTTAGTAGCGGCGAGCGAACGGGGATCAGCCCATTAAGTTACATAAGCTTTAGTGGAACGCTCTGGGAAGTGCGAACGTAGAGGGTGATATTCCCGTACACGAAAGGGCTTATGTAATGATGACGAGTAGGGCGAGGCACGTGAAACCTTGTCTGAATATGGGGGGACCATCCTCCAAGGCTAAATACTCCTGACTGACCGATAGTGAACCAGTACCGTGAGGGAAAGGCGAAAAGAACCCCTGTGAGGGGAGTGAAATAGATCCTGAAACCGCATGCATACAAGCAGTGGGAGCCGGCATTGTGTCCGGTGACTGCGTACCTTTTGTATAATGGGTCAGCGACTTACATTCAGTAGCAAGGTTAACCGAATAGGGGAGCCGTAGAGAAATCGAGTCTTAATAGGGCGTTTAGTTGCTGGGTGTAGACCCGAAACCGGGTGATCTATCCATGAGCAGGTTGAAGGTTGGGTAACACTAACTGGAGGACCGAACCCACTGTCGTTGAAAAGCCAGGGGATGACTTGTGGATAGGGGTGAAAGGCTAATCAAACTCGGTGATAGCTGGTTCTCCCCGAAAGCTATTTAGGTAGCGCCTCGGACGAATACCATTGGGGGTAGAGCACTGTTTCGGCTAGGGGGTCATCCCGACTTACCAAACCGATGCAAACTCCGAATACCAATGAGTACTATCCGGGAGACAGACTGCGGGTGCTAACGTCCGTAGTCAAGAGGAAAACAATCCAGACCGCCAGCTAAGGCCCCAAAATTATAGTTAAGTGGGAAACGATGTGGGAAGGCATAGACAGCTAGGAGGTTGGCTTAGAAGCAGCCACCCTTTAAAGAAAGCGTAATAGCTCACTAGTCGAGTCGGCCTGCGCGGAAGATGTAACGGGGCTAAAACTATATGCCGAAGCTGCGGATTTGCAATTTATTGCAAGTGGTAGGGGAGCGTTCTGTAAGCCGATGAAGGTGGATTGAGAAGTCTGCTGGAGGTATCAGAAGTGCGAATGCTGACGTGAGTAACGACAAAACGAGTGAAAAACTCGTTCGCTGAAAGACCAAGGGTTCCAGTCCAACGTTAATCGGGGCTGGGTGAGTCGACCCCTAAGGCGAGGCCGAGAGGCGTAGTCGATGGGAAATTGGTTAATATTCCAATACTTCTGTGTAATGCGATGAGAGGACGGAGAAGGTTAAGTCAGCCTGGCGTTGGTTGTCCAGGTGAAAGACAGTAGGCATGCATCTTAGGCAAATCCGGGGTGCTCTATGCTGAGAGTTGATAGCAAGCTGTACTTGTACAGCGAAGTGGCTGATACCATACTTCCAGGAAAAGTCTCTAAGCTTCAGTTACACAGGAATCGTACCCGAAACCGACACAGGTGGTCAGGTCGAGTAGACCAAAGCGCTTGAGAGAACTCTGCTGAAGGAACTAGGCAAAATGGTACCGTAACTTCGGGAGAAGGTACGCTGTCGACGGTGACGGAATTTACTTCCTGAGCGGTTGACAGCCACAGAAACCAGGCCCCTGCAACTGTTTATTAAAAACATAGCACTCTGCAAACACGAAAGTGGACGTATAGGGTGTGATGCCTGCCCGGTGCTGGAAGGTTAATTGATGTGGTTAGCGCAAGCGAAGCTATTGATCGAAGCCCCAGTAAACGGCGGCCGTAACTATAACGGTCCTAAGGTAGCGAAATTCCTTGTCGGGTAAGTTCCGACCTGCACGAATGGCATAATGATGGGGGCGCTGTCTCCAGCAGAGACTCAGTGAAATCGAATTCGCCGTGAAGATGCGGTGTACCCGCGGCTAGACGGAAAGACCCCGTGAACCTTTACTGCAGCTTGACATTGAACTTTGATCTTACTTGTGTAGGATAGGTGGGAGGCTTTGAAGTCGTGACGCTAGTTGCGATGGAGCCAATCTTGAAATACCACCCTGGTAATATTGAGGTTCTAACTCTGCTCCATAATCTGGAGCGAGGACCATGTCTGGTGGGTAGTTTGACTGGGGCGGTCTCCTCCTAAAGAGTAACGGAGGAGTACGAAGGTGCGCTCAGCGTGGTCGGAAATCACGCGTAGAGTATAAAGGCAAAAGCGCGCTTAACTGCGAGACCCACAAGTCGAGCAGGTACGAAAGTAGGTCTTAGTGATCCGGTGGTTCTGTATGGAAGGGCCATCGCTCAACGGATAAAAGGTACTCTGGGGATAACAGGCTGATACCGCCCAAGAGTTCATATCGACGGCGGTGTTTGGCACCTCGATGTCGGCTCATCTCATCCTGGGGCTGAAGCAGGTCCCAAGGGTATGGCTGTTCGCCATTTAAAGAGGTACGCGAGCTGGGTTTAGAACGTCGTGAGACAGTTCGGTCCCTATCTACCGTGGGCGTTGGAAATTTGAGAGGATCTGCTCCTAGTACGAGAGGACCAGAGTGGACGAACCTCTGGTGTACCGGTTGTGACGCCAGTCGCATCGCCGGGTAGCTATGTTCGGAAGGGATAACCGCTGAAAGCATCTAAGCGGGAAGCCTACCTCAAGATAAGATTTCCCAAGGACTTTATGTCCTCTAAAGAGCCGTTGAAGACTACGACGTTGATAGGTTGGATGTGGAAGTGCAGTGATGTATGAAGCTGACCAATACTAATTGCTCGTGAGGCTTGACTATACAACACCCAAACAGTTGGTGTTGTAGTCGAAATCACTACAAAACAACTTGATTTAGTTTGAAAGCTAAGTAAAATTAAACAACACATCGATACTCAAATATCTCTGTTAATAACTCTTTTGACCAAAGCTAGGCATGCGAAAGCAACTAAGACCATAGCGAGTAATCATAAACAGTTGTGCTGGCGACAATAGCAAGAGTGAACCACCTGATCCCTTCCCGAACTCAGAAGTGAAACCTCTTAGCGCTGATGGTAGTGTGGGATTACCCATGTGAGAGTAAGTCATCGCCAGCTCATTAATTCAAAACCCCCTCAATCAAAAGATTGAGGGGGTTTTTCTATGCGCGGAAAAAAGTTAAACTTATGATAAGAGATATAAAATGATTACAAAAAATGCATAGGAAGTTTTATCCTCACTATTTGCTATTAAACATTTTGATTTCAGCAATTTTTATTGTGATTGTCATGTATCCTAAAAGCTTGCTCTTAAATTATTGGATGGTGCTCTTATGTTGGATACTTGGGATTGTTCTGATGCATTTTTTAATTTTACATCTACCTATCTTTAAACAATTTTATATAAATCGCAGAAAGCTTCAGAATGTTGTGGTGCAAACACGAAAATATAATCATGCTGAACATAAAGCAGCACCTGTTATGTCGGGCATAGTTGTATTTATTATTGTGGGTGCAGCACTATATCTTTTAAATATCACTCAATATTATGTGGAATATGCTTTTATTACAGCATTATCGACAGGGAATATGAGTTATTACTATACTCCCTGATAGATTTCACTCATTTGTATTCAGTTGCCGTCTTGTATGCTTTAAAGCAGTTCTTAAACCTTCTTCAATCGTAGGGTGATAGAAGGGCTTATCAAGTAAGTCATCAACGCTAAGTGACTCTGTAATCATCCAAGCAAGTAAATGTGCTAAATGCTCTGCTTCATAACAGAAAAGCTCCGCACCTAAAATTTTTCTTGACGATTTATCAACATAAATTTCAGCAGCACCTTGGTTTTTGCTATTTACAATGGCACGCCCTTGCTTTGAGTAATCAATAAATCCTGTTACGAAATCAACTTTTTGATCAG
This sequence comes from Acinetobacter wanghuae, assembly GCF_009557235.1. Lineage (NCBI taxonomy): Bacteria > Pseudomonadati > Pseudomonadota > Gammaproteobacteria > Moraxellales > Moraxellaceae > Acinetobacter > Acinetobacter wanghuae. The sequence continues at coordinate 2,310,111 of NZ_CP045650.1, read as the reverse complement.
TTAACGTTTTAAAATTCTGACCAATTGATGCCATTTGTGGTGAGCAAAATACGATTCCTAAAGGCGCGAGTGTTTTTACATGAGATGCTTTGCCATCGATTAAAATATGTTTGGCAATCATTTTCCCTTCATGCGCTGCTTCGTGTTGAATAGGGGTATCGGTATGTGCATCTCCTACAATATAAATAGGATAATCAGAAAGTTGCTTGGTTTGAGGATGAACTGGTAAGTCTTTTAGATCTTTAAATTGAGCAGTTATATTTTCGAGTTTAAGCGTATTTAAACGGGTTTTCCGACCCGTAGCTGACAAGACATAATCGACATTTAAAACGTGTTGTTGATCATCTTTTTGATAAATAATTTCCACGCTATTTTCTATTGTTCTGTAAGCTTCAGGTAGGGTTTCAAAATGCAGATTGAGTTCCTTCGCTAATTCATTTTGAGCAAGTTCTTGTAGCTTTGGACTAGCCAATGAACCGACTTTGCGACTTCGCGCGAAAATATCAGTTTTCACCCCTAGACGATGCATGGCTTGCGCAATTTCTATCGCAATGACACCACTACCAATCACAGCGAGTGAAGCGGGTAATTGTTCTAACTCAAATATTTGGTCAGTTGTAATAAGTCTACCACCTAATTTTTCTTTAAGATCGGCATCCACATTTGGCGTAGAACCGACAGCGAGAATAAAGTGTTTTGCTTGATAGGTTGAGCCATTCACTTGAATCGTATTCGCATTTATAAATTCCGCGCGACCTGAAATTTTATGTTCAGCTTTCCAAGAATCGACATCTTTTAGAGTAGCGCGAATAAATCGATGTCGTAATTGCTGTAAATGTTGCATCACTTGAGATGTATCAAGCTCAACTTGAGCGCTTAAACCTAAGCCATCTAAATGTTGTATGTCATAAGCACGATTTGCCGATGAAATGAGAACTTTACTCGGCATACAGCCTACTCGAGCACAAGTGGTGTCCCAAGGTCCGTCATTGATAATTAAAAGATTATGAGTGTATTTAAGTGCTTCTTTATACGCTGAAATACCAGCAGTACCTGCACCAATGATAATAAGGTCGTACATAACGCAAGATCGTGATAAGCATATTAAACAGTCTTAGCATACTTACCATTGATCGGCTAGAAGAGTTTTGCAATAAATAAACGGCCCATGAGCCGTTTATTTCTTAGATGCTACTACCAACGCTGACACCGACGGTCGGTCTGACGTTCATTGAACTACAGCCGGTAAATACGAGAGTACAACATAAGATGAGTAAGAGTTTATTCATGAATAAGTCCTTGTGCTTGCGCCTGGTTGAACAAATCTGCTGAACGAGTACCACTGCGACACACCATTAAAATAGGTTTGGGTAACTCATTATAATATTTAGCAAATTCTGTAATATTCGCTTGCGTAATTTGCCCACTTGTCACAGGTTGATAAATCACACTGACGTGAGATCGTTCCGCAATACTACGTAATTGGCTCACTGTCACCAAGTTACCAGGTTCTTGATCAGGGCGATTCACAATCACGGCTTTAAAGCCTTCATTGATCAACTTTTGAAATTTATCAATACTCATTTGCCCCGTGACACTCACGTTTTCGGTCAGTGCACGACTTAAATGACTGGTTGCCATACTCATAGAGGACACGGCAAAAATGCTGAGAAATACAGCACTTTTCCAGAATGACTTAGTCATCTAATAAATCCATTTGTTTGGCAAGTTGGTACAAATTATTTGAGCGATTGCCTGTACGACAGAACATTAACAAAGGTTTTGGCAATTCATTGTAGTGATTTGCAAATGCACGTACATCAAGTTCCGTAATTTGACCGGCAACCACAGGTTGATAGACGTAATCTAAGCCTGCATTGCGTGCTGCTTCTTCAATTTGTGCGCTGGTCGGTTGATCAGGACCACCTTCCATATCTGGACGGTTATTAATGATCGATTTAAAACCTTTTTCATGTACTTGAGATACTTGTTCAGGTGAGATTTGACCTGCAAAACCTACATTTTCACTCATGATGTCACTCCATCATTTCATTTATCAAGATATGCTTTATGATAGCATTAAGCACAAAAATGAGCAGAATGTTCTTAAGTTTTTATAAATGATTGATACTAAAAAATAACGCAATGGAGCGCGTATGCACGCCTATACAGTCGAACCACTGTATGTCAAAAGTGGTCAGGACGTGATTGCTGCAGATTTTTATCGCCCAAAACACATTGAAAAGCCTGCTGTAATTTTAATGGCACATGGTTTAGCGGCATTACGTCATTTTAAACTGATGGATTATGCAAAACGTTTTGCAGCAGCCGGTTATGCGGTGATTTTATTTGACTATCGTTATTGGGGTGGCAGTACAGGTCGTCCACGTGAATTGGTCTCGATTAGTGCGCAGCTTGAAGATTGGCAGACCATGATTGCGCACGTCAAACAGCGTAAATCTGTGGATACCAAACGTGTCGTGCTGTGGGGTACATCACTGAGTGGTGGGCATGTCCTTACGCTTGCCGCGCAAATGCAAAATCTGCAAGCTGTCATGGTACAAATTCCCTTTGTCGATGGGGCAGAAAGCGTCAAACAATATCCGCTGCATTATTTGCCTCGCGCTTTAAAGTTATCGAGTCAGGATTATATGGGCTCAAAAGTTGGCATGTTACCAAAGACCTTAGAGGTGGTGCATCCAACCGATTTATGCGTGATGCCGACACCTGATAGTTATGATGGCTATTTATCTATTGTTAATTCAGATTATTATTGGAGTGGCGCGATTCCTGCACGGATCTTTTTTCACTTAATTCGTTACCGTCCGATTCAAGACGTCCGTAATATTCGTATTCCGGTCTTATTTATTGCCGCACAAAAAGACAGTCTGATTCCAATTGAATCAAGTCGTGAAACAGCGACCAATCTTGCGCCATTTGCTGAATATCATGAGTGGAATATTAAACATTTTGATATTTATCATGGTGAATGGTTTGAAAAAGCCATTGCGACCCAATTAGACTTCTTACATCAACATATTGGAGTTCGTTAGATGATTATTGTATGCCCATCATGTTTGGCTAAAAATCGCGTTCCTGAAGACAAATTGGGCTCAAATCCGGCATGCGGTCAATGTCATCAAGGTCTTATACCACTCGCACCCATTGAATTAAATGAGCAAAATTTTAGTCAATTTATTAGCAACAGTGATTTACCTGTACTGATTGATTTATGGGCGGATTGGTGTGGTCCTTGTAAAATGATGGCACCGCATTTTGCCAATGTTGCGAAGCTTTATCCCAATGTCGTGTTTGCTAAAATTGATACTGAAGCGAATCCACGTTTAAGTGCGGCATTTAATGTGCGCAGTATTCCGACTTTGGTGTTGATGAATAAAACGACAGAAGTTGCTAGAATAAGTGGTGCGCTCAGAACCCCTGAGTTACAACAATGGCTTGATCAGCAGCTCAGTGCTTAATTCTATTCAGATGCTTGGAGTGAATGTGTCAGAATCTCACGTAAAACCAGAGGGAACACTTTCCCTACAAACCATAGCGATGCCTGCCGATACCAACTGGAGCGGTGATGTATTTGGCGGTTGGATTGTGTCACAAATGGACTTGGCAGGTGCCATTCATGCAGAACGTTTTTCAAAAGGACGTTGTGCAACCATTTCCATTAACCAGATGACATTCTTAGTGCCTGTGAAAGTGGGCGATGTGATTAGTGTTTACACCAAAATTTTAAAAGTGGGTAATACGTCCATTCAAATGCAAATTGAAGTTTGGGATAGCCATGACAGTTCACGTGATCCAATTCGTGTGACAGAAGGGGTGTATACCTTTGTTGCAGTCGACGTAAAAGGCAATAAGCGTGCGATTCCAGATGAATCTAAACAGCGCTTTGCAGAGCTACAACAGCAACAGAATTGATTCATTGAGAATTAAAAAACCAGACATTATGTCTGGTTTTTTATTTTTACAGCTAGCGCGTTAGAACATGGTATTTTTGTTGGCACTTGGTTTTGGGACCTGTTGCTGTACATCCCAATGCTCCACAATTTTGCCATTTTCAACACGGAAAATATCGACAACGGCTGTACCGAGATCCTTCGAATTTTGCGTAGAATGTACGTGTAACCACACCAAGTCACCGTCTGCGACAACGCGTTTAATGGTGCTTTTTGCATCGGGGTTTTCTTTAAAATATTGGGTAAAGTAATTCACGAATGGTGCTTTGCCATCGGGGACATGAGGGTTATGTTGGATGTATTGATTGCCAATATAACGGTCTGAATATGCCTTTACCTCATGCTTTTGAAAGACACCCTCATAAAAATCGACCACGATGTTTTTGTTTTGCTCGGCTTGAGATTTGACCCGTACAGTCGATTGAGGATCAGCAGCTTGAACGCTACTGAGTGTCGGAATACTTAAAACAAGGGCAGTCGCCAATAATACTTTTTTCATAGTAATGCTCAATATCATTGATGGAGAATATGTCTATATTGAGCATGAATGAATCTGTAAACGAGCTTTATTTTGTGGCAGCTTGGTGCAAATCACGTAAGCATCACACTTACCCAACAGTAAGTTTTATTTACATTTATTTATTTTTCAGGTAAGACTTTGCGACCCATGCCCACAACATTTCACATTGAATTGGTGCTTCACCAGATTCATCTGTTAAGGTTACTTTTACCAAGGTTTCACCACGCTCGAGTTCACGTATTTGTTGTTGTTGTTCAGGCGTTAATGTGGCGATGGCGCGCATCGCACCTTTGCTTGGGCGTTTGTAATCGATATTGATGGATTTAATCAAAACAATTGCAGAATCAGGCACATTCATTGCGGTGACAAATCCTGTGGCTGTTTCTGCAAGCAATGCCATTGCACAAGCATGCAGTTGACCAATATGGTTTTGCATGGCTTTGTGATTGGCAATGGTGATTTCAACTTCAGACGCCGTCACATTAATGTAACGAATCTTGGCTGAGCCGACCATCGGGACAACGCGACCAAAGGTTTTACTCAAGACTGTACTTCGAATGCCCTGAGGCAATTTTGAAGTGGCTTTTACCAGTTTGGAAAGTTTATTGGTCTGCGTCATAATCCCTTCTTTAAGATCCTCAATGATCTTAATCTTTAAAGTTATTGAACTGTAAAGGCACGCCAAATTGTTGTTCTTTTAAGAACGCCATAATTTGTTGCAACGTATCGCGCTTTTTGTCAGTCACGCGAATTTTATCCCCTTGAATAGAAGATTGCGCTTTAATGCCGCTTTCTTTAATGGCTTTATTAATTTTTTTCGCGGTATCTGAGTCAAGACCATCTTTCAGTTTGATGATTTGAATCACGTTTTTACCAGAAGCCGTCATTTTTTGTGGATCAAGCGCTTGAATATCGACTTTACGTTTAAAGAAATGATTTTCAAGCATGCTATAGACTTGTTCACACTGGAAATCACTTTCAGTCGAAATTTTAATTTCTTTATTTTTTTCGTTTAACTCGATAGAAACGTCTTGGCCGCGGAAGTCAAAGCGGGTCGCAATCTCTTTTTGCGTGTTTTGAACCGCATGGTTCACTTCAAAAACTTCTAATTCAGAAACAATATCAAAAGAAGGCATGGTTTAGACCTTTACAAATGGAAAGAATATCTGAGATGCTAGGGATGTTTTCTTCATTTGCCAAGTGTTGTTTACATCAAAGGAGTGCACAATGATCCGTAAACAAGAAATTACAACATTTGAGTTCCCAGAAAATGCAATTATCTGGGATGTTCGTGATTCTAGTGCTTATGCTGAAGCACACGTGAAAGGGGCAGTCAATCAGCCCATTAGCGGTCTTTCTGCAGACAGCCTAACTCAGGTGTCAACGGATCAACCCATTTACATTTTATGTGGTGGTGGAAGCAAAGCGCCTCGCGCAGCTGAATTATTAGAGGGTTATGACAGCTCACGCGAATATGTCATTTTGATGGGTGGCACACGTGCTGCACGTGATGCAGGCTTAGCACTTGAACAAGGTGCGTAAGTTAGATTTAAAAAAGCGCCGTAAGGCGCTTTTTTATGGACTAATTATTTTAGACCGCATCGCTTAATCGAGCTAAAGTTGGTCTGAATTTGCTATTCAAAACATTTTTCTTAATCTGTCTTTTTTGAAGGAATAGGACCTTTAAAATAAGGTTTTCTCACACGTACTTTTTTTTGAAAACGTGTGGCACGTAATTTTTTGACCAAGCTCGATGGAAGTGGACACGCTTCACCGAGCATCTGAGCCGCTAAAACTTCAGCACACAGTGGCGCAAACAAAAAACCTTTCGAGCCAAGACCCGCAAAACTATACATTTCTTCATCAGCTTTCATTTGACCCAAAATAGGAAAATAATCCTGACTTAAAGCACGCAGCGATGCTCGACCTTGCCATTCATCAATCGGGGCTAAACCTTCTGCATATTCAGGAAACGCATTGTGGATCAGTGTGTAGTTATGCACATGATCTTCTTCACGTGTTTCGGTATTTTCACTATTCGGGTAAAACGATGCACCCATGATTAGATGCTCAGCATCCAATTGCATCGCATAACCCGCATAGCTATACGCCATATTGGGATCTAATGGATGATGTTGATTATTGAGCCAACTGACTTGTCCGCGCGTGGGTTTAAGAATCGGATAATTTTCAAAAAATTGGGCTGTATCTTTGGCGGTACACATCACGACATGATCAAATTCACCAAGCAGTACGTCATCTTCAAATAGCTGAACTTGATCCTGTTGTATGACCTGAGTAATTTTAGCTTGCTGATAAGTAATATTTTCATGTGCTAAAACCTCCTCACAGAAGACATGAGGCAAGATAGCACCGCCTTGTAACAAGTTTAAACTTGAGTATTCAGTCTTCAGGTTTTGTTGCTCAGCAGGCTGTGTTTTGAATACGCCTTGTGGATAATCATCGGCTAAAGCGAGCAGCTGTTCAGGATCTTTAAGTGCCAATTGATTGATTTGAATGGGGCGAAAGGCTTTAAATTTTGCATAGTGCAGCAGTGCGTATTGCCAAGCCAATGCAATGAGATGCTCACTGGTTTGCTCAATTGGACACAGTTTTGGATTCAGCAAAGCCAAGGGATTGCCAGACCCACCTGCAAGTGGCGCTGTTTGATCGTAAATGGTCACCGAATGCCCACGCTGAGCAAATGCCCACGCACTGCTTAAACCTGCGATTCCTGCGCCAATCACAGCGATTTTTCGTGCTTTCAGTATTGGTTTTCGGTTTGCTACAGCATTTTGTGGCGTGCTCGTGTCAGTGTTGTTATTTTCATGCTCTGTTTCAGTATTCCAAATCGCTTTAAGCATTTGAGATTTACTGCCAAAGCCACGTGGAAGTGAAATATGAATACCGTGCTGCTGTAGTCCACGTTTTAAAACACCAGCCACACTAAATGATGAAAATGTTGTGCCAATGTCGGACAAGCGAACGACCTGACTGAGGACATTGTCTGCCCAAAGATCAGGATTGCAGGAGGGCGCAAAACCATCTAAGAACCATGCATTGACAGCTGCTGTTTTTTCAACATTGGGCAAAATCTCTTGTGCATCACCTAACCATAAATCAATACTAAAACGTTCTTCAGGGAAAGTCAGACGATGCACGCCTGCAAGCGGCAGCGGGTATTGCGATATCAACAGCTCACTAAAGACAGAAAGCTCAGGCCATGCTTTTAATGCACGAGTTAAATCTTGCTTGCTGAGTGGGAATTTCTCCACAGAAATGACATGTAAATGACTCTGATTATCCGCTCGAACCTGTTGCCATAACTGCCATAAAGCCAAGATGTTTAAGCCTGTTCCAAAGCCAGTTTCGCCCACGCAAAAGTATTCAAACGGTTTTAAACTGGCAAGACGTTCACTTAAATCATTGCCATTTAAAAACACATGACGCGTTTCTAATAAACCATTGTCTTTGGAAAAATACACATCACCAAATTGCTTGGATACAGGCACATCAATGCCGTCAATCAACTGCCAATCAAGATCGGCATTTTGAATTGCATGAGACACAACAGGAACAACCTTAAGAACATCGGGAAGGGGAATAGGTTACCACTGACGACGACGTTTGGTATAAACGTAGCTGGCAATTAAAAAACCAAGTAATACACCGACTGCAATCGTAGCAGCGCCGTAGAGAAACATCTGTGCACTGCGTTCACTTTGCAAAACTTGGACTTGCACACCTAAACTGTCATTTTTGAGCTGCAATTCTTGGTTTTGTGACAAAGCCTCTAAGTTGGCTTTTTCAAGTTGTTGTAAGCGTGTGGCTTGATCTTTGACCAAGGCTTTTACTTTCGCATCTTGCAAGGCTTTATTTTTAGCAATTTGTTCCGCTGTTAAGGGCTTATCACTTGCAACGGCAATTTGTCCGTTTGTTGCAGCAACAGGCATGACACCTGATGGTGTTGTTGCTTGAGGTTTTTGGACTGCAACTGCAGGTTGAATACTGGCAGTAGGAGGCGCGTGCTGTGACGTTGCTGCTTCATTGGGTGAGGTGACTTCAACAGCCCAAGCCGCTTGGCTTGATACAATCAGACTGAGAAGACTAGCAAAAACAACACGCATGAGAATTATCCTTTAGGAAATGCTTTATTGAAGGGTTTCACATCAATGTGTGAATACACACCTTCTTTGAGGAAAGGCTCATCTGCCAACCACGCATCAAGTGCTTCACGGCTATCAAAATCAACAATAATCGTGCTGCCATAAAAACCCGCTTTTGGATTGCTTGGGTCTTTTGGCATCGCACCTGCGACAATGAGGCGACCTTCCGCATTTAGCTGCTCTAAACGTGCTAAATGTTGGGGACGAATTGCAAGGCGTTTTTCGACAGTACCTGCTTGATCGGTACAAGTAACGACAAATAATGGCATGGAAGCTCTCAATCGCTGTGTAATTGAATTTATTCAGAAGATTTAAAGTATTTACGCAATACAATAAACTGCACAATGATAAATGAAAACATCACAATCATGTCACCAAATGCGGTGAATTCACCCCAATATTTGCCATCCATCCATAGATAAGCAAAGAAGCAGTGTAAAAATGACATCACCATAAACATAATGGCCCATGCGACATTCAATTTCATCCAACCTTTTTCAGTCAAATTGAAGACTGGACCAAATAAACGCTGAATCAGTGGTTTTCTGTCTTTACTAAACCAAGGCGACAATAAGAATGCACCGGCAAAGACTAAATTGAGGAGTACCGCTTTTAAACGAATGTAAAAATCATCAGAAAGCATTAAGGTGATGCCACCAAAAATGACCGTCATAAACAACACAATCCATTGTTGTTTATCTAAACGGAATTTTTGAATAACAAACAGAGCGCCATAAACAACTAACATGGAAATAATTAGACCTGTGGTTGCCACAAGAATATTATTGTTGTCTACACCACCGGCAGAACCGATCAGTTGTAGCAATGGATGATTGGTATCTTTAGCATCTACAGTTTTATATAAATAAAAGAAAATAATGAGTGGCACAAAGTCTAAAAGTGCTTTCATGTTAGAGTATCTAATTCTGATCAAATAAATGTCATAGTATAGAGATGCACGGCGTAGATTTACATACACATAGCAATATTTCTGATGGAACTTTAACACCGCAGCAATTGGTCGAAGCGGCAGTGGAAAAGTGCGTGCATACTTTGGCATTAACAGACCATGATACGATGGATGGTCTGAAAATTGCACAAGAAGCTGCGCAAAATCATAAGATTAAGATCATTCCTGGGGTTGAGATTTCGAGCCAATGGTCAAGACCTGCCACCAAAAAATCTTATGGTGTGCATATTGTGGCGTTAAATATGCAAAATTTAGCGCCTATAGAAAAAGCATTAGAACAACAAAAAAGAATTCGTGCTGAGCGTTCTAAACAGATTTGTGATTTGCTTGAGCCTTTAATTGGACAAGATATCTATCCTGATGTGTTAGCAAAAGTCGATCAAATGCCTGATCGTATTACCCGTTCACATATTGCTAAAACATTGGTCGAAAAAGGCATTGTGGCAAGACCACAACAAGCGTTTGATAAATATATTAAAGAAGGCAAAAAGGCGTATGTGAAGTTTGATGGTCTTAGCCTTGAAGACACCATCCGAATCATTCACGAAAGTGGCGGTTTCGCCGTATTGGCACATCCAACTCGTTATGATTTATCGGCAACCAATGTTCGTTACCTGATTGAGATTTTTGCAAAATTTGGCGGTGATGCAGTAGAACTACCACCTGCCATTGAGCCTGCCTCAACCCGTCAAATGGTGGATCGCATGATTGCCGAACATGGTTTGAAAGTGTCGGTCGGGAGTGATTTTCATGGTGATTATATGCCGTGGATTCGACTTGGTAATATCCCAAGTTTAAAAGAAGGGCAAGTCGGTATTTGGGAGAGTTTCTAACTTTACTTTTGAAATCAGTTGAATTTATTTTTATGATTTTCGTATGAAAGCCTGAATGCAGCCATGGCATTCAGGTTGTTAATTCTGCCTTATAACAAGTTATGATCTTGTGCTTGAATTGGCGGTGGAGTTGGTTTACCTAAGGTTGAAAGCAATTCGATCTCGATGGTTCGAACCATCGAATCAAGTGGTAAATCATTACTTTGCTTACCAAAAGGCTCTTCAATTTCAGAACTTAAAGCATCTAAACCCAAAAACGTATAGGCCAAAATACCGACCAAGAGCGGGGTGGCTAAACCTAAGGTTGAGCCCAAGCTAAAAGGCAGCATAAAGCAGAAGAAATACACGGTACGATTCAGTAGAACAGAATAAGCAAATGGCAAAGGAGTCGTTGCAATGCGGTCACAACCCGTTTGCACTACACTCAGTTCCGCTACATGCTGATTCATCTGCGTATAAATAATATCTGAAATTTCACCTTCTTTTAGGGCTTGCATCAGCTCCCATTGAATAAGACTCAAGGTATATTGTGGTGCATTCGCTTGTTGATACAACTGGCTAATCGCTTGTGAGGTTAAACCACTGGTTTCCACCAGTTCAGTTGGATTAGCCGTTTGATGACGTAAACGATCACGTAATACATTGGCAAATACAATCACATGTTGAATCACACGTTGACGTCGACCTTGGCTGAGCATACGACAATCACGGTCAAAATGGCGCGAATTGGCAATCAAAATGCCCCACATCTTGCGTGCTTCCCACCAACGGTCATAGCAGGCTGAGTTTTTAAAGCCCAAGAAAATAGACAGCACAACGCCAATCAGCGTGAAACCCACTAAGGGTAATTCAGGGAAATGAAAATAGTCGGTATAGGACAAGCCACCAATGATGGTTGAGAGCAACATCACCACGCCTAAAGGCGGTAAAACCTTAGGCAAAATGGTACCGCGCCATGAAAACAGCAGTTTAAATACATTGGGTTGGTCACGAACGATCATTGATTCTAATCATCATTATTTTCTCACGATCTTCTTGCCTTCACGGGGCTTTGTCAAGGCGTATTCATACTCAAACCTCCACTTTGATGAGTTGATGCTCAGTAAATGAAAAATTATGCTCATGGGCAATAATACAGTGATCAATTAAGCGAATTTCAACCAACTGGCAGGCAGCTTGAATGTGTTGTGTGAGCTGAAGATCGGCTTGAGAGGGTTCAGCTTTCGCAAAAGGATGATTATGCGCAATGACAATGGACGTGGCATGCTGAGCAATGGCATAGCGTAGTAACTGATTGATTGAAATATCACAATGATTGACTGAGCCATAAAACAATTTTTTAAAACTGATTTTTCTTAAATGGGCATCTAAACACAGGACAGCAAACACCTCTTGGGTTTCGCCTAACAGCTCAAAACGTAAATAATCTATTAAGCGCTGGGAATGATTCAATTCAATAACATCTTGTTTTAAATGTTCGGAAATATAACGCCGTCCCAGTTCTTTCACTGCCATGAGTTGGGTATATTTACTCAACCCCATGCCATGAAATTGCCGTAAATCTTCACTTGAAGCATCAAGTAATCTACTTAAATGTCCAAAATGTTGGATTAAAAGACGTGCCAGTTCGACCGCAGAATGTTTTTGTGAGCCTGAACGTAAAAAGATTGCCAATAATTCAGCATCAGAAAGACTTTCTGCACCGTATTGGATGAGGCGTTCGCGTGGCCGTTCTTGTTCCGGCCAATTTTTGATAGAAAAATGCATAGTTATTAGACTTATTTATTATAAATTATGGGGTTTACCACAAGTTGGATGCTTGGGGATGCGATTATTTAATGCTATTGTGAGCGCCACTGCAACAGAAAGGTGACCTGTTCGTGAGCTTCGATCTCAGCGTTATTCCTCATAAAAATATTATTTTAGCCGTAACGGGTGGTATTGCTGCGTATAAAAGTGCAATTCTCGTTCGTCGCTTAAAAGACGCCGGTTTTAATGTGCGTGTGGTCATGACGGATGGTGCTAAAGCCTTTATCACGCCACTGACATTTCAAGCACTTTCAGGCAATCCTGTACACACCGATTTGCTCAATCCCGAAGCTGAAGCAGGCATGGGACATATTGAATTGGCACGTTGGGCTGATTTAGTGTTGGTCGCACCTGCAAGTTGCGATACTTTGGCAAAATTTGCGGCAGGGCTCGCAGATGATTTGCTCAGTACCTTGTACTTGGCAACCAAAGCACCGGTATGGGTGGCACCTGCCATGAATCAACAAATGTGGGCAGCCAAAGCGACTCAACGCAATCTTGCGACATTGATTGAAGATGGTGTACACGTCATTATGCCCGATGCAGGTTCACAAGCCTGTGGTGATGTCGGTTTAGGACGTATGCCTGAACCTGAAGATATCGCACGTCAAGTCACCGAATATTTCCATAAAGCACAACGCGCGATTGCGGAAAAGTTTGGTTTACTCGCGGGTAAAAAAGTCACGATTACTGCGGGTCCAACCCGTGAAGCGATTGATCCTGTGCGATATATTTCCAATCATAGTACGGGTAAAATGGGCTTCTCCTTGGCAGCAGCTTGTTATGCGGTAGGCGCAGAAGTGACCTTAATTGCAGGACCTGTCAGTCTCGATACGCCCAATGGGGTAAAACGTAAAAATGTGGCCTCAGCGATGCAAATGCTCGATGAAAGCATGAAAAAACTCGATGATGGCTGTGATATTTTTATCGCCACTGCTGCTGTAGCCGATTATCGTGTAGCACAAGTGGCTGAGCATAAAATTAAAAAAGCAGGGGATGAGCTCAATGTCGCATTGATCAAAAATCCGGATATTGTGGCGACCATTGCACAGCAAGAAAAGCGTCCATTTATGGTCGGATTTGCAGCAGAGACGCAGAATATTGAAGCTTATGCCGCAGGCAAGTTAGTGGCTAAAAAACTTGATATGATCGCCTGCAATGATGTATCACGTGCCGATATTGGCTTTGCTTCGGATGAAAATGCCATGACCGTGTTCTTTGCTGAGCAATATCAGCTCGATCAACGTGATTTGGAAAAAGCATCAAAGCAAGAAATTGCGCAGCAATTGGTAGAAGCCATTCATGATGCTTTAACCCATGTTGTTCAAAGCGAAGATGATTTCTAATAGCTAGCTTGTTAAAAAGCCCTGAATAATCGGGGCTTTTTTATGTGCGTTTTACCATAAGATTAAAATTGATGACTGTGAGATTCATCGAAATATCATGATGATGACTGTTTTATCGACAGAAAAGTATTTAAAATAAAAAGGCATAATAAAAATAGGTATTCAGTGGCGAATTATATTTGCGCTGATTTAAGGGGGGGGAGACATGATGTATAAAGGTGTTTTATTGCTCTGTATGTTGCTGAGCACCGCATGTAGTTATTTTGTCTCCATTGAGGAATTGGCACAGCATGTTGAACTTCAAATGCAGCGTGAATTTAATGCCAATACTGAGTATAAGAAATATCATTTAATTGTCGAAGATGTCCAAATTACAGAACGAAAAGGCAATGAATTTAAGGCGATTTCCAAACTTAAATATCAGGGTCAACCTTTTGTAATTGATGTAAATATTCAAAAATCCAAAACGGGGTTTAGCTGGCATATTGCGGAAGAAGCGTTTACTTTTATTGATGAAATCGAAATTGAAAAGTATCGCCAACAGCTTGATCGAGAGCTTGAACAAATTATATTGTCTTTAGAGCAAGATGACTTGTCTGCAAAAGCAAGTGTACAACAAGAGAATGTTGCAACTGGTGCGATGGCGCAAGGATCTATAGCTCAACAAGAACAAAAGATGCCAAAGCCAAATTATGATGAAAAACCTTATCCCGTTGGCAACATCAATGCTTACACTCAATAAATAAGATTCGTAAAAAAAGCACCGAATTCGGTGCTTTTTGATTTAAATGTTATTGCGCTTGATTGTCACGAAGATAATCTTCTGTACGTCTCATGGCTTCTTGTATGTTGATTAGCGCATTTTCAACATCTTTTAAGGTTTTGGCATTGCCGCCACTTAACGCTTGACGCCATTTGCGTGCGCCCGGCAAGTTTTGGAATAAACCTAAAATATGACGTGTGATAATTGAAAGTGGCGCACCTTCAGCAACGCGCTGTGCAATATACGGCATCATCTGCTGCATAATGTCAAAGCGATCTGGTGCTTCTAAGTTCCATAGCTGACCGATTTCAGCCAACAAGTAAGGGTTGTGATACGCCTCGCGACCAATCATCACACCATCGACATGTTTTAAATGTTCAAGTGTTTCGGCATAAGTTTTCACACCACCATTGATTTCAATCAACAGTTCAGGGCGATCTTGTTTTAAACGATAAACATCTTCATAACGCAGTGGCGGCACATCACGGTTTTCTTTCGGTGATAAACCTTTTAGCAAGGCAATACGTGCATGCACAATAAAATTATTGCAGCCAGTTTTTGCCACAGTATCAACAAAGTTCAGCATTTCTTCATAAGACTGCATATCATCAATGCCGATACGGTGTTTGACCGTCACCGGAATATCCACCGCGTTTTGCATCTCGCCAATACATTCAGCGACTAATTCAGGCTCTGCCATTAAGCAGGCACCGATTTTATTATTTTGTACGCGATCGCTCGGGCAGCCGACATTGAGATTAACTTCGTTATAGCCCCAATCTTGTGCCATTTTCGTACAAGTCGCTAAATCTTGCGGATTTGAACCACCGAGCTGCAACACAATTGGATGTTCCTCGCCATTGAAGTCTAAATGACGTTTGGCATCGCCATGAATAATGGCACCTGTGGTGACCATTTCGGTATACATAATAACATTTGGATTAAATAAACGGGCGAAATAACGATAATCCTTTGTGGTCCAATCCATCATCGGAGCAACACTAATTCGCGGTTGAAGTTTATGTTCAATGGAATTCAGATCAGTCATTCAAAGTCACGCCTTATGAAGATGGGAGGACAAAAACACAGCACGATATAAAAGTATCGGTCGGTCCGTAAAATTAGGGCGCAATATTAGCATAAAAAATCCAACTCGGATTTTTAGCGCTGCACTGAATGTAGTGCTGCATGATGTTGCCTAGGATCGTGCAATTCAAATCATCAAATTGATAGCAGTTGTAGACAGGCTTTGTGGAAAAGTAAATTTTTAAAATTGAACGCGCTATTCATTGAAGTGCTCTGTTTTACTGCTATAAATAGATTGAAGAATAAACATAAATAACGATGAGGGAGATACGATTGCAACTTTTAGAAGAAATTTTTAAGGAGCAAAAACCTCAATATTCAGCTGATCTAAAGCTGCGTATACAGCGTGCATTCAGTTGGTTTAACAAAGCCAATAGCCTTGATCAGGATCTTGATCTGCAGTTTTTAAGTTTTTGGATTTGCTTGAATGCGCTATATCAGCAAGAAGCAGAACAAACAGATAATGCTCAGTGTTTAAATGCTTTTTTAACCGCCATTGTGATCAAAGATCAATATCGGAAAATTGAGACATTTATTTCAGGACAATATCGGCAGTGCGTTATATCACTGTTAGAAAATAAGTATTTAACCCAAAGCTATTGGGATTACCAAAATAAAATCATTCCTTTAGAGGTGTGTCAGCAGCAATTACAGCAAGATCAATCGAATATTCGAGCTGCTTTTGAACAGCAGAATATAACTCAGATTTTACAGTCATTATTTGCACGTTTTTATATGCTCAATAAGCAAATCATCAATGGCGGCTCAAGCTACCAAAGTGATATGAATCGAAAGCCACTTAATGAAAGTTGTACTTTGCTGAATCGATTGTTGCCTATTTTTATGCTGATTGTATTGGAAAATACCGACATCATCCGTTTTCCTAAACCGTATTATCCCATGCAGCAATTTAGTTAAGCGGAAGTAGAAGGGCTTTGTTTGGCATGAACGTATTGATCGACCAGATTGAATAAAGCAGCAGTTAAAGCCAATGCTAGCCCAAAGTAACAGGTGTAATGCCAACCGCCTAAATGCCATGCATAGACACCTAAGGCAGAACCGCAAGCCCCGCCAATAAAATATAGCGTCATGTAAATAGAATTAATTCGTGATTTAGCATTCGGTCGCAGGCGGAAAATTACATTTTGATTGCAACTGTGGGTCATGGCTAAACCTAAATTAATCAGACCATAACCGCTGACATAACTGAATAATGACACGCTACCAAAATACAGTAATAGCCAACTTCCCGCTAAGATGGAACACCCAATCCAAGAGAGTAATTTGATATAGCCACGATCTGCCCATTTGCCAATGAATTGGGTAGAGAGCGCGCCAAACACGCCTACTAAAGTAACCAGTCCGACCCAAACATCTGACAGTTCAAAGGGTTTTTGAGTCAGTAGTAATGCAATGGTAGAAAACAGCATACTCATGGCAGCAAAGGCACACGCGCCAATCATTGAGCGCAGTACCAAGCGTGGCTCTTGTTGTAGGAGTTGTGCCATGGATTGGAAAATTGCGGCATAGGTGATTTTGAATTTCGGCATGGCTGGCAATTTACCTTTTAGATAAACGCTCAGCGTCAACATTGATATGCCACTTAAGATATAGATGAGTTTCCAATGGAATAAATCGGACAATAAACCTGCAATACTGGTAGACAGTAAAATGCCGACCAATAAGCCGCTCATGAGAAAACCGACGACTTCACCAGTTTTTTCAGGTTTAACCGCCATGGCTGCAAGCGGAATGAGTACCTGAGCCGCCACTGAAAATAGTCCTGCAATAATTGTCCCTAACCATAGCATTTGAATATTGACGGCAAGTGCACAGACAAACAGTCCAACAGCAGCCCCCATCATCAAAAAAGGAATTAATTTCGTTTTATTGAGCATGTCGCCTAAAGGCACAATAAACAATAAGCCGAGTGCATAGGACACTTGCGCAAAGGTCACCGTTAATGCCACTTGTGATTCAGGCACTTGATAATAGTACTGAATACTTGAGATTAAAGGTTGGCAATAATAGTTTGCCCCAGCGCATAAACCGCAGGTCACTGCCATCAACCACAACAAGGGTTTGTTATGACTAATATCAAGGGGAGTCGGCATGGAGATAACCTTATTGAACGCGATTTATTCAGCTTAAGCTGCGAACTATAGGACAAAAATAGTCAGGATTAAAGTAAAGATATTTTGCATTTCAAAGCAAACTGGAGAATAAAACATTTATATTTCACCCTTGAACTGAGGTCATCAACTTAAAGCCTAAAGACTATTCTCTAAAGCGGAAATGTATAGATAAAATCCGACTATTTAAAAAACATGAACTAAAATGGTGCAAAAGTGGTCAGCAAAATCTTGCTTGAACATTTCATTGCTGAATATCAAAAATATTTATTCATGTTTTTTTAAGCAGTAGAAAGTACATAAAAGCAATACATCTTCCACGTATTCTTATCGGGTATGTCAACTCGATTATTGAGAGGAAAATATGAAAGATATGTGCAGACTGCAATTTTATTCAGCAGAAGCTGCGTAAAAGTTAAGACTAAAAATGTATCGCCAAAGAGCGGTCTATATTGTCATTCAGGTCAAGATGAAAATTTACCCGTGATAAAAACCTTTATTCTCGAGTAAAACCAAAAGGTCTAGCTTTGAAATGAGCGGCTAATTTTTCAGTCCAAAATGTCAGAAAGATCAATGTAACAAAATAAGTATAAAGATAAGCAAAATAAGGCAGCTGAATTGTCTTGGATTTTAGAAAAATCTAATGGTGTATTTCAATCTAATCTAAAATTTGCCTTTTTAGAAAGAGATAGATGTGCGCCATTACAGCATTCTTTTTATGAATCATCAGTTCAATATATGGTCATTTATTAAATAAATATTGGGTAGTATTTTAAAAAAGTTTATTTAGAATCCAAAAATTCAACAAAAAACATCCTGAGGGGACGCATCGTTTTTAAGCGATGTTGACTTAAGAATAATTAGCTTGAGGAACGCTCATGCAGATCGGAATTCCAACCGAAACTGTTGTCGGTGAAAATCGCGTCGCTGCGACGCCTGAGACAGTAAAGAAATTGATCAGCGCAGGTCATACTGTGGTTATCGAACGCGGTGCAGGGGTAAAAGCTGCCTATATCGATAGTGCTTATGAACAAGTTGGCGCCAACATTACGGATGATGCCTATACTGGTAGTCAGTTAATTTTGAAAGTTCGCGCACCGCAAGGTTCTGAAATTCAAAAATTAAGCCCAAACTCGACTATTGTGGCAATGTTTGATCCATACCGTAATACTGAACTTGACCAATTCGCGGCACAGAATGTGTCTGCATTTGCACTCGAGCTTTTGCCACGTACGCTATCACGTGCGCAAAACATGGACGTCTTGTCTTCTCAGGCCAACTTAGCAGGCTATAAATCTGTATTGTTGGCGGCAGCAGAATATCAACGTATGTTCCCAATGCTGATGACTGCGGCAGGAACCGTAAAACCTGCACGTGTTGTGATTATGGGTGTCGGTGTTGCGGGCTTACAAGCGATTGCAACCGCAAAACGTTTAGGTGCCATTGTTGAAGCGACCGACTTACGTCCAACTGCGAAAGATCAGGTGGAATCGTTGGGCGGGAAATGGTTAGACGTACCAATGTCTGCCGAAGAACAACAAAAAGCCGCAGATGCTGCAAAGAATGGCTATGGCTGGATGCCGGGTGAAGAATATATCCGTGACCAAGCTGCCATTGTGGATAAAGCCGTATCGAATGCCGATATCGTGATTACCACAGCACTATTGCCGGGTCGTAATGCACCACGTTTAATCCGTTCTGAAACAGTTGCCAAAATGAAACCCGGTTCAGTCATTTTAGATATGGCGGTGGAGTCGGGCGGTAACGTAGAAGGTTCGAAATGCGGTGAAACCGTGGTGACCGATAACGGTGTGAAAATCCTCGGTATTCCTAATATCCCTTCGACCGTTTCGACAGAAGCATCTGCACTTTATGCACGTAATGTTTTCAATTTTGTTGAAACCTTGTTTGATGCAGATAAAAACTTTGTCCTGAATCAAGAAGAAGAAATTCAAAAAGCATTACTCATCACACACGGCGGCCAAGTGCTGTTGAAACGTGGTTAAGGAGAACTGTCATGGTTGAAACGATTACGATTTTTGTTCTTGCCATCTTCGTAGGTTACTACGTGGTTTGGGGGGTAACGCCTGCTTTGCATACGCCGTTGATGGCAGTGACCAACGCATTATCATCGATCATTATTGTCGGTGCGATGATTCAAACCGTGGGTCTGCCACTTGTTGGTGTTGAAGGCAATGTTGATTTCCAAACCATTAATGTGGTGAGTGTACTGGGTGCCATTGCAGTGTTCTTGGCAAGTATTAATATTTTTGGTGGCTTTGCAGTAACTGCACGTATGCTAGAAATGTTTAAACCGAAGCAAAAGAAAAAAGAGGGTTAAGCCATGGATTTCATTCGTGAATATGCAAATTGGTTCTACCTGATTGGTGCCATTCTTTTTATTTTAACGCTTCGTGGTTTGTCTGGTCCGAAAACGGCAATTGCGGGTAATCGTTACGGTATGATCGCCATGGCGATTGCTGTCTTAACCACCTTCTTTGTGGCAGACAGCCCTGTAGTTTGGATGATTGTCGGCGCAATGGTACTTGGTGCGATAGTCGGTATTGCGCGTGCACGTACGGTTCCAATGACACAAATGCCTGAAACGGTTGCACTCATGCACTCGCTTGTGGGTTTGGCTGCGGTCTTAATTGCGGTCGCTGCGATCATTCATAACAATAAACTTGCAGAGTTGGGTCCCGATTTACTTGCAGCAAATGGTGTGAATTTCCATGAAATGAGCAAAGTTCATCTGTTTGAATTGTTCGTCGGCTGTTTCGTGGGTGCAATTACCTTTACTGCATCTGTGTTTGCTTACGGTAAATTGGCAGCAAAGAAATGGGCAAAAACGATTTCGGGTGCATGGGTTAAACCTGTACAAGCCATCATTTTCCTTGCAATGCTTGGCTTCGGTATTCAATTCTTCTTAACCGGTGATATGACTGCATTCTGGGCAATGACAGGTCTTGCACTTGTATTTGGTTGGGTCTGGATTGCACCTGTCGGTGGCGGTGATATGCCGGTTGTGGTATCGCTTCTGAACTCATTCTCAGGTTGGGCAGCAGCAGGTATTGGTTTCACATTAGAAAACAACATGTTGATTGTTGCAGGCTCGCTTGTAGGTTCATCGGGTGCAATTTTGTCTTATATTATGTGTAAAGCAATGAACCGCTCGATCATTAATGTGTTGTTTGGTGGTGCAATGGGCGGTGCAGCTGTTGCAGCAGCAGATGCAGGCGATAAAGCACCACGTAACCATCGTTCAGGTTCTGCCGATGATGCAGGCTTCTTGATGTCAAATGCGGATAGCGTGGTGATTGTGCCGGGTTATGGTATGGCGCAAGGTCGTGCACAAAATGCAGTAAAAGAGTTAGCTAACTTACTGAAAGAGCAGGGCGTAACGGTTCGTTTTGCGATTCACCCTGTGGCAGGTCGTATGCCGGGTCATATGAACGTCTTGCTTGCTGAAGCCGATGTCCCTTATGAAGACATTCTAGAGATGGATGAGATTAACTCTGACTTCCCTGCAACAGATGTGGTACTGGTGATTGGTGCGAATGACGTGGTGAACCCTGCGGCAAAAGATGATCCATCATCTCCAATTTATGGTATGCCGATTTTGGAAGCACATAAAGCACGTACCATTATGGTGATCAAGCGTTCAATGGCAACCGGTTATGCGGGTCTAGACAATGACTTGTTCTATAACGACAAGACCATGATGATCTTTGGTGATGCGAAGAAAGTCGTTGAGGATATGACCAAAGCCATTAATGGTTCAGGTCACTAATTGAAGTCTCGTTCAACCTTTCTTTTAAAAGAAAGGTTAGAGTGACTTAATAAAAAAACCACCTTCGGGTGGTTTTTTTATATCTACTTTTATGTCTCAAAAGAGTTCACTTCTTTGTCAAAATCCTCCATAAAATGCACTTTTGATTCAGCGTGAGTTGCTTTGGTGCACGATCTAAACATAGATTGAATGAGGTTGTTCAAAGCAGCAAGAATTTGCACAAAATACGACATTTCTCGAAGAATCACTTGTGGCATTCTTCTTGCTATCCCTTGCTTTAGATACAGGGGTATTCTATGAAAATAAATAAAGTATTTTGGCTATTGTTGGGTCTAATAAGTTTGCCTGCATATGCAGCAGAACAAGCCGATGTGATTAAAAATATACAAGAAATTCGTGTTTCAATCGACAGTGTTTGGGTGGTGATGGGCGGCATTTTAGTTTTCTTTATGCAGGCGGGTTTTGCACTGGTTGAAAGTGGCTCTGTGCGCAGTAAGAATACCGTGAATGTTTTAATGAAAAATTATATGGATGCTTGTCTTGGTGGCTTAGTCTTTTGGTTGGTGGGCTTTGGTCTCATGTTTGGGGTGAATCATAGCGGTTGGCTCGGCATGTCGCATTTTGCACCCGATCAATTAGCCAGTTGGGACTGGAATTTACTATTTTTCCAAATGATGTTTGCCGCAACAGCTACTACGATTGCGAGTGGAGCAATGGCTGAGCGAATTCATTTCGTTGCCTATGTGGTGAGTGCTGCTTTCGTGAGTGGTTTGATTTATCCCGTATTTGGCAGTTGGGCATGGGGCAGCTTGTTTGAAGGTGAAGGTTGGCTCAAAGCGATGGGCTTTATCGATTTTGCTGGCTCAACGGTGGTGCACTCTATGGGGGGCTGGGTGGCACTTGCCGGTATTATTGTCTTAGGTCCACGCTTAGGACGTTTCGGTCGTCATGGTCAAATACACGCGTTGCCAGGGCATAGTTTGCCGCTCGTGGCATTAGGTGGCTTTATTTTATGGTTAGCTTGGTTTGGTTTTAACGCCGCATCGACAGTTAATGCTGATGTCAGTATTGGTCGAATTGCACTGAATACTCACTTGGCAGCCTGTGCAGCAGCCGTGACTTATATGTTATATGCCTTAGTGCGCCGTAAAGCGATTCTCATTAAAACAACCATTAACGCATCATTAGGTGGTTTGGTCGGCATTACGGCTGGCTGTGCCACTATGAATCCAGTCTATGCCATTTTAACAGGCTCAATCGCAGGGTTAATGGTCAGTGTCTTACCACGAATGCTTGAGAAATGCCGTGTTGATGATGTGGTCGATGCAGTGACTGTTCATGGTTTTTGCGGTGCATGGGGCACGATCGCAGCCGGTATTTTCTTTGAAAGTAATATGTTTAATAGCTCAATCGTTGCTGTTCAAGCCATCGGTGTCGCAGCAGGTTTTGCTTGGGGCTTTGGTGTGGCATTTATTGTGTTTAAGGTGTTACATCTCATACTCGGTGGCCTACGTGTGAGTGCGCAGCATGAACAACGCGGCTTGGATTATACCGAACATGCGGAATTATCTTATCCTGAATTTCAGCGTGATATTACTTTCGATACCGATGAGATTAACAAGCGCCATTGATGTGAGGAGATACCGATGAATGCTGAAGTATTCAATGTGGCGCAGCGCCGTCAAGCAATTCAACGTGGATTAAAACAGTATTTTCAAGGCTCAAGTTTGGAGCGCGTCCTGAATTATTGGGAGCAGGAATATAGCGAAAAACCGGCTTTTGTATTGAATCGTTTTTTAAATGAAATTTGTACCACCGAGGATTTAAAACAGCATCGTAAAGACATGCTCAAACAGGTGATTCATGAGCTGAGTCATCTAGAAAAAGTAGAATTACTGAAAACCGATGAAGATAAAACCTTTGTCGATTCGGATGATTTATATAAAGCTTATGATGATTTTGTGAATCATGTTTTAAATCGTGTGCAAGTCAATGATTTAGATGAATTTACCACGGTGCTTAAGCAACAGTTGCATCGGGATCAACTCTCCAATGCATTACTCAAGCCTTATGACAATACTGCACAAGCATTGATGCAAAGTTTGCCGATGAGTCAAGCCGCAAAAGGTATTACAGCCTTGTATACGGTGTGTTGTGAATTTTATGGTCCACAAAAAAGTGATCATATCTATGCACAAGGCAAGACAGATATGAAACTCAATTATCCTGATCTTGATTTACAGCAATTGCTTTAGCTCTAGGTAGATTTTAGGCATAAAAAAGCGACCCAATCGGTCGCTTTTTTTAATATTCGGTTTTACGCTACAGTATCTGTAGGATTACGCCATAAGCTTTCTAGGTCATAGAATTTACGCGCAGTTGGGAGCATGCAGTGAACAACCACATAACCTAAGTCGATTAAGATCCACTCAGCATCACGTTCACCTTCAATACCAATCGGGCGGAAGCCAGCTTTACGTGCTTCTTCAGCAACGTTATTCGCCAATGATTTGATATGACGAGTTGATGTACCGCTTGCAATGACCATCGCATCAGCAACATTACTGATGGTAGTGACATCGATTTCAACAATTTCTTTTGCTTTTACATCTTCAAGAGCGCTGTGTACGACTTTTAAACAATCTTTTACAGCTTGAGCATGTGAATTCATAGTTTGATCGTGAGAATTAGAAGCGCTGGGCGATGGTTCTAAATTCATGGGGGGTATAATTTCCTAACAATTATGCATGATCTAATATAGCGGTTTTGTCGGTGAAATTCAAATCAAGCCGATATGCGTATTAGTTTCCTTGTGGGAAATAACGATTTTTCCATGCGAAGGATTCGTTGGAATGATTGCTAGGCTTGTATTCAGCGGCAATAAAGCCTGCATAATTACTTTGTGCAAGCCATGTAAAGATATCATTATAATTGATTGCTGCGGTGTTGGGTTCGTGGCGTCCCGGACAGTCGGCAAATTGAATATGACCAATCATTTGAATATTTTCTTGCAGTGCAGCTAAAATATCTTCGCCCATCATGGCCATGTGATAACAATCATATTGCATTTTTAAGGCAGGATGATTGACAGCTTCAAGCATTTCTTGGGCTTGTGCCACATTTTGAATTAAAAAGCGTGGCATATCCTTGCCATTAATCATCTCGAACACGGGCTGAATGTCATAGTCTGCCAACATGGAGCATGCCATTTTCAAATTGCTCGACAAGGTTTCAAGACAAGGCAATAAGTCACTATCGAGCGGTTGTTTTCCTGCCAGAATATTGATGCTCGGTACATTTAAAGCCGAGGCATATTCTATCGCTTGTTGCATGGTCTGATGAAAAGCAATTTCTTGCCCGGGAATACCCGCAATTCCATTGCCGCCTTGCATTAAATCACCTGCAGGAACATTAATCAGACATAAGCTTAAGTCATGTACACGTAATTCATGACGGATTTGATCAATATTGAGTTCATAGGGAAATTGAATTTCCACATGATCAAAGCCATGAGATCGAGCCAAAGCAAAACGCTCAATCAACGGCACTTCGGTAAAAATCATCGACAAATTAACAGCAAGTTTGTGCATGAAGATATCCTTAAAAGAGCGCTTTACTTTTGAACCTGTTGAATGACAGTCGATAAATCTGCTTCAGCATGACCTAACTGTTGATGCGCATTCAGTTGCGATAAGGCTTTTTCTGCAACCGGAATATCGAGCTTTAATGCTGTTGCCAGTTGCAGCGCATTGTTTAAATCTTTTGCTAAGGTTTGCACTTTCCATTGCACCGGTTTAAAAGTGTGAGTGGCCATGCGTGGTGCTAAGATCTGAAATGGTTTCGAGTCGGCAAAGCCACCGGCTAATGCAGGTGCAAGTAAAGTGGTGTCGACACCTGCCAAATCTGCCAGTGCTACTGCTTCAGCAATTAAAGTACTGTTGGCAGCAACGATGAGTTGATTGCAAATTTTAGTGGCTTGACCTGTACCTGTTTCACCCATGCGGGTGACACGTTGTGAAAGCACCTGATAAATCGGGGTCAATGCCTGAATAGTCGTTGCATCGCCGCCTGCAAATACAACCAATGTGCCATCTTCAGCGCCATTCGTGCCACCCGAAACAGGGGAGTCAATCCAAATAGCCTCTTTTGCTTGAGTACGACGGGCTAATTCTTGAGTTTTCTCAACTGAAAGACTCGAGAAATCGACAATCACTTGATCCGCACGAATACCATTTTCAATTTGAGTAAATACGTGCTCTACGGCATGGTCATCAGCTAAACAGCTTAAGATCAGGTCATAGTCAGCAATACGATCGAGATTAACGAGCGTCGCGCCTTGTTGAATGAGGGATTCGCATGCAGTTGCAGTTCGATTCCATACGCTGACTTGAAAACCGGCATTGAGCAAACGTGTGGTCATACGATTGCCCATTAACCCCATACCTAAAAAAGCGATTTTGCTACTCTGATCAAATTGCATGGCTTGACTCAAGTGATACCTAAAATTGAAAGAAATTATTTATATTGGCGTGGTAAAAATTGTACATCAGGATTTTTATCCTTTTTGCGTGCCAATTGACTATTCTTACCAAGTAACAGTTTAAGCTGCCAAATTTTTTCCATACGTAAGGATTTATTTGGACGATGTTCCATCGCGTCTAACACAAATTTAGATGCCATCAGGGCATCGGGTGAACGTTGCAGCATTTCTTCTGCTAAGGCTTGTGCTTTGACCAAAGGCTGTTCATCCACATGGGTCATCAATCCAATGTTATTCGCATAAGTTGCATCAAAAATACGTGCAGTCAGTGTCAGCTCTTTTGCCAAATCTAAACCAATTAAGCCTTTGAGAGAACGGCTTAGCCCCATGTCTGGTACTAAGCCCCAACGACTTTCCATAATCGACATTTGGGTCGTGGGATGAGCAATACGAATATCTGCGGCTAAAGCCAATTGCATGCCGGCACCAAAACAGTAGCCTTCAATGGCTGCAATGACAGGAACAGGCAATTCTTGCCAAATTAAAAAGGCTTTTTGGAAAAGACTTTGCCCCGGACGAATCAGCTCCCAAGCGGCAAATACTCGATTTTTAGGATTGTTTAAGTCGGCTAAATCAATACCGGCACTAAAAACCTGTGCTTCGCCCGTCAAAATGACACAACGAATGCTTTTATCTTTTTTAATCTGATTGGCAATTTTGACCAATTCGCGCAGTAAAGCAAAGCTCATCGCATTACGTTTATCCGGACGATTCAGTGTAACCGTGGCAATACCATTATTTTTATCAAAGCGTACCAATGACATGTGAAAACCCTTCATTTTTATTGCACTGAGCATAGCATGTGCCTAACGGATATTGCATGACAGCCAAGTCACACAGCGCTGTTGTAACCTTTGCAAGTTTTTAGCTATTTTGTTTATTCAAAATCTGCTGCGCTGCCTGTATTACTTGATCAATCACGCTTCGCAGTTCATCTAAACGTTTTACCACTTCAGCAATGAACACATCATCCGCTTTACGACGTTCTTTACGTAAGGTTGAAACGAATTGTTCAAAGCCACCGCTTACTTTTTGCAAAGTGGGTACACCGACATAGCGTGTCGCGCCATAAAGTCGATGTAGTACATGCTCAAGTTGTGGGAAATCTTCAAGTTCAACCAATTGCTGCATTTCGCTGAGTTCGTTGTCAAAACTGTCACAGAGCATACGCAGCAAATCAACCGCTAAATCTTCTTTATTGGCAGCCAGTTGTAAACTCTGTTGCCAATCTAAAATATTGGGATCTAAAGCATCAACAATATTGGCACGATCAAGCACCGGCATTTTTTTAAAGCTTTCGGTAGTCCAATCCGTCAGAATCTGAATAATCTGTTCCATCTGAATTGGTTTGGTCACGTAATCATCCATCCCGACTTGGAGTAACTTTTGTTTTTCATCAGAGAGGGCATGTGCCGTTAAGGCAATAATCGGTAAACGTTTCTGATTGTCGAAGGTTGATTCAAGTGAGCGTAATGCACGTGTGGTATCAATGCCAGACATCACAGGCATTTGAATATCCATAAAGACTAAATCAAATGCAGGCTGAGACTGTTCATAACGATGTTGAATGATCTCGATCGCTTCTTGACCACTGGTGGCTTTGGTGGTTTTAACATTGAGCTCCGCCAAAAGCGCTTCAAGTACAATCAGGTTTGGTAAATGATCATCCACCGCTAAAATATGTAAGCCCTGACCATTAAATTCTTCATGGACTTCCGCTTCATAAATCGGCTGATTACGTAACAGTTGAATCAAGGCACGACGGCTGAGCGGTTGATGCAATGCTAATGCACCATGCTTGCTGAGCATGTCTGGATCAATCGACATTTGGTAACCGTAAACGGCAATATTGCCATGATAACGACTACGAATTTCGGTCAGTAAGGCTTCAGTATCCCCACTGTGATCGACAATCAGCCATGTATTCTCAGTATTTTTTAGATGATTAAGACGACTGAATAAATCTAGAATAGAAGCGGTTTCAGTATGCTGAACCTGATAATTTTCTAAATAATGACGTAAAACATTTGCCGTTGCAGGATGTGCTAAATTCGATACCACGGTTAAGTCATTAAAGTTTGGATGTTCAATGAGCTGTTCATCATCCACATCAAACTGAGCGGTGAACCAGAAAGTTGAGCCTTTTTCAGTCGGTGCACGTTCTTGGTTGTCTTCAAAGCCAATTTGACCATGCATCAGGCTGACCAATTGCTTAGAAATGGCTAAGCCCAAACCTGTACCACCAAATTGACGTGTGACAGAAGTATCGCCTTGCGAGAAAGATTCAAAGAGTTTTTTACGATCTGTACCACTTAAACCAATGCCGCTGTCTTGCACACTAAAATGCAGTAAACACTTGCCAATATCATCATGTTCCATGCGTGCCCGTACGATGATTTCACCATCAGGCGTGAATTTAATCGCATTCGAAATCAAATTGGTCAGAATTTGTTTAAAGCGTAAAGCATCGCCAATCACACATTTAGGAATGCTATCGGCATAATAAAATGCCATATCAATATGCTTTTGTGCTGCGAGTGGCGACAGCATGTCCATCACGTCAAAAATGGCTTCTTCGAGATCAAAAGCGGCGGTTTCGAGCTCTAACTTACCAGCATCAATTTTTGAAAAATCCAGTACATCATTAATCAGTGCCAGCAAATGTGCAGATGATTTACGAATGGTTTGTAGATATAAACTTTGCTCATTACTCAGGTTGCCTTGACGCAAGAGCAGATGAATAAAGCCATCAATGCTATTTAAAGGTGTGCGTAATTCATGAGAAATATTGGCAAGGAAAACGGACTTGGCTTGGTTGGCTGAAATCGCTTGGTCACGTGCTTGACGATAAGTAATGTTCTGCACTTCAAGTGTATCTAAGGTTCGTCTTAAATCGTCTTCTGTCTGTTCAGTATGTTCGCGTAATTCTAAAAAACTAAAATGTAAGCGTTTCACCACATTGGCAATATCGCGTTGTAGTAAGCGCAGTTCACCCGTACTGTTAATGACCATATGCTGATCGAGCGTGTCGGCATTTAAACGTTGCAACTGCATGCGAATTTCATACATCGGTGCAATCCAACGACGTGAATAGAAATTCAAACACAGCAGCAGTAACAGTAAGGTTAATAAACCAGTCGCGACCAATACAATGAGCACGCGATAACGTGCAATCTCTAACGGTTGGTTGTCGAGTTCAATGGCAAGCCAGCCAGGATTTTGGGTGTTTTCGTTGATCCGAATCGCATAGATATGATTGTTGTGATACAAAATAGGACCCACAAAATTGGCTTGGGTCGTCAATGCTGGCCACGGTGCTTGATCTTGAAAGCCAATACTTAAGCGGCTTTTGCCTTTAACATCTAAAATGCCGGCACGCAGTAAATGTTTTTCATTGAGCATATTTTGCATGGCAATACGTGCTTGATCATATTGCCATGGGTAATTTTCCACGATTTGTAAGGCAGATTCAGAAGTACTTTGAAAGCGGGTCAGGATCGCAATCGCCATTTGTTTTTGTTGGGCACGCGCGGCATTTGATGTTTCTGACATCACCAGTATTGCACCCACGCACGCCAAAATCGTAATCGGCACAAAAATAAGTGCAATCAACTGTCCGTAGGCATGATTTAAGTGTAGACGGTTAAACAGCTTTTTGTTGATATTTGACATGATTCAAGCAGCATTTTCTTATGCGTTGCATATTAGCACGCTTTAAATCATCAGTTAAAATTTCATCAATGATTTTCACACATGGGCAAAGATCAGCCACTCCTGCTGTCATACTTATAGTCCAATTCTTGTCAGCCATAAAAATCATTGATGCTTTTGACTGCTATAGTGAAAAGATAAAAAAGATGAATAGTACGTTGTCGTTTTTGAGACTGAGCTAAAGACAGCCGCTATTTCATGGGTTTTAAGAAAAAGCTGGCGCAAATGAGTGCAGTAAAGGGCATTTTTTCATACAATAGCCGCACCTCGATATAGGTGCGAATAATGAGTAATACCAACCCTGATTTTGAACAAGACGAATTTTTATTAGACCACTTTGTTGGCAAAACGCCACTGGTGCGTTTACAGCGTCTCGCAAGTCACACTCAAGCAACAGTTTTAGCAAAACTAGAAGGCAACAACCCTGCAGGTTCAGTGAAAGATCGTCCTGCTTACAACATGATTATGCAAGCGGAAAAGCGCGGGCAGATCAAACAGGGTGACACCTTAATTGAGGCGACAAGCGGAAATACAGGGATTGCATTGGCGATGGTTGCAGCCATGCGCGGCTATAAAATGAAATTGATTATGCCTGCGAGCTCAAGCCAAGAACGTAAAGATGCGATGCGTGCTTATGGTGCTGAATTAATTGAATCTGAAAACATGGAACAAGCGCGCGATATGGCGCAGCAAATGGAAAAAGATGGTATTGGTTTAGTGCTGAATCAGTTTGGTAATCCTGACAATGTTCAAGCACATTATTTGACGACTGGTCCAGAAATTTGGGAACAAACAGGTGGGAAAATCACTCATTTTGTGAGTTCAATGGGCACAACCGGTACGATTATGGGGATTTCAAAATACCTCAAAGAGAAAAACCCAAATATTCAAATTGTCGGTTTACAACCTTCTGAAGGTTCAAACATTGCGGGTATCCGTCGTTGGCCAAAAGAATATTTACCGACGATTTTTGATGCGTCACGTGTCGATCAGATCATGGATATTCCACAAATTGAAGCGGAGAAAACTGCACGTCGTCTTGCACGTCAAGAAGGCATCAGCGCAGGGACATCTTCTGGTGGTGCAGTCTGGGCTTCCATTCAGCTTGCAGAACAACACCCAGATGCTGTCATTGTGTGTATTGTATGTGACCGTGGTGATCGTTACTTGTCTACAGGTTTATTCTCTGTAGAAGATCCTGAATAACCCTTTGAGATAATCTTTATGCGCTTGCCTGTTTTAACCTTCGATATTGAAACACAAACCGATTTAAAATCAGGCGCGCATTTATTCGGTCTTGATTTACCGGATGAGTCGCTGGATCATGCGCTGACCAAATTACGCCGTCAGGAATCAGGTTCAGAGTTCCAACGCTTGCCGCTACATGAAATTGTTTGTATTTCAGGCATGTGGATTGATGAACAAGGTATGAAACTGTTTTCATTTAGTCGAGAACAGCATTCTGAGGCTGACATTTTAAAGAAATTTTTATCGATCTTTGATAAGCGGCATCCTACTTTAGTCAGTTGGAATGGCTCACAATTTGATTTACCCGTCATTTTATATCGTGCCATGTATCATGGCTTATCTGCGCCAAGTTTGTTCGATCAGGGCGAAATTGACACGCAAAAGCGCTATAATAATTACCAGAATCGTTACCACAATCGTCATGTCGATTTAATGGATGCCATGTCCATGTTTAATGGACGTAATTTCCAAAAGTTGGATGATATTGCACATTTGTTGGGCTTCCCCGGCAAACGTGGTGATGGTGGCTATCATGTCCCTGAATATGTCAAACATGGCGAATGGTCGAAATTGACTCGCTATTGTGAAGGGGACGTATTAAATACGTGGCTGATCTATTTACGTTGGTGTTTGCTCAAAGGGCAATTATTAGCTGTTGATCATCAACATTTGATACAGAGCACGATTCAATATTTACAGACTCAACCGCAACATGCGGAATTTTTAGCAGTATGGCGCGCAACATCGCAGCAGACTGACTTTACCCATTTTGATTTTCCCACTCCCACAGATTAGGTTTTCATGAAACATCGAGCACATGCACGTCCAAAGCAGCAGCAACAACCCGAGTATATTTTTCAGGTTGAGTCACTCTCGCATGAAGGACGTGGCATTGCTCACTATGGTTCACATCCTGATCATCCTGTTGAAAAACACGGCAAAAAAGTCTTTATTCGTTATGCCTTACCGGGTGAAACCGTGCGTGCGCGTATTACCAATGTGGTCAAACGCCTAGAAGAAGCCGATAGCTTAGAACTTTTAAGTGAAGCATCTGAAATGCGTGTGAAACCGCTATGCCCGCATTATGGGGTGTGCGGTGGTTGTAGCATGCAACACATCGATGCGGATGCACAAATTGAACTTAAACAAAATGTATTGAAATCTCATTTAGAGCATTTTGCTGGAATTCAGCCTGAAACATGGCTAACACCACTGCGTTCACAACGTGAGGACTATCGTCGTAAAGCTCGGATCGGTGTGCGTTATTTGCCACATAAAGACAAACTTGTCGTTGGTTTCCGCGAGAGTCAATCCAATAAATTAACGTCTATTGATCGTTGCATGATTTTGGATGAGCAGTTTGGCTCAGTTACACGTCTTAAACAATTGATCCAAAGTCTAAATGGTCAGGCGGACATTGGTCATATAGAATTGGCGATGGGTGATCAAGAAATCGCATTATTGGTTCGTGAAACTGCGGAATTATCGGTGGAAGATGTCAACCGGTTACGAGACTTTACGTTAAATAAGGGATGGCAGCTGTATATTCAGGCGGCTGGAAAAGAGAATTTATCTCGTATTGATCATCCTGAACACGCCTCACGACTGCATTATCGTTTAGACGATTTTGATGTCGATTTTGGTTTTAATCCGCTTGATTTTACCCAAGTAAATTCAACGATTAATCCTCAAATGGTGCGTTTGGCATGTGATTTGCTACAGCTACAAGCAGGGGAGCGTGTTTTAGATCTATTTTGTGGATTAGGAAACTTCTCATTGCCTTTGGCGCGCTCAGTTGGTGCAACAGGTCAAGTGGTTGCAGTCGAAGGTAGCGAAGAAATGGTGCAACGCGGCATTGAAAATGCCAAAAACAATGCGATTGCCCATATTTCATTCCACGCCCAAGACTTAACGCAAGATTTTTCGCAACATGCTTGGGCAAATCAAGGTTTTGATGCGATTTTGATTGATCCTCCGCGCTCTGGTGCAGAAGAAATTATGCAATATTTGCCCAAATTTGGTGCAAAAAGAATCGTTTATGTATCATGTAATCCTGCAACGCTTGCAAGAGATGCAGGGCTATTGGTACAACAAGGTTATCGTCTAACTCAAGCGGGTGTGATGGATATGTTTACGCATACTGCACACGTCGAGTCGATTGTCCTGTTCGAAAAAGAAAATCAAATAAACGATTAAAGTAATGATGTATTTAAAAGTAGGAGAAAGGTATGGTCACAGTACGTGAGCAATTGCCTGGGCGACTCACTGAGTTGTCACAGGAGACGACTGTAGAACATGCCGCACAAGCTCATCAAGATCTGACCGAATGGTTAGATCGTGTTCGTGGCATATTAGATAACGCACCTTTAAAGCAACTCGAAGAAGTTGCCCATTTGACCTTGCAACGGGAGCTTGAGTCAACAGTTGACCATCGTTCCAATACCTTCTATACCGGTATTGAAATGGCGGATATTTTGGCACATCTGCATGTTGATGAAGATACTTTATCTGCCGCGATGCTATATCGTTCGGTGCGTGAAGGTGTCATGCCGCTGAGCGAAGTCCTACAAAAATTTGGCGAGAATGTTCATAGCTTGGTGAAAGGCACCTTGGCCATGGGTAAACTTTCCGAGCTGATTGAAAAAAACAAACGCCTCGAAGACCATTTTAATAATAACCAACGTGAGCATTTGTCAGGCATTTATAAAATGCTGATTTCGGTCACCGAAGATGTCCGCGTTGTCTTGATTAAACTGGCTGAACGTACCTATACACTACGTGAACTAACCTCATCATCACGTGAACGTCAGGAACGTGTGGCGCGTGAAATCTTAACCATTTACTCACCACTGGCACATCGTCTCGGTATTGCACAGCTGAAGTGGGAACTAGAAGATTTAGCTTTCCGTTATTTAGCACCTGATCGTTATAAAGAAATTGCTTCATTACTGAATGAAAAGCGCCTTGAACGTGAGCAATATATTCAGTTCGTGATTGAGAAACTGCGTGGTGAATTGGCGGAACACGGCATTGATGCTGAAATAAACGGGCGTGTGAAACACATTTATTCGATTTATCGAAAAATGAAAAGCAAGGACTTGAGCTTCGATCAGCTCTATGACATTCGTGCTTTACGTGTATTGGTTAAAGGCGTGCCCGAGTGTTACCACACCCTAGGCATCGTGCATCAGATTTGGCGTCATATTCCGCATCAGTTTGATGATTACATTACCAATCCGAAAGCCAATGGTTATCGTTCATTGCATACCGCGGTGATTGCAGAAAATAAATCACTTGAAGTACAAATTCGTACCTATAGCATGCATAACGAAGCAGAGCTTGGGGTATGTTCACACTTTAATTATAAGGAAGGTTCAAAAACCACGGATCATTCCTTTAATCATCGTTTGCATTCGCTTCGGGCTGTGCTTGAGCATTATCAAGAACGTAATGATGCCAACACACATAAAGCCGAAGAAGATACAGAAGGCTATGAACAAGTCCCTGACTTTGAAAGCTTTGAAAAAATTTATGTGTTTAGTCGTGATGGTGATATTAAAGAATTACCACGTGGTTCGACCGTACTTGATTTTGCTTATCATGTGCATACCGAAGTCGGCAATAAATGCTATGCCGCGCGTGTCAATCAACGCTATGTACCACTGACGTATACCCTTAAAACGGGTGAACAAGTTGAAATTTTAACCAAGAAAGACCGTGAACCGAATCGTGATTGGTTGGTCAACTCTTTGGGTTATATCAAGACCTCTCGTGCGCGTGACAAATTACGCCATTGGTTCCGTCAACAAGACCGTAGTAAAAATCTTGAAGTGGGGCGTGAAGTTCTCAATAAGGAATTATCACGTTTAGCGATTCATCCAAAATCAATTGATTTGGGTGATTATTGCAACCATTTCAACGTGAAAAGTGGCGAAGATATTCTGATTGGGATTGTAAATGGGGACATTAGTCTGCATGCGCTGATCAATCAGGTAAACCGTCATATGCATTTGGATCAGGATGAGCCTGAACTGGTGCTCAAACCGACATTAAACCCACGTGCCAGTCACACGCTGTCAGCACATGGTATTTTAATTGATGGTTTAGATAACGTTGAATTGCATATTGCACAGTGCTGTCAGCCAGTACATGGTGAATCCATCGCGGGTTATATCACATTGAATCGTGGCGTGAGCATTCATAAAGTGGCATGTCCTGATTATGTACGCATGATTTCACAAGAACCTGAACGTGCAGTTGAAGCCGATTGGGAAATGCAGCCGACGCGTGGTCAAAGTGTACAGATTGTGGTGGAAGCTTATGACCGTCGCGGTCTACTTAAAGACTTAACCCAAGTCATCTTCTCAGATCAAATCAATATTCGTCAGGTGAATACCATTTCAGAATCAGATGGTATTGCCAATATGAAATTATTGATTGAAGTGAAGGGCTTGGCGCAATTGTCGAAACTGCTCGCGCGTTTAGAGCAACAGCCGGGGATTATCAGCGCACGTCGTTTGGTACAAGGCGGCTAAATTTTGCTGTTCAGAAAAAGCCCACAATCAGGTTGTGGGCTTTTTTATTGTGCGTTATAAAATGAAAACGAGCCTAGCCATGAAAAATATAAGATGAGCGCAACCGCAATATTTGAATTAAGACGAGAGAATCTATCCAAAATAATTGATTATTGGATTGCATCTAAACGTTTTGAAACAGGTAAGGCAATGTGTGAGCATTTTGATGTAGAGCCTACTTATATTGCTCAACTGTTAAATAGTAAACGGCAAATTGGCGAAAAGTCTGCACGAGCGTTAGAACAAAAATTAGGGCTAGATCCTTTCAGTTTGGATCAAGAAAAACTTGCAATGGTCGAGGTTCAAGCACAAAAAACCACATGTTTTGATATGCACATTGTTGATGCTGAATTATTTCAGCTCAAGCCACATCATGTTGATTTAGATACCGTTGGGTTTCTTAAGTTAGCGCCATTCCATTATCTTATCTGTATACCAACGACGATCTATCAACCTGTTTTAAGGGCAGGGGATATCCTAATATTAGATCAAAATGCATCTGCAAAAATAAAGGATCGTGTTTGTATTTATTTGAATAATAGCTGTCAGCTTATTTTAGAATATTTGTCAGAAACTGAATTGCTATATGCTTTTCAAAGTTTAGATGCTAAGCGACAGGTCAATTTTCAAAAAACTGATGTGGAGTATATGCATCGTATAGTCGCAATCTTGAGTTTTTAGCAAATTCCAAGCTGCATAAAAAAAGCCCATCGTGTGATGGGCTTTTTTATTGACTCAATGTACAGAAAATTAAGGAATATTATTTTCTTCGTCAAACTCAGGTTTCACTTGTACGATAAAGTCTTGACGGTTCAGACCACGCCACAACGCGAATGCTGTACCAATGTAAATAGAAGAATATGTTCCGACAAACACACCGACAAACATTGCCACAGAGAACCATTTTAGACCATCGCCACCCATGATCATCATCGCCACAACCACAAGTAATAAGGTCATCGAGGTATGAATGGTACGACGTAAGGTTTCAGTCAACGCAATATTGACGATCTCTAAAGGTTCAGCACCGCGAATCTTACGGAAGTTTTCACGAATACGATCCGATACCACGATGTTATCGTTCAATGAGAAACCGATAATCGCAAGCAATGCTGCAAGCACAGTCAGATCAAATGGCCATTGCATGAGTGCAAAAATACCTAATGTCACCACAATATCGTGGAACAATGACAGTACCGCACCCATCGCAAGCTTGAACTCAAAGCGGATGGTGACGTAAACCAACATCAGTAGAAGGGCAAGTGCAACAGCACCAGCAGAACGGACGTAAAGTTCGTTACCAACTTGACCACCGACCACATCGACTTTAGGCACTTCTGCTGCATTATTGGGAAGTTGCACAGCCGCAGTAATATCTTTACTGAGGTTTTCTGCTTCTTCACCTTCTTGCACTGGCATACGAATCATCAGGTCACGGTCAGAACCTAAGGTCTGCACCACGGCATCTTTAAATCCAGCTGCTGAGAGTGCTTTGGTCACATCTTCAGGTTTAACTGGATTGGTGTAGTTCAGCTCGGCGGCAACACCACCGGTAAAGTCTAAACCTAAGTTTAGACCTTTGGTTGCAATAAAGAAGATACTCGCGACCGTTAAGAAAATAGAGAGCAATGCCGCAGGCAAAGCAATTTTCATAAACGGAATCACGCGCTCATCTGGACGGCCGTACTTTTTCGATTCGAGTTGAGTATTTTCAGTCATCAGTGATCTCCTAAATGCTCAACTTTTTCAAGTCACGTTTTTTGCCGTAAATGATTTGTACAATTGCACGTGTTACGGTAATTGCCGTAAACATCGAGCAGATAATACCAATCATCAAAGTCACAGCAAAACCTTTGATCGGACCTGTACCAATCGCGAACAGAATGAATGCCACCAAGAATGTGGTTAAGTTCGAGTCGAAAATGGTGTTATAGGCACGTTCATAACCCGCAACAATCGCTTGTTTTGGCGAAGCACCCCATTTTATTTCCTCTCGTATTCGCTCACAAATCAAGACGTTGGCA
The DNA here is from genome assembly GCF_009557235.1 of Acinetobacter wanghuae. Lineage (NCBI taxonomy): Bacteria > Pseudomonadati > Pseudomonadota > Gammaproteobacteria > Moraxellales > Moraxellaceae > Acinetobacter > Acinetobacter wanghuae. The sequence goes on along the minus strand of NZ_CP045650.1, from coordinate 2,272,628 downwards.
TCGACTGCCATACCAATGGTAATCACGATACCCGCAATACCCGGAAGGGTGAGGGACGCACCAATCCACGACATGACGGTTAAAATCATCGCCAAGTTAAACACAAGGGCGAAGTTCGCAATTAAACCGAACACACGGAAGAATACGACCATCCAAATCGCCACTAACAAGAAGCCGATTTGAGTAGATAGCACACCTTTGTCGATGTTTTCTTGACCTAAACTTGGGCCAATCACACGTTCTTCAACGAAGTACATTGGCGCAGCTAAAGCACCCGCACGTAACATTAAAGCAAGCTCTGCGGCTTCTTGAGGGGAATCAAGACCAGTAATACGGAAGCTTGAACCCAATACTGCTTGAATAGTTGCCGCATTAATCACGACAGATTCAGTATACGGTGTACGCACTTCAACTTGCGCACCGGTTGCAGGATCTGGCACGTAGCTAATACGTTGTTTGTTCTCAATGAACAACACCGCCATACGTTTACCAACTGCATTACGTGTCGCATCCGACATCATTTTGCCGCCAGCACTGTCAAGCGTAATATTTACTTCAGCACCGCCACCATCTTGGCTAAAGCCCGATGATGCATTTTGAACACGTTCACCCGTTAAGATACGGTTACGGTTTAACAGCAGTGAGCGACCACTGTCTAATGACTCATAAGCGAAGCTTTCAGTACCCGCAGGTAATGTGCCTTTCACTTGACCTGTATATGGGTCAATCGCTTGATCGTTTTGATCTGAGACTAAACGGAATTCAAGGTTCGCAGTACGACCAAGGACACGTTTTGCTTCAGCAGTATCTTGTACGCCCGGTAATTCAACCACAATACGGTTGCTACCTTGGGTTTGTACCAATGCTTCAGCCACACCTAACTCGTTAATACGGTTACGAAGTGTGGTTAAGTTTTGGTTAACGGCATAAGATTCAATTTCTTGCTGACGTACATCGGTATAATTTAAACGTAGCGTAGAACCCGAATCGGTTGCCACAGCTTGTTGAGTAAATTCATTGCCGTTACGACGCAAAAAGTCCATCGCTGCTTTACGGTCATCATTGTTTGCAAACTGCAAAGTAATGGTGTTGTTATTGAGCGATAGGCTATTAAATTTAATATCATTGTCACGCAACTGACGACGTAGATCAGTCGATGATGTTTCTAAGCGTTGAGCAATCGCCTTATTCATATCCACTTCAAGTAAGAAGTGAACACCACCACGTAAATCCAGACCCAGCTTCATTGGTTTTGCACCAATTTTTTGAAGCCATTCAGGTGTTGTTGGTGCAAGGTTTAACGCGACAACGTAATCTTCACCTAAACCGCGACGCAAAGCTTCTTTGGCTTTGAGTTGTGATTCACTTGAATCTACACGTAATAATGCAGCGTTATTGCTAAAGCTATTGTCATGGCTGGCAATCTTTTCAGTTGTTAAAATTTGCTCTGCTTTTTGTACGATGCTTGCATCAATTTGAGTACCAGCTTTGGCACCTGAAATCTGAACAGCAGGTTCATCTGGATACAAACTTGGCAGGGCATATAAAGTACTGATAATCAACACCACGATAATCAGTAGATATTTCCATGCTGGGTAACGCATTTATTTTCTTCTTAAAATGAAAAAGTCGTGCGTGAGCACGACTTCTTTTGATTAAATGTTATTTAAAGTGCCTTCAGGAAGAACTGAGATGACGCTGGCACGTTGAACTTTTACGTCCACACCGCGGCTCAATTCAACCACTGCGAAATCACCTTCAATTTTTGTGATTTTGCCCATCAAACCACCGGCAAAAACAACTTCGCTGCCCACACCCAAGCTTTCAATTAACGCACGATGTTCTTTTGCACGTTTTGCTTGAGGGCGCCAAATCAAGAAATAGAAAATGGCAATAAATACAGCAATCATCAGAATGTTTGCCATCATATTGGGTTGTGCAGCAGCTTCACCTGCAGCATGCGCAGTTGAGATAAATAAGCTCATTATTTTTTCCTAAACTTAAAAAAAACCGGTTATCAACGAGTTGATAATAAATAGACTTGTTCTGCAATTTACCTTGTCTTTTTCTTTAGCGCAAATGCTGAAAGATTAATCTTCAGGACAAGGTGGCACTTCTAGACCACGACGTGCATAAAAATCTTGAACAAATTCGTCAAAAGTACCGTTATCAAGTGCATCACGCATGGCTTCGGTTAAACGAAGGTAATAACGTAAATTGTGAATGGTACCGAGCATTGAACCGAGCATTTCACCGCATTTTTCTAAATGGAACAGATACGAACGAGTGAAATTGGTACAGGTATAGCAATCGCAATGTGGATCAAGTGGACCTTGGTCATGACGATATTGACTGTTACGGATACGCACTAACCCATCAGTCACAAAATAATGACCATTACGTGCATTTCGGGTTGGCATCACGCAGTCAAACATATCGACACCACGGCGCACCGCTTCAACGATATCTTCAGGTTTACCGACACCCATCAAGTAACGTGGTTTATCTTCAGGCATTTTTTTCGGAAGATAATCCAATACCTTGATCATTTCTTCTTTCGGCTCACCGACAGATAAACCACCAATCGCATAACCGTCAAAATCAATTTCTTTTAATCCATTTAAAGATTCATCACGTAAATCTTCGTACATACCACCTTGGATAATACCGAACAAGGCATTACGGTTTTTCAATACGTCATGATGTTGGGTTTTACAACGTTTCGCCCAGCGTAGTGACAATTGCAGTGATTTTTGCGCTTCTTCATGTGTCGCAGGATAAGGCGTACATTCGTCAAAAATCATCACAATGTCAGAGTTCAAGGTGTGCTGAATATCCATTGAGATTTCAGGCGATAAAAACACTTTTGAACCGTCAATTGGCGAGCGGAAGGTCACGCCTTCTTCTTTAATTTTACGCATTGCGCCCAAGCTAAAGACTTGGAAACCGCCTGAATCTGTCAAAATAGGATTATTCCATTTCATGAATTGGTGCAAACCACCATGTTCACGAATAACATCAAGACCCGGACGTAAATATAAATGGAAGGTATTACCGAGAATCACTTGAGATTTAATCTCTTTAATATCACGTGGTAACACGCCTTTTACCGTGCCGTAAGTCCCGACAGGCATGAACATCGGTGTTTCAACCACACCGTGTTCCAAGGTCAGACGACCGCGACGCGCGCGACCAGACTGCGCAAGTTTTTCAAACTTCATAAGAGTTCCACATCAAGGCGAAAAAACAGTTCGCTGATTATTCATGCTAAAACGCGCTATTTTCCTTGATTCTGCGTTTAAACGCTAGCATTGTCACAAACTAACTCAAATTTATCGCATCTCGATTAAATCGGAACGTCGACAGGATTATTATGTCCTGCATGATGAAATTGTTGTAAACGCTGTAGAATTTCATCCTTACTGAGTGCGCAGCTGCCATCGACTTCAAATGCCATAGCAGCAATGTGATGGACTAATTTTTGAATATAAGGATTAGTATCAATAAAATAAGGCTCTAAGGTCAGCAAATAAGCTTGATGTGCGACTTGCAAATAGTCATAAGGCTCAATTTCCACAATCTGCCCAAGATCAACCAGCATATCTTTATCAGTTTGCGAAAGTTTGCTGCGTGCATCGCTCTGCTTCGCATTTTTGTGATTTTTATTAAACAGAAAATGCCTGAGCAGTAAGCTGTCTTTATTTAATTTTTTTGCCGAATGTATTTCAATATCGTCTTGCGTTGGCGCACTTAAGAAAAACACGATACGATTTAAATCCAAATGATGAACCTGCTCAAGTGTATCAATCGCAGCTTTAACATGATTTAGAATAAGATCTAAATGATTGGATTGATTCAAATCATGATTATTGAGCAGAGGATTGCCAAAACTATGTTGGCTTTGAAAGTATGCAAGCAAAATATGACGAAATTGTTTGAGACCATGTTCGGATGAATTGGTACTGCGGTAACGCCATTTTTGTACATTCCAACGATCTTTTTCGGCTAAATACTGGGTTCGATCTTCTTGATCGCTAAAAATACTTTTCTCAGTGGATAGCACTAAATCTTCAACCAATAAAAATTCATCCAACGTCAGGCAACACGCATAGATGTCATCGGCTTGATAATGCTGATACATCTGTAAAAAGGCATTCACCAAAATATTTTTTAAACCATCCATCTGAGTCGGCATCATTTTTTTATTCTTTATCGTGTTTTAAATATTTTTGAGCGTTGAAAGTGCATTCCCCAAATCTTTCAACGCATATTTTTTTAGCGAACGTTTGATTCACATAAATTTATAAGGGTTTTTAAAAATTCGGACGATAGTCAAAACTCTGCGCAGCCTGTTGATCGCGGAAAGGGCGAATGGCTTTTTTCTTTAACAACATATCGTTGATGATGTTATGTGGGAAAATCTGAATCTGATTATTGAACAGTTCAACGTTACGGTTATAAATGGTAATCGCTGCACCGACATTTTCGTTTTGTTCTTCAATTTCATTCATCATTTTCAGATAAATCGTGTCGGCTTTGAGTTCCGGATAGTTTTCAATGACCACATTTAAGCTGCGCATGAGTTCTTGATTAAGACTTTCAATTTTCTGAAGCTGTGACACATCGGCATTATTAAGATTTAAATTAAGAATGTTTTGGCGCAGCTCGGTAACTTTCTCCAGTGTGCCTTTTTCAAAGCTTGAATATTGCTCCACAAGGGGTTGTAAGCCATCTAATATTTTTAACTTTTGACGTTCGTAACTCGCAACATCTGACCATGCGCGAATGGTGGCATTATGATGACGCACAATACGATTTCGCAGCAAAATAATGGCGATAATGACCACAATTGGAATGACGACAAAAATCAAAAATCCCATCAGAAACATCCCTCTCAATTTGAATGATTATTTTAAAAACTGTAATAGTTGCTGTTGTAATTTTTCCAATTCAATTAATTTAAACGTTCTGAGATGTCCACGCAATGTCGAAATATCATTGATATGTTTTTGACGACTTGAGACTTTAAACAAATCGTGGGGTCCTAAATAGCAGAGTAGCTGTTTTTCTGGGTGAAAGAGCAGATCCCCTTGACGATGTTCAAAAAAATCCGCGAGCCTCAGGACAAATCCCGGGCTCATAATTTTTGCCATTTGCAGCGGATCGCTGCCATAAAATTTGAGTTTTTGATTGGTTTGAATGTCGCTGCTATGCCAATCATAGTCATAGGGATAATAAAACTTTTTATTGGATGTACTAATGGCTAAGCCATGAATAGCAACATCAAAGACGAATACGCCCCATAAATCCTTATGGATTTCTTTGATCGTGACACGATCGCCATTTTTGTCATAGGTTTGCAGCTCATCAACATAATGGTATTGAAAGACCATCACTTGATGTTGTTTGCCATCTTCATCTTCCCAAACGGTACTGGCATAACGACTGATGTCATTACTAAGCGAACCGCATTCAAACAAGGGAAAGAGTCGTTTCAGATGCCCAATAAATTGTAAGGAATTGAGCGGAACAGAAATATGCTCGGGTTGCTGCGGAAAATTCAATTGGTATTTATGGGAAAGGGCCGTTTCTTCTAAGTATTCGATGACGTCTTGAAGCGGTTGCTTGGTTTCATAGGTTAAATACGCCCAAAATAGAATAAAAAATCCTAAAGTTGCGTTGCACTGAAACCAAATATTATGCGGTGAAATAATAATTGTCAGGATTTGAACTGTGCCGAATAGGGCTAAAATGAGCGGTAATTTATTATCAAAGCTTAATTGAATGGGTGCATTCCAAGGATGCAAACCATCGAGCAAGGCTTGATGACTTTTGGCTTCACGACCTAAATGCCAAAGCCGAGCGATATTGTGAAAAACCACTTCATTTTTCTGACGACGAATATGAATGGAATGTTTCACCGCATCGATCGGCATAGGCAGCGTCCTTGGCTTATTTCGCTTGATCAATCAGCATGGCATCACCATAACTGAAGAAACGATATTGGCTTGCAACCGCATGTTCATAGGCATTTAAGATGTTGTCACGGTTTGATAATGCAGACACCAGCATCAATAATGTCGATTCAGGCAAATGGAAGTTGGTAATCAAACGATCCACCACTTTGAACTCGTAACCCGGATAGATAAAGATTTGCGTATCACCTGTCCAACCTTTGAGTTCACCGCCATTGGCTTGCGCTGCACTTTCGGTTGCACGGGTTGCTGTGGTACCGACTGCAATGACTTTATTGCCACGTGCTTTAGTGGCTTTAATGAGCGCCATAGATTCATCTGACACCTGACACCATTCACTGTGCATGATGTGATTTTCAATGTCTGTGGTACGAACAGGTAAGAAGGTTCCTGCGCCGACATGCAAGGTCACGAATGTTTTTTGAATGCCTTTTTCTTCAAGCTTTTTCAATAACGCTTCGTCGAAATGCAAACTCGCGGTTGGCGCTGCCACACTTGCGAGTTTGGTTGGATCATTGAACACGGTTTGATAGCGTTCTGTGTCAATATCTTCTGCTTCACGGTTAAAGTAAGGCGGAATAGGCAGCGCGCCGTATTGGTCTAAAACATCTAAAATCGGTTGTGAAAATTCAACAATAAATAAATTCTCAAGACGACCTTGAACTGTGACTTTAACGGCATCTGGACCGATGAACAGTTCAGCACCTGCTTTCGGGGTGTTGCTGGCTTTAATATGACAATGTGCGATAAACGCATCTTGCATACGTTCGACCAAGACTTCAACTGCACCACCTGAAGCACGCTTACCTTTCAGGCGTGCTTTCATGACTTTGGTGTCATTAAGGACCAATAAATCGCCTTCATCCAATAAGTCTAAGATATCGGTAAAGTGATGATCATGATATTGACCATTGGCATCAAGATGAAGCAGGCGAGAAGCACTACGAGTTTCAAGGGGATAGCGAGCAATCAGCTCATCAGGGAGATTAAAGCTAAAATCAGAAAGTTGCATGACGAATTACGATAGAAAAACTGCAACTAGTATAAACTTTTTTCTTTTTTTTGGCGGGAATTGCTTAGTTTTAAATCATAAAATTCATAGTTGTTTTAAAAATAGGCAAATGCAATTATTCTGCGTTGACAAGTTTTTGAAACAGGGTATTATAGCTCCCATCCCGAGGTGGTGAAATTGGTAGACGCGGTGGATTCAAAATCCACTATCAGAGATGATGTGTCGGTTCGAGTCCGACCCTCGGGACCAGTTTCAAAAAACCCCAAGCATATTAAGTCTTGGGGTTTTTTATTGTCTAAAGAAAATGTTTTGCTCTTTTCTGCTTGAAAGTCTATATCTCTATCTCTTCATAAAACGTATAAAAAGTACACTTTCAAGTCGTTCGATTAGACAATTAGACTGCAAATATCTAAAACTCAGTTGTTATTCATAGTGAGAATGTGTTTTGAACAATGAATCGCCTACACTTCAGCGCCGTCTAAAGAATCGTCATATTCAACTCATCGCCATGGGCGGTGCAATTGGTACAGGACTTTTCTTAGGTTCAGCACATATTATCCAATCCGCTGGTCCTTCCATTATTTTGGGCTACTTAATTGGTGGTTTGATTGCATTTCTAATTATGCGCCAATTGGGCGAGATGATTGTGCATGAGCCTGTAACTGGTTCATTTAGTTATTTTGCCTTCAAATATTGGGGTAAATTTCCAGGCTTTCTGACCGGTTGGAATTATTGGGTTTTGTATATTTTGGTCGCCATGACTGAACTGACCGCCATTGGGAAATATATCAACTATTGGTGGCCACAGGTTCCGGCATGGCTGTCGGTATTGGTTTTCTTTGTGGCAGTGACGCTTGCCAATTTAGCCAATGTCAAAATGTATGGTGAATCTGAATTCTGGCTCTCATTGATTAAAGTGATTGCCATTATTTCAATGATTATTTTCGGCATCTATCTGTTAGTCACCGCAGATGTGAATTCGACTGCTTCAATAAGCAACCTGTGGGCGCATGGCGGATTTTTCCCGAATGGCTTTGATGGGCTATTCTATATGCTCGCCTTTATGATGTTTGCTTTTGGCGGCATTGAGCTGATTAGTATGGCGGCAGCGGAAACTGAAAATCCAGATCAAAATATTCCACGTGCAGTCAATCAAACCGTGATTCGGGTGTTCTTATTTTATATCTGCTCACTGGCAGTTTTATTGTCACTCGTTCCTTGGAATCAACTCAGTTTAGGTGATTTAGACCACAGTCCTTTTGTGATGATTTTTAGTCAAATGGGCATCGAATGGGCGGCGCATTTACTAAATTTTATTATTTTAACGGCATCACTTTCGGTATGTAACAGTGGGATGTATGCCAATAGCCGTATGTTGATGGGACTTGCAGAGCAGGGCAATGCACCAAAATTATTTAAGCAAGTGAACAAGCAAGGTACACCTGTTGCTGCGGTATTGTTCTCGGCATTACTCATTTTTAGTTGCGTCATTCTGAATTACTTTGTGCCTGAAAAAGCATTGAGTTATCTGATTTATATCGTGGTTGCAGCTGCGGTGTTAAATTGGATGATGATTAGTTTAATTCATTTGAAATTTAGACAAGCGATAAAAGTGCAAGATATCCGCACCAAGTTTCCTGCCATCTTTGCGCCATTGACCAACTACTTTGTTTTAGCATTTATGTTGATGATTTTATACATTATGTGGACGCAGGGTTTTATGTTGTCGGTGTTGATGTTGCCGGTTTGGATTATCTTGTTGTTTGTGTTGTTTAAAATATCGTCTAAAAATATATAGAGTTTATCAAGACTATTCCCTCTCCTTATAGTAGAGGGTTAGGGAGAGGTTATTAAAAAATACTATCTCTCCTCACTTTTTATTCAAGGGAAGAAAGAGATTCAGTGAATACCGAGTTTGGCTTGGTAATGATGATGAAAAAATTGTTGGGTTATTCAACTGATCTTAAAACTTCAATTCTCATCCGTTCCGCTTTCTTTAGTTTCGCCACCACCAATTCATAAGAGTTGAGCACCAAATCTTCTACCAAAGACTCATCTAGCACATCATCTGCATAGATTGAGATCCAATGCTGCTTATTCATATGCCAACCTGTTCGGATATATGGGTAAATATCTCTCAGCATTGCACCATGATCAGGTGTGACTTTTAAGTTAATTGCTGCTTTGCCTTGTAAATAAAAAGACAGCATAAACACTTTATCCATGACTTTAAACACATCACAACCATCACCAAATGGCTGTGTCATTGTCACTTCAGGCAGTTTCGATGCTGTTGATGATGCGAGTTTATGTAAAGTCATCAGTGATGGATCACTCAAAAAAACTGTGGATAATGCGTAAATTATCCACAGTTTTGAGGTGGGATGTGAATAAATTAAGACGAACAACTCACCATCACTTCAGGTACATCACTTGGCAACGGCGCTAAATCTTCCTTACGTTCAAGTTCAGGCTGTTTGCTAAATGGATTGCTTAGTAAATTAAACAGACGCTCTACTTCTGAAAAGTCATCACGTTCAGCAAGTTCAATCGCTTTTTGCGCCATATGATTACGTAAAATGTACTGTGGATTGGCTTTTGCCATGTCTGCATCCAATGCTTCAACATCTTGAAATTCACGGATGTTTTCATATTGGCTTAAGAAACTTTCAAAAGCACGGCGGTCTAAGCAGTCATCTTTGATTACTTCATAGTCTTTATTTTGCAGACGAATAAAACTTTGCGTGTAATCGAGTTGTTCAGACTGCAAGATTCTTAAAAATGCCATCGCACAATCAAAACTGTCTTTATGGAAACTTGGCAAGCCCATTTTCTGATTTAAACCGAGCTTGTAATACTCTAAGAACGTCGGTTCATAGTGCTCTAAACATACTGCTAAATCTTGTTTCCATTGCTCTTTATTATAGTCATTCGGGCAGAGTGAAATTAATGTATTCAGCCATGTCCATAAGTTCCAATGTCCAATACTCGGTTGGTTTTGATACGTATATCGACCTGAATGATCAGAATGGTTGTTGATCCAATTTGGGCGGAAACGTTCCATAAAGCCGTATGGACCAAAGTCCAAAGTAGAACCTGTAATATTTAAATTATCGGTATTCATGACCCCATGCGCAAAACCAACGAGCTGCCATTTAGAAATCATCACGGCAGTGCGCTGAATGACTTTGGTGGCAAAACTTAAAATCGGTTGCTCGGCATCTAAACATTCAGGGTAATGCCATTCAATACATTTTTGCGTGAACTCCGGCAACAAGTCAGGTTGGAATTGGTTGATCCATTCAAAATGCCCTAAGCGGATATGACAATCAGATGTACGAAGCATCATTGCGCCGGGTTCTAAGGTTTCACGTTGCACGCCTTGAGCCGATGAGGTAAAGCCTACCGAATTGCTTGATGCAACTCCTAAAGCATTTAAAGCATGACCTGCTAAATACTCACGAATGGTAGAACGCAGCACCGCACGACCATCGCCACTGCGCGAGTAACGGGTTTTACCAGCACCTTTTAGATGTAAATCGATGGTGTTGTTATGCTTATCTAGAATTTGTGCAATCAAGAGCCCGCGACCATCACCGAGTTGTCCTGCCCACTGACCAAACTGATGCCCCGCATAGACCATCGCTAAAGGTTCAAATTCGGCAAAGATTTTTTGCCCGCTACAAATCTCCACCCATTGTGCTTTATCGTCTTCTGACCAATTTAGTCCATCAGCAAGCGCGGCATTAAAATGACCTGCTTTGGCACCATGTAGTGGTTTTGGCGTTTGGCGGTCATAGAGACGAGGAGGGAGGCTGTTATAGCGATCGTTAAAATACATGACAGTTCAACTCAGTGCGAATCATCAAACTATAGCAAACTTCGCTTGTGAAAACTGTTGAACATTTTAGGCGTTTAAGAAACAAATAAAGCCCCAAAATCGGAGCTTTATTTTGCAACAAAAATGAAATTAAGCTGCAGTTTTTTTCAGGTTACGGAGCAACTGATTCAGTGTCTCACGATGTTCTGATAAACGCTGTTCAACTTGTTGGAATTCAACTTTAAGTTTTTCATCCATATCGTGAATTTTTTCTGCTACAGCAGCTTTCTTCGCTTGGATTTCTTTCTCTTTCAGTTTGGTCCAATCATTTAAAGTTTGCGTAAAGGCATCGTATTCTTTGGCAATATTACCTTTCACTTGAGCAATATCATCGCTCATATTTAAACCATAAATAATCGCTAGATCTTGCTCGGCATATTTAAACTTCATGGCAAGCTCAGCTTTTTTAATATTAAAGCTTGGAATACGGCGTAAATTTTTTGCCAAACCGAGTTTAGAGCAGGTCCAAATGAGCCATTTTGTTGGGTCATATTGCCACCATTTCACACCGTTACGATAGTCGTATTGGAAGATATGATGATAATTATGATAACCCTCACCCCATGTTGCAATCGCAAGCCAGAAGTTATCACGTGCAGTGTTTTCGTCTGTATATGGACGTGAACCCCACATATGACACAGTGAGTTAATAAAGAAAGTCACGTGATGGCTTAAAATAAGACGAACCAAACCACCAAGTAATAATACGCCACCAATATCGCCGACAGCCCAACCAATTGGCAACAAAATAGCTGCATGTACCGCAATCACAAGTGGCACATAATATTTGTCTTGGAACATAACGACAGGGTCGTTAAGTAAATCGGGTGCATTTTTATAATTAGGCGCTGCTGCAGGATAATCACGAAGCATCCAACCTAAATGTGCATACCAAAAACCATTATTAATTGAATACGGATCTTTCTCGGTATCATCGACATGACGATGATGCGTACGGTGACCCGAACCCCAATACAAGATACTGTTTTGCACTGCAAATGTACCCATAATCATCAGGATGATTTTTAATGGTAAGGTTGCTTCATAAGCACGATGTGCCCAAAGACGATGGTATCCCGCTGTAATACCTAAGCTACTCACGCCAAGTAAAACAAACATACTGATCCAAGCCGCAAGGCTAAAATCATGGTGATACGCATAGAACGGAATCGCAATAATTGCAACAATAGGTAAAAAAACCAAAGCAAAAACAGCGACCCAGTTCACTGGGGCTTGAGGTAGGGGAGCATTCATCTCCAACAGCACTCCTAGACCCTGAAACATTTAATCTAAGGCTTCATCCATCAGGGTTTTCAGGGATAAAGCTCAAGCATATTAGCATGCGTCTATGTGCTTCACTAGCATTATTGCTTAGCTGTATTGTACTTATGAGTAACAGAATAATATGCGCAAATAGGCTAAGTTCTGTATGTAATGAATAGCGTGATTTCCGAGTATTAAGCTGAGGATTTAAAGATGCCTAAAAATAAAAAAATGCATTTTTTCTTTGTGAGTATGATGACCTGTTCTGTCCTTTCTTTATGGGGCTGTCAGTCGAGTTCTAAGCCCTCAAAAGCACAGTATTCAACAGCTGAACGTCCTTTACAGGTCATACGAAGTCAGGATGGTATTCAAAATGTCCGTTTAAAAATTATTGAAATAAACGGACAAAAAGCGAAATTTTTTCAGCAAGAACCTTACCTCGAATTAAGGGCCAGCCATAAGCTGTTAAGTGGACATACTGGCTGTAATCCTGTGATTGGTAAGTACACATTGAATACACAATTGCTCAAAATTGACTTTGATGCGCGTACTGGCCATCAGCGTTGTGATGGCGCGCTGCCGCAAGAGGCCGAACTCATTCAGATCCTCAATGAAATTCAGGCTTATAAGATGCTAGGTAACCGCATTCAATTCTTAAATGCACGGGGTCAGGTCCTATTAATGACTCAAAAATAGTCAGTCACTCTCACTGGGAATTATAAATGGGTCAGCATCATTTTAGGATAATCGGTAATGAGACCTTGAACACCTAAGTCTCGAAGCTCTTTGGCACGTTCAATATCATTGACGGTCCAAACGCTGATCTTTAAATCGGCATTTTGTGTGGCTTTAATGATGTCGGCACTTGCCAATTGATTCATCCAACCCAATTGGCAACAACCAAGTTCAACCGCTTGTTCAATGGCTTGATGTTTGATATCAGTTTCAATCAATAACCCGCGTTTAAACTGCGATTTTTGCTGTTTTAAAGCGTGATGAATTTTAGGGTCAAAACTCGTGATAATGGCACTATGCTCAAAGCCTTTGAGTTGCTGCTCAAGCGCGAGAGTGATTTTCTCGGCTTCTGCTTCATTACTCACCGCTTTGACTTCGACTTCAATATGATCAAAATTTTGAATGACATTGAGAGTTTGGTTTAACAGCGGGGTGGCCTCGACTTTATTCCACGTTGACCAAGCCACAGCATGATTATAATGGTTTAAGTCGTCTCGACTACATTCGTAGAGTGGTTTTGCCTGACCGGTAGTACGTGCAAAATCATCATCATGCATAATGATTAAGGCATTGTCTTTCAGTTGGCGCACATCAAATTCGACCGCACGAATGCCAAGGTCTTGAATATATTGAAAGCCGCCTAAGGTATTTTCAGGTGCTTCGCCACGCGCACCACGATGTCCGATGATCCGCATTAGACGATCACCCGAATTGAACAAGATAAAAGCATGTTGAAGAGGGAAGATGACAGGAGAATGACGATATTCTGCGCCTGAAATACTTTGTTGCAAAGACCGTTGACGCAGAATTTTTCGTGAAACTTAACTCATTTTAGTGGTTTTATTGATCAATGGTCTCATGAATATTTTTTTGCCAAAGCACTTCTGAACCGCCTTCGCTGCGTTGTAAGGTACGTGATGCCACAAATAACCAATCCGATAATCGGTTTAAAAGTTGAAGTGAAGCTGCTTGAATATTTTGATCACGTGCATGTACAGACATTACACTCCGTTCTGCGCGGCGGCAGACTGCACGTGCTTGATGGGCAAGGCTACAGACCATGGTTCCCGCAGGTAAAATAAAGTCTTTCAGCATCGGTAAGCTTTCATTCATACGATCGATGTCATTTTCTAAAAATTCAATCGATACTGGTAAAACAAGATTAAAGCCCGGAATACAGACTTCACCACCTAAATCGAATAACCAATGTTGAATGAGGCTGAGGGATTTATCCCACTTGGCTTTGTCTGCAATGCTACTGATCGCAATCTGAGAGCGAAGTACGCCAATCACGGCATTGAGTTCATCGACATCGCCTAAAGCATCAATACGTAAGTCATCTTTTGGCACGCGTGAACCATCACCGAGACCTGTGGTACCTGAATCGCCTGTGCGGGTATAAATTTTACTTAAACGGTGACCCATATGAGTTCCTTAGTTTTTAAAATGCGAAATATAAAAAGCATCATGCCATAGCCATGACAGGATGCTCAAAAGTATTTATCAGAGCTTAAAATTAATATTTAACTGTGACACCGAGTGAAGCAAGGCGACCGCCGTTGATGTAATACACGCCATCCACACTGCCATCGTAAGCGGCTTTATAGTTCACATCGCCAACGTTTTGAATATTACTAAACAATTTGATGTTGGGATTCACATTCCAATAGCTATGTAAATCTACTGTGGCGTAACCCGGTGTGCTTTGCGTGGTATCCCAATCTTTAGCTTTAGATTTTGCAATCACGGTGGCACTTAAACCATATTGCGCATTTTCAAGACCCGCAGAGATGCTTAGGGTTTGACGTGGACGACGTAATAATTCTGTGTCGGTTTTTTCGTTCGTCGCTTTGACATAGTGATAACTGGTTTTAAAGAAATAATCGTCCTGTGCCCAATGCATAAAGGCTTCAGCACCTTGCATCCGAGCTTTCGATATATTGTCTAAATTCCATGGTGAAACAGCAGCATAATCAATGAGGTTATTGATGTCGGTGCGATAAATCGAAGCACCGAATGACCATGTATTATTGAGTTGTTGGTCAAACCCAATTTCATAAGAAATACTTTCTTCAGGTTTTAAATGGGGATTGGAAGATGAGCCATAGTACAGATCATTTACCGTAGGTGCTTTAAACGCTGTGCCAATATTACTGTAGACACTGAATGTTGGATTGAAGTGATAACGGACGCCTGCTTGTCCAACCTCATGGCTGCCATATTTGTCATGATCTTCTAGGCGGTAACCAATTTGGGTATTCAGGCGATCGCATTGGTATTGGTGTTGAATATAGTAACCTGTGGTATCGAGTTGCTGTGCAAATGAAGACAGAGGCTTGTTGGTTTCGGTTTCCAAGTCTTTATGTGTAACACCGACGTTCACATTTTGTTTACTGCCCAGTTGCTGTTTGAACATCAGCTCATATTCATTGGCGGTATATTCGGTAATTTCAAAACTTTTCAGCTGTTCTAGACGGTCTTTAAATTGTGAAATGCGTGCATCAGCGCGTAGGCTTGGATTCAGCTGTGCATACGCTTTTAAGGTGGTGATATTATTTTCAAACGTATGGGCTTTATTAACATAGCTATCGCTGGCCCAGTCAAAGCCTTGATAGACCGAAGTGCCTTCATTTTCACTATAGTCTAGGCTGAAACCATAATGAGCTTTTTCAAGTCCAACCTTGGCAGAAAAGCCTTTTTGGTCATAATTCGAAGCAATCGCATCTTGATGGTCACTAATCTTGGTGCCATTACTTTCTAAACGCTGACCACGCACTTGGGCAAAGAGGTCATTTTCCGCAAAGTCTGCGCCAATTAAGCTTTTATAAGTGTTGTGCTCACCCACTTCAGCCGTAATAAAGGCAGCTGATTTCTGCGGTGTTTTGGAAATAATTTGCACAACACCACCAATGGCATTGGTGCCATACAAGACGGAAGCAGGACCTTTTAACACTTCAATTTGTTTAATGTCAGTGGTATCGAGAAAGTTTAACGAGGTTGCACCACTCGCTTCATTATTCAGTCGTACGCCATCACGGAGTACTAAAGTGTGGTCTGAATCCGTACCACGCATAAAGATCGAAGTTTGCTGACCATAACCGCCGAGTTGAACGACATTAATTGCAGCTTCAGAACGGAGTAAGTCAGAAAATTGGGCAATCGGTGACTGTTCAATGATTTTCGGTTCAATAATTGAGATGCGTGCTGGTACATCTTTAATGTTTTGTTCAGAACGTGCGGCTGTGACCACAATTGTATCTAAAGAAGCTTTGGCAATTTTTTGTTCAGCAGCGTGAACAGATGAAGTGAAACCCAATGCAAGTGCGATCGCACCGACCAAGGCAGTCGGTTGAAATTGAATAGACATGTAATGCTCCATACATTCACTTCCCCGTGAATGATTGAGTGACAGAACACAACAAGCAGGTATCCGGACTGAAATGTGCACAAACTGGTGCTGAATATCCACCTTCCCATAGTTGCCTACAGTGGTGTAAATCATTTTGATTTATAAAGATAAACGTTTCATTTTACCGTTGCGGGGGCAGTGTTGGATTTGCACCAACTTCCCTAAAGCATGTGCTTAAACTTGTTGCAAGTTGGCGCAAGTATAAAGAGTGGCTTAGGTTTAAACAATCTAGATAGATAAATATGAGTGCGAACTTTACGCAAGCCTAAAAAATTCCTTTACAATGATTTGTCCAATTTTATAGATCGGCTATAACATTGGCAGAGGGTAAGAGTTAAAAAAATATGCGAACGCGTGCCAAAATTTGTGGAATTACACGACGAGAAGACATCCAATCTGTGGTGAATGCCGGTGCAGATGCGATTGGTTTGGTATTTTATCCACCCAGTCCACGCGCTGTGACAGCTGAGCAAGCCGCCGAGCTGATTCAGGCAGTTCCACCTTATGTACAAACGGTTGGGTTATTCGTCAATCATGCACTTGAAGAGATCCAACAGATTTTAAAAACAGCAAAGATTGATATTTTACAATTTCATGGCGATGAAACGCCTGAACAATGTCAAACCATTGCGACAATGCTCGGGCGCCGTTGGTATAAAGCCATTCAAATGAAACCTGATTTAGATGTAGCCACTGAAATTACACGTTTTGCGTCAGCAGGTGCGAGCGCAGTCTTATTAGACGCATGGCATCCTGAACTCAAAGGTGGCACAGGGCACAGCTTTGATTGGACGACATTTCCCAAACTAAATATTCCCTTGATCTTGGCAGGGGGCTTAAACCCTGACAATATCGAGCAGGCAATACTCACCACACAAGCCTATGCTGTGGATGTGAGTGGCGGTGTCGAGTCCGCTAAAGGTATTAAAGACCAACAACTCATCGAACGCTTTATGCAAGGAGTCCTTCGTGGATCAGCAAACTGTTAATCAAAACGATCAAGTGATTGACTATACCCAATACCCCGATGAACGTGGGCATTTCGGTATCCATGGCGGGCGTTTTGTGTCAGAAACTCTGATGGCGGCTCTAGAAGATCTAGAAAAGCTATACTTCCGTATGAAAAATGACGAACAGTTTTTGGCAGAATTCGACCGTGACCTTAGCTTTTATGTCGGTCGTCCAAGTCCACTGTATCATGCTGAACGATGGTCGAAAGAGTTGGGTGGTGCGCAAATTTACTTAAAACGTGAAGACTTAAACCATACGGGTTCTCACAAAGTCAACAACACGATTGGTCAGGCATTGCTTGCTAAGCTTTCAGGTAAAAAACGTATTATTGCTGAAACAGGTGCAGGTCAGCATGGTGTTGCAACTGCAACGATTGCAGCACGTTTAGGGCTTGAATGTGTAGTATTCATGGGCGCAGATGACGTGAAACGTCAAGCCATGAATGTGTATCGTATGCGTTTATTGGGTGCAACGGTTGTGCCAGTGGAAAGTGGCTCTAAAACCTTAAAAGATGCCATGAACGAAGCGATGCGCGATTGGGTGACCAACGTAGATTCAACCTATTACGTGATTGGTACTGTGGCAGGTCCACATCCATATCCGCAATTGGTACGTGATTTTCAATCGATTATTGGTCGCGAAGCGCGTAAACAAATTCAAGAACAAGCGGGTCGTTTACCTGATGCCTTGGTTGCTTGTGTCGGCGGTGGTTCAAATGCGATGGGCTTGTTCTATCCATTCTTAAACGATTCTGATGTGAAAATGTATGGTGTGGAAGCCGCAGGTTACGGTATTGAAACTGGTAAACACTCTGCGCCATTAAACGCAGGTCATGTCGGTGTGTTGCATGGAAACCGCACATATTTGATGTCTGATGAGCAAGGTCAGATTATTGAAACGCATTCAATTTCTGCGGGTCTAGATTATCCGGGTGTGGGTCCTGAACATAGCTTCTTAAAAGATATGGATCGTGTGAAATACGTACCGATCAATGACCAAGAAGCATTGCAAGGTTTCCGTGATTTGACTCAAATTGAAGGGATTATTCCTGCGCTTGAAAGCTCACATGCGATGGCATATGTGACAAAACTTGCGCCAACGATGGATAAAGATCAAATCATCATTGCCACCGTTTCAGGTCGTGGTGATAAAGATTTGATGACTGTTGCACGTATTGATGGCGTGGAAATGGTAGAGATGTAACTTTCTCGAAGTCCTCTCCTATTAGGAGAGGGTTTGGGAGAGGTTAAAAATAAAAATCGCATTCAAGCCATTGGATGCGATTTTTTATTTCCCCCAAAAAGCTAAAATATTTTCCTAAAATTTGAGTTGTGAATCGGTGACATGGATGTCACCTGTGTTTCTGTGATACAGGGAAGTATCATCAGAAATACAAAGTGGTTTTCTTGCGAAGCTACGCTTCTCATTTTGCCGAAACAAAAGTAAGGCATTTTGAAATAGGGATTAATTTTAGCTTCAGGTATAAAAGTATGATTTGCTAGATGATCTTTTACGTTACTTTGGAAAAGCCCAAAGCAACCAAAGGCTTTTTGTTGAGCAGATATTACCTCCCTGTAATACTCTCAACGGCGATATCCATGTCGCCAACACCTATCAAAGAATGGTGATTTATATTTAAAAATACAGTTGCTCGAATCTTTCACCATCTATAAAAAATAACAACAGCGTTTATTCATCCTTTTCAATAGTGGTAAAGGCCATACTTCAAGTATCATCAGGTTTCCTCGCTAACTGCCAAAGGAATCTCAACATGCCTAGTTTATTTATCGTCATGCTCGGTGGTCGCCACGCCCGTGCTAACACAGAAGTGCACGATGTTGTTCTTGCAGTTGGAGAGAGCTTAGAGGAGACCTATCCACAGCTCAAAAATGCATGGTTTGGCGAGCAAAAAGGTTTACATATTGATGCTTGGGCACAAATCAATGGCGTGGAATTTGAAGGCAAAAAATACCAACTACAATTTACTGATGCAGCACCGAATCAAGCTGATGAAAAATTATGGCTGATTAATTTGGGTGGCTATGATGCCCGTGAGTTTGGTGAATTACATCGTTACGTGTTGGTGGTCGCACAAAATGCGATGGTGGCAAAACAGCGCGGTAAAAACTACTTTGCAGCCCATTGGCAAAAACAACATACCGACCGTGTACTTGATGTCGATGACTGTATTGCGATTGATCATGTGCATGGTCGTTATGTGCAATTGGTTGAAGCTGAGTTTGTCGGTAATCATTGGGAAAATTGTTATATTAACATTTGATTTATAACGATATTTTAAGTTAATCGCTTTGGGCGTTTGATTTATATCTGAAATATTGTGATCAAATCCATTTCTTAGGCATAATAGCTTTGAAGAAAAACTTAAAGACTGTCATGGAATGTCATCAATGGATTTGATTCAGGCAAATGGGCAACCACGTTACGGCCGTTTTAAAGAAGTCCCGCAAAGTATTCATTATGGGGCGTATCAGTATAAAACACCTTATGGCGAAGTCTTAAAAGGCTGGCGTAAACATTTAAAATATAAAAAATTTAAGTTCTGTAGTATTCAACATGAACATTACACCATTGGTCTTGCAATCGCAGATATTGCTTGGGCAGGACATAGTTTCGTCTATGTTTATGATCATTTAAGTGGCGATGTGATGGATTGGAATACCATCAATCTATTTGCACGGCATACAGTAGTTGATGAACAACCCCTGTTTAATCATAGCTATTTTCATCATTCGCCCTTTCAAGTCGATATTCAACATGCCAATGGTGTGCGCTATATCAGTGTGAGCAAATATGGTGAAATTCAACTGAGTGCTCGAATTTTTTGTGCTGGCACAGACCCCTTAAGTATGTGTAGTCCAACGGGTATTAATGGTTGGACATATACGCAAAAGCTCACCACTTTGGGTTGTGAAGGTTATTTTGAAAATAAACATGGACAGACTATCCAATTTAACGAGCGTACTTTTGCTTCCTTAGATGACACTTGTGGTTTCTTAAGACCTGAAACAGCTTGGTTTTGGTTGTCCTGTAATTTTTGGGATGCCAAGCAAAATCGTGTCGGAATTAATTTGGCATCGGGCGTCAATGAAAGTTTTGGCAACGAAAATTGTCTCTGGTTCAATGGACAGATGTATGCTTTAGCTGATGTTCTTTTTGAACAGTTAGATGAAAATCAGTGGAAGATTCGATCTTTAGATGAAAAACTAAATCTGACATTAACCACAGGATGGCGCCGTTTTGAAAATCTAAATTTACGTTTGGTCGGAAGTCAGTTTAGCCAATGGCAAGCGAAAATTAGTGGAACGATTCAGCAGGATGATCAAGATATTGTCTTTTCGAATGAATATGGATTATTAGAACAACACTATGCCAAGTGGTAATAAAAAAAGCCTTCAGATGAGAAGGCTTTTTTCGATTCAATCTTTCGCTGCTTGCCAAAAAGCTTCTCCAGCCTGAATTGGATCATTGGTTTCTTCAAGTGTTTTAACCCAAACATCATATTGTGCAATAACAGGATGTTGACTTGGGTGAAAATCGGTTTTAAACCAATCTCGATATTGCTTACTCATGCGCGTTAAGGTGCCATTTTTACCAAAGAACCAAGGCAACCCTTTAATATTCATGTGTAAGCGCTGTAACGGACTAAAGCCATCATATTTCAGCATGACATTGGCGCGATACAGTGTGAAAGCAAACATCAAGACGGTAGTGGTGAGGAGCGTCGACCTTCTTAACCATTCAGGAGTTTTCGCAACGTCTTTCATCACATCAAATGCCACATCGCGGTGTTCCATTTCCTCAATCGCATGCCATGCAAATAATGCTCTCACATAAGGATGCCCATGCCTTAATGTCGATTTATGACCATAAAATGTTTCTGCCATCAGCGCTGTTAAATGTTCAGCCGCAGCTGTCATGGCAATATTGTATTGAGGTGAACGTTTTTCGAGTTCAAATTTAAAAATTTGATTTAAGCGTGCAATAAATTGATTAACAGGCATGCCTTGTTCACGCATCACCTGATTCATTTTTTCATGGGCAATGCCATGTTGCGCTTCTTGACGAATAAAGTCAGCCACGCGTTTTTGTAAATCAGGATCGGTAATCTGGTCGCGAAACAAACGTACACTTTGAATAAAATAGCGTTCGCCGTCAGGAAATGTCAGGCTTAAGGCATCAAACATCCGCGTGATAAATGGATCACCCCCAAACCAATAGCGCGGAATGTCATTCAGTTTAAAATCAAGATTGCTGCGAACCACAGGGTGAATAGGGGTTTTTAGGACTGCATTCATTTTGATTATTCTGTGTGATGGCAATGATAACAGTATCTCCTACAGTCACTGAATTGTTTTGACAGTTACAGCCATTTTTTATACATTTTATGCCAAATAATAACAATAATTTACCGATTCAAGATGCTTAAAAGGGGCGCTGCATGCAAGATGTTTATATCTCAAATGGTTATATTCAATTGTGGGCAAGTTATTTGCGCAGCCAAGGTATAGAACCATTAACGGCTGAGTTTTTGCAGGAGTTTCAACATGAGCTTGGGTCGCGACTTGAGCAATCCTTTGATACTCAAGTGCCACTTGCATTGCTCAATCGCATCATCTTCACGACTCAAAAGCACTTAAACCGACCGCAATTAATTTTTAATATTGTTGACGCGATTCGTCCAGAACATTTCGGGTTGCTAGGCTATATGGCATCAAAAAGCCAAGACCTTGCAGAAATGATTGGCTATATCATGCGTTTTCAGCGCTTAGTGATTGATGGCAATGAATTGGTACCAGTACAACTAAAACAAAGTGCCAATGAAATTGAGCTGTGTTGGGCGTTTTTGGATGAAAAATATAATCTACTCAATGAACTAACCATGGCGGCAATGTTGCAGTTAGCACGTTCAATTCTAGAACACCATCAATTGCTACTCAAGCAGGTCAACTTTGCCCATAAACCTAAAATGGCAGCGAAATATGTGCAGCATTTCTTTGCCGCACCCATATCGTTTGCTCAAGATCATTATGGTTTTATTATTGATGTACACGGTCTAAATCTTAAGTCTGAACAACCAGACCCGATGTTATTGCAATTGCTCTTACAACAAGCAGAGCAAGCGATTTCCGATAAGGCTCAGATTGAGTCGACTCTACAGCGTGCGCAGAAACACATTGCGGAACATCTTAGAAACAAACAAAAAGTCATGAAAATTAAACAATTGGCGGATGTGTTAAATCTGTCTATGCGCACATTACAGCGGCAGTTGAATGATGAAGGCACTTCTTTTAAAAAATTGTTAGAACATGAGCGTATCAAACGTTGTGATGCATTGTTAGCGCAAAATATGTCATTGAGCACTATTGCACAGCAACTTGATTATTCGGATCAATCTGCCTTAGCACGAGCTTATAAAGCTGCGACAGGACAGACCCTTTTAAGTCGGAAAAGACAACTGAATCAGCCATAAAAAAGCGACCGATTTGGTCGCTTTTTTCATTTTATTTATGCATGTACATTTTTGATTTTTGGAAACCTAAAGGCAATCGCAAGTACAGCAAAAATTGCTAAAATCCAACAATAATAGACACCTCCAATCAGTTCAACTGGAGAAAGCTGCGCGATTGAACATGCAAGTAATAACTGTGCGCCATAGGGGATTAAGCCTTGGACGACACAAGAGAAAATGTCCATCAGTGCCGCAGCACGTTTTGGATCGACGCCGTATTCCTTTGCGACCTCTCGTGCCATATCCCCAGACAAAATAATTGCAACTGTATTATTGGCAACGAATAGATTTGAAAAGACCACCAATATACTAATGCCAATTTCACCTGCGCGTTGACGCCCCACTTTAAATAAGCGTGTCATGGCATAAATACGTTCAATGAGCCAACGTAAGCCACCTTCATGTTGCATGATGGCTGACAAGCCGCCTAAGAACATGGATAGTAACGCCACTTCAAACATACCCACAAAGCCATCATAAATCGCATTATTAAGTTTGAGTAAGTCAAATTCAGATGTGGCAACTAAACCAAAAATTCCAGATAAAATCACACCAATGCTGAGAACTGCAAGGACATGCAAGCGGCTAAATGCCAAGACAAACACTGCCAAATACGGCAATACCAATAAACCATTAAAATCTTTATATTCCACAGCATTCGATGCACCGCTACCCAGAATATAAATTAAAATTGTAATCACAGATGCTGGCACTGCAATCCATACATTGACTCTGAATTTGTCACGTAATTGCACTTTTTGACTGGTGGTGGCTGCAATAGTGGTATCGGAAATCATCGATAAATTATCACCGAACATTGATCCTCCCACGACAGCACCAATAGCAGCGACAACACTAATCTCAGTGACTTCAGAAAAGCCAAAAGCAATGGGCGCACATGCCGCAATGGTGCCCATCGAGGTGCCCATTGCTGTCGCAATAAAGGCTGAAATGACAAATAACATCGGAAGCACAAATGCGGGTGGAATAATCGATAAGCCGAGTTGTACGGTGGCATCGACACTGCCAATGGCGGAACTTACACTGGCAAAGGCACCGGCAAGCATGAACACCATAAACATCAAAATTAAATTTGGATGACTAGCACCTTTAAGGAATGCTTCAATACCGTCATTGAGTTTGCCGCGATACACTAATGCAGCCAAGATAATCGCAGGCAATGCGGCAACAGGGGCTTTGATTTGATAGAACGCCATTTCTGTTCCAATCAAAGTGTGATAGATTCCGCTACCTAAAAAAATGGTTAAAAAAACAATGAGGGGGAGCAGTGCAATGGCGCGCGCATGCACTGTGCCTTCAGATTCAGTCTGCATAGGAGATAAAAAAATAGGAGAATAGGCGTAGTATAAAGCAGGTTTTGCTATTTCATAAAATAATAAGTAAATAAGCTAAGACAGCCATTTTTAACATTTTTTTAACGATAAAAATAAGTTTTTCTAAATATTCACTATTTTATGAATTACCGAAAATAGGCATCTTTGATCATTGTTAAAAAAATCAAAATATTCGTAAATATAGTCTTTCGGGTTGTTCTGAAATCTACGCACAGGAAATCAAATCACTTTACGCTATGTTGTGTACTGTTCAATGCACAAAAAATAGCGTTACAATGCGGAGTCTTGTATTTTTTACATAGTCAATGCCTCAAGTTTGAAACACGTTAAGGAACGCACAACCCTATGTCACGTTTAGCTACTCGATTTGGTCAACTTAAATCTCAACAGCGTAAAGCTTTAGTTTCTTATGTGATGGCGGGTGATCCACATCCTGAGGTAACTGTACCGTTACTTCATCAAATGGTGGATGCGGGTGTAGACGTGATTGAGTTAGGTCTTCCTTTTTCAGACCCAATGGCAGATGGTCCAGTCATTGCTTTAGCGGCAGAACGCGCTTTAGCAGGCGGAACCAACACTTTTGATGCCTTAAATATGGTGAAAGAATTTCGTTTAAAAGACAGCGAAACACCAGTGGTATTGATGGGATATTTAAATCCTGTTGAAGTGATTGGCTATGAAAAATTTGTGGCATATGCCAACGAATGCGGTGTGGATGGTGTGCTTTTGGTGGATCTACCGCCTGAAGAAGCAGATGATTTGAAAGTTGTATTACAACAATACGATATGGATCAAATTTTCTTACTTGCACCCACTTCAACCGATGCACGTATTCAACATGTGGTAAAACAAGCCAGTGGCTTTATTTATTATGTGTCATTGAAAGGTGTCACAGGCGCAGCAACTTTAGATGTATCTGAAGCGGCTGCCCGCATTGAAAAGATTAAAGCTGTGACCAATGTTCCTGTGGGCGTAGGTTTTGGTATTAGTGATGCTGCATCTGCGAAAGCGATGGGTGTTGCTGCCGATGCCGTTATTGTGGGAAGTGCATTTGTGAAGCAATTTGCAACGCTCACACCAGAACAAGCTGTTGTCGAAACAGTGAATAAAGTCAAGGAGCTTCGAGCCGCGCTCGATGAGTTAGTATGAGTCAACCAGTCAAATCAGGCAAAATTCTGAGCCCATCGACCCCATGGACTGAACGTCATGTTCCCGGGATTCATATGCCAGATGAGCAAACGACACTTAAAGCGACATTTACCGAGCCGACCATTGAGTGCCCAGAATGTCATGCTTTGGTGACGCGTACTGCAATGTCGTTTAACGCCTATGTTTGTCCACAATGTGATGAACATTTGCGTATGAAAGCCCGTGACCGTTTAAATTGGTTCTTTGACCAAGTGCAAACAGAAATGGGTCAAGAATTCGTTGCTAAAGATCCGTTGAAATTTGTTGATAGCAAAGCCTATCCAGATCGTATGGCGGAAGCGCAAAAGAAAACCGGCGAAACAGAAGCTTTGGTCGTGATGCAAGGTTTGCTCAAAGGCGTACCAATGATTGCGACAGCATTTGAATTCGACTTTATGGGCGGTTCAATGGGTACAGTGGTCGGTGACCGTTTTGTCCAAGCTGCTGAACGTGCGATTGAATTGCAACAACCGCTGATTTGTTTTGCTGCCTCTGGTGGTGCACGTATGCAAGAAGGCATGTTGTCTTTAATGCAAATGGCACGTACTTCTGCGGCAATTCAACGTTTAAAAGAAGCAGGTTTACCTTATGTCGTGGTCCTGACCCATCCTGTATATGGTGGTGTAACTGCATCTTTAGCGATGCTCGGTGACGTACATTTGGCTGAGCCAAAAGCGATGATCGGTTTTGCGGGTAAACGTGTGATTGAACAAACTGTACGCGAAAAATTGGAAGAACCATTCCAACGTGCTGAATATTTGCTTGATCATGGTGTGATCGACCAAATTGTTCATCGTCACGCATTACGTGATACAGTTTATCGTATTGTCGCGAAATTGATGAATTTGCCTTGAACACAGCACCACTAGCAACTGATTCACTTGATACATGGCTCGATTATTGGAGCCATGTTCACGTTACGGGTATTGATTTAGGTTTGGAACGGGTAATTCCTGTAGCTGAAAAGCTCGGTGTTGTCCGTCCAAATGCTAAAGTACTGACGGTTGCCGGTACCAATGGTAAAGGCTCAACCACAACGACTTTGGCTGCCATTTTAAATGCGCAAGGTTTTAAAGTCGGGCTTTATCAATCTCCGCATGTCTATCGCTTTAATGAACGTGTGAAATTGCGCGGCATTGAAGTTGAAGATCAGTTCTTGATTGATGCTTTTGTGCAAGTTGATCAAGCACGTCGCGAATGCGATCTCAGCTTATCTTTCTTTGAAGCCACCACACTTGCAGCCTTTGTTATTTTTAAAAATGAACAATGTGATGTTTGGGTGCTCGAAGTTGGTCTCGGTGGTCGCTTAGATGTGGTTAATGTGGTTGATCCTAATGTCGCAGTCATCACCAATATCGGACTCGATCATACTGATTGGCTTGGCGATACCATCGAGAAAATTGCTTTTGAAAAAGCAGGCATCATACGACCGAATATTCCAGTCGTGTTTGGTGGGCAACAAGATATTCCGCAAGCTATTTTAAATAAAGCAGCTGAAAATAATGCGCCGTTGTATGCAATCAATCGTGATTATTTTTATGTAGCAAATGCAGATGGACAATCTTGGAACTTTGCATCATCAGGGACAACCTTAACCTTCCCAACAGGCAGTTTGGCGCTCGATAATATTTCAACCGCAGTGGCTGCTATTTTGTTAAGTGGGCTAAGCGTTGAACAAGAGGCGATTGCGCAAGGGATTCGATCTGCAAAATTACCCGGTCGATTTGAAGTCCGTCAAATTCACAATAAAACTGTGATTTTTGATGCGGGACATAATCCACACGGGGTCGAATTTTTATTAAAACAATTGCGTTATTATTTAAATCACAATAAACAATATACTGAAGTGCAATGCGTTTTTTCAATGTTGGCAGATAAAGATATAAAATCTGTCGTTGAGCTGTTGAAAGATCACATTGGAATGTGGAGAATTGCACAGTTAGAAGTGGCTCGTGCGGCAGACATCACGGTTTTGGATCAAGCTTTGGCAGGCCAAACGGTACAGCACTTCGATAACATCAAATTAGCTTTTAAATCAGCGCTCGATGAAACGAATAATAATCAGCTGATTTTGGTATGTGGATCATTTCATACTTTAGAAGCGGTATGGGAGTATTTGGAAGAATGTCAATGAATAACAAACAACGCTGGATGGGTGGCGTAGTTTTACTCGGTGGTGGTGTGTTGTTGGCAGCATTGCTTCTTAAAGGGAAGGATGAAATTGATGTTCAGCATCAACAATTTCCGGATTCTTCTGAGCAAGTGGACAGTGCTGAAGATCATCCCAATTCGAAGTTAAATTCATTAACCGTAGATGTGGCGACTGAAAAACGTTTATTGGAACAGCAACGTCGTGACCGTGAAAAATCGGTTGCAGAACAAGAAGCACGTGCGGCGGAATTTTTGGCGATGCAGCAACAAGCAGAAGCTGATGCTGCACGTAAAGCTGCAGAAGAATATGCTGCTTTAAATGCACATCGTTTAGGACAGCAAAGTTCAGATAATATTCCGCCTGAATTAGTTGAAGATGAAAAAACCAAACAAAAGCGTTTAGCTGAAGATAAAGCCGCGGCTCAAAAGAAATTAGAGCAGCAAAAAGCTGAACAACAAAAAGCACATGCATCTACAGATACAGCTAAAAAAGAGGCTGAGCAAAAAGCGGCTTTAGCCAAGAAAAAAGCGGAAGAGCAAAAGGCGGCTGAAGAGAAACGTAAAGCAGCAGAAAAGTTAAAAGCGGCAGAAGCACAGAAAGCTGCGGATAAAAAAGCGGCTGAACATAAGGCAGAAGAAAAGCGTAAAGCTGACGAAAAGCACAAAGCAGAAGAAGCGAAGAAAAAAGCCGAAGCTGAAAAAGCGCGTAAGTTGCTTGAAGGCGATGATGCAAAACAGTGGATGGTGCAAGTGGCACTGGCTGCTAATGAAGCCAATGCTGATGCCATTGCAGCGAAACTTCGTGCTAAAGGCTACAAAGTCACCAAGAGTCCAACTTCAAAAGGGGTACGGATTATGGTGGGTCCTTCTAAAAATCGTGAAGCAGCTGATGCAACACGCAAAAAGATTGCTAGTGATGCAAGCCTTAATATGAAATCTGCGTGGGTGAACGAATGGGTGCCTTTAGATAAACGTAATTAAAGCTTAATGCATATCGTGTGACACCAAAGATGGATTCGAGAGTTGATCTCGAATCCATTTTACATTTTCAGGGGTAAAGAGATTTTCGATATTGCCCCAAATACGGTGAAAACCGTAACCACCATGTTTCATTTCTTGTAATGCCTGATCAATCGACCAATGTTCAAAAATAATGCGATACATTGCCACGCTTGCACCTGTTCGGTCTGAACCATGATAACAATGTAATAGCACACGTTGATTGTGCTGTTGAGCGCTCTGAATCTCCCGCATCACCTTAAGTAAATCATCTCGATCTAATGCCCATGTATGAATAGGAATATGCCGAAGTTTTAGATTTTCGGCTGCCAAAATTTTACTGTCTTTATCACGAGAACGTAGATTGATCACTACAGCAATTTCGTGCTGTTGTAATAAGGGTTTGAGTTCATGGTTGGGTTGTTCACTTCTAAACACTGAGTCACTTATTTTATAAAAATTATGGGTTTCATGAATCAGCTGTCCCCAATGTTCAGGTCGTTCATGCTCAGGTAAATCAGGCGTGCGAACGCAGCCTTGCAATGAAAGCGATAATACACAGAGGAGAAGAGGAAATACTTTCATAAAATATTTTTATTGTTATGGAGGTTTTTAGTCTAACCAATCATCTGACTTCATAAAGTAATAAAGTGTTTCAGATTTAGATTCTCCATCTGCACTTAAACTTGGCTCGTCAGATCAACTTTGACGCAGATGAAGGGGGATGGAGCAAGGCTTTGCCTGTCTTGCGAATACTTAAAGCAGTGCTTTTTTATATGAACTGCGCACTTCGTTTGCCTTGCGGCAAATTAAGGTAATGTTTTACCTATCCTTGCTAGCCATAGCATAGCTATGGCTCTTGCGCTCCCATGTAGCAACATTTGATTTTATCCTCACATTCACAGCATAGCTGTGAATCTTGCGCAAGGGCAGAGCGGTGCTCTGCTTATCCTTGCTCAGGCTGTGGCGTGAGACGTAAATAAGGAGCGACTGCCTTATAGCCTTTAGGGAAGCGTTGTTTGATTTCGTCCTCATCTTTCAGCGACGGCACAATCACTACATCATCGCCATGTTGCCAGTTGGCAGGCGTAGCGACTTTGTGATTGTCCGTCAATTGCAATAAATCAATCACACGTAAAATTTCATGGAAGTTACGGCCTGTTGATGCGGGATACGTAATAATCAGGCGGATTTTTTTATTCGGGTCGATAATTACCAAAGAACGAACCGTTAAGGTCTCGCTTGCATTCGGATGAATGAAATCATACAGTGTGGATACTTTACGATCTTGATCCGCAATAATCGGAAAATTAACTGTCGTGTCTTGGGTCTCATTAATATCTTTGATCCAACCCTGATGGGATTCAACATCATCTACAGATAAAGCAATTGCTTTTACTTCACGTTTTTCAAATTTATCTTTCAGCTTTGCAGTAAAACCAAGTTCAGTTGTGCAGACGGGTGTGTAATCCGCTGGATGGGAAAATAGAATACCCCAACTGTCACCTAAGAACTCATGGAATCGAATTTCACCTTCACTCGATTGCTGAACAAAGTCGGGTGCGATATCGCCTAAACGTAAACTCATTGTATTGCCTCATCTTTTATGATTATTTATCAATTTTTGCTGTATTTCGAGATTGAATATGACCGATTTTTTTTATGATGAAAAAAATAGTGTTTTTATCTTTCTTTATGAATAAAAAAGCTAAAATAGGAAAAATTTGCTGCAAAATTATAAAAATCCCAAGCTTCGGCGACTATGTTGTCTGTATAAAATTTGATACATTAGCCTGCCTTAGATTTTGCGCGCTAGAAGTCGCGATTAGATTTTTTACGGTGTTTTCGCGCAAAACCCTTGTACTTCAAATTTCTAGCACCATAATAACCACTAAGAATTTATATTCATTTTGACAAGCAAGTTTTAGAGAGTCTATACATGTTGGCAAGTCTGATCGGAGGAATCTTCGGTACTAAAAATGAGCGCGAACTCAAACGCATGCGTAAAATCGTTGATAAGATTAATGCGCTCGAGCCGACGATATCAGTCCTTAGCGATGCAGACCTATCTGCAAAAACTGAAGAATTCAAACAACGATATAATAAAGGCGAAAGCTTAGATAAGTTATTACCCGAAGCGTTTGCGGTCTGCCGTGAAGCAGCAAAACGTGTCATGGGCATGCGTCATTATGATGTTCAGTTGATCGGTGGTATTACCTTACATGAAGGTAAAATTGCAGAAATGCGTACCGGTGAAGGTAAAACCCTCATGGGTACTTTGGCGTGTTATCTGAATGCTCTCAGTGGTGAAGGCGTTCACGTGATTACGGTGAATGATTACTTGGCACAACGTGATGCTGAGTTAAACCGTCCATTATTCGAATTTCTAGGCTTAAGCATCGGGGTGATTTACTCGATGCAAGATCCAACTGAAAAATCACAAGCGTATCGTGCAGATATTACTTACGGTACCAACAACGAATTTGGTTTCGATTATCTACGTGACAACATGGTGTTCTCACTTGCTGAGAAAAAACAACGTGGTCTTGTATACACCATTATCGATGAGGTCGATTCGATCCTGATTGATGAAGCACGTACGCCATTGATTATTTCTGGTCAAAGTGAAGATTCATCGCAGTTGTATGCGGCCATTAATACCATTCCACCAAAATTGCACGCGCAAAAAGAAGAAAAAGTGCCAGATGGTGGTCATTTCTGGATTGATGAAAAACAACGTTCAGTTGAAATCTCCGAAGCAGGTTTTGAGTTTGTTGAAAACGAACTGATTGCAATGGGTTTGTTAGCGGAAGGCGAAAGTCTCTATTCAGCATCAAACCTGAATCTTGTGCATCATGTAACTGCAGCCATTCGCGCACATTATTTATATCAACGCAACGTGCATTACATCATTCACGAAGGTGAAGTGATTATTGTCGATGAAAATACCGGTCGTACCATGCCGGGTCGTCGTTGGTCTGAAGGTTTGCATCAAGCCGTTGAAGCGAAAGAAGGTTTGGATATTCAACCTGAAAACCAAACGCTTGCAACCACAACATTCCAGAACTATTTCCGTCTTTATAAAAAGCTCTCAGGTATGACCGGTACAGCCGATACTGAAGCTGCGGAAATGAAGGAAATTTACGGTTTAGACGTTGTATTGATTCCAACCCATCGTCCGATGGTGCGTAATGACCATGACGATTTGATCTATTTAAATCGTGAAGGCAAGTACAACGCGATTATTCAAGAAATTGAACGTGTCCATGCCGCGGGTGTTGCGCCAATTTTGATTGGTACAGCCACCATTGAAGCATCTGAAATTCTATCAGATAAGCTCAAAGCTGCTGGTATTCAGCATGAAGTGTTAAATGCAAAACAACACGAACGTGAAGCCGATATTATCGCGCAAGCGGGCGCACCACGTGCTGTGACCATTGCCACCAACATGGCAGGTCGTGGTACAGATATTCTTTTGGGGGGTAACTGGAAATCGTTACTTGCCAAAATTGAAAATCCAACGCCTGAAGATGAAGTACGTTTGAAATCAGAATGGGATGCCAACCACGAAGCAGTATTGGCTTCAGGTGGTTTACACATTATTGGTTCTGAACGTCATGAATCACGTCGTATTGATAACCAATTACGTGGTCGTGCGGGTCGTCAAGGTGACCCAGGTGTGTCGCGTTTCTATTTGTCACTTGAAGATGACTTGATGCGGATCTTCGCGGGTGATCGTATTGTCTCTATGATGCGTGCGATGGGCTTGAAAGAAGATGAAGCCATTGAGCATAAAATGGTGTCGCGTTCGATTGAAAATGCGCAGCGCAAAGTAGAAGCGCGTAACTTCGATATTCGTAAGAACTTATTAAAATACGATGACGTAAATAACGAACAGCGTAAGATTATCTATTCACAGCGTGATGAAATCTTAGCTGAAAGTACCTTGCAAGATTATATTGAAGAAATGATTCGCGAAGTCATGCAAGGCATGATCGCAACTTATATTCCACCTGAGTCTATCCATGACCAATGGGATATTGCTGGTCTTGAGCAAGCATTGCGCGAAGACTTAAATGTTGAGCTTCCGATTGCCCAATGGTTAGAAGAAGATCGTCGTTTAGATGAAGAAGCCTTGGTTCGTCGTATTAGCGATGAAATCCTTGCGCGTTATCAATCACGTCGTGAACAAATGGGTCCTGAGTCGGCAGCAAGTCTTGAACGTCACTTTATGTTGAATTCACTCGATCGCCATTGGAAAGAACATTTGGCAGCGATGGATTACTTGCGTCAAGGTATTCATTTACGTGGCTATGCACAAAAAAATCCTGAGCAAGAATACAAAAAAGAAGCGTATAACTTGTTTGTAAATATGCTTGCAGTGATTAAATCTGATGTGGTGATGGATTTATCTCGTATTCATGTACCAACACCTGAAGAGCTTCTCGAAATGGAAGCACAACAACAAGCGCAAGCCGAAGCGATGCGTTTACAGTTGTCACATTCTGAGTTTGATGGTTTGGCGGAAGATGAGTCAAATGCGATAGATGCAGAGCAAAATGCAAATGCGGCATCTGTTGCACCTGTATTTGAAGTGCCTGCAAGCCGTAATGCGCCATGTCCATGTGGTTCAGGTCTAAAATACAAGCAATGTCACGGTAAAATTTAACTGATGTTGTAAAAACAGAGCCAATTGGCTCTGTTTTTTTATGTGAACAGCAAAGCGAATTCAGCATAACTATTTGCAGTAAAGTGCTTTAAGTGGTATTTAATGGCAGATAGATTACCGAGAAACGGAATACATAATGAAAACAGTATTAAAACCTTTTATGATCGCGCTATTGGCGATTCCGGCATGGGCGCAAGCGGCAGAAACCACGACTGTTGAGAAAGTTCAACAAGCGATTGGTCCAACCACTGCCCCTGTTGTTGTTGATCCAAACGGTCAAGTGACCGTACAAAGTCCACGTACCGGCATTAAATACACTTTTGCTAATCCAAACCGACCAATTGTGCTGCAAACTGCGGCAGTTGTCGCAGCCAATGCTGTGAATGCAGACCGAATTGTGGCATCGAATCCTGCCTTGTCACCTGCAAGCCAACAGCAAGCGAAACAAGCATTGCTGAATCAAGCAAGCGAATTGGCAAAAAACTGATCGAGTTCACTTTAAAAGACCAGTCTCTATGACTGGTTTTTTATTGCAAAAAAATAAGAATAAATAGTGGTAGAGTTCTGGCTTTAGCTCGATTTTTTGCCTCAGATCATCTAAGCTGTATTTTTCATAAACTTCAATATTGGACAATTCAAAATGGCAGTTGGTGACGTATCTATGCCACAGATGCATGTGGTGAAAGGGGTTAAAATTGGTTCGGCTGAAGCGTATGTGCGCTATCAGAACCGACGTGACCTCGTGATTTTCGAACTGGCTGAAGGCTCCAATGTTGCAGGTGTATTTACCCAAAATGCATTCTGTGCAGCACCCGTACATTTATCTAAAGCGCATTTAAAAGTAGGCAATCCACGTTACCTTGTGATTAATACAGGTAATGCCAATGCGGGCACAGGTCCAACAGGTATGGCAAATGCAGAAGCAACATGCGCCGCTTTAGCTGAAATTGCAGGTGTACAAGCAGCAGAAGTTTTACCATTTTCGACGGGTGTGATTGGTGAGCAGTTACCGATTGAACGTTTGGTGAAAGGTTTACAACCTGCATTAGATAGCTTGCGTGATGATGCTTGGGTGGATGCTGCAACCGGCATTATGACGACAGATACCACACCAAAAGGTGCATCAGAGCAATTTGAACTCGATGGTGTGACATACACCATGACTGGTATTTCAAAAGGTGCGGGCATGATTCGTCCGAACATGGCGACTATGTTGGGTTATGTCGCAACGGATGCGCCAATTAGTCGTGAGTTGGTGCAACAGCTCCTCAGCGAAACTGTGAATGTATCGTTTAACCGAATTACCATTGATGGTGATACATCAACAAATGACTCATGTATTTTTATTGCAACAGGTCAAGCCGGTGGTGCTGAAATCACATCAATTGAAGATCCACGCTATGCTGTGATTTTAGATGTACTGACTCGTACCATGAAACGCCTTGCACAATTGATCGTACGTGATGGAGAGGGTGCAACTAAATTCATTACTGTTGCAGTAGAAGGTGGGAATAACACCCAAGAATGTTGTGATATTGCCTATAGCATTGCGCATTCGCCGTTAGTAAAAACCGCAATCTTTGCCTCTGATCCAAACTGGGGTCGTATTTTGGCAGCGATTGGTTATGCAGGTGTACCAAACTTAGACGTTGCAAAAATTCAAGTTTGGTTAGATGATGTACAAATCTGTAAAGATGGCGGTGCAGCAGCAGACTATACGGAAGAAGCTGGCGCACGCGTGATGGCACAAGCCGAGATGATGATTCGTGTCGATCTTGGTCGTGGTGAAGCAAAAGATACAGTCTATACCTGTGACTTATCTTATGACTACGTCAAGATTAATGCAGATTATCGCTCATAATTTAGATTGAAATAAAAGCCTCCGTTGTGGGGCTTTTTTTATAACTGTAATTTTTTAATGATTGGTCAAAAACGATCAGTATGTAGGGTAAACGTTTGTTGATACGAACGTATAGGGAAGAGTAGAACGTGTTATGAATGATGCGACCAATTTAATCGCCAATGAAGCCAAATCGATTGTACAGGCGCATTTAGATCGTTTAAGCGATCCGAAAAACCATCAAATGACAGTGCAAGCCAAACAAGAGAAGTTTGCTCAAATCAAGGCAGAGCTCGAAAAGCGCGATGCAGTCTTGGTGGCGCATTATTATTGTGATCCTGAAGTACAGGAGTTGGCAGAACTGACAGGTGGTTGTGTGTCGGACTCTTTAGAGATGGCACGTTTTGGTCGCGATCATCCAGCATCTACCTTGGTGGTGGCAGGGGTCAAGTTTATGGGCGAAACCTCAAAAATTTTATCACCCAATAAAACTGTGTTGATGCCAACCTTAGAAGCGACGTGTTCACTCGATTTGGGTTGTCCTGTGGAGGAATTTACCAAGTTCTGCGATGCGCATCCTGATCACACTGTGGTGGTCTATGCCAATACCTCAGCAGCAGTGAAAGCACGTGCCGATTGGGTAGTGACATCAAGCTGTGCGGTAGAGATTATTGAATATCTTGATAGCTTGGGTGAAAAAATCATTTGGGCACCCGATCAGCACTTAGGTCGCTATATTCAACAAAAAACTGGTGCAGATATGCTGCTTTGGGATGGTGCTTGTATTGTGCATGAAGAATTTCGTTCGCGCGGTATTGCCAATATGAAAGCGATCTATCCAAATGCAGCAGTCTTGGTACATCCTGAATCACCGATGTCAGTGGTTGAGATTGCCGATGCAGTCGGTAGTACCTCGCAACTTATTCAGGCTGCACAAACATTGCCGAATCAAGAACTGATTGTGGCAACGGATCGTGGTATTTTCTACAAAATGCAGCAGGCCGTGCCAAATAAGACCTTAATTGAAGCGCCAACAGCTGGAGAAGGAGCGACATGTCGCTCTTGTGCTCACTGTCCATGGATGGCAATGAATGAACTTGATGGGATTTTGCAGGTTTTAGAGCAGGGTGATCAAGAAATATTCGTCGATCCAGCCTTGGCACAACGTGCAAAATTACCTTTAGATCGCATGCTGGACTTCAGTGCGCAATTAAAACGTTAAATTTTGTATAAAAAATATCTGAAATGCATGATTAATATACACTTGATGCAGTTTTTAGGTTTTTTTTAAATATAGGTGTTGACGTCTTAGGGCGTCACGCCTAGAATGCACACCGTACCGAACGAACACTTCGATACGAAAAGCTGAGATGAATCGGAGCATAGCACAGCCTGGTAGTGCACCTGGTTTGGGACCAGGGGGTCGTAGGTTCGAATCCTACTGCTCCGACCAATTCTTCAAGGCCGGTGGTGATTTTCATCAGTTAAGCGCTTGTAGCTCAGTTGGATAGAGCATCCGCCTTCTAAGCGGATGGTCACAGGTTCGAATCCTGTCAGGCGCGCCATTAGGTCGTTTGATGAAATAGAATCTAGTTTGTACAATGGTGGATGTAGCTCAGTTGGTAGAGCCCCGGATTGTGATTCCGGTTGTCGTGGGTTCGAATCCCATCATTCACCCCAATTCGGAGCATAGCACAGCCTGGTAGTGCACCTGGTTTGGGACCAGGGGGTCGTAGGTTCGAATCCTACTGCTCCGACCATCTTCTCAAAGATGGTCGAGATAAAAGATACCGCGTAAGCGGTTTTTTTATGCCTAAAATTTAATAAAACAATTCTTATTATCCGCTTTCTTCTCTTCTCATTTAAAACAAGTGATCTTCAAAATATTGCGGATTGAAAATCGCCCAATGCCTACCCGATGCTTTTGCTTGATACATGGCTTCATCTGCTTGGTGTAGTAGCTCATCTAAATTTTTCGCATGATAGGCGTAGCTTGCGCCAATACTAAAAGTAAAATAAATAGGCTGATCATCAACCACTAAAGGTTCGTAGCAGCTTTCTATCAGTTTTTGACAGAAATTTTTGAGTTGTTGGGTATCTTTCACTGTTTTAAGCACTACGGCAAATTCATCTCCGCCTAGGCGCGCAATAAATGCATCTTTTGGTAAATTTCTTTTTAAACGCTGTGTGGTTTCAATGAGGACTGCATCCCCCATTTGATGTCCATAAGTATCATTAATGGCTTTAAACTTATTGTTATCGATATATAGCAAAACCAAGTAGTGATTCAGATTTTGATTGAGTTCCCGATTAATGAATTGTTGAAAATAATGTCGATTAGGGATTTGGGTCAAAACATCGTGATGTGCTTGATAATTGAGTTGATCGTTATGTTCATTTAGATTTTGTTTGGTGCTTTCAAATTTTTCGATCAAAGTGTTGAAGGTTGTATTAAAAATTTGAAACTCACGAATATAAGTGAAAGGTGCGCGTTGCCATTTTTCGGTCTGAGTAAAGGTGTGAATGCCATGAATGAGGGGTTTGGTGTTGGCTTCAAGAAATTTTCGAGTTTTATAAAGATAGAAAAATAAAAAAATAGGAATAAAAGTGAGCGTCACTATAAAACTGCTAAGTAAAAGCCAGTAATAAAATAAATAATTTTTACTGCGTAATTGAACTTCAAGTGAAACAGCGGGTTTCGCATCATAAAGATCGATATGAATCCCATCTTTAAAAAATACGAAATTCACCATGTTCTCAAAAGACTGGGGTGGGGTGGTTGTGGTTTGGATATTGATAAGTTGATGTGATGGATCGTACTGAATAATAGAAAGCGCAAAGTCATGTTCAATGACAGGTTTTAACGTTTGGCTATAATCTTGGTTATTTGTTGGTTTGTTGCTTGAGGATAAAGCCCATTCAATTTGTTGTTGAATATTGTGGGTGATTAGCGTTTTTAAGATATAGCAGGCACACCCTAAAAAAATGAGACAGGTTAACAGGGTGATCGTGAATGCCACCTTGAGTTGTGCTTGATTAAAAAGTCTTATAAGAGACACTGTTTTTTGCGGATTCTTCATGAATAGTCTTCTATAGGCGACTTTATTTTTTCTTGATGAAAATGGTGATGTACTTAAAGTGAGTTATTTTTTAATAAGATAAGTGTTATTTCTAACAATATAATTTAAAAAAAAGTGCAGAGCGTTAAATTTTGTATGTGCAAAACATGCGTGTTTATATGAAAAAGAAGAAGGAATTGTTTTGAATAAAAGGAAATTTAGGAGAATACAACATAAATATTGCTTCAATAACAACCAAAAGAAGAGAAAAAGTAGGTTTTTGGTTCAATAAATAAGCGGACGATAGAAAAGATTGAAAATAGGGGTTGTGTTGGGTGTGAAATGCTGTAGAATGCACATCCATCGGCAGTGATGAAGATTAAAACTTCTGATAAAACAATGGCTTAGCACAAGATGTTAAGAATTGATTTTAGAAAGAAAGTTTAAAATAATTTGAATTACTGATTGACACTAGATAAATCTAGTGTAATATAGCCGACCTAGCTTGCTGGTGACGAACCAACAAGAAGATCATTAAGAGATTATGAAGAACAACTTGTGTGGATTTTTACTGATTGATTGATCGAAATTATTTTCATTGATTGATGGTAGAAATTACTCGAAGTTTATTTGAGAAATATTTGTCAGAAAATTGATGAGCCAAGATTGGTAGCCTTTAAGCTACTACTGATTTTAAACTGAAGAGTTTGATCATGGCTCAGATTGAACGCTGGCGGCAGGCTTAACACATGCAAGTCGAGCGGATGAAAGTAGCTTGCTACTGGATTCAGCGGCGGACGGGTGAGTAATACTTAGGAATCTGCCCATTAATGGGGGACAACAGTTGGAAACGACTGCTAATACCGCATACGCCCTACGGGGGAAAGCAGGGGATCTTCGGACCTTGCGTTAATGGATGAGCCTAAGTCAGATTAGCTAGTTGGTGGGGTAAAGGCCTACCAAGGCGACGATCTGTAGCGGGTCTGAGAGGATGATCCGCCACACTGGGACTGAGACACGGCCCAGACTCCTACGGGAGGCAGCAGTGGGGAATATTGGACAATGGGGGGAACCCTGATCCAGCCATGCCGCGTGTGTGAAGAAGGCCTTTTGGTTGTAAAGCACTTTAAGCGAGGAGGAGGCGCCCTAGACTAATACTCTAGGTGCGTGGACGTTACTCGCAGAATAAGCACCGGCTAACTCTGTGCCAGCAGCCGCGGTAATACAGAGGGTGCGAGCGTTAATCGGATTTACTGGGCGTAAAGCGTGCGTAGGTGGCCAATTAAGTCAAATGTGAAATCCCTGAGCTTAACTTAGGAATTGCATTCGATACTGGTTGGCTAGAGTATGGGAGAGGATGGTAGAATTCCAGGTGTAGCGGTGAAATGCGTAGAGATCTGGAGGAATACCGATGGCGAAGGCAGCCATCTGGCCTAATACTGACACTGAGGCACGAAAGCATGGGGAGCAAACAGGATTAGATACCCTGGTAGTCCATGCCGTAAACGATGTCTACTAGCCGTTGGGGTCTTTGAGACTTTAGTGGCGCAGCTAACGCGATAAGTAGACCGCCTGGGGAGTACGGTCGCAAGACTAAAACTCAAATGAATTGACGGGGGCCCGCACAAGCGGTGGAGCATGTGGTTTAATTCGATGCAACGCGAAGAACCTTACCTGGTCTTGACATAGTAAGAACTTTCCAGAGATGGATTGGTGCCTTCGGGAGCTTACATACAGGTGCTGCATGGCTGTCGTCAGCTCGTGTCGTGAGATGTTGGGTTAAGTCCCGCAACGAGCGCAACCCTTTTCCTTATTTGCCAGCGGGTTAAGCCGGGAACTTTAAGGATACTGCCAGTGACAAACTGGAGGAAGGCGGGGACGACGTCAAGTCATCATGGCCCTTACGACCAGGGCTACACACGTGCTACAATGGTCGGTACAAAGGGTTGCTACCTAGCGATAGGATGCTAATCTCAAAAAGCCGATCGTAGTCCGGATTGGAGTCTGCAACTCGACTCCATGAAGTCGGAATCGCTAGTAATCGCGGATCAGAATGCCGCGGTGAATACGTTCCCGGGCCTTGTACACACCGCCCGTCACACCATGGGAGTTTGTTGCACCAGAAGTAGCTAGCCTAACTTAATTGAGGGCGGTTACCACGGTGTGGCCGACGACTGGGGTGAAGTCGTAACAAGGTAGCCGTAGGGGAACCTGCGGCTGGATCACCTCCTTAACGAAAGATTGACGATTGGTAAGAATCCACAACAAGTTGTTCTTCATACGATGTACCTGAGGGTCTGTAGCTCAGTTGGTTAGAGCACACGCTTGATAAGCGTGGGGTCACAAGTTCAAGTCTTGTCAGACCCACCACTACTGACGAAGCAAGCAATTGCAGAGTAAGACAGAGAATCAGAATACATTGATCTAAATGATAAGCTGGGGACTTAGCTTAGTTGGTAGAGCGCCTGCTTTGCACGCAGGAGGTCAACGGTTCGACTCCGTTAGTCTCCACCAAATTTCAAGACAAGAAAAGCATGCTTTTCCTTGAAATTTAGGCAAGAAGCTACGCTTCGCGCAGTATGTGATCATACGGTGCTGAGGTTGATTAGTCCTTGAGCTATCA
Source organism: Acinetobacter wanghuae (assembly GCF_009557235.1). NCBI lineage: Bacteria > Pseudomonadati > Pseudomonadota > Gammaproteobacteria > Moraxellales > Moraxellaceae > Acinetobacter > Acinetobacter wanghuae. The sequence continues at coordinate 2,231,929 of NZ_CP045650.1, read as the reverse complement.
AGTGTTTAGATCCTAGAGATTAACAAGTATAAGCGTTATGATACGCGCACTTGGTAATCTCTGTGATTTATCACAGTTGCTACGATCCGATGAGGACGTAGATAATCATTAACAGAATATTTGAGTTGAAATAAATTGTTTAAGGCTCATTTCAAGTAAGCAATTACGAGGAATGAGAAACTAGCGATTAACTGAATCAAGCGTTTTGGTATATGATTTTGATTGAAGCTGTACAGTGATTAAATTCACAGTACTTCGAACTGTATGTTGAAGGTGCTCCTTGTAGGTACCGTCGACTGTTTGGGGTTGTATAGTCAAGTAATTAAGTGCATGTGGTGGATGCCTTGGCAGTCAGAGGCGATGAAAGACGTAATAGCCTGCGAAAAGCTCCGGGGAGGCGGCAAATATCCTGTGATCCGGAGATGTCTGAATGGGGAAACCCACTTACCATAAGGTAGGTATTGCATGATGAATACATAGTCATGCAAGGCGAACGAGGGGAAGTGAAACATCTCAGTACCCTTAGGAAAAGAAATCAATTGAGATTCCCTTAGTAGCGGCGAGCGAACGGGGATCAGCCCATTAAGTTACATAAGCTTTAGTGGAACGCTCTGGGAAGTGCGAACGTAGAGGGTGATATTCCCGTACACGAAAGGGCTTATGTAATGATGACGAGTAGGGCGAGGCACGTGAAACCTTGTCTGAATATGGGGGGACCATCCTCCAAGGCTAAATACTCCTGACTGACCGATAGTGAACCAGTACCGTGAGGGAAAGGCGAAAAGAACCCCTGTGAGGGGAGTGAAATAGATCCTGAAACCGCATGCATACAAGCAGTGGGAGCCGGCATTGTGTCCGGTGACTGCGTACCTTTTGTATAATGGGTCAGCGACTTACATTCAGTAGCAAGGTTAACCGAATAGGGGAGCCGTAGAGAAATCGAGTCTTAATAGGGCGTTTAGTTGCTGGGTGTAGACCCGAAACCGGGTGATCTATCCATGAGCAGGTTGAAGGTTGGGTAACACTAACTGGAGGACCGAACCCACTGTCGTTGAAAAGCCAGGGGATGACTTGTGGATAGGGGTGAAAGGCTAATCAAACTCGGTGATAGCTGGTTCTCCCCGAAAGCTATTTAGGTAGCGCCTCGGACGAATACCATTGGGGGTAGAGCACTGTTTCGGCTAGGGGGTCATCCCGACTTACCAAACCGATGCAAACTCCGAATACCAATGAGTACTATCCGGGAGACAGACTGCGGGTGCTAACGTCCGTAGTCAAGAGGAAAACAATCCAGACCGCCAGCTAAGGCCCCAAAATTATAGTTAAGTGGGAAACGATGTGGGAAGGCATAGACAGCTAGGAGGTTGGCTTAGAAGCAGCCACCCTTTAAAGAAAGCGTAATAGCTCACTAGTCGAGTCGGCCTGCGCGGAAGATGTAACGGGGCTAAAACTATATGCCGAAGCTGCGGATTTGCAATTTATTGCAAGTGGTAGGGGAGCGTTCTGTAAGCCGATGAAGGTGGATTGAGAAGTCTGCTGGAGGTATCAGAAGTGCGAATGCTGACGTGAGTAACGACAAAACGAGTGAAAAACTCGTTCGCTGAAAGACCAAGGGTTCCAGTCCAACGTTAATCGGGGCTGGGTGAGTCGACCCCTAAGGCGAGGCCGAGAGGCGTAGTCGATGGGAAATTGGTTAATATTCCAATACTTCTGTGTAATGCGATGAGAGGACGGAGAAGGTTAAGTCAGCCTGGCGTTGGTTGTCCAGGTGAAAGACAGTAGGCATGCATCTTAGGCAAATCCGGGGTGCTCTATGCTGAGAGTTGATAGCAAGCTGTACTTGTACAGCGAAGTGGCTGATACCATACTTCCAGGAAAAGTCTCTAAGCTTCAGTTACACAGGAATCGTACCCGAAACCGACACAGGTGGTCAGGTCGAGTAGACCAAAGCGCTTGAGAGAACTCTGCTGAAGGAACTAGGCAAAATGGTACCGTAACTTCGGGAGAAGGTACGCTGTCGACGGTGACGGAATTTACTTCCTGAGCGGTTGACAGCCACAGAAACCAGGCCCCTGCAACTGTTTATTAAAAACATAGCACTCTGCAAACACGAAAGTGGACGTATAGGGTGTGATGCCTGCCCGGTGCTGGAAGGTTAATTGATGTGGTTAGCGCAAGCGAAGCTATTGATCGAAGCCCCAGTAAACGGCGGCCGTAACTATAACGGTCCTAAGGTAGCGAAATTCCTTGTCGGGTAAGTTCCGACCTGCACGAATGGCATAATGATGGGGGCGCTGTCTCCAGCAGAGACTCAGTGAAATCGAATTCGCCGTGAAGATGCGGTGTACCCGCGGCTAGACGGAAAGACCCCGTGAACCTTTACTGCAGCTTGACATTGAACTTTGATCTTACTTGTGTAGGATAGGTGGGAGGCTTTGAAGTCGTGACGCTAGTTGCGATGGAGCCAATCTTGAAATACCACCCTGGTAATATTGAGGTTCTAACTCTGCTCCATAATCTGGAGCGAGGACCATGTCTGGTGGGTAGTTTGACTGGGGCGGTCCTCCTAAAGAGTAACGGAGGAGTACGAAGGTGCGCTCAGCGTGGTCGGAAATCACGCGTAGAGTATAAAGGCAAAAGCGCGCTTAACTGCGAGACCCACAAGTCGAGCAGGTACGAAAGTAGGTCTTAGTGATCCGGTGGTTCTGTATGGAAGGGCCATCGCTCAACGGATAAAAGGTACTCTGGGGATAACAGGCTGATACCGCCCAAGAGTTCATATCGACGGCGGTGTTTGGCACCTCGATGTCGGCTCATCTCATCCTGGGGCTGAAGCAGGTCCCAAGGGTATGGCTGTTCGCCATTTAAAGAGGTACGCGAGCTGGGTTTAGAACGTCGTGAGACAGTTCGGTCCCTATCTACCGTGGGCGTTGGAAATTTGAGAGGATCTGCTCCTAGTACGAGAGGACCAGAGTGGACGAACCTCTGGTGTACCGGTTGTGACGCCAGTCGCATCGCCGGGTAGCTATGTTCGGAAGGGATAACCGCTGAAAGCATCTAAGCGGGAAGCCTACCTCAAGATAAGATTTCCCAAGGACTTTATGTCCTCTAAAGAGCCGTTGAAGACTACGACGTTGATAGGTTGGATGTGGAAGTGCAGTGATGTATGAAGCTGACCAATACTAATTGCTCGTGAGGCTTGACTATACAACACCCAAACAGTTGGTGTTGTAGTCGAAATCACTACAAAACAACTTGATTTAGTTTGAAAGCTAAGTAAAATTAAACAACACATCGATACTCAAATATCTCTGTTAATAACTCTTTTGACCAAAGCTAGGCATGCGAAAGCAACTAAGACCATAGCGAGTAATCATAAACAGTTGTGCTGGCGACAATAGCAAGAGTGAACCACCTGATCCCTTCCCGAACTCAGAAGTGAAACCTCTTAGCGCTGATGGTAGTGTGGGATTACCCATGTGAGAGTAAGTCATCGCCAGCTCATTAATTCAAAACCCCCTCAATCAAAAGATTGAGGGGGTTTTTCTTTGTGGGGAAGAAAGTTTTTTATATTTTATTTAACCCGAATCCTGTTTAAGCCGATGACTCCATAATTTGAATTGTTGGCTTATTTTTATGGATCAATTGATATGCACACAAGGACGCGTAAATCCCTCCTAGAAATCCATGAACACTGCGTGCTTTGCTTGTCACTAAATTGTACTGACCTTTCAATAAACTGAATAAAGTCTCTATCTTATTACGCTGTTTTAAGTGATATTTATCTGACTCAGAAAGTTGTGTAGCCTGCATATTTTTTCGATGATAGGTAATTAAATCAATGCCTTGCTCTTTTAATCTAATCTTCAGTTCTTGACTAATATAGCCACGATCTCCATACAACTTTGCTTCCACCTCTTTAACGAGTCTCTCAACCATTTTTATGTCAGCAACATGTCCATTCGATAAAGCAGAACAAGCAATTTCACCAAATTGGTTCATTGCAATGTGCAATTTACAGCCATAAAACCAGCCCATTGAACTTTTACCACGAGATGCAATTTTAGCTAAAGATTTATGGCGTTGAATACGTTGATTTTTACAAACTGGCAGAGTTGTTGAATCAATCCATAAATATTGTGTACCTTGGTCTTTCATCAGCACCACATGTAAAGCGTGTAGAGCCAATTGGTGCATATTGATCAGATGAATCATCCTTTGATAGCAAGGCAAATACTTAAATAAATGGTTTTTATCTTCTTTTAACCAAATGAAAAATGCTTTGAAATTATTGAAATGAGAACATTTGTACCAAATAGCGATAAAACAGATTTCTGAAATGGTTAAATGAGCAGTTCTGATTCTTAAGGAACGATTACTTTGCTTAAGAAAATTCCAGTAGGTTGCTTCAAATTTAAGAAAGAAATCATCAATTAAGCAAAATAATTCGGTACTATTAAACATCGGGACTAGAGTTTTAAGTTTTGTGTGGTAACTCAACTGATGGCTCTAGTCCTTCTATTTTTCAAGTTAATTTCTTATCCGCGATTCGGGTTATTTAACTTATTTATCCGCAGCAGCAATGGTTTGTGTTGCACTCTTAAGCGCATAAAGTGCTTGTCCAAGTAGAATGTCTTTTTCCGTTAAGGCGACAATAATCATCGGATGCTTGGGTGCGGGAACAGCAGTTAAAATAGCTTTCCCATTTTCAGCATCTAAGGTAATAGATTGGCATCCAGTAAGGTGAATTTCACTGGTAAAGGCAGACACCATCGCTAATATTGAGCTACTTACAGCAGCAAGCTTACTGTTGTTATAGTTATCTTTTTTGTGAATAGTTGCGAGTTCAAATCCATCGGTAGAGCAGACCATCACATAATAAATGCCGCGAACATTGGATATTACATCATGGATCTCACGTTTTGCACATTGTACTAATTCCTCTGGTGCTTTACGTTTTTCTTGAAAGTTAAACATCATCAAACATCCTTAAGTTGTAATATCGTGGTTTACTTCTACCGAGGTAATGAGCGCTTCTAAAAGTAATAAAACATCTTCTTTTTTACGGGCATCGATAAAAAATAGGGGAGAGTAAAGATCTTGGCTAATCAGCCATTCTTTATAGATATTTGTAGAACGTTCACTGCTTAAATCCGTATGTGTAATGCCAATTGCAATGTTATCGGTATAGTTTTGGAAAACCTCTAAATAGTTTTCTAGCTCCTGAATGGGATTGTCAATATGATGATCAATTAAGACAATTGCGCCAATCGCACCTTTACAAATGACCGGCCAAATAAAATCAAAACGACTTTGCCCTGGTGTGCCGTATAAGCCAATTTTAACACCATCATCTAAGGTCACTTCCCCGTAGTCGATACCAACCGTGGTTTCCATCTTAGTATGGCTATTTTGATCTGTATTCAGGGCTTCTGTAGAGAGCACAGGAATTTCTGATAAAGAGCGAATCGCTTCTGTTTTTCCTGCACCCATCGTACCTGCAAATACAATCTTATATTCTTGTAAAATCATTTGTATCTACCTTTAATTAGAAACCAAATTTGCTGCGTATTTTGCCAAAGAAACTTTTAATAAAGTTTTGTTGTTCAGTTTTTTCAGCTTTTTCGGGCGGGGTATAGTGTTTATCCCAAACATTGATTTTTTCAAGATTACCTGCTGCCATATTTGCAGCGATGAATCGTCGAATCATAAGCATCGGAATATCATGCTGTTCTGCAATTTTTGACATTTTTGCACCCTGTATGAAGCATGCAGACATTTGGAATATTTTTTTTCGATTGATCGAATCATCGGGTTTGGGCCAAAACAAAATTTTATAATGACCATCTTCAGGTGCAATTTGATAAAAATCACTCGAATTCCAAAATAAATTCCATAACCAATCTTGTAAGATAACACTCTCTTTACGCGATACTTTTAATAAGTCATTGGTAGATGCTAGATCATAGTTAAAACTGAAATCTGTGTGTTTAATTGGGTGATTTGGATTAAGCCAAACAAGATTTTTGGAGGGCTTAATTACTGCGATAGAGCCATTATCATCAGATAGATGTAACTTCGCATTCGAGTCACGCTTAGACATATCTTTGAAATAACTTTCGGTATACGTATGATTGGCTGGGAGTTTGCTGTTCATGACTGGAACAATATCGATGTCTTCAACAGGCTTTTGATTGGATTGCAGGATATGATGATCAACCCAACGGTTTAGCTCATAAGTGTCTTGCAGTGGTAAATATAAGGTGTTGTTTGAAACTTTGCCTGAGCGTTCAAGATCTTTGGCAATTTTAAGCCATGGGAAATGTTTGGTATTGAGTATGCGTTGAATACCTTCGGTTTCAAAAAAATGCTCATGAATAAATAAGCAATCTAAATTGATATCCGAAGCTGTTTTCCACTGTATATTAATATGCTGCGGTAATATATTACTAATCTTATGTTTTAATTCATCAGAGTCATGGATGCTTAAACCTGCAATTCCTATATTAATATATTGCTTAGTCATATTAACTCTCTATTCACTTGCTATTATTTTTTTGCAATATACAGCGAAATAACATGCCCTCTACATGATTTATATAAAGGGCATTGGTTTAAAAATTAATTGAAATCTAAACCTTTTTCAAATGCTTTTAATTCATGACGTGCCATTGCAAGATTGGCTTTAGAACGATCCAATACTAGGTATAAAAACACATTTTCATTTTTTTCGAGCGGACGAATTAAATGGTATGCTTTACCCAGAGTAATCAGAATATCGACAATATGGTCGTTCAGGTTAAGGGAGTTTGCCACGCGGCGCTTTGCACGAACAACCTCGGTATTACCTGCAGCTGCAAGCTCTAAATCAAGATCACCGCCCCCTTGGGTTGCTAGTGCCAAACCACTTTCACCGTCGACAAGAGCGGCGGCGTAGAAACCATCAATACTTGTTAGTGAATCCAAAGATACTTTAGCCATAATTATTGCTCTCTCTGTTATAAGTTCTAGATATGGAATATTTATTTTTTCTAAGGAGTAATCAGCGTTTTTGCTACTCAAATTTATTATAGGATTGGCACAATAAATTGCAATTAAATTAATTTCACCCCATTTTAAACGTTCTATATTTTTATTTTCTATGAAGTTGAGGGGATTTAAATGTGTGATGAACTTTGCTTTTTAGTGATTATATTGTGGACATGCATTGATATTTTGAAGTGATTTTTTAGAAAAACTCATATGTAAAAAAATGTAATTAGTTAAATTTAAGCTGTTGTTTTTACATAAAAATAATGGTTTTAACAAAAAAATACAATGAGTTTTAAAAATAAAGATTATTGTAGATTAACTTTGTCATAAAAAAACCAGCACTTTGGCTGGTTCTTTTAAAATCAAACAATAATATTTCATGCAAAAATATTGCACATTGCGCAAGCAAGAACCCATAAAATTACAAGTGCAACCACAGGTTCTACAACTTTTGACCAAGTTGGTGTTGTGGTGACTGGGCTAACATCTTCATCGATATGCTGATTTTGGCTGACCATTTGGTTGAACTCCTTCATTGATTGCTCTAATGATAGCGTGTCTTGAATGATGGGTTTAGAACCAATCAGCTCTGTTAGCATATTTGTTGACCAAACCCAATCATCTGCCTGACCAGATAAGTGCTCAATCTGCCCTAACAATAATTCTTGAATACTATTTTGATTATGTCCACCCGTATCATGTAGTTGTTTTAACTCAAGCAACTGCAATTGAAGGAAGGCTGAAATGGTCGTTTCAAGCTCTACTCGATTCAAACTAGATTGGTTTTTAGAAGATGTACTTAAATGGCGTGCTAATTCTTCTACATAAAGCGGATCGTGATGCACGATCTCGTGATAAAGCTTAGATGAATTACTTTTCCACTCACTAATCAGTTTCCCTAAAGTTAAGGCATTAATCTCAGAAATTTGATCACGGCGTTCTTGTTTTGAATATGTGCTTAGAAGCTCAGGCTTTTGAGTCTCTATCTGTTCAACAAAATATTGTACTAAATCAAAAGCCATGCATTTACTCCATATTTTAATCTAATAATCTTAAAGTTGGTTTTTTCTTTGGTTGTTCAGTTTGTTCTTCAATGGTTGATTTTAAATCATCTGCTTCGATTTGTGTATTTTCATATTCACTTGCATCAAAGAATAAACCTTGACCGTTTTCTTTGGCATATAAGCCAATAATAGCAGGCATAGGCACATAAATATCACGTGATACACCACCAAAGCGCGCAGAGAAGGTAATGGCTTCATTACTAATCTGTAAGGCGTGTACGGCATGCGGCACAATGTTTAGTACAATCTGACCGTCTTGAATAAATTGCTCAGGCACCATGGTGTATTTAACAGTCGCATCGACCAGTAGATAAGGCGTCATGCTGTTATCACAAATCCATTCATAAATAGCGCGAGCCATATAAGGGCGAGTCGGCGTTAAATTAAATTCTTGTTCAGACATGGGGTTTCTCTACTGTTTCGGTAATAAAGTTTGAAAGCGATTTTTTTCGTGCAAAGTCATAGATTTGGCGAATGCAGGACGGCTAAAAATACGCTGACAATATAAATGAAATGGACGACATTGTTGCTGCGGCAATGTGATTCCCATACTGTCTAAGCGTATGAAAATAGGGGCAAGCATACAATCTAAAATACTAAAATGTTCCGACATAAAATATGGGAAATGTTGGAATAATGGCGTGAGTGAGATCAGGATATCTTTAAGTTGCTTTTGTGCCTGACGTTTTTGTTGTTCATCTAATGTGTCGCTATGGCGCAGCATCACATCTGCCAATTTGAGCCAGTCATTCTCAAAGCGCCAAATATATTGGCGTTGTTCGGAGCGTGGCATAGGTGCATCGGCATAGAGTTTATTTTGACGATAACGATCATCTATATATTCAGAAATAATGCTGGTATTGAAGAGTTTAAGTTCATTTTCAATCAGCATTGGCAATTGGTTATACGGGTTAAGACTTGCCAAATCTTCATCGTCCTCATCTACGATGATCAGGTTATATTTTATTTGTTTCTCTGAAAGAACGTAGCGAATCCAATGAGAACGAAAGTCATCGGCGTGGCTATAGAGTGTAATGCCTTGAATTTGAGGTGTTTCGACAGACATATTCCGACGCAATAACAAGTGAATAAGATAGGATACTAAAAATCAACTGAAAAAGCACGGTTTGCTGGGCGATGATCAAAATGCTGAATGAAAACAATAAGGAGAATTCAAGATGTTGATGCAGGTTTTTTTATTTATGCTGTTGGTCGTCGTGGGCTACTTAAATTATTATTTAACCAAGACATATTGGTGTCATGAAGGGCATGGAGTTAATCAATCCAAAAACAATAAACTAGAAACGATAAAATAATAACCTTATAAAAAAAGCCTTGGAAAATTCCAAGGCTTTTTTGTCCGATTCGGTAAACGAATTAACGTTTAGAGAATTGAGGACGTTTACGTGCTTTACGTAAACCAAGTTTCTTACGTTCAACTTCACGAGCATCACGAGTAACGAAACCAGCTTGACGAAGAGCAGACTTAAGTGTCTCATCAGAAGCGATCAATGCACGAGTAATACCGTGACGGATTGCGCCTGCTTGACCACCGATACCACCACCAGCAACAGTGATGTAAAGGTCATACTTGTTAGTTGCTTCAAGAAGCTCAAGTGGTTGGTTAACAACCATACGAGCAGTCTCACGACCGAAGTATTGTTCTAAAGAACGGTTGTTGATTACGAGTTTACCAGTACCTGCTGATAGGAAAACACGTGCAGTTGCGGTCTTACGGCGACCTGTACCATAATTAGTAGCCATGTGCTGTATCCCTTAGATGTCCAAAACTTGTGGCTGTTGAGCTGCGTGTGGATGCTCAGTACCAGCGTACACTTTCATTTTTTTGATCATTGCGTAACCAAGAGGACCTTTTGGTAACATACCTTTAACAGCTTTTTCTAAAACTGTTTCAGGTTTATGCGCGATTAACTTTTCAAAGTTAGTTTCGCGAATACCACCAGGGAAACCAGTATGGCGATAGTATTTCTTATCGTGAGCTTTTTTACCAGTCACAGTAATTTCTTCAGCGTTAATAACAACGATGTAATCGCCAGTGTCAACGTGAGGAGTATAAGAAGTTTTGTGCTTACCGCGTAAACGACGAGCGATTTCAGTCGCAAGGCGACCTAAAGTTTTGCCAGAAGCATCAACAACGTACCAATCGTGTTGAACCTCAGCTGGCTTAGCGCTGAGAGTTTTCATTAAACCACTACCTATTATAGTTGGTTTGGACTATGGAATCTGTCCAAACTAAAGGAGACGCGATTCTAAACGAAGTCACTTAGAATCACAAATGAAAATTGGAATTTCAAGCGCTGTATTGTACATAAAAATAGCATTTAAATAAAGGATAAATTGCCTGTAGGGTGCGAATTCATACCGATATTTATGATCTCGTTTAAATTGAGCAATTTAGCTGAATTTATTCAGAGCAAATTTCGTGACTACAACATATCAATCAGGAACGCGGTATAATTCATGCAGCTTTGGCGTATTGAGAAATAAGAATGTTGCCTTTATATGTGACCAGTGGTGAACCTGCCGGCATTGGTCCTGATATTTGTTTAAGTCTTGCAAGCCGTATTGATGAACGTCCAATTGTCGTTCTCGCAGATATCAAAATGCTGGCACAACGCGCTCAAAGCTTAAATGTAGAGATCGACCTGATTGAGTATCAAGGTCAAACGGCATCTTCAGCCCAAGGGCAGTTGTATGTCGAACATGTGCCTTTACATGAATCGGTCATACTCGGTGAGCTCAATGCGCACAATGCAGCTTACGTGTTAGAACAACTGCGCCGCTCTGCTGATTACGCGATGTCGGGTAAAAGTGTGGGGGTGGCGACTGCGCCCGTACAAAAATCGGTGATTAATGATGCGGGGATTCATTTCAGTGGTCACACCGAATATTACCAAGAGTTTGCGGGTGTTGATCGTGTCGTCATGATGCTAGCGACTAAAACCTTAAGAGTCGCTTTAGCCACCACACATCTACCATTGCGTGCTGTCGCAGATGCCATTACCCCTGAACGTTTGCATCAAGTCATTGATATTTTAATTCACGATTTAAAATCGAAATTTAAAATTGAGCATCCGCATATTTTAGTTTGTGGTCTAAATCCACATGCAGGTGAGGGGGGGTATTTGGGTATGGAAGAAATCGAAGTGATTAATCCTGTGCTTGAAACTTATCGTGCCCAAGGTGTGAACATGAGTTTAAGCCTACCTGCAGATACTTTATTTACTCCTGAGAACCTAAAAGATGCTGATGCAGTTTTAGCGATGTATCACGATCAGGGTTTACCTGTGTTAAAATCGCAAGGATTTGGTGAAGCCATCAATATTACTTTGGGCTTGCCGTTTATTCGTACATCTGTCGATCATGGCACAGCACTCTCCCTCGCAGGTACAGGTCTTGCGAAAAGCTCAAGCTTGCATGTGGCTGTGGATTTAGCGCTTGATTTAGCGCGTCATTGATCTTGTCTTATTTACACGTTGGAAATGTCTATGTATCAAATTAATGCCTTAAACCCAAAAGATGAGGGGCATCAGGCTCGTAAACGATTTGGTCAAAACTTCTTACATGACCAACGTGTCATTGCCAAAATTGTACGCTCAGTGAATCCGCGTCCGGGTCAAAATATTTTAGAGATCGGACCGGGTTTGGCGGCTTTAACTTCACCCCTTATTGGTGAATGTGATGCATTGACAGTAGTTGAGCTTGACCGTGACTTAGCTGCGGGCTTACCCGGTCGTGTGCCACATCCAGAACGTTTGACGATTATTGAAGCGGATGCATTACGCTTTGATTATTCAACTTTATTTGAAGAAGGTCGTCCGTTACGCGTCGTTGGGAACTTACCGTATAACATCTCAACACCTTTGCTTTTCCATCTCTTGGAATTTGGTGGCAAAGTGAAAGACATGCACTTCATGCTACAAAAAGAAGTGGTGGATCGTATTACGGCTGTGCCAAATACCAAAGAATATGGTCGCTTATCGGTGATGATTCAATACTTCTGTAAACCGACATTCTTATTTGAAGTACCACCGGGTTCGTTTAATCCACCGCCGAAAGTCACTTCTGCCGTATTTCGTTTAGAGCCTTATGACGTTAAACCGATTGTGGCGAAAAATGAAAAAGCCTTGGCACGTTTGGTATCGCATGTATTTACCCAACGCCGTAAAACCTTGCGTAATAGCTTAAAAGGCATGCTCGTTGAAGATGGTTTCGAAAATGCAGGTGTTGATCCAATGGCGCGCCCAGAAACATTGACCCTTGCTCAATTTGTGGCTTTAGCGGATCAAATGGTAGGTTAAGCATGACACGTGCAACGCGATACAATTATGTGATTGGTGATGTTCAAGGCTGTTTTGAAGCACTCAAAGCATTACTGAAAAAGATTCAATTTGATGCAGACCAAGACTTTATTTGGTTCGCAGGGGATTTGGTTGCACGCGGTGAAAACTCACTGGGTACAATTCGATTCATTAAAAAATTGGTCGAAAGCGGTGTTGCTGCAACAGTTTTGGGAAATCATGATCTCAATTTGTTAGCTTGTGCGCGTGGCATAAAAGAAGTTAAAGACAAAGATCAAACCCGCGATGTGATTGATGCGATTGATTCAGATGATTTGATTGATTGGTTGCGTAAACAACCTTTGTGTTTATTTCCGAATGAACAGACGGTGTTGACCCATGCGGGTATTCCAAGCCATTGGACTGTTGAGCAAACCACTGCCTTGGCTCAGGAAGTTGAGGCAGTCATTGCCCATGATGACTTTGATATAGTAGATGACTTTTTAAAAGACATGTACGGCAAAGAACCAACGCTTTGGTCAGATGATTTAACAGGCAATGCACGCTTACGTTGTATTACCAATTACCTGACCCGTATGCGTTTAACCGATGCTGATGGTCGTTTAGAGTTTAGCTTTAAAGATTCGTTAGATGAGCCAATGCCTGAAGGTTTTCAACCGTGGTTTGACTTTGATTCAACAGCTGCGAAGACCCATCAAATTGTTTTTGGTCATTGGGCAGCATTGCAAGGCAAGACGGTGTCAAATAACATTCAAAATGTCGATGGTGGCTGCGTTTGGGGCAATCAACTCATGGCATATCGTTTAGAAGATCAAAGCATGTTTGCTGTTGATAATCCGATTTTATAAAAAGATAGAATCAAAAAAAGCCACGTTTTACGTGGCTTTTTGTTTTTTTAAGTATGGGTATTAATCTTGGCGAATCCAAGTTTGGCTACGACCCAGCGCAGATACACCGATATAACCACGTAAAGTTAAGCGTTTACCATTTGCCGCAAGGCGCACTTTAGCATCGTAAATTTTGCCTGCAAGTGGATCAATCACTTTGCCTTTTTCATAGTTATTGGTGCCTTCCACATGTTTTAAACCGGTCAATACATCCATGCCTAAAATAGGTTGATTGGTGTACGGGGCAGGGCAACCATTACAGCTTTTTTGGGGTGTATAACCTGGACGTGGGGTCACTTTTACGATCTTGCCAATAAATTGATCTTTACTGTCTTTTCGAATTTCAATGACTGCTTTTGATGAACCAGTTTTATCATCAATTTGTAGCCAAGTCCCTGTTAAATCTTGAGCAAAGGCAGAAGCGCTCATCATTGCCCCAGCAAATATAAGACTTAATTTAAGTGTTTTCATTATATTTATTTCCTTTTAATAGAATGAATGAGATCCAACTTTTGACACTAAAAACGAGTTTGATCGAATCCAAGTTTGTGTTCGACCAATGGCTGAAATCCCGAGATAACCGCGAAGTGTCAAACGTTTTCCGTTGGTTGAAATACGCCCTTTTAAATCGTAAATTTTACCTGTCAATGGGTCTAAAACACGACCATGACCATAATTGTCTGGCGTTGTCTGCTTTAAACCTTTAAAGACTTCCAAGCCTAAAATGGGCTGATTGGTATACGGTTCTGGGCATTTGAAGCATGTTTCACGTGGGGTATATCCTTGGCGTGGAGTAACCTTGGTGATATTACCGACATAGCTGCCATCATTGAGTTGTTTAATCTCAATTAAGGCTTTTGGTGAACCTGTTTTATCATCAATTTGTTGCCAAGTTCCCGTTAAATTTTGAGCAAAACTTATCGAACTCATGAAAAGCATTGTAACAAAGATTGAATATATTTTAATCATTATAAAATTTCATCCTGACACGCTCAAGCAAATATCCATTTGCGTAATTTCATGTTAAGTAGGATTGTGAAATTAATCAATATCTATTGTTAAAATAAAGATAAAGAATATTATTTAATCGATATAAAGATAAAATTGTGAGATAAATAGTATTACTGTTTAAATCTGTTTAATACTTCATGTTCTTATAGAACATTGTATTTATTATAAAAATAAAATAATATGGTTGAATAATAGACACTTGAATGATACGAAATACAGCGTTTAAGCATGTTATTGATCAATAGACGAAATGTGAAAATGAATCATCCTATAATTGAAGTGGTACCGCTGACTGATTAGTTTTTTTTAAAGAAAATGATTTTTTAGCTCAATATAAAATGCCAAAAATACATATGTATCCTCTACATATTCAAATTTGGTTACATTTTCTGTAACCAAATTCTATAAGCAGCATAAGTTTAATTTTCAAACAAAACAAATCGTTTATTTGATTCACTAGTCACATTTTTTGTAGAAACAAAATAAAAGTCGGTAGCCAGATCGCGGTAAATACAGCATTCACTGCCATCCCAAATGCAGCGTAACGACCTGCAATACTGCCGCGTTGCCAAGCTTGCGCCGTTCCAATCGCATGTGCTGCAAGACCTAAGGCTAATCCTGCGGCACGTTCGTCATTGATTCGACGTAAGATGAAAGGCGAAAACGCAGCGCCAATCACACCTGATAAAATCACAATCAGAATCGCCATGCTAATTGGGGCATCGAGTAAGGTCGCAATATTAATTGCAATGGGGGTGGTCACAGCACGTGTGGCAAACGCCATAATATCAGCAGATGACATGTGTAAGAGATAGGCAAGTCCCATCGGTAAAGCGACCGCACTGAGACTGGCAAAGACCAAAATTCCCAAAATCCCTTTCAGTGGTAAATCATCATAACGCATTGCTGCTAGAGGAATAGCGAGTGCGACAGTTACATAACCAAGCAAATGATTAAATAACGGATTGACTTCAGCCATATAGTCATCATAAGGAACGCCAAGCGCAAACAGCAAAGCCAAAATAATGAACATACTAAAGACAATCACAGGGATTTGCGGTACATAACGATTGCAGGGTTTTGCCAAAAGATATGCGATTAAGGTAATTAAAAATCCATATAAAATTGCGAACATTTTTAATTCCTTATAACCAACGTTTTGCCATTTTGGCGTAAATCCACAACGGAATGAGCGTGCTGACACAAAGCACCACTAAAAAGACTGGAATTTTATGCCCCATATGCACCAACATCATCAGCGCACCTGCACTAATCGGTAAAAAAGCAAAAGCACTTTCTTTCATGATTTTATTGTTGGTATCAATTAAGCGCAGTGGAATTTTGCCAAAGCGTCGCCACAGGAATAACACAGCCAATAAACTGAGTAAGCCCACTAAATTGCCCAATTCAGGATGATTCAGTTGGGTCATACTCCAAACAGCGCCTTCACGAAAGGCAATAATTAAAATCAGTGTGCCAATCCATGCTGGCCAGTCGATGTGTTTGATCCAATTCATTCTTTTATCTATTAATTGTGGATTTATCCAGTATTGCCAATCTAACCTTTGATTTCGAATTCTTCAAGAGGGCGTTGAAATTGATTGGCTTGTTCACCTAAAATTTCATGCAAGGGCAAATGTGCTTGTTTTAACAATTGCTCTAACTTTTGCGGTGCAATATTGACGGATAAAAGCAAATTGCCTTGCTCATCATAATGTTCAGATTGAATCACATTAAGTGAATATAATTGATTCCGTAATTTGCCATGTGATGCATTCAGTTTTAATTCAAAACGTTGAATATTGCCCATCAGCGATTCATGCACCGCTTTACGCAATAAATCTAAACCTTGACCACTATGTGCCGAAACATAGACGCGTTCTGGTTGATTCGGTGCAGCATAGATAATTTTGGCATCTTCATTGCTGCTGTCAATTTTGTTATAGACCCGAAGCACAGGTACATCCACACCAATTTCTTTCAAGACTTTTTCAACGGCATCAATCTGTTCTAGCATGTCAGGGCTACTTGAATCGATCACATGTAAAAGCAAGGTAGCTTCCAATGTTTCTTCAAGGGTCGCCTTAAAAGACTCCACCAAAGAATGCGATAAATTACGAACGAAACCAACGGTATCTGCCAACACCACAGTACCGATGCCATCCCATTCCAAACGACGTAAGGTTGGATCAAGCGTTGCGAAGAGCTGATTCGCTGCATAGACATCGCTGTTCGCAAGAATATTAAATAGGGTTGACTTACCCGCATTGGTATAACCCACCAATGAGACGGTCGGTACAGCCGCTTTTTGACGTGCAACACGCCCTTGAATACGGGTTTGGCGAACTTTATCAATACGAGCTTTGAGTTGTCCCATACGCACACGTAGTAAGCGTCGATCGGTTTCAAGCACGGTTTCACCCGGACCACGTAAACCAATCCCGCCTTTTTGGCTGTCTAAATTGCCACGGCTACGAATTAAACGTGATGATAAATGCTGTAACTGTGCCAATTCGACTTGCAATTTACCTTCATAAGTTCGTGCACGTAAGGCGAAAATATCCAAAATAAGTTCAGTACGATCAATCACACGACACTTCATGACTTGTTCAAGATTACGGACTTGAGCAGGACTCAGGGAGTGATCGAAAATTACCAAACTAATGTCTGATGCTTCGACCAAAAGTGCAATTTCTTCTGCCTTGCCTGAACCAATAAAGTATTTGGCATCGGGTTTAACACGCGGCACATTCAAGTGTTCAATTACATCTGCGCCAGCAGAGGTTGCCAAAAGGTGAAATTCATCAGCATCAAGATCTTCTAACATTTGTACGGTCACACTGACGAGAATGACGCGTTCTATCGCTTTATGCTGTTCAATATTTTCCACTCAGGCAAATCTCCACTGTTAAAGGTCTAGTGTAGTGCAAAAGGCAAGCAGCAGGTAGCATTGATCTGTTGTACTTCGTTTTAAATTCGAACGATAAACATTGCTGAAAGCGCAAGCATAGCGCGGCTTAAATTAGGCGTAGTATCAAAATGAAATGGGGTTTTTGCTGCATGGTTATTTCTGCAAGCGAAGAATATGTCTTGTGTCATTGTATTTATAAATCGCGTCGCACGGTTTTTATTATCAATGCAACTTGAAAGCGAAGCGTATAGAATAAATTGCATACATGGACGTCAACTCATATTCATATTGCTTAGTGACTTTTTATGAAGCCAATTGTAGAACAACAGCCTACGAATATTCGTGGACTGCAAAAATTTGTCTTATACACCCGTAAAACCTGTGCAATGATCGCTGCAATTGCTCAGGGTTTTTATTTGGTTTATCGTCATCGCTTATATAAAGATCCGAATAATTCGCAAAACACCCGCTATGTGCAATATTTTTGTAGGCAGCTGTGTAAGGTCTTTAATATTGAAGTACAAGTGCATGGCAATATTCCACGTGAAACAGCTTTATGGGTGGGCAATCATGTATCTTGGTTGGATGTTGCGGTGTTTGGTTCAGGGGCGCGGGTGTTCTTTTTGGCCAAAGCTGAAATTGAACAATGGCCTTTATTGGGTAAGTTGGCTAAAGGTGGCGGCACTTTATTTATTAAGCGTGGTTCGGGCGACTCTTTAAGAATTCGTGAACAAATCACGGGCTTTTTAAAGCAAGATATTCCGGTGTTATTTTTCCCTGAAGCGACAACTTCGGACGGACGCTCTATTAAAAAAGTGCATGGGCGTATTTTGGGCGCAGCCATTGAAGCAGGGAAGCCTGTACAGATTTGCTTGATTTGCTATGTGAATCAAGCGGGTGAACTTGATTTAGTGGCACCCTTTATTGATGACATCAGCTTTGCAGCCCATGTGAAAAACGTTTTAGAGATGCCAAAAGTGACTGCGCACTTATTGGCGTTGCCTGCGATTGACGTCACCGGGCATACGGTTGAAACGCTGACGCCGTTGGTGCAAGAAAAAATGTTATCGGGCTTAAAAGAGCTACAATTGAAGGTACTCAAAAAGCCGCATTAAGCGGCTTGGTTTCAACAGCAAAGAGAGCCTTACATAAAGCCTTCAATCGGCAGCCATGCAATGACTTTCATCGCTGCCTTTTCATACCATTTCATTTTGGGTTCGCTAGGGTAGGTTTTAATTTCATCATTGGCTTTTTTGATTTTCCAATTAATGGATTTGTTGGCATCTAAAACCAATTTATAGGCAAACTTACTTAAATTTTGATCCATGGTTTGATGCACCGTACGCGCCAATGCAGGACTATTCAGTAACACACCAATTTCGCTATTTAAATAAGCCGAACGTGGATCAAAATTAAATGAGCCGATAAACACTTGTTTTTCATCAATCGCCATCAGTTTGGCATGTAGGCTTGAACGACTTAAACCCTTCATGCTGACTTTGGCTTTTTCAGCAATTTCTTGGGTGTTTTCGTTTAAATTTTTGGCTTCGGGCGCTGCCAAGAACTCATAAAGCTGTACGTTGTTTTCCAAGAGACGCTGACGATACTTGGCATAAAAAGCATGTACTAACGGAACGTCATTGGCATTATAAGAATTGGTTAACACTCGAACCTGAACATTATCTTTTGCAACATCGATTAAGCGATCTGCGCCACTTTTTTCAGGCACAAAATAAGCTGAAACGATATCAATGCTGTGTTCGGGTTTCTCCAATAATTGCAATAACTGGAAGTTTAGATGTTCTTCTTTCTTGGCTTTGGATTTAATTTTGCTCGGTGAATCCTTGACGACTTCAGCTTCAACCCAATCGAGCTGAATATTTTGATCTAGCCATTTATTGAAGTTTTGTGAACGATTGGCTAAATCTAAATAATTTTGCACACTCGCTTCATGATTATATTGTTCTAATTGTGATTTAAGGCTGTCGAAGCGTAGGCTGTAATGTTGCGGATTGACAATCGTTTTGACTTGATAGGCGTATTCATCATTCCAATATTCATCAAAGGAATGAATAATTTCATCGGACGCAGCACCGACCAATAACACATCAACATCTGAAAATTGATAATTATCGCTGACATTGTAATATTGATTGCTCATATTACGACCGCCAATCAACGCGATTTGATTGTCGGCAATAAAACTCTTGTTATGCATGCGCCGATTAATGCGTTTTAAGTTCAGCACCATATCCATCGGACGATACTTTCTAAAACGGTAAGGATTATAAAGCTTTACATCGATATTTTGATGTTGGTCGAGCGCAAGGTAAATCCCTTCCATTTTTTTGGCATTGTTATCGTCAATTAAGAGCCGCACATGGACACCGCGATCAGCAGCTTGAATAATGGCATGCAGTGCCATTGCCCCAATTTTGTCGTTATCCCAAATGTAATATTGTAAATCTAAACTTTTTTCTGCTTTATGAATGAGTTGAATCCGAGCAGCTAGGGCTTCGAGTGGGTCGTATAGAACGTGATAACCGGTTAAGCCAATATTTTGCTGACGTAATGGTTCAATGATTTTAGATAACGAGGTGTGTGACGTGTCACGTTCAAAGGCATTTTGAGTTTGCTGTTCAACTTGTTTAGGTAGCGTGCTGCACGCAGGCACAGCTAAAACTAAACTTAAACTCAATAAAATAGAGGCTTTAGCACGTTTATGTGACGTGGGCGCTGAAGTCTCATCAGCATTTGAACAATGAGCAGAAGCCATAGAACTCTTGGAATCGAAAATAAGGTTTGAGTATAAGTGTCAGCTATGAAAAGATAAATACAGAAACGATATTTGACTTAGCTTTGAGGGCTTTTATGACTTCCACCACCACGCTTGTGTATCTGTTCTGGGCTTTATTCGCGTTGCTCGCGATTTGGGCCATCGCACAGGCATGGAAAAGTCAGGCCAATACTGCGACGATTCATCCGTTTAAAGCAGTCGTCCATTTGCTCGCTTATTATCTGTCATATTTACTCATTCCTTTGTTTGTATTTAGTTTAATCGCAGGTTTCATTGGCTATTATTCATGGCATGAGGCGTTATTTATTTTCCTCATTACGGGTGTAATGATATATGCACGTTTTATTGAACCGCATCGGATTCAAGTGCAGCATACGCAATATCAAATCAATCCTGATCAAGCACTGTCCAAGCCCGTTAAAATTGCTTTAATTGCCGATTTACATATCGGTTTATTTTCTGGGCGTGAAAAACAACTTAAACTGATTGTTGAAAAACTGAATCAGCAAGCGCCAGACTTGGTGGTAGTGGCAGGGGATTGGACCTATGAACCTGAAAATAAATTGGTGCAAGAACTCGCTGTATTAAAGGAAATTCAAGCGCCTGTATATTCAGTCAATGGTAATCATGATGAACAATATCCAGGTCCACCGATTCAAGCCTTATTAAAAGAAGCATTAATTCAAAATCATGTGATGGATATTGAAGGACAAGTGGTCGATTTTGAGGAATTTCGTTTACTCGGCATTGGTGATTTATGGGCAGGTAAAGCCGATATGCGCTTTATGCCAGATTTGCCGCAAGATAAACCTTGGGTCATTTTATCGCATAACCCAGATACCGTAGATATGGTGCCGAAATTACCGCTGCGTCCTTTAATGCTGTCAGGGCATACCCATGGTGGGCAAGTTGAATTGCCTTGGCTGACCAATTATGTCATGAAGAAAGTTTCTATTTTAGGACATAAAAAGGGACTGTATCAGCATGAACATGCCGATGTATTTGTGACGGTTGGTACAGGCATGGTCGGTGTGCCATTCCGTTTTAGAGTACCACCGACCATTGATATCATTGAATTGATTTAACCATGATTGCCTGAAAGTCTATTTAAATAGTGAAATCAATAAAGCCAGTAGGATCACACCAATACTGCCTACAATTAACATCTGTTTGCGATTTGGCATCGCAGCCTTTTCAATAAGATGATTGATTCTATTGCTAGGTTCATGCGTGAGCTCCATAGGGCTGATCGATTCATGTGTCGCTTCAATCGCAACAGTGGGCGATTGAAAGGTTTCTAGCCCTTCCGGAATGTGATGCAGCTGCTCATGCTGAATTTGCATGACCTGTTCTCGGTCATGGACAATGGCATCAATCACGCGTAAGGCTTGAATTTCATTCAATGGTGTCTGATCTGCAATATAATTGATTGCATCTAACTTTTGTTCATTGTCGACTAAATCAATAATGTCGCTCAGTTGTTCAGGTTTTATTTTTAAAATAAGATGCTGCATTTTTTATTCCTTTCTTATTCTTCATTTCAATTTATTATTCATGATGTCCTTATGCAGATATAGCTATTTTTTGTTTCAACTTTTTGTTTTTAGACATGAAAAAAGCCAACGTAGACACGTTGGCTTTCATTAATGCGATCAAACCATCAAATTTGATTGTTTACATCATCATGTTTTGTTTCACGAATGAGCAAGAAGGCAATCAGTGAAAGGATAGATGCCGCTGTGAGGTAATAACCTACCGCGTATAAACCATAGTTTGTTGCAAGTTTTGTTGCAATCACAGGTGCAAATGACGCGCCGAAAATACCAGCTAAGTTAAAGGTCAAAGCAGAACCTGTGTAACGTACAGAAGTCGGGAAGATTTCAGATAAGACTGTACCAATCGGACCATAGGTTAAGCCCATGATGGCAAGACCAATACAAAGGAATAAGAACACCACCAAGGTATTGCCCGATTCCAACATATCTGCAAAGAACAAACCGAAGATTGCAGACACAATACACACGCCAATTGAGGTTGCTTTACGACCGAATTTCTCAGCAAATACAGCTGAAAGTGGAATAAATGCAGCAAAGCAGAGTGTTGCAACCAACTGTAATTCTAGGAATTCAGCACGGCTGTAACCTAGTTTCGTGGTTCCCCAGTTTAATGCAAATACCGTAGTGAGGTAGAACACAACGAAGGTACAAATCGCTGCAATCGTACCAAGGATCAACATACGAGAATGTTTTTTAAATACTTCAATGAACGGTACGTTTACTTCTTTTTGTTTCTTCAATACATTTTGGAATGCTGGTGTTTCATGAAGTTTTAAGCGAATCCATAAACCCATGATCACAAGCAATGCACTTGAAATAAACGGAATACGCCAGCCCCATGTCATGAATGCTTCTTCAGTCATGCATGCGCCAAGTATTAAGAATGAACCTGTTGCAAGAATGAAGCCGATAGGCGCGCCCAATTGTGGGAACATACCGTACCAAGCACGTTTACCTTCTGGTGCATTCTCAGTTGCCAATAATACCGCACCTGACCATTCACCACCTAAGCCCAAACCTTGCCCCAAACGACACAGTGCAAGCATGAGTGGCGCTGCAATGCCGACTTGAGCATAAGTTGGCAGTAAACCAATACAAACTGTAGAAATCCCCATAGTCAATAAAGCCGCGACCAGTGTGGCTTTACGTCCAATTCGGTCGCCTAAATGACCAAATAATGCAGCACCAATCGGGCGCGCAATAAAGGCAATTGCAAATGTTGCAAGCGATTGAATCGTCGCTGTAGTTGGATCTGTGCTTGCTGGGAAGAACAAATGCGGGAAAATAATCACAGCCGCAGTGGCATAGATATAGAAATCGAAGAATTCGATTGTTGTTCCTACTAGACTTGCAGTAAGAACGCGAAATTTTGAATTTTGTGCTGGTTGAGCAGCAGAACTTGAAGACGCCATGAGTGACCTTACACTTACTAAAAATAAAAAAGCTTAGTTTTAAAAGCGTAATCTTTTTAAAAAAGGCGTAATTTTTTAAAAAAACAACTGCAATCTACTCAATTCAACGTGCTCAGGGTCACTGAAATGAAGAATGAGATGATTAAATCACGTAAAGATAGATGGACAGAAAATGTGATCCTGCGCCTATCAATACAAAAATGTGCCAGATAGCGTGGGTATATCTTACGCTTTTTAAAGCATAAAACAATGCACCAATAGTATAAGCTAAACCGCCAATGATAAGAAAGGTCAAAGCTTGAGCAGAAAGATATTTCTGCATATCATCAATGACTAACAGCGCTAACCAACCCATTGCCAGATAAGCAAAGAGCGAAAGTTTCTGAAAACGATGGATGAAAATGAACTTGAATAGTGTACCAAGAATCGCAATCACCCAAAGTGAAATTAATAAATAATGGGCTTTCGCCGTTGGAATCGCGATGGCTAAAAATGGGGTATAGGTGCCTGCGATTAAATAGTAAATTGCCGTGTGATCTAATTTTTTATAAAGATAACGACGATCGGCTGTGGTTGCCATGTGATAGAGCATTGAGCATGAAAAGAGGAAAATCATGCTCAAGGCATAGACCCACAAACCAAACCATTGCCCAGAGCTTAAATAAGAACCTTTAATAATCAATAAAATACCACCAATGACAGATAAACCCGCACCAATGCCGTGGCTGATGTAATTCATACATTCTTCACGTTGATCGTAATCTTGGAGCAGTGGGGTGTTTGGCATTGTGGTCATTCTTATTTAAATATACACCTGTATAGTAATTCAATTTTGCATTTAGCGTAAGAAGATTTAAACTGACAGGGCAATTCATTTTAGGTTTTTTTTATGTCCCTTTCGGCGAGTCTCTCCATTCAAGAACAGCAATTCTTAGATACCTTTTGGCAAGCCATTGAAACAGATCAATTTGATCGAATGATCTTGAGTCAATACAAAGGTGAACTTGAGCATTTACAGAAAATGACCTTGCGAGTCATTTCACTCAATGAGCAAAAAGTATTGAGCTGTGTATATCGTTATAGCACCCAAGATGTCACCAAAAATTATGCATTGAACGAAGCGGTTGAGCAGGTCACTCATCTTTTAGGTGATTGTAAACAAGCCAATTTATGGACAGGCACAGAAGAACTACAACTGAAAAAAAATAAGAAAAAAGCCATGCTGACGCGTAGTCAGTTAAAAGCAACCACCACCAAAGTCGTTCAAGCAGAACAGGGGCACGATCGAGTGAAGCAACGCTATGTCGATCAAGACAGCGTGTTCTTACAGCATTTAGGTATTACCGATGCAAAAGCACAGATTATTCCGAGCATGGCACGTAAATGGAAACAGATTAATAAATTTGTGGAAATTTTCTCAGGGGCTTTAAAACAAATTCCTGAGCAAGCATCAGGTTTGCGTGTGGTCGATTTTGGTTCAGGCAAAGGCTATTTAACCTGTGCACTTTATGACTACATGCAAAAACATGCTCAAAAGCCTTATGTGACAGGCGTTGAATTAAATCCGAAAATGGTGGATTTCTGTCAGAACGTTGCAGATCAATCGCAGTTTGATCAATTAGATTTTTTCCAAGGTGATGTACGCACTTATGCGCCTGAACGTTTAGATGTGATGATAGCCTTACATGCTTGCGATGTTGCAACGGACTTTGCCATTCACACAGGGATACGTTTAAACGCACAGATGATTATGTGTGCGCCATGCTGTCATAAAGAATTGCGTCCGCAGCTTCAAGCCCCGAAAGTCCTCGCACCGATGCTGCAATTTGGTATTCATGCAGGTCAACAAGCAGAAATGCTCACGGATACAATTCGTGCTTTACTGTTAAAAGCGTATGGCTATGAAACCAAGGTATTCGAGTTTGTCGCACTCGAACACACTAGTAAAAACAAAATGATCTTGGCGACAAAACGTAAAGATTATGCAGCACCCGATCAAGCGGTATTGGCACAGATTCAAGCACTAAAAGAGATGTATGGTATTCAAAAACATTCGCTGGAATTGTTATTGAATGATCAGTGGGATCAACAAGATATTGGATGTAAGTGCTAATGCTTGCTGCTTTCAAGATATGTTCAGGTACATGGAATGAATTGTCTCATGATGCCAAAGCCATTCGTGAATCTGTATTTATTCAAGAACAGCATATTGCACCCGAAGATGAATGGGATGAACTCGATGCAGTATCCATTCATTTTGTGGTCTATGAGTATGATCAAGCGATTGCTACCGCTCGCTTATTAGAAAATCACAGTATTGGTCGAGTTGCCGTGTTAGAGACACATCGCGGTTTAAAGATCGGACAACAATTGATGCAAGCCGTCATTGATTATGCCAAGCATGAACAACGACCTTTTTTAAAGCTTCCCTCACAAGTGCATGCCATCGGGTTTTATCAAGCCTTAGGATTTAAACAGCAAGGGGAATCATATTTGGATTGTGGTATTCCACATATGGATATGTACATGGCGTTGCAATAAAAATTTATCCTTCAAAAACAAAAAAGCGAGATTCTAAATCTCGCTTTTTTTATTCTCATTTGAATTAATGACCATGATCCGCAGTTTGCTCATGGTTCATATTGTCCATATGCGCATGTTCTTCTGCATTCATCTCATGTGCTTCAGCAGTTTCAGATGCAACATTTTCAGTTTGTGCGGCACGTGCAGCTTTATCTGCTTGTGCTTTTGCTAAGGCTTCTTCAGACATTGCAGGTGCATTTTTAAAGGCATGTTGCTGCGTGTTTTGTTTATTTTGCTGACTCGGCATGTAATCAGGTTCATTCGTGACAGCTAAATAGAAAAAGCCTAAGAAGAAGGCACTTAAAATGAAAGAAATGACTAAGGCTTTCCAACCCCAAGGTGATTTCTCTGGAGAAGCTTCGTTAGACATAAACGTGTACCTGACTAGATCAAAAGAATCGAATGACACGTTATTTTATAACATAAATCGCTTTAAAAGCCGAATTTCATTGCACTGTTTTATATCTAGCTAAAAAAATAAGGAGCGACTGAGCGCTCCTGATTTGGTCTGTCATGGAGTGACTTAATTAAGCAATCGGTGTTTGATCATGTGCAGCCTTGATTAATAAATCAGGTGCTTTAAAACGTGCGCCATATTTGCTTTCGAGGACGTGTGCACGGGCTGCCGCTTTAGCCAGTCCATATTGATTCAAGAATTGAATCGCACCACCTGTCCACGCAGGGAAACCAATACCAAAGATTGAACCAATATTGCCATCATTCACTGATGTTAAAACGCCTTCTTCTAGGCAACGCAAAGTATCCAAAGCTTGAACAAACAGGAATCGATCTATCATTTCCTGCTCAGTAATAGTATTGGCTTTCGTCCAATGACTTAAACCTGACCATAACTGCTTTTTAGCGCCTTCTGGATAGTCATAAAAACCAGCGCCTACTGCTTTACCTTTACGTCCGAACTCATGAATCATGCTGTGAATCACATCATCTGCATCTGATTTTGGACGTTCTTTGCCTTCAGCTTGAAGGGCCTTGCGGGTTTCAGTAGCCACATGTTCAGACAGCGTTAAAGAGACTTCATCTTGAATAGCGAGCGGTCCGACAGGCATACCTGCTTTCAATGCTGCCATTTCGATCTTGGCAGGATGAACACCTTCCGCAAGCAAACGTAAACCTTCTTGTATAAATGTGCCGAAGACACGACTAGTAAAGAAACCACGACTATCATTTACCACAATCGGTGTTTTACCTATCTGCTGCACGTAGTCATAAGCCTTTGCTAAGGTTTCACTTGAGGTGTTCTGACCTTTGATAATTTCCACCAATTGCATTTTATCGACAGGACTAAAGAAATGTAGTCCAATAAAATTGGCTTGATTCTTCGATGCTTGTGCTAAACCTGAAATAGGTAAGGTTGAGGTATTGGAGGCAAAAATACCATTTTCAGTCAGATAACGTTCTGCTTCTTGGGTAACTTTGGCTTTAAGCTCATGGTTTTCAAAAACCGCCTCAATGATGAGATCACAACCCTGTAAATCTGTTGCATCCGCTGTGGCTTGAATATTTGCTAAAATTTGATCGCGTTTTTCAGGGTTTAATCGACCTTGACTGACTTTCTTATCAAGAAGCTTTTGGCTATAGGCTTTACCTTTTTCAGCAGCTTCAATAGATACATCTTTCAACACGACACAGATGCCTTTGGATGCGCTCACATAGGCAATTCCTGCACCCATCATACCTGCACCTAATATTCCTACTTTTTGCGCTTGCCATTTTGCAATGTCTTTGGGGCGGCTAGCACCTGATTTAATCGCATTTAGCCCATGCCAGAATGTGCTAATCATATTTTTAGAGACTTGACCTGTCGCAAGATAAGTAAAGTAACGTGATTCAATGGTCAGTGCTGTATCCATATCGACTTGCGCGCTTTCAACAGCCGCTGCCATGATTGCTTCAGGGGCAGGGTAACAGCCTTTGGTTTTATCACGCAGCATGGCAGGTGCAATCGCGAGCATCTGAGCAACAGCAGGCGTAGATGGTGATCCACCCGGAATTTTGTAACCTTTGACATCAAAGGGTTGTACCGATTTTGGATTGGCTTTAATCCAAGCAATCGCTTTATTTAAAAGCTCATCAATGGAATCTGCGGTGTCGTGAATTAAGCCTAAAGATTTAGCTTTTTCAACTCCAAATTGCTTGCCTTCCATCAAGAGAGGAAAGGCATTTTGCAGACCAAGCAGGCGAACCATACGTACAATGCCACCACCACCCGGAAGCAAACCTAAAGTCACTTCAGGCAATCCAAATTTGGTTTTTGCATCATTAAGTGCAATACGATGATGACAACCCAGTGCGAGTTCCCAACCGCCGCCTAACGCTGTTCCGTTTAGTGCAGCAACGACAGGGATACCTCGCGTTTCGATATAACGTAGATTGGCTTTCAAGTCTTCAATCATTTGAAAGAATTCAGTCGCAGTATCAGGCTTGGCTTGAATCAGCTCATCTAGATCACCGCCTGCAAAAAAAGTTTTTTTATTAGAGCTGAAAATGATACCTGTCACCGCATCGTCCGCTTTCAGTTTTTTAACGGTTTCACTCAGTGCTTGACGAAAATCGGCATTCATCGTGTTCGCAGACTGATTTGGAGAATCTAGCGTTAAAATGACAATATTGTCGGCATTTTTTTCAAATTGAATTGCGCTCATGGGAATCTCCTTATACCAACTCAATAATGGTTGCGATGCCCATACCGCCACCGACACATAATGTTGCCAAACCGCGTTTTTTACCTTGACGTTCTAATTCATCGAGCAGTGTGCCTAAAATCATGGCACCTGTGGCACCGAGTGGATGACCCATTGCAATGGCACCGCCATTGACATTGACTTTGGTAGGATCAACTTTGAGTTCTGTAATAAAGCGCATGACCACCGCAGCAAAGGCTTCATTGACTTCAAATAGGTCAATATCTTCAATGGTCAGTCCCGCTTTTTCTAATGCTTTACGTGCCGCAGGGGCAGGACCTGTCAGCATGATGGTCGGGTCAGAACCCACAAGCGCCGTCGCTAAGACTTTAGCGCGTGGTTTTAAATTTTGTTCTTTGACGGCTTTTTCTGATGCTAGTAAAACCACCGCAGCACCATCGACAATCCCTGATGAATTTCCTGCATGATGCACATGATTGACCTGACCCACTTCAGGATATTTTTGTAAGGCAATTGCATCAAAGCCCATTTGCCCCATCATGGCAAAGCTCGGATTGAGTTTAGCTAAACCTTCTGCGGTCGTCGTTGGCTTAATAAATTCATCTTTATCTAAAATGACGACGCCTGCTTTATCTTTTACAGGAATCACGGATTGATTAAAGTAGCCATTGGCTTGCGCTGCTGCGGCTTTTCTTTGCGAATCGGCTGCAAATGCATCAACATCTGTTCGTGTATAGCCATCAATGGTGGCAATTAAGTCTGCGCCAATCCCTTGTGGAATAAAGTCACATGCCATATTGGTTTCAGGGTCGAGTGCCCAAGGACCACCATCGCTGCCCATCGGTACACGTGACATACTTTCAACGCCACCAGCAACGACTAAATCTTCCCAACCTGAACGTACTTTCTGCGCGGCTAAGTTCACGGCTTCTAGACCCGATGCACAAAAGCGGTTGATTTGAACACCTGCGACATCATTGTCCCAACCTGCGGCAATCGCAGCTGTCTTTGCAATATCAGCGCCTTGATCGCCAATAGGTGTTACGCAGCCAAGCACAATGTCATCGACTTTGGCAGTGTCAAATTCATGCCGTGCTTGGAGTTCATTGAGTAAGCCCGTCAAGAGTGAAATAGGTTTCACTTGGTGTAAAGATCCGTCTTTTTTGCCTTTGCCACGCGGCGTGCGAATGGCATCAATAATATAGGCTTCGCTCATCGCTTTATCCTTATTGTCAGTTTTTTAAAAATCCTTGTTAGTATTGAGTGTAATGATTAATTTGTGATGTGCAATGACGAGAACGGCTCAGATCATTTGGTGATTTTTGCCAATAAAAAAGCCCAAGTTTTGAGGCTTGGGCAGGAGGAGAGGAGAACTCTAAATTAATGATAACCGTGCAGTTGACGGTATAAACCTGGGGTAACTCCCGTCCATTTTTTAAAGGCACGGTGGAAGGTACTGGTTTCACTAAAGCCCACTTGCTGCGCGACATCTTCTAAGGTTAAAGATGGATTGAGCAATAAGTGAATGGCAGCATCACGACGCAGGGCATCCTTCACCCCTTGATAACTCTTACCTTCAGCCGCTAAGCGACGACGTAAGGTTTGCGGAGATAAATACAGCATTGATGCCACATCATTCAATGTTGGCATTTCTTCGCCAATTTGGCTCTTCAACACGTCACGAATACGTGAGGTGAGTGAGTTGGTATTTTTAAATTTAACCAGAAGTTGTGCAGGTGCAGCTTTTAAGAACTCTTCTAAGGTTTCTTCATTTTGACGGATCGGTAAATCGAGATAATCCGCAGCAAATGTGATTTCAGTGCGAGGAGCATCGAATTGCATGACAGGTGCGAAGAACAGCGCATCGTATTCGTCAGCATGATTCGGGCGCGGGTAGCTAAAATGGACACGTTCCAATGGTAAACGACGCTCAATCAACCAAGATGCCAAACCATGCCAAATCATTAACATGCTTTCAGTAATGAAGTGATCAGGATCCATGGTGGCAGGAATTTGTGGAACCAAACGTGCTTCGTGCTTATCACGTTCTAAAGTGACAGCCCAATCATCACCAAACAGTTTATAGAACTGCGATGAAAGCTCTAAAGCATCCCCCAAAGTTTTGGCATGAATAATCAGCTGACACATGATGGCGAATGTACCAAGACGGCGCGGTTGTTTGTCAAAGCCGACATGTTCGTCTTGTGTCACCATCCATAACATTTTGATGAAACGGGTATATTGTTCAGGAGAAATACGAGCTTTTGGCTGATGCAGAAGCTCAGCTTCAATACCCACATGAGACAATAAAGTGTCGACATCCATGCCGAGACGTTTTACGCCAGATAAAGCTGCGTTGACGAAATGGATACTGATCGTATCGCGGCTCACGTTTAACCCTTCAGTCTCTTTAATGTTCACTGATATTTGACCTAATTGACTAAAAATAACAAAGCAATGGCAATATACAAAATTACATTTGCCATTTGTGACATCTTAAATTGCCGAAATGATCAAGGTAAATGGCTGAACATGACATTGTATTCCATCATTTATATTTCTATTATGAATAAAAAATCAACATAATTAGAGTAAATACTCCAATGAATTATGCTTTAAATGGCTTGAAAGTATTAGATTTTTCTACACTTTTACCTGGACCCTTTGCCAGCATGTATTTGGCAGATTTAGGGGCAACGGTTGTGCATATTGAATCACTGACACGTCCAGACTTGTTGCGATTAATGCCACCTTATGCTTATGGACAGGCAGTTTCGCATAATTATTTGAACAGAAATAAACAATCGGTCGTATTGGATTTAAAAAATCCAACTAATGTTGAATTGGTGAAATCCAAAATTCAAGACTATGACATCGTGATTGAGCAATTCCGACCGAATGTGATGAAAAGGCTCGGTTTGGATTATGCGACTTTAGCGAAAATTAATCCGCGTTTGATTTATTGCTCAATTACGGGCTATGGACAAACAGGTCTATATAAAGATAAAGCAGGCCATGATATTAATTATTTGGCTTTATCGGGTATTGCCGGGCATAGCGGTCGAGTCGGCGAGCGACCGCCTGCATTAGGGATTCAAATTGCCGATGTTGCGGGTGGTTCGATGCATGCCATTATTGCAATCTTGGCTGCGGTCATTGAGCGCCAAAAAAGTGGGCTTGGACAATATATTGATATTTCCATGACCGATTGTGCTGTCCCTTTAAATAATATGGCAGCAGCGGCAAGTTTGGCTGCCAATGAACACGCAACGCCTGAATCAGGACATTTAAATGGCGGCACATTCTATGATTATTATGAAACTTTAGATGGGCGTTATCTATCGATTGGCAGTTTAGAGCCGCAATTCTTATCTGCATTGGCACAAATTTTAGAACTTCCGCTATTAATAGAAAAAGGCTTATCTTTTGATAAGCATGATCGACAAGACATTAAACAAGCCATTCAAGACAAAATTAAAACACGGACTTTAAATGCATGGCAGGACATTTTCCAAGATCAAGATGTCTGCGTTGAACCTGTCCTTCAACTTCAAGAAGCCCTTGCATCTGATTTGGCCAAGCAGCGGGGTTGGGTGGTTGATATTCCACGTCGGAAAACAAGTGATGAAACTGAGCGGCAACTTGCCTGTCCAATTAAATTTTCACGCTCAGAAATTCGTTATGACTATATAGGGCAAGCCCTCGGCGAATCCGAAAATTGGTAGGCAGCACATCGGCATTGATGCAAAGTTTGCTTGAAATAGAAAGAAAAATGATTTATGAATAAAAGTGCTAAGGATTTAAAAAATAAATCATTATTATTAAAATGGAACAAATACAGGCTCAATGGTTGATATCAATGAATAAAGGCATGGCTTATCAATAAAATCGCTATGAAATATGTAAAAAAAGCATTTTATTGATAGTTTTAATATCGCTATCCTTGCCCACGATATAATAGAACTTACTAGCTGTACGCCATGTATTTATATACTGATTTCGATCAGCAACTGATCAATGAACGTGTTGCACAGTTCCGTGACCAAACGGAACGTTATTTAGCCGGTAAATTGACGGAAGATGAATACCGTCCACTGCGCCTTCAAAATGGTCTTTACGTACAGCGTTATGCACCGATGTTACGTGTTGCTGTTCCGTATGGTTTGATGCATTCCAAGCAGCTTCGTAAAATTGCTGAACTTGCGAAAGCGTATGACCGTGGCTATGCCCATGTGTCGACCCGTCAAAACATTCAGTTTAACTGGCCTGCGCTAGAAAATGTTCCTGATATGTTGGCTGAATTGGCTTCTGTACAAATGCATGCCATTCAAACTTCGGGTAACTGTATTCGTAATACCACGACTGACCAATATGCGGGTGTAGTCGCAGGTGAAATTGCGGATCCACGTCCAACCTGTGAATTGATTCGTCAGTGGTCAACCTTCCATCCTGAATTTGCCTTCTTACCACGTAAATTTAAGATCGCAGTATCTGCACTTGAAGATATTGACCGTGCTGCAACAGCATTCCACGATATTGGTGTATATATTGTGCGTAATGCAGCGGGTGAGATGGGCTACAAAATTAAAGTGGGTGGTGGTCTCGGTCGTACCCCAATTATTGGTAGCTTTATCCGTGAGTTCTTACCACGTGAAGATTTGATCGCTTATTTGGAAGCTGTCCTTCGTGTCTATAACTTGCATGGTCGTCGCGATAACAAATATAAAGCACGTATCAAAATTTTAGTGAAAGCTTTAACACCTGCAGTATTTGCTGAAAAAGTTGAAGCTGAATTTGCACATACCGTTAAAACGTTGAAAATTGACGCGGCAACTTTGGCAAAAATGGATGAGAACTTCACGCCATTTGATTACCAAGATTATGCGGATGAAGACTTCACTGAATTGTTTGCCCAATATCCAAAATTCAAACAATGGTTCAACATTAATACCAATGCACATAAAGTGAAAGGCTATCGTATTGTCACGATTTCACTGAAACGTGCTGGCGTTGCACCAGGTGATGTGACCACTGAAGAAATGAACTTGATTGCAGATCTTGCAGATCAATACACCTTCGGTGAGCTGCGTACCACACACGAGCAAAACATTGCGCTTGTCGATGTACCGCAAAAAGATTTGTTTGCTGTATGGCAAACCCTTGAAGCCAATAACTTGGCGCGCGCACATATTGGTTTCTTAACCGATATCATTTGCTGCCCAGGCGGTGACTTCTGTTCATTGGCAAATGCGAAATCAATTCCAATTTCAGAAGCAATTTCACGCCGTTTTGATGATCTCGATACCATTTACCACCTAGGTAAGTTGGACTTGAACATCTCAGGTTGTATGAATGCGTGTGGTCACCACCATGTGGGTAACATCGGTATTCTTGGCGTAGATAAAAAAGGCGCTGAGTTCTACCAAATTACCCTTGGTGGTAATGCAGACCATGATGCATCAATTGGTGACATCTTAGGCCCATCATTTGCAGCTGACCGTATTCCGGACGTGGTTGAGGAAATTCTCAATACCTATCTTGACCTGCGTCAGGAAGGCGAAGAATTTATCGATACCTATCGCCGTGTTGGCATTCAACCCTTTAAGGAGCGTGCATATGCTTAATACCGCACTACAAGTGCTCTCTAAAGATGGCACGATTGCAGACAATACTTACCAAATTATTGGTGAAGATGGCGTATTACCACAAGGTGATGTAGTTCTAACGGTTGAGCAGCTCGATCAAATTGCCAATGTTTCAGGCAAAAAAGCATTGTACTTAACCGTTGATGCTTCACCTGAAACAAATGAATTCCCACTTGATCAGTTCGATGCAATTTTCATTGAGTTTGCAGGCTTTAACGATGGTCGTGGTTATTCATTTGCAGCACTCCTTCGTCGTCAAGGTTTCCAAGGTGAACTACGTGCGACAGGTGATGTGTTTAAAGACGTATTGAACTATATGAAGCGTTCAGGATTCGATACTTTTGTGGTTAAAGAAGGTAAAGATATTACTGAGGCGGCAGCTGGATTAGGTGACTTTACCCATCCATACCAAGCGTCGACTGCAGTACCAAAACCAAATTATCAAACAGGTGCTTAATCTGTTGAAATAAAAAAGCCTCCAAATGGAGGCTTTTTTATTTCGCCATTTTTGTACAAGTCTCCCTTTTTAAAAGGGAGATTTAGAGGGATTATTTTAGGCTAATCTCCCCAAACCCCTCTTTGAAAAAGAGGGGCTTAAATGCTTAAATTAACTCAATCGCTACAGCAGTTGCTTCACCACCACCAATACACAGTGCAGCAATACCACGTTTGCCGCCTGTACGTTTTAGCGCATGAATCAAGGTCAAGATAATACGTGAGCCTGTAGAACCGACAGGATGACCGAGCGCACATGCACCACCGTTGATATTCACTTTTTCAGCATCTAATTTAAATTCATCCATTGGGCACATGGTTACCATGGCAAAGGCTTCATTGATTTCCCAAAGATCAACTTCTTGCGCATTCCAACCTGTTTGATTTAGGACTTTTTGAATTGCACCCACTGGAGCAATAGTGAACTCAGATGGATGTTGTGAATTAGACGCATAAGCCACAATTTTAGCCAAAGGATTTAAACCTTTTGCTGCAGCATTATCCCTTGAAGTTAATACAAGTGCAGATGCGCCATCCGAAATTGAACTTGCGTTCGCCGCAGTAATCGTACCGTCTTTTGCAAATGCAGGACGCAGCGTTGGAATTTTATCAATGTTGGCATTGAAGGGTTGTTCATCTTTATCGACAACCACGTCACCTTTACGGGTTTTGACCGTCACAGGCACGATCTCATCAGCAAAGTAACCTTCATTCACCGCAGTTTGTGCACGTTTTAATGAGCGGATCGCGAAGTCGTCCATTTGTTCGCGGGTATAACCTTTGCTGTTTGCCATATCTTGGGCAAAAGAACCCATGAGGCGACCTGTTTCGGCATCTTCAAGACCGTCTAAGAACATATGATCTTTAATTTCACCGTGACCCATACGGAAACCACCACGTGCTTTAGGAAGCACATACGGTGCATTGGTCATCGATTCCATACCACCCGCAACCACGATGGATGCCGAACCTGCTTTAATCATATCCGCGGCTTGCATCACCGCCTTCATACCTGAACCACACAGTTTGTTAATGGTCACAGCACCTGTTGAATCAGGTAAGCCTGCTTGACGCATCGCTTGACGAGCAGGACCTTGTTTCAAACCAGCAGGAAGAACACACCCCATAATGACTTCTTCAATATCTGTCGGTTGCAACCCTGCGCGAGCAATCGCTTCTTTAATAGAAGCTGCACCTAGTTCTGGTGCGGTGACTGATGAAAGGCTACCCTGAAAGCCACCCATCGCTGTACGAGCTCCATTGACAATTACGATGTCAGTCATTGTTATATCTCCGTATGCATTTTAGTCAAATTTTTAGCTTTAGCAGTATATTTGAAAATGTACAGGATGAAAGCCTAAATATCAGACTTATTGGTTTGCTTAACAGTTTGTCAGTGGCTCTACACGTGTATGTCCCATCTTACTTAAGAAAATACGTTGACTATGTTTAGGTTCATAAGCGCAATAATAAAAGCTCCCATTAGAACCAATGGGGAGCGCAGTTTGCGATTGATAAGTAATACTTTGGATGCTTAATGCACCGCGCCACTCTAACTCACCATATTTTAAATTCAGCTGCTCGATATGCATCAATTGTTCATTTGGATCGAGTTGGCGATTACGATTCGTGTCTACAAAGATGAGGAACCCAGACTTCCACTGATTGGGCTGGCATTGTGCAAAAGATTGACTAGGGCAAATGACGATATTTTGTCTTAACATCGCTGCTTGAGCACGAGAATAGGTGGCTGCAGCTTTAATTCGCTTATGAATATGATTCGCTTCAAGGGTGGCAAAATACCGATGAAAATAAGGCACAGCAATAGATGCAATAATGGCAAGGACTGCAATACACACAATCAGTTCCACAAAAGTGAAAGCCTTTATAAACTTTATATACATATAGTTACCTGATTAATATATTATTTTTTTTAGGATAATGTTATTTATAATGCGGTTTTGAGATGCTTTTTTATTCAATGTAATAATTTATTACATATTCTGATCGAAAGCTGCTAAAATTATTGGTAAGGACAATAAGTTATTCACAACAAAAAATTGAGTAAAAATTTACCGAATTACAACGGAAATTGTAAGTAATTTTGTCAATAATTTACTTGATTAGATTTATCAAGCACTTGGAAAAAAATCAAAGTGTTTGTATGATTTCGTGTGAATAGCTTGAGAATAAAACTGGGGTATTCAAAAATCTATCTCAGATAGAGCCGATTTATGGCTTAAGCTTGAACAACAATTGTTATCTCTGGAGGATAAATCCATGAAAATGAGTCGTATTGCTTTAGCAATGCTCGTAGCTGCTCCTTTAGCCGCTGCAAACGCAGGCGTAACTGTAACTCCACTATTAGTGGGTTATACTTTCCAAGACACTAAGCACAACAATAGCTTTGAAGATCATTTGTATAAAGCTGATGCTGAATTACAAGATGATTTATTCGTTGGTGCGGCACTTGGTGTTGAATTGACTCCATGGTTAGGTTTTGAAGCTGAATATACACAAGTTAAAGGTGATATCGAAAGTGATGTTGCTAACTTTGGTGAATATAAACAAACTCAAATCAATGGTAACTTCTATGCTACCTCTGATTTGATCACTAAAAACTACGATAGCAAAGTTAAGCCATACGTACTTTTAGGTGCTGGTCATTATAAATATGACTACGATGGTGCATTTGGTCTTAAAGATGACGAAGGTACTTTGGGTAACGCAGGTCTAGGTGCTTTCTGGCGCTTAAATGATGCTTTGTCTCTACGTACTGAAGCTCGTGCAACTTATAACATCGATGAAGATTTCTGGAACTACACAGCTTTAGCTGGTCTTAACGTAGTTCTTGGTGGTCACTTGAAACCAGCTGCTCCTGTAGTTGAAGTTGCTCCTGTAGCGCCAATCGCGCCAGTTGCTCCAGCGCCACAAGAGTTGACTGAAGACCTTAACATGGAACTTCGTGTATTCTTTGATACAAACAAATCAAACATCAAAGATCAATACAAACCAGAAATCGCTAAAGTTGCTGAGAAGTTAGTTGAATATCCAAACGCTACTGCTCGCATCGAAGGTCACACAGATAACACAGGTCCACGTGCGCTAAACGAACGTTTATCACTTGCTCGTGCTAACTCTGTTAAAACTTCACTTGTAAACGAATACAACGTTGATGCATCTCGTTTGTCTACTCAAGGTTTCGCTTGGGATCAACCGATTGCTGACAACAACACTAAAGAAGGTCGTGCTATGAACCGTCGCGTATTCGCTACGATTTCTGGTAGCCGTACTGTACTAGTTGAAGGTCAAGAAGCTGCTCAATAATTTATTATTGAACACTGATTGAAAAAAGCGACTCAATTGAGTCGCTTTTTTTATGCTGGAAATTTCTCTAAGATAGGCAGAATTAATCATTAGAGTAATAAACATGGCAACAGATATTCCACAAGAGCTACAGGAATTAGAAGCCAATAGCGGAATTTTTGCGATATGGATGGTATTTCATCATTATGGTATCGATTTAGAGATTTCTGATTTAGCTCAGTTGTGTCGCCATGACCCTGATGCAGGTACATCAACCATTGCGCTATGTGTTGCGCTGCAAAAATTAGGTCTAGATGTTGTCTTTTCAACGGATTTTGATTCACATTTGCAAGACAATGAAGTTCATTTTTATGCTGAGGCAAAACAGCTAAACATTCCCATTCAACCTGCGATAAGCTATTCACAGATTCAGCATGCAGTTGAGCAAGGGCAGTTTGTGATTGTCTATTACGATACATTAGAAGGTGTAGGTAATCATTCCTTAATCTACGGTATAGATGATGAGCAGATTGAATTCTTTGATAGTTTTGAAGCGATGCCAAAGTCGGTCTTTGAACAGCAACGTCAAGTTGAAGGTATTTGCCGGCAAGCGATTTTAATTGATGATCGTACCTTTGTGGTACGCGCGCAGTAATAATGGCGTAAGCATTTTGAAAATAAAAAAGCAGTCTTATGACTGCTTTTTTATTTTTTAGAATGAATGTATTAAATTACTCGCGATCAATCTTCATCGGCTGTACGTCCATCTCTTGATAAGGAACAAACTTGGTTTTGTATTTCCATTTATAGCCAAACCAAATCGCTAGGAATAGTGGAATACTAATATATGTAGAGAGTACGCCCATCCATTGTCCAGCAATCACATCTTGGTAGTTTTGACCGAGCACCACGATGGCACAAAGAATAAAGGCAAACCAAGGTGCGAAGGGGAAGAATTTGGCTTTATAAGCCAAATCATTCAATTGATAGCCTTGCGCTAAGTAGCCTTTGCGGAAACGATAGTGCGAAATTGCAATGCCAAGCCACACAATAAAGCCACACATCCCTGACATATTCAGTAGCCAGTTAAACACTTCCTGTTCGCCAAGGAACGTGGTTAAGAAGCATAGCGCCGCAATGGCAGTCGTTGCATAAAGTGCATTCATCGGCACGCCACGTGGATCAAGACGCCCAAAGAGTCGCGGTGCACTACCTTTACGCGCCATATCAAATAGCATACGCGTTGATGAATACATGCCCGAATTACCCGCTGATAAAATCGCGGTGAGAATAACGGCATTCATTAAGCTCGCAGCAAAAGCAAATCCTGCTTTTTCATAGAGCAATGTAAACGGTGAAAGCGCAATGTCTTCACTTGTAGCCGCTTGTAAAAGACGGGGGTCATTGTAAGCAATCAAAGTACCGATAATGAAGATACATACGATATAGAAGAGTAGAATTCGCCAGAAGATTTGCTTAATCGCCACGGGAATGGTCTTCTGTGGATCTTTAGATTCGCCCGCAGCAACACCGACCATTTCTGTGCCTTGGAAAGAGAATCCGGCAATCATAGCGACACCAATGAGGGCTTGGAAACCACCTACAAATGGCGCATCACCGACACTCCAATTGGCAAATGCGTGCGCACCCGGTGTCAGCATGATATCCACAATCATCCATATACCAATGATGATAAATGCGATGATGGCAATGACTTTAACCAGTGAGAAGAAAAATTCAGATTCCCCAAAGCCTTTCACGGTGAGGGCATTAATCCCGAAAATTACAGCAAGGAAGATGGCACTCCAGTAAAAACCAGGAACATCTGGGAACCAGAATTTCATAATGAACTGTACAGCAACCAACTCAAAGGCAACGGTAATTGCCCAGTTGTACCAGTAGTTCCAGCCAAGTGCGAAACCAAAGCCCCGCTCAACATATTTGGTGCCGTAGGTAAAGAATGCACCTGAGGTTGGGTTGTGTGTTGCAAGCTCACCAAGACTGGTCATGAGGAAGTAAATCATAATCCCAATCAAGACATAAGCCAGTAACGCACCACCTGGACCCGCGTTTGCAATGGTAGCACCCGAGGCCAAGAATAAACCTGTACCAATTGAGCCACCAATCGCAATCATGTTGAGATGGCGAGCACCGAGCTTACGCTGCAGTTGCGCGGGTTGTTGTGTTTCGCTCATCTTTATTCCTTCACATTTTTTTGCGTGCTGGCGAAGAGCACTTTAAAGCCTTGTTGATCTGCTTTTACCGTACAACGACCAAAGTTTTGTTCGATCAAAGTTGGATAATTCAAGAAACGATTGGCAACAATCCACAGTTCGCCACCCGATTTTAAATGACGACGTGATGTTTTACACAATGTTTCACTGGCATTGTAATCAGTTTCGATGCCCATATGGAATGGGGGATTACTGACAATGGCATGTAAGAACAATGGGGCATCAGCAATCCCTGTCACGGCTTTGATTTCAATCTGTTCAGGAGTGAGCTGATTTTCTTCAAACGTCATTTGCGTTGATGCTAAAGCAAAGGCATCAACATCCATCGCGAAAATACGATTTTTCGGATTGAGTTTTGCCAAATAAGCACTGATCACCCCAGCACCACAACCGAAGTCCGCAATTTTACCCGATGTCACTTGAGACAAATAAGGTAATAACGTTGCAGTCCCAATATCCAAACGATTTTGACTGAATACACCGGGAAGGGCACAAATCTTTAATTCACCATTTGGTGTTTCGACAGTATAACGCTGCGCCCAATCTTTTAGCGCTTTTTTCGCAATGGTTGCATCTAATGTCATTTGCCACAGTTGACAATGACGCGCACTGTCTAACTTTAAACTTTGACCAAATGGCAATAATTGTTTTGCAGCACGTTCGATGCCGCCTTTCTTTTCACCCACCAAGAAGACAGAGGCGCCTTTTGCCAAATGACTTGCCACATTGTGCAGCAAGTAATTCAGCATTTCTTTTGATTTAGGTACAAAAATAACAGCTTGGTCAAATTCACCTTCAGGGAATTCAACACCAAAATGAACATTGGCTTGTTGAGACTGGAAATATTGTAAGTCGTTAAAATTCCATGTCCACACAGACGGATCAATGTTGTCTTCTAAATGACTTAAGAGGTCATCTGTGGGTGCATTGATAAACAACACACGACCCGATAAATAATTGTATTGTCGAATCAGAACTTCGCTTTGAGGAACCATTTTTATCTCTCCATTGCAAAAACACTGTCCAAGCAATGCCCGAACAGTGTTTTAGGGAAATGAAATTACTTCTTCGCTTCAGGAAGAACGATATTCAAAATAAGGGCAGCAATACCACCGGTGGCAACACCAGAGCTAAAGATATTACGGAATAATTCTGGAAGATGTTCCAAAATTTGTGGCACTTGAGCAACGCCTAAACCCAATGCCAAAGAGATGGCAATAATGAGTAGGGCACGGCGGTCAAGATGTACACCTGACAAGATGTTAATGCCTGATGCAGCGACTGCACCGAACATCACCATAACAGCACCACCAAGCACGGCTTGAGGCACGGCTTGAATCACACCAGCAACCACAGGCATCAAGCCTAAAATCACCAACAATGCCGAAATCCAAATACCCACATAACGACTTGCAACACCGGTCAATTGAATGACACCATTATTTTGTGCAAACACTGAACTTGGGAAAGTATTGAAAATACCAGCAAGGAATGAATTGGCACCATTTACCAATACACCACCTTTAATACGTTGCATCCATGTTTGACCATCTACCGGTTGATTCGATAGCTTAGAAGTCGCAGTAATATCACCAATCGCTTCTAAAGATGTCACTAAGTAGATAAATGCCATTGGAATAAATAAGCTCCATGAGAAGCTAAGACCAAAATGCATCGGAGTTGGAATTTGTACGATCGCTGCTTCGTTTAAACCCGAAAAGTCTAAATGCCCCATGAAACCAGCAAGAATATAACCACATAGTAAAGCAATTAAAATCGCAGAGCTTTTTACCCAAGTTACACGCACACGATTTAAAATAATAATCAGGGCTAAAACAGTACATGACATGATGAGGTTGTCGGCATTGGCGAAAGTTTTATCGCCCATGGCTTGATAACCACCGCCCATTGAAATAAGACCTTCCTTAATGAGCGTCAAACCAATGAGGAGCACAACAATGCCTGTCACCAATGGTGTAATCAGTTTTTTTACCCAAGGCAAAATACGCGAAACGCCCATTTCAATGAAAGCACCTGCAATCACCACGCCAAAAATAGAGGCCATTACTGCTTCAACAGGGGTACCTGCGGCAACCATCGCTGAACCAATCCCGATGATGGGACCGATAAAGTTAAAACTTGTGCCTTGAACAATAAGAAGACCTGCGCCAAACGGTCCGACTTTTTTACATTGCAGGAAAGTTGCGATACCTGAGATCACCAATGACATGGATAAAATCATGTTGGTGTCTTCTTTAGAGACGCCCAATGCGAGGCAAATAAGTAGCCCGGGTGTAACAATAGGTACAATAATGGCAAGTAAATGTTGGAATGCAGCTAAAAAAGCGACCAACGGTTTTGGACGATCTTCGAGTCCATAGACCAAATCGAGTTCATCTTTTGACTGAGGAGATTGATTAAAATCAGACATGTGTGCATGCAAATTAAGGCTGGGTGGCGCTATTCTAATCTGTTTACACGCCATTACAAAAGCAAAAGCAAGCATTCATGAAAAAAAATCGACAATCACCACAAACTGTCACTGTCCAAACTTTGTATTTTTCTGTATAATTTGCCCTCAAATTTAAAGCGTATTGAATTATACATGTCAGATATTAAAACTCTCCGTAACATTGCCATTATTGCGCACGTCGATCATGGTAAAACGACTCTTGTAGACAAACTTTTACAGCAATCAGGTGCTCTTGGCGATCGCGCGGGCGAGATCGAACGTGTGATGGATTCGGGCGCTATTGAGTCTGAACGTGGTATTACCATTCTTGCAAAAAACACTGCAATTAAATGGACTGATGCTCGTACAAATACTGAATACCGTATCAACATCGTGGACACCCCGGGACACGCCGACTTCGGTGGTGAAGTTGAACGTGTACTTTCTATGGTTGACTGCGTATTGCTTCTTGTCGATTCACAAGAAGGTCCAATGCCACAAACTCGTTTCGTAAC
The DNA here is from genome assembly GCF_009557235.1 of Acinetobacter wanghuae. Classification (NCBI taxonomy): domain Bacteria; kingdom Pseudomonadati; phylum Pseudomonadota; class Gammaproteobacteria; order Moraxellales; family Moraxellaceae; genus Acinetobacter; species Acinetobacter wanghuae. The sequence continues at coordinate 2,189,044 of NZ_CP045650.1, read as the reverse complement.
GCAAAAAGCGTTCGCACGTGGTTTGAAACCAATCGTAATTATCAACAAAGTTGATAAACCAAGCGCGCGTCCTGATTGGGTGATTGACCAAGTATTCGATTTGTTCGATAACTTAGGCGGTACTGACGAACAGTTAGACTTCCCAGTTGTTTATGCATCTGGTCTTCGTGGTGTTGCCGGTCCTTCTCCAGAAGAACTTGCTGATGACATGACACCATTGTTCCAAACAATCGTAGACATCGTTGAGCCACCAGCAGTTGACGTTGACGGTCCATTCCAAATGCAAGTGTCTTCACTTGACTATAACAGCTTCGTAGGTGTTATCGGTGTTGGTCGTATTCAACGTGGTTCAGTAAAATTGAACACACAAGTGACTGTTATCGATAAAGACGGTAAGACTCGTAACGGCCGTATCTTAAAAATCATGGGTTACCATGGTCTTGATCGTGTTGACATCGAAGAAGCAAATGCAGGCGATATCGTTTGTGTAACAGGTATTGATGAACTTCATATCTCTGACACAATTTGTGATCCGAAAAATGTTGAAGCACTACCTGCATTGTCTGTAGATGAACCAACTGTATCGATGACATTCCAAGTAAACAACTCACCGTTTGCTGGTAAAGAAGGTAAGTTCGTAACTTCACGTAATATCCGTGAACGTCTAGATCGCGAATTAATTCATAACGTTGCATTACGTGTTGAAGATACTGATAGTCCAGACCGTTTCAAAGTATCTGGTCGTGGTGAACTTCACCTTTCAGTATTGATCGAAAACATGCGTCGTGAAGGTTTCGAAATGGGCGTATCTCGTCCACAAGTAATCTTGAAAGAAATCGACGGTCAAATGCAAGAACCGTATGAAAACGTAACCTTTGACGTTGAAGAACAACACCAAGGTTCTGTAATGGAACAATTGGGCTTCCGTAAAGGCGAAATGACCAATATGGAAGTTGACGGTAAAGGCCGTATCCGTATTGAAGCAACTGTTCCTTCACGTGGCTTAATCGGTTTCCGTTCTGAATTCTTGACCATGACTTCTGGTACAGGGATCATGACGTCTAGCTTCTCGCATTACGGTCCAATGAAACAAGGTACTGTTGCGAAACGTCAAAACGGTGTATTGATTTCTATGGTTCAAGGCGTATGTCTTGGCTATGCGTTATTCACACTTCAAGACCGTGGTCGTCTATTTGCGAAACCACAGTTAGAAGTATATGAAGGTATGATCGTTGGTATTAACTCACGTTCAGACGACATGGCTGTAAACCCAACTAAAGCAAAACAGTTAACAAACGTACGTGCATCTGGTACTGACGAAGCGTTAACACTTGTTCCTGCAATTGAATATACGCTTGAACAAGCGCTTGAATTCATCGAAGATGATGAATTAGTTGAAGTAACACCTAAATCAATCCGTATCCGTAAACGTTGGTTGACTGAAAACGAACGTAAACGTAACCGTGGTAAATAATTTTTAAATTATTTATAGGTGAATGAAAAACCGCAATCTTTTCGAAGATTGCGGTTTTTTTGTATCAAAAATGCGCAATAATATTGGAAAATATTTTAAAAAGCGTAAATTAGAACGAAATGATATCCCTAATAAATAATGTATAATTCGTCACATATTTTGGAAAAATAAATACGAGGAAACCCATGAGTATTATTCAAGAATTTAAAGAATTTGCTGTTAAAGGCAATGTTATGGATTTAGCAATCGGTGTCATCATCGGTGGTGCTTTTGGTAAAATCATTGATTCAATGGTGAAAGACATCATCATGCCATTGATTAGCTGGATTTTAGGCGGTGAAGTTGATTATTCAAATTGGTTCTTAGTTCTTGGCGATAACCCAAACAATGTGACTCAATTGGCTGCTGCACAAGAAGCAGGCTTAAACGTCTTTGCTTATGGTAATTTCCTCACCATTTTAATTAACTTCTTGTTATTGGCATGGGTAGTATTCTTGCTAGTTAAAGTCATGAACAAACTACGCCGTAATGCACCAGAAGAACCAGCACCAGAAGCAACACCTGAAGATATTGAATTGCTTCGCGAAATTCGTGATGAATTAAAACGTAAAGGTTAATTCTTCTTATTAAAAAACGGCGCTATATGCGCCGTTTTTTTTAATCCTGAAGTTCCCTCTCCTTATAGGAGATGAGAAGCACTGCTTCGCAAGGGGAGAGGTTAAGCTATTTAAAAATAACCTCCCTTTACTAAAGGAGGAGAAGTCCTCCTTTAGTAAAGGGGGACTTAGGGGGATTATTAATCCATCCGAAATTTAATTTCCACCAAATGAAAACCAAACTGACTTTTCACAGGTCCATGCAAAACACGTTCAGCAGCAGTAAACACTAATTTATCAATGACAGGAACAAGTTGCCCTTTTTTTACTTCGCCAAGTTCTCCACCGCGTTTAGCAGAGTTACAGGTCGAAAATTGTTTGGCTATTTTGGCAAAGTCAGCGCCAGCTTGGATCTTTCTTTTAAGCTGTTCACAAGTCTCTTTATCTTTAACTAAAATGTGACGGACGATCGCAGATTTCATGATTTTTTGCCTCGCGTTTTAGCTAATTTTTTCACAGTTAATGCTGATTTTTTCAATGGTTGGCATTCCGGACAAAACACCGATGCACGTTGTCCCAATTTAAGATTTTGCAAAGTAGTTTCACAGTTCACGCACATTTCACCTGCACGACCATAGGCAAGTAAGGTTTGTTGAAAATAGCCATTTTCCCCCATAGCATTGGTGTAGTCGCGTAAAGTTGACCCACCTAAATCAATGGCTTGCTTTAAGATTCGCTTAATCTCAACCACCAATTGTTGAATTTGAGCAAAGCTTAAATCTGATGCCGGTTGTGCGGGATGAATACCTAAATTAAATAAACTTTCAGTCGCATAAATATTACCCACACCAACCACGACATGGTTATCCATAATAGCAACTTTAGTGCCAACCGATTTATTCTTCAATTTATCAAACAGATACTCTGCATTAAACTGTTCGCTCAAGGGCTCAGGGCCGAGCGTATCGAGTAATTTGCTTTGAGATTGTGCATCTAACCAGAGAATACAGCCAAAACGGCGAGGGTCATGATAACGCAGCTCAATATCTTCAAAGGCAATGACCAAATGATCATGTTTGCGTAAAGGCTCATTGGATTGACATAAGCGAAAACTACCTGACATCCCTAAATGCCACAGCATTGTGTCTTGTTCAAATTCTGCCAAAATATATTTTGAGCGGCGTGTCAGCTTCACCAGACGTTGACCTTTAATTTTGGTAATATCATCTGGAATTGCCCAGCGTAAACTTGATTGATAAACAGTGACTTTTAATACCTGCTGATCAATTAAAGGTAATAAACTGGTTTTTGTCGTCTCAACTTCGGGTAATTCAGGCATAGAAAAAAGATATAGTAAGGATGATGCATATATGGGGGAAGATGATCTTCAATACAAGTATGTAGCCTCGTTTCATCTCGGTTTATTTTATTATATCTAGCCGATCGATGACCAAACTTTAGTCTTATTTCATTATTGTTTGAATAAACTAAACGAATTTTTATCTTAAAAATAAATTTATAATAATCATAATCTTAAAATATTATAAATAATAAAAAGTGTAGATAAAATAATTTTATATAACTTAAAGTTTAATGAATGATAAAAAATAGACCGACATGATGTATGAAAATTTATGTAATTTATTAAGCTAAATGTAAATCAAAAAAATTGGTTTCACGTCTTATTCTGCATTTAGGTTTCTTATGAAAAATTTGCATCTGGCTTTATTGGCTTTAATTACTGGCTCCACTCAAATTCATGCTGAATCAGCATTTGATCCTCAAGGACAATATCTTTTTGGGGATTGGAATGGCAAACGTACAGAGCTTGCAAATCAAGGGATCAAGTTTGAAGCAAACCTGATGTCAGATACTGCGTATTTAGCGCACGGTGGTCGCGATGATGGTCAAGATCCGTTGACATCTGCACAACTATGGTTAGGTACTCAGTTAGATATGGGTAAACTTGTCGGCTGGAATGATGTGACTGTTCGTGCAGTGATGACAGCGCGTCAAGGTCAAAGTACCTCAATTCGTGATTTACAAGATCCGACTGCACCTCAACTTGCCAATGTCCAGGGTACTTTTGGTCGTGGTAATCAAGACAGTCGTTTAAGCGAATTATCAATCGAAAAGAATTTTAAAGAACAAGGCATCAGTGTAAAAGCAGGTCGTTTAGGTCTAGGTATGGACTTCAACGTAATGGCGTGTGACTTTGCCAGTACAGCATTTTGTGCCGCACAAATGGGTAAATGGCAGGGTACGATTTGGATGAACACACCTGTTGCGCAATGGGGCGGACGGGTAAAATACCAAATGAATCCTGAACTTGCTGCTCAAGTTGGGGTGTATGAATACAATCCTGATAATGGTCGTGGCAATGCTGAAGGTCAAGGTTGGAGCTTAGATACCGACAATGCTGATGGTGTAAGCATTCCTGTTGAAGTAATTTGGTCACCAAAACAAGCTGTAAATGGTTTGCCGGGTAGCTATCGTGTAGGTGGAATGTATAACACCGCAGATAAACCTGAAAACCAAAAAGATATTGCCACAGGCGCGCCAGAAGATCGTACATTTGGTGGTTGGATTGCAGTAGAGCAACAATTGACATCAACAGGTACGGGGCGTCAAGGTCTACATGGCTTTGCCAACTTTACATGGCATGATCGTGTGACCACCAAAGTCGATAATTCTCAACAAATTGGTGTGAAATATATTGGTTTAGTCGCTGGTCATCCAAATGATATTTTAGGTTTGGCTGCAAACCGCGTACATGTGAATAATCGTTTGAATCAAAACACGTTCGATGCAAGCGCTGAATATAACGTGGAGTTGAACTATAGCTATAATGCGACACCATGGCTCATGCTTCGTCCAAATGTACAATATGTGGTGAATCCAGGTTCAACCAACCGTGTAGATGATGCTTTCGTCCTTGGTTTAACCAGTCGAATTGTCTTCTAAATTAAAGACATTCTGGTAATAAAAAACAGGCTGAAAAGGCCTGTTTTTTGTGTCACATTAACGGACTTATTTGATTCGAGGGACGACAGATGGCTTTATTATTCAAACCGATTCATTTCGCCTCATTAACGCTGAGCAACCGCATTATTATTGCACCGATGTGTCAGTATTCGGCAACAGATGAAGGTGAAGTGACCTATTGGCATCAGCAGCAATGGGCAAATTATGCGCTCTCTGGTGCAGGTCTCTGTATCGTTGAAGCTACCGCCGTTCAAGCCAATGGACGTATTAGCTATGCGGATTTAGGGCTTTGGAATGATCATCAGGCTGAAAAAATCAAAAACCTACTCAATAAAATAAAAACCATTTCACCGATGCCTTTTGCAGTCCAACTGGCGCATGCCGGTCGTAAAGCTTCTGTAGAAAAACCGTGGGCAGGCGGTGGGCAAATTTCATCAAGTGACGCAAAGGGTTGGCAAACCGTGTCAGCCAGTGATCAAGCCTTTAAGCCTGAAGAACAGCCACCACATGCATTGAGCTTAGATGAGATTCAGCAGCTCATTCAAGACTTTGCAGCCAGTGCAAAACGTGCGGTGGAAGCAGGCTTTGAACTCATTGAAATTCATGCAGCACACGGTTATTTACTACATCAATTTTTATCACCACTATCGAATTTGCGTGAAGATGAATATGGTGGATCACTTGAAAACCGTATGCGTTTGGTGCTGCAAGTGGTTGAAGCGATCAAGAAAGTTGTGCCACAAGGTTATCCAGTCGGGATTCGTATTTCTGCAACAGACTGGATGGATGATCAAGCGAGCTGGGATTTAGAATCTTCAATTCAATTGTCAAAAGCTTTAGAAGCGTTGGATATTGCCTATATTCATGTCTCAACTGCGGGTTTACACCCAGATCAGCAGATTAAGGTTGGCGCGAGCTATCAGGTTGCTTATGCAGCCGCAATTAAAAAAGCAGTGAATATTCCTGTAATTGCTGTAGGTCTGATTACAGAGCCAAATCAGGCTGAAGGTATTTTGCAAAGTCAGCAAGCAGATGCCATTGGGCTTGCGCGTGCCATTTTATTTAACCCACGTTGGCCTTGGCATGCTGCAGCAAAATTAGGCGAGCAGATTCGCGTTGCCCCGCAATATTTACGCTGTGAGCCACATGAGTTGAAAAACTTATTACAGCCATTTTCTTAAAGCCATGCAGAGCGAAAGCTATGCCAAAAATAGTCAAGGATAGTGCGATGACATCGGCTCAAGGGCATTAATTTCGATGCTACTCAGTATATTATTTCCCATTTGTGCCATTGTTTTACTCGGGTTCTTGGCAGCAAGGACAGGTTTTATTCAGCCAAGCCTCATTACAGGCATGAGCCAATTTGTGATTAAAGTGGCTTTGCCTGCTTTTTTATTACAGGCATTGGCATCGAAAAATCTCAGTGAGATTTGGCATCCCCGCTATTTTATGGCCTATGCACTCGGCTCATTGCTGTTGTATGCCTTGGCGTTTTTCATTTGTCGTCGCTACTTTAAATCCAATTTGACTGAAGCGAGTGTTTTGGCAGTTGGTGCGTCCATGTCCAATACGGGCTTTATTGGAACCGCTGTTTTAACTTTACTGATTGGATCACATGCCGCGGTTTATTTATCGTTAACCTTGATTATTGAAAATTTACTCATTGTGACTTTAATGATGGTACTTGCTGAACGTGGTCTGCAAACAGGTTCAGCGCAAACATCACCGATACTGCGTGACACCCTAGTCCGAATTATTAAGAATCCGCTGATTTTAGCGATCGTGTTAGGAATGGCGTGTGTATTATTGGATGTACAACTGCCGAAAGTCCTTGCACATACCTTGACGATCCTTGGGCAAACGGCCTCACCCTTGGCATTGTTTGTGATTGGGGCTAGCTTAATGGGTATGACCGTCAAGTCGGTTAATACACATAGTTGGGTTTTGGTGCTGATCAAAGGACTGCTGATGCCTGCGGTCATATTTATATTGTTGTGGAGCTTTGGCGTAAATAACGAAACCTTGTACGTGGGAACGCTCATTGCAGCTTTACCGATGCCGATCGCTTTTGGAATTTTTGCCCAGCATTATGGTGTGCATGGCAAAGCCCTCGCGCCTTTGGTGATGAGTACCGTGTTTGGATTTGTGGTAACAGCGATTTGGTTGATGCAATCAGTGCATTATCTATAAATGATTTCATATAAAAAGCCCCAGAGATGGGGCTTTTTAGGCTGTATGATTTGCTTTTGAACTAACTCTTTTTCTGTGCTGCTGTACGACTAGGTGCTTTGGCTTGTTCTGCGATCATTTTATCGACAGCTGCTAAAGATTCTCGCGCTTGAGGCACGTTTTCTTTCGCTAAAGCTGCAAAGATTTTTTTCGCTTCAGGTAAGTTTTGCGGCACGATGTTGCCATTGGCAAAGATATTCCCAATGGCCATCAGGGCAGGGGTATAGCCTTTCTTCGCTAAATCTTGAATGCCATTTAAGCCTTTTTGTACGCTTTTTTCATCTTTATTTTTGAAGCCTAAACTAATGTCATATAAGGCTTTAACATGCATCGCTTGATAGTTGCCTTTTTTAATCAAAGGCTCAATTTTTCTGAGTGCCAACTTGTCAGATTCAGGCTTTGACTCAGCAAATAATAAGACAGCTAAATCAACGGTTGCATCATCGAAGTTCGCAGCAGAGGCACGTTCCAAATATTGTTTTGCTTTGGTTAAATCCTGCGGAAGCCCTAGTGAGCCTGCGGTGTAGTTTTTACCTAAAACATAGTTTGCAACGGGATAACCCAGTTTGGCTGCTTTTTCATAAAGCTCGATGGCTTTCTTTTCATTTTTGGCTGTCCCTTGACCGGTTTGCATCAAATAGCCTAAGTTATATATCGCTTGTGCATTGCCTTGTTGCGCCAGTTTATCTAAAGCATCATACGCGCCTTTAAAATTTTTCTGGGTCACCAATTGCTCAATTTTAGCAAACTGTGGGTCAACATCAGCAGGTGCTGCAAGTGTGATCTGGGTTGAAGCAGCAAGAAGTGCAGCAATGATTATTTTTTTCATGGTTCCAAAACCTATTATGAACAACACCTGATTCCATGGTGTTGTTTGAGTCTATTGTTTAAATCAGAGTCCATTACATCATAAAACGATTTTAGACTTTGTAAATATCCATTTTGTGACCGATGCAGCGCTCAGTCAACATTGCTTAACTCCAAATCATCAAAGGTCGTGTTATGAAAGCGAATACAACACTTTGCTTCGCGACGTTTCTCTGATTTAATCGCATTTTTGTTTTCAGTGAAGCTTGAGCCATGTTTATTAAAGGCATTAAACGTGCATACAATCAAATTAGTCAGGATGACAGCATTCCTGATGAAGATAAATTTGATGCATTGTTAATGGAATTGGGCAAAAACTTTTTGGTAAGCAATGAAGATCGCGTTTATATCTTTGAACATGAAGGAAAAACAGCACGCATTGATGCCAAACATGCACGCGCTTTTCATTTTAAAGATTACGTGATTAAAGATATGAACAAACTCTTTCACGATTTTAATTTGTAATTTAAAAAGCCTCCAATTTTGGAGGCTTTTTATGAATCTTTTATTTTTTAAGACTGTGGACGCGCGACATCACCGCTTAATGCTTCAGGCAAGGCAAGCACAGTCACGCCAATTTCCTCTAGCGCTTCAGGTTTTGCAACCACCAAGGCTTTATAGCCGCCCTCAATCGCAATGCTATTGACGACTTGCACATTATTATGGAGTTGTGCGCCAACATTTGGTGCAGCATCTGAGCCTTGAATCACATGTAACCATGCTTTTGGTTTTGCTTTAAACCATAAACGTGCAATGACTTCTTGACCCAAGTAGCACCCTTTGTCGTAGTGAATGCCTTCACGTTGATGTAATCGCAGTTCTTGTGGTTGGAACAATTTTGAACTTGCTGCTTGAATAAAGGCTTGACCAGACGCAATGGCAGCCAAACTCCATGCATGAATATCGGTTGCTTTAGCACTAAATGTCGTTTGATGACCATCAATATTTGGATATACCGTACCTGTATCTTCAAGCTTCATTTTTGAAAATGCACCAAACTTTTTCATATGTTTGGCAAAGTCTTCTGCTTGATCGCTTGTGGTCACAATCTCAAAGCTTTCGCTATTGATTTTGGTCAGCCATAAGCCAAACAAAATGCGACCTTTCAAATTACAAATCGCAGTATAACGTGTTGTATTTTCAGCAAGTCGTTCCACATGAAGTGTTACTTGACCTTGTAAAAATTTCTGTGCGTCTACACCGTTTAGCGTAAAAGAGGAGAAAGCTAATTCGCTCATGAATGACCTATTCGTATATGTTTTAAGACTAAAGAATGAGATCAATTTTGCGCTATTTTTCAAAAAAAATCACATTTTGCAGCCCAAATTATCCCAATGAACAACAAAATAGGCTAAAAAAATTCAAATACACTAGTAACCATATGATAAATAAAAGATTTGGGAAATGGTGTTTTGACAGTGTACTATGCCTGAACAAACAGGGTGAAACATCCATAAAAAACAGCGACAAAGAACAAATTGAATGACTCAGGCAGGAACGCTATGAACAATAACTACCGTAAACCACTCCAAGGAACCGAGCTTGAATATTTTGATGTGCGTCAAGCCGTTGAAGATATTCAGTCAGGCGCGTATGCGAAACTTCCATATACCTCAAAAGTGCTTGCAGAACAGTTGGTACGCCGTTGTGACCCTGCTATTCTAGAGCAGTCATTACGTCAATTAATTGAAGTCAAACAAGAGCATGATTTTCCGTGGTATCCAGCACGTGTGGTCTGTCATGACATCCTAGGTCAAACGGCCTTGGTTGACCTTGCGGGTTTACGTGATGCCATTGCTGAACAAGGTGGCGATCCATCTAAAGTCAATCCTGTGGTGCCGACACAGCTCATTGTTGACCACTCGCTCGCAGTTGAATTCGGTGGTTTCGACCCCGATGCCTTTGCAAAAAACCGTGCTATTGAAGACCGTCGTAATGAAGATCGTTTTCACTTTATTGAATGGACGAAAACCGCGTTTGAAAATGTCGATGTGATTCCTGCGGGCAACGGCATCATGCATCAAATTAACTTAGAGAAAATGTCTCCTGTCATTCAAAACCGTGGTGGTATTGCGTTCCCTGATACCTGTGTGGGTACAGATTCACACACACCACATACCGATGCATTGGGCGTGATTTCGATTGGTGTCGGTGGCTTGGAAGCTGAAAACGTCATGCTCGGTCGTGCATCATGGATGCGTCTACCCGATATTATTGGGGTTGAACTCGTTGGACAACGCAAGCCGGGCATTACCGCAACCGATATCGTATTGGCTTTAACCGAATTCTTGCGTAAAGAACGTGTGGTTGGTGCTTATCTTGAATTCTTTGGTGAAGGTGCAGACAGCATGTCGGTGGGGGATCGTGCGACCATCTCCAACATGACCCCTGAATATGGCGCAACGGCTGCAATGTTCTATATTGATCAAAACACCATTGATTATTTAACACTGACAGGTCGTGAGCCTGAACAAGTAAAATTGGTTGAAACCTACGCCAAAGAAATTGGGCTTTGGGCAAGTGATATGACAGCGGCACAGTATCCGCGTGTGCTTCGTTTTGATTTATCGACTGTGACCCGTAACATTGCAGGACCGTCAAATCCACATGCACGTGTGTCAACATCGGACTTAAAAGCGAAAGGTATTGCAGGCAATTTAGAGGCAGCACGTGCGCAAGAAGCTGAAGGTTTAATGCCCGATGGCGCAGTGATTATCGCAGCGATTACCTCATGTACCAATACTTCCAACCCGCGTAATACGGTTGCGGCAGGCTTACTTGCACGTAAAGCCCTTGAATTGGGTTTAACGCGTAAACCGTGGGTGAAATCATCATTTGCACCAGGTTCTAAAGCGGCAGCATTGTACCTAGAAGAAGCAGGTGTTTTAAAAGACTTAGAGCAACTCGGTTTTGGTATTGTGGCGTATGCATGTACCACTTGTAATGGTATGTCGGGCGCGCTAGATCCAAAGATCCAGCAAGAAATTATTGACCGTGATTTGTATGCCACTGCGGTACTGTCGGGTAACCGTAACTTCGATGGGCGTATCCATCCACAAGCGAAGCAAGCGTTCTTGGCATCTCCGCCGTTGGTGGTCGCTTATGCCATTGCCGGTACAATTCGTTTTGACATTGAAACTGATGCGTTGGGTACAGACAAAGCAGGCAATCCAATTTATCTCAAAGACATTTGGCCATCTGATGAAGAAATTGATGCACTGGTAAAAGTCGCAGTGAAGCCTGAACAGTTCCGTCAAATTTACATTCCAATGTTTGATTTGGGCGTGAATGAGAAGGCAGCAAGTCCACTGTATGACTGGCGTCCGCAAAGTACTTATATTCGCCGCCCGCCGTATTGGGAAGGGGCATTGGCTGCACCGCGTACTTTAGCCAATATGCGTCCATTGGCAATTTTGGGCGACAACATCACTACAGATCATTTATCACCATCTAATGCGATTGTGCTTGATAGTGCATCGGGTGAATATTTGAAAAAAATGGGTTTGCCTGAAGAAGACTTTAACTCGTATGCAACGCACCGTGGCGATCACTTGACCACGCAACGTGCCACTTTTGCCAACCCGAAATTGTTTAATGAAATGGTGGTTCGTTCTGACGGTACGATTAAGCAAGGGTCTAAAGCACGTGTTGAGCCTGAAGGCGAAGTGATGCGAATGTGGGAAGCCATTGAAACCTATATGAACCGTAAACAGCCTTTGATTGTGATTGCAGGGAAGGATTATGGTCAGGGTTCAAGTCGTGATTGGGCGGCTAAAGGTGTACGTCTTGCAGGTGTGGAAGCCATTGTTGCGGAAGGTTTTGAGCGTATTCATCGTACAAATTTGGTCGGTATGGGGGTGTTACCGCTTGAGTTTAAAGCAGGTGTTGACCGTAAAACGTTAAAACTCGATGGTACGGAGCTGTATAGCGTGATTGGGAACATTGCACCACGTTCGACCTTAACTTTAGTCATTGAGCGTTCAACGGTTGACGGCAAGAATGAAATTGTAAAAGTGCCTGTCACTTGTCGTTTAGATACCGAAGAAGAAGTGTCTGTGTATGAAGCGGGTGGGGTGTTACAACGCTTTGCACAGGATTTCTTGGAAGGGAATGTTTAAGAATCTCCCCTAACCCCTCTTTACGAAAGAGGGGAAACCCCCTCCTTTTTTAAAGGAGGGTTGGGGAGGATTAAAGTTATTGATATTGTTTAAAAAACACTCTAATGTGAATTGGAGTGTTTTTTATTTGGGGGAGTGTATGAATGAAGTGATAGTAAATTTATGTGATGCTTTAGATGAGCTTTCAGAACATGTTTTAGGATGTTGGAATGATGATCGGGTATTAAGAGATGTATATGGATGGGCACATCCTCCATTAACAAGGCATGATTTAGCAGATATCCCTTTTAAAATAGCAGAAAGTATTCGAGCGTTAAAACTAACTAATATTGATGAAGAAACTCAAAAACAGTTAGAGGAATTACCATCTCGATTGCAGTTGATGTACAGTGAGACTGTGCCACATATGTTCAATGGCAATGGACCGCAAGCAATCCCTGTTTATTTTTCTACACTTGATTGGATTAGACAAATCATCTCACCTTTAATGAGTTGGGAAACATTACAAGATAACAAAGCACTGCCAAAAGCATTATCGAGTCGTTTAAGAAGTATTCAAACAGAGTTAGATAACTTAATTCCAAATAAAGATTTATTATCTGATCAAATACAATTAATAAAGGATGCTACAGAAGCGGCAGAATCATTACCTACAGACTTACATAATCTGAAAGAAGCAAGAGCAAAAGTTACAGAAATTCATGAGGATTCATCTTTTGATAGAAAGAAAATTACAGAACATAAAACTTCTGTAGAGGCTCAGTTAAAATCTATTATTGAACTAAATGAACAAGCTAAACAGTTGATAAAAAATTGTGAAGAGGCATATCGTATTACAACGACAAAGGGCTTGGCTTTAGCTTTCGATCAAAGGGCTTCAAGTTTAAAATGGTCAATTCGTTTATGGGTAGGTGGATTATTATTTGCATTAGGCGTTGGAGCTTGGATTGGTCATCAGCGTATTCAAGTATTAACTACGTCACTTACTGAACCAAATCTGAATTGGGGGATTATCTGGATTCAAATAATTTTATCTCTTACTAGTGTTTTAGCTCCATTGTGGTTTGCTTGGTTAGCGACTAAACAGATTAGTCAGCGCTTTAAACTTGCTGAGGATTATGACTTTAAAGCATCTGTTGCCAAGGCATATGAAGGCTATAAAAAAGAAGCAGCAAAAATTGATCCAGAGTTTGAAGCTAGACTATTTAATGTGGCGCTTACTAGACTTGAAGAAGCACCCTTAAGGTTAATGGATTCAAATAATCATGGTAGCCCAACTCATGAGATTATCGACAAAACTGGTTTAAATAAAGTAAGTGAAAAGATTATTAATAAGGTTGAAGATGTTATTGATTCTATAACACCTGCGAAAGCGAGTAACGATAGTTAATCTTTTTCGCCCAACTGCCACAATCCCATAACAAAAAGGTCAATCTAAGTTACAGACGACTTGTCTATACTCGTTCAACCATTTCTAAAACAACATGGAGAACGAAAATGGTAATAGCTGGCTCTAAACCCGGAACAGGCTTCTATTTTTGTATTCAGTGCGGACGCCGCGCTTATTTAGAAATTGGTACAGACCGTTTACCCCCGTGTACCAAGTGCCATGGCAATGAATTTAAAAAATAATATTGCCTAAGCCACACAACAACTAAAACAGACACCCCCTGTTTTAACCAAAAGCCCTATTACTCCATAGGGCTTTTTTGTTAGCCTAATATCATAAAATTCATAACAATGATGGGGCGCGTAGCATGGAAACAATCTTAGGTTTATGTATTGGTATTGGACTGAGTGCAGCCTGCGGTTTTCGCGTATTTGTGCCTTTACTGGTCATGAGCGTGGCATCCTTGGTCGGTTGGTTTGAACCCATGAAAGGTTTTGAATGGCTTGCGATACCATCGGTATGTATCGCATTAGCGGTGGCAACAGTCTGTGAAATTGCTGCGTACTATGTTCCTTGGGTCGATAACATCTTAGATACGGTTGCAACACCTGCGGCAATGGTGGCAGGCACATTAACCACCATGGCAGTGAGTAGCGGGGAAATGTCTCAGTTTGCCAGTTGGGCAGCAGCAATTATTGTCGGGGGCGGAACAGCAGGCGCAGTGCAAATGAGTACCGTCGCGGTTCGTGGTTTATCGACGGCAACAACAGGCGGTTTAGCCAATCCTGTGGTGTCGACAGGCGAATGGATGGGCGCATTGCTGCTTTCAATATTGTCCTTTTTAGTGCCGGTTTTAGTGGTTATTGTGGCTGTCATCGCACTGATTTGGGCGGTACGTTGGATACGCATCAAGAAACAACAAAATCTCAATCATTCAGTGAGCTAAAGATTAATCTCATCTTGAAGATAACATTGATATGCCGCTTAAGCTGTGCCAAGACCATTAAAAATCAATAAGGAATAACAAGATGATGAAAAATAAAATGAGCGGCATCATGATGGTGATCATGCTCGGACTTTTGGCACAAACAACAACAGCAAAAGAAGTGCTCAGTGCTGAACAAATCCAATTACAAAAGGACACTGCGCGTTTTCAAAGTTATATTCCAAAATATTACAGCCTATTTAGTGCTGTACATGGCGATTTAAACAAAGATGGTCTTAAAGATACGGTACTCATTGTGAAAGCAGCTGACCCGAAAAAGGTGGTGCGCAATCGCTTTGATGAAGTCGTAGATCGTAATCGCCGTGGCATCATTGTGCTGTTGGGGCAGAAAAATAAAATCGCATATCAAACGCTGGTCAAAAATTTAAACTGTTTTAGTTCCGACCAAGAAGACGGTGGGGTGTATTTCGCGCCGGAGTTATCTTCTGAAATTAAAAACGGCATTTTAGAACTTCATTATGGACATGGTCGCTACGGCTATTGGGGCTATAAATTCCGTATTGAACACAATGATATGCGATTGATTGGTTATGACCATTCAAGCAACTACGGACCTATGGTCGAGTCATTCACCAGTCTCAATTTCATAACGGGCAAAAAACTGTATAAAGACAATATTAACAAAATGAATCCAGAGCAGCCTGAACGCTTTAAAGAAACATGGTCGAATATTCAAATCGCACCGATGTATTTATCAAAGATTAAAGACTTTGATGAAATTTCATTTGAATAACGCCGTCGTGCAACATTGGCGCAAAAATTGCTAAATAGATCTAAAGCACAGCATGATCTTTATCCAGTGGGATATTTTGATGCATCACAGTGCATATTTGAGTAATTAAAAGAGAGCCGCAGCATGGACATGACACATCAAAGCGCAGAATCCAACACATTGACGAAATCCTCGCACCTCTATGCAGCATGGCCGTTGTTGTTTGTGCCTTTTTGTGGTGTCGTGGGTTTAGCTTATTTTGCACTCGCTTATGTCATTAATATTAAGGTACTCAGTTCGCCACTTTCAAAAATGAACAAAGTCCTTGCAACCATCATGTCGGGGATGTGTGCATTAAGTGGTTGGTGGTTTACCGCACAGTGGTTACAGACCTTATAAAGGCACATTTTTTGGATAAAAATTTCCAAAAAGATGTCTTTTTAAGAAATTAAAAAGCTTAAATAAAGCAGTTTGATCGTATTTTTTCATTTACACCTATGTTTAAGAAATAATTTTTCAAAAATAGTCAAAATTAAAAAAACAAAGGAAATTAATCCCACAGCGCTTTGGCTACTATAGATCTCAAGGGTGTGATGGGATCGAAAAGAGTAGCATGCTGTGAGCGGCGCAAAACGCGAGTGCAGTACGAACCCAAAAGGTCTCGATTCGGCTTAGGACGCTATAGACCACAAGTTTATAGGCTATAAGATCAAGTCTTACCAAGATTGATAGTTGAAGTAAACCATAATCAGTTTTCCCAACCCCTTAAAAATTTCTTGATAGAATAATAAAATAAAACAGACTTTCGAATAATATGCACACTTTCTTATGATGTTCATCATTCAAAACCCATCCTGATCGTCTTCATCTTGTCATTCATCTCTCTAAAACTGAAAAATTCAAAGCACGATTGACAGCCTGCATTCACCTTGTTATTTTGCGCTTTTTCGCCCATAGCGCATCTCCCATGCCATTAGATAAAAGCTTTGTTTATACGCCACCGCAAGGCGCCTTAAAGATTCTGTTTGAAGATGATGATTTACTGATTATTGATAAACCTGCAGGATTATTGTCAGTGCCAGGACGTTTGCCAGAACATCATGACAGTGCTTATTTACGCGTACTCGCTCAATATCCGAATGCCAAAATTACCCATCGTTTGGATATGGCAACCTCAGGCATTCTCATGTTTGCCAAACATCGTGATGCAGAAGTCGCGATTAGTAAAATGTTCCAAGCACGCGCGGTCTCTAAGCAATATATTGCATTGGTGCAAGGGCATGTCATTGAGTCGGGGAGTGTGGATGTGCCTTTAATCACGGATTGGGAGAATCGTCCGCGACAAATGGTGCATTTTGAATTGGGCAAGCCCTCTAAAACGTTGTATCAACCACTGACATACGATGCCGAAGATGACATCAGTCGGGTTTTGCTTACGCCCATTACCGGACGTTCACATCAGTTGCGGGTACATATGATGCACATTGGACATCCCATTACAGGTGATCAGATTTATCATCCTGAACCCTATAAAAGTCAGCTAAAACGTATGGCACTGCATGCAAGTTCTTTAAGCTTTCAACATCCGATGTTAAAACAAGCAATTGATATTCGAGCCAATCCTGAGTTTTAAGATGTGAACTTCAGTTTTGCATAAAAACAGTTGAAGTTCGCTCCGATACCATTCAGCCTTTATTTTTGTTATTGCAGCAAAAATGGCGATTTAAGTGTGAGTAAATGTTACAAAAGACAGGGTGAAAACTGCTATGAAGATCACTCTTTTTTCAATAAATTTATCTTAAATAAGCAAAATTTCTGCTTTATGTTGTGTTGTGTAACTCATGTGTAAATTAAAACAGTAAGAATGATAGCGAGTACTGAAGGTAAGGTTTTGGGTGAATTTATCTTGTTCTATTTATTTTGGTTTTAATGAAAACGTTGAGTATTCGATGTTTTTAGTTTCATTTAAACGCTGTGAACCGCTTTTAGATCAGACATTGTGTGCATTCACTGAATGAATAATACGTTGATGCTATTCCTTTTTTAGTAATACTTTAAAAACAAGAATAATCATTTAAATGTTAATGTATTACTGAAAGAAACATCAGATGATTGGCTTTGAGCTGAGCGCATAGACTGTGTCAAAATTGTAAGATTCATCATGTCACTTTATTTTTACATGGTGCTTTTTTCTTTTTGGGTTTCAATTTTAAATAGGAACGAAGCATGTTGAGTATGGGTTTATTCGTTCTCGTCATTGTGCTGATGATCGCACTGGTTTGGGTGCTTGCTCGGACAAATTCTTGGCGAACTAATCATAAAGTTTTACAAGAAAATCTCGATCACGCACGTATAAAACTGGCCGAATACGAGGCGAAAACCGATGATCTCAATTATGAATTGACGCAACTGCGTGTACAAAGCAGCGGGCTTAAGACTGAACTCAATAAATTCAAAAAATACCAAGATATTTGCGATATTGAACAGTACGTTATGAGTCGACAACTGCAAGCCGACAACTTTGTTGAAGTGACCAAACTGAATGCTTCAATTATGATCGAGGATATTAAAGCTTACATTGAACGGGTCAAAGACTACGTAAATCAATACCAAAAACAAGCTTTATTCGATGTAGATGAGCAGGCAAGAGTAAAATTACAAAGCTATTATAAGCAAGCTGAAGAACAACATCGCTTACAAGAAGTTGTTGCTGCTTTAGAACATAAAGTGCATGGCTACCCGACTGTATTAAATGTATCGGGAAATACTTTAGTCCATCAATTAATTGAAAATTATAGTGAACATGATGCTGCACATCGTCTGGCTCAAATTCGTGCACAGATTCAAACTGCTCAGGATCACAATCAAGTGGCAAGCTGTAATTATGTTGATGATAGCCGCCGTCATAGCACCATTGAGTTACTCAGCATGGCATTTAATACGAAAGCGGATTTATATTTAGCACAGTTAAATGGGCATAACTTGGCTGAGATGTTGCAAGCGCTACAAGATGACTTTGTTTTGATTAATTATAAAGGGATTGATTTAAGCCAAGCTATGATTCAGCAGTCGTATTTAGATTTGCGTTTAGAAGAATTAAAATTCACCGCCATTCTTAAGCAGTTACAGCAGCAACAGACAGGATCAAAACAGCGACAACATGCATAGATATTGTATTCAATCATTGAGCATATTCACACTTCATTATGTATTCAAGCCAAAATTATTTTAATGGCTTATCTCGAATAATCTAAAAAAATACGTTAATCTGAATTGTAGAAAAAAACAGCACTATAATTTTAATAGAACAGGGATTCGCACATGTCTCGTGATTATGAACAGTTTCCAGAAGATGAAAATGGTGAAGTACTTTGGCAAATGCACAAAGATGGTGATGATTTAACAGAACCACATGAAATTGAGTTTTCAATTGCATTTACCACCGAAGAAAATGCCGACCGTTGTGCCTTACATTTACTCAAAGAAGAGCAAAAAATTAGCTTGTTTCAAGATGAGGAGAGCGATCGTTTAGAGTGGGTCATTACGATTTATGTTTATTTAGAACCGTGCTATGAAGATATTGTAGATTTAGAACAATGGTTCACGAAAATTGCCAGTGATTTCCAAGGTGAATATGATGGTTGGGGCTGTATGGCGTATGTCTATGACGATATTGATGATGAAGATATCTTGACGAGTTAATACGATGGATCATAAAAGCTCAGTGCGCTGAGCTTTTTTTGTACCGATCAGAATGCCGCTGATCACTTATGTCATTCGCTTTTCGAGCTTTTCACACCTTAAATGATTGGATTGAAAACGCTCATTTAATTTTTGCCTGCATTTCTCTTGTACAGATAATCATTTTTTACCTATTTATTCTGTTTAGTACGCGTCGAAACTTTAGGTCATTCATTCAACTGATCTAAAAATGTTATAGTCGATCTTTGTACTTATTTTAATTTTTTGAGAATTTTTATGTCCTTACCACACTGTCCAAAATGTACTTCAGAATACACGTATCAAGATGGTGATTTATTGATTTGCCCAGAATGCGCGCATGAATGGAAAGAGGGCGAAGACACCGAAGTACAAGTGGTGATTAAAGATGCCCATGGCAATGCGCTTGCTGATGGGGATAGTGTGACTGTCATTAAAGACCTCAAACTGAAAGGGTCATCTGCTGTGGTCAAAGTAGGCACTAAAGTCAAAAGTATTCGTTTATTACCTGATGCAACGGATGGTCATGATATTGATTGTAAAGTTGAGGGCATAGGTGCAATCAAATTAAAATCAGAGTATGTGAAAAAAGCTTAAATTCACCCTAAAAATGCCTGTGATTATAAAAGGAGACCTCGGTTCTCCTTTTTTTGATTAAACTATAAAGAACCAGCATGTTGAATCGCAGTCTTGGTTGCTTATCTATGATATAAAAATAAAAAATTTCTGCTGAAGATTCACGATGCCGCATATCCACTTAGAATATTCTGATAATTTAACTGAACTTGATCCCAAGCCTTTACTAACCGCCATCCATGAAAAAATGCTAGCAGGCCATTTTGTCCAATCGGCAAAAGAGCTGAAAAGCCGTGCGATTAAACAAAGCAACTATCTGATTGGTTTAGGTGAAGAAAATGATGCGTATTTACATGCCAAAGTTTCAGTTTTAAGTGGTCGTGATGAACCTACTAAAATTGCGATTTCGCAGGAAGTGTTAACTGCGATACAAGAAAGTTTTACACAACCTGAAAATCTGAATGTGCAAATCTGTGTTGAAATCATTGAAATGCCAAAATCAACGTATAGCAAAGTAGCGTTGAGCGCGAAACATTCTATTTAACAGATAAAACAGCCTGAAAATATTCAGGCTTTTTTCATTAAGATCATCTTTACTTGAGCAAAAAAATTAAAACCGTTTAGGGATCTTTTGACCATTTTTCACAGGTGATTCAGCTCGCTTGAGTACCCCAAATAACCACGTTTCTGCATGTTGCACAGCGGTCTTTAAGTTGTCACCAAGTGCTAAACGACCCGCAATGAAACTGGCTAATGAACAACCTGAACCATGATATTCGCCTTCTAAACGTGGGCAACGTGTCTCACTGATTAATTCACCTGAAATATATAAGCGATTTTGAATATAGTCTGGCGTATCTTCATGTCCACCTTTGACCAAAACCGCTTGAGCACCCATTGCAAATAACTTTTGTGTCGCTAATTCCAAATCTTCAATGCCTGTCAAAGCCCGTAGTTCAACCGTATTTGGCGTAATTAAGCTCGCATAAGGAATCAGCGTTTCAAATGCTTTGACCAACGTAGCTTGATGACCTAATGAGCCACCACTGTTTGCAACTAAAACAGGATCAAGCACATAAACATAATCAGGATGTTCTGACAGAAAACCTGCTAAAGCAATAATATTGTCTGTCGTACCCAACATGCCTGACTTTACACAGCGAATAGGCAAATCATTGACCACGGCATTGGCTTGAGCCAGCAGCAAATCTTTTGGAGTCGGTTCAAAGCCGAAGACTTGCTGTGAATTTTGTATGGTCAGCGCCGTGCAAGCAATTGCAGCATGTGCACCACTTTGTCCAACGGCTTCAATGTCTGCTTGTAATCCCGCTCCACCGGAAGGATCTAAACCTGAAAAACACAATACTGTCGGGCGCAAAACCATATCCTTGATTGAATAAACTCGGCTAGTATAGGCAAAATTTTGGTAACACTCGATACTCGTAGAATATTTGAGTGCAGATAAGGTGGAGCACAGTGATAAAAAATCTTTTGATTGATTTAGATGGGACATTAACAGATCCCAAAGTTGGTATTACCACCTCAGCGCGATACGGTTTAGCGAAAGTAGGCTTTCCGATTGCAGATGATGTGAATATTGACTGGATCATTGGTCCACCACTCAAAGCATCGTTGGCACAACTCCTTAATGTTGATGCTCAGGATCTGTTAGCTGAGCAGGCTTTATTAGGATATCGTGAGCGTTTCGCGGTCACAGGTTTATACGAAAATCAGGTTTATCCAAACGTTGCAGAGACTTTGCAAGCGTTGAAAAAACGAGGTTACCGTCTATTTATTGCCACGGCAAAACCAACCATTTATGCGGTACAAATTTTAGAGCATTTTGAACTTGCGCAATACTTTGATCATATTTATGGAAGTGAACTGAATGGTGAACGAACCAATAAAGGAGAGTTAATTCAATATCTGCTTGAAAAAGAAAATCTTAATGCAAATGAATGCTTAATGATTGGTGACCGTGAGCATGATATTTTAGGTGCACGCCGTAATGGTATTGAAACGATTGCAGTGACTTATGGCTATGGTACAGTCGAAGAACATGAGCAAGTAATGCCGAAGCACAGAATTAATGCCTTTAATCAATTACTTGAATTTTTAAAATAATAAATTTTTAGAGGTTGTTATTAATATAGTAATAACCTCTAATTTTTTTAAATATTAATCAGAATATGTATCTAAATATTATCAATGATTATACAAATATGTTAACTATTCACTTAAAAAATGAAATGATTGTTTTGGTTGTGTTGCCTTGTTTGTTTCTATAGTAAATGCTTGAGTTAATATGGGTTAATTTTGTGTAAGTTTATGTGTTTAAATTACAATTTAATATTAAAAATATATGCCACGTGTACAAATATTTAAAATGTTCTATTTCAATAATATACAAAATTAAAAATTTTATAATCCATCTAAATGTAGAGTTATAAATACTTATATAAATTATTCACTTAATTTTTAAATCAATGAGTTATCGTATTTAAAATCAAAATAAGAATAAACAGTGTTGAATGAATCACAGTTTGCTGAGGGTTTTATCGACTACTCCTTGCTGTTAATAATAATCGATGCGTGCCTAGCATTTGATCATTATAACAAACAAGCATCGGAGTTTTCCCTATGACGCAGGTAGACATAATATCCAAAAATAATGGGGGGGTACTCGAAAGTACCACCTCGAATAAAAATATTACCCTTAATCAGGAGTCGGTTGTAAAAATTAAAGCCAATATTGAGGATGTGGAAAGTATTACACGCCAAGGTAATGCGGCTGTTGTTACACTCAAAAATGGCGAACAAATTATTGTAGATAATTTTTTTGTAGATAATCCAAATGCCAATCTGCTTGTATTCGAAAGTGAAGGGAAGCTGTACTGGGCAGAGTTTGTCGACGGTGCAGATCAACTTTTAACGACAATTACCTATCATCCGTTAGAGGGTGATTTGGTTGCATTGTTGGGCACTAGTGCAAGTGCCGCTTTACCATGGGGTGCAATACTGGGTGGTCTATTGGGTGTTGGAGTAGTCGCAGCGGCTGCTCATAATAGTTCAGATAATAATAATTGGCAAGGCGATAAAACTCCTCCAGCAGCACCTATTGTTAACCCAATCAATCAAACAGATCCGATCACAGGTACAGCAGAACCTGGTTCTAAAGTTACAGTAACGTTCCCAGACGGTTCAAAAGCGGAAACAACAGCAGGTCCTGATGGTAAATGGTCAGTACCAAATCCAGGACTAGAAGATGGCGATGTAATTAAAGTCATTGCTACAGATCCTGCGGGTAATCCATCTGCTGAAACGACATCTACTGTAGATGGCAAAGCTCCAGATGCACCAAGCGATGTTGTAGTGAGCGAAGATGGCTCAACTGTGACAGGTAAAGGAGAGCCGGGCTCAACCATAACGATCACTGACAAAGATGGCAATGTAATTGGTGAAGGCACTGCTGATGAAAATGGTGACTTTAGTGTTGAACTTGATAAGCCATTAACCAATGGTGAAGAAATCAATGTTACAGCGAAGGATCCAGCGGGGAATGAATCAGATCCAACAATAGTTAATGCACCAGACACAACTGCACCAAATGCACCTGAAGTCACTGGTTTTGATGGTAAAACCGTCGTGGGTAAAACTGAGCCAAATGCCAAAGTCACCATTAAGGACCAAGATGGTAATGTAATTGGTGAAGGCACAGCCGATGCCAATGGTGATTTCAAAGTTACTTTAGATACGCCTGTTGAAGATGGCACAGAAGTTGAAGTTACTGCAACAGATGCTGCGGGTAATGAATCTGAACCAGCGATTGCAGTTGCAGATACCTCTACAGACACTACGCCACCAGAAGCGCCAAGTGATGTTGTAGTCAGCGAAGATGGCTCAACTGTGACAGGTAAAGGAGAGCCGGGCTCAACCATAACGATCACTGACAAAGATGGCAATGTAATTGGTGAAGGCACTGCTGATGAAAATGGTGACTTTAGTGTTGAACTTGATAAGCCATTAACCAATGGTGAAGAAATCAATGTTACAGCGAAGGATCCAGCGGGGAATGAATCAGATCCAACAATAGTTAATGCACCAGACACAACTGCACCAAATGCACCTGAAGTCACTGGTTTTGATGGTAAAACCGTCGTGGGTAAAACTGAGCCAAATGCCAAAGTCACCATTAAGGACCAAGATGGTAATGTAATTGGTGAAGGCACAGCCGATGCCAATGGTGATTTCAAAGTTACTTTAGATACGCCTGTTGAAGATGGCACAGAAGTTGAAGTTACTGCAACAGATGCTGCGGGTAATGAATCTGAACCAGCGATTGCAGTTGCAGATACCTCTACAGACACTACGCCACCAGAAGCGCCAAGTGATGTTGTAGTCAGCGAAGATGGCTCAACTGTGACAGGTAAAGGAGAGCCGGGCTCAACCATAACGATCACTGACAAAGATGGCAATGTAATTGGTGAAGGCACTGCTGATGAAAATGGTGACTTTAGTGTTGAACTTGATAAGCCATTAACCAATGGTGAAGAAATCAATGTTACAGCGAAGGATCCAGCGGGGAATGAATCAGATCCAACAATAGTTAATGCACCAGACACAACTGCACCAAATGCACCTGAAGTCACTGGTTTTGATGGTAAAACCGTCGTGGTAAAAACTGAGCCAAATGCCAAAGTCACCATTAAGGACCAAGATGGTAATGTAATTGGTGAAGGCACAGCCGATGCCAATGGTGATTTCAAAGTTACTTTAGATACGCCTGTTGAAGATGGCACAGAAGTTGAAGTTACTGCAACAGATGCTGCGGGTAATGAATCTGAACCAGCGATTGCAGTTGCAGATACCTCTACAGACACTACGCCACCAGAAGCGCCAAGTGATGTTGTAGTCAGCGAAGATGGCTCAACTGTGACAGGTAAAGGAGAGCCTGGGTCAACGATCACGATCACTGACAAAGATGGCAATGTAATTGGTGAAGGCACAGCCGATGCCAATGGTGATTTCAGCGTAGAGCTTGAAGATCCATTAACCAACGGTGAAGAAATCAACGTCACTGCCAAAGATGAAGCAGGCAACGAATCTGATCCAACAGTAGTTAATGCACCAGATACCACAGCACCGGATGCGCCTACAAATGTAGCGGTAAGTCAAAATGGTCTAGAGGTGACGGGTAAAGCTGAACCTAATTCAATTGTCACTGTAAAAGACGAGGATGGTAATACCATTGGAACGAGTCAAGCTGATGCTAATGGTGACTTTAAAGTTACCTTAGATAGTCCATTAGTAGATGGTAATGCGATTGATGTGACAGCAACTGACGCAGCAGGCAATGCATCTGATCCAACGAATCTAATCGTAGACTTTGGTGATGCCGATGCCGATGCCGATGCTGATGCGGATGCGGATGCGGATGCCGATGCTGATGCTGATGCCGATGCTGATGCCGATGCCGATGCGGATGCTGATGCTGATGCTGATGCTGATGCTGATGCTGATGCTGATGCTGATGCCGATGCGGATGCGGATGCGGATGCCGATGCGGATGCTGATGCCGACGCGGATGCCGATGCTGATGCTGATGCCGATGCGGATGCTGATGCCGACGCGGATGCGGATGCCGATGCGGATGCCGATGCCGATGCCGATGCGGATGCGGATGCCGATGCCGATGCCGATGCTGATGCCGATGCCGATGCCGATGCTGATGCCGATGCCGATGCCGATGCCGATGCGGATGCGGATGCCGATGCTGATGCTGATGCTGATGCTGATGCTGATGCCGATGCGGATGCCGATGCGGATGCCGATGCCGATGCCGATGCTGATGCCGACGCGGATGCCGATGCTGATGCCGATGCCGATGCTGATGCTGATGCTGATGCCGATGCTGATGCCGATGCTGATGCTGATGCCGATGCCGATGCGGATGCGGATGCGGATGCGGATGCCGATGCTGATGCGGATGCTGATGCCGATGCCGATGCGGATGCCGATGCCGATGCGGATGCGGATGCCGATGCCGATGCTGATGCGGATGCGGATGCGGATGCTGATGCCGATGCTGATGCCGATGCGGATGCCGATGCTGATGCCGATGCCGATGCCGATGCCGATGCGGATGCGGATGCGGATGCCGATGCCGATGCTGATGCGGATGCTGATGCCGATGCGGATGCCGACGCTGATGCGGATGCGGATGCCGATGCCGATGCTGATGCGGATGCTGATGCCGACGCGGATGCCGATGCCGATGCCGATGCGGATGCTGATGCGGATGCCGATGCTGATGCCGATGCCGATGCGGATGCTGATGCCGATGCGGATGCTGATGCCGATGCTGATGCCGATGCCGATGCTGATGCGGATGCCGATGCGGATGCTGATGCCGATGCGGATGCTGATGCCGATGCGGATGCCGATGCCGATGCGGATGCCGATGCAGATGCGGATGCCGATGCTGATGCCGATGCGGATGCGGATGCGGATGCCGATGCGGATGCGGATGCCGATGCTGATGCGGATGCCGATGCGGATGCTGATGCCGATGCGGATGCCGATGCCGATGCGGATGCCGATGCAGATGCGGATGCTGATGCGGATGCCGATGCGGATGCTGATGCCGATGCGGATGCCGATGCGGATGCGGATGCTGATGCTGATGCCGATGCGGATGCCGATGCCGATGCTGATGCCGATGCCGATGCCGATGCTGATGCCGATGCTGATGCCGATGCGGATGCCGATGCGGATGCAGATGCAGATGCCGATGCGGATGCTGATGCCGATGCCGATGCCGATGCGGATGCGGATGCCGATGCCGATGCGGATGCGGATGCGGATGCTGATGCCGACGCGGATGCCGATGCCGATGCCGATGCCGATGCCGATGCGGATGCCGACGCGGATGCGGATGCGGATGCTGATGCTGATGCCGACGCTGATGCCGATGCCGATGCTGATGCCGATGCTGATGCCGATGCTGATGCCGATGCGGATGCGGATGCAGATGCCGATGCGGATGCTGATGCGGATGCCGATGCCGATGCCGATGCCGATGCCGATGCGGATGCGGATGCCGATGCTGATGCTGATGCCGACGCGGATGCCGATGCCGATGCGGATGCTGATGCCGATGCCGATGCCGATGCCGATGCCGATGCGGATGCTGATGCCGATGCGGATGCCGACGCAGATGCCGACGCTGATGCCGATGCCGACTCTGATTCCGACAGTGACTCTGACTCAGACAGCGACAGCGATTCTGACTCTGACAGCGACTCTGACTCTGATAGCGACAGCGATTCTGATTCTGATAGCGATAGCGACTCTGATTCTGACAGCGATTCCGACTCTGATTCTGACAGCGATTCTGACAGCGACAGCGACTCTGACTCAGACAGCGACAGTGATTCCGATTCTGATAGCGACAGCGATTCCGACTCAGACAGCGACAGTGACTCTGATTCTGATAGCGATAGCGACAGCGACTCCGACTCTGACAGCGACAGTGATTCTGACTCTGATTCCGACAGCGACTCTGACTCAGACAGCGACTCTGATTCTGATAGCGACTCCGACTCTGATAGCGACAGTGATTCTGATTCTGACAGCGACTCTGACTCCGATAGCGACAGCGACTCTGACTCAGACAGCGATAGTGATTCCGACTCAGACAGCGACAGTGACTCAGACAGCGATAGTGATTCTGACTCCGATAGCGATTCTGACTCTGATAGCGACAGCGATTCCGACTCTGATAGCGACAGCGATTCTGACTCTGACAGCGACTCTGACAGCGACTCTGATTCTGATAGCGACAGCGACTCCGACTCTGACAGCGATAGCGATTCCGATTCTGACAGCGATAGCGATTCCGATTCTGACAGCGATAGTGACTCTGATTCTGACAGCGATTCTGACTCTGACAGCGATTCTGACTCTGATAGCGACAGCGATTCTGACTCTGATAGCGATTCCGACTCTGATAGCGATTCCGACTCTGATAGTGACAGCGATTCCGACTCTGACAGCGACAGTGATTCTGACTCTGACAGCGACTCCGATTCTGACAGCGACTCCGATTCTGACAGCGACTCCGATTCTGACAGCGACTCCGATTCTGATAGCGACAGCGATTCCGACTCTGATAGCGACAGCGACTCTGATTCTGATAGCGACAGCGATTCTGACTCTGATAGCGACAGCGACTCTGACTCAGACAGCGATTCTGACTCTGACAGCGACTCCGATTCTGATAGCGACAGCGATTCCGACTCTGATAGCGACAGCGACTCTGATTCTGACAGCGACAGCGACTCTGACTCTGATAGCGACAGCGATTCCGACTCTGATAGCGACAGCGATTCTGACTCTGACAGCGATTCTGACTCTGATAGCGACAGCGATTCTGACTCTGATAGCGATTCCGACTCTGATAGCGATTCCGACTCTGATAGTGACAGCGATTCCGACTCTGACAGCGACAGTGATTCTGACTCTGACAGCGACTCCGATTCTGACAGCGATAGCGATTCCGACTCTGATAGCGACAGCGATTCTGACTCTGACAGCGACTCCGATTCTGACAGCGACTCCGATTCTGATAGCGACAGCGATTCCGACTCTGATAGCGACAGCGACTCTGATTCTGATAGCGACAGCGATTCTGACTCTGATAGCGACAGCGACTCTGACTCAGACAGCGATTCTGACTCTGACAGCGACTCCGATTCTGATAGCGACAGCGATTCCGACTCTGATAGCGACAGCGACTCTGATTCTGACAGCGACAGCGACTCTGACTCTGATAGCGACAGCGATTCCGACTCTGATAGCGACAGCGATTCTGACTCTGATAGCGACAGCGACTCTGATTCTGATAGCGACAGCGATTCTGACTCTGATAGCGACAGCGATTCTGACTCTGATAGCGACAGCGACTCTGACTCAGACAGCGATTCTGACTCTGACAGCGACTCCGATTCTGATAGCGACAGCGATTCCGACTCTGATAGCGATAGCGACTCTGATTCTGATAGCGACAGCGATTCTGACTCTGATTCCGACAGCGACTCTGATTCTGATAGCGACTCCGACTCTGATAGCGATAGCGACTCCGATTCTGATAGCGACTCCGACTCTGATAGCGACAGTGATTCTGATTCTGACAGCGACTCTGACTCCGATAGCGACAGCGACTCTGACTCAGACAGCGATAGTGATTCCGACTCAGACAGCGACAGTGACTCAGACAGCGATAGTGATTCTGACTCCGATAGCGATTCTGACTCTGATAGCGACAGCGATTCCGACTCTGATAGCGACAGCGATTCTGACTCTGACAGCGACTCTGACTCTGACAGCGACTCTGACTCCGATAGCGACAGCGACTCTGACTCAGACAGCGATAGTGATTCCGACTCAGACAGCGACAGTGACTCAGACAGCGATAGTGATTCTGACTCCGATAGCGATTCTGACTCTGATAGCGACAGCGATTCCGACTCTGATAGCGACAGCGATTCTGACTCTGACAGCGACTCTGACTCTGACAGCGACTCCGACTCTGATAGCGACTCCGATTCTGACAGCGATAGCGATTCCGACTCTGACAGCGACTCTGACTCTGATAGTGACAGCGATTCTGACTCAGACAGCGATAGTGATTCCGATTCTGATAGCGACTCTGACTCTGATAGCGACTCCGACTCTGATTCTGACAGCGACAGCGATTCTGACTCTGATTCTGACAGCGACTCTGATAGCGACTCCGATTCTGACAGCGATAGCGATTCTGACTCTGATAGCGACTCCGATTCTGACAGCGATAGCGACTCCGACTCTGATAGCGACAGCGATTCTGACTCTGACAGCGATTCTGACTCTGACAGCGATTCTGACTCTGACAGCGATTCTGACTCTGACAGCGATTCTGATTCTGATAGCGACAGCGACTCTGACAGCGACAGCGATTCCGACTCTGACAGCGACAGCGATTCCGACTCTGACAGCGACAGCGATTCTGACTCTGATAGCGATTCCGACTCAGACAGCGACAGCGATTCTGACTCAGACAGCGATAGCGATTCCGACTCTGATTCTGATAGCGACAGTGATTCCGACTCTGACTCAGACAGCGACAGCGATTCTGATTCCGATAGCGACTCTGATTCTGACAGCGATAGCGACTCTGATTCTGACAGCGACAGCGATTCTGACTCAGACAGCGATTCTGACTCTGATTCTGACAGCGACAGCGATTCTGACTCTGACTCAGACAGCGACAGCGATTCTGATTCCGATAGCGACTCTGACTCTGACAGCGATAGTGACTCTGACAGCGACTCTGACTCTGATGTGGAATCAGACATCGATGCAGTTGACGACCTAGATTCAGTGAATTTAAGTGACGCTACTGTAGTCAACAATATACTTATGACAGGCAGTTCATCGGCATTCTTAGAGCTTGATGCGCTTGCAGAAATAATTAATGTGAGCTTGTTGCCAACAAATAATCCTCTTAACTTTACTGTTGCCCCAAATTCAACGCAGGACATAACTGTTGATGTGACGGGCCAAACCGGTTCTGTAAGTATTGAGGCTTTAACAGGAATAGTCGATGGATTATTGAGCTCATTGTTATTTGGTCAAAGTCCTAGCACTTTTGCCGACCTTCTTATTATCGATCGTGATACTGGTGATATTGTGGCCGTTGCACAGGATGCAGTAACCTTAACTCCTCAGCTTGTTGGTAATGGAGGTCTAGTTACAACTACAATTACAGCCAACCAAGTTAATTTTGAAGGTTTACCTCCAGGTAATTACACAGTTGCACTTTCTTCAACTGAAGTAGGTGGTTTATTAACTGCTTTAACTGGTCTTGTTGCTGGTACAGGTTTGTTATCTGGACTGGAAATGGAGATTTCAGCATCTCTTCAACATAATCAGATTCAAACGCAAGGTAATGTATTTGAAAATGGTGAAAATGGTTCTGGACAAGATGACATTAATGGAGAGTTACATGATGCGACTGCAACATTAGTGGCAATTACATCAGAAGTCGTGACAGCTCCAGTAACAGTCAATGAGTCAGGAACCGCCATTCAAGGTCAGTATGGTACTTTGACGATCTTTAGTAATGGTTCATACACTTATGTCTTAGATCCATTGTCGGGAGATGTAACTGGTAAAGTAGATACCTTCACTTATACGATTGATGATGGTCTGCACACAGATACTGCTAATCTAAACATTCGTATCACCAAAAATGGTGTCACAATCGATTGGAATGAGAATGATCTAAGTGCGGATGGTGTAATTCCAGAAGATATTGCAGCAGTGGATGATCTATATACAGCAGTTGCTTTCGATGAGCAGGATAATCTAAACGGTAAAACTGGGGATATTTTCGCCTTAGGAGCAGTTTCTGTTTTAGGACAAACCATTGATGTGAAATTATTACCTAGAACGACTGCACTGACGTTTGAAGTTAAAGAGAATTCATTCCAAGATATTACTGTTAGAGTGGATGGTAGTCTGACAGATCTTGGTTCTCTTGTAGGTTTACTAGATGGGGCTTATACAGTTGACCTAAATGTCATTGATATTGTTACAGGTGAAATTGTAGCGATAGCTCAAGATGCAGTAACATTTACTCCGCAAGGTCTAAACACAAATATCTCTGCGATAAATGTACAGTTTAATGACATACCAGCAGGTCTATATACTCTTGCGCTTGCTCCACCTGAGCCAGGACCTATTACAGATTTGTTAACCAGTTTACTGAATGTAGGTGTGTTGAGTAATACTGATATCACGATCACAGATTCAACTTTACATGATTATGGTCGTGTAGAGGGCAATGTATCTTTAGACAATAACGGTATAGGTGCTGATGATTGGGTTGCTGAGGCACATGGTAGCACTGCGGTATTAACCCAAATTGCTTCGGAAACAGGTACGACAGCATCTGTCACTGCAGCAGGAACAACAATTGAGGGTGCACATGGTACGCTCACCATTAAACCTGATGGTTCATTTAGCTATGTAGGTAATGGGCAATCATCTTCTTATGGCAAGGTAGATAGCTTCACCTATACCATTGATGATGGCTACCATACTGAAACTGCAGTCCTTAATATTCGTGTTGATGCTGATGGTACTGAAATTGTTTGGGATGATGCAAATCCTGCACAAGACGGTACAGTGACGGTTGTTGAAGCAAATCCTGATGTGAATGCAGTAGCAGTCTTGACCAATGATCGTTATGATTTTATTGATCTCACCTTTGCTAATAGTGTTAGTACTGCAACCACTTCAGGGCAAGCTTCAGGCGGTGGTTCAACATCATTTACATTAGGAAATGAGATAAGTAATGCAACGCTGACCCTTGAGACATCAGGAGTAGTTAGTTCAGCAACTATCACGGTTACGTATCGTTTATTGAAAGATAACGTTGCTGTACAAAATGCTAATTTTGGTGGTACCTATAATGCTAGTACGGGTTATTATACGAAGGTACTCACTACTTCAGAAAAAACTCTTGGAGCTTCTTTAATAGATATTGACCTATCTACTTTAGAGGCAGGTAATTATAGTTTTGACTATAATATTCAGAAGGGTTCAACGACATTGAGTTCTTCTGCTCCAAATCTGCAAGTAGATATTACTGGTAGTACTTATGTTATTGCGGATGTAGTGACTAAATCACATCCAACAGTAACAGGTAACCTGTATGATGGTGCAGGGGCTGACATCACAAGTGGTGGCTTTACTAAATTGACCATTGGTGGCGTTACTCTAGGTAGACATGACACAGAGACCATTGAAACAGCACAAGGCTTCTTGACCGTTTCTGGTAATGGTGACTATAGCTATACCAATAAAGTAGGTGTAAATGTTGCTGATGTTGCTGATGATGTAATTGCTTACACCATCACTGGTATTGATGGAAGTACATCAAGCTCAACGCTCAGCATTGACATTACAGCGACTAAAGAAGGTCAGTTTGTATTCAGTACATCTGCTAATGATACCTTTACCACAGGCCTAGGCGCAGATACGGTGATCTATGATCTGTTGGCGAATACTAGTAGTGGAGGTAACACCAGTACATTGGGTAACGATGTATGGACAGACTTTAATTTCGCACAAGGCGATACCCTAGATCTGAGAGGCTTACTCAAAGAGAGCGGTGTTGATGCAGGTAATATTGAAGACTTCGTAACAGTTACTCAAAGCGGTGCGAACGCTGTAGTTAGAGTAGATTTAGATGGCCCAGGCTTACTAAGTGGCGCTGCTACTAACTTGGTTGTTTTAAACAATACAACGGTAAGTCTTGCTGATTTACTTGAAAACAATCAGCTGCTCTATTAATTAGTAAATTGACAGTAAAAGAGAGAGGCCCCTAGGGGCCTCTTTTTTATGCGCTTTATTTTGACTCGAATATAGATATACATAAATAAACAAAACATACATAAAATAACATCGCCAAAAAAAATAAGTCATGTTAGCTTTTAATTACAAAATTCTTTAAAAAATAGACATGTACAGGTCATGAAAATCACTACTCAAAGTCAATATTTAAGCTTTAAAGAAAAATTAAAAGATTGGTTGAATCAAGAGCTCATCACAATTGCACAAGCACCTTATGTGGTGTTTATTTCTTATGGTGAACCGACTACACGTTGTAAAGTATGGAGTACGAATGCACCCGATGCTAAAACAGCATTAAATAGAACGCTTAATTTTTTGGACAAAATGTACGATAAAAAAAGAGGTCTACCTGAGTATTTAAAGTTTGATATCGCTGTGAATATTAAGCAAAAGTCATGGCAAGATGTTAAACAAACACTGAACACCCAAATGCATAATAATCATTTTAGGAAAGGTGTAAGTTTCGATTCAAAGTTTGAGATTTGCTTCTTAGAGCAAGAGCTATATGGAAAAGCGTTAATCCGGGGCATTGTCTACAATCAGCCTACCTTTTGGGATCAAGACAATGTAAATCGCGCACTTCATTCTAAGTATCCAACAATCACTAAAAATTTAGAATTAGATCAACTTAAGCACGTTTGGTTATTTGATACAGTTTCAGCATTTTATGAAGATGAGAAAATGCTGAACTTGCAAAGTACAGGACCAGTTAATGGTGTGCGTGAGCTAGATTCGGACTTAAAAACACATATACGTTCTTTAGTTCTAGAAAATGCCACGTTTTTACATAATGAACTTCAAGAAGATGGGAGGTTTATTTATGGATACTTCCCAGCTTATGATCGCGAATTAAAAAGCTATAATACGGTGCGCCATTGCACGGCAGTCTATGCTTTGTTAGAAACGCTAGAAGTTGATGATAAGGAAGAATATTTAACAAAAATCCGACTTGCAATCGAATACGCCATTCAAGTTTTCTACAAAGAAGAAAAGTCATGTGGGTTTATGATTGATGGTGAAGATGAAGCTGAAATCAAGCTTGGCTCAAACGCAGCTGCCATCTTCATGTTTGCTAAATACCAAGAGATTACGCAAGACGCTCAATATCAATCTGTTGCAGAGAAGTTGGCTGAAGGCATTTTGTATATGGTTGATGATCAGGGTAAAACCACCCATGTTCTCGACTATCCGAGTTTAGAAACTAAAGAGCAGTTCCGTATCGTTTACTATGATGGAGAAGCAGCTTTAGGACTGCTAAGACTGTATCAGATTAATCAAGATGCCACATTACTTCAAACTGTAAAGTTGATGTTTGAGCATTTTATAGAGAAGAAATACGATAAATATCATGATCATTGGTTAAGTTATTGCACCAATGAACTTACAAAAATATGCCCAGAAGAAAAATATTTTGAATTTGGGTTAAATAATTATTTAAAACATATGAAGTTTATTGCAGAGCGCAAAACAGCTTATGCGACTTTTTTAGAGATGATGATGTCTGCATACAAAATGGTGATTCGTATGCGAGAACAAGGATTTGATGAGCTCTATGAAAAATCAAAATTTGAAGAGCTTAAGAAGCTCATTGAGCAACGCGTCGAATTCCAAAGAAGTGCAGGCTATTTCTATCCTGAAGTTGCTATGTATATGGCAAAACCTGAAAAAATATTAAATGCCTTCTATGTTCGCCATGATCGCTTTAGAACACGTATTGATGATCAAGAGCATAATTTGTCTGGCTACATTGCTTACTTAAACTATTTTGAGTGAGTGCTTAGTAAATGCAGAATATTCCATTAATCGAAAAAATGGCTAGACTGTCAGATAGTTTGAATCAGTCACTTACAGGCAAGCATATCCTCATTAGAATGTATGAAAAGGGTGGGAATTTTACCTTGTATCAAAAGAATATTGATCGAAAGGTGGTGCCTGCTTCAACAGCTAAAATTTTTCTGCTCGATAGATTACTCAATAGTAATATTGATATGGATGAATATCTGGAAGTCACTGAAGATGATGTAAGAAAAGGCAGTGGTAATAACCTAAAAGTAGGTGAGCTGTACCGTGTTCAAGACTTAATCAAAAATTTAATGATTGCTTCGAGCAATACATCGGCTGCGGTCTTAAGGAAATATTTAGAAAAAGTCCAAGACTATAACTTTATAAGCTATATCAATCAGTACAATAGCACGCGTGGAATGATAAATACCCATCTTGTCAATGAGCATGGACTTGCTGATCGACTGCAATATACAACTTTATCAGATTTAAAAATTATTCTTGATGCGAAATTAACGGATGCTCGATTTCAAGCAATGTCTAACATCACGGAACATGTATTTTATTCTAAAAGTGGTGATGAGATTCGGGTGAAAAATACCTATGAATCTGAGCTGAAAAATAAGATAACGGCTGTTAAAACAGGAACCCTCGTTCCAGGTATTTTTAACATATTAATATTTTTCAAATTAGAAAAATGTAAAGGTTATATTGTTGACTTCTATAATGAAAATATAGAGTTGAGAAATAAAGATATTACAAATGCTTTAATGATAATTCAGAAATGGAGCGATGAAAAATGATTTTTGGTGTATTAAAACCGAATATGGTGATAACCGATATAGAGAAAATTTTTATTTCAGTTGCTCAGCAAAAAAAACATGAAGCTTATGTATTCATTGCAAAAAATATTGATTTTAAGAATAAGAGAATTAAGGGCAAAACTTTAAGGAATAATAAAGTTGTTGAAGAGATTTTTGATTTTCCAGATGTTGTGCAGAATCGTTTGGCTGTGAAAGAAGAGGATATGGAAAGCTACTTAAAGTTAGCAGAGCTTATTCCTTTTGCAAATAATCGGATTGGTACGAAGGAAACGGTTTATAAAATTATGAATAAGGTTGAACCGTTGAGGAAGTATTTAATCGAGGTTTTAGAGCTTAATGATTTTTCAGTGATTAAAAATAGCCTAAATAAATATAGCAAGATTATTTGTAAACCCGATGCAAGTAATCAGGGTAAGGGAATTGTTACAATTAAAAAGAATGCTGATGTATATATAGTAAAACAAATGCAAGAACAGCATGAATATAATTTAAGTGAATTAGAAGAATTTACAAAAAAAAATCTCAAAAGAGGTTATACAGTTAGTCCATTTCTAAAAAGTGAAACTCATTTAGGACAGACGACTGTTTTTAGAATGCATATTACACGTGGGAAAGAGGGCAAATGGCAGCTCATTAAATTTTTCCCTTACGTGAATCTAAACAAAGAGATTGATATTACAAATGGTATGCTCGGGGCATTAATCACCACTCGAGAACAGCTATTTTTAGAGCAATACTACCCAAGTAGCGTGGATAAAATTAATCTAGGTATCAGACAGTTATTTGATGATTTTAATCAAAATTTCCAAAAACAATTTGCGTGGAGATTGGATTCAATTGGGCTGGACCTTGGGATTACACAAGATGGAGATATCTATATTTACGAGGTTAATGTTGGGCCTGGTGTTGGCTTTATGGCATATTCCGTTGCATGTGCGCAGGTCGATTATTATGAATGGTTAGCAATTAAGGCTCAACCACCGTATAAGAATAATTTTTTACCGCAAAACTTACGTAAAAAAATTGCCAAGATATAGTGTTGTTTTTAGATAAAAATCTATATGGATACATAATGAATATGAGCAATAAAGAAATATTTATGCTTTACCCTAAAATATCAGAAAATAAGACAGGTATTGTAGTTTCAATGTTGCGTCGAGCAGAGTTACTCGCAAATTATGGTTACAAAATAAAAATTTTAACCATTGAACACGATTTGAATACACGTGCAAATTTTGAAAAATTATATAGCGATTGTTTATTAAAAAATACAAAAAATATCGAATTGATTAATCTTTTTTCATATTACCAAAAGAAGTCATCCGATTATTTTTGTTCAATCGCCGCATGTGTTGAAAATGGTGTTGAATTTGATTCAATCAATAATCGTATATATAAAGATACATCGGGTAGAACCAAACGCTATGAAGTATTTAAATCCTCTAAGCTCATTCATATCAACTTTTTTGAAAATGGACAAGTCGTAAGTCGTAGTCGTTACGATGACTATGGAAAGCTATGTTCAAATCAAATTTTGAATGAAAAAAAAGTTATTGCTGAGAGTTTTTTTGATGTGAATGGCAAACTCGTTATCCAAGTTCATTACGGCTATAACAAGGATAAACGTGTGATTCAGAATCTACATTTATTCGATGAACACGGGATGGTCATCCAAAGTTGTCAGAGTTTGATCGAATTGGCTCAATATACAATTCAGCGAAAATTATGTATTGACCCGCGGAAGAAATATCTTTTCTTGATCGACCGTATAAATGTTTTTAATCTTTTACTGAAGGATAATATTCCTTCGAATTTCTTCATGTTTGGTACAATTCATGCAGCGCACTATAATAATCCAAATGATATAAAAAGTTCACCGAATAAAAATTACACACCATATTTTAGGCATATCGATAAATTATCTGGTTTGATCATTTTGACTCACCGACAGAAAAAGGATATTGAAGAACTTTATGGTGCACATAATAACTATAAAGTGATTCCACATGCATTGGCGCATAGACCTGATGATTATTATCTTACATTTGATCCCTATAAATTCGTTTCTTTGGCACGGTATGACAAAGTAAAACGCTTAGATTTACTCATTTCAATTTTTGAACGTGTAGTTACGCATCATCCACAAGCGACCTTAGATTTATTTGGTTTCGGACTAGAGTATTCGAACTTAAAGAAAATGATTAAAGACAAAAAACTTGAAAATCATATTTTCTTAAAGCCCTTTGTTTCGGATGTAAATCAAGTGCTCCAAGAAGCTTCAATGTTGTTATTAACCAGTCAGAGTGAATCCTTTTGTTTGGTGATCATGGAAGCGCTTGCTAATGGCTGTCCTGTGACTTCATTCGATATTCGTTATGGACCAAGTGAAATGATTCAACATAACCAAAATGGCTATTTGATTGCAGATGGTGATGTAGAGCAATACGCTCAAAAAATTATTCAATACTTGAATGATCAACAGAATATGAGTCATATTCGCGAACAAGCCAAATTACTGAGTCAAAACTTTTCTAGTACTAGTATTCTAAAAAAATGGGTAGAGCTCTTTGAGTCTATTTAGATGAATAAAAGGTCTAAGGGTGCAATATTTGGCAGCTCAAGTCGCTTCAATAAGACACAGTGTTTAGTTTACCAGAAGTTTAATAGAAAAATCCTACTCAGAGGGAGCTTGATGTAATAGATTTTATTTTTTGAAATTAAGTAATACTTAATATTTATGTTAAATAATGATATATGGGCATAAGCTTACAAGGCTGTTTTTTTAGCTAAGTTAAGAAAAAAGAAGTAACTAGCAATCTTTTTAAATTCAAGATTTTTGGTGAATTTCATAATAAATTTTTATTGGTTATATAATTAAAATTTATATTAAATTTATTATTTATCTTTATTTTATATAATTGATTTGAGAGTCGCTATCTTTTAAAAATAGCTGAATCAATGAGATGTGTATTTACATAAAACCACAAACTAGATAACTTTCTTATAAGAAAACCACATATGTTTAATACTTATTATCTATTATTTACATCAAAATGAAAAAAAAGGTGTACTATAAGCATACTTAGAATGTGTTTTAGGCAATCTTTTAATGAATCTCTCCCCATTAACCAAAGCGGTGTACACCTCTTTGGCGGCTTTGCTATTGTCAAATACTGCTACACATGCTGCAGATGCATTTAGCGCAGAAAGTCCATGGATGCTTGGTGACTGGAATGGTCAACGTACTGAGCTGCAACAAAAAGGTGTTGATTTCAGCTTTGGTTATACAGGCGAAATGGCAACTTTACTTGATGCAAAAAAATCATCAAGCCATGGTACTGAATACGCTGACCAAATCGCACTTGGTGCACATTTAGACCTCGAAAAAATCGCAGGTTGGAAAGATACCGAAGCACAGATTACAGTGACTGAGCGTAATGGTCGTAACCTGTCAAATACTTCTGATGCTTTAAATGGTCATTTGAGTTCTGCTCAAGAAGTGTGGGGCCGTGGTCAAACTTGGCGTTTAACTGATTTTTGGATTAAGAAAAAATTCTTAGACCAAAAATTAGACGTTAAAGTGGGTCGTTTCGGCGAAGGTGAAGACTTCAATAGCTTTGATTGTGATTTCCAAAACCTTGCACTTTGTGGTTCACAAGTGGGTAACTGGGTTGGTGATGAATGGTATAACTGGCCAGTATCACAATGGGCTGCACGTGTGAAATACAACATCACACCTGAAGTTTATGCGCAAGTGGGTGCTTATGAAATTAACCGTGAGAACTTATCACGTGGTAAAGGTTTCAACCTTAGCACTGATGGTTCTGAAGGCGCGATGATTCCTGCAGAAGTGGTTTGGACACCGAAACTTGGTGCACAAAAACTTCCTGGTGAATACCGTGCTGGTTACTACTACAGTACTGCTGATGCAAAAATCTTTGATGGTGTAACACCTCAAGAACTTCAAAATCAAACTGATCATCATCAAGGTGGTTGGGTTGTTGCGAAGCAACAATTGACTGCACATAAAGGTGATGCTTCTCGTGGTTTAACAGGTTTTGTGAACGTAACTGTTCATGACTCTAAAACTAACGAAAAAACTGACATGCAAAACTTGGGTCTTGTTTATAAAGGCGCAATGGATTCTCGTCCTAAAGATGAAATCGCTGTCGGTGTTGCACGCATCAATATGAATGATGATGTACTTGGCAATCGTAGCCAAGAAATCGATGCAGAAATTTACTACGGTTTACATGCAACCAACTGGTTAACGATCCGTCCAAACGTTCAATATGTTCGTCATGTTGGCGCGTATAAAAACGGTGAAAATGCTTGGGTTGGCGGCATTAAATTCAGTACAGCGTTCTAATTTAAAGTTACATGTTGCAAATACACTATTGAATCTTTAAGCATTTTGATGCATTGATAATTGATGCATGCTGAAGGTATTGCTGTATTTACAACTAAAACAATATGGTGCCTATGAGTCTCCCACTCATGGGCTTTCAAAGAATCTAAAATAGGTGTTCGATATGAATACTTCATCATCAGGTTCGGTACTTAAAACGATTGTAGCGGTTGTTGCCGTTATTTTTGGTTTGGTACTACTGATTGGAGGGATTTATCTTGCAGTGCTTGGTGGGTCTTGGTACTACATCATTGCAGGTATTCTCTTTATTGCTACGGCAGTATTATTACAAAAGCAAAAAAGCAACGCGCTGGTGGTCTACGCTGTTCTCATGTTGGGTACAGTGGTGTGGGGCCTATGGGAAGTTGGTTCTGACTTCTTCGCGCTTGCGCCTCGTTTAGACATCCTAGGTGTCTTTGGTTTAGTGTTACTTATCCCTGCGGTTACTCGTGGTTTCGATAATACTAAAACTGCGAAAATGGCTTTAGGCGGTTCATTAATTATTACGATTTTAGTAATGATTTATGCTGTCTTTAATGACCCACAAGAAATTCGTGGCGAATTAAAAACTCAACAACCTGAAAAACATCAAGCAATTGCTGGTGTGGCTGATGAAGATTGGCCTGCATACGGTCGTACACAGTCTGGTCTACGTTATTCACCGTTAAAACAAATTAACTCTGAAAACGTTAAAGATCTTCAAGTGGCTTGGGAATATCACACTGGCGAATTCAAAACTGAAAACGACTCAGGTGAGACTACAAACCAAGTAACACCAATTAAAGTGGGTAACAACATGTACATGTGTACTACCCACCAAAAATTGACTGCACTTGATCCTGCGACTGGTAAAGCAAAATGGACTTACGATCCTGTATTAAGAGCAGATAACACATATCAACATTTAACATGTCGTGGTGTGTCTTACTTTGATGCAAACAACACTGTTGGTTTCGAAACAAGTCTTGCTGCTAAGAAAACTGTATCTGCTGAATGTCCACAGAAAGTGATTCTTCCTGTGAATGATGGTCGTCTTGTTGCGGTAAATCCAAACACAGGTAAACCATGTTCTGACTTCGGTAAAAACGGTGAAGTTGATCTACAAAAAGATATGCCATTCCCTTATCCAGGCGGCTATATCCCAACTTCTCCTCCAGTGATTACTGGTACAACAATTGTTATCGCAGGTTCTACTACCGATAACTATTCTACTGAAGAACCATCTGGTGTGATCCGTGGTTATGACGTAAACACTGGTGAACTTCTATGGGTATTTGATACTGGTGCTGAAGATCCAAATGCGATCCCTGCTCCTGGTCAAAAATTCGTACACAACTCACCAAATGCTTGGGCACCTTTAGCATATGATGCTAAATTGGATATCGTATATATTCCAACGGGTGTAGGTACTCCGGATATCTTCGGTGGTCACCGTACTGAGTTAGATGAACGTTATGCAAACTCTATGCTTGCGTTAAACGCGACAACTGGTAAGTTGGTTTGGAACTTCCAAACAACACATCACGATTTGTGGGATATGGACGTACCGTCACAACCTACATTGGCTGATATCAAAGACAAAGATGGTAAAACTGTTCCAGCAATCTATGTATTGACTAAAACAGGTAATGCCTTCGTTCTTGACCGTCGTAACGGTAAAGCAATTGTACCTATTACAGAAAAACCAGTTCCACAATCTGTGAAACGTGGTCCTCAGACTAAGGGCGAGTTCTATTCTAAAACTCAACCATTCTCTGACTTTGATATGGCACCAAAAGAGAAATTGACTGACAAACAAATGTGGGGTGCCACTATGTTTGACCAATTGATCTGTCGTGTATCATTCCATAAATTGAACTACGATGGCATTTATACGCCACCATCTGAAAACGGTACTTTGGTATTCCCAGGTAACTTAGGTGTGTTCGAATGGGGCGGTATGTCTGTAAACCCAGACCGTCAAATTGCTGTAATGAACCCAATTGGCTTGCCATTTGTAACTAAATTAATCCCACAAGATCCAAACCGTCCGCAAACTGCGAAAGGTGCGGGTACTGAAGCGGGTGTTCAACCAATGTATGGCGTGCCTTACGGTGTTGAAATTAGTGCGTTCTTATCTCCATTCGGTTTACCTTGTAAACAACCTTCATGGGGCTTCGTGGCTGGTGTTGACTTAAACACTCACGAAACTGTATGGAAACGTCGTATTGGTACAATTCGTGACAGTATGCCTGGTATTCCATTACCTCCGTTCAAAATGGGCGTTCCAATGTTGGGTGGTTCTATCTCAACTGCGGGTAACGTAATGTTTGTTGGTGGTACTCAAGATAACTATATCCGTGCAATCAACGTAACTAACGGTGATGAGCTTTGGAAAGGTCGTCTTCCTGCAGGTGGTCAAGCGACTCCTATGACTTATGAACAAAATGGTAAACAATACGTTGTTATCATGGCGGGTGGTCACGGTTCGTTCGGTACCAAAATGGGTGACTCTGTTGTTGCTTACGCATTACCAGATCAAAAATAATTGAGTTTTTAACTCAGTTTAAAAAAGCCTGATTCGTCAGGCTTTT
The DNA here is from genome assembly GCF_009557235.1 of Acinetobacter wanghuae. Classification (NCBI taxonomy): domain Bacteria; kingdom Pseudomonadati; phylum Pseudomonadota; class Gammaproteobacteria; order Moraxellales; family Moraxellaceae; genus Acinetobacter; species Acinetobacter wanghuae. The sequence continues at coordinate 2,146,326 of NZ_CP045650.1, read as the reverse complement.
TTATTATCTTGTTTCTTATATTGCCCATTTTATGGTTCATAGAGAAATGATGTGAATTTGTTGCTGAAGCATCAATTTTGTTCAGGTCATATTAAAATAGTCATTGATATATGGCTGATTTTTATTGCCATTTAAACCAAGCCAACAATTCGTTTAAATGTTGGTGATACAGAATTTTAAAGCCAAATCCGAATGATAAATGGTGTGATCTAAACATTGTATTGAGATACATCTTTTTAATGCTCGATGATAAAAATCAAGACGTTGCAGCATGAGTTGTGAATGGCATCTCGTTGATGTACTCAGTGAATTAAACTATTTTTAAATAAGGTTTGTCCCTATGTCGCAAAGCCCGAAATTTCCATTTGTAAGAACGACCTTGTCTTGCTTAATCGCTTGTATTGGTCAACAGGTATATGCAGAGAATGAAGCGCAAGCAGTTCAAACGCTAGATACAATTGTGATCGAAGCGACTCGTACAGATCGTGATGTGATGTCAACACCTGCATCTGCTTACTATCTGACCCAAGAGCCGCAAAAAGGCATGAATGTTAACCTGTCGGAAACCTTAAAAGGTGTGCCAGGTTTACAGCTCAATAACCGCGAAAACTATGCACAAGACTTGCAAATTTCAATGCGTGGCTTTGGCGCACGTTCAAGCTTTGGTGTGCGTGGTGTGCGTTTATATGTCGATGGTATTCCGGCAACCATGCCTGATGGTCAAGGTCAAACCTCAAATATTGATTTAAATAGTTTAGATCATATTGAAGTTTTAGGCGGTGGTTTATCTTCACTGTATGGTAACTCATCGGGTGGTACAATTTTGACTACAAGTCGTGAAGGGCAAGGGAATGACTCGATTACCCTTGGTTACTCGGGCGGCAGTGAAAATAAAGGGCAAGCCAATGTTGTCCTGCAAGGTGGCGCGAAAAATGCCAATGAACCGAGTTATATCTTAAGTTCATCTTATTTTGATACCGATGGCTTCCGCGATCATAGTGGTGCAAATAAAATTTTGAGTAATGCCAAGCTCACTTGGGATTTGGATGATGGCTCAAAAATTAATTGGATTAATAACTACGTTAAAATTGAAGCAGATGATCCGGGCGGCTTAACACGTGCCCAATGGAAAGAAAATCCAAAACAAGTTGTTGGAAATGTGACTAAATACAATGCACGTAAAGAAATTGAACAGGTGCAAACAGGTTTAACGTGGAATAAACCAATCAATGATCAGAATGACATTTATGCGATGGTCTATGCAGGACAGCGTTCTGTGACACAGTATCAGTCAACGCCTAAATGTGCTTATGTTGATGAAACGGATATTTGTAAGCCAAATACGGTTCAACTCGGTAAGAAGCATGCCGGTGGTGTGATTGATTTTGATCGTAATTTTTACGGTACCGACATTCGTTGGACAGGCAAAGAAGTTTTACCAAATTTAAAATTGATCGCAGGTGTTGCCATTGATGGAATGAGTGAAGAGCGTAAAGGCTTTCAAAACTTTATTGGCGATACACAATATGGTGTTAAGGGTGAACTACGCCGTAATGAAGATAACACTTTATGGAATTTAGATCCCTATTTACAAGCGTCTTATGCTGTGAATGATGCTGTAAATGTGGATGCAGGCTTACGTTATAGTAATGTACATTTTAAATCAGAAGATCATTATATTACTAAGGATAATGGGGATAACTCGGGTAAAAATGATTATCAAAAATTATTGCCATCTTTAGCAATCAGTTGGAAAATCTTACCTGAGCTGATGGCATATGCAAGCTATGCACAAGGTTTTGAAACACCAACCTTTACTGAAATGGCATATCCTGCTGATACTGATTCGGATCAAAATTTTAATCTTAAAGCTGCCGAAAGCGATACTTACGAGCTAGGATTAAAATCTTCAAATATGCTTGGAGACTTTACTGCAGCAGCATTCTATACAAAAACTCAAGATGATATCGTCGCAGCAGCGAGTGATTCTGGTCGCTCAACATTCCGTAATGCAGATCAAACTGTAAGACAAGGTGTAGAGTTGTCTTGGAACAAAAATGTATGGCGTGATTTAACCGCACAAGCAAGTTATAGTTATATTGATGCAAAATTCGATGCGGATATTCCAGAAATTTTAGATAAAGATGGCAAAGTAACTGTAGCTGAAATCCCGAATGGAAATTATATTCCGGGGATTGCGAAGAATCAGGCATTCTTAAGCTTGGGCTGGAAACCTGAAAATGGTTTACGTGCGGGTGTAGATGTTCGTTATAGTGATAAAATTTACGTTAATGATGGCAATTCAGATGCAGCACCAAGCTATGTCGTTGCAGCAGCCAATATTGGTTATAACTGGACGGTCAATGATTGGGCATTCAATACTTTTGCTCGAGTGGATAATTTGTTTGATAAAGATTATTCAGGTTCTGTAATTGTGAATGATTCAACTAAGCCTATTGGTCGTTATTTTGAGCCAGCAGAAGGGCGTAACTGGAGTGCAGGTTTGAGTGTGACCAAAGCATTTTAAGTCTTATGTCTAGATAAAAAAAATCCCGCTACTTGAGCGGGATTTTTTTATCATCTTTCGATTACCAGCTTAACGCACCACCAGTTTGGTAATCCGTAACACGAGTTTCGAAGAAATTCTTCTCTTTACGTAAATCCATCATTTCTGACATCCACTGGAATGGATTATTCACACCAGCAAATTGTTCAGGTAAGCCCAATTGACTTAAACGACGGTTTGCAATGAATTTTAAGTATTCTTCCATCATTGCAGCATTCATACCAAGTACACCGCGTGGCATCGTGTCACGTGCGTATTCGATTTCTAGCATTGTACCTTCAAGAATCATTTGAATGATTTCTTCTTGGAACTCAGTTGTCCACAGGTTTGGATTCTCGTTCTTGATTTGGTTAATCATATCGATACCAAAGTTCAAGTGCATCGATTCATCACGTAAAATGTACTGGAATTGCTCAGCAACACCATTCATTTTGTTACGACGACCCATCGACAAGATTTGTGAGAAACCACAGTAGAAGAAGATCCCTTCAAGTACACAGTAGAACGCGATCAAGTTGCGAAGCAAGATTTGGTCATTTTCAGGTGTGCCTGTCTTGAAGGTTGGATCGCTTAACTGTTGCGTATATTTCAGACCCCAAGCTGCTTTACGTGCAACTGATGGAACTTCACGGTACATATTGAAGACTTCGCCTTCATCCATACCTAATGATTCGATACAGTATTGGTACGCGTGCGTATGAATTGCTTCTTCAAAGGCTTGACGTAAAATGTATTGACGGCATTCAGGGTTGGTAATGTGACGGTAAATCGCCAATACCAAGTTGTTTGCAACCAATGAATCGGCAGTCGAGAAGAAACCAAGTGAACGCATTACAATTGTACGTTCGTCTTCAGTTAAGCCATTTTCAGACTTCCAAAGCGCGATATCGTGATTCATGTTCACTTCTTGCGGCATCCAATGGTTTGCACATCCGTCAAGATACTTCTGCCACGCCCATTCGTATTTGAACGGTACAAGTTGGTTCAAGTCAGCACGACAGTTAATCATTGCTTTGTCGTCAACTTGTACACGTTGCGCGCCCATTTCAAGCTCTTCTAAGCCCGGAGCAACATCAAGTTGTTCTAGGGAAGCAGATGCTCTTGCCAACGAATCGGTTGGATTTGATCCTCGGTTTTGAGTGGCTCTAATGGGTTGTGTAGCTGCCACATTCGACGGTGCGTTGTGTGCATCAGATACCACTTGTGTATGAGCCGCTTTTTGCGGTTCGACGGGCGCAGACTGGAGTTCAGGTGCAGCCGATTTTTGCGAATCATCTTCGAAATCGTCCCAACTTAGGATAGACATATCAATTCTCTCTACGTTGCTTATATCTTTTATTTAGACATCCAGCAACGCTGAGATGTCCTACTATACGCTCATCTAGGTGTAAGCAAAATTAAGTTTTGTCGATAAACGCCTTAAAATTGTTCTGTGGCGCAATCCCCACTACTTATTTTGATTACGCTTTGCCTTTGCAGATTTCAACCAGAAATAGGCAACAGGGACGTAAAACAAAACGGCAAAGGAAATGACCAGGGCTGCAAGTCCTAACATATAGTTTGGGGTAATTGGATCCATGGTCATTTCCTTAGTTATTGGTAATCCTTTCAAATGAAAGGATTACTCATATTGCTTAAATAGATTGCCAGCTTTACCGAAAAATATGGTAGCGCTATAGCAATACTGAATTCCCATAGTCTTTTAATTAATTTGATTAGTTCAAAGCAAATCAATTTTAAGGACTTAAACAAAGTATGCGCTAGATAAGAATTTTTAAATCTTAACGCCCATAGGATTGTTATTGTAAAACTTACAACCATTTGAAGAGACTTACGTTCTTCTTTGGTTAAATCAATTTTTCTACCAAAGATATCTTTTCTTTTTTTCATAATTTTTCCTCTCAGAAAAATTACGCTACACGTAGCCACGTTTAGAGATTTTCAGAGAGGCTACGTCAGTAGCCTAATTTCTGATTTCGATACCTTTAGTTAATTATTGACAAGCTTCACAATCAGGATTGTCAATTGAACATGCCAATGGCACTGGTGCTGCTTGAGCAAAACCATCTTCTTCAACAGCTTCAGGTTTTTTCGCTTCAACTACAGGAGCAACTGCTGCAACAGGCGCTGCCGCTACAGTTGATTTCACTGCGTTTAACGCGCCAGTATTAATGGTTGATTTCTCAGCAGATGTCGCACCCAATGCACGTAGGTAATAAGTGGTTTTAAGACCACGTAACCACGCCATTTTGTAAGTCATATCCAATTTCTTACCGTTTGCACCAGAGATGTAAAGGTTAAGAGACTGTGCTTGGTCAATCCATTTTTGACGACGTGAAGCAGCATCAACGATCCAACGAGGTTCAACTTCGAACGCAGTTGCAAAGATTGCTTTTAATTCATCAGGAATACGCGCAATTTTTTGTACTGAACCTTCAAAATGTTTCAGGTCGTTGACCATCACTGAATCCCAAAGACCACGTTCTTTCAATGCACGAACAAGGTAAGGGTTGATGACAGTGAATTCACCAGACAAGTTTGATTTCACATATAAGTTTTGGAATGTTGGCTCAATCGATTGAGACACGCCACAAATATTTGAAATGGTTGCAGTTGGTGCAATTGCCATCACGTTCGAGTTACGCATACCGTCTTTTTGAACTTTGGCACGTAACGTGTCCCAATCCAAACGAGTTGTACGGTCTACTTCGAACATACGTTCAGGACGTGATTTTGCCACGATGTCTAACGAGTCGATTGGCAAGATGCCTTGATCCCATAGTGAACCTTTGAAGGTTTCATACGTACCACGTTCAACAGCCAAATCGCTTGACGTTTGAATTGCGTAGTAAGAAATCACTTCCATCGATTCATCAGCAAACTCAACGGCAGCTTCAGAACCATACGCAAGATTCATTTCATACAATGCATCTTGGAAGCCCATGATACCCATACCGACAGGGCGGTGCTTCATGTTTGAATTGCGTGCTTGTGGAACAGCGTAATAGTTAATGTCAATCACGTTATCAAGCATACGAACCGCAGTTTTCACTGTGCGTGCTAGTTTTTCGCGATCAAGATTGCCACCTTTTACGTGTTGTACAAGGTTGATTGAACCTAAGTTACATACCGCAATTTCATCTTTGTTTGTGTTGAGGGTAATTTCAGTACACAAGTTAGATGAGTGAACCACGCCAACGTGTTGTTGTGGTGAACGTAAGTTACATACGTCTTTGAATGTGATCCACGGGTGACCTGTTTCAAACAACATCGACAACATTTTGCGCCACAAGTCTTTCGCACGAATGACTTTGTGTAGCATATTATTTTCTTTGGCAATGGCTTCGTAGTGCGCATAACGCTCAGCGAATTCTGCACCTGTTAAATCATGCAAATCAGGTGTTTCAGAAGGCGTGAACAGTGTCCAATCGCCATCTTCAAAGACACGTTGCATGAATAAATCTGGAACCCAGTTTGCAGTATTCATGTCGTGCGTACGGCGACGGTCATCACCTGTGTTCTTACGAAGCTCTAGGAATTCTTCAATGTCCAAGTGCCAAGTTTCAAGGTATGCACAGACTGCACCTTTACGTTTACCGCCTTGGTTTACCGCAACAGCTGTATCGTTCGCCACTTTTAGGAATGGAACAACACCTTGAGATTTACCGTTTGTACCTTTGATGTAAGAGTTCAATGCACGAACTGGGGTCCAGTCGTTACCTAAACCGCCTGCCCATTTAGACAACATTGCGTTATCACGCATTGCGCCATAAATGTCATACAAGTCATCATCAATGGTTGTTAAGTAGCAGCTCGACAACTGTGGACGTAACGTACCTGAGTTGAATAGGGTAGGCGTAGATGCCATGTAGTCGAAGCTTGACAATAAGTTATAGAACTCAATCGCTGATGCTTCGCGGTTTGCTTCATTTAACGATAGACCCATCGATACGCGCATGTAGAACAATTGCGGTAATTCGAAACGGATGCCATCAGAGTGAATGAAGTAACGGTCAAATAACGTTTGTAGACCTAAGTACGTAAATTGGTTTGAGCGTTCAGGTTTGATTGCAGCAGCCAATTTTGCAAGGTCAAAATTAAGAAGTTCTGGAGAAAGTAGATCAAGCTCGATCCCTTTCTTTAAGAATGTCTCTAAAGCATCGCCTTCATTGGTGTCTGTAGGTAGACCCAAGAACTCAAGACCTGTAGCCACTAAGTTGTCACGAAGTAAACGTGCAGTGACATAAGTGTAGTTAGGCTCTTGTTCAATACGGGTACGTGTTGCCATCATCATTGTGGTTGCAATGTCTGACTCTTTTACACCGTTATATAAGTTCTTAACCGTTTCATCGACAATGGCTTGAACGCTAATCCCTTCAAGACCTTCAGCTGCTTTTTCAACATGTGCAGTTAAAGCACCTAAGTCTAAAGGCTTAAGTTTGCCGTCTGCATCTGTAATTTGTAATGTAGGGTGATGATTTGCACCCAATTCTTTACGCGCTTCAGCACGTTGATCGCGATAAATGACATAAGCACGCGCAACTTTTTGCTCGCCAGTACGCATTAGCGCAAGTTCAACTTGGTCTTGAATTTCTTCAATATGAATCGTGCCGCCAGAAGGCAAGCGACGGTTAAAGGTGTTCATTACCATTTCCGTCAGTTGCTCAATACGGTCGTGAATACGACTCGAATCAGCACTTTGTTGGCCTTCAACAGCCAAAAACGCTTTACCAATTGCCACAGAAATTTTTTCTGCATCAAAAGCGGCAACATCGCCGGTGCGTTTAATCACCTGAAGTTGACCAGGAGTTGAAGTGATTACGCTCATTTTAGCATAGCTCCATTGTCATCTATTTTTATGTTTATGGACCGTTTGAACTGAGCAAAAAACATGCCACAGTGTTTGAGGGATAAACACAAGACCTAGTGGTTTATAAATTAATTGAACACAAGATACGGGAAAATTAAGGGTAGATCAATATTGACATTCGCCTAAAAATTTTGATCAAACTTGTTGAGAATCCATCTCAAAATTATCCTTGTTTTTATCATTTTCATGTAAGCCTTGTTGGGCAAGGTGTAGGATAGCAAAGCTAAATAAAAGTGCTTATAGATAACATTGTGGATAAGTGAAAAGAGTTGAATCGTGTTTATTTAAGTAAACACTTTTTGTGCAGTTGATATCACGCTAAATCATTCAGTTGAGGAAAATGACAGCAACTAAACGCGAACTTTAAATATTTATTCAAATAAAATATTACAAAATGCTACTTTGATGTATCGGTTTGGTGAACGCTATCTTGTTTACAATGTAAACGTGTGTATATTGCAGTTAATATTCAATCGTATCTATTGGATTTCTAAAGGATACGTCCAATTAATAAAGGGACAAACATATGAGTCAAGAAGAAAAGTTACCCAAGATTTTAATTGTGGAAGATGATGAGCGTTTGGCTCGTTTGACACAGGAATACCTGATTCGCAATGGTTTAGAGGTTGGGGTAGAGCCAGATGGTAATCGTGCGATTCGTCGTATTGTTGCTGAACAACCTGACTTGGTTGTACTTGATGTAATGTTGCCGGGTGCGGATGGTTTGACTATTTGCCGTGAAGTTCGTCCACATTATCATCAACCGATTCTGATGTTGACTGCGCGTACTGAAGATATGGATCAAGTCTTGGGTCTTGAAATGGGCGCGGATGATTATGTCGCTAAGCCTGTTCAACCGCGTGTGCTTTTAGCGCGTATTCGTGCATTGTTACGTCGTACAGACAAAGTGCCTGAAGATGAAGTTGCGCAACGTATTGAATTTGATGACTTAGTGATTGATAACGGCGGTCGCTCAGTTACACTCAATAACGAACTCGTTGATTTCACCAGTGCAGAATATGACTTATTATGGTTGCTGGCTTCAAATGCGGGTCGTATTTTATCGCGTGAAGATATTTTTGAGCGTTTACGCGGTATTGAATATGATGGTCAAGACCGTTCAATCGATGTGCGTATTTCACGTATTCGCCCAAAAATTGGTGATGATCCGGAAAATCCAAAACGTATTAAAACCGTACGTAGTAAAGGTTATTTGTTTGTCAAAGAAACCAACGGTATGTAATGCATACCGTTTCAATGGCTAATATAAGTGAGTAAAACCCTAGGTGTTTAAACACAGTATATTTTTGCGTATCTATGCAGGGCTTGTCATCCTCGTGGTGTTGGTGGCACTGTTCGGCTATCTGTTGGTACAGATTATTAACTACCAACGTGCGCAAGAGTATCGTGAGTCCTTGACTGATGGTATTGCATTTATCATTAGTGAAGGTGTAGCACGGCAACCCAACGCTCAACAAAAAATAGATTGGATTTCAGATGCATCAGATTTGCTGGAATTGCCGATCTATTATGTCAAATCTGACAAAGTTGAGCTGACACGTGCGGAAAGGCGGCGTATCAACGATCGTCGTGCGGTTGTGCGTTGGGATGCGCAAACCAGCGTTGCTTATATTGTACTGGGCTTGAAGGATGATCCAGATCATTATCTTTATATCAAGGCAGATAATCTGACTGAACGCCAAATGAAGGCGTTGCCGGTCTTTATTTTAGATTATTTGGTGTATTATCCGGGTCAAGAAAAAGAATATCTTGCCAAAATCCAATCTCATTTTTCTTATCCGATCGGTATTGAAAGTGTTCAAAGCCTGCCGCTCGATTCAGAGCAAATTGGTCGCTTACGTTTAGATCACAGTATTATTTTGTATCGGGATAGTGCCTCGATTCGCGGTACCACCATTTCAATTGTTTCGCCTATTCCAAGTTCAACTTCTGAAGTGTTGGTGATGGGTCCTGTGCCGTTGTTTAACTGGATGCCTTTCCAGTTGGCGGCAGGTATTACCTTGCTCAGCTTATTTGTACTTAGTCTTGGTGTGTATGGTCTATTGCTGCCTTTACAGCGTAAGCTGCGTGAAGTGAGCTACGCTTTAAACAAAATGAAGTCCGGTAATTTATCGATGCGTCTTGAAATTGACGGCAAAGATGAAATGGCTTTACTGGCATCGAGCTATAACAAAATGTCAGATCATATTCAGCGTTTGATTGAGTCGCAGCGCGAATTGATGCGTGCAGTGTCTCATGAGTTACGTACCCCAGTGGCACGCATTCGGTTTGCCATGGAAATGCTTGCTGATGAAGATGATTATGAGTATCGATTGCAGCAAGTGGAGCAAATTGATAAAGACATTGAAGCGCTGAACACCTTGATTGATGAGATCATGACTTATGCCAAGCTTGAGCAGGGGACGCCATCGCTTGATTTTGAGCAGGTGATTTTGTATGACGTACTTGATCAGGTCGTGGTTGAGACTGAAGCCTTAAAGACTCAGAAAAAAATTGAACTCCTGCCTATGCCTGAGAACTTTGTGGTGGATGCAGAGCGTCGTTACTTACATCGCGTGATTCAAAACTTGGTAGGTAATGCGATTCGTTATTGTGATGAGCGTATTGTGGTCAGTGGTGGGCTTGATTATCAAGGTCAAGCTTATATCTGTGTTGAGGATGATGGGGCAGGTATTCCAGAAGAAGACCGTCAACGGATTTTTGAGGCATTTTCGCGATTAGACGATAGTCGTACACGTGCTTCAGGTGGTTACGGTTTAGGCTTGTCTATTGTGAGTCGAATCGCCTTTTGGTTCGGCGGAACCATCACTGTGGATGAAAGTCCGACCTTGGGTGGAGCGCGTTTTACGATGAGTTGGCCGCCACATCGTTATCGCAAAAAGAACAAGCATAAATCTAGTGATGAGCACAAAGAAGAAGTGCCCTTGATTGAACCTTAAACAAAAAACGATGCATCGGCATCGTTTTTTTGTTTAGAAAATTTAATTATTCGTGCAAATTGGCATCAGGTGCAATGATGCTTTTACCTGCACGTAAACTGGTTAATGCGTGTGCATTAAGTTCGAGTAGGAGTGTGTTGTTTTTAGCATTAATTTGATAGCTTTGAATGATCTTTTGGTCGCCTTCTAAGGTGTCGACTTTATATTCATCTGCAATATTCAAAATGCCGTCAAGGTTTGTGGTTGCTGAGGCTAAGTCCTGACGGAACAGCTCGTAAATATCGCGTAAATCAAAAATTGCATTGTCAGCTTCAGGGTGCTTTTCGACGTAAGTTTCAAGGTGGCGAATGAAAAGTTGGGCGGATAAGAAATAATCAGGTTTGTGAGTGAAATCTAAACTCATAGAATGTCGACCTTATTGTGATTGTTGTGTTTCACTACACAAATATCACAATCTGATGCTAGGTTGAAGAATCTGAGACCTCTTGTTGCAAAAACCAAACAAATGATTGTAAATCAGTATTTTTTATTAGTGATAAGCATTGTTTTTATAAGCGCTTGAGTTTGGAAAAAATAATTAAAAAATGATTTTTTATTTGTTAAATCGATTGATTGGTGCTGTATGTCATACAAAGCTTTACCAAAGAGCATTTGCATAAAAAAACATCTAAAAGACTAAGGCTTATAAACTAGCAAGTGAAATCTAAAATCAGGTACAATTGGCGGGATTAATTTTGTGTTTGGTGTATTCGAAGGCCAATACATACATTCTTTTGTTAATAAATAGGCCTGCCAGGAGTTATCCCCGCATGAGTGCCATTACTCCATACGATTGGGCAATTATTGCCTTCGTGATCGGCGTTACATTTTTATGCGTCTTCATGCTCACAGTTCCATTACTCCTAGGGGGTAAGTCATGGGGCCGTGCTAAGCAGGAGCAGTTTGAGTCAGGTGTAGTAGGTGCAGGTGGAGCTCGTATCCGCTTGTCTGCGAAATTCTATTTAGTGGCGATTTTCTTTGTCGTTTTCGATATTGAAGCACTTTATCTTTATGCATGGTCTACTTCTGTGCGTGAAGCAGGGTGGTTCGGTTTCACAACTGTGGTTATTTTTGTGGTCGATTTATTGATTGCATTGATTTATGCCGTGAAAGTGGGTGCGTTGAATTGGGCGCCGACTGACAAACGTAAAGCTGCTGGTAAGGCGTTCAAAATTGGTTCGCCAAATATGGATCTTGCAGAAATTACGCGCTTTAACTCAATTGAAGAATTGGTAACAGACCCGACTGGTCAAATCCCAGCTCAATCCTCTGGTCGTGTGAAATCTTCACCGGCTACATCATCTGATAAGGAGTAACTCGGGATGAAATATACTTTAACCCGTGCGAATCCGGATGCTGATCAATATCCACTTCAAGAGCGTATTCCGGTAGAAGATCCGCTTTTACAAGAAGAAGTGAATAAAAATGTGTTCATGACTCGTTTAGAGGACGTGATGCACACAGCAGTAAACTGGGGTCGTAAGAACTCGGTTTGGCCGTTTAACTTTGGTACATCTTGTTGCTATGTTGAATATGCAACAACGTTAACAGGCGTACATGACTTGTCACGCTTCGGTGCAGAGGTTATCCGTGCTTCACCTCGTCAAGCAGATTTGATGATTGTTGCTGGTACGTGCTTCGTGAAAATGGCGCCAGTGATTCAACGTTTGTATGAACAAATGTTAGAGCCAAAATGGGTCATTTCAATGGGTGCATGCGCAAACTCAGGTGGTATGTACGACATTTATTCGGTTGTACAAGGCGTGGATAAAATCATCCCAGTCGATGTTTATGTTCCAGGTTGCCCACCACGTCCTGAAGCTTTAATTCAGGCATTGATGTTGTTGCAAGACCAAATTCAACTCGAACGTCGTCCGCTTTCAGCGGTCATTGGTGACGATCTTAAGCCAGTTTATAAGCCAAAGATGATGCCTGAACGTGACCGTAAGAAAGAACAGCGTGTTGCTGTGAAAAATCTACGTTCGATGGATGAAATTAAATAATTTAAGCGCGCTATGTTGATGCACCTAATTGAGGGTGTCATTGTCGTTTAAGTTGACTGAATTTGTATTAAATAGGAAGCCAAGCTAATGGCTGAAACTGACATTGCTATGCCAGAATCAACGCCGGTTGATTCCCGCCCTGCATTTGCAATTGTAGAAGAGCTCAAAACCAAGTTTGGTGAGAACTTCTATGTGCAAAAGACTTTCGAGGATTTCCCGACAGTTTGGGTTGAGCGCGCACGTGTGCAAGACGTCTTAATGTTCTTGCGTACTGTATCGCGTCCTTACGTGATGCTATTCGATTTGTCAGCGGTAGATGAGCGTCTACGTACGCACCGTGATGGATTGCCTGCATCTGACTTCACAGTGTTCTATCACTTGTTGTCTTTAGAGCGTAATACCGATATTCGTATTAAAGTTGCGTTAGCTGAGAGTGATCTTAATCTTCCAACAGCAACCAACATTTGGCCAAATGCCAACTGGTACGAACGTGAAGCTTACGATATGTTCGGCATCAATTTCGAAGGGCATCCAATGCTCCGTCGTATTTTGTTGCCAACCTATTGGGAAGGTCATCCACTTCGTAAAGAATATTCTGCACGTGCGACTGAATATACGCCGTACATGCAAAACCAAGCGAAACAAGATTACGAGCAAGAGCATCTTCGCTTCGTACCTGAAGATTGGGGTATGAAACGCGGTAATAAAGATGAAGACTTCATGTTCCTAAACTTGGGTCCGAACCATCCATCTGCGCACGGTGCCTTCCGTGTCATTCTGCAGTTGGACGGTGAAGAAGTGAAAGACTGTGTGCCTGACATCGGTTATCACCACCGTGGTGTGGAAAAGATGGCTGAACGTCAAACTTGGCATTCATTCATTCCGTATACAGACCGTGTCGACTACTTAGGTGGTTGTGCGCAAAACATGCCTTACGTGTTAGGTGTTGAGCAAATGGCAGGGATTACTGTTCCTGACCGTGCACAATGTATTCGCGTGATGATGTCTGAATTGTTCCGTATCAATAACCACTTATTGTTCATTGGTACTGCAATTCAAGATGCCGGCGGTATGACACCTGTGTTCTACATGTTCGCCGATCGTCAAAAAATCTATGACGCGATTGAAGCGATCACCGGTTACCGTATGCACCCAGCATGGTTCCGTATCGGTGGTACAGCACACGACCTTCCAAACAACTGGCAACATTTAATCCGTGAAATCTTGGATTGGATGCCTAAACGTTTGAAGGAATACCATACTGCAGCGCTGAAAAACTCTGTATTTATTGGTCGTACCCGTAATGTTGCGCAATACGATGCAAAATCAGCATTGGCTTGGGGTGTGACAGGTACAGGTCTGCGTGCGACAGGTATCGATTTTGACGTACGTAAGTACCGTCCATACAGTGGCTACGAAAACTATGATTTCGAAGTACCACTTGAGTATGAAGGCGATGCATATGCACGTGTCATGGTTCACTACCGTGAAATCGAAGAATCGCTGAAAATCATCAAGCAATGTTTAGATAACATGCCGTCTGGTGCATATAAAGCAGATCATCCACTGGCTGTTCCACCACCAAAAGACAAGACACTACAAGATATTGAAACCTTGATTACGCACTTCTTAAGCGTATCTTGGGGTCCTGTCATGCCAGCAGGTGAAGCATCTGTGATGGCGGAAGTGGTGAAAGGTGCGTCGAACTACTACTTGACTTCAGACAAGTCAACGATGAGTTACCGTACTCGTATTCGTACACCAACCTTCACGCATTTACAGCAAATGCCTTCTGTGATTAACGGCAGCTTAATGTCTGACTTAATCATTTATTTAGCGACCATTGACGTCGTAATGGCTGACGTGGATCGCTAAGGGGTAATCGCATTATGATGATTTTGACTGATAAAAAACCACGTGTGAATGTTGAAGGGATTTTGACTGCGGAAGAAATTCACGATATCGAACATCACATTGGTCATTACCCATACCCACGTGCGGCATGTTTAGATGCACTTAAATGTGTACAACGCCGTAATGGTTGGGTCGATGACGCACAAATGAATGCCATCGCGCAAATGCTTTCAATGAGCGTTGCCGATTTGGAAGGCGTGGCGACATTCTATAACCGTATTTACCGTCAACCTGTTGGTCGTCACGTGATTTTATTATGTGATTCGATTGCGTGTTTCTTGATGGGTGCGGAAACTTTGGCAGAAGCATTCCAACGTGAACTCGGTATCTCGTTTGGTCAAACCACCGCTGATGGTCGTTTTACTTTACTTCCGATTTGCTGTTTAGGTAACTGTGACAAAGGTCCAACCTTAATGATTGATGAAGATACGCACGGTCTGGTTGAAGTGACTTCAATTAAACAGTTATTGGAGAAGTATGTATGAATACTGAACCAAAACCAATTTATGGCGACGGTAACCCAGAAACGCATCCACTGACTTGGCGTTTAAGTAAACAAGCCAATGTTCGCAGTGCAGATGACTATGAAGCTTTAGAAGGTTATGCGGGCTTTAAAAAAGCACTCACAATGCCGCCTAAAGATGTACTTGATGTCATTAAAGCTGCAACTGTAAAAGGTCGTGGTGGTGCAGGCTTCCCAGCAGGTATTAAATGGTCGCTCATGGCGCCAAACGACAATTCAGGTCCACGTTACCTGATTTGTAATGCCGATGAAATGGAACCGGGTACCTTTAAAGACCGTTTGTTGATGGAAGATCTTCCACATCAATTGATCGAAGGGATGTTGATTGCGGGTTATACGCTAGAAGCAACACACGGTTATATCTTTATTCGTGGCGAATACATTGAGGCCGCTCAGTACTTAAATGAAGCACTTGAGCAAATTCGTGCCAAAGGTTACTTGGGTGAAAACATCCTAGGATCTGGTTGGAGCTTCGATTTACACGTGCATACGGGTGCGGGTCGTTATATTTGTGGTGAAGAAACTGCATTGATTAACTCGCTTGAAGGTCGCCGTGCAAATCCACGTACTAAGCCGCCATTCCCGCAAGTGGCAGGTGCTTGGGGGCGTCCTACGATTGTCAACAACGTAGAAACCTACAACAACTTACCTGCAATCATGCTGCGTGGTCCTGAATGGTATATCGGTTTATCTGCGGGTAAATCGAAAGATCCAGGCACAAAAATTTACGGTGCCTCAGGTAAAGTGAAATTCCCGGGTCTTTGGGAGCTTCCATTTGGTACGACTGCACGTGAAGTGATTGAAGAACATGCTGGTGGTATGCGCGACGGTTTAAAACTGAAAGCATGGTTACCAGGTGGTGCATCAACTGACTTCTTGGCAGCAGAACATATTGATTTGCCAATGGATGCTGAAACCATCATGAAAGCAGGTTCACGTTTAGGGACATGTTTGCTCATGGTGGTGGATGAAACCCAATGTATGGTGTCTGCAACACGTAACTTAGAAGAATTCTTTGCACGTGAATCATGTGGCTTCTGTACCCCTTGCCGTGATGGTTTACCTTGGGCGGTGAAAGCGCTGAAAGCATTGGAAAATGGTACAGGTAAACAGGAAGATATCGATCACTTACAAGAACTAACTCGTAAGTTGTGGATTGGTAAGACTTTCTGTGCCCATGCGCCGGGTGCAATGGAACCGCTTATGGGCGCTCTCAAACATTTCCGTGGCGAATTTGAAGCGAAAGTCGTAAATGCGGCCGCTCAAGTTAGCAACACCGAACAAGTTTAAGGAATTCGACTATGGCTACAATTCATGTCGATGGAAAAGACTACGAAGTAAATGGCTCGGAAAACTTGCTACAAGCATGTTTGTCTTTGGGTCTGGATATTCCATACTTTTGTTGGCATCCATCCTTAGGTTCTGTTGGTTCTTGCCGTCAATGTGCCGTCAAACAATACGCGAATCCAGAAGATACGCGTGGACGTTTGGTGATGTCATGTATGACGCCAGCTTCTGACAATTCCTATATTTCGATTGAAGACAAAGAAGCAACGGAATTCCGTGCATCGATTGTTGAATTCTTAATGACCAACCACCCACACGACTGCCCAGTCTGTGAAGAAGGTGGTCACTGTCATTTACAAGATATGACAGTCATGACACAGCACGATCGTCGTCGTTACCGTTTCACTAAACGTACGCATTACAACCAAGAGCTTGGTTCGTTTATTGCGCACGAGATGAACCGTTGTATCGCATGTTACCGTTGTGTTCGTTACTACAAAGACTACGCTGGCGGCACAGACTTTGGTGTCTATGCGAATGCATCACGCGTTTACTTTGGTCGTCCAGAATCAGGTACATTAGAATCTGAATTCTCAGGTAACTTGACTGAAGTCTGCCCAACAGGTGTATTCACCGACAAAACGCATTCAGAACGTTATAACCGTAAGTGGGACATGCAGTATGCGCCAAGCGTATGCCAAGGCTGTTCTTCGGGTTGTAATATTTCTCCGGGTGAACGTTATGGTGAGCTGCGTCGTGTCGAAAACCGTTTCAACGGTGAAGTGAACCAATACTTCCTATGTGATAAAGGTCGTTTCGGTACGGGTTATGTGAACCGTGAAGATCGTCCGCGTCAACCACAGTTCCGTCAAGGTACAAACGTTGAAACTGTGTCTGTAGATACAGCGCTTGATACTGTGATTGCAAAAATCCAAGGCAAAAAAGTGTTGGGTATCGGTTCTCCGCGTGCATCGCTTGAATCAAACTTTGCACTTCGTGAATTGGTGGGTCAGGACAACTTCTCAACAGGTTTATCTCAAAAAGAGCAAAACTTAGTTGAGCTTGCAGCGTCTATTATGCAAACCGAGGGTGTTTACAACCCAGGTATGCGTGAAATCGAAAGCTACGATGCTGTATTGATTTTGGGTGAAGACCTGACACAAACTGCGCCACGTATGGCTTTATCTGTTCGCCAAGCTGCGAAAAATAAAGGCAAGGAAATGGCGGCAGAGCGCCGTACGCAAGAATGGTTGGCTGAACCTGTTCAGCGTATTGCCCAAGATGCGAAATCTCCGATTTACATTTTGGCTGCAACACAAACACGTTTGTCTGACGTTGCGACAGGTGAGGTTGTTGCTTCTCCAAACGACATTGCGCGTTTAGGTTTTGCAGTTGCTGCAAGCATTAAAGGCGAAAGCGTTCTTGGTTTAGACGATGATGCGAAAGCATTTGCACAAACCATTGCAGATACCTTAAAAGCTGCGAAAAAACCACTCATTATTTCGGGTACAAGCTTACAAGATCCAGCGATCATGGAAGCTGCTGCACAAGTGGCGCAAAACCTTGGCAATGCAGGCTTAACTTTGACTGTTCCTGAAGTGAACTCAATGGGCTTGGCAATCTTCGGTGGCAACAGCCTTGAGCAAGCATTTGCACAAGACTATGACACTGTTGTGATTGTGGAAAATGACCTTTATCGTCGTTTACCTGCTGCACAAGTCGATGCTGCACTTTCAGGCAAAGAAGTGATTGTTCTTGATCACTCAGAAACTGAAACTGTGAAGAAAGCGAATATCGTACTTTCTGCTGCAAGCTTCGCCGAAGGTGATGGTACGGTTGTATCGCAAGAAGGCCGTGCACAACGTTTCTATCAAGTGTATGACCCGAGCTACTACAAACCAGAACTTGCGATCAAAGAATCTTGGCGCTGGTTGCATGCCATTGAAACTGGCGTGAAAGGTCAAGCGATTGCTTGGACCGTGCTTGATGATGTGATTGAAGCAGTTGCGAAAAATGTACCTGCGTTAGAAGCAATTCAAGATGTAGCACCAGATGCAGGCTTCCGTGTACATGGCTTAAAAGTGGCACGTGAACCACGTCGTTACTCCGGTCGTACCTCTATGCGTGCGCCGTTGTCGATTCATGAGCCGAAACAACCAACCGATAAAGATTCTGCATTAACATTCTCGATGGAAGGTTATGTCGGTAATCAAACACCGTCTGCGCTTGTACCATTTGCATGGTCTGCGGGTTGGAACTCACCACAAGCTTGGAATAAATTCCAAGAAACAGTGGGCGGTTCATTGAAAGGTGGTGATTCAGGTATTCGTTTATTTGATCGTTTGGCAAAACGTCCTGCACGTAGCTATGTCGCACCTGCGCCTGTACTTGTAAACGCTGAAAGCTTCCGCTTAGTGCCAATGCACCACATCTTCGCGTCTGGCGAATTTACCCTGAAAACACCAGCCATGGAATCGCGTATTCCTGAAGCGGTCTTTGCAGTCGGTGAACAAGATGCAACACGCTTGAACTTAACAGACGGTCAAAAAATCACTGTGAAAGCAGGTGAGGCTTCAATCGTTCTTCCAGTGCAAGTGATTGAATATTTACCAACAGGTTATATTGGTTACCCAATTGGTCTAGCACCAACGGTATCTCTTGCAGAGCCTGTATCAGTCGCGGTAGGAGTGTAATTCATGGAACAAGAATTAATCCGTCAAACGCCGCTTTGGGCTGAAAACTGGCCAATCGCCTATTCAGTTCTGCAAGCAATTGTGATCTTACTGGTTGTGGTATTGATCGCTGCGTTGATGTCTTTTATTGAACGTCGTCTTTTAGGTTTGTGGCAAGACCGTTACGGTCCGAACCGTGTAGGTCCGGGTGGTATTTTCCAGATCGTTGCCGACATGCTCAAAATCATGTTCAAAGAAGACTGGACACCAAAATTTGCTGACAAATTAACCTTCCGTATGGCACCTGCAGTTGCGATGGCAACTGCGGTATTGTCGTTTATGGTTATTCCGGTTTCACCATACTTAGGTGTTTCGGACATGAGCATTGGTCTGTTGTTCTTTATGGCAATGGCGGGTCTTGCTGTGTATGCAGTATTGTTTGGTGGTTGGTCATCAAATAACAAATATGCATTACTCGGTGGTCTACGTTCTGCTGCTCAAACCATTTCTTATGAAGTGTTCTTGGGTATTTCCTTGATGGGTGTGGTTGCAATTGCAGGCTCATTCAACATGCGTGAAATTGTAGAAGCACAACGTGATGTATGGTTTGTGGTTCCTCAGTTCTTAGGTTTCCTTATCTTCATGGTTGCGGGTGTTGCGGTAACGCATCGTCACCCATTTGACCAACCAGAAGCGGAACAAGAATTGGCGGAAGGTTACCATGTCGAATACGGTGGTATGAAATGGGGTATGTTCTTCGTTGCCGAATACGTCAACGTAGTTCTCATCTCTGCTTTAATCGTGACCTTATTCTTCGGTGGTTGGCTTGCGCCATTTAACCTTGAACTTTCGTTCATTCCACCTGCATTCTGGTTCATTATCAAAACAGCATTCTTTGTAATGATGTTTGTATTGGCGCGTGGTTCTTTAATGCGTCCACGTTATGACCAAGTGATGAACTTTGGTTGGAAAATTTGCTTGCCACTCGCGTTGGTTAACCTTTTGGTGACTGGTGCTGTGATTCTGATGAATCATACGGCCTAAGACAGCAGGGAGAACAAAATGTTTAAATTTCTAGCTGGATTCGGGTCAATCGTTCGTTCGTTGTTTATGGTGTTTAGCCATGCAACGCGCAAACGTGACACCATTTTATATCCGGAAGTGAAAGCTGAAGATATCGTGCCACCACGTTTCCGTGGTCGTATTGTATTGACACGTGACCCAGATGGCGAGGAACGCTGTGTGGCATGTAACCTCTGTGCGGTTGCTTGTCCTGTCGGCTGTATCTCACTACAAAAAGCAGAAAAAGAAGATGGTCGTTGGTATCCGGAATTCTTCCGTATTAACTTCTCACGTTGTATTTTCTGCGGTATGTGTGAAGAAGCATGTCCAACGACTGCCATTCAGATGACACCTGATTTCGAACTCGGTGAATATGTTCGTCAAGACTTAGTCTATGAAAAAGAACATTTACTGATTTCAGGTCCTGGTAAATATCCTGACTATAACTTCTACCGTGTAACAGGTATGGCTGTTGCAGGTAAAGACAAAGGTCAAGCGCAACGTGAAAGTGCGCCGGTTGATGTACGGAGTCTATTACCATGATGTGGCCGTTTTATTTGATGGCACTTGTGGCCATCGTCTCTACGATTCGTGTTGTCACTAACACCAATCCAGTACACGCATTACTCAGCTTAATCGTGTCGCTTCTTGCTGCAGCAGGCATGTTCTTAATCGTGGGTGCGCCGTTCGCGGCTGCACTTGAGATCATTGTTTATGCAGGCGCGATCATGGTGTTGTTCGTGTTCGTGGTCATGATGCTGAATCTTGGTCATCAAACTGTTGAACAAGAAAGCAAATGGTTGACATCATCTGCTTGGGCATATCCTGCACTCATGAGCTTCTTGATGGGTCTGATCCTTGTATGGACACTCAACTCGGATTACACACAAGCCACTCAGGTGATGGGTGTTGAAGTGGTGGGTCCTAAAGCTGTGGGTACAGCACTCTTTACTCAGTACTTACTATTGGTTGAAGTTGCTGCGATGTTATTGCTCGGCGCGATTGTCGCTGCATATCATCTTGGTAAACGCGAACCAAGTGCAGAAGAGGACACGGAATAATGGGCAACATCCCTTTAGAGCATGGTCTGATCGTTGCATCAATTCTTTTTGCACTGGGTTTTTACGGTGTGATGGTGCGACGCAACCTACTATTTATTTTAATGAGCCTTGAAATCATGATGAACGCTGCTGCACTCGCGTTTGTTTTGGCAGGGAGTGCATGGGCACAGCCAGATGGTCAAATCATGTTTATCTTGATCTTGACGCTTGCTGCTGCTGAAGCATGTATTGGTCTTGCGATCGTCCTTCAGTTCTATCATCGCTTCCATCACTTGGATGTGGATGCTGCTAGTGAGATGCGCGGATGAGTTATTTATATCTAACAATTTTATTCCCGCTCATTGGTTTTGTCCTTTTAGCGGCAGGGCGTAACAAACTTCCTGAATCTGTAGCTGCGATCATTGGTGTCGGTGCTGTTGGCCTATCCGCTTTATTTGCTTTAATTGCAGGTATTGATTTTAATAACAGCGGTGCAGTTGCCAATGTTCAACATCTTTGGACATGGTTCAATGTGGGTGGTTTTGCACCAGGCATGAGCTTGCACCTTGATGGTTTATCTTTACTGATGCTTGGCATGATCACGGGTGTGGGTTTCTTAATTCATATCTTTGCATCGTGGTATATGCGTGGTGAAGAAGACTTCGCACGTTTCTTCTCTTACTTTAACCTGTTCGTTGCAAGCATGTTGCTTCTCGTTCTTGGCGATAACTTAGCGTTATTGTTCTTGGGTTGGGAAGGCGTAGGTCTATGTTCTTACCTATTGATTGGTTATTACTACCAAAACCCACAAAATGGTTTGGCAGCAATCAAAGCATTTACAGTGACACGTGTCGGTGATGTCTTCTTACTTATCGCGTTGTTCTTGATCTACCAACAGTTCGGTACTTTAAATATTGCAGAAGTGGTTGCTGCTGCGCCAACAGTTTTGGCTCAGAGCTCTTCAATTGCAATTTGGACTGCACTTATGTTGTTCTTGGGTGCTGCAGGTAAATCTGCACAGATCCCATTACAAACATGGTTGGCAGATGCAATGGCAGGTCCAACACCTGTATCAGCATTGATCCATGCTGCAACAATGGTAACCGCAGGTGTTTATCTCTGCTGCCGTATGTTCACTGTATTTGAACAAGCACCTGAAGTCATGGTGTTTATCTCAATCACAGGTGCGGTAACCTTGATCGTTGCTGGTTTTGCGGCACTCGTTCAAACAGACATCAAACGTATTCTTGCTTACTCTACAATGAGTCAGCTCGGTTATATGTTCATGGCTGTCGGTGCTGAAGCATACCAAGCGGGTCTATTCCACATGCTTTCTCACGCATTCTTCAAGGCATTATTATTCTTGTCTTCAGGTGCGGTGATCCTTGCTTACCATCACGAACAAAACATCTTTAAAATGGGTGGCTTGTTCAAACATAACAAATTCCTATTTGCATGTTTCGCGATTGGTGGCGGTGCGTTGGCAGCAATTCCATTCTTAACTGTGGGCTTCTTCTCAAAAGACGCGATTCTTGGTGCAGTGTGGGTTGCAGGTCAATCAGTTGCAGTTTATGACTGCTTGTACTGGACAGGTGTTGCGGGTGCGTTCTTAACCTCTATTTATACATTCCGTTTAATCTGGGTTGTATTCTTTGGTAAAGAAAACACGCCATATCACAAAATTTCAGGTGCCTCTTACTGGTTGCCATTGGGTATTCTTGCCGTGCTTTCAACTTTCGTTGGTGCAGCATTAAAAGCGCCTGTAGAAAGTATTCTTAACGCAGCGCGCATTCCTGCCTTCAACGTGCCTCAAGCACTTGAACATGGTATGCACTCTGCTGAATACACAGCGGTGGGTATTGCACTGGTTGGCCTAGTCATTGGTATCGTGTTATTTGCCTTTGCTTATAAAGCAGTGAAATCTTTTGCAGCCACTTGTTTTGGTGCAGGTTTAGTCAATATCTGCAAAAATGCCCTCGGTTTCGATGCATTGTATGACTTGATCTTCGTGAAACCTTACTTGTTCTTCGCAAAATTGTTTGGTCGTGACCCGATTGATAGCTTATGGCTCGTGCTTCCTGCATTAGTGAAAGGTGGTCATAGCTTTACAAGTTCACGTCAAACAGGTTCATTGCGTGAATACGCATCTAGTATGGGGCTCGGTGTCGTTGTCCTACTGATGATCTTGCTCGTGATTCAGGTAGTGGGGAAATAAAATGGAAGCTCCAAATAATTTAATTTTACCCGCACTGATCCTCATTCCGTTCATTGCAGGTTTTATCTGTTGGTTGGTCGATAAACTCGACCAACATCTACCGCGCTACATTGCTTTAGCCGGTATGTTATTAACTTTGGTTTTAACCATTGTTTTATGGCAAAACGGTAGCTACCAGTATGCGCTTGGTGGTGCTGCACCTTCTTGGGCTGCTGAGTTTAGATTGCCTTGGATTCAAACCCTCGGTATTAACATTCACTTAGCTGTGGATGGTTTATCGCTTCTCATGGTCGGCTTGACTGCACTACTTGGTGTATTGGCAGTGGGCTGTTCTTGGGGCGAGATTCAAAAGAATGTTGGTTTCTTCCACCTAAACCTTTTATGGTCTTTGGGTGGCGTAATCGGTGTCTTCCTTGCTATTGATTTGTTCTTGTTCTTCTTCTTCTGGGAGATGATGCTGGTTCCAATCTACTTCTTGATCGCACTTTGGGGTCACAAAGGGGCAGATGGCAAGTCACGCGTTTATGCAGCAACTAAGTTCTTTATCTATACCCAAGTTGCGGGTTTAATCATGCTCATTGGTATCCTTGGTCTTGTGATCGCAGGCTATACCATGACGGGTCAAATCGCATTTGACTATAACTACTTATTAAAAGTAGCCAATACCATTGATGCGCAAGTGCCAGGTCTGGCATATGCATTGATGATCTGTATGTTTATCGGTTTTGCGGTGAAACTTCCTGTGTTCCCATTACACGGTTGGTTACCCGATGCGCATGCGCAAGCACCGACAGCAGGTTCTGTCGATCTTGCTGGTATTTTGATTAAGACTGCAGCGTACGGTTTACTCCGTTTCGTGATTCCATTCTTCCCAGCGGCTTCTGCACAATTTGCAGACATCGCGATCATTCTCGGTTTAATCGGTATCTTCTACGGTGCTTGGTGTGCTTTCCAGCAAACCGATATGAAACGTTTATTGGCGTATACGTCAATTTCACATATGGGCTTTGTCTTACTTGCGATTTACGCAGGTAACATCTTAACCTTCCAAGGTTTGATGATTATGATGTTGGCACATGGCTTGTCGTCTGCTGCATTGTTCATTATGTGTGGTCAAGTGTATGAACGTCTTCATACGCGTGATTTACGTTTGATGGGTGGTATTCGTGGTCAATTCCCATACCTTGCATTCTTCTTGATGTTCTTCGTTGCAGCACTTGTGGGTATCCCGGGTCTAGGTAACTTTATTGGTGAATTCCTGATTTTAATGGGTTCATTCAACTCATTCCCTGTGTTCACCATTCTTGCGGCAATCAGCTTAGTCTTTGCGGGTCTTTACGGTTTAATCCTGATCCACAAAGCTTTGTTTGGTACACCAAATGAAGCGCAAAAAGAACACTATACAAATCCGTTGAAAGATCTAGGTGCACGTGAAGTGGTGTTATTACTGCTTTGTGCAATTGGTCTACTTTGGCTTGGTCTATATCCACAAAGCTTCCTTGATGTGTCTAATTCAAGCATGGCGTGGTTGGCAAATAGCTATATTCCAGTGTCTGAAGCAGTTGACGTTGCCGATCAAGTCGCGACTCAACTTGAAAATGTGGAGATCCAATAAGCCATGAACTTCACAATGTCTTTTTCTGAGCTTATGCCTTTAGTCCCTGTGATGATCGTGGCTTTAACTGCGATCGTTGTGATGTTGCTGATTGCCATTAAGCGTAACCATAACCTTGTTGCAACAACAACGGTTGTGGGGTTAAACCTTGCAGCGTTCTATATTGTATTTGTGGTGATTGCAGGGCAGTTTGCACCTGCAAATGTGATGAATTTATTCATCGTTGATCCATTTACCATGCTGTATCAGTTCGTGATTTTGGTGGCTGCGCTTGCGTGCAGCACCTTGTCACACGCGTATATCGAAAGTTATAAAGATAACCGCGAAGAACTGTACCTCTTGATGTTGGCATCTGTAACAGGTGCTTTACTGATGGTTGCAAGCACGCATTATGCATCGTTCTTCATTAGCCTTGAGTTGATGTCGATTCCTGTCTATGGCTTATTGGCGTATACACATCAGCGTTCTCAGTCGCTTGAGGCGGGTATTAAATACCTTGTGCTTTCAGCAACAGCATCTGCGATGTTGCTCATGGGTATGGCGTATGTATATGCATACACAGGTTCTTTAAGCTTCGCTGCTGAACCGGGTAAATTGTTCACTGCATTCAGCCAACCCGCTGTAGTGATTGGTCTTGCGTTAATTGTATTTGCTGTGGCATTTAAATTATCGCTTGCACCATTCCACAAATGGACACCGGATGTTTATGCAGGTGCGCCAGCGCCAATCGCGACGTTCCTTGCGACTGTCGCGAAAATTGCCATGATTGGTCTGTTCCTTCGTTATGTGTTGTCTTCAGGTTTAATCCTTGCAGACAGCTTCGTCACGATTATTACAGTGATTGCGGTACTTTCAATTCTTGCAGGTAACTTACTTGCAGTGAAACAAGTGAATTTGAAACGTATTCTTGCGTATTCATCAATTGCTCACTTCGGTTATGTATTGGTTGCGATCGTATCTGCGCGTAATACTGACTTTTTACAAGTTCAAGGTTTTGTAACTTTCGAATCTGTAAACGTGTATGTGATTACTTATGCATTAACGACCATTGGTGCATTCGGTGTTGTGACACTGATGTCGAGTCCGTATAACAATACAGATGAAGCGGGAAGCCTTGCTGAATACCGTGGTCTATTCTGGCGCCGTCCAGTATTGACTGCTGTACTGACCGTCATGATGTTATCGCTAGCAGGTATTCCATTGACTGCGGGCTTCATCGGTAAGTTCCTTGTGATCAAAACTGCCGTTGCAGGTGAATCTTGGTTCCTTGCTGCGATGGTAATTCTTGGTTCGGGTATTGGCTTGTACTACTACTTACGTGTGATGGTTGTGTTGTATATGACACCGCCTGAAACACCACGTCTTGACGCTGTGAATCATTGGGGTCAAAAAGTGGGTGGTATCATGGTATTACTTGCTGCGCTTGCCGTACTCGTGATTGGTGTGTATCCAGATCCAATTATTGCAATCTCTAAATTTGCATTCTTTGCGATCTCACCTGAGCTTCAACAGTTCATTTACACTTTGGTTCAAAGTGGGATTAACTAATTAATCGAAAGATTAAAGCGTTATTACAAAAAAGCCTCCATCATTGGGGGCTTTTTTATTTATACAAAAGTCAAAATGCCCTTATAATAGTCGAAGTTTAATTTAACCTTTTAGGTGTTCTCCCGTGGCTATCCATGAAATTCGTCATCCGCTCATTCGACATAAACTCGGTTTACTTCGTCGTGCAGACATCAGCACTAAAAACTTCCGTGAGCTTGCTCAAGAAGTAACAATGCTTCTTACTTATGAAGCAACGAAAGATTTACCTATGGTTGAACATGAAATTGACGGTTGGAATGGCGCAGTCAACGTAGACCGCATTGCAGGTAAAAAAATCACAGTTGTGCCTATTTTACGTGCCGGCATTGGTATGCTGGATGGTTTCTTAAACCTGATTCCAAGTGCAAAAGTATCTGTTCTTGGTCTAGAACGTGACGAAGAAACTTTAGAAGCACGTACTTACTACAAAAAATTAGTACCTGATGTGCAAAACCGTCTTGCAATGATTATTGATCCAATGCTTGCAACAGGTTCATCTTTGGTTGCTGCAATTGATGTATTAAAAGCAAGTGGCTGTAAAGATATCCGTGTCATGGTTTTGGTTGCAGCACCTGAAGGCATTAAACGCGTTGAAGAAAAACATCCTGATGTCATCATCTTTACTGCATCAATTGACAATGGCTTGAACGAAAATGGTTACATCGTTCCTGGTCTTGGCGATGCAGGCGATAAAATCTTTGGTTCAGTTCAAAAAGATTAATCACTGAAGATCAATTAAAAGAGGCTTCATGCCTCTTTTTTTATATAATATTCTTAAAGCAGTTTTAGAATAGGGCAGCAGCATGAAAGAGAAAGACGAATTACATCAGGGCAAAGTGAAACAATATGACCCTGCAAAAGGTTTTGGTTTTATTGGCACAATCGAGGGAGATGTATTCTTCCACATCTCAGATTTCCCTGCCGATTCAGGCGAGCCAAAACGCAATGAACGGGTGAAATTTGCTGTAGTTGAAAATGGCGATAAATTTAAAGCCGTTCGCATCCAGCGTGTTGAAGATACTTCAGCTAAAGCGAAAAAATCGAAAATTTCGAGCCACAATAAGTCAATTACATCGGCATTATTGAATAACTTACGTGGTTAAAAAACTGGGCAGACTTTTGTCTTGAAAAACCTAATGTCGTGATTTAAAAAGAGACTTTTGAGTCTCTTTTTTATTAGAATAACAATAGATTAAAAAATAATGAGATTGATCATGTTCCAAGAGGGGAAAGTGAAAACCTATCACGCAGATCGTGGTTTTGGTTTTATTCAAATTGAAGGTGAAAAAAAGGATTTATTTTTTCATATTAAGGATTTTCCGAATAAAAATATCCCGCCTGAAGTTGGTGAGGCACTTAAATTTAGAATTGTTGAAGAGAATGGGAAACTTAAAGCAGATCACATTGTCCGCCTCGATATTCAATATCAACAAGCAAACTCAAATGTCATCGGTCAGTATGATGATTTACCGGTACAGGCGTCTTCACGTTATGGCACAACCAAAACTTCCATGACATCTAAAATCATCACGATTGTTGGCTTAATTGTTATCGTGATTTTATTGGGATTGATCTATAACAAATACCAAACCTATAAAGCACAAAAGCAACAACAAGTAGAGCAACTGATGTCACAACAACAAAAAATTGTGGCAGAGCAACGTGCAGCAGTTGGTGAGCTTAAAAATGTGGGTTTATCTGAGCAAGGCAAAAAGAATTTAGAAAAATCGACAAATGCGCCAATCACAGCAGCATCGCCAACATCGACGTCGGTTTCTTCACCCTATCGATGTGATGGAAGACAACATTGCTCACAAATGAATTCACGCGCTGAGGCAGAATGGTTTGTACGTAACTGTTCAGATAATAAGATGGATGGTGATCGAGATGGTATTCCATGTGAAAATGATTCACGTTGGTAATTTATAAAAAATCCAATAAAAAAGCGCCATCTAGGCGCTTTTTTATGATCAAGACTTATTTCGCATCACAGAATTTCATAAATGCTTTAAGTCCAGGACCTTGGTACTTCTGACGATGTACCAACATAAACAGTGGGCGTGCCAATTGCCAGAATGGCGTTTCTAAAATGACCAATTGTCCTTTTTCCAATAAAGGCTCAATTGCAAGTTTAGAAATACATGACATCCCAATACCGCCTGCCACAATTTTTAAAATCGCTTCGTTATGACCGAGGGTCAAACGAATATTGGCATCTGGTACATCTTTTAAAATCGCGTTATCGAACACTTCACGTGTGCCTGAACCTTCTTCACGTAAAATCCATTCGACAGATTTAAAGTCTTCAGGAGTTAAAGCACGATCGAGTTGAGCGAGGGGATGATTTGGCGAACAGCAGACTGCCAGTTCATCATCACGCCAATGAATGCATTGCAATTGTGGAAGATGGCAAGAACCTTCGATTAAAGCCAAATCCAATTGGAATTGATTCACCGCTTCAATCATTTGGCGAGTATTACCAACTTGAAGCTGTAAATGTGCTTGTGGCTGAACTTGTAAAAAATCCGCCATGAGATCAGGCATTAAGTAATCTGAAATCGTTAGGGTCGCGCCCAAACGTAAGTCGATACTTTGAAGCTCACCTTTAGCCGCTTGTTCAAATGACTCACAACGTCCTAAAATTTCAAGGGCTTGTGGTAATAAGAAACGACCGAGGTCATTGAGTTGTAGACGTTTACCTAAACGGTCAAAAAGTGGAGCACCTAAACCGTCTTCAAGGTCCGCCAAAGCCATACTCGCAGCACTTTGAGTGAGTTTTACTGCATCGCTTGCCTTCGTTACGGTACCTTCTTGAGCCACTGCTACAAAAACAGCCAACTGGCGTAAAGTCATGCGCATGAATATAGCCTTAACATTTAAAAAATATTAATAAAATATGCCATCATGCTACCATGAGCGGAGTCTTTCATGCCACGTTGAAATCATGTCAATTGAGAAATTTAGTCTAGAAAAAGTTTTATCTGTACATCGTTGGACCAATAATCTGTTTAGTTTCACCATGACGCGCCCTGCACATTTTAAATTTACGGCAGGTCAATTTGCCCGTATTGGTTTAAAAGTGGGAGATGAATTGGTGGTTCGGGCATATTCTGTGGTGTCATCGCCATTTGATGAAACATTAGAATTTTTCTCCATTGTCGTGCCAGAGGGTGCATTTACCTCGAATTTACAGCATCTTAAAGTTGGTGATGAACTGTACTTAGAAAAAATCCCCTATGGTTATTTAACACTTGCCCGTTATCAGTTGCCATTGCCGAAAGATTTATGGTTATTGGGCACAGGAACAGGTCTTGCTCCATTCTTGTCCATGCTGCAAGATTTTGAAACGTGGCAGAACTACCAAAATATTCATTTGGTCTATAGCGTCCGTACCACTGCTGAGTTGGCCTATCTTGAGCGTATTCAAGAGATTGCAGAGACTTTTGGCGAAGGGCATAAGGGATTTAAATTTATCCCGATTATTACCCGTGATCCAAATGCTGCCTTACATGATCGATTGCCCGTATTGATCGAAAATGGTGAACTTGAAAAAGCTGCAGGTCTGCAATTTAACGCCGAAACCACGCATATTATGCTGTGTGGTAATCCTCAAATGGTTGAGGACACCAAAGAAGCCTTAAAAGCCCGAGGACTCAGCATGAACCGCCGTGGTGAAGGAAATATTGCAGTTGAAAATTATTGGTAACAGTAAGAGCGCGTATTAACTCGGTTTAATACGCTTTTATTTTGCACAATAAAGCGCATGCAAAGTTTGTATAAGCTTTAATACTTTTTCATCAACGCATCGATAATAAATATATTTGCCAATGCGTTCGGTACCGACCAAGTTGGCATTTCTTAAAATGGTCAATTGTTGCGATAAAGTTGGTTGATGAATCTGTGTACGTTCTTCAATTTCTTGTACATTGAATGCATGTTCCATTAATACACATAGAATTTTTAATCGGTCAGGATTAGCCAGAACTTTCAGTTGACTACTGACCGCATCGACTTGATCAAAGTTCATCTTTAGTGGCATATATCATAATCCAATACGAGAAGTGAAAAAAAACAAGATAATATTATATAATAATATATAATATATTTAAATAGAGTATTGAGTAATGCTATGCATGAATATGGGTGGTCATTGTTTGGTGGAATGTTACTTGGGCTTTCAGCTGTCGGGTATCTGTATATTTTTGGGCGTATAGCGGGCATCAGTGGTTTGATTGCACAATTTTTAAATCCCAAACAAATATTTCAAACCCCAGCAATCAGCTTTTTAGCGGGTCTTTTTACTATTCCGTTTGTGTATCAAGTTTTTATCCAACCCGACATTGTACTGACAGCGAGTCCATGGTGGATGGTCATTGCTGGTCTATTAGTGGGGTTTGGCACACGCTTAGGTTCAGGTTGTACCAGTGGACATGGGATTTGTGGCATAAGCCGTTTATCTGTGCGCTCTATGGTTGCCACATTCAGTTTTATGTTGGCGGGATTTATCACAGTTTATATTTTGCGTCACCTGATGGGAGTTGCCTAAAATGAAACATGTCTTATCCTTCGCATTAGGTGGCTTATTTGCTTTAGGACTGATGATTTCAGGCATGGCAAACCCTGTCAAGGTATTATCTTTTCTTGATCTATTCGGTGAATGGGATCCGAGTCTGGCATTTGTGATGATGGGTGCGATAGCAGTGGCTTTTGTTCCTTTTCAAAAAGCGGTTCAATCCAATACAGCGCAAACAGTTTATAAAACGTCCATACAATTGCCGAGTAATCAGCAGATTGATCACAAATTAATTATGGGAAGTCTGTTATTTGGTATTGGATGGGGCATTGCCGGCATTTGTCCTGCACCTGCGCTCACATTGATTGGTTTGGGACATTATGAAGCGTTGTATTTTTTGATTGCGATGTTTATCGGCATGTTGCTGCATCAACGCTGGATGGGAGAAAAATAAATGACTGTGCAAGCATCAGTAAAAGCATTCTTTGATGAGGTCAGTCATACCTTTAGTTATGTCGTGACCGATCCTGAAACGCAAGTCTGCGCAATTATTGATAGTGTTTTGGATTATGACGCTGCTTCAGCACGTACGATGACAACCCATGCCGATCAAATTATTGAATTTATTGAGCAGCATCAGTTACAAGTCGCGTGGATTCTTGAAACGCATGTGCATGCAGATCATTTGACTGCAGCACAATATTTAAAACAGCGACTCGGTGGCAAAATTGCGATGAGCCACAAAATTACGCGCGTTCAGGAAATCTTTGGTCAGATTTATCATGTGGATTATAAAGGCTTTAATTGTGCGCAGCCTTTTGATTATTTATTTGCGGATGAAGAAGAATTTAACATTGGACAATTGCAAGCACGTAATATTCCCACACCCGGCCACACACCAGCATGCTTAAGCTACCTTATCGGGGATGCTGTCTTTGTCGGAGACACTTTGTTTATGCCAGATTACGGCACAGCGCGTTGTGATTTTCCACAGGGGAGTGCCAGTGAGCTGTATGATTCTGTGCAAAAAATTTATGCACTTCCAGAGCACTATCGCATCTTTTTATGCCATGATTATTTACCTGAGTGTCGTCAAACGTATCAGTGTGAAACGCAAGTCAAAACCCAGAAAGCGCATAATATTCATTTGAATAAACACACAGACAAGCTTGAATTTATAGAGATGCGCAGTCAACGCGATGCCACACTCAGTATGCCAAAATTAATGTTGCCGGCGATACAAGTGAATATGCATGCAGGTCATTTTCCTGAACCTGAGGCCAATGGGGTTCGTTACCTGAAAATTCCGCTGAATTATTTTAAATAATGTAGTCACAAAAAAAGAGGAGATGACATCCTCTTTTCATATGAAATTCAGATTTTAATTAATGCACAAGCATATCTAAAGATTCACGGATTTCTTGCAGCGCAGTTTCTACATCTGAGCTAAGCCAAGTTGGTTCAAAGAAACCTGAATAAAATTCAATACGATCCACAGGTACAACCAAACGTACCGGACATTCTTCTTCAAGCAAGCGCCATGGAATAATCGGTACTTCGTTATCAAGCCAAGCTGAAACATTGCGCACATCGATCACCATTGCATTGACGCAATCTGGAAAAGGCATCACTGACATTTCTTCTGTGCGACGACGGAAAAATTCTAGATCTTGCCAACGCAGTACAAAACTTGGTTTGCTAAATTCAATAATTCCAATCAGATGCTGATCACGAGTGTAATGTAAAGCACATTGATAAGTGACGTCGGTGTCTAAATCAAGCGATACACTTTTTTGACTATACGCCATAAAGCTCAGTTGCATAAAAAATGAGGTGGATAATTATAGCGCATTTCGCTTGGATTAGGCAGGGATTGAGGTCGGGTGAAATGTAGCAAGCTTTTACAGATATTAACTACGTTTATGGTTCATTGAATAGATCAAAAGCAGAGACAGAAGACTAGATCAATATTTACACGTATTCACCATGTCACCATGTTTTGTCACAGAGTCTGTTTTTTAGCGTTGCTATGATAATGATCTATATATTTATAAAAAAAGTGAGGAAGGTCATGGTCGACGACTTGAATAAAACATCACCTTCGCATCGTCCAGATGGGGTGCCGAATAGAAAACGAATACCAGTCTATATTCTGATTGTGGTTGGGATATTTTTATTGGCAGTTTTACTTTATATGTTTGCAGATATGAAGCCTAGCCGAAGCGATGCGCCTCCAGGGCATCCAAATCCCGATGCTCAACCGGCAACCATGAACAGTACTACAACGGGTGCACCAGGCGATGAAAAACGAGCATCTCAATAAATTAAATACTCATACAAGCTCTGGTTGGTAACTGGGGCTTTTTACAGTTGAGCTAGCTACTTTGATTTGCTCGATCTAAAAAAGGACAGCTGTATTTCACGTTTTATAAGACTAAATTTCGTATAACAACCACTTATTCAATCAATACAAACAATAGTTTGCTGATAAATAAAAAACAAATGAGGACAACCTATGAATGATTATATCCAAGGATCGCGTGGCGGTTTTAATGCCATGTATTATTGGGATCAGTTTCATCCCATTATCAGTGCAGTTGTCATTTTATTAGTGGGTTGGGTGATTGCCTTACTGGTTGCTGCAGGCATTAAAAAAGTGCTGCAGAAATTGGGCACCAATCGACATTTAAGTACGGCGACAGGGCATCGTTCCAACATTGAAAATATTGTCGCCCGAATTGTGTTTTGGCTCATTTTAATTATTGCCGTCATTGGTGCGTTGAATGTACTGAATCTGACCAGTATTAGTGGTCCATTTAGCAATATGATTCAACAGTTCTTACTGTTTATTCCACAACTTTTAGCCGCTGTTGCGATTGCCTTTATAGGTTGGATCGTTGCCAATTTGGTGAAAGTCGGCTTACAAAAACTGCTCAATCGTACTCAAATTGATGAAAAATTAAGTGCTGAAGTCGGTGTTAGTCCAGTCAGTGAAAATATCAGTGAAATTGTGTATTGGTTAATTCTATTACTATTCCTACCGATTGTACTGTCTATTTTGGGTTTAAACGGACTGCTATATCCAATCCAAAATATGGTCAATGACGTCGTCGGCTACTTACCGAATATCTTCATTGCGGGTGTAATTGTTTTTGTGGGTTACATTCTTGCAAAAATTATTCGCGGTATTGTGGAAGGGCTCATTCGTAGTTTAAATCTACAACAGCAAGCTGAGAAAGTCGGCATCTTCAAGAACTCAAACGTGGCGCAAGTCATCGGTTCATTTATTTTTGCTGTCATTATCATTACTTCATTAATCATTGCATTTGAAGCGCTTGGTATTGAAGCGATTTCACAACCTGCAACAGCAATGTTGTACCAAGTGATGAATGCGATTCCACAAATTATTGCTGCGGCTTTAATTCTGATTATTGCGTATATCGTGTCTAAATTGATTGCCAATTTAGTGACCGATGTCGTTGCTGGTACGGGTGTTGATGATATTCCAGCGAAACTGGATATTCAGCGTTTCTTTGGTGAAACCAAAGTTTCAAAAGTAATTGGTTGCTTAATTATTCTATTCACGATGTTGTTTGCTGTATCTGAAGCTGCAAACCGCCTTGGTTTCGACCAAGTGAGTGAATTAATTGCAATGTTCATCTACTTTGGTGCCAATATCCTGCTGGGTGCTGTCATTCTTGTGATTGGATTCTGGCTTGCCAATATTGTGGCAAACATTGTGCAACGTGGGGAATATAACAGTTCACGCTGGTTAGCCAACTTAGTTCGTGTTTTAATCATGGGCTTAGTGGTTGCGATGGGTTTACGTGCCATGGGCATTGCAGACTCTATTGTGAACCTTGCTTTCGGTCTGACACTAGGTTCTGTGGCAGTGGCATTTGCCTTGGCATTTGGTTTAGGTGGTCGTCAACCTGCGGAACGTCTTCTGACTGACCTGATTGATAAAGCCAAGAAAGAAGCAAATGAGCCGAATCCAGCGCAAACCAAAGCACCCGAAGCATTTTCGACTGTCGCTAAGCCTTTATCCAATACTGCGGATATTCCGGCAAAAGAACGAGATGCAACACCGAATGCAGTCAATGTAGATCCGAATGAATCTAAAGCGAATAATCCATTTGGTTCAACTGGCGAAGTTGAGCCGAAAGTTGATATTAATCCAACAGATCCATCATTAAAGGATGACCCGAAATAACCTGTTTTTCATGCTTAAAATCGACCACGCTTATGTGGTCGATTTTAATTTGAATCTACATTTTAATCATTGCAGGAGAGATTTGATGTCTTCTAAAAAGCCCAACACACTGTTAGCACCTTTAGCCATTGCAGGGATTACCATTGGATTTTTAGGTGCTGCCTATAAATTTATTTTTGTTGATTCAAAGCGGCATAGCCATATGTCTAAGGAGAAAACTCAGGATCAAACACCTCAAGATCCGCCATCGAAATTTGACGAGTCGACAGAGTAATGATTCCTTCTTGATTCTTAGCGTATTTTTTGAATATATTTATCTTTCAGTTTTAGAAAATTGAAAACCAATAACATTCAATAAAAAGGAGTTTAGAAGATGGAGTTTTCTAAATTATTCAATATGCTTCGGCATAGGGTCGCGAATACACAGCAAGATCAATGTCCGACTCATATTCAACACGCACTGATTAAAATGAATATGACGATTGATCGTTTAAATCAAACGACCAATCTCAGCTTATTTAAAACAGATTATTTAGATTAAACCTGAAAACCCATTACACATATTCTGATGCGGCATGTGCTGATGACCATGCCCATTGGAAGTTAAATCCACCCAAATGCCCAGATACATCTAAAATTTCACCAATAAAGAATAAGCCTTTTTGCTTTTTACTTTCCATGGTTTTAGATGACACTTCAGTGGTGTCGACACCGCCTAAGGTGACTTC
The DNA here is from genome assembly GCF_009557235.1 of Acinetobacter wanghuae. NCBI lineage: Bacteria > Pseudomonadati > Pseudomonadota > Gammaproteobacteria > Moraxellales > Moraxellaceae > Acinetobacter > Acinetobacter wanghuae. The sequence continues at coordinate 2,110,519 of NZ_CP045650.1, read as the reverse complement.
TGCGGTTCGGTAACCTTCAGTTCCCGACGGTTTGACTTCAAACTGATGAATACGCTTGGCAATATGTTCAAGTTTTTCATCGCTTAAATTACCAATTGCAGTTTCAGCCATGTCTGCCCAGATTAATGCTTGTAGCTCAAGCACGACACTCTTTGGAAAATATTCAGTCAATAAAGTTCTTAATAGGACTTTCGGTTGGCTTTGTTTTTTGGCTTTAAATAATTCGTTTAAATCAACACTTGGTAAGAAATCGATACTAAAACTTTGACCGACATTCCAGTAGTTCGACAGTTGTAATGAACTTGGACCGCTCAGACCGCGGTGGGTAAACAATAATGCTTCGGTAAAGCTGTTGAGATCATTAGAAAGCGTTGCTTCAACGGCATTCCCGCTTAAGCGCGTTGTTACTTCTTTAAAACCATCTGAGAATGTGAAGGGCACTAAGCCTGCACGAGTCGGATAAACATGATGTCCAAACTGTTTGGCAATCTCGTAACCAATGGCAGAACCGCCTAAGGTTGGAATAGACAAACCACCCGATGCCACCACCACAGATTCCACTTCAAAATAACCCAATGACGTTGCGACTTGAAAACCTTGCCCATCTACAGCATTCACGGCTTTGACATCACAATTGGTTTTTATGTCGACCAAGCCCGTTTTATCGCATTCTGAAAGGAGCATCGACAAAATTTCTTTTGCACCATTTAAGGTAAATAATTGTCCATGTTTGCGTTCTTCGTACTCAATGCCATATTCGCAGACCAGACCAATGAAGTCCCAATTGGTATAGCGCGTCAATGCTGAAATCACAAAATGCGGATTATGCGAGATGAAATTTTCAGGCTCAACATAGAGATTGGTAAAGTTACATTTACCGCCACCCGACATCAGAATTTTTTTACCGACTTTATTGGCTTTTTCCACCACAACAACACGACGACCGCGCTGCGCTGCCATATAAGCGGTCATTAAACCTGATGCACCGGCACCAATGACTAAAACATCGTATTGCTTGGAAGACATGAAACGCTCAAAGGAGAATAAAAGAGGGCATTATAGACAATTTTTAAGGCACTTGATGCAAAAATTGAAATGGCAAGATGCTTGTACAAGGACGTACAGATTCGGATGAAATTGATTGTGTGATGGCACTGCCTCAGGCATATTAAAAAATAGTCATGAATGAAAAAAGACAACAACAGGAGACGGGTATGCAAGATACCGCAAATTTAAAACAACATAATTTAATTACTTATATTTTGTATTTGCTTGGTTTTGTATTTGGTGGCTTGACCAATATTATTGCCATTATTATGAACTATTTAAAACGCGATGAATGTCGGGGAACTTGGCTTGAAAGCCATATTGAATGGCAAATTAAAACCTTTTGGGTCACCTTAATCGGCTATATCGTGGGCTTCGTGTTGAGCTTTGTTTTAATTGGTATTCCGATTCTTATTGTGGTGTTGGTCTGGCATATTTACCGTATTGTCAAAGGACTTATGGCACTCAATGACAACAAAGCCATTACTTAATGCGTGACACACAAGGGCAGGTTAAAACGATTGCCCTTGTAAGCCCCCAGAATGAATGACTAAAATTTTACGCGCTTGCAAGCGACCTTTTTGAATCAGATCCGTTAAGCCCATCAGCATTTTTCCCGTATAGATTTGCTCTAGGGGAATGTGATATTTAGCTTCAAACGCTGTAATAAATTGCATAAGTTCAGGCGTGGTTTTGGCATAACCGCCGCAGCAATAATCATCCACAATGGTCCAATTCGTTTTAGTGGTCAGTTTGGCAACATCATCATTTAAAAATAAGCCTTTTAAAGCCGAAAAACCCAAAATCTGTTGATGGGGCTGACTTGCTTCAATTAACCCCGTGATTGTGCCGCCTGTACCCACTGCACAGCAAATCAGATCAAACACAGCATCGCTTGGTTTTAAAATTTCTTTGCAACCTTGAATGGCAAACTGATTTGTACCGCCTTCAGGAATAAAATAAGCCTGAGGAAACTGTTGTTCCAATTCAGCTACAAAATCAGGCTGTTGCTTACGTCGATATTCTTCACGACTCACAAAATGCAACTGCATACCCAAATCTTTAGCGGTTTTTAAGGTGTGATTCAGCGCTTTGGACTTTAATTCTTCCCCACGAATAATCCCAATACTGTCAAAGCCGAATTGCTGTGCTGCAAACGCCGTCGCTGCAATATGATTAGAATATGCGCCACCAAAAGTCAGGACTTGTTTTAAGCCTAATTGTTGTGCGTTGAGAAAGTTATATTTGAGTTTATAAAACTTATTGCCCGAAATCTGTGGATGTACCAAATCCAACCGTCGAATGCTTAAGGTGGTATCAGCAATACAAATGTCTTGGTCAGGTATCTGGTGAGCAAAAGGGTCGAACATAAAATGAGGGAAATTGATGTGGTTGGGATAATCACGAGAATATCACACGATCTTGATCAAATGATTTGCGACAATATTTTTGCTGTTATTTTGGTCAGTTTTGCTATGCTGATAGGAAGGGAATGATCAGGAAGAATAAAATGAAAATCCGATCCTTAATTTTTATAAGTATGTTTGCTGTGTCGTTCACAGCATGCGATCCAATAGACAACCGCAATACGCCACAAACGCGTAGCATGATTATAGGCGGTGTGCCTGTACATGACCGTGATTATCAATTATTAGCAGATCAAGTTGCTATTCAAAAGCAACCTGTAATGCCGTTACCAGCAGATCCTTTAAAGTAAAAAAATCAAGCGATCAGTAATACAGAAGGTGCATTCGTGATGATAGGATGCGCCTTTTTTTGTTCTGAAATATCAGGTTTTGCATAAAAATCATACTTTTTAATATTGTTAGTAAATAATTTTACTGATATCGATTTTTGTAGAGAATAATTTGGTCAATTGATACTTTGTTGGCTAAATATAGGGAGATATTCAGAGCCTTAGCTTGTAAAATGCCTGCCAAATATCATGGTAGGTGGTCTTGTGGAATCATTTTGGATTTTAGGTTCAATCGCTTTTGCGCTGATGTTGGGTGCAATGAGTCCTGGACCAACATCAATTTATGTTGCTAAAAATTCAATTGCGATTTCACGTCAGCATGGTTTATTTACAGCGCTCGGTACAGGTACAGGTGCTGCGATTTTTGGATTGTTGGCTGTACTCGGTTTACAAGCCTTTTTGTTGGCTGTGCCGTCTGCGTATTTAGCGCTTAAAATTTGTGGTGGTTTATATTTACTTTGGATGGCATATAAAATTATTAAACATGCCAAAGAACCGCTTGCATCAGAAGAGATTGCTGGCAAACAAATGTCTTATCGCCGTGCATATACCACGGGTTTAATTACCCAATTGTCTAATCCTAAAATTGCGATTATTTTAGCCAGTATTTTTACAGCACTTTTACCTAAAGACATTCCGTTGTATTTCTATTTTGTTTTGCCATTACTTTGTTTTTGCATTGATGGCGGTTGGTGTTCGTTGGTTGCCGTGGCTTTGTCGGCAGAAAAACCACGAGCAGTTTATTTAAGATTTAAAAGTAATTTTGACCGTGCAGCAGGTGCGGTTATGACAGTGCTGGGTTTAAAACTCATTTTTGGGATGAAGTGATTTTCTAATTTCACTAGCCCTCATCCAAGCCTTCTCCCAGAGAGAGAAGGCTTAACATTATGCTTTTAGTCTTTAAAATGCACCGGCATCCAGTGATAGCTTGTTCCATCTTTAGAATAAATATGACCAAGCCCCGGGAATGGTAAATGCGGTGCTGCAATCAACTGTCCATCTTTGGCATATTCAGCAAAATGCTTTAAACGTGTTTGCACTGCAGTTTGTGGGTCGATATCAAACTCAATCGCTGTTTCAGGTTTATCAAACTGTAAGGTATGTGAATGCACGATGTCGCCAATAAAGACCACATCCTGACCATCCGCTTTAAGTTTAAAGCTGTAATGTCCCGGTGTATGTCCAAAGGATGGTTTAAATTCGATATCGCCAAAGCGCAATGACTTATCTGAAAAGACCTTAATCTGTTCGGCTTTTTCATAAGGGGCAAGTGCCGCTTTGATTTTTTCAACCGTCCCTAAAAAGCCTGCTTGTTTTTCTTTTGGTAATTTTTTAACGGTATTTGGATTCAGCCAATAGTCATATTCCGTTTTTGAAATATGCAGGGTGGCATTTGGATAATTCGCCACACTATTGTTTGAGATCCCGCAAACATGGTCAGGATGTAAGTGAGTCAGGAAAATGCTATTCACTTGTTCAGGCTGATATCCTGAAGCTTTGAGGTTGTTGTAGATTGAACCTAAGTGTGCGCCAAAGCAGCTTGCAGCACCGCTGTCGACCATGAGTAGTTGATTGCCTGTATTGATGAGAAAGGCATTGACTGAGGTTTGGATACCTTTGTCGTTTACTGCTGCGTATTTTTTAAGAATATCGGTTTTTTCACTGTCATTTAAGCCTTTAAACATGGATGGGTTTAAGTAGTTTGTACCATCGAGTAGGGCGGTGATTTGGATATTGCCGATTTGATGATGGTAGTAGCCAGCGACTTGTTTTTGCGTTGGGATGGTGGTGGGTTCAACTGCTTGGGTTGTCAGGGCTGTGGTGCTTAGGGCGAATGCTAGGAATAGGGGTTTTAAAGTTTTCATGGTATTGCCTATAAATTATAATTAAAATATATTTTCTCTTATAACAGCATAAGAGAATAACAATGAATGAAATTAATAAAAAAATTTTAGAAATATGGAAGGAAAATTTTAAAAATGAAAGTGGGAAACATCCTTGTCCTATTTTCTATAAAAAATTTACCCCAGAAGACAAAGATAAAATATTATTCATAGGTATGAATCCATCCTTTAAAGACGAGTACGTAAGAGGTGCAATTACTAATTCTAAGGTAAAAGTAGGATTTGAAGATATTTATAACTGGTCAGCCCACGATGATGAATATATCAATCAAATCAATTTATTGGATTCTTGGGCGTATCAAAAAAATGATAACGAAAAAACACAACATTCTTATTTCAATAAGTTTGAGCAATTACTCCCATTTGAAAATAATGATAAAAAATTGGCATGGAACCATATTGATTTATTTTTCTATAGAAAGACTAGCCAAAAAGATTTTAAACAAATGATTCTTGAGAAGGGTGGAAAGCTAAACTCTTTCGGAGAAGCTCAATTCAAATTATCCACAAGGTTAATTAAGGAATTACAACCTTGTTTAATTGTTGTGGTTAATGCATTTGCATCAGAATTAATAAAAGAACAAATAAATTTAGGTGATAGTGCCGATTGGGGAATTACCTTTGATGAAGACAAGGGATACGATTTACTAAGCTGGAATGAATGTTCAAAAGATGTACCTATATTTTTTAGTTCAATGCTAACAGGTCAACGAGCATTAGATAATCATTCTTTTAAAAGACTACAATGGCATGTAAAACAGGCTTTGAAAGATAAAAACATAATTTGATAATAATAAAAAAGCCCCTACAACGTAGAGGCTTTTTCTTATCTAAGACCTAAATCTTAAGACACTTTATCACCCGGTTTAGCACCAGTTTCAGGTGAAATTACCCAAACACCATCGCCATTACCGGCAGCTAAAACCATACCGTTAGAAATACCAAAACGCATCTTACGTGGAGCAAGGTTTGCCACCATCACCACCAATTTTCCTTTAAGGTCTTGAGGCTCATAGAACTCACGAATACCGCTAAATACGTTACGTGGCTCAGCTTCACCAACATTTAAAGTGAGTTGTAAAAGCTTATCAGAACCTTCAACGTGAGCCGCTTCAAGAACTTCAGCCACACGTAGGTCAACTTTCATAAAGTCTTCGATACCGATAATTTCAGCTTCACCGACTTTAGGTTCAGCTTTCTTCTCTTTGGCTTTCTCTTTTTTCTTTTCTACTTTTGGTGCTTCAGCAGGTGCAGCTAAAGAATCTTTAGATGCATCGACCATTGCAGCTACTGCTTTAGGATCAACACGTTGCATAAGCGGTTGGAACAATGCAATTTCATGACCGACTAAAATCATTTCACGAGAAGCGAAGTCGAAAGATTCCAATTGCAAGAAGTCTTGAACTTGTTTTGCCAGTGTTGGAAGTACAGGCGCAAGGTAAACTGCCAATTGACGGAATAAGTTAATACCAACAGAACATACGTCATGCACTTGTTGTTCTTCGCCTTCAATTTTCGCAAGTGCCCAAGGCTTTTTCTCATCAATATATTGGTTGGCTTTGTCCGCAAGCGCCATGATTTCACGAATGGCAGCAGAGAATTCACGTGACTCATATTGCGCAGCGATTGAAGCACCCGCATCAATGAAGCTTTGCACCAATTCAGGCTCTGCACACGTTGCAGACAATTTATTGTCAAATTTAGTGTTAATGAATTTCGCACAACGACTAGCGATGTTGACTACTTTACCGACAAGATCCGAGTTTACTTTCTGAACGAAATCATCAAGATTTAAGTCAGAATCTTCAACTTTGTCCGAAAGTTTAGATGCGAAGTAGTAACGTAGGTATTCAGGGTTTAAATGTTCAAGGTAAGTTTCTGCTTTAATGAACGTACCACGAGATTTTGACATCTTCTGACCATTAACAGTCAAGAAGCCGTTGACGAATAAACCTGTTGGGGTACGGTAGTTTGCACCTTCAAGCATTGCAGGCCAGAACAATGCATGGAAATACACGATGTCTTTACCAATGAAGTGATATACCTCATTTTTAGAATCTTTTTTCCAGTAATCGTCAAAGCTTAATTCTGGACGCTTGGTTTTAATATAGTTTTCAAAGCTCGACATGTAGCCAATTGGCGCATCGACCCAAACGTAGAAGTATTTGTTTGGCGCATCTGGAATTTCAAAACCAAAGTATGGCGCATCACGTGAAATGTCCCAATCGTTTAAGCCATTTTCAAACCATTCATCCAGTTTGTTGGCAATCGAAACAGGTAGGCGACCTTCGTCACGTGTCCATTTTTGCAGGTATTCACCAAAGTTAGGCAATTTAAAGAAGTAATGGTCTGATGATTTCTCAATCGGTGTTGCACCGCTTAATGTTGATTTTGGATTGAGTAATTCAGTTGCGTTATAGGTTGTACCACATACTTCACATGAGTCGCCGTATTGATCTTCCGCTTTACATTTTGGGCATGTGCCTTTAATGAAACGATCCGACAAGAACATGCTTTTTTCAGGGTCAAACAACTGCGTTACAGGACGAACAGCAATGTTGCCTGCTTCACGGTTTTTGATATAAATCTCAGATGAGCGGTTTTTATTTTCTTCGCTGTTGGTCGAGTCATAGTGGTCAAAGTGCACACCAAAACCATCAAAATCACGCATATGTTCTTTTTGCACATTGGCAATTTGCGCTTCAGGCGTAATACCATTTGCTTCAGCACGAAGCATAATCGCTGTACCGTGAGCATCATCCGCGCAGACATAAGTCACATCATGACCCATTGCACGCATCGCACGTACCCAAATATCAGCTTGGATATAACCAAGTAGGTGACCCATATGGATCGGGCCATTGGCGTATGGAAGGGCGTTGGTGACTAAGATATTACGCACGGATATGACTCTCTCATTCGTATATTATGCAAGGTGGATGATTTTACCTGAGATCAGCAAAACTTGCATAAGGCTTTTGGTGAATTCTTTAAAAATGCTGATCGCTTAAACATAAGTATCATTAAAGTTTGATAATCTGTTTATATATCAATGAAAATAACAACAGATAAAACAATGCTAAATTTTTTTAAAAGAGTATTGAAAGTATTTACATATATTGTGGTCATCCCATGTCTGTTTATGATCTTGAGCTTAACGATTAAATTCAAAATAGAAGATGATCGGCGCTATCAAGAAAGATGGAATCAATCCCTTAAAGCTGATCGAGAACAGTTCCCACATCTAGCAGATCCCATTTTTTACTTTAGCCGTCGTCATGGTGGTGATTGGGGGGCATCGGTGATGGTTTATCCGCTGAATGAAAAAACCAAACGAGCATTCCTAAAGCAATGGCAGCTAAATAAAGCAAAGTCTGTTGAACAGATTGAGTGCATTAGACCAACGGTGAAGAAACGTTGGAAGACATGGCATTCTAATATCCATTATGTGGTCTCAGATCCATGGTTGCAGTTGCTGAGGCAAGAAAGATTTCGAGATTCATTTATCGTATTTGGTTCAGACCAATATCTTAAAAATGTAGAACAAGCTTGTCAGGAGCCTATATTTAAAAAGCTTGAACAAGCTGCTCCACGTTATGGTAATCCTGATTATTGGGCGGTTATAGAAGAACAAAGGCTATTATTTAGTGTGAAGCACTTTTATTAAAGGTCACGCAATAAAGTTAAGTTAAATCGTTAAAACTTCTGACTTAAGAATGCCAGTGTGCGTGGATTCGTGGATAATAGCTTTATTGCATTGATGAAAAGAGTAAGCCGTCCATGAATGATTATGACGACTATGAAGACGACCAACCTGTCACGCGTATTAAACAAAATGCCGCGAGTCAAAAACAATTGGGTCAGCAAATTTTAAAAGATGCCGCACAATATCTTGAAGAGATCTCGGCCGACGAACATACGCTGCTCATCAAAACTTTAATGGATTTATCAGCGCAAGATGCCTACTTCCAAGTGCTTGCCGATGAACTTGATCAACCGATTGGGGCTAAGTTTGCCAATGATGCATTAAACCTCATGCATTTTTGGCCGATGATCCATCAATTTGAAGCTATTGAGCAATTTGACTTGCTCGATATGATTAACAGTGAATATTTTCAAACCGAAATACTCAAAGCTTTTGATGCCTTGGAAATTGATGAAGAGATCAAAGCCAAGCGCCGTTTGGTGCTGCTTGAAAGCTTGAAAATGTACAAACTTGGCTTCTATACGGGTTGTATTCCAAATGTCTATGCACAGCTTGAAGGCATCTTGACTGATATTTTACTCAAGACAGGCTTCTTAAAACAGAACGGTACCAAGTTTGTCGATGTTTATAAAATTGTGCCGGGTTTAAAAGCAAACGAGATTAAAAGCTTGTGGCATAAGTCAAAAATTGCGATTGAATTGAATCCGTACTTTGCCGAACTTGCGGCTTATAAAATGGACTCAAGCTCGAATGTGACCATGACGCGTCATAATATGCTGCATGGCACAGATGTAGAAAACTTTAACCAAGCACGTAGTTTTATCTTATTTATTTGGTTGTTCTCTGCGGTCAGTTTCATGAGTACCGTCAAAGCCTAAGCAAAACGACAAATCTCTTGGTCAAATGCAGATGCTATACATGCAACATTGTGTAGCATCTCTGTTGCAAAATGCAGTTTTCACATGAATTGGCTCGGAATTGCGCTATACCTAATAGGGAAATGAAGTGAACTTGCGACGGAGTATTTTGCATGAGTAACAATAAGCATTTAAATGAAATAAAAGAGCAGGCACAAAAAACAGGTCATAAGCTGAGTGAAACAGCGTTAGAAGCACAGCATGCGGTTGAAGAAAAAGCCGACACTATTAAAGAAAATGCCAAAGAAACAGTTGAAGCTTTAAAAGACAATACCGAAGATACAACTTCTGATTCAGCATCAAACTTGGCGCACTTAAAGGAAGAAGCGAGTGCTAAATTGGATGTCGCGAAAGAGAAAGCACAAGATCTGAAGCATGATGCACTTGATAAATTTGATGATCTGAAGGCACAAGCGACGACCAAATTTGGTGAGCTGAAACAAAAAGCCAGTGATACGTTGGCTAAATTTAAAAAAGACGATCAGGCTTAACGCCAGTGAAATTAAAAAAACCAAGCAAATTGCTTGGTTTTTTTTATGCAATATCGGCATGCAAGAAAAAGCAATACTTAACCTTCGGTTAAAACCTCGTTAAACTAAGCCATTCAGATGACTATTCACAGTTTTGGAGTAACCTATGTCGTGGCTTTCTTCGCTTAAATCGGTTTTTAAACCTTCGCAAGAGGTAAACGAGGAAGCGGTTCAGCAGGTACTACAAAACTACGTTTTGCCAAATTCGAGTAATGCTTTAAAAAATCGAATTACACAGGTGAACGTACAAGGTGCGGTGCTGCAAATTACCATCAATACACTGCCAAGCGAAAAAGACCAACTGCAACAAATACATGATGAACTTGCCGATGCCTTAGAAAAATGCGGTATTCAAGAATTGAATATGCATGTGATTCAACAAAAAACAGGTGGTCACGGCAAAGAAGGCGGCTGTGGACACAATCATAGCGAAGGCGAAAGCTGTTCAAGCCAAAAAGCTGAACCTACATCTGCTAAAAATAACTTACCGCCTGTGGTGGATGCTTCAGCAAGCGTGCCGAAAACAGCAGCTAAAGCAGAACAAACGACAGAAGTCGATGCAAATAACCCCCCAATTCAAAAACCTGCACCACAGCAACGTGATGTACCAAAACATCCACGCATTAAAAATGTGATTTTGGTGTCATCTGGTAAGGGTGGAGTGGGTAAATCAACGACGACTGTGAACCTTGCACTGGCTTTGCAGCAAATGGGTTTAAAAGTAGGGGTATTGGATGCTGATATTTATGGTCCAAGTATTCCGACTATGCTGGGTAATGCTGGTCGCACGCCAATGATAGAAGCAGAACAATTTGTACCTATTGAAGCCTATGGCATGGCGGTACTGTCGATTGGTCATTTAACAGGGGATAACAATACCCCTGTGGCTTGGCGCGGTCCAAAAGCGACGGGTGCTTTAATGCAATTGTTTAACCAAACCTTGTGGCCTGATCTTGACGTTTTGATGATTGATATGCCACCGGGCACAGGCGATATTCAATTGACTTTGGCGCAGCGCATTCCGGTAACCGGTGCGGTGATTGTGACCACACCACAAAACGTGGCACTGCTTGATGCGACCAAAGGCATTGAACTCTTTAACCGTGTACAAATTCCGGTCATGGGCGTGATTGAAAATATGTCGACTCATGTCTGCTCAAACTGCGGTCATGAAGAGCAAATCTTTGGTACAGGCGGTGGTGATCAACTTGCTGAACAGTATCAAATCCCATTACTCGGACGTTTACCGTTAAATGCATCTATACGTGAAAATGCCGATTTAGGTAAACCATCCGTCATTGCAGGTGATGCAGCAGCAGAAAGTTACTTAGCGATAGCAGCCAAAATTGCCGCGCAATTACCAAAAGTTGAAAAAGACCAATCACGTATTTTCTAATGCTGTAAATTTGCTTTGGTACGTTTCAAGCCTGTTTCGACAGGCTTTATTTTTATAGAGCTATATTTTAATTTTTAAATTTACAACGCATCAAAATCGCATTGATTCATCTTTAATATCTCTACCCATCTGAATGCAAATCAGGACGCTGCTCACCTGACTTATTTTCATTAAGCGTGTTTTCAGTTAAAGTACATCTAATCTTGAATTTAAGCTTTTTGGATAGAAATTAAATGGCTATTAAGTCTGATCGTTGGATTCGCGAAATGAGCGAAAAACACGGCATGATTGAACCGTATGCAGAAAACCAAGTTCGCCTCGATGAAAATGGTGAAAAACTCATTTCTTATGGCGTATCAAGCTATGGCTATGATGTACGTTGCGCACGCGAATTTAAAGTGTTTACCAATGTTCATTCGGTGATTGTTGACCCGAAAAACTTTGATGATAAAAGCTTTATCGATATCGAATCTGATGTGTGTATTATTCCACCAAACTCATTTGCTTTAGCACGTACGGTTGAATACTTCCGCATTCCACGTAATGTATTAACGGTTTGCTTGGGTAAATCGACTTATGCACGTTGCGGTATTATTGTGAACGTCACACCGCTTGAACCTGAATGGGAAGGTCATGTGACATTGGAGTTCTCAAATACAACCAACTTGCCTGCGCGTATCTACGCGGGTGAAGGCGTGGCACAAATGCTGTTCTTCGAATCAGATGAAGTATGTGAAACCTCGTATAAAGACCGTGGTGGTAAATACCAAGGTCAAACAGGCGTCACTTTGCCAAAAGCATAAAATTGTTAAGATATTGAATAAACGGGGCATTTTGCCCCGTTTCTTTTTTTGAGATTTCATTCATCGGAAACTTGTGTTTTTTAGTCGGTTGACTTTGGTATCTGGATTAAAAATAAGCATAATAGATGCTGTATATCTATAAAAATAGATGCGGAATGCGTCGTATAAATTGAATGGCGAAGGCTGGGAAGCTAGCAGGATAGAGATGCGGAGCATCATAAAAGAAGGAAGTTAGAAATGACAGAATTGGTACGTTTTCATCGTTTTCGTAGACGTTATTTAGCTTTAACCATTGGCTTAATGATGCTCCCTACTGCACATGCTATGCAGGAACTCTCTGATCATTCACTTTCTGATACAACCGGTGAAGGTGTTGCACTTGTTTTAGATAACTTCAAGATGGTATTTCAAGGACCGAATGATATTTCTAAAAATTCAACTTACAACGCTATAGATCCTTATAAGAAACCTGAAGCATATGACACTGGCTTTATTCGTATTATTCCAACGGGTGGTAGTTATCAAAAAGAATTTTCAAAATTATATGAACAGGAATATCAAAAAGCGTATCAAGCGCAATATGCGACTTCTAAAGCGAATGTTTATAACTCTTCTTTGAATAATGCTGCTCAAAAAACAAATATCTATAATCAGCAGCTGGTTTTGGCTAAAGCTGAGGTAAGGAATTTACGCTATACGGATTTTAAAAATTTTGAGACATCTAGAGCCACTCCAGATACGGTATATTCCCAGCGTATACAATATTATCTGGATAATAAATACAGCAATGTATGGAGTTATGGAACATGGAGTAAAGAAAGAAAGGAAGCTGCCGCTATAGCAGATGCAAATGCAGATTTGAAGACAACAGCATGGATCAACGAAATAGAAAATAGAGTCACAGCAAAAATTAATAATGAAGCTGATTTCTTAGCCAATGCAAGAACAAGCTTGCTTATGCAGAATTATGCTGCACAGCAAGTTGATAGTGATGTTAAAAATGTTTTGGATACAGCTGAGAGCCGGTCAAGTTTGCGTACAAAGGCTGTCGCTGCTTTTGGAAACACTAAGAATAAAGCTGATGTATTTATTTACGGTCTTGCGCTTTCAGCGTCGAATAGTGATTTAAATCAAAGATTCAGTAATAGTGGATTTAATTGGGGGACCGCAGAAAATCCTTGGCTTTTTAGGGCGGGTACAGAAAAAGGCGTACGCCAATTTGAGAATACACCAGGAGATGTAGGGTATTTAGCTCTTGAGGCTCCATTGCTTTCAACATTATCTCCTAATGTGTTTAAAATGGGATTCTGGGCTGATTTATTTTCAAGGAGCTGGAATTCTGATTATTTAGTAGATGAAGCAACAGGAGCTCCGATAGATAGCAGTGATTTGTCTGCAAACTCGAGATTAAGGCTTCAATTTGTAGCAAATGGATTGTCAATTGACGGTACGCAATTGAGATTGTTCCAAACAATGGAAACAAAGAATGCCGAGAACAGTCAGTATAATTCGACTTTAGGTATGGCAAGTATTTTAAGGCTAAATACAGACTTAACTCCAAGCAATGTTAGCTTTACTGCGCTTAATAATAATAAAGCAATTCGTATCAGTACCGCTGAACAGGAGCCTGCAGTTACGCCAGCAGCTGCTACGCCAGCATTAAATGGTGGAACAGCACCACTGTTTAATAAGAATGAAGGATTATATTTGTACAGTCCTAATATTAACTTAGTACTGGGTAATATGTATCAGCCATTTATTATTGGGTCTGATACCAATAATATTATTTTAGAAATAACAAGAATCCCAAATATTCCTGAAATATATACTAAAATTTATAATTATTACTCAGACACTGATAGTGCTAATAAAAATATCACAGTTGACTCTAGTACAGGAAAGGCTTCTCTTTCAGTCAAAAATCCTGAAACTGGTACTACAGGCATATATGAGATTTCAGGTTCAACATGCAGTGTATATGAGTGCGGTAAAAATATTTCTATTGGCGGTGCAACATATCAGAGCAGTGCGGCAACTCATAGCAGTATTACAATTGGTACAGCAGCATATGATGCATCTACTAAGCGAATTAATGCAGGAACAGGAAGCAATGCAACAGGTATCGTTTTTAAAAACTTATCAGGTAGTCCAGTTAATCTTGGTTCTGTTGCGATAGATGGGGTTCTTATTCAGCATTTAAAGATTAAAACTACAGGATTATAAGGATGAAGATAATGATCAATAAATCTTATTTTACTGGATTATTTTTTTTAACTGGCATAGCGCATGCTACATTAACAAATTTAGATTCATCTCAAATGCAAAATACTTATGGTCAAGGCGGCGCTGATCTAAGCTGGACACTATCTTTAAATCACCGCTACGCGAACGAAATGTCTTTAACAGACATTTGGGGGGTAAATAATCAAGGCGATAAGGAAGTTTATTATGGATATAGCTGTAAAAATGATATTCAGTGCCGATTAGCATTTTCGCCAAATAATCATAAAGATGAAAATGAAAATCAGAAATGGCTAGTTTTTAAAAAGATTCAAGGAACAGTGCAAATTGATAGTTTTGCTATTGAAGGCTCTACAATAGTTTATGCTGATCCAGCCTTAACTCCTAAGACGGCTTTAAATGTTAGATTTAGTGATGCAAACCCTATAAAAATAAGAAATTTAGGATTTGAAACTTTAAGTATAGAAACTGATGAAAATGGAGGGAAAACAGAAAAAGATAAAGGCTATATGAAGCTGTCTAAGTATGAAGATACTTTTAAGACGTTCTATAAGAAGACAGATGGAACTTATGCGGATGATGGACAAACCCTTTCTATAGGAACTTTTGATAAAGGGCGTGAAAAAGGATTTATGGGCGTTAATATGCATGGGAATTTGCATATGTCCGGTGATTTAAAGATTTTTGGTTTTAATTGCACAGGCAATGCGAATGCGCGTTGCTAATTATTGATACTTTCAAAAGGAAATTGGAGTGAGAGCAATAATAAAATTAAATTTTCTCGTAGCTTGTATCTGTGCAGCCAATCAAAGTTATGCACTGCAAGTAATGTCTGATCAAACACTTAGTTCGGTCACTGGTCAGGATGGAATTAGTATTACTCATGAAATGTCGAGAGCGAATATAGATCAATTAAATTGGGTAGATTATTCGGAAAATGGAAAAACTCCAATTAAATTGGGTCTGCATGATGTTCAAATCAGTGCGAATGCTGGTAACACATCAATTCTATCTAAAATAGATTTTGATGTGGGAAGAACTGAAATCAGTGAAAGTAGAGATGGTGTTGGTATAGAGTTTTCAGCAAGTATTTCACCTTTTGTTTTAGCTGCATCTCAGATTATGTTATGTCCATCTGAATGTATTATTGAAAGAGATATCAGTGGTGAAATTAGAAGAGATGATAAGACAGGAAAAATTATTTATAAAAATTCAAGTAAACCACAGAATTTGGGTAGCTTGAGTATTTCAACAACATCTCCTCTTGAAGTTTATTTAAAAACAAAAAATGGACTATTTAATCAGAATGATAGCGCCCATTTAGACTTTAGACTACAAAATGCTAGTATTTCATATGGTCAGAATGGGCAGAATCTAACACTGAAAGATTTTAATTTTAATCTGAGTGCCGATGGATACATGTTCATTGATCCTGATAATGGGATTATTTTGGAAACACGTGATGCCGGGAATTTTGTTGAATTAAATCGTGTAAAAGATAATGAGTTCGCAGGAAAGACAAAGCCAGGAGTAAATATTGATCTGCGTTATGGTGAAGATGGAACACAAGGAAATTTAATCCGTCTTGGTGCATCTGGTGCTTTGACCAATGGTAAGATTATGCTCAATGCTAAGCAAGAAGGTGCTTCATCATTCCATGTTATTAATGGTGGTGTAAAAAGTACAATTGCTGACAATGAAGGCTACGATTTTACTCAAGGCGGTGGTTTGCATTTGGGGATGTCTGCAGATTTTACGCGCGCAGATAAAGATAAAACAACAGTAAGTGGAAAAACGCCCACTACTTTTGAGTTAGGCCATACGGGTACAGGTAGTTATGCTATCGAATTCTCTAATCTCACTCGCTTGAATGTACGAACATCTGAAGCTGAAGGTGCACCTTTAAGTACAGCTAATGCTTATATAAATTTTGGTGATATTTATATAAATACAGTAAACACGGATAATTTAGGATTCGCTGTAAATGATCAGATTAAAAATATATTACAATTACCTGATAATAAAATAATTTATAATCCCTCACCCACTATAGATCCTCAAACTATGACACTTATTGCTGTGCGTGGTATGGATTTCCAAGCAATTGCTCGTAAAGCAAGATTTATTTCTGATAATTCTTTACCTGAGAATAATGCCCCAGAAGGTACATGGGGTATCGGTATACCTATATATAATTTGAATGCCAATTTAGGGTTATTTGAAAAAAAATATACCAATAAATTAGGAAATGAAAAGAGTGGATTAGGTTTTGACTTAGCTATGTCTACGGATGGATATTATTATGATAGTGAAACTGGAAATTCCTACACTACATCCTTATTGGTTTTAGATGGTGAAAAGCGTACATTAAAAGACAGTGATGGTGTGCCTTTGAAGGATACAAGTGGTAAAGTCCTTCAAGGTGAAGAAGTGAACTATTATGCAGGTCTGAGAAATATTGACTCTTATATTAAAGCCAATGGTGTCATCGGTTTTGAGGATAATGGAATATATATTAAAGCAGATAACTTACTATTTGCTGCAAAAGCTGAGATTGCAATAGGGCAACTTCCAGGGTCTCTATATAATTGTGGCGGTGAATGCGGTAAGAAAATCGTACCAATCGATAATTTCGGTCGTAAAGATGATGTACTTGCTAGTATTGCATTTAAATTAGACGGCGATGGCAAACTCTTTATTATTCCAGGTATTGAAAGTGCTTCAGCAACACCTGATACCAATTATTTGAAGCTAAAGGCAAATTTTCAGTTTACACCTCTATTAGCTGATGAAAAGAATGATGCAGAAAATCTTGGAAGCTATATCAGCATCAGTAATGAAGATTCAGTGAATGTATCGAGTATTAACTTAAATAAGATGCAGGGTGATGTTGGAGCTGAAGCGCGTGTACGTATGAAAAAAGATACAGCTGTTTTAGATAGTCAAGTTAGTTTTAATCGTTTAGGAAATGAAAGTACTATTGGAAAAGCTTTTACTGCAGAGGTTGCACTGTCACCTAGCGTAGGGAAAATGCAGAAAATTGGAGATATTGCGTTTACTGGAGGATCAATGCGCAGCACGCTTGGCATTAAGCCACGTTAAAAATAATTAAAAATCAGGGAAATTAATATGAAAATTTTAGTATTAGCTGCTTTAAGCATGTTTGCAGTTTCTCATTCGTATGGGATGATTGCTTTAGATGATCAATCATTGTCCAAAGTCGATGGGCAGGCTTTATTAAATTTGCAGTATCAATCAGGGACGAATAGTACGGACTCGATGGGAATTAGTTACGATCAATCCAATATAGGTTTTTATAAGCTTGGTCTAGATGCAGAAATGGAGCTGAACGCTAATATTAAGAGTCTACAGTTGGGTTGCGGCTATGCAAATGCAGCAGCGAAATCATCTCAGGCGTGTGATATCAATATTGATAATATTGCATTAAGTGGCTTAGTGAAAAATGCAGATGGAACAATAAAAAGCGATTATACATCTGATGAGCGTGCTGCTACATCGGCGGTTATTACAAACCCTTTTATACAATTTGCGATTAAAAATCCTACTTTAGCTTCAACTAGAGAAGTTTTGGGTTTTAGAGTAAGCGCTGAAAAAATTGCTGGTCTAATGACACTTGGTACGGAGAATAGTTCAACGCCGAATGGAATTAAATCTTTTAGTGGTTATATGAAAACCAAAGAAGCTTCTGGAACAGCAATTACTAATGAACGACATATGATTTATGACAAAAATACATTCAATTACCCTATTAAAGGTAAAGTCTCAGGATGTTTAATAGGTGACTCTTGTTCTTCAGGTCTTGAAATTAGTTATGAGTCAAATGGATACGATCTTATTTTAAAATCAGCCTATGCGCCATTTACTATCAATTCTACTCAAGTATCGGGCTCAAGAATGACCAAAGTCGATCTTAAGGGGTCAGGCACTGTTGGCCAATTAGACTTCTATGGAGATTTAACAGCCCAAGTCTTAGGTCTTTTGAATTTAGATAAAGTTGTAACTGGTAATATTACAGGGTTAAAAACTGATATTTCGGTTTCCCAAGATTTGGGGTTAATCCATGCCTTATATTTAAATAATGCAGCTTCCTTGTCTTTGCAGCAGGTTAACCTTTTATGGCCAGGTGCTTCAGCTGGGGCCAATAAAGGCTGGTGGCTTGCAATGGAGGATGAGGTTGATTTAGGAAGTTTAAGCCCAACAACAAATGTAGACATTTCAAATGCTGTATTACAGCAGACCATTGCCGGTATCAGTAAAAATTTAACTGATAATCCTCGAGCTTGCGGTAATCTGCTATCAGGCTGTATTGGAGGAAGCACGCTTGGTGTTGGAAATATACCGCTTACAACATCTTTAGATTTTCCTCTAGTTAATTTAACACTGCAAGGTCAAAATTTTAAATCCAATTGCTTCGGCGGTCTTAAATTCTGCTAATAAAGAATCCAAGATATAAAAAATCCCGCATGTCGCGGGATTTTTTGCATCTAAATCAAATTATTTAGCAATTTTCGCCAATAATTCTGCTTTCGAAATATTGACTGATTCAGCATCACGGCGACCTTTATATTCAAACGTACCGGCATCCAAACCTTTTTCACCAATCACAATACGGTGTGGAATACCCGTAATTTCAAGGTCAGAGAATTTTACGCCTGGACGTTCATCACGGTCATCCAGTAACACGTCACAACCTGCAGCTTGAAGTTCAGCATATAAGCTTTCTGCTGCTTCTACAGTACGTGGTGACTTGTGTGCATTCATTGGCACAATCGCAACTTCAAACGGTGTAATCGAGGTCGGCCAAATAATGCCTTTTTCGTCAAAGTTTTGTTCAATGGCAGACGCTACCACACGTGTTACACCAATGCCGTAACAACCCATAGTGACTACAGTTGGTTTACCATCTTTACCCAAGACTTTACAGCCTAAAGCTTCAGAGTATTTTTGCCCCAATTGGAAGATATGACCGACTTCAATACCACGTTTAATTTGTAGAGTGCCTTTACCATCTGGAGAAGGATCGCCTTCTACCACATTACGTAAGTCGTAAACTTCAGTGAACTGTGCATCACGTTCCCAGTTGACACCGGTTGCGTGTTTGTGAGCAATATTTGCACCGGCAACAAAGTCTGAAAGCACAGATGCAGCACGGTCAACAATTACTATCACACCTTTTTCAACAAGACCTTGAGGACCCACGAAACCTGCAGTTAAGCCAAGCTTTGCAAGCTGTTCTTCAGTTGCAAATGCAAGTGGCGCTGCAATTAAAGGATGTTTTTCAGCTTTAATTTCATTGAGTTCGTGGTCACCACGTAAGAATAACGCCACGACAGGAGCATCTTTACCTTCTTCCGCAACACCTTGTACAAGGAGTGCTTTAACAGATTGAGCTGCATCTGTCCCTAAGAAGTTTGAAACTTCTGCGATGGTTTTTTGATTTGGCGTATCTACAACTTTGAGTTCTTGTGTTGGAGCTGCACGCTCACCTACAAGTACTGCTTCTGCCATTTCAACGTTCGCTGCATAGTCAGATTCAGTTGAGAATGCAATATCATCTTCACCGCTTGATGCTAAAACGTGGAATTCGTGTGAACCTGAACCACCGATTGAACCGGTATCGGCTTGCACAGGACGGAAGTTCAAACCTAAACGAGTAAAGATTTTGCAGTACGCCGCATACATATCGTCATAGGTTTTTTGTAGAGATTCTTGATCGATATGGAAAGAATACGCATCTTTCATTAC
Organism: Acinetobacter wanghuae; assembly: GCF_009557235.1. Classification (NCBI taxonomy): domain Bacteria; kingdom Pseudomonadati; phylum Pseudomonadota; class Gammaproteobacteria; order Moraxellales; family Moraxellaceae; genus Acinetobacter; species Acinetobacter wanghuae. The sequence goes on along the minus strand of NZ_CP045650.1, from coordinate 2,090,453 downwards.
GAATTCACGTGAACGCATCACACCAAAACGTGGACGAATTTCATCACGGAATTTAGTTTGAACTTGGTAGAAGTTTGCAGGTAATTGCTTGTAGCTTTTAAGCTCATTACGTGCAAGGTCAGTAATTACTTCTTCGTGTGTTGGGCCAAGTACAAAGTCATTGCTGTGACGATCTTTAAAACGTAATAGTTCAGGACCATATTGCACAAAACGACCTGATTCTTCCCATAGTGATGCAGGCTGAGTCACAGGCATCAATACTTGAAGTGAGCCAACACGATCCATTTCTTCGCGAATAATCGCTTCAACTTTATTTAAAACGCGTACACCCATCGGCAGCCAAGTGTATAAACCTGAAGCCAATTTACGAATCATACCGGCACGAAGCATGAGCTGATGAGAAATAACTTCAGCATCGTTTGGGGTTTCTCTTAACGTTGCAAATAAAAAGCGACTCGCGCGCATGGAAACTGTCCTAAAAAATTAAGCGTTAAAGCAGAGATTATACAATAAAAAATGAGGTGAACATTGATCCATGTCACCTCATTAAGCTGGATTAAATTATGACATGATTTTACGGGCTTGGCGCGACATAAAATTCTTAAAGTCATCTAAATAGGTAAAGATCACAGGAACCACCACCAAGGTCAGTAGGGTCGAGGTAATCACACCGCCAATCACGGCATGTGCCATCGGTGCGCTTTGTTCGCCGCCTTCGCCTAAACCTAAAGACAGCGGCACCATGCCCATCACCATCGCACTTGTGGTCATTAAAATCGGACGGAGTCGCGTTTTACCCGCTGCAATAATGGCATCATAACGATCTTCGCCACGATCCATCGCTTTTTTAATAAAGTCGATGAGGAGAATCGCATTCTTGGTCACAAGCCCCATTAACATAATAATCCCGATAATCGAGAATAAGTTCATGGTGGAGTTAAACAAGAACAATGCCAAGAACACACCAATTAAGGACAGTGGCAGTGATGCCATAATCGATGCAGGGTGGATAAAGCTATTGAACTGTGAACCGAGCACAATATAAATAAATACAATCGACAGGGTAATTGCCGTTAAAGCATAGCCTGCCGATTCTGCCATGTCTGCATTCGAGCCTTGTGTATCAAAGCTATAACCTGTAGGTAGCTCAAAGGTTTCTTGCATCGCACTAATATCCGTACCGATGTCACCTGAAGGACGTCCAGAGGTATTGGCTTTAATGAGTACTTCACGGGCAAGGTCACGACGGTTAATTTGCGAAGCACCCAGTTTTTCTTCAAATTTTGCTACGCTAGCAAGTGGTGTGAGAATAGGTTGACCATTTGCATCTGTTTTAGATGATGTCACATACATATTTTGCAAATCACTCGGTAAAGTACGTTTACTTTCTGCTAAGCGCAGATTGACATCGTAGGTTTCACCTTTTGGATCTTGCCAAGTGGTGACATCATCGCCCGCAATGAGTGGGCGTACCGCATTGGCAATTTGATTGACGGATAGACCTAAATCACTCGCCAACACCCGATTAATTTGCATATCTAGTGTTGGTTTTGGTTCTTTGAGTGAGGTTTCTAAATCAACCACGCCATCAATTTTTGCCATTTCCAGCATAAAGCGATCTGAGATTTTTTGCAGCTCGTTTAGATCAGGACCTTTAATTGAAATCATAATCGGTTTTTGACCGCCCGATACGGTTTCATCCGCAGAGGCAACTGAAGTCACGCTGATGCCGGCAATACTTTTAAGACGTTCACGGAATTCGTTGTTAATATCACTTAAGCTTTTTTCACGCTCAGTACGCGGGGTCACGGTCACACGAATACTCACATGATTTTTACCACGATCAGTCAATCCATTAATGACACCATAAGTGCCACGGGTATCTGGATGTTGACGAATCACCTGTTCAACTTGTTGCAGCTTAGCTTGCGAATATTCCAAGGTTGCATCGACAGGGGTTTCAAACTTAATTCGAATTTCACCTTTATCGGGTACAGGCACAAACTCTGTTCCAATCATTTTGGATAAACCCAGCGCACCAAAGAGTGATGCCACCGCAATCACAATCGTGATGAAACGGAAACGAAGTGCAAGTTTAAGCAGCTTTTCGTAGACGTGGCTTAAGTTATCCAGTTTGCTCGAGATAAAGTTAAAGAAGCGTTTTAAAGCACTCGGCTTTTTATTGGGATCCGGTTTCTTTTCTGCCCAATGTGCAGAGAGCATCGGGTCAAGGGTAAAGCTGACAAACATGGAAATCAGTACGGCAGCACTGACCGTCACCCCAAATTGATAGAAGAAACGCCCAATAATCCCGCCCATAAATGCCACAGGTAAGAACACAGCAACAATCGTCAAGGTTGTTGCTAAAACAGCAAGTCCAATTTCTTTCGTCCCATCTAGGGCTGCGGTCGTATGGTCTTTGCCCATATCGGCATGACGCACAATATTTTCTCGCACCACAATTGCATCATCAATCAGCAGACCAATACTGAGTGATAAGGCAAGTAAGGTCATCATGTTGATGGTAAAACCAAATGCCCAAATAAAAGTGAGCGTGCCAAGTAGGGCAATCGGCAGCGTTAATCCAGTAATTGCTGTAGAACGGAATGAGCCTAAGAATAACAGTACAATCAGTACGGCAAGCACAGCACCTTCAACGATGGTGCGCGCCACATCGGCAATACTGCCACGAATACTTTTAGATGAATCCACGACCACTTTTAGTGATGTGCCTTGCGGAAGTTGGCTTTTGACGGTGTCTAAGGTTTTATAGGTGCGATCGACTACTTCAATAACATTGGCATCTGAGCTTCTTAAAATATCAATCGCAACAGCTGCTTTGCCATCTAAAAAGGCAGCAGACTCAAGTTCGGCTTGAGTGTCTTTTACATTTGCTACTTGTTTGAGGAAAATAGGTGCGCCACTTTTATTGGCAACAATTAAATCACCAAAACCAAGCGGATGTTGGACTTTAGAATTAATCTCAATCACCAGTTCCGAATTGTTTGATTTTAGCGTACCGCCCGGAACTTCAATATTTTCAGATTTAAGGGTGTTAATGACACTGTCAATGCCAATGCCGTAGGCTTGTAATTTTTGTGGATCGACTTCGATGCGGATTTGCCGTTGTGCATCACCCAATAAATTCACTGTACCGACGCCTGCAACCGTTCTCAGTTGCGGAACCACACGTTGATCCAAATAAGAGCTGAGTGATTTAAGATCCATATTATTGGATTCAAATACAATCGACATAATTGCATTTGAGGTCGGATCGTAACGCTCGACAATGGGATCTTGAATTTCATCGCGAAATTCTGCGGTTACTGATGAAATTTTATCGCGAATGTCTTGTGCTGCGGTGGTCGATGAGACATCCAAATTAAATTCGGTGGTAATCATCGACAAGCCTTCACTCGATTGTGAAATGACTTGTTTTAAACCGGAAATGGTATTGATCTGATCTTCAAGCTTTTTGGTAATTTCAGATTCAACTGTTTCAGGCGATGCACCCGGATAATTGGTATAAATCACGACGAAAGGAAAATCCACATCGGGGAATTCTTCCACGCCCATACGTTGCCATGATGCTAAACCGAGTACCATCAAACAAAACATCATCATGATGGTAAAGACTGGGTACTTCACACTGATTCGAGTCAACCACATATCAAAGATCCTGTTTGATTATTTTTGTTTTGAGTCAAGTGTGACGGTTTTTTTGATATCAGCATCGGTAAATTCGAGACGACTGACGTGGTCGCCTGTTTCTAATCCTCTAACCACCGCAATATTGTCTTTGTAGCGTTGCTCTAATAGTTCAACTTGAACTTTCATGATTTTATTTTGACGCACAATCCACACATAGGGTTGTGACTCAATATTTTTGACCAGATCGAGTGGCACAATTTGTCCCGAAATTTTCTGTGAACTCATGATGTTACCATCAATAAATGAACCAATGCTCAGTGAACTCAAGGTTTCTTTTGGCGTAGCAAAGAATTCAATTTGACGACTGGCTTGATCAGCAATTGGGGAGATTCGGCTAATGACCGCAGTTAAACGATTTGGATTGCCCTGAATTTGATATTCCACTTGATTGCCAACACTGAGCGCGCTTTGCATATCGCTTGGTACTTTGGCTTGAATCTCAAGTTGATTGGTATCTACAATTTCAAATAAGGTTTGCCCGATTGCAACGGTTTGACCCGGTTCAACTTGGCGCGCAGTGATCACACCACTGATTGGACTTTTAATGAGACCATCTTGATCCGCTTTGAGTGCGATATCGACATTGGCTTGTTGGGCGCGGGCATTTTCAAGTTGTGCTTGGTAATCGACACGGCTTTGTTCATATTCAACTTTGGAAATAAAACCTTGATTGAGTAAACGTAGTTTACGTTCCATCATCAATTTCGCTTGGTTGGCTTGCGCTTGTGCTGAGGCTTTATTGGCTTGGGCTTGGGCTAAACGTGCTGCATTGTCCTGATTATTCAGTCTTAGTAAGATTTGCCCTTTTTGAACTTTGTCACCGACTTGTGCATTGACGTTAGTTGCAGTTGCGCTTACTTGGGCTTGAATGCTGCTTTGATTGACTGCACGTATCGTCCCAGTGAAGGCGGTCATTTGCACAGAGTCACCCGATTGAACTGCAACTAAATCTTGGGCAATTAATTCAATATTTTGTGGCTCTGCTTGTTTTTGAGTGGGTTCTTTCTGACCACAGCCCGTGAGGGCAAAATTGAAGCTTAAAATTCCGACAATCAAAGCCAAGCGAGAGGATTGAAGCAGGTGAAACATGGTGTGCGATTTAAGTTGCATAAGAGTCCTTTATAGCGCCGTCTATAAAAGCCCGAATTGACTGGATTATTCGAGTGCTTTTAAGCGACTGATTATTCTGTCGTATTCGGCTTCTAAATTTCGATAGCGACTTTGTAAAGATTGAATATTTTCTTTTTGCTTTGTAATGTTATTTTGGTTGGTTTGCAGCGTAAGCTTTAAGTGCTCAGGGGCAGTCTTTCCTTTTCGCGCAAACTCACGTTCTTGACGTACAAACATGACGCGATCGGCTTGTAATTGTTTGAGTTGGTCTTGCTGAAAAACCAATTGTTTTTTAATTTGGGTAAGTGCTTCCTGTTTTTTCTGCGTCGCAGTATGACTATTATTATAAGCACGTTTTAGTTTGCTATCTTCGGCTTTGCGCTGTGCCTGAATAGCACGTTGAGGTGCTTGTCGAATATCAGCTTCGACATTATAGGGGCGTGCGCGTTGAATCACTTGCATGTTTTGATCGAGTGCTTCATAGCCAAAACGGATATGGTTAGGTGTCACATTGGTGCTGATATTTGCCACACCTTTGCTGTCATAATAGCGATACCACTTGGCTTTTTTTTGAGCATCTGCGTAACTCAGCGTTGTCTGTAAAGTCAACGTGATGAACAGAAGCACACCTCTTAGATACTTATTTTTATCAATGCAAGCAAGTTTTTCTGCAAACTGACTCATCATTGGCACCCCAATTTAAAGTTGACTAAATTACTTATTTTAAAGTAATAATAATGATATATTAGACTGAAACCGCTCAATTAAAAACTAGTGTAAGTCAAAAATAAATCAATGAATATTATAAAATGTGAAGTTGTTGTTAAAAAAAACCTTTTATGTCGACTTGCGTGGAAAATGTGCGTTGATAATGCCTTGTGAGGTATGTTAAAAATAATCATCATTCTTAATAAAATAATGCTATAAGCGCTATTGTTAATAGTCCTTAAAATGAGAAGGGTCAAGAAATGGACGATAAATTCCAAAATCTAAAAGTCATGGTGATTGATGACTCAAAAACCATTCGTCGTACAGCGGAAACTCTTCTTCAGCGTGAAGGTTGTGAAGTCGTCACTGCAGTGGATGGTTTTGAAGCACTATCAAAAATTGCAGAATCGAGTCCAGATATTATTTTTGTCGATATTATGATGCCACGTTTAGACGGTTATCAAACGTGTGCACTCATCAAAAATTCTCAAAATTACCAAAATATCCCTGTGATTATGCTATCGAGTAAAGACGGTTTATTCGATCAAGCGAAAGGTCGTGTTGTGGGTTCGGATGAATATTTGACTAAACCATTTAGTAAAGATGAATTGCTTAACGCAATCCGTAACCATATTAGTGCTTAATTTGATTTTTTTTGGGGGAAAAGCATGTCACGTATCCTTATTGTAGATGATTCACCTACAGAAACGTTCCGTTTTAGAGAGATTTTAACTAAACATGGATTTGAGGTAGTCGAAGCATCGAATGGGGCAGATGGTGTGACCATGGCGCAGTCGGAACTACCTGATCTTGTCTTAATGGATGTGGTGATGCCGGGTGTGAATGGCTTTCAAGCAACACGTCAAATTGCACGAGGCGCAACCACTAAACATATTCCGATTGTGATTGTAAGTACGAAAGATCAAGCGACTGACCGTGTTTGGGGTAAACGTCAGGGCGCTGCAGATTACTTAACGAAGCCAGTCGATGAACAACAATTAATTGATGTAATTAAGCAGCACCTCAATGCAGGATAGGCGCTATGGCAGCAAATGGATTTATCGAGCTACTTCGTATAGCAAAGCGTGGTAATAAAAACTACGTTTCTAACGAAAATGAAGTGAACCGATGGTCAGGCATTGCTTTTGAGATGATGGGGCAATATTTTGTTGCTCCGCTGGGGGAAGTATCCGAAGTGATCTATCCTCCAAAATATACGCCAGTACCGAATACTCAAGCTTGGGTGGTGGGACTGGCGAATATTCGGGGAAGGCTCTTATCGGTGTCGGATTTGGCACATTATGTTTCAGGTCACAAGAGCCAATTTACACCGACTCAAAAAGTATTATGTATTAACCATAATGATCAGTATGTCGGTTTAGTGGTTGATCAAGTTTTGGGGATTCAACACTTTAATAAGAAAAGTTTCTTTTCAAAAAATGCTGAATTGGATGAGAACCTACAAGACTATTGTCGTGGTTTCTTCCATCAACATAGCCAACAATGGCATGTGTTTTTATTCAGTCAATTGTTGCAAAATCCAAAATTCATGAATGCATCTATAAAATTTATAAATTAATTGTTGCGCGAAAGTAAAAAAGGCGTAATCGGGGGAGAGGCTGGATGGGCTTTAAGCTTAAAAAGAAAAATGCAGGTGAAAGCGGGGCGCGTAAAGGCAGCAATGCTTTTTTAGCAAAAATTCAGGCGCAAACAGATCAATTGTCGCGTGTATTTGGGGATAGTGAAAAATCTAAACCACTGATTTATGGCGCAGTGGGCTGTTTAATTGCGGCGACCATTATCTTATTGTCTCTTTTCTATATTATTCCTCGTGCCAATGAATTGACCCGTAGCTTGGGTGATTTGCGTCTGTTGTCACAAACCATTTCACGTCAGGCAACAGAGGCAACTGCGTCTGGCACACCTGAAGCCATGAAGAAATTGACTGAATCACAAAAGTCATTTACGGATAACTTAAATACAGTAAAAAGTATTCATGCCAATAATGATGCACTTCAAGCTGTGGATCAACAATGGAATGAAGTATCAAAAAGTATTGATTTGATTTCCTCACAACAAAAAATTATTAACCAGTTATATGACACCAATATTGCCATTGGTGAAGCGATTCCAGGGATTCAGGCGGAATATAACTTGATGGTTGACCAAATGGCACGTCAAGATATGCCATCGAGTCAGGTGGTGATTGCGAAAAACCAAGTATTCATTGCGGAACGTATTTTACGTTCAATTAGCTTGGTGCTGACAGGTACCGATGGCTCTCATGAATCTGCAGATGACTTTAGCTCAGATACTGAAACATTTGGTTCATATTTAAATGCGCAACTCACAGGTTCAAGTGAACTTGGGGTGGATCGTATTTCAGATCCAACCTTACGCGAATCATTAGAAGGCATTAAATCTGAATATGATGGTGTATTAAAATCTGCATCAGCAACGATTTTGCAAAACTCCACACAAATTGTAAAAGTACGCCAAGCATCGGCTTCGATTTTTGCTCAATCGGATGCCTTACTTGAAAACTTAAACAAACTATCAAGCAATACCGGTCTTAAAACTGCGATTCCAGCATTGCTGTTGATCTTATTCCTGACAGGCTTTTTGATTTGCGTATTCAAATTACTGTCTTTACGTGGCGTATCGGATAAACAACGTGTAGGTCGTTTACAAGAAGAATATGACCGTAACCAAAACGCAATTTTACGTTTACTCGATGAGATTGCCGATCTTGCAGATGGTGACTTACGTTCGTATGCAACGGTATCGGAAGACTTTACTGGTGCGATTGCCGATTCGATTAACTTTGCGATTGATCAACTGCGTGACCTAGTTTCGCGTATTACCGAAACATCGCAAGAAGTTGCACAATATACTGCCAATACTCAGGGCATTACCAATCAGCTTGCCGAAGCCTCTGAACATCAGGCACAGGAAATTGCAGGTGCCTCTGCCGCAATCAATGAAATGGCAATGTCGATTGACCAAGTATCTGCCAATGCTGAAGAGTCAGCGGTGGTTGCAGAGCGTTCAGTACAAATTGCTGCGAACGGTGCTGATGTCGTAAACCGCTCTATTGAGGGGATGGACACGATTCGTGAACAGATTCAAGAAACCTCAAAACGTATTAAGCGTTTGGGTGAATCATCTCAAGAGATTGGTAACATCGTTGCCTTAATTAACGATATTGCCGACCAAACCAACATCTTGGCATTGAATGCAGCCATTCAGGCATCGATGGCAGGTGAAGCAGGTCGTGGTTTCGCGGTAGTTGCCGACGAAGTACAGCGTCTAGCAGAGCGTTCAGCATCTGCAACGAAACAGATTGAAAGCTTGGTTAAAACCATTCAGACAGATACCAATGAAGCGGTAATGTCGATGGAACAAACCACATCTGAAGTGGTACGTGGTGCAAACTTATCTAAGGATGCGGGTGTCGCACTGGATGAAATTCAAACAGTATCAAATAACCTTGCGAAATTGATTGCCAACATTTCGGATGCGGCAAAATTGCAGTCTGCATCGGCGGGTCATATTGCAACGACCATGAATGTCGTACAAGAAATTACCTCGCAAACCACGACAGCAACCTTCGATACAGCACGATCTGTATCTGAGTTGGCAAACATGGCTGATGCATTACGTGAATCTGTATCTGACTTTAAATTACCAGAATAAAGCGATTAAACCGCGCTAAAAATGTGCCTTAATTCAGGTTAAGGCACATGCAAATACAGATAAAGCGTTGAGAAAATGTCCTGACATTGAGAGAGGGTTCTCGCGTGCTGGTCATCATTAAGTTTGCGCAAGCCATTGGCTGCAAGACGTAAGAAGCCTGAGCTATGAAAGAAATATTAAAAAATTTAGTAGAAACGACATTGCTTCCCGAAGATGAGTATTTAACTCAAGATGCAGAGATTTTAGATATTTTTGTTGAGGAGTTAGAGGAAATCTTTGAAGAGCTGAATGCTATATTTCCACAATGGTTATCGAACCCTGATGACCCAGAAATTCTTGCAACAGTACGTCGCCATTTTCATACCTTAAAAGGTTCAGGACGCATGGTGGGCGCAAAGGTTGCAGGCGAACTGGCTTGGGCAGTTGAAGATACCTTAAATCGAGTTAAATCAGGCGCAATTCCGTTAACGCCGACTGTGCAACAATATGCCAAAGCGGCATTGAACGTCTTTCAATATACGCTTTACCCAAGCTTCAAACAGGTTGCAAGCCTAACCATTGATGTGCGCCCATTGGTGCTTTTAGGTCAACAATTACAAAAACAACAAAGTCCTGAACCTTCGCTCGAAGAGTTGCTCAGTCTTGCCGACACGTTAACAGCTGAAGGGCAATTGACAGGCTTAGAATGGGCAAGTACTGAAGAAACTGCAGCAGCTGCCGTTCATACTGATGTGATTAATGAACCAACAGAAGTATCTGTAGCAACTGCTGATGCGCATTTTGCTGCGAGTGATGTTGAAGAAACACTAGCGATCTTCCTTGAAGAAGCGGAAGAGCACCTTGCAACGATTACTAAATTCTTAAGTAATACAGATGAAAAAACTCAAGATTATAATGGGCTGATTCGAGCGCTGCATACTTTACGTGGTAGCTCGTCTATGGCACATATTGATGAAATCTTTGATGCCAGTTCTAAAGTTGAAAACCTATTTAAAAACTTAGTCCAAGATGAAATTAGCTCAAGCTCTAAAGAAACGGGACTCTTGCAGCAATATGTTGAATTTGTCAGTGATTATTTACATATTCTGCCTCAAGGTAATACTGAAAAATTGCATCAGATTTATCAAACATTTGACCGTATTTGGAATGATTACGGCTTTGCCAATGATGAATCAAATGCAGTGCTGCAACCGCAAGGTATTGTCAGCAAACTCATCGAACTGAATATTGACTTATTGCTCGATGCTGAATTTGAATTTGATAGCCGTATTCAAGATGAATATCCAAACTATGTTGAGATTCTTAGTCAAGAAGCTGCGGAATTATTGCAACATACCGATAACCGCGCATCGCAAGGCATTTATGATTTCACCGCAGATTTAAAATTAGCTTATGATGCATTAATCGTTAAACCACAATTGCTGAGCGGCAATTATGTGTACGAGCTATTTGCGCAGGCACATCAAGAATTTATTCATTTATTCGATACATTAGCCGCTGGTCAACGGGTCATTTTAACTGAAGAAACACAGAACTTACTCAGTGAATTGGTAGCTTATATTCAGCAAGATATTGAAGTTTTTGCTGAGTCAGATGTTGCAGAACATGCAATTGATACAGACGAGAAACAGGATGTTTCTGAAGTTGCATCATCTGTTGAAATGCCGACTGCCGCAGGGGTCGATTTCGCTGCACTCAACCAACGTATTGCATCAGATCGTGCACAACAAGATGCACCTGATGCCAATCGTGACTTTGATGGTGATCTTGTTGATATCTTCTTAGAAGAAGCGGATGAACTATTGGTGGGTATTGATCAGGACTTAAATACATGGTCAAAAAATCACGTTGATACCACTTCTTTAAATAATTTAATGCGTTATTTGCACACCTTAAAAGGTGGCGCGAATATGATTGCCGCATCGCATATCGGTTCAATTGCGCATGAACTAGAAAGTATTTATGAACGTGTTATTCGTAAGCAAATTCCAGTTACATCTACACTCATTCAAATTATCCGTTTAGTTCAAGATAATATTTCCGATCGTATTCAATCCATTCGTGATGATTTAGTTGATTATCCTGCTCCGGCAGCAATTGATATTTTGCAAAATATCCAAGGCATTGTAGATGGTCAGTCCACGGTTCATGTGGCAGCTCTCGAACAAACGATGTCAGAAGTCGTGGTTGAAGCTGAAAGTGCTTCAGTAACTCCAGATGCCTCAACAGAAGAGAATGTGACAGCGCTAGAGTCGATAGATGGTGTTCACACGCTTTCAGAAGCCGTTGATCTTGAGACCAATGAGGCTAATGACGTACTTAACGAATCTGTTGCTGAGCATACAGAACAGGATGCTGAATTTGAAGTAACGACAAAAGAAGTGTCACCTGCATTTGAAAATAAAGCGGTACTGAGTGAAGAAGAGGAACTTCAATCGATTGTTGAAGAAACCTTCTTAGAAGAAGCAGAAGAGATTTTAGCCAATACTGAGAAGCTCCTTAATCAATGGTTTGATCAACGTAGTGACCGAAGTTTATTACTTCAATTACAACGTGCAGTACATAGTATTAAAGGTGGCGCACGTATGATGGCGAATGAAACCATCGCCACCATTGCTTATGAGCTAGAGACCACGTTTGAACAGTTTGCAGTACATCATTTCAATTCAAATGCATACGATGCCTTATTATTAAAAACGCTTGAATGGTTAAAGACAGCGATCTTTAAACGCGAGTATGACAATTTTGAGCATATTCGTTCGGCATTAGAAGCGATTGAATATGTCGATGTGACTGCGCAATTGCCAGAGCGTTTAACCAAAACTGAAAGCCTTTCTGCGAGCACGAGTTTCGAATTTGTGCAGGGTGATGGTTCAGAACCACCAAGTATGCTCGGTGAATGGTCAGAATCGAATAATACCGATAGTAACAATGAAATGATCCGAATCTCGGCAGATTTGGTCGAGAAAATGATTGATCTTTCTGGTGAAAATGCGATTAACCGTTCACGTATTGAGATGGATCTTGGTCAGCTCGGGAATACCTTGAACGAGATGGAACTCGCGATCAAACGTCTTGCTGATCAGTTACGTCGTATGGATGGTGAGTTAGAATCACAAATTATTGCGAAACATGGCAATGAAAATTCACGCTATGCTGATTTTGACCCATTAGAAATGGATCAATATTCATCTTTGAATCAATTGTCAAAATCATTGGCGGAATCTGCGTCGGATTTGGTGGACTTTAAAAGTACGCTGTCTAATAAAATTCGTGATACCGAAGGTTTATTGTTACAACAATCGCGTATTCAGGCTGAAATTCAAGAAAGCTTAATGCGTACCCGTTTGGTGCCGTTTGATCGGATGCTACCACGATTACAACGTATTGTGCGTCAAACATCGACCACACTTAACCGTCCAGCAGAATTAATCGTTCAAAATACTGAAGGTGAATTAGACCGTACCATTCTTGAACGCTTAGTCACACCATTTGAGCACATGCTACGAAATGCGATTGACCATGGTATTGAGGACACAGCAGAACGTATCGCTTTGAACAAGCCAGAAGTTGGTTCAATTGTGCTCAATATTAGCCGTCAAGGCACCGATGTTATTGTCTCCTTTAGTGATGATGGTAAAGGGATCGATGCAGAACGTATTCGTGAAAAAGCCATCAGTTTGAATTTAGTTCAACCTGAACAAGCGATTGATTCAGAAGAGCTATTACAATTTATTTTCCACCCAGGTTTCAGTACTGCAAAAGCGGTGACTCAAATTTCAGGACGCGGTGTGGGTCTAGACGTTGTCCAAAGTGAAATTAAATCACTGGGTGGGCATGTTTCAATTCAATCCGAATTGGGTAAAGGCACAACCTTTACCATTCGTGTACCGACAACGGTTGCGGTCAGCGATGCCTTAATGGTCAAAGCGGGCGATCAACAATTTGCAATTTCGTTGGCACAAATTGACCGTATTGTACGTATCGCACCATCGACCTTAGAAACCTATTTCAATAGCAAAGAAGACTTCTTTAAAATTGATGGGCAAGATTATAAATTACGTTACGTGTCCGAGTTCGTTTCCAATCAACCGATTCCACGTCTAAACAACGTTATGCATTCTTTGCCTGTATTGTTAATTAAAGGCAATCATGGACAAACCACTGCTTTATTGGTGGATCAACTCGTCGGTTCGCGTGCACAAATTGTGGTGAAACCAATTGGGGTACAGTTTGCCAATGTCGGCGTGGTTGCAGGCGCAACGATTTTGGGTGATGGTCAAGTTTGTCTGATTCTCGATGGACAAAATGTGGCGCGTCAGATTCAAGCAACGCAACGAATCAAACACCATATTGATCAGCGTGAGCAACGTTCAAGTGATTCACGCCGTTTAGTGATGATTGTGGATGACTCAGTGACGGTACGTAAAGTAACTTCACGTCTACTTGAGCGTCAAGGTTATGATGTGGTGACTGCCAAAGATGGTGTCGATGCGATTGAGCAACTTGAAAATATTAGACCAGATTTGATGTTGCTCGATATTGAGATGCCACGTATGGATGGTTTTGAAGTGACCAATTTGGTTCGCCATCACGAAATTCATCGCGATTTGCCGATTATTATGATTACTTCAAGAACTGGTGAGAAACATCGTGAACGTGCATTTAACTTGGGCGTAACGCACTATATGGGTAAACCATTCCAAGAAGCTGAATTATTGGCAAATGTGCAAGATTTAATTGCTGAAAAACAGGGCTAAGATATGAGTCAAGCATTGGTTTCAATACATACTCACGACAAAATCAGTCAGCAAGAGCTTCAGCATCTGATTACGGTTTCAACTGGATTTATCGATGCGTATATCATCGATTGTTATGGTAAAGAACCGATGTTATTGCCACAAAATATTGTGTTATCTGCACTCGATAGTGATCGACAAGTCCAATCAGTAGAATGGCATGAAGCTATGCTGCCAGTCTATTCAGTCAGTGAGCCTAGCGATAAAAATGGCGTGGCACTCGTCATTGAAGGTGATGAGATCACTCAGCGTTTTGCTCTCATGTGCAATGAAATGCCGAAAACTGTACGTATTCGTATTTCGGAAGTTGTAGATGCTGATCTAGATGTGAAAGATGCTGCAATCTTTCAATATGTGCGCATGGGTGAAAAAATTTATCATATTCCGAATATGGCACATATTCAGGCATCGATTGGGCTGTAAGTCACTTTAAAGGAATCGTCAGTTATAAAAAAGGAACGCCATGGCGTTCCTTTTTTGTTTTACTCTCAAACTTGATTAAGCCAAAAGTCCTTCAAGAATTTGTTCATAAATTTCAGCCAAAGGCTCTAACTCATCAATATTGACATGTTCATTAATTTGATGAATTGTGGCATTTAATACCCCCAGTTCAAGCACTTGTGCGCCTGTCGGTGCAATGAAACGACCATCTGATGTACCACCTGATGTTGATAGCTTAGTTTCAATGCCAGTCACATTGCGAATGGCATTTTTTGCAGCATTTACCAATTCGCCAACAGGGGTCAAGAACGGTAAGCCTGAAAGTGTCCAAGAAATTTCATAATCTACGGCATGACGATCTAAGATTTCGAGCGTGCGCGCCTTGAGTTCATCAGCAGTCACTTCGGTTGAGTAGCGCCAATTACAGAGCAAATTCATGCTACCTGGAACAACATTGGTTGCGCCTGTACCCGCATTAATGTTGGATATTTGGAAAGAGGTCGCAGGGAAGTATTCATTACCGTTGTCCCAAACGGTCTCACATAACTCTGCAAGCGCTTTTGATGCCGTGTGAATCGGATTAATTGCCAAATGTGGATATGCCACATGACCTTGTTTACCTTTTACAGTGATGTTGGCATTGAGTGAGCCACGACGACCATTTTTCACAATATCGCCCAGACGGTTGGTACTTGACGGTTCACCGACTAAACACCAATCGATTTTCTCGTGACGTGCTTCAAGTGTTTCAATGACTTTGACTGTACCATTAATAGATGGACCTTCTTCATCAGAGGTAATGAGATAAGCAATAGAACCTTTATGATTGGGATGTTTTTCAACAAAGCGTTCAGTGGCCACCACCATTGCTGCCAATGCGGTCTTCATATCGGCACTACCACGACCATACAGCTTACCATCACGGATTTCAGGTAGGAACGGATCTGAATTCCATGCTTCTAAATTTCCTGTAGGCACAACATCCGTATGACCGGCAAAACAGAACACAGGTGCTTCGGTGCCTTTACGTGCCCAAATATTATCAACATCTTCAAAACGCATAGATTCGATATTAAAACCGACTTTCTTTAAACGTTCCGCCATAATATTTTGGCAATCGTGGTCAATCGGCGTTACAGACGGTTGGCGTAACAGTTGTAAGCTTAAATCGAGAGTCGCAGAAGAGGTCATATGAAATACATAAGTCGATGAAATTGTCGGCTCTATAATAGGCGAATCTATACGGATTTGTGAACGTTAGACATAAAAAAACCCTATTTAAATAGGGCTCCTTTATGAAAAGCAATTAAATTAATTGCGGCGAATTTCTTCAGAAGTTTTTTCAGCAGTGCCAGTTACCGCTTGACCTGCTTTAGACACATCTTTACCTACGCCTTTAAAGGTGTTACATCCAGTTAATACAAAAGCCATGACCAAAGAAGTAGCTAGAATTTTTTTCATCATCATCTCCGTAATTATCAATAATAAAATTATTATGATGTGGAGTTAGAGTAAAAAATATACGCTACAAACAGTATGTGGTTTTCATAGTGCTTCGGTAAATAAATGTAATAGAAGTAGATTAATTTATGGAATCAAGGGTGTAAATTTCATCTGCCGATACATATAAAAATCCTGACTGCATTGTTTCTTATATAAACCATCTGTCCACCAGAGGGCAGGATCACTGGTTGGATCTACTTCTGGATAAATCCATTCATGGCGTTGCAGGCGATAATAAGCCTCTGCTTGATGGGGAATGTGATGATCCCATAAGCCAATGCGCCGTTGAGTATTGACCCAATCAGGCAATTCGTTAGGGTTGATATGAGGTGGGATGTATAGTTGTCCTTTCAGCATGCAAAAGCGTCTTTCAATCTGATACCCGAGAGCATCTTCAAATTGGAACTGCTTTTGGGTGAAATGCTTTAGTTTTCGTTGTAGCGTGTCACTACGATTGAGTCCATACCAATGTGGCAAACTTAAATCAGCTTCTGCTAAATAATATTTTAAAGCCACTTCCCAATGCTCAATCTGTTGGGTTTGATTGTTTAAAATAACAAAATCCAATTCACCGAGCGTTCTTGGTCCAGCAATTTTTTGAATACTATGACCGAGTAAGGTGTAGTGATGATAGGCATCATCCAAAAGCCAAAACCAAACGAACATTTCAAAGCGTAAGCCCAAACGGGTACTTTTTAAGGTGCTCACAAAATCAATGAGTGCCGTCGGATCGCGATCTAGTTGTATTAAACGCGGATGATAAGCGTCTAAATGAGCTTGCCACACAATATCAGAATGCAACTCAAAATCATGATGGATCTCAAGTTCTTGTGGGATTTGACAGAGAATATTGGGACTGCCAATGGCAAACGCCAATTGGCGCACTAAAGGATGTTGATAAGATAGCCATGCTTCATTGAGCTCGGTCTTCAACTGGGGAGAGGGCATACAACATCCTATTTGAAATGTTTTAAATACAACGAATACAACCAAAACACTTTATACTACCGCAATTGTGTGCTTAAGGTTGTTTTATGAAAACGTTGTTTTGGCGAGGCTTGGTAATACTATTTGTATTGCTTGGTTTTATCGGTGCATTGCTTCCGGGTATGCCAACGACGGTCTTTTTGATTCTTGCGGCATGGGCAGCATCAAAAGGTTGGCCACAAATGGATGCGTGGTTGCTCAATCATCCTAAATATGGCGCAACCTTACGCGCATGGCGTGAAAATGGCACAGTTCCTCGCAAGGCAAAATGGTTTGCCAGTAGTATGATGTTGTTGAGCGGTATCATTATGCTGTTTACCAATGCCCCAATTGCCGTGAAAATATTTACCGATTTAACTATGTTGATTGTGGCGATTTGGTTATGGCGCCGTCCTGAACCTCAAACGCAGATCTTAAAAACACAAAATGATGAATGATATGTCTGTTAATTCGATAGAAAAGCTTAGGATTGATCAGGTTGATATTTTGATTGATTTAGCAGCCCAAAAACTTTATCTGCCAAAACTCAACAAAAGCTATAGCGTGTCCACGGGTTTAAATGGCATTGGCGAAGCGGAAAATAGTGGCAAGACGCCACGAGGTTTCCACTGCATTGCAGAAAAGTTTGGTCATGATCAACCGATGAATAGTGTATTTATTGCAAGACAAACGACTGGTGAAATTTATAGCGCTGAATTAGCACAACAATATCCTGAACGGGATTGGATTCTGAGTCGTATTTTGCGATTAGGCGGTTTAGAGCCTGGGTTCAATCAAGGCAAGGGCTGTGATAGTTATCAGCGTTATATCTATATTCATGGGACACCCGATTGTGAGCCGATGGGGCAGCCTTTATCGCATGGCTGTATCCGGATGCGCAATAAAGATGTAATTGAACTGTTTGATCTCGTCGATGAACACGCCTTGGTTTATATTTCAGAGCATAGCATTTAAGGTTGTGCTTTTTTTTAGATGGATCGAAGTGGATGTGTACTGCGCCATAAAAAGAACAAAGCAGCCGTTATAAAAGAAGACTTCAATAAAAAAGTGAATATTCTCGTATTTTGAATCCTTGATTAAAAAATGGGATGAAAGTTTTTAATGCTCTCATCTGTATTGAAATCCAATAAAAGCACTTTTGATTATTTTTTGGTCTTAAACGATCGTTAAAATAATAAGAGCCGACTCCTATAGCGGTTGAGTCAGTGATCTTGGTTTAATTAATGTGCAATAAAGGTGGGGAAAGCCTTTTTACAGAAAAAGATTCTTAAAAAAACTAAGTCAGTTTTAGCTAAGCAATAAAATTTTTTCGCTATAAACTTAAAAAATATACAAAAAGTGTTGTTTTTTTTAACAATTAACCTATTTTTTAATCACTCGTAACTAAAAAGTGGAAAACAGTCAGAAAAGCGTTTGACACACCGTGAAGATTCTCTATAATGCACCTCATCAAGCGATGAAGTCGATTTGAAAGGGCGCTTAGCTCAGTTGGTAGAGCGTCTGCCTTACAAGCAGAATGTCGGCGGTTCGATCCCGTCAGCGCCCACCAAGTTTCTTTCATTTTTGAGATTTTATAGTGCAGCGGTAGTTCAGTTGGTTAGAATATCGGCCTGTCACGCCGAGGGTCGCGGGTTCGAGTCCCGTCCGCTGCGCCATTTTAAAATCTTGATCATTCGTTTGCCACAATAGCGACATTGTGAAATTGCAGCGGTAGTTCAGTTGGTTAGAATATCGGCCTGTCACGCCGAGGGTCGCGGGTTCGAGTCCCGTCCGCTGCGCCATTTTACGATAGACCTTTTGAGGGCGCTTAGCTCAGTTGGTAGAGCGTCTGCCTTACAAGCAGAATGTCGGCGGTTCGATCCCGTCAGCGCCCACCAGATTTTTTTGTGATGCAGCGGTAGTTCAGTTGGTTAGAATATCGGCCTGTCACGCCGAGGGTCGCGGGTTCGAGTCCCGTCCGCTGCGCCATCTTAAGAATCAAACAGTTTGACCCTTTAAGGGCGCTTAGCTCAGTTGGTAGAGCGTCTGCCTTACAAGCAGAATGTCGGCGGTTCGATCCCGTCAGCGCCCACCATATCTTTGAAAGATATATGCGATGCAGCGGTAGTTCAGTTGGTTAGAATACCGGCCTGTCACGCCGGGGGTCGCGGGTTCGAGTCCCGTCCGCTGCGCCATTTTTCATTCCTGAGATGAAAGATGTGATCAAAACACCAAGACGACACACTTCGTTTGTCTTGCGTCATAAAAGCAACACTGTTGTTTTTATTCCTCAGGGCGCTTAGCTCAGTTGGTAGAGCGTCTGCCTTACAAGCAGAATGTCGGCGGTTCGATCCCGTCAGCGCCCACCATATTCTCTTCTTGCTTAAACTCTCAATTTTCCATAAAATCCAAATCTATAATAATTTTAAGATTTCATGGCTATGAGAAATCCATATCAACGCAAGGCTGCGTCTAAAACTCAAAATTCCGCTTACGATCCTCTACAAGTCTACAAATCGTTTATTGAAACTATCGTGGCTCAAGCCAGTATTTATGCCTTATATCAGGATGGATGGGCACTTTGTGCAACACCTACTGGCCAAAAAGCATTTGCAACGTGGCAAAGTAAGGGGCTTGCAAAGTTACTGATAAAAGATAATTGGGAAAAATACGAAGTTCAGGAAATCACCTTAAAAGATTTTGTAGAAAAAGTGATTCCTTTTTTACGTCAAGAGAACACCACATTGTCTTTAGACTTGACGCCTGAAGGGCAGAATATCTTGGTTGCACCAGAAAAATTTCTCTTAGATATCAAAAATTATCTTTATCAGATTTATGTTCAAAAACCTGAACTGTTTAAAAATGCTGCCATACCACTACCACGCCAGATTCGCCTGAATTCTTAATGTACTTTAACGATTAATATTCATTCAATAGCCAACCACTGATATAAGCAAAATATTCACGTAACCATGAATGATAGCGAATATATAGTGGGGTATCTGCACTGACAGCGATGATCTGTTGATAGCCTTGATGTTTCGCAATAGCTTGAGCACGTAATAAGTGGAAATCGCTGGTTACAATGGCAATAGGTTGCGTGAGCGAAATACTATTTGCATTCAAGATGTCTTTTGAATAACTTAAATTTAATGCAGTACTGGTACTGCGATCTTCCTGCACAATTTTATTTTTTAAATTTGGATGTTGCTGTAATAAATATCGATGCATGACAGATGCTTCATTATAACTTTCTCCTGAAACTAAGCCACCCGATACAATCATAAGGGCTGATGGATAAGTTTTTGCATAATATGCAGCAGCATCTAAACGTTTTCTTAGACTTGGGGTGGGCTCAGCACGTTCAACACCACCACCTAAGACAATAATTGCTTGCGGTGGTTGTTGATCAGTTTGAAATTTGGCATTGAATTGAATGTAGCTAAAAAATACAGCCACAGTAAACAGCCATAGCCATATACCTGCCCAAAGGCTTTGCCATATTCTTTTTCTTAAAATAGAAGAATTGTGCCAAAGCTGAATTCTCTTGAAAAAGAGAAAATAAAGGCTCAGGAAAATACCGAAAAATAACGTCACGAAAATACCGAAATGCATCTTTTCAAGACTCATCAGCCATAGGCTGTATGTCACTAAGACAAAGCCAATCACTAAACTGAATATTCTTTTAAGCTGATGAAGCATTTTTTAACCTTGAACCTTTTTGTAGAATCATTATAAATAAAAAAACCGAGCACGATGGCTCGGTTTTTAGGTTTTGATTTTTATGGATTAATAGACATCACGGCGATAACGTCCATCTAAACGAAGTTGATCAAGATGTGCTTCGCCAAGAATTTGACGTAGAGCATGGTCAACATCGCTCGCCATACCATTGATGCTACCGCAAACATAGATCACGGCACCTTGATTGATCCAAGCTTTTAATTCTTCGGCATTTTCTTGCAATTTATGATGCACATAGACTTTTTCAGCCTGATCGCGTGAGAAGGCAAGATCAAGACGTTTTAAGGTACCCATTTGCAGCCACGTTTGTAATGTTTCTTCATAGAAGAAATCATGTTCACGCTGGCGTTCACCAAAGATCAGCCAATTGTCAGTATATTCTAAACGATGACGCGCATTTAATAGACTCATTAAGCCTGCAATGCCCGTACCATTACCGATATAAATAATTGGACGATTATCTGCAATTAAATGGAACGATTCATTGGTGCGAATACGTAAAGCAACCTCGGCGTTGATCTCGGCATGTTTAGTTAACCAGCCTGAACCGAGTCCTAATTGACCATGTTCATCCGATTGTTGGCGTACCACTAGACGCAAAACTTGTTGTGCAGGCACGCTGGCAATCGAATATTCACGTGTTGGTAGAACAGGGAACTGTTCAAGCC
Organism: Acinetobacter wanghuae; assembly: GCF_009557235.1. Lineage (NCBI taxonomy): Bacteria > Pseudomonadati > Pseudomonadota > Gammaproteobacteria > Moraxellales > Moraxellaceae > Acinetobacter > Acinetobacter wanghuae. The sequence continues at coordinate 2,069,107 of NZ_CP045650.1, read as the reverse complement.
ATTGATCTAAAATTGCAGTTTTAGGCACATCAACCGTAAGATCTCGATTCCATACATAGTTTTCAATGCTTTGACCTAAAACCTGTGTATTTGGATTCAGTTCATATTTCGCTAAGAATGCCTGAATTCGTTCACGGCTATTTGCAGGTTGAATTTCAGCAATATCACCAGCTTGCCAATGTGCACCTTCAGGCATTTTAAACTCAATATTAAATGCTGGTGCACCTAAACTATTCGGATTCAATAGCTCACGTTTACTCAATGTCCACGTATCAAAAGTCTTATCAATGTGCATGGTGTTCAGCTCTAACTCTGTTGCTTGTGCTAGAGCAGTATTCCAAGCTTGAATCTGTTCAGGATTCGCATTGTCCACTTCAATAGTATTAAACATCGCTTGAGCTGAATTTTGACTTAGCCACTGATCAATACGATGACCGAAGCTACAGAACGTGTCTGGATATTCTTTAGAACCCAGAGCAAGTACTGCATAGTTTAAATGGCTTAAATCTACTTGAGTTGTTAATATTTTTTTCGCAAAACTTGAGGCTAAATCCGGTGCTTCACCTGTACCGTAAGTACTTGCAATAAACAGGACTTGTTCAAATTGCTTTAAATCATCAATAGTTAAGTGTTGTACTGCTTTAACCGTAACGGGTTGTCGTGCTTGTTGAAGTGATGTTGCTGTGCGCCAAGCCAATTGCTCAGAGACACCTGTTTGTGATGCATATGCAATCAGCCATGGTTTTGCATTTGGATCGACGGTCACCGCGACATTATTTTGACGTGCAGCAGATGTTAATTTCTTCTGTTTACGACGTTTTAAATACAATAACCAACCCGTCACAAAGAACAGCGGCATTGAAAGTGCAGCAAGCATGGCAAAGAATTGATAAACAGGACCGAAGAAGCTACCGCGATGCACGGGCAATAAGCTGCTCATGATTTTTTCATTGAGCTTTTTATCTTCGTAGAGTTTTACGTCTTTGAATTCAGCGGTTTGATAATCAAATTTTGCATTATTACGTGCACGTTCATGTTGAATGTTGGCATCAACAAAGCTGAGTTCAATTTGATGATCAGGTTTTTTGGGAATATTGAAAGTTACTGATGAATAGTTGGTGGCAAATTTTTGATTAAATGCAGTCCATGACTGATTCAACGCATAATCAATTTCTTGTGCAGGCAGTAGTTTTTCCTCACCATGACCTTTTTGCCCGTCACGAGATTTGGCTCCTGCGTGCTCTTTATCAGGCGATTTTTCAGAATGACCAGACTTTTCGCCAGGACCTGATTTTTCACCTTTGCCGCCTTGATTACCCTGCATTTGGGCTTTCGGAGGCTCTACGCCAAGTACAGTGTATAAACCATTTTTCCACCAGCTATACGACCAAGTTAAACCTGTGGTCGCGATAATCAAATAGAAAATGGCTACCCAAGTGCCGACAACCGCATGCAGATCCCAAATGAAATTACGACCTTTTAGCTTTGGCTTAAGCATAAACCATTGCTTAATGGTGTGACGTTTCGGCCAGCGTAAGTACAGACCTGACAACACAAAGAACAGCAGCATTAAGGTACATGCACCTGTAATCTGCTTGCCGACAGGACCAACTGTTAAATTGCGATGCAGTTGCTCCACAAATTTGAAGAATTTTTTACCTTTAATTTCAGGTAAAACTTCAGCAGTGTAGGGGTTAACCAGCATGTTATAGCCACGACGTTCACCTTCTTTGGCAATATTGACCGTGCTGGCTTGTTCAGGCAGTGCTGCAATTGTGACACTATTAATTTTGATGTCTGGTTCTTGTTTTGTGAAATGCTGATAAAGCTCGGCAGGGCTTAGCTTATTTTGATTTTGCACCTCAACGACATAGCTGTCTGGATTCATCCATTTTAGAATTTGTTGTTCGTATGAATAGATGGCACCAGTGACACCCATCAGCGACAGAATTAAACCTGCAGTGATACCGAGGAACCAGTGGATTTGAAAGAAGGTTTTTTTGAACATAATCGTGAATATAACGAATAAATATCAAGAGATGTGCGAAGTATAACGGAACATTTATGAGCTGTAATGAATTTTACAAATAATTTTCATTCTCATTTGCATTTAAGTTAAAAAAAACCTCCAAGTCGAAACTGGAGGTTTTTTTGAAAAGTGGAGCGCTTAGATTTTTTTCGCTGCGCCTACTTCTTCATTTAAATGTTTACGAATCGTGCTGAATGGGAATTTATTGCTGTCCATACGTTTTGGCAAGATATAAGCACCATCTTGACCTTTGACTTTGAAATTGACAAGAATAAATTCAGGTGTGTCATACCATTCATGAATATCTTTCCAGCCCACAGTCATTGTACCCATATTGGCACCGACACGTTGCTGCATTGAAATACCATGTGGTTGTACACCCATGCGTAGCCCTTTAATTTCTTGCACAGGAACTTCATTCAGTTTGCGTTTGGCATACCATTCAATCCCGAATTTGCGGACTAAAAAGTAAATCACGACACAAACAATCGCTACCCAACAAAAAATGGTTGAGTAGTTTTTGATGAAGATCAAGCCCAAGATTGCAAGAGCAATAATCGCACCCATAATCAACCATGCTTTTTGGCCGATTTTGAAGTTGCTACGAGACAGCGCGAGTTGAGCATTGCGCTGCTCTTGTTCAGAAATTTCATAGTTCACAGGTTGTAAACTATAAGCGTATACATTTTTGGCGGTCATAATGAAATTAACAGATTTAAAACTGTAAAAAGTTTAGCATTATTTGTGCCTATTCAGTGAGTATATTGTTTCAAAATCAGCCAAATTATATTGCGACTGATTGTGCAGGTTTATCGGTGCCTTCATGGCTTAACGTCTGTTTTAAACGATTGAGCTGTTTCAAAATACTGAAAATCAAAGAGACTTGTTGCAAGATAATCAGCGATTTATGATCTTCAGGAATACTTTGCACCAAACGCTGACGAATATTTTGCAAACGTTCATCAATATTGAAGTCAAGCGCTTCGTCACGTAATAATGTCGCTTGAATCTGCGCGAGCGCATCTTCCATCAACTGAATAACCTCTTGATCTTGAATTTGCTCACGATGCGCGCCCAAAGCAGCAATGTAGCTCATAAAGGTATGGTTTAAACACAAGAACTCAAAGGCGAGGGTTTTTTCTTTAGGATCAAAATCAGGCTCAGTCGCTAATGTTGAAATCAGTGATGCCACTTCAGCTTCAGTGTTGTGTGCAGCACGGCGTACCATACGATAATTTAGGCCATGGTTATAACCCGATTTATACTGTGTGGTGACTTCGCTTAAATAATCACACTGGGCTTGCAATGAACGGTTGATGGTACGGGGAAGGCGACGGAATTTCCAATCGGGGAAAATGAAGCTCACACCGAACCATGCAATCGCACAACCAATGAGCGTGTCGAGCATTCGTGGTACAGATGCCATAGAGCCTGTACCATCGAGGTTAAAGTTAATGAGTGCCAAAATGGTAATAAAGGCAGTGGCATGCGCATACTGTTTACTACGTAAACTTAAGAATAACGTCCCGCCGATAATGAGGAAAATAAGCTGACCTTCTAAAGACGGAATGAAGTAAAGAATAATATCGCCAATAATAATCCCGACCAGCGTCCCCATCATCCGGGTATAGAGTCGACGTTTGGTGGCATTAAAGTTGGGTAAGCAAACAAATAACGAGGTTAATAAAATCCAGTAGCCATACTGTACATCGGTAAATTGCACCACCAAGTTACCCATAAACAGCACCAGTGATAAACGAATGGCATGACGGAACAGTACCGATTCAGGTGTTAAATGCTGTTTTATACGAACCTTAATATCTTCCCAGCCTTTCAGATCATCATCTTTAAGTTGATTGAGTACAGGGTTCTTTTTGTCGAGCAGAATATGCCGTTCGGTCTCGACGTTTTGTAATTGTGCGTCAATGGCTTTTAGGTTTTCGTACAAAGAAAACAGGGCATTGATCCAATCGGGGGCATATTGTTTTTCGCTACGTAGTTTATCGAGCGATTGTTTTAAATTGGCAAGACTATGTTCAAAACGTTTGTTGTGTTCATAAGTCGTACGTTTAAAAATACTGTTACTTAAGTCTTTACAGGCTTTGGCTTGCAAAAACAAAATGCGTTGGAAGCGGAATAAAATATCACTGTGTTCAAATACTTTAACCAATTTTTGATAATCGGTATGTGCAGAGTCAGCACGTTCATGAATGTCCAATGCAACAAAATAATATTGTAAGCTGCGACGGGTATCTTTTTGCCCACGGTCGCCTTTAAGACGCGTGAGTAGGACCGTTTTCATCTCATTAAAGATATTATTCAGCTGACTGTTCTTTAAAGAGACTTCAATCATGCTCTGTTGATAACTTTTTGCGGTCATATCGACATCAAAGAGATCGGATTTGGAGAATAAAAAGTCCCCTAAAGATGAATAGCATTCGGCAAGATTGTCTTGCGCTTGGCGCGCAGGGAACAATAAAAAGCTAATGGTCGATAATAATCCGTACCAAGCACCGCCAATAAACAGCAAAGTGGCTTGCGTATACCAGTTATCAAACAGTTCGACACCCAGCATGGCGTACACCGAGGCGACCAGACAGCCGTACGAGATACTCGAATAGCGCCTTCCAAGAGAGCCAAGTAAAATAAAGCCGACACAGGCAACAAGTAGACCAATGGCGAATAGAACAGGGTGGGGAAACAGTATATAAATACACACACCTGTAATAAAAAAACCAATATAGGTGTAGAGTGAATTCATGATACGCACAGAGAAGCGATCATCAATATCACTTAAACCTGCCGCAACCACCCCGAGAGAGAGGGGAATCGTTGCGATTTGCATGTCTAGATAGTAGGGAACAAAAGCCGTTCCTGCGAAAGCGATAATTAAACGCAGGTTATACATAAAGGTCGTGTTATACGTCTTTTGCTTTAGACGCGCGAGCCAAGAGTTCAAGAGTAATCCTTGCCAGAAAATAGGGTGAAGCAGGTAGAAATGGGGAGAAAGTGAAGAGAGTCACAGTTATATCGGTAAATAATACTATGTCTGGTGTAAACTTGTCTGCAAACACTTTGTAGAATCCGTCATTATTCTCATGAAAGTTCAACCAATAAAAAAACAATACTCCAATACGTGGATTCTTCTCCTTGCGTTATTAACCGCTTTAGGACCCTTGTCGATTGATATGTATTTATCGGCATTACCCGATATGGCGAAAGACTTTGGGGTCACGACCCAAATGGTGTCTAACAGTCTTCCGGCTTACTTTTTAGGGCTTGCCATTGGGCAGCTCATTTATGGTCCAATTAGTGATCGAATTGGACGTAAACCACCGCTTTATTTTGGCTTATGTCTTTATATCGTTGCGAGTTTACTTTGTGTTTTAGCGCAAGATGAATGGAGTTTGATTGCAGCACGGATCTTACAAGCATTAGGTGGCTGTGTGGGTGTGGTTATTGCACGTGCTGCCATTCGTGATCGTTTAGATTTACAGGCGTCTGCGCAAGCATTCGCCAGTATGATGATTGTGACCACCATTGCACCGATTGTTGCGCCAAGTTTAGGTGCGTGGGTTCTCGTCTTTTTTAATTGGCATATCATTTTTGTTGTATTGATGCTTTGCGGTTTAATCAGTTTGGCTTGCGTTCATTTCTTTTTTAAAGAAACGCTAGAGCCCGAACGCCGTCTCACGTTAAATTTTAAACAAGTGATTAGCTTATATGCCTCAATTGTGCAAGATAACAGCTTCCGTCGTCCGATGATGGCGGGTTGTTTTTCAAGTGCAGTGCTGTTTTGTTATATCAGTGCCTCTTCTGCAATTTTAATGGATCATTATCATTTGACTCACCAGCAATTTGGTTTTGCTTTTGGTGCCAATGCCATCGGTATTATGCTGTTTTCCACTTTAAATAAACACATTGCGCACCGTGTGCATGTCACCTCACGTTTAAAAATAGGCACGTCCTTGCAAATATTGGGCGTGATCGCACTGATTGTGCTCGGTATCGCACAATTGGATTCCGTCATTCCTGTGTTATGTGCCATGTTTATGGTGGTGGCAGCGATTGGTTTTACAGGACCTAATGCGATGGCATTGGCTATGGCTGAACAAGGTGCACGAGCAGGTACAGCAAGTGCGGTAATGGGCAGTGCACAATTTATGTGTGGCTTGCTTGGCGGTGTGTTGCTGAACTTTATGATGTGGAATGCGCTGTTGAATATGGCATTAGTAATGAGCCTGTTTGTGGTCATTGCATCATTCACGATTTTCAATCTGAAAAAAGTTTAGCTATTAACCATCAAGGTGACGGACAATCTTGATGGTTAAGATATTTGATCAAGAATGCTATTTAGTCGACAAATATCGTAAATTCTTCAACGGGCACACGTGGAGTAATAAAGGTATTCACAATATGTGCTGGGTCTGCATAACCGAGTGACATGCCGCAAATCAGCTCTTCATCCTCAGGTGCGCCTAAAATTTTTAAAATAATACTGTGGAATTGATTCCATGCGGCTTGCGGACAGCTGTCTATACCGCGTGCTTTCGCGGCAAGCATCACGTTTTGAATCATCATAGATGCATCCATTTTTGAACCAATGCCTAACGATTCATGCACCGTAAAAAATAAACCCACAGGCGCATCAAAAAATTCAAAATTTCTCATTTGTTGGCGTGCCATTTTCTGTTTGTCGCCCTTTTGAATATTTAACAACCCATACAGCCCCCAACCATTTTCACGGCGACGCTCTATGAAGGGCGATAGCCATTTTTCGGGGTAGTACGCAAATGTTTCTGTATATTTTTTGCTAAGTTCTGGCTGGTTAAAGATCTCCATTTGCGCTTTGCATACCTGTTTAATAATTTCAGCACGTTTTTCGCCTGTAACCACATACACTTTCCAAGGCTGTGAATTGGTGCCAGAAGGCGCGCGACTTGCCACCTTTAGAATGTCTGTTAAGGTTTCTTTGCTTATCGGGGTATCTAAAAAAGCCCGTACCGAATGACGAGATGTAATGACCTGATCGACGAGATTTACATGTTGCTGATCCATGTTGTATTGTCCATAGAGATTGATTGTTATTGTTTAATCCTAAGCATCTAAATTTACCTACACATTAGTCATGCTTTGAGTTCAAATGTCGCTAGGGTTGAGACTGAATTGATTTCACCAACCTTACTTTCTTATAGCACAAGCTTTCATCAGAAGCATGTCTGATGAATAGATTGAACTTTAGTGGGGTAAGTGCCTTGATGGGTGGGTAAATCGTTTATGTATTTCTATTCTGAAATTCAATTACAAGATGTTTTAGATCGTAGATTTGTAATAATTATTTAACTAAACTCAAAAAAAACGCTACATTTCTATTCATTTACAATAAATTATGAAGAATAGGGAAGTTGCTCAAAACGTGACTTATAATAATTTTTTATGTGTTTTATGATTATTGTTAATAAAATACAATAAAACTTTATCTCAAGACACAGCATAATGTGCGACTTTCCATTCTTTTACATATGCTTGCATGCATAGGTAAATGAGTGGATAAAATATTTTGAAATATCATTATTCCAATGGCTTGTGAAAGTCACTTAGGTTGAAAGTACGGTCTTATCGTTTGTGTTGGTTTATCTAAGATGTCGGTCTTACTTTTTTAAATATATATTTAGAATAAGACGGGTGACATTGCAGATAATGTTCAACACGGTACTTTTGTTAATCTCTCTTAGATGGGTGCAATTGTTGAAATTGTATTCATTCGTTTGAATCGGGTGAATGGATTAATTTTGGGTTTTTAAAACTGAGTTGTATGGTGAAATTTATGCTGAGCTGCAATTCAAATTTTATGCTGTAAACACAATTTTAAAAATGAGAAGTTCAAAATCATCTTGGGCAAATATTTATGGATTTTACTTTTAACGCATTTTATACCTTGATCGCAGCAGTAATTGTGTTATTGCTTGGACGATTTTTGGTAAATAAAATCGATTTTTTAAAACGGTACAATATTCCTGAGCCTGTTGCAGGCGGACTTGTCGCTGCAATTCTCTCATTACTTGTCCATAACTTTTGGGGTTACAGCATTACGACCAGTGCTGAGCTTCAAACCAGTTTCATGTTAATTTTCTTTGCCTCCATTGGTTTAAGTGCAAACTTTGCCAAGTTGCGTGAAGGTGGTATTGGTCTCGTTATTTTCTTAGTAACGGTCTCTGTTTTCATCGTTGTGCAAAATGGTGTCGGTATGACACTGGCAACATTACTCGGTATTGATCCTTTAATTGGTTTGATTGCAGGTTCAATTACCTTGACAGGTGGTCATGGTACTGCGGGTGCATGGGGTGAGATTTTCGAAGTTCAGCATGGTATTCAAGGTGCTTTAGCACTGGGTATGGCAAGCGCAACCTTCGGCTTGATTATCGGTGGAATTATTGGTGGACCTTTAGCGAAATTGCTGATTAATCGCCATAGTTTGGCGACGCCTCGTAGTGGTACTCAAATCGAGACACGCCACAATGCACCTGTTGATATTAATTCGACTGAATATGTGCCATTTGAATATCCACATCGTGTCCGTTTGATTACCTCAGACAATGCGATTACCACTTTAGGTTTATTTGCTGGTTGTTTGGCGTTTGCTGAGTTTATGACGGGCTTTAGCAAAGGAACCATGTTTGAATTGCCAACCTTCGTATGGGCATTGGCGGGTGGTGTTTTAATCCGTAATATCCTTGAGGGGATTTTTAAGGTTCAAATCTTTGACCGTGCAATCGACGTGTTTGGTAATGCTTCTTTATCGCTCTACTTAGCGATGGCATTGTTATCCCTTAAATTATGGCAATTGGCAGATCTTGCAGGTCCGCTTATGGTGATTTTAGGTGCACAAACCATCACGATGGGTCTTTATGCTGCATTTGTGACCTTCCGTGTCATGGGTAAAAACTACGACGCTGCGGTATTGGCTGCGGGTCATTGTGGTTTTGGTATGGGTGCAACGCCAACCGCTGTTGCGAACATGCAAGCGATTACCAACATGTATGGTCCATCGCATAAAGCCTTTTTAATCGTTCCACTCTGTGGCGCATTCTTTGTCGATTTAATTAATGCAACCGTGATTCAAATGATTTTGAAATTCTTTGCATAAGTTAAATTGGATTAAGTCATTAATTTAGAAATGAATAAGGAATCGCCAAATGAGTGATCAGTGGAATGAAACCCTGTTGTCTTGGGTGAATGCGTTAAATGGTCCGCTTTGGGATTTTCTCGTTGTCTTTTTGGTGGTGGTTGGTGTGTTTTACACCATCGCCACTGGTGCCGTACAGATTCGTCTGTTTTGGCACAGTGTAAAAGTCATGAAAGGCAGTCGTACGAAATGTGATGACGTGCATGGTATTACCCCTTTTCAGGCGTTTGTAACAGGTTTAGCCAGCCGTGTTGGTGTGGGTAATGTGGCCGGTGTTGCCATCGCGATTGCGATTGGTGGGCCCGGTGCCGTGTTCTGGATGTGGTTAACAGCATTTTTAGGGATGAGTTCAGCTTTTGTAGAATCTTCCCTTGCGCAGTTATTCAAAATTCGTGATACCGAAAATAAGCAGTTCCGTGGTGGACCTGCGTATTACATTACTCAAGGCCTAAAGCAAAAATGGTTAGGCGTGGTTTTTGCCGTTGCTTTAATTTTAACTTATGGTTTTGTATTTAATGCAGTGCAAGCCAATGCCATTATTGGTGCAACCTCACATGCGTGGGGGTGGGATCAAGCCAATGTCATGTTGCCTTTGGGTGGTTTTGACTTCGAGATTTCATGGTTAGGTTTGGTGTTGGTCATCATGACGGCTGCGATTATTTTTGGCGGTATTAAGCGAATTGCCAAAGTCGCAGAGAGTTTTGTGCCATTTATGGCCATTCTGTATTTGATGGTGGCGCTTTACATTGCCGTGATTAACTTTGATATCTTGCCATCTATTTTCCAACTCATCTTTAGCAAAGCTTTTGAATTTGAAGCAGCTGCAGGTGGCTTCTTCGGTGCCATGATTTCAATGGCAATGATGATGGGCATTAAGCGTGGCTTATTCTCTAATGAAGCGGGTATGGGTTCAGCACCGAATGCTGCTGCGGCATCGGATGTGAAGCATCCTGTGAATCAGGGCTTGGTGCAAATGCTGGGCGTATTTGTCGATACCTTCGTGGTATGTTCATGTACGGCGATTATCATTCTTGCATCAGGTTTGTATGAAAATGCGGGCTTTGAAGGGGTTGCCTTGACGCAAATGGCTTTAGAGAGCCAAATTGGGTCGTGGGGAGATGACTTCTTGGCTTTGATTTTGTTCTTATTTGCCTATTCTTCCATCATTGGTAACTATGCTTATGCAGAAGGCAATATCCAATTTATTAACAGTAGCTCACGTATGATGCTGGTGTTCCGTATCTTGGTATTGGTCATGGTTTACTTTGGCGCTATTGCCAGTGTGCCATTAATCTGGAGCATGGCGGATTTATTCATGGGTGTGATGGCAAGTATTAACTTAATTGCAATTTTATTGCTGATGCCATTTATCATGATGTTGCTGAAAGATTATACTGGTCAGTTAAAACGTGGTGTTAAAGAGCCTGAGTTTAAATTGGACAATCATCCGAAATTCAAAGACAAAGTGAAATCGGATATTTGGTAATTTTAAGCTGATAAAAAAGCCTCGACACTTTCGGGGCTTTTTTATGCAAGAATACCGTTGGGTTTGAAGATGCTGATGATAAAAGCCAAACGATACGGCATTCATCTTCTCTACCAGATCCCACTGTATAATCATACATGCAGTAACTTTAGCCCAGTGCTATATATTGCAAGCATTGAACATGGCGATCATGTGCAAAATAAATAGATCTTCATCCACCCATACGTTGGATTACGCATGGTCTGGATATTTTAAAACATTAAAAGGATGGCGTACTGCATGCAGAAACATGTGTTGAATTTAATGGCATTTGCTTCATGCATTTTGGTGGGTTGTCAGACGACACCTCAAAGTCAGCACTTAAAACCTGTGATTAAACCTGTTTTGGCATCGCACACTGTAGCCGAAGCACGTCCAAATCAGATCGATTTTAAAAAAATTAAAGAGACTCAGCATCGTCCAGTGATTGCTTTGGTTTTAGGCAGTGGTGGCGCGCGTGGGTATGCCCACATTGGTGCAATTGAAGTATTGGAACAAGCCGGTATTCATCCTGATTTTATTGTCGGCACTAGTGCAGGCAGTATTGTGGGTTCAATTTATGCCAGTGGCAAACCTGCGATTGAACTACGTAATATCGCGCTGAGCATGAAAGCCAATGATGTTCGTGATATTCGACTAGACATGAAAGGTTTTTTTGATGGTAAAAAAGTAGAACATTATGTCAATTTACAAGTCGATGAAACGCCTTTAGAAGCCATGAAAATCCCGATGTTCGTGGTGGCAACGCAGCTGAAACAAGGCAAAAAAGTGGTTTTTAACTACGGCAATACGGGGCAAGCTGTACGTGCATCTGTGTCTATTCCGAGTATGTTTATTCCTACCACGATTGCAAATTTGGAATATGTCGATGGTGGCTTAGTCAGTCCTGTACCTGTAGATGTTGCACGAGAATTAGGTGCGGATATTATTATTGCAGTCGATATTCTGGCGCAGCCTGAACATACCGAGACCACCAATGTATGGGGCTTGTTTAACCAAAATATTAATATTATGCAAAATCGTTTAGCGCAAGAAGAACTCAAACATGCCGATGTCGTGATCCAACCTGATTTACGTGAAAAAGGGCATATTTTTGATGTGAGAGGTCGTGAGCTCACCATGCAAGCGGGTGCCGATGCGACTTTGGCAAAGTTGTCTGAAATTCAACAGGTATTTAAGCAACATCAATATGATGCGGGTCAGCAGAGGCTCAAGCTTTTAACTCAGCAACATTAAGAGATCGCAACCAAACACCTAGATAATATTCTCGGATTTGAATCCATCAGCATAGAAAATGTTGAATTAAGCGTTTTTAGCAATAAATTGATTGGCAAAATCTATAGATACATCGTGTTTTTAGGTTTATAAAAAAATGAAAAATATTAAATCATTGAAATCTTTATTGATAATTTTAACGTAGTGGAATTTATTCTTATTTATTTATATAAGACTATTTTATTCATAGACTTAAGTTTATCAAATGTTAGAAAACTACAGAAAGCATGCCAAAATGTTTGAGATCATTCAGACATAATCATAGAGAAATTATGAATAACATTGAAATTGGCTGCCAAGTGCAACTGGCTCAATTTGAGCAATATATTTTTACGGTGACCCAACGCCATGCCGATGGCTCATTTACAGTCGAAACTGAACTGGATACCACGCAAAAATTGGTGTATCAACATGTTGCACAAGAAATGTTTAAAATCATTTAACATGAAAATCATGTGTGATCACTGAAATAAAACCATGTTATTGATTTGGATTTTGCCATATTACATATGGGTTTAGATTTAAGTAATCACGGTTATTTGAGTCATGACATACAGTTTGATGCAGCTTGTTTTTAGCAGGGTATATGTCTTTTCGTGTATGAAAATGATTTTGTCATAAAAAATTATGATGAATGAATTGCCGAATTGAACATTTCATCTTGTCTAAAAACGATATAATAATGGCACATATCATTGGCATTCAAAGAGTTCAAAGAAAGCGATGGCTCCTTTAGATCAAATTGCACCAGCTACAGATGAACAGTCTCAACTCACCATGAGCGTTTTGATGACCCCAGACATGGCGAATTTTTCAGGTAATGTACATGGTGGTACCATTCTGAAATTATTAGATCAAGTCGCTTATGCATGTGCAAGCCGCTATTCAGGTAGCTATGTGGTCACACTTTCTGTCGATAAAGTGAATTTTAAAGAACCGATTCATGTGGGCGAATTGGTGACTTTCTTGTCTTGTGTGAATCATGTCGGTCGTACGTCAATGGAGATTGGCATCCGTGTTGAAGCACAGAATATTCAAAAACGTACGGTACGTCATACCAATAGCTGCTATTTCACCATGGTTGCTGTCGATGAAAATGGTAAACCAAAGCAAATTCCACCGTTGAACTTGGACAATGATTGGAAACGTTGCCGTTTTGAAGCAGCGGAACAACGTAAAATTGCTCGTTTACAAGAAAATCATCATCCATCTTGTAGTATTTATAAAAAGACGCAAAGCGTTTAATACGCTAAATAAAAAAAGATCCTCCAGTAGGATCTTTTTTTATTTCTAATGAGTTTATGAAAGATATATGAAAAGCGTCATATTTATCTTATTATGAAACGATACGTATCGTTTTGTTTTAAATTCCAATGACTGAAGAAAAAACCTCACGCCGTCAAGATTGTATTTTAAATGCTGTTGCCGAAGCGTTGTCTGAATATGACTATGACCAATTGACCATTGAAGATATTGCAGCACGTGCTGGTGTTGGCAAATCCACAATTTATCGTTGGTGGAAACACAAGTCAGATTTGGTGTTGGATACTTTCAGGCGACATACCGCATCTGTATTTGAGATGGATCTGCAGCAAAGCTTGGCATGCAATCTCAAACAACAACTTTTTAAGCTATCTGTTGCACTGAATCATCCGATCGGTCGGGCGTTATTGGTGGTCATGGCAAATCATCGTGAATTGGCAGGAGAATTTTTTAAACATTATTTGCTGCCCCGTCGTGAAGAAACCTATGCACTCATTACTTTAGCGATTCAACGTGGTGAAATTCGCGCGGATTATCGTTTTGATTTATTGCTCGATTCAATTTATGCCCCAATTCATTATCAGACGATTTTCTTTAATACCATGCCTGATGAAGTTTATATCGGCGCACTTGTAGATCTCGCTTTAGCACCTGTGTTGCTCATGCCTACATCCGCTGTGGAGTCTTAAACATTGAGTACGCTAACGGAATCTGTACAACGTTTGTGGAATCGTTCTTTCACTTTATGCTTGCTCAATAATTTCTTTTTATTTAGTTATTACTATGCGTTATTGACTGTTTTGCCCATTTATATTTTGAAAGAATTGGGCGGAACGGTGCAAGAAGCAGGTTTAGCATTGACGCTATTTTTACTGTCCTCTATTACGGTACGTCCATTTTCCGGACTCATTATTCAAAAAATTGGTAAAAAATATGCGATGCGCGGTGCAGGGACACTATTTGCCCTGTTTGCCTTTGCTTATTTGCTGATTGATAGTATGTGGTCATTATTGGTTATCCGCTTTATGCATGGGATTTGGTTCAGTATATTAACCACAGTCGCTGTACCTGTTGCTACAGATTATATTCCTGAAGATCGTAAAGGTGAGGGCATTGGCTACTTTGTGATGTCAACCAATTTAGGTTTAGTGTTTGGACCACTGCTTGCACTCACTGTGATTCAATACGCTAGTTTTACAGTTTTATTTGCTGTCTTAGCAGCGATTATTTCAATCGGTTTACTGTTTAGTTGGTTGCTGAACATCGCAGAGCAACGCGTTTCTTTATCGAATACAGCAGCAAAATTCACAATTCATGACATTTTAGAAGTTAAAGTCCTTGCCGTGAGCATAGTCGCTTTATTAACAGCATGTGCCTATTCGAGCGTGATGAGCTTTATTACCGCCTTTGCGGAAAGTAAAGATCTATTAGCCTACACGAGTATGTTTTTTATTGTGTTTGCGGTGTCCATGTTGGTGGTACGTCCATGGGTGGGCAAGCTTTATGATCGCAAAGGTGCGAGTACGGTCCTTTATCCGTGTTTTATCTTCTTTGCGATTGGTTTACTGATCATTAGTCTGATTTCAAATCAGTGGGTACTGTGGTTGTCTGCAGTATTTATTGGTATTGGCTATGGCTCAGTATTTCCATGTTTACAAACCCTTGCGATTCAATCTGTCGAAAAAGCCCGTATGGGCCATGCCATTTCTACCTTCTTTACACTATTCGATATTGGGCTTGCGCTTGGTTCGGTCTGTATGGGTATATTGATTGCGTGGTGGGGCTTTGCAATTACCTATCAAATTTGTGCAGTGTTGGCGCTTGTGACGTTATGGGTATATCGTCATTTTGTTGTGGTGAAGCCTTTAATTTTAGATCAAAATTAAAAAATCACATGAAAGAAATGTTCAAAGTTATTTACATTCCCATGGTCTAACGCTGCCGAATAATCTCTCTAATGAGGCGATCATTCACGTGCTCCAGATTTTTATAATTTGTGATATTTCGTTTGAATCAGTAGATCGTGGAGTGAGTAAAAGCATATAAAAATGCTGAACCAACAGTGTTGATTCAGCATCGAGCGACATCTATTCAACAATAGGTTCAACCTACTGGAGATTTGTTGATAAAGACGTCTTAAACATCATGTTGAGGGGAACATGAAGAAGGGCTTATTGAGCTTGCTCAGTTTGTTCCTCTGCACTTGCTTCAGATGCAGGTTGTTCTGTCGTCGGTGCTGTCGCAGCTTCAGGTAATTCTTGAGTGCTGACAATCACGTTGTCTTCTTGGTCAGAAACGGTGGTTGATGTAGATGTAGCAGCAAAACTGCTCGCAGCAGCAATAGTTAATGTCGTTGCAATAAGCATTTGAGAGATTTTCATATCAGGCATCCTTTGTATTGTCATAAGTTTTACCAAGTGAACCATCACATTCATTTGGCAGGCGTTCATCCTAGGTCGATATAATTGGATGATCAAACCATTTCATAAAAGCGATAACGAACTGATAACCTTCGATATACAAAACTTGGAAACTTGTTTTTTTCTTGTAAGTTATGCACGTGAATAATCACTGTAAATGTGTGTAAATATTTCAAAACCATGTCGGATGAGTTGAACAAATCTTGTAAAAATCATCAAAATTTAGCTTTCATAATAATAAATCTCAGTTTTGAAACCTGACTTCAGTCAGTGAAATACATTCTTGCTATACTCAAAGTGCTTTGTTTTTTATGATGGGTTAGGTTTATTTTGAACGTACTTTCGAGCGCTGCTGCTGTGCCCGTGCACATTATTTCTGGCTTTTTAGGTGCAGGTAAAACCACCTTATTAAAACATTTACTGACTCAAAAACCTGAACATGAAACTTGGGCTGTGCTCATGAATGAATTTGGTCAAATTGGTGTCGACCAACAGCTCTTGCCTCAAGATCAAGGTTATGCCGTAAAGGAGCTGTTAGGCGGATGTTTGTGTTGCAGTAGCCAATTGCCCATGCAAATTGCATTGTCTCGCTTACTGTCTGAGTCAAAACCACATCGATTGTTTATTGAACCCACTGGGTTGGGGCATCCAAGTCAATTGTTAGAACAGCTGACAGAACCTCATTGGCTCAACCATTTAAATATGCAAGCCTTGGTCACGGTTATAGATGGCTCACGATTACATGACTCAGCGTGGACAAAGCAAAACTTATATGCAGATCAACTAAAAGCTGCACATATTGTCGTCATTTCACATGCCGATTTAATGACAGATGCAGATCAAAGCGCATTGGTACAGTTACAAGCTGAATACGCTGTCTATAAACAACAATGGCTCATAACCGAACACGGCAAATTAGATATTGCAGCGATTCAACAGGCATATGCAGGTTCACCGCGTCGAATTCAACCGTTATTGAAAATACAGCGCGAACAGGCATCAGAACAAGCAGAAACCATTATTCAACAATTACCATATCACTATGTAGAACAAGCACAGGGTTATACAGTCGCAGGTTGGAAATTACCAAAACGCTGGAAATTTCAATGTATGGACGTCCTTGATTTACTGTGTGAACAACAAGACTGGCTCAGAATTAAAGCGATATTTCATACAGATGAAGGCTGGAAAAGTTTTAATTTCAATCCTGAACAATTTAACTATCAATCTTGCGAAGAGGCGATTGATAACCGTATTGAAGTGATTTATCAGCATTCACATGATTGGTCAGACTTTGAAAGCAGTTTACTCAAATGTCGGATCGACGCATTGCCTTAAATCAGTTCTGCAAAATACGCTTAAATCTTATATGCTATGCGGCAAATTTGAGGAATTGAGTATGGCGCTTAAAGCAACGATTTATAAGGCGGATTTAAATATTGCAGATATGGATAATCATCGTTATGAAGATTTCCAATTGACGATGGCACAGCATCCGTCTGAAACAATCGAGCGTTTAATGGTTCGAATTTTAGCCTATGCACGCTTTGCTGATGAAGCTTTAGAATTCACCAAAGATTTATTTGAAACCGATGAGCCTGCATTGTGGCAAAAAGACCTCACGGGGCAGCTCATGAAATGGATTGAAGTCGGTAGCCCAGACGAAGATAAAGTGAAAAAAGCCAGTGCGCGTTGTAAACAGGTGGCAGTGGTGACATATGGATCTTCTGTAGATGAGTGGTACAAACGCAATACCAAACTTAAAACCTTGTCGAATGTTGAAGTGTGGAAATTATCGACTGCGAGCACTGAAGCGATTCAAAAACTCTGTGAACGTACCATGCAGTTGCAGCTCAACATCATGGATGGCGAGTGGACATTGATCGGTGATCAAGCGCAAGCTGTGATTGAATGGGAACAATTGCAATAATGGCACATGGCATATCAGGATTTTAAAATCCTTAAAGAATATGCAGATTGAAGCAGCAATCCATCAGACAGTGTGATGGATTGCTGCTTATAATATTTTGATTGATTGGCTGAAGGAAATGACGATGAGCGCTGAATTAGAAATTATTGATTTAACCGTAGGTGAAGGTAAAGAAGCAGTAAAAGGTGCATTAATTACCACACATTACACGGGTTGGTTAGAAGATGGCACGAAGTTCGATTCATCTGTCGATCGTGGTAATTACTTTGAAACTGTCATTGGTACAGGTCGTGTAATTAAAGGTTGGGATCAGGGCATTATGGGGATGAAAGTCGGTGGTAAACGCAAATTGATCGTTCCTTCACATTTGGCGTATGGTTCACGTAAGATGGGCAATGTGATTCCTGCAAACTCAAACTTAATTTTTGAAATTGAATTGTTTGATGTGAAAACCCGTGACTAATATGCGCTGCTGTTAAAATTTAAGGAATGAACAGTGCCAGATGCTGTTCATTCCTATTGTTTAAAATGATGTCATCAAAATACTCATGCCATATTCAGAGTGGCAATGACTAACAATAAAAAGAGAAATCACACATTTTTACTTAATTCTGAGTAGGTTCTCAAAGCTTTAACTTCATATTTAACGACCACACGTTTAGATGCCCATTGGCAATTTTATCCCCGTCAATTTATTATGATACCAAGTCTTGGTTTAAATACTCACATCGTGATGCTAAAGGCTTCTTTTAGCGATTCGATAACGAGTAAGCTGTCTGTAAAACATGCCTGAGCAGATGTCCGAAAAGCAAAGATTGAACATAGAAATCGCCCTGATGAGAAAGATTATGTAACCGTCAGCATCGGTGCTACCTGTACACTTCATGCACAGGATTTTCGAATGCTCATTGACTGATGAAAGCTGCAGATTTCAAGCGTTATGAAGTCAAAAATGGACGAGATCAATTAAAAATATAAATAGAGTGTTAGAACAAATATTTATACAGCGTCTGATTTAGATCGAGTCCAGAAGGTCGATGGGTTTGAAAGCCCAAATTCAAATAATAGGGAATAGACGATAAAGTACTGTCTACATCGATTTTACTGATGTTTTTTAAGCTGAGTTTACTGAGCATATGCTCATACAAGGCGCTGCCAATTCCCATTCTTTGCGAAGGCATGGCGACGAAATGCATTTTAATATGTCCCTGATCTGTGATCATGATAATTCCCACCACCTGATCATGAATAAGGTAGACCCAACAATCATTCGACAGCATGTCACTCATGAGCTGTGCATCTGTATAGCGTTCTAACCAAGCTTGAATGTCACTTTCATGACGATGATGGTCATCAACACAAGAACGGATACTGTCTTGAATGACGTTAATGATTTGTGGAATATCTTGAACTTTTCCTTCACGGATCATGGCAATTTCAGTATTTAATGTATGACAAGAACAAGATTACATTTCAGGCGAATTGAGTGCTTTTTTATAGGAAGGAATTGTAGTTTTTTAAGACTTAAAGATAATTTCAGCACATTTATCACATAAATTTTGTGCATTCTATGTAACTCAAAAAGTAATAAAATGAGATAAGTACACTATTTGATCATTATTATTTGGCATGATTGTTTATAACAGCTAAAAAATGAAAGCTTGGTATTTACCTTATCTAGCTAGACTTGCCGTTCAAGATTTCAGTGCATTTATAGCGCGATTTGGCGTTATACTTTATTTAAACGTTATCTGTATGACCTGTAAATGTCGCTTCAAAAATGAATAAATGAACAATAAAGTAGTGAGATGATCATGCTCAAATTATTGCTGTTATTACTCATCTTTATCTGTGTCTATGCACTTTGGATGGTTATGCAAAAAGTGCAGAAAAAGCAGCGTGCTGTGCAACGTTCATCTTCTTACCTGATAAATAATCAACACGTCGCTCAAGCTGATGTACAGAAAAAAGAGTTTAAGGATTCGATTCATCCTGATCAAAAACGTTTATTTGATGACATGGCGCAGCTTTTTTTGCAGCAGTATTACTGCCTAACAGAGATTCAGCAAGGACAAGTATTACAACAAGAATGGTTGAGCAAAATGCCGCTGCGAACCGTAACAGAAATTCGACAACTCGATTTAGGTGAATGGTCCATTGTTTGGAGTTTAGCGCAACAATCCCTTGAGTATTATGTGGGGACATATGGCTGGTTTTATACCCATGTCGACCTAAATGGTGTTGAACATCGCAATGAAATTCGGCAACCAGGCAAACTAAGCTAAGATATTCTTTATTCGCTCAGATTTTAAAGAATGGGAAAGCCTGCCGTGATCATTGATTTTCATCATGCACAGATTCAAAAGTTTCTGAATTTAGCGCAAGCTATTGTGCAAGTACCTGAGCAATATATTCAGTTTGATCATGTTTCAGATTTTTATAAAGCCGCTTGGCTTAAAGATTTTCCGCATACAACAACGTGGTATGTCACAGGTTTAGATGATGGTGCAGAAGATTTTTATATCTCAATTCAATTTGAAAATTATCATTTAAATATTCAAGCTGGCAGTCACGTCACTGCAGTTTTAACCCAAAAAGATTGACTAAAATGACCAATAAAAATCCTAAAACATGAATGACTTTGCGCAATAAATTGATTTAAATAGCATTGAAATACTTATTTTAAAGCAGTTGTTGGCATAAGCCTCAATTGAAATAAAAACAACAAAGGAACACAATATGGCGCATCAATTTACCATTGAAGCTAAAATTCAAGGGATTTCACTCGCGGATTTCACCCGTTTAGCAACAGATATCAAAATGCATGAAACGGTTTGCCAACGTATTCCTGCACAGAATTTGGAAATTTTAGAATCTCATTTAGACGGTGATATTTATACGCTGAAACGTGCCTATAACTTAGATGTTAAAATTCCAGATATGGCAAAAAAAATGCTGAAAGATGCTTTTCGTTTACATCGTACTGATGTGAGTAATTTTGCAAATATGACCTCAACCGTCAAGTTAGGTGCAAATTTACCGATTATTGCCTCATGCGAGCGTAGCGTGAAAGGCAATGACTCAGAGATTGAGCTTCGACTACAATGGACAGTAAATGTCAAAGTGCCTCTCATTGGTGGCATGTTAGAGAAACATGCGGAAGGTGAGATCCGTAAATTTAGCGGCATTGAAATCGACATTATTGAAGATGAACTTCGTAAACAACTCGTAGCATAACTTCTCATGTTCAATTAAAAAGAGCGCCATTAAGCGCTCTTTTTTCATGTCAAAATTTACATTATTTTTCGAATTTCGCGCGATAGACAAAGGTCGTTAAAACAGTCACAAGACAAATCGTCCAAATATAGTACAGCGCCCCAATATTGCTATATAAGCTTAGCCATTGTACCAACGGTAAGGTGATACCACCGGCAATTGCATAGGCCACGTTGTAGGAAAATGAGATGCCCGAGAAGCGAATTTGAGCAGGGAACATTTTGACCATGCTATAAGAAACCATGCCGACTGTACCCGAACTTAAGCCCAACAGCATATACAGCATGAACACGGTAGATGGTGCAACATGACCTAAACTGTTATAGAAAATACCTGCGATCAGCGCGACAAGTAACGCGCCGAAGAGCATCACTTTGCCCGCGCCAAAACGGTCAGCCAACAGTCCTGCTAAAATACAGCCGATCATTTGCATGACAATGGCAGCACTTTGCATTTTAAAGGCATCAGAACGTTCAAAACCGAATGCCCCGACCAATAAGTTTGGCATCGCTAAAATTAAAACCACCACACAACCAGTCAAGAACCATGTAAACAACATGCCAATGACAGTAGCTGTTTTATGATTGGCTAAGACTTGTTTGACGGGTAACTCTTTTGCTAACTCCTTTTTGGCTTGCATGGCTTTAAATACTGGGGTTTCTTTTAAATAACTGCGTAGGTATAACGCCACGAAACCGAAAACACCGCCTAAAATAAACGGAATACGCCATGCCCAATCTTTAATTTCAGGCTCGCTAAAGTTCAGTGAAATAAACAGTGACATTAACGCGCCAAGCAAAATCCCTAAGGATAAACCCGCAGTCAGCACACCATTGGCAATCCCAATTCGACGTTCAGGTACATGCTCTGAAACAAAGGTCCATGCTGCAGGAATCTCTCCGCCAATGGCAATGCCTTGCATCATTCGCATGAGTAGCAGCAAAATAGGTGCTGCATAACCAATCGATTCAAAGGTTGGCATTAAACCAATCATCAGGGTTGGTAAAGCCATGAGTAAAATAGACAGGCTAAATAGGCGTTTACGACCAATCAAGTCTCCAAAATGCGCCATAACCACGCCACCGAGGGGTCGGAAGAAATAACCCGCTGCAAAAATCCCGTAAGTATTGAGCATTGCCCAAAATGGACTTAAGGTACTAGGGAAAAAGAGTTCCGAAATCAATTTTGCGTAAAAGACATAAATCACAAAATCATAAAATTCGAGCGCACCACCGAGGGATGAAAGCCCTAAAGTGCGTTTATCGGCTCGGCTAAGACGTGGAGCTGCATCCATGCTTCAATTCCATAGGTTAAAAAAAGGGCAGATATATGGTTGATATTAAAAGATGATTTTTTTGTTGAATAATCAATCTTTCTTTTTATTCGCTCAACTAAAAGTTATTAAACAAAGCATCGAATCATTTTTTATTTACTTTTTCTTTTAATGAATAGATCCATCCTTTGAAAGGATTAGATGTCCTGATTGTTCATTGAAGAAAAATGGGTCCATTGCCCTGTTCGAATCGCATCTAAAAAAGCGGCGTGTTCGTGCTGATCAGCAACCAAGGTGTACTGATTATTGAAGTCTTGCTGTTTTTCATCCGGCAAGCTGGCAATAAAATCTTTGATTTTTGCGTGAAAATTAGGATGACCTGCTTGCAGCATGCTGAGCAAATAAAAGAAATATTGGTCTTGGAATTCGGCAGACTCGACATCTTTTAGTTTACTCAATGCCTTTTTATACAGTTGAGCCGCTTGGCTATAACAGGCTTCAATCTTTTTATCAGAACGATCCAATACTTCTAACAAAGTGCAATTGAGATAACGGGTGTCAGCGTTGGGTTGCAGATAAAAAAGTGCATTATTGAGTTTAATCGCTTCTTCAAAATGCCCCAACTGAATTTGAATGTCACTTTGCACTTGCAAGATATGCGGCGTATCGGATTGCGTTGGGGCAGTCAGCATTAACGCTGTTAATTTTTCCTGAAAACTCGCATCATCAGCATCTTGTAAATATTCATTTAAGGTACGTTGATAGCTTTGTATAAAGGCAGCTTCAGCAGGTGTTAAATCTGCATATATCGCATTTTGATGGCTGGGTTGACATGCGGTTAATACCACAAGCAAAGCAATATAGAAAATTCCATTTTTCATGTATTGAGTACTTTAGAAGATAAATAAATGAACGGTTTAAGAATGAATGTTCTATATTTATCATGAATGTTGACACAATCCATAGCTGATTTTAATCATTTCGATGAACTGTTGGTGTGCTTTCATTCGCCTAAGATGATGCGATGAATAAATAAAGGGGATACTTATGTCAGAGGTTTTATCCGTTGCGCAGCAAGGTGAAGAAATTTTAAAGCTCGTCGCAGCGCCTGTTGCTTTAACAGAAATCGGCAGTGAGTGGTTCAATCAATTGACTGTGGCGATGATGGCAACCATGCTTGAGCGTCAGGGTGTGGGTATTGCAGCCCCACAAGTATATGTATCAAAGCGGGTGATTATTGTGGCATCTCGTCCAAACTTGCGATATCCCGATGCGCCTGAAATGGATGCCATTATAATGCTTAATCCTGAAATTTTAGAGGCATCAAATGAGCAAGTCCTTGGACAAGAAGGTTGTTTAAGCGTTCCTCAGCAACGTGGAGATGTGGCACGCGCTGAACATATTCGTGTGCGTTATCTGAATTTACAAGGTGAACCATGTGAGCTTCATTTAAGTGGTTTTCCTGCGCGCATTGTGCAACATGAAGTAGATCACCTAAATGGGCTTTTATTTGTAGACCGAATGGATGCCATGCAACCATAGCATCGTGTTAGTTGGCTTTAATGGCTGTCCCTAGCGCGAATACTTCAACCATACCACCTTGCATGCCAAGTTCAGTCGTGTTGAGGCGTAAACCCATAATGTGTGTGGCACCCATCTGCTCAGCTTCTCGTTTTAAGCGCACAATGGCTTCTCGACGGGCACGTTCTACAATACTTTCATAACTACTTAAACGCCCACCGAAAAAATTTTGTATATTGGCAAGCACGTATTTGAAATAGTCATGAGAAATAACCACATTACTGCTGATCATGCACCCAGTATGTGTGGATACCGTAAAGCGATTGGTATCAATGCGAATATGTGCAAATTGTTTTTCAGCTTGTTCTAATTCGCGTAAATGCTTGTGTTCATTATGTCGACCAAAAGCAAAACCAATAATAAACAAGATGACAAATAGCCCAATTTTGAAGATCAGCGCATCCATAAGCTATCCTTGGGTCGGGAAGGGATCAGGAAGGTGGTGATGATTCGGGGTTACGACCACCGCAGTGCCATAAACAAACAGTTCTGATGCACCTTGCGCAATATTTGAGGTGGAAAAACGAATGCCGACAATGGCATTGGCACCCAATAAACGCGCTTTTTCAATCATTCGATTCATGGCTTCTTGACGCGATTCTTCTAATAGCTCGGTATAAGCTGTGAGCTCACCACCAACAATGTTTTTCAGACTTGCCATTAAGTCTCGTCCAACATGTTTACTGCGAACGGTACTGCCATAGACCACATCCAATTGTTTGCAAATGGTATGTCCTGGCATAGTTTCTAAATTACTCAATTGCATATTGCTTCAGTTCTTATATGAATGCGTCCAAGATAGAAAATTCGGCTTAAAAAAGCAATAAAAAAGCCCACCGAAGTGAGCTTTTAAAATTATAGCTGATGCAGCTAAATTATTGAGCTGTTTGACGTTCAGCGCTTGAAGCAGGTGCAACCACTTGTTGATTGGTTGTTGCTTTTAAACCGCCACCTAAAGTTTTATACACTTCAATTTGGTTGTTTAAATTGGCTTGCTCAAGTAGCAATAAACCTTGTTCAGCAGCATACGAAGTACGCTGTGCATCCAATACGGTTAGATAGCTATCGATCCCTGCACGGAAACGGGCATTGGATAAACGATAGGTCGTATTGGTAGCATCGACTAAACGACGTTGCGCAGCAACACGATCAGCAATATTTTGACGAACAGCTAAGGCATCATTGGCTTCACGGAACGCAGATTGAATGGCTTGTTCATATTCAGACAATGCAATTTTTTGATCTGTTTCTGAAATTTTGATATTGGCTTTACGAGTGCCCCAATCCCATAGCGGAATGTCAAGACTCGGACCAATAGACCAAGCAAATGAACCTGATTTAAATAAATCAGATAATTCAGTTGAGCCGTAACCCGCAGAACCCGTTAAACGAATACTTGGGAATAATGCCGCTTTTGCCACAGCAATATTGGCACCTGCAGCAGAAAGACGATACTCCGCTGCACGAATGTCAGGACGGTTGCTTAACAAGTCACTTGGCAAGCCTGCAGACAATGCTGTACTAGACGTTACCTTCGTTACACGTTGGCTAGGCAACAAGCTACTTGGCACTTGCTCACCGACTAAAAGGTTAAGTAAGTTTTGTGCTTGTGCAACTTGGGTCTTATATTCAGCAACATCGCTACGTGCTGTTTCAACAGAGATTTGTGCCTGACGAACAGGAACTTCACTATCAATACCAACATCAAAGCGTTTTTTATTGAGATTATACGATTCAAGTTGTGTTTTAAGCGTTTGATCGGCTAATTTCAAATTTGCATTGGCATACGAATAAGCCACCCATGCTTGGGCAACCTGACCAATCAAAGCAATTTGAGTTGCATCACGCGCACTTGCAGTCGCTAAGTACGTATCTAGAGCATTGTCTTTCAGGCTACGAACACGACCCCAAAAATCTAACTCATACGCTGTAACACCCAAGCCAACATTGTAAGCACTTGAAGCGCCACGCGTCGTTGCAGTATCTTGGCGCAGTACACTACCAGTTACCCCAATAGAAGGTAATTGGTTGTTTTGCGTGATTTGATACGCTTGTTGCGCGCGTTCAATATTGAGCGCTGCTGTGCGTAAATCGCGGTTATTGTTTAATGCCAAATCAAGGACTTGAATCAAGCGTTGATCTGCAAAAAACTCTTTATAACCTTGTTCAGCCACTGACGTACCAGATGCAGCACCAATATAGTTTTGTGGAATATTGCTTTGGGCAACGGGCTCTGGACCACGCATGCTTTGACATGCAGTCAAAGCAAGCGCAATTGCAGACACCGCAATGCTACGACCTGAAACAGACCATATTTTTTGCATCACAAGGTTTGCTCCTGATGATTTTGTTTTTTAGGTTTAAATTTGAAGATACTTCGGATCCAAACGTAGAACACCGGAATAAAGAAGATACCCAATAAAGTCGAACTGATTACGCCACCCAATACACCATAACCGACAGAGTGTTGGCTACCTGCACCTGCACCTGAAGAAAGGGCAAGAGGCAGTACACCAAAGCCGAATGCCAAAGTGGTCATAATAATTGGACGTAAACGCATTTTTGCAGCATGCAGTGTCGCTTCAAGTAAAGGCTCGCCTTTGTCTTCTTGCAGTTCTTTCGCGAACTCTACAATCAGGATCGCATTTTTTGCAGCCAAACCAATGACGGCAATAATCGCAACCTGGAAGTAAATATTGTTCGAAAGATTTGGATCTTTAAGCAGTACCATCGCTAAGAAGGTTAAGCCAATGGCACCAACAATACCCAATGGAATGACTAGCATCACTGAGAATGGAATCGACCAGCTCTCATACAATGCAGCCAAACATAAGAATACAATCAGCATAGAAAGTGCATACAAGCCAAGGGTTTGTGAGCCGGATTCACGTTCTTCTAACGATAAACCTGTCCACTCATAATCTAGACCTTGTACACCCATTTCAGGCAATTTCGCAATGATTTCTTCCATCGCAAGCATTGCATCACCTGAGCTTACACCCGGTGCTGGTGTACCTTGAATATTGACCGATGAAATACCGTTATAACGTTCAAGACGTGGTGAACCATAGGTCCATTCACCTGTTGCGAAGGCTGAGAACGGAATCATTTGACCTGCGTTGTTACGAACATGCCATTTGTTGATATCTTCTGGCATCATGCGGGCATCAGGAACGGCTTGTACATAGACTTTCTTAATACGACCACGGTCGATAAAGTCATTAATGTATGAACCACCCCAAGCAATACTCATGGTGCTGTTGATTTCAGAAATGCTCACACCCATGGCACTGGCTTTTTCGTTATCGACATAGATTTTGTACTGCGGCGTATCTTCTTGACCGTTTGGACGTACACCTGCAAGACGTTTGTCTTGTGCTGCCATGCCTAAGATCATATTACGCGCATTTAATAGACTTTCATGACCGTTACCCGCAGCATCTTTCAACTGCAAGTTAAAGCCAGCAGAAACACCCAATTCTGGCATTGCAGGAAGCTGCAATGGCATGACATAAGATGCATCTTTCGCAATCACATTCAACGCCATACCACGTTGAATAATCGCACCCACCTGTGATTCAGGCGATGTACGTTCGCTCCAGTCTTTCAACTTAATGAACGCAAGACCCGCATTTTGCCCGACACCGGTAAATGAGAAACCTGCGACACTGAATACAGAATCGACATTGGCTTTTTCACCTTCCATAAAGAAGCCAGTCATTTGATCAATCACTTTCTCAGTGCGGTCAAGTGTAGCGTTCGGCGGAAGCTGAACCAAAGTCATCACTACGCCTTGGTCTTCATCAGGCAAGAATGAACTTGGTAAGTTTTTAAATAGGAACAATAAACCAACGATGACGACCGCATAAATTGCACCGGCAAAGATTTTATGAATCAGCAGTTTGCCGACCCATTTTTGATAGCCTTCAGCGGTACGTTCAAAGCGGTCATTGAACCAACGGAAGAAGCGAGCAGGGAGGCTATTGCTTTGTGGTTTATTTGGATCATGTTGTTTCAACAAAGTCGCACAAAGCGCAGGGGTAAAGGTCAATGCCACAATCAGTGACAATACCATTGCAGTCACCAAGGTAATGGAGAACTGACGATAAATAACCCCTGTCGTACCACTGAAGAATGCCATTGGAACGAATACTGCGGATAAGACCGTCGTAATACCAATGAGGGCGCCCGAGATCTGACTCATCGACTTTTCAGTTGCTTCAACAGGTTCGAGATGCTCCTCCGACATGATCCGTTCAACGTTTTCGACCACGACAATCGCATCATCCACCAATAGACCGATGGCAAGTACCATCGCAAACATGGTGAGTGTGTTAATCGAGAAGCCAAATAAGTTGATGATTGCAAATGTACCCAAGACCACAACAGGCACAGCCATGGTTGGAATCAAGGTTGCGCGCCAGTTCTGTAAGAACAAGAACATCACCAAGAATACAAGAATAATCGCTTCAACTAAGGTATGAACCACACTTTCAATCGAAAGCTTAATAAATGGTGTGGTATCAAACGCCAACTGATCTTTTAAGCCAGATGGATAGTTTTTACGTAGCTGCGATAAACGCTCTTCTACAGCAGTTGCTGTGTCCAATGCATTTGCACCTGTTGCCAATTTAATCGCAACACCGCCTGCAGGCTTACCATTGAATTTAGACGTGAACTGATAGTTGTCCGAGCCTAATTCAACTTTGGCAACATCGCCAATGGTCACTTTTGCACCAGAACCTGCATTTTTCAAGAAAATGTTTTTGAACTGTTCAGGTGTTTGCAACAGGCTTTGAGCATTTACAGTTGCATTCAGTACTTGACCTTCAATCGCTGGCGCACCACCCAATTGACCTACAGCAACTTGCGCATTTTGAGTACGCAAGGCAGCAACCACATCACTTGGGGTAAGTTGATAGCTGCTGAGTTTTGCGGGATCTAACCAGATACGCATCGCATATGAACCACCAAATACTTGTACTTCACCGACACCTGCCACACGGCTGAGCGGCTCAGAAATATTAGAGTTCACATAATCTTTAATATCGGCATCGGTTAATTCACCATTCGGTGAATAGAACGCTAATACCTGTAAGAAGCTCGCACCAGATTTGGTTACGCGAAGCCCTTGACGTTGAACGTCTTCAGGAAGTAATGCAGTTGCTGATTGTAATTTGTTTTGTACTTGAACTTGGGCGATATCAGGATCGATACCTTGTTCGAAGTTCAATGCAATCGATGCCTGACCGTTACCCGCACTATTTGACGAGATATAACGTAAGCCATCTAGACCATTCATTTGCTGCTCAATGATCTGTGTCACTGTATTTTCTACAGTTTCCGCAGATGCACCTGGATAAGTCGCAGAAATGCTAACCGTTGGTGGAGCAATGGTTGGATATTGTGCAATGGGCATTTTTGTGAGGGTAAGAATACCCGCCAACATAATGACCAATGCAATCACCCATGCAAAAATCGGGCGATGAATGAAAAATTGAGCCATCTAGTCTACCCCTTATGATTTTGAAGTAGCTTTTTGTTCAGGTTTTGCTTCTGATGCGGCTTGTGCGTCAGCGGCTGGTTTTGCACCTGCATTGGCTTGTGGGGCAGCAGCTTGCGGTTGATACGGCTTAGCTACTACTTGTTGTTCAGGTTTTACTTTCGCAATACCATCCACAATCACTTTATCGCCTGGGTTTAGACCTTCAGTTACAATCCAATCTTTACCTTGAGAACCTGAAGTCACCACAGGACGCGCTTCAACTGCACCTTTCGCATTCACAATCATGGCCATCGCTTGACCTGTTGGGGTACGCGTTAAAGCAACTTGAGGAATCAAGTAAGCATTCGGCACTTCGCCTTGTACAATTTGCGCCGTAGCGAACATACCTGGCAGTAACATGTGATCTTTATTTGGGAACACGGCACGAAGAGTTACTGTACCTGTTTCCGGATTCACACTGGCATCAGAGAAGGCAAGACGACCTTCAACGGGGTAGACGCTGCCATCTTCAAGTTTTAACTTCACGCGAGTGTTGTTTGAACTGTTCAGGCTGCCTTTATTTAATTGCTGACGTAAACGGAGTAATTCAGCGCTTGATTGGTTGATATCCACATAAATCGGGTCAAGACGTTGTACAGTCACCAATGGTTCAGCTTGGTTTGCAGTCACTAAAGCACCTGCAGTCACCGTTGAACGGTTGGTTTGACCTGAAATTGGTGAACGCACTGTAGAATAGCCTAAGTTGATTTGTGCATTACGCAATGTTGCACGACTTGCATTCAACTCTGCTTCTGCCAATTTCACTTGCGCCACGATGTCATCAAATTCTTGTTTAGAAATGGCATTGCTACCCACCAATTGACGATAACGTCCTTCCTTCACACGAAGTACACCAAGATTCGCTTCAGCACGTGCAATAGATGCATTTGCATTGTCTACAGTTGCACGATTGGTACTTGAATCGATTTCATAAAGTGCCTGACCTTCGCGGACATAGCTACCTTCAGTGAATAGACGTTTCAAGACCACACCACTGGTTTGTGGGCGAACTTCTGAAATCTCAAATGCTGTTGTGCGTCCAGAGAGTTCTACTGACTGCTCGACACTTTGCGGCTGAGCAACGATTATGCCCACTTCAGTTGGGGGCATTTTCTGTTCAGCACCCGCTTGTTGGGCGTCTTTATCATTTTTGCTACAACCAACAAGCGCGATACTTGTTGCTAATGCGCAAGCAGTCAGGGCAGGTGCCCAAAGCTTTGCAGACATCATTGTTCCACCTCAGTTAGATTTTTATCTAAATTTTTCATTTGTATTCCACGCTATATTTTCTTAAAACCAAATACAACGCAGAAATCCAAATAAAACTAATACTCCAGCCGGATATTACATCCGAAGGAAAATGTACCCCTAAATAAACTCTAGAAATGCCCATACAGGACATCCAGATCACAGCGCATAACGCAATGATTGATCGCTGAGGATGATGCTGATAAATCAACAGCATGAGTCCAGCAATGCAAGCGGCATAAGCACTATGGGCACTAGGAAAGGAACTTCCAAAGCTCTCAACTAAATGTAAATGTGCATCAGGTCGAGGGCGTGCATAAAGAAACTTGAACAGCCAACTTAGGGATATTCCTCCAAGAATTCCGATACATATAAAAATTATATTCGTATACTTTTTATACCACACTAAATAAATACACCAAAGTGTGGTGAAAAGTAATACAAATGGCATGCCACCCATGACTGATAAAGCTTGAGTAATTTGATTGAATAATGTGCTGCGATGTAAGCTCATCCAAAGCACTGCTATTGTATCGAAGTCGTTTAAACCCGAGATCGAAAGAATCAATATGCTGATTATTAAAAAGAATATACCAAAGCTCAGTAACAGATAATGCATACCGAAAATCCTTGTCCATTTGAATCGATCTTCAGTCGATCAACTGTCTGCCTCGAAGTGTACTTGTCAGTACACTTTTTTTCAAGCGCGTGTAATTTGTGCAAAAAGCAGAATTTTCATGAAATAAGATGCTTGAAAATTGGGCATATTATCTCAATTTTGTGATTTGTTCGATGTATGATTTTCGTCAATCGTATTGTTTTTCTTAGGCGGCCAGAAGAAATCACTTGGACGTGTTAAGAAGTGTGTCATCACCAATTTGGCTAAAGGTTTCCATTGTTCAAACCGAACTCGGCGGGCACGTAATGCCACGATAATCGTCAAAGTGAAGCTTACAAATAAGTTGGTTAAACCAATCAAGAGCACGCCCATAAAGGACACGATCACCAAACCGATATCAGGGCCATTAATATGCATTAACCCTTGAATAAAGTTTGCAGAAGCAAATGCAATATGACGAATATCGAGCGGTAAACCTAAAATAAAGCCAATCGTGCCCATGCTCCCGAGCATGACCCCAAAAATAAAATTACCCGCCAGTGCACCTAAATTGCGCTCAATATAGTCAGCAAAGCGCGTGAGACGTTCTTGCCCCATCATTTTTGCTAAAGCTACATGTGCTTTAATCCGCGGACCGACTTTACGATACACCGCCATATTGTCAAAGTAACCGGCAAGTAAGCCAGATAAAAATAGACAAACTCCCGCAATGGCAGCATGAGGAATCGCGAGTGACGTGAAGGGGTTAAGATCGTGCAGGGTTTTAGACGCTTTCACGTGCGACATGAGTGGTTCATGTAAAGCGCTATCCCACAGAAATGCAATCAAAGCCGCAGTCGGAATCGCAATAGAGATATTCCCTAAAATTGCAATAAACTGGGTGCGAATAATATTCACAATCAATGCTGCCAATTCAGCAATTTGTGCCATGCGCGAGCCTTTACGCTGTTGCACGGTAGAGGCAAGTGCCGCAGCCGTCATGGCGGGCTGTTTGGTCGCAACGGTAAAATGCAGGACATGAATTAACATAAAGCCGAGTGAGTAATTCATACTGTAGCTGAAGGCTTGCATCAAGGGTGCTAAGGACACACGTGCCATTAAGGTTTTTAAGGTCGCCATAATGGCAATGATGACACCGGCACCAGCAGCTGACTTATACATGGCAAAAAAGCCTTTTTTGTCAGTGCTTACATAATGCTCACCCGTTTTACTGGCATTTTCCGTGACTTGTAATGCCAATAACTCACTGTTCGTTGCTAATAAAGCCCGCACACTACGTTCGCTATAAATGGCTTCGGTCAGATCAACTAAAAAATGCCCAATCGATTGATAACGCAATTGGTCATCATCCATCATCATGTTCAGTAGAATTTCAATGCGTTCTAAACATTGTTCGAGTAGCGCCAACATATAGGTCAGGCTGACACTAACTCCAATACGTTTGGTCGAACGGCGTATCTTTGCGACCACATCATGACATTGCTCGAGCATCACCAGTGCTTGAGAGGCATCGGGTGGGGCAATCGCATCCACAATATTCACATCGTTATAGCGTTTTTTATATTCTTGAATAAACTCATTGATCTCACGGTTCTGAACCAAAAAGGGGGATTCATACTCCATGAGTTCTGGTTGTGCATTAATAAATTCGGGGTGTAAACCAATACCACTAATTCGATAAGACAAAATGGTTAAAGCTTTGACCATCTCATCTTTAATGCGTATTTTCTCAAATTGATTAGAATGCCCTTGATTGAATACACTAAATAAACGATGCCAATGTTTATTTTCTAGATGATCAAGCCAGTACTTATCGGTACTTTTATAAAAAATTTGACGGACGAGTTCTTGTAGATTTTGACGATCAGGAATGAGGGGCAGAATGTGTGCACCCATCCGCTGATTCAGCTGATTCCAAAAACCATCGAGCGATAAAATCCCGCTGTCGGAAAATAAACTCGTTTGCTTATAACGAGTAATAACCCGTAATACAAACGTTTGTAAGGTTGACACCGCATCAGGGGTAATTAATAACGCTTGTACAAATGCATTAAATTTTTCCTCAATCTCGGTGCTATCTTTAGTGTCTTCTGGTCGAATTCGATTGACCAGTTCTATTAATAAGCTTTCATCCAACACAGCTCGTGGCTGTTCGAGCTGTTGCTGCATGCTTTGGAAAAGATCGAGAAAATGGATATGCATAGGCAAGTTTTACTTTTATTGAATACGATGAAGGGCAAGTTTAGCCAAATTAATGAGCGCTTGGCGATATTCTGAATCTGGAAGTTGGTTCACGGCAGCAATTGCTGCTTCAGTTTCTTCGGTCGCACGTTGACGGCAATAATCCAAAGCACCTGATGCATTTACAATACGAATCACATCACTTAAATGTTCAGTGCCGCCAGTGGCAATACTTTTACGTACCAAATCAAAGTCAGTGCCTGAAGTGTTTTTCATGGCTGCGATTAAAGGCAAGGTCGGTTTACCTTCCATTAAATCATCGCCAATATTTTTACCTAAGGTGTCTGCATCCGAGGTGTAATCTAAAATGTCATCAATAATTTGGAAGGCATTACCAAAGTGACCGGCAAATAAACGCAGCGGTTCACGATATTGTTCAGTGCCAGATAAAATAGCAGCGCCTTCAGTCGCCAATTCAAATAGGCGAGAAGTCTTACCATGAATAATACTTAAATAGGTTTCTTCAGTCGTGTCCGGTTGATGTTGCGCTTGCAATTGTAAGACTTCACCTTCCGCAATCTCACACGTACCAGTCGAGAAATCTTTCAGTAATACTTTACTGTCGAGATCGACCAGTAAATCGAAGGCACGTGAAATGAGGAAATCGCCGACCAAAACAGCAGTTTGATTATTCCACGTTGCATTCGCTGTAGGACGACCACGGCGTAAATTCGATTCATCGACCACATCATCATGGACCAATGTTGCGGTATGCAGCATTTCAATAATCGCTGCAAGCTTACGATGACGTTCTAAATCATCTGCACCACAAGCTTTTGCCGCAAGTAAGCACATAATTGGGCGCATACGTTTACCGCCAGCTTCGACCACATGTTTACTGACTGCCATCACCAATGCCACTTTTGAGGTGATACCTTCGTTAATAAATGTGTCCATCGCAGCAAAGTCGTGAGCAACAGGCGCGAGAATATCTTGCTTAAAGTCGATGGTCATGTGAAAGGAAGCCTCTATGGTCGGTAAATCTCAAATCTTAGTTTAACAATTTATAACAGTTGTGTAAGAGAAGAAATGCACAAACAATCCTTAAAATCAGGTTTTAAGGTTTATTCGGATGTATTTTTAAGATGATTCTCATGAAATCGCCTTCTTTATCTCATCTCGAGCGCTGAATTATTTTGTGCAAAATACTAAACCAAACCAAATAAAAAACAATGTTGCTTTTTGTTGATCTTTGAAATGTGAATATCTGATTTTATTTAATTAATTTTACTGCTTATCTGTTAGACAGTATAGAACGATATTATTTAGCTAAAATGGCTTGTTGTTTTTTTGATTATCCCTTAAAATCCTCGCCCTTATATATCCCCAGTGGCGTACGTCTTAAGATCGATATCTTCCTTTATCGGCACGACGACACGGGCTTGTTTGGAGTACAATATGTACGCAGTAATCCAAAGCGGTGGTAAACAACACCGTGTAGTTGAGGGTGAAACCCTTAAAGTAGAATTATTGAAAGCTGAAACTGGCTCAACAATTACGTTTGATGACGTGTTGATGCTTGTTAACGGTGAAAGCATTCAAATCGGTGCTCCAGTTGTTGCTGGTGCTACTGTAACTGCTGAAGTAGTTAGCCATGGTCGTCACGACAAAATCCGCATCATCAAAATGCGTCGTCGTAAACACTATCGTAAACAACAAGGTCACCGTCAATGGTTCACTGAGTTGAAAATTACAGCTATTTCAGGCTAATTACGAGGAGTAAATAGACATGGCAACTAAAAAAGCCGGTGGTTCGACTAAAAACGGTCGTGACTCGAATCCTAAAATGTTAGGTGTTAAAATGTACGGCGGTCAATCTGTGACTGCTGGTAACATTATCGTTCGTCAACGTGGTACTGAATTCCACGCTGGTCAAAACGTAGGTATGGGCCGTGACCATACTTTGTTTGCGACTGCTGACGGCGTAATCAAATTCGAAGTGAAAGGCCAATTCGGTCGTCGCTACGTATCTGTTGAAGCGTAAGCTGAAATAGAAAAAAGCCCGCTTTATAGCGGGTTTTTTTAGCACTGTATTTTTCTTATCATTCGCTATGTTCTTCATCATGATGGATAAAATCCGACATTTTGCATAAATAAGCATACAAAACATCTTATTTTCTCGCATTTTGCGATTTCAATTTGGTTTAAGATAAAACAATGATAAACATTGCAATGATGCAAATATAAAAGGTGAAAGTATGAATATGCTTCGTAAAACTGTTTGTGCAATTGCACTTGGCGCAGCAACACTTGCAGCACCTGTAATGACGACAACTGTATTTGCTGCGACTGTTGCGGCATCGGAGCAACAAGCAACTGCGAACCTTGTTAAACACTTAACCAATATTCGTAGCTTAAGCGCAAACTTTGAACAAACCACGAAAGTGACCAATCCTAAAGCTGTTCAAAAGAAAGGTTTGGGTTCACAGCACATGAATCACACCTTTAAGGGCACCATGAAAGTGGCGCGTCCAGGTAAGTTCTATTGGGAAACTTCATCACCATCAAAGCAAACCATTGCAACTTCGGGTAAAACAGTATGGATTTATGATCCAGACTTACAACAAGCGGTACGTCAAAGCCTAGATGATCAAGTGGCAAATACGCCGGCACTGTTGTTATCGGGTAATACCAGTGAAATCATGAAATCGTATCGTGTGACACAGCCGAATAAAGCCAAAACCTATTACACCTTGTATCCAAAAAAACCAGATGGTGTGTTTGAAAGCTTAACCATTAGTTTTGGTGCGAATAAAGCGCCAAGCTTAATGATTTTACAGGATTCATTGGGTCAAACCACGTATATTAACTTTAGTAATGTCAAAGTGAATCCAACGCTTGCGGCATCGACTTTTAACTTCACTCCGCCAAAAGGTACGGATATTATTGATCAATAAGCGTTGATGAATACGTTGGACTGATGGAGCGTAAAGGGCGACTAGATTTTAGTTGCCCTTTTTTATTGCTTGCGAGAAGGGTTGATCGGCATTCAGGTTGCTTTGTATAAATAGAATGAAGCAATCAATATTTCTCTCCTTTACGCTTAAAAATAAGAAGATTTTGAAATACCAATATCCATTCGCTATTGTTCTAATAAGGCGCAGCTATTGCTGTGAAGGCTGTATTTTTAGCGATGAAAAGCTTACACTATAGCCAGTTTTTTTCTTAACCAAAGATTGGCTATGATCGACCCGAAATTACTCAGAAATAATATTGAGGCTGTAAATTTAGCCTTGGCAAAACGTGGTGTCCAACTTAATGTAGAAGAATGGGCATCGCTTGAAGCGCGTCGCAAAGACATTCAATCTAAAACTGAATCCTTGCAAGCGGAGCGTAATGCTGGTGCGAAACAAGTGGGTCAAATCAAAAAATCAGGTGGCGATGCCTCTGAGATCATGGCGCGTATGTCTGCCATTGGTGACGAAATTAAAGCAGCTGAAGCTGAGCTAGCACAGCTTCAAGCGGAACTAGAAGAAAAATCATTGTCTATTCCGAATTTACCAGATGAATCTGTGCCGCATGGTAAAGATGAAAGTGACAATGTTGAAATTTTAAAATGGGGTACACCACGTACTTTCGATTTTGAAATCAAAGACCATACTGACCTTGGCGAAATGATGGGTGGTTTGGAATTTGAGACAGCGACCAAACTTACAGGTTCACGTTTCAGTGTTTTAAAAGGCCCTCTAGCGCGTCTACAACGTGCCATTACTCAGTTTATGCTTGATACGCATACCGATAAAAATGGTTACACTGAAGCTTATGTGCCATATTTGGTCAATGCAGATAGCTTACGTGGCACAGGTCAGCTACCTAAATTTGAAGAAGACTTATTCAAACTTCAAGGCGAAAAAGAATTTTACCTAATTCCAACGGCTGAAGTGCCTGTAACCAACTTTGTGCGTGATGAAATTATCGACCCACAACGTCTACCATTGAAATATGCAGCGCATACACCATGTTTCCGTAGTGAAGCAGGTTCTTATGGTCGTGATACACGTGGTCTGATTCGTCAACATCAGTTTGATAAAGTAGAGATGGTTCAGATTGTAAAACCTGAAACCTCTATGCAAGCCTTAGAAGAATTAACGGGTCATGCTGAAGGTATTTTGCAAGCCTTAGGTCTACCATATCGTAAAATCATTTTATGTGGTGGAGATATGGGCTTTGGCGCAGTGAAAACCTATGATTTAGAAGTATGGGTGCCAAGCCAAAATACTTATCGTGAAATTTCTTCATGCTCATGCATGGGTGATTTCCAAGCGCGTCGTATGAAAGCACGTTACCGCGCAGACCAAAAGAAAACTGAATTTGTGCATACCTTGAATGGTTCAGGTTTGGCTGTAGGTCGTACTTTACTTGCGGTAATGGAAAACTATCAACGTGCCGATGGCTCGATTGAGATTCCTGAAGTGTTACGTCCATACATGGGCGGTTTGACCTTCATCGACTAAGTTTATTGGTTGATTTGAATAGGGTCTGTTGTCTTTAGCTTGTTTTACAAAATAAGTTAAATTGACAATAGACCCTTAAATTTGCACAGTCAGTACATTATTTGAGGCTATATCGTGGATATTTTTCCGATCTCTTTAAAGTTGCAGCAGCAACCTTGTCTGATTGTTGGCGGTGGTCGTATTGCCTACCGTAAAGCGCTGTTACTCCAAAAAGCTGGCGCAATTATTTCAGTGGTATCTCCTGAGATTGAAGCTGAATTATTGAATATTGTTGAGCAAACGCAAGGTCAATATTTAAAGATTTCTTTTGATACAACACTTCAACTCCGCTCTTATCGTTTAGTTATTGCAGCAACTGATGATGCTAAAACCAATCAACAGGTCTTTGAAGCATGTGAAGCTGAAAATGTGTTGGTCAATAGTGTTGATGATCCACCGCATTGCCGCTTTATGGTACCTGCTATTGTCGATCGTTCACCGCTTGTGGTGTCCATTGCAACCAATGGTGCTTCGCCCGTTTTAGCCCGTCAAATCCGTACCCAATTAGAAGCTGCTGTCCCGCAAGGCATGGGTAAGCTTGCTGAATTTTCTGGAAAATGGCGTAGTCGAGTCAAAGCCAAAATCGCTAATCCAGATGAACGCCGTATTTTTTGGGAAGACTTGTATGCCAGTCCCTTAAAAGAGCAGGTGTTTAATGACCATATTGCTGAAGCCGATCAACTGATCGAGCAAGCCTTAATTGAATGGCAAAAACCAAAAGGTGAAGTTTATTTGGTCGGTGCGGGACCGGGTGATCCTGAACTCTTGACGCTTAAAGCATTACGCTTAATGCAACAAGCGGATGTCATTATTTACGATCGTTTAGTCTCTCAACCAATTATGGATTTATGCCGACGCGATGCCGAAAAGATCTATGTTGGTAAAGCACGCTCCAATCATGCCGTACCCCAAGAAGGGATTAATGCGTTATTGGTTAAATATGCCCATGAAGGCAAACGCGTTTGTCGTCTAAAAGGCGGCGATCCGTTTATCTTTGGACGTGGTGGCGAAGAAATTCAAGAGTTGTTTGAAGCAGGCGTAGCATTCCAAGTCGTGCCGGGGATTACCGCAGCATCAGGCTGTTCAGCTTATGCGGGTATTCCGTTAACGCATCGTGATTATGCGCAAAGTGTCCGTTTCCTAACAGGGCATTTAAAGGAAGGTTCACCTGAACTGCCTTGGCATGAGTTAGTCTATGAAAACCAAACCTTGGTGTTATATATGGGCTTGGTCGGATTAGAGAAAATCTGTGAAAAACTCATTGCTCATGGTCAACGACCGAATATGCCTGTCGCACTTATCTCGAAAGGGACGACCCCAGAGCAAAAAGTCGTGGTGGGTACATTAGCCGATATCGCCTCTAAAGTAACTGAACATCAAATCCATGCACCGACCTTAACCATTATTGGTGAGGTGGTACGTTTACGTGAACAATTACAGTGGCTCTAAGCTGCTGCATTTATACAAGTTGAGAAATCCTGTGATCCATGTTGTCTTATACGAGCCTGAAATTCCTGCAAACACAGGTAATATCATTCGTCTGTGTGCAAACACTGGGGCACAACTTCATCTCGTCAAGCCGTTGGCTTTTGATTTGGATGATAAAAAATTACGTCGTGCAGGTTTAGACTATCACGAATGGGCACACATGAAAGTGTGGGAAAACTTCGCTGACTGTGTTGCACATTTAGAAAGTGAAGGCATTAGTAAAGATGCCATTTATCCACTCACCACCAAAGGTTTTGAAACACCGCATACTTCGAATCTTAATCGTCCTGTTGCGTTGTTGATGGGGCCTGAAACCCGTGGTTTACCTGAAGATGTGCGCATGATGTTCCCAAAAGAGCATTGGATTCGTTTGCCGATGGCAGCCAATTCACGTAGTTTGAATCTTTCGAATGCGACTGCGGTCATTTTATATGAAGCTTGGCGTCAGCAAGATTTCCAAGAATTGAAATAAATATGACTTGTTAAAAGCCACCTTCGGGTGGTTTTTTTATTTATGTAACGAGGTAAGCATATTGTTTTGATTTCAAGAAGTTATTCGGTATAAAGAGGAAATAGAGAAGAAAAGGAAAGAGGGAAATGCGAATTTTAGTCTGCAGTCTAGCTTGTACGCTGAGTTTGTTTGCGCATGCTGAGGAAACTAAAGCACCGATTGAGATGCCAAAAGTCGTGCCAGAAGTGCAACCTTTTAGCAAAGCTGAGATTCAACAAGGTTTGCAGGAAATGCAGCAGCGGCTCAATACGAGCATTGAAGATTGGGGCAAGACATTAAAAAGAGAAGATTTTGAATGGTCATGGCATGGGCGCCAACTCAAACAGCCTAAGCGTCAGGAAGTGTGTAATATTTTCCAAGGGGTGGTCAATGACACCTATAACATGGCACAGAAAAACAAAGCACGTCTGAATGTCGAAGATCAAAAACTCTTAGAAAATCGACATCTCTTTATTGAAGCCTTGGGCTATGAAAATAATATTGTGGATACCAAAATGGGGTTTGATTGTCGTCTACATTAAGCTTGAAATTTAAATATTAAAAAAGGCGCATTTAGCGCCTTTTTTAACATCAACACGACTGAATTTTATTCAAATTCATTATGCTGTGGTGCAGGGTGCTTAAAGCCTTTGGTTTTATAACCTAAGTATAAAATACCAAACATTGCCCACCATAAACCGAATTTCAATGCAGTTGCTTCAATCTCAACCCACATTGCGAAAATACTGATAAAGCCCAGTAATGGAATCACAATGAAGCTAAAGATATCTTTCGCTGTTTTGGTACGTCCATCACGTAATGCATAACGTGAAATGACCGATAAGTTAACGAAAGTAAAGGCAGTCAATGCACCGAAACTGATCATCGAAATCACGATGTCTAGATCCATAAAGCCTGCAGTCAAAGCAACTACGCCTACAATTAAGATGTTGTAAGACGGTGTGAAGCTTTTTGGACTGATATGACCAAAGATCTTTTTATTGATCACGCCATCACGACCCATCACATACATTAAACGTGATACGCCCGCATGTGCCGAAATACCAGATGCCATAACGGTCACAATTGCGAAGCCAAGTACATAGGCTTGGAATAATGAACCACCCACCAAAAGTAAGATCTCAGGCTGAGTTTCTGCAATATTTTTAAAGTAATTACCAGGTGCAGAAGGGAAGTATAACTGCATAAAGTAAGTACTAATAATAAAGATCACACCTGCAATTAAAGCAGTTAAGAAAATCGCTTTAGGCAGGGTTTTTTCAGTATCTTTGGTTTCTTCAGCCAGTGAGCTAAGTGAGTCAAAGCCTGTGAATGAGAAGCACAGTAACGTTGCACCTGTAATCAGTGGACCAACTTCAGTCAAGCTATTCCAAAACGGCTCTAAGCTCCATAACTGAGATGCAGCCTCTGGGCTAATCACGCCATCAGCGTTGTAACCTGCTTGAAGCTTGCTGTAGACCAACCAAGTGAATACACCAATCACGATCAACTGCACCAATACAATCAGGCTGTTGAAGTTCGCGACAAAACGCGCCCCGCGTAAGTTAATACCTGTCATGAATGCAGTCAGTACAATCACCCATACCCAGTGATTCACGTCAGGGAATAATGCTTCTAAGTAAATTACCGCAAGGATGATATTCACCATTGGCGATAATAAATAATCCAACCAAGATGACCAACCTACCATGAAGCCCACGTTGGGGTGAATGGATTTTTGGGCATAGGTATACGCTGAACCCGAAGATGGGTAGCGACGGATCATATGACCATAACTAATCGAGGTGAACAAAATTGCAATGAGGGCAATAATGTACGAAGTAGGAACGTGAAAATGACTTTCTTCTGATACTAAGCCAAATGTATCAAATAAAGTCATTGGTTGAATGTAAGCTAAACCAATAATGATAATGTGCCAGAGACCTAGCGTTTTTTGCAGTTTAGCTGCCGATTGAGTCCCAGTGATATTAGTCAACGGCGTTATCCTCTTAATCGTTGATCAAGGATCAGTCAGATCGAATAAGGATCGTTTGAGACGAACGATCCCCCCTAGTTTTTAAGTAAAAGCGCGCCAATTTACTTGAAAAACACGCTTTTTACCAGCAAGATTTTGAATTTCTAGGTTGCATAAAATATGCCAAATTTAATTTGCAATCTTATGCAAGATAAAAGCCCGATGTTTAAAAAAACATCAGGCTAAAATTTTCGCTATATTGGCTTATTTTTCAGTAATTACCAAGCTTTTTTTAAGATAGATTTTAAATCGTCTAAAGTGGCTTCTTTCGGGTTGTAAATGATTGAACCATCATTCAAGGCTTTTTCTGCAATTTCATCAAATTGTGCTTCAGTGACTTTGCCAGTTTCACTTAACGTGCGCGGTAATTTGGTGAGTGCATAAATACGATCACGCATCGCGGCAATGCTCGCAATTGCTTTGTCAGCACGTAAATGCGCAGGCGTCTGTGCAAAAAGATCCGCACCCGCTAAAGGAAGCAGTAAATCTGCAATTTTATCGCCATTGACTGCTTTGTTGTATTCAAGCACATAAGGCAAGAATAGGTTCATGCAGAGTCCGTGTGGCAAATGTGCGACTGCACCTAAAGCATGACCCAATGAATGAACCAAGCCCACCATCGAGTTTGAGAAGGCAATACCCGCCATTGTAGAGGCTTGTGCGAGTTCTAAGCGACCTTGTGCGTCGGTTGGATTGTCTAAAACTTTGAATAGATTTTCGCTGACTTTTTTCACAGCCG
This sequence comes from Acinetobacter wanghuae, assembly GCF_009557235.1. Classification (NCBI taxonomy): domain Bacteria; kingdom Pseudomonadati; phylum Pseudomonadota; class Gammaproteobacteria; order Moraxellales; family Moraxellaceae; genus Acinetobacter; species Acinetobacter wanghuae. The sequence goes on along the minus strand of NZ_CP045650.1, from coordinate 2,026,451 downwards.
CTGTTGCATAGGCATCTGAGATAGGATTGGCTGCCATACAGGTATAAGCTTCTACGGCATGCGTCATCGCATCCATCGCCGTCATTGCAGTTAAATGCGGTGGTAAGGTTTGGGTCATACGCGGGTCTAAAATTGCCGCATGTGGCATCAAGTAATACGATGCAAATGGCATTTTTAGATTTTTTTCAGTGTCCGAGACCACCGCAACCATGGTTACTTCTGAGCCTGTACCTGAAGTCGTTGGAATCACAAAAAATGGTTTGAGTGGTTTCGGTAGGTTATGCGCACCAGAATATTTTAGTAAGTCATCACCGCCTTCAGAGACCAAAATATTGGTGGCTTTAGAGGTATCAATCACTGAACCACCGCCCACAGCTAAAATAGCATCACAGTTGTGCTGACGATAAAGCTCGGCAGCTTTACGAACTGTTTCTAAGCTTGAATCAGGTGGAACATCATCAAAGATAAAACCAATCTCGACATCTGTATTTTCAAATGCCGCTTCAATCGGAGCAAGTAAGTTATTTGAACGTACACCTTTGTCGGTAATAATGAGCGGACGTTTCGCCCCTAAAGTTGAAAGTTCAAATGGAATGTGTTCAAGCGCAGCGTGTCCTGCAATAACTTTAACGGGACAGAAAAATTCGTAATAAGGCTTCGCCATGGTTAAACACTCCCTTTTAAATATGATTGTGCGACTTTTAGGTAAATATTACTCGCACCCATTAATTTTTCTTTTAAGCTTAAATTTTGCGGATACTCTTTGACGGCTAATTCTGCAACCAGTTTTGGCAAAATTAACGCTTCCATCTTGTTTAGGCAGCGCACTAAGCGAATCGCAAATGAAATATCGCCATTGGCAATCATACGGTCATTGGCAAAGGCTTGAGAAGTACTTTCCTGAAAAGAAAAAACCAAAAATGCATGATGCAAATGCTTAAAGGTAATGGTCAAATCTGGTTTCTGATGGAGATGTTTGACCAATTCCAATTGCTTGTTTTCAGTCACGCGTGCAATAAATGCAGGGCCATTGGGGAAAACATTCATTGAAAGGGTGAAGTTGGCAGGGAATGCTGCCACTTCACGTTTGATTTCGTCATCGACTTGACTTGCCATCGCTAAGCCTCTGCCAATCACGTCCATCATGAGTTTGACATAGGCCAGTTGCAAAGCGGGTTTTACGGATTTAGGTGCAATCACGTGATGATCCCTATCTTCAGTATTATGTATTTAGAGTAAATACTCTAATTTATTTATTATTAAAAAGCAAAGCCTTTATCTTTGCTCAACCTTTACATCTTTAAAGTAACCGCTGTTGTTTAAAGTTTCAATAATTTCAGCGCATAGGTCTGTAAATTTTGGCGCTGGCTGAACAAGGTCATTGATTCTTACCATTTCTAGTCCTGCATAACCACATGGGTTAATGGTATGGAAACCATGCAAATCGCAATCAATATTTAACGATAATCCGTGGTAACTGCGACCTTTACGAATTTTAAAACCAAGCGAACCGATTTTACGCTCTGCAACATAAACACCGGGTGCATCAGCTTTGGCATAGGCATCGATATTATATTTTTTAAGTAGTTCAATCATTAAATTTTCAGCATATGACACCAGTGTGCGCACATTCCAGCCCAAACGATTTAAATCAAACATAAAGTACGTGACCAATTGACCCGGTCCATGCCAAGTGACTTGACCACCACGGTCAGTCTGTACCACAGGAATGTTAGATGGAATAAGAATGTGCTCAGGCTTGCCGGCTTGACCTTGAGTCAGTACATCATGATGTTGCAAAATCCATAATTCGTCAGGGGTGTGCTCATCACGCGTTTCGGTGAATTGTTTCATCTCTAAAAAACGGTCTTCATAAGCTGTAAGCGCATTATATTGACGAATAATCAATGACGGTTTTTGAGCCACATCAGTCACAAACAGTGTCCTTAGTAAATGATTGCAATGTTTTTATTATAATGATTTTAGCGTGTAGATAGGGGAGAGATATTGAAGGTTTTTATATGCAATCTTTAGGCAGAAAAAAACACGCTCGAAAGCGTGTTTTTTTGTACTCTTAAAGAGCAGTCTTAATCAGTGGGCATGCTGCAAGGTCGGCATAAACGGCATGAACTTGTTCAAGTTCTTCAAAGCGTAAATTCGCAGTCACAGAATGATATTTACCTGTGCGAGAAGGCGTTACTGTCATGGTGCTGCCGTCAAATTCTGGGAAATGTTTCACAAAAATATCATTCACCGCTTGGCGAAGTTCATTGCCGGCAAGACCAATCAATTTAATTGGATAGTCCATCGGGAACACCCAAAGATGTTCTTGTAATTCGCGTGATGGCATGCGATTCGTCATGTCAGTCATAGGACACCTCTTCATTAAAAATACCTGCTATATGCAGGTATTTTGTTTTAATTGCTACATGCTCATATTATGGGGGAGTGCCCCCCATATTCAAGCCAGTATTATCCTATGGATAGATTAGTCATTCTCAAGGAATGAACGTAAATGTTCAGAACGAGATGGGTGACGAAGTTTGCGTAATGCTTTTGCTTCAATCTGACGAATACGTTCACGTGTCACGTCAAATTGTTTACCGACTTCTTCCAAAGTATGGTCGGTTGGCATATCAATACCAAAACGCATTTTCAAGACTTTCGCTTCACGTTCAGTTAAGTTCTCTAACACTTCACGAGTTGCTTCTTTTAAGCCTTCAGAGGTCGCAGCATCAATCGGAGAGGTAATGTTACCATCTTCGATAAAGTCGCCAAGATGCGAATCTTCATCATCACCAATCGGTGTTTCCATCGAAATAGGTTCTTTCGCAATCTTAAGTACTTTACGTACTTTGACTTCGTCCATTTCTAAACGTTCGCCCAATTCTTCAGGTGTCGGTTCACGACCCATTTCTTGAAGAAGTTGACGCGATACACGGTTGATCTTGTTAATCGTTTCGATCATATGTACTGGAATACGAATCGTACGCGCCTGATCGGCAATCGAACGCGTGATCGCCTGACGAATCCACCAAGTCGCATAGGTCGAGAATTTATAACCACGACGGTATTCAAACTTGTCCACCGCTTTCATCAAGCCGATGTTACCTTCTTGAATCAAGTCGAGGAATTGCAGACCACGGTTGGTGTATTTTTTCGCAATCGAAATGACCAGACGTAAGTTTGCTTCAACCATTTCTTTTTTGGCACGGCGCGCTTTCGCTTCACCAACCGCCATACGTTTCGCAATGTCCTTGATGTCTTTAACCGTCAGACCCAATTCTTTTTCGATATCGGCAATCTTTTGTTGGAACGCAAGTACATCAGGACGAACTTTTTCTAAATACACTTTTTGATCGGCAGGCGCTTTAGCAATTTGTTCTTCTAACCAAGCTGGATTTGACTCTTGACCTGGGAAAGAAGTACGGAATTGCGTACGATCCATACGACCACGACGTACTGCATAGCGCATCACTTCACGTTCAGCACCACGAATTTGATCATGAGTACCACGAATCATTTCTGAAATGATTTCAAATAAACGTGGAGTAAATTTAAACATCATGAACACAGTTGCAAGTGCTTGAAGTGCTTCTTCGCCTTGTTTGCTGTTACGACCGTGTTTTTCAAATACAGTACGGGTATTTTTCCACGCATTCGCAAGTTCAGTGAAACGTGCTTTCGCAATTTCAGGATCTGGACCAGAATCCGCTTCTGAATCATCATCAGAATCAGCTTCTTCTTCTTCGTCATCGTCCAATTTCACATCTTTCGCTGATTTAGCAGTGGTTGCTTCAACAACAATTTCTGCTTCTTCTTCTAAAACTTCAGGAATTGGATCATTTGATTCAGGGTCAAGGTAGCCTGAAAGAATATCGGCTAAACGGCGTTCGCCTGCTTCATAATCTTTATATTCTTGTAGAACCACTTCAACCGCGTTTGGCCAATATGCAATCGAATGCAAAACGTCACGAATACCTTCTTCGATACGTTTTGCAATGCTAATTTCGCCTTCACGGGTTAAAAGTTCAACTGTACCCATTTCACGCATATACATGCGGACAGGGTCAGTGGTACGACCTGGTTCGTTTTCTACCGATGCAAGTACTGCTGCAGCTTCTTCTTCTGCAACTTCATCGGCAGCTTCTGCAGTGTCCTCGAACATCGTATCATCAGATTCAGGTGCGCGATCGTGTACGGGAATACCGACGTCATTCAACATTTGAATGATATCTTCAATCTGTTCGCTTTCTGTGATCGAGTCCGGGAGATGATCGTTAACCTCAGCGAAGGTTAAGTAACCTTGTTCTTTGCCTCGGCTAATCAGAGCCGCTACTTGAGAAGTAGGGGAAGTCATATCGCTCATCTTTGCTTACTCTTCGTTGAATCTGTGGCAGTAAAAAAAACCGTACAATCATTGCACGATTCATCTCATTAAATTTTATGAATAGCTCAGGTATTTCATCAGTAAGTACAACGTAAAACGCTGTCTGATAAAATATTTAAAAGTGAAATTCAGTAATTTAAGATGGGGGTGAATTTGTTATTTTCAAGTTCAACCCGGTACGCACTGTTTTCTTAAAAATTCGCTAAAACTGTCAAAAAATATCAGGACGCAGGGTGGATTATATCATGCCACACATTTCAGTCAGAAAAAAAGCCCTATTTTTAAATTTAAAATCTTAAAAAACAAAATAAAACTTGACTTAGTTTTTTAGGCACGATAAATAGCGCTAAAACCATTTACATTTTTCACCATGAGGAAGTTTTAGTGTCTTCTACAGATTTTGAACTAGATGATAGCTTCAGTGATGATGATGTTAGCTTCGATGAGGCTTCCACGACCAAGCTGACAGCCAAAGAGTCATTGGAAAAACGCCGCCTAATCGACGATTTGTTAGTACAACGTCGTTTGGAACGTGAACTCAAAGATTTTGACTATGACTTCGACGACGATGACGATTTCGACGACGAAGATTAACGAATTCGGATTTAGCATAGCGTCAATAAATGCTATGCTAAGTCTTTCGGTATTTCGAAGTTTGGATATTAAATGAGTGCTTTTGATTTAGACCAGTTGAGTGAGTTTTTAGATGGCGACCAAAATGAATTTGGTCTAGATTTTGCTGCCACTCACGGTTTCTTATGTGCCATTGCAGTCGGACCTAAATTCGACAAATGGTTAGATGAGCTTTTTGAAGGCAATCAGAAAAAGGCACCTGCTGCGATTATTACGCAAATTCAAGCATGGTTGGAGTCTATTCGCCAAAACCTTGCCAATGAAGAAGGGATTACCTTCCCATTTGAAATTGAAGAAGCAGATACAGAATCAAGCTTAGGGGATTGGAGTGTCGGTTTCGTCGATGCGATGTTCTTGAATGAAGATGCTTGGTTCGCAGAAGAGTATGAAGAACAATTGGTCGATTTAACGCTGCCAATTATGGTCTTCAGTGGCATTGATGACGAAGATCCACAAATGGAAACTTTCCGTCGCAATGGTCAATTGATGGATGAACTTGCAGAAGAAATTCCAAACAACCTAAATGAATTGTACTTAATGTATCATTCACCTGAATAAGTTGAAGTTTGAATAAAAAAAGCACCGAGTTCGGTGCTTTTTTTATGGCTGATCAATTTGGGTCAAGCGCATATTTATGCATTAAAGATTTAATGTTTGGTACGATCCCATGCATCTTTAATTGCATATTTGGCTTGTTCCCATGTCAAACGTGATGAACCTTTGACTTGTTCCCATTTCGCCTTAAGTTCGTGTTCGACATCCTCAAAACGCGTGGTGGTTTCATAATGTGGACGGTTTTCATAACCGACACGATAAGCACTCTGATAATCACGATCGTAATCGAGATCGGAATAAAGCGAACGAGTATCCGTGTAGTAAGAGGTATTTAAACTGTTCTCACGCCAATATCGATCTTCTTCGGTTGGGTTCATGGCTTCGGCAGCACCTTTGCCACCTAAACCGCCGACTACGGCACCAACGGCACCACCCACCAAAGCACCGATAGGACCACCCATCGCGCCAATTGCGGCACCTGCAGCAGCACCACCTGTTGCACCTACACCTGTTCCAACAGGATGTGCACCTGGTTCACCTGTAATAGGATCCGCATTTAAACGATCACGTTCTTCTTTTGGTAAGTTTTTTACGACTTCACGATCAATCTCTTGGTTACGCTCAATATCAGTCATTTGATCACCTTATTTTAATAGATACGTTATATTGGGTTTACAAAATGCAATGCGCTTTAATGAGCAAGCTATAGCTTCGCTCGAAAGCATTGCTATAACTTATGCAATGCATAAGCTGACTTATATAGAAAGATGATATGAGTTCGATAAGCTGTCTGTATCCATGTAAAAATTTGTAGGCAAATTGCAGAAAAATAAACGAAAAATGTCGCTTCTCGTGAGTGATTCCGAGTCATTTTAAATGATTGGAATCACTTAAGAATAACGTGTTAAATACTCTAAAATTAATTTTATAGTTTAGACTTTCGTTGTTGGCGACGATACACAAGCCAGATCACAATAACGCCTACTATCGCAAGAATCACATAACCCACACGGCTGAAAATTTCGTGCATCAAGGCTTGATTTTCACCAAAATAAAAACCAACACTGGCGAGGAATGTTGTCCAAATAATGGTGCCTAGACCACTAAACAGCATGAACTTCCAAAAAGGCATTCGACTCATGCCTGCCGGAATACTAATTAAAGAACGTACCGCAGGAATCATCCGTCCGAAAAACACAATCCGATGTCCGTAGTGCTCAAACCAAGTTAACGATTTTTTGACATCTTTAGATTGAATAAACAGATATTTGCCATAGCGGTCGACAAATTTGAAGAGAGATTCGTGTTTGAATTTATAACCCACCCAATAAAGCAGGGCAGCGGCTAATAAAGAACCGATTGAACCAGCAATGATGACACCGAAAAGAAGAAGTTGACCTTGAGATGCAGAGTAGCCTGCAGAAGGCATAATGATTTCAGAGGGAATGGGCGGAAAAACATTATCAAGGAACATGAGTAGGGCAATCCCCCAATAACCCAATTGCTCCATGATCGAAATGATCCACTCTGTGATCTTCATAATTTTAATATCAATGCATATATGTGCTGATATTCTAAGCACATGTTGTGGGCAAATAACAAGAGAAAAAGCGATTATAAATAAGTGCGAATAAGCGTATGAATATAAATTTTACGGAGTCCATAAGCCAAGCAAACAGGCAAGATACTCAGCAGTAAAAAATGGATTGCACTGGTATGAATATGGTAACCCACGAACAATGCGAGGGTTGCACCAATGAGCGTACCTAATACCACAATCAGTAAATGCGATTCACGTTCTAACTCGCGTGCCATCTGATTTAGTCGTTGTGTTTTAACATTATGCCTTGGTTCAAACGGCACAATATTATCCTCAAGATGTGCGAGTGCTTTGCCCATTTCTCATCTCCTATTCACTTTATGCTTTCAGTTCATAATGAAAGACTTAGCAGTGAAATCTTTGAATTGAATCGAGCTTAACAAGTGCCATGATTTTTTGATGATAATCTTGGTTAAACGAGGTGTATTTTTTATTGCGGGTGTCATTTTTATGTAAATAAAAAGCCCTCAATTGAGGGCTTTTGTATATCGGTTTATATAATCGACATTAAAGACGTTTACGTTTAGCTGCCAAAATTTGCGATTGACGCATACGGAAACCTTCTTTTTGCTTTTCAGTGGTTTTTTCAATGCAATATACACATGAAACGCCATGTTCATAGCTTGGAAGTTCGACTTCTTCAGGCGTTAACGGCCAGCCACATGCGTGACATTTGGTATTTTCGCCTTCTTCCATACCATGTTTCACCGCAGTACGACCATCAAAAACGAAGCATTCACCTTCCCATAGGCTTTCTTCGGCAGGGGTTTCTTCGAGGTATTTTAAAATACCACCTTTAAGGTGATAGACCTCGTTAAAACCTTCTTGTAAAAGCAAAGAGGTTGATTTTTCACAACGAATACCACCTGTACAGAACATGGCAATTTTCTTATCTTTATGCTGTTCAAGGTTGTTTTTAACGTATTCAGGGAATTCGCGGAAGCTTTCAGTTTTAGGGTCAATAGCGCCTTTAAATGTGCCCGCTTTATATTCGTAATCGTTACGCGTATCGACAAGAATCACATCATCACGTGCAATCAGTTCATTCCATTCTTTTGGATCTAAATAGTGACCCACTAAATCACGTGGTTTGACTTCCACGCCCAAAGTTACAATTTCTTTTTTGAGTTTAATTTTCATTTTACGGAATGGCTTATCAGAGCTTTCAGACTCTTTATATTCCATATCGTTGAAGCCTTCATCTAATAACAATTGATGAACTTTATCAATCGCTTCACGGTCGCCCGCAACTGTACCGTTGATGCCTTCGCTGGCAACAATCAGAGTACCACATAGGTTGATGGTTTTTACCAAGTCTAATAGACGTTGTTGAAGACCTGCAGCGTCTTCGACTTCTTTGAATTGATAAAGTGCGGCAACAACCCAACCAGTCGTCGCTTGCTGTTCTACAGGTGCAAGCTGTTCTACAGTAGCGTTCATGGAGTACTCCAAGGTAACAATAGAATTTAAAGGCGCGTATTTTAGCTTGATTCGCATGAATATGCGAGACAATCCAAGCGCTTTTCTAAGACTTCAATTCATTTCATGGAGCGTGTATAGTCATGCCCACATTGTTAGGCAATGCCCACGTTAAAACTGACTGCGACCAAATGGAGTGAATTTTGAGTTCAGAGCATCATATTTCATCCTTAACCCCATGTGCGGGACGCTGTTCGACGGTATTTGGCGATGCAGTGTGTCGCGGCTGTCGACGTTTCAATCATGAGGTGATTCATTGGAATCGTTATGATGCGAAACATCACACGCTGGTATGGAAACGCTTGGATGCACAGCTCGATCAAATTTTAGTGCCAATGTTGCCGCATGCCAATTTGGCGGAAGTTGAGGCATTTGTTCGTTCAAAAAGAGTGCGATTGCGTGATGATGCTAGTCAAGGGCGTAAGCTGTATCACGCATTAAAATTATGTGAAAAAAACCGGCATTTTACCGACGAAAGCGGGCTAGGGATTCACTATAAGCAGGTACGCCCAATTTGGGATCAATTTGAAAGACGCGTCTTGGCACTCGCCAATGCCAGTTATGATTTGGCATTTATGCGCGCTGATGAAATGAGCCAACATCTCATTCCGTTGTATAACGAGGACGAATAAGTCCTCTTTTTTTTAGCTCTTAGATTAGCATTTGAAGTGCAACACCATGTTGTTGCCATAATACCTGACTCGGACTTTTAAAGCCGAGTCTTTTTCTTGGACGATGATTGATACGGGCTGTTATTTCTGAGATATATTCATCTGTATACTGATTTAAGTCACTTCCCTTTCTAATGTATTGTCTGACTAAGCCGTTGGTATTTTCATTCGTACCTCGTTGCCAAGCGCTATAAGGATCTGCGAAATACCAGTCTATTTCTAATTCTTGAGCAACACATTCATGCAGACTAAACTCCTTACCATTATCTGCGGTAATCGTCTTGAGCTGATCTTTGATTGGCTCAAGTAAACTGATCGTTGTTTGGCAAACTTCCTCTGCTTTACGTGAGCTACACTTCTTTAGCCACAAATAACCTGTCTTACGATCTACAATCGAGACCAATGATTGCTGATGATTCTTACCCACAATCGTATCTATCTCTAGATCACCGAAACGATGACGCTGTTCAATCTCAATCGGTCTATCATGAATGCTTTTACGATTAGCCAGCTGACCACGAGTTTCAGGAGAGCCGTATTTCCTCTTTCTTTGATTTCTGAAACGTAGATGATGAAAGAGAGTACCGCCCTTATTTTTATCCTGTCGTATTAAGCGATAAATTGAATGCAGACTGACTGAAACACGGGAAGCAATCTGTTCAGGACTCCATTGAAGTTCAAGATAAAAGATGACATTTGCCCATATTTCATCAGGGATTCTTTTAGGATTAGAGCAATGGCGTCTTCGAGCGAGTTTACTAGCATGCTTAGCGAAATAACCATTTCTAGCTCGATTACGATTGATTTCTCTAGAAATAGTGGAAGGTGAACGATTCAGTCTCCAAGCAATATAACGTTGAGAAAATCCTTCACGTAACAATGTAAAAATCTGATATCTTTCTTCTTGGGTAAGATGAGTATAGTTCATGATGCAACTTTGACTTTGGTCGGTCGGAAGCAAAATGCTAGCTCATCTTGCTTCTTTCCAAAATTTAATCTCTGTTGCACTTCATTTGAGAATCTAAGGCTTGTATAAATGATGGTTGAGGGGACAGTGAATTTTTTAGAATATGCCCTGTATTGCTTGGCTGTCGTGGTCATGATTGCCACGCCAGGTCCAGTCATGTTGCTTATTGCAAGTGCAGGATTAAAAGGCGGCTATCAAGCGGCATTAAGAACAATTTTCGGTACGAACTTCGCGTCTTTGATTCTAATTGCCTGTTCAATCTTAAGCCTAAAAGGTGTGATGAGTATCAATCAGGACTGGCTGAATATGATTCAGGTCTTGGGTTGTGTATACATTGCTTATTTGGCTGTTGATATTTTACGTGAGGTTTTTTCTAAAGCAGCTCAAGCTCCGACCTTGATTCAACCGATGTCAGCAGGCTTTCAAAAAGGCTTTTTGGTCGGTATTTCAAACCCCAAAGATATTATTTTCTTTGCGTCATTTTTTCCGCAATTTGTGGGTGTATCGTCCAATATAGATACAAGCCTGATGATTTTGACTGTGACGTGGATTGTTTTGGATTTCCTGACACTGTCTTTGGTTTATTTGGGCTTTAAACGTTTATCTACCTCAAAAATTTATCCACATTTACTCGGCTTATGTGGCGTCATTTTGTTGAGCGTTGCGCTTTATGGCATTTATAGTGTTTGGTTTTGAAGTAATGCGATGAGTTGAAAGATCAGTTTTTTTTGTTGATTGACTTGCTCCAAATGAAACCCTTCCACCAAACAACGACTGATTAAACCCTCCAGTTGTGTGTAAAACAATAAGGTCACCTGTTCAGCGTTCTTTAAACGTTGACTATGCTGTTGAACAACTTGATAGAGCCAAGATTTATGCTGCTTAGCGATGTGCTGAATGGCATTATCTTGTTGATCTGCCTCAGCTGTCGCACGGACAAAGAGACAACCTTTAAAATGGTCTGCTTGAAACCAGGCGATATGCCAATCAAATATTTTTTCTAGCGCATCAAGTCCTGTTGTATCGCCAATTGTTTCAATTAAATTCGCCCGAAAACGTTGATCTCGACGCGCTAATACGGCTTCGACTAAGTGCTGCTTGTTTGTAAAATGCGTATATAGGGTGGTCTTGGAGCAACCCGACTCATCTCGAATCAGATCAACCCCGACACTGCTAAAACTGTGCTGATTAAAAAGCGCTTCTGCTGTATTTAAAATTTTTATCGCTGATTTAGACATGATTATTCTCAACAGATATATTTACAATAGTACAGATCTGTACTATTTTGAGTTTAAACGATGAAAAAAATCTAATCAAGGTGAAACCAATGATGTTTTTATTTGAAGGTCGTGAAAAATTAGCCAAACGACCTTCATGGCTCGATTTGCTCAGAAGCTTAATTGGGGCAAGTTTAAGTATTGCGTTGCTCATGATGCTCAGTCATTGGTCAGAACATCTGTGGATTATGGCGCCGTTTGGTGCGAGTTGTGTGTTGTTGTATGCGGCTGCTCAATCGCCATTGGCACAACCGCGTAATGTGATTTTTGGGCATTTAATCGCAGCGACTGTGGGTTTGGTGATGTTGAAGCTATTTGGCTCAAATACTTTCAGTATTGCATTCGCTGTGGGAATTTCGATTTGCGCAATGCAATATTTTCGTTGTGTACATCCGCCAGCAGGGGCAAATCCTTTGGTTATTTTATTAACTGCGAATACAGTGCATTATGATTGGAGTTTTTTAATTTTCCCCGTATTGTCGGGCGCGATCTGCTTGGTGTTGATTGCGTATTGGGTGAATAATTTTAAAAATAGCAATGCTTGGCCACATTATGCCTTGGCATTAAAAGAGTCAAAAATAAAAGATTAAGCTTTTGAGTATAAAAAACCCATGAGTAGATCATGGGTTTTTTTAATATCGAAAATTTTAAAGCTGATGTTTTAAACGATATTGCACAATTTCTTCAATGGTAATGACCGTTAAATCATGAGTTTGAGCATACGCCAAAACTTGAATGCCTGATGCCATCGTGCCATCAGGGTTGGTGAGTTCACACAATACACCTGATGGTTTTAAGCCCGCTAAACGTGCTAAATCGATTGTGCCTTCAGTATGTCCACGACGCGTCAACACACCACCTTCACGCGCACGAAGCGGGAAGACATGCCCCGGACGGTTTAGATCGCTCGCGACTGCACCATCTTTAATGGCAGCATGAATAGTTGTGGTACGGTCTTTAGCAGATACGCCAGTTGTTACACCCACAGCAGCTTCAATGGTCACTGTAAATGCCGTTTTAAATTGGCTTGAGTTATCGCTGACCATCGGTGGCAGTTCGAGATGGTTGGCAAGTTCATCTGTTAAGCATAAGCACACAATACCTGAACCATCACGAATCATACGTGCCATCGTTTCGACAGTTAAGGTTTCTGCAGCCACAATTAAGTCAGCTTCATTTTCACGGTCGAAATCATCCATGACCAATACAGGTTTGCCTTGGCGGATATCTTCTAAAGCTTTTTGAATACGTTGTTCAGCGGGAGGAAGTGCTGAAAAGAAAATTTCGGGTTGAATCAAACTAGACATTGAAACGCTCGCGTAAGGTTTAAGTACGATTGAACATTTCAGGACATAGAGAAAAGCAGGAGTATGGTCACAAGTTATCATTGAGATGCAATGATCTAAAACAATAACGTGTGTTGACCTCGTCTTCTTTCATCCGGACTATACCGTCGGCTTTGGCTTTTCACCAAATCTGCGAATTATGTTGTGTAAGGAACATAATAGGCTCGTGGGCTGATTCAATCGAATAAATATACCCGTTGAATTTACCACCGGTGGGGAATTACACCCCGCCCTGAAGCGATGTAAGTCTATTATATTCCTGTTTTAAACGACGGGGAGGGCTTTCTTTATCTGAATGCATCATATGTATAGCAATTGTGTGAATAATCACAAAATAAACAGGCATAAAAAAGCCCGCCATGTGCGAGCTTTTTAGAATCTGTTTTTAGTCAAAGCTGAATGCGATAAGCATTCAAACGCTTATGCCACTTGTACAGGAATACAGTTTGCAGTGTGGTTAACCGTGTTATTTGGATTTGCATAAACCAAACGTGGTTTATGTGCATCTGCTTCAGCTTCAGTAAAATCACCAAATGTTGCAATAATCATTAAATCGCCAACATCCGCTTGAAGTGCAGCACCGCCATTTACAGAGATAATGCCTGAACCTTCTTCACCACGAATCGCATACGTCGTAAAGCGTTTACCATTGGTCACATTCCACATATGAATTTCTTCATATTCACGGATGCCGGCTAAATCCAAAAGAATACCGTCAATCGCACAAGAACCTTCATAATGTAATTCTGCTTGTGTTACAACACAACGGTGGATTTTCGCTTTTAATAAACGAGATAGCATGGCTAGCGTCTCCTGAGTAGACCTAAGATATTGATCTTATTGTTGAATCAATGACTACGACACTCAATCAGTGGGTAGGCTTGCGCATTTTGCGCTTAAACCATCTGCATGGCAAGTGTCATTGTCCAACGATTTTTGAATGATCAGTTTGGTTTATAAGCGTTGATTTGATTCATGGCTTGTTGTATTTCACCATTGACCAGCATTTTTGTACGTGCAAGGGCATGATGAATCGCATCGTCCATTAAGTTCTGTTCGCTGCTTGGTGCTTTACCGAGCACATGACCAGAAACACGATCTTTCGAGCCGGGATGACCAATACCAATCCGTAAACGATGGAAATTAGAGCCAATATGCGGAACGATGTCACGTAAGCCATTATGTCCACCATGACCACCGCCTGTTTTTAGGCGAATGACACCCGGATTCATATCCAGTTCATCGTGAGCAATTAAAATAGCTTCAGGCGCAATGTTATAAAACTTAGCGAAAGGAACAACGCTTTTGCCAGAAAGATTCATAAAGGTCGTTGGAAGAAGTAGACGAACGTCTTGACCTTCAATTTTACCTCGACCGCTGATTCCGAAGAATTTTGGGTCATTTTTGAGTGAGATGCCATATTGCTCTGCAAGGCGTTCTACGAACCAGAAGCCTGCATTATGGCGGGTTTGGGCATACTCAGAACCTGGGTTACCCAAACCAACAATCAGTGAAAGATTTGACACTAATTACACCATTAACACTTATGCGCGTTTGAAGTCAGCGTGCATTGGTGTGTTTTTAGCTGGGTGACGTTGTAAAGCTTGGATTTTAACAGTTTCAACTTTACCGTCGATGTTGATTTCAATTACTTCTTCGAAGAAAGCATTGTTTTCTAAAGCTTTAACAAGCTGACGAAGTTCAAGAGTTACTGTAACAGGAGCAGCTTCGCCACCGTAGATGATAGCTGGAACTTTGTTAAGAAGACGAAGGCGGCGGCTCGCACCTTTCCCTTGTACTGCTTCTTCACGTGCTGCTGCGTTTAATACGAAGTTTGCCATGATAGACATCCTATTTAAGTTAATTAACTAGATCTGCGACCAATCTAGTGAGTAAAAGCCCCGTCAAATGACAGGGCTTTGGAATTTCAGCGCTCTATTATAGATAAGAATCGAACATTGCGCTAATAGATTCTTCGTTGTTAATACGACGAATTGTTTCAGCAACCATACTCGCAACTGAAACTTGGCGAATCTTACCAAGAGCTAAAGCTTCTTCAGAAAGAGGAATGGTATCGGTTACAACCAATTCATCAATCACAGAATTTTTTAAGTTTTCGATGGCTTTGCCAGATAAAACTGGGTGAGTTGCATAAGCAATCACTTTACGCGCACCGAAAGTTTTCAATGCGTCGGCAGCTTTACATAACGTACCTGCTGTATCCACCATGTCATCAACAATGACACAATCACGATCTTTCACATCACCAATCAAATGCATCACTTGTGATTCATTTGCTTTTTGACGACGTTTATCAATGATTGCTAGATCGATATCACCCATTTGTTTCGCAACAGCGCGTGCACGTACCACACCGCCAACGTCAGGCGATACAACCATAAGGTTGTGATGCGACTGTTGACGTAGGTCAGCAAGAAGGGCAGGTGTACCGTAGATGTTGTCTACAGGAATATCGAAGAAGCCTTGGATTTGGTCAGCGTGAAGGTCAATCATCACAACGCGGTCAATACCCACAGTTGTTAGCATATCTGCAACAACTTTAGCAGTAATTGGCACACGACTTGAACGTGGACGACGGTCTTGACGAGCGTAACCAAAATAAGGAATCACGGCAGTAATACGACCAGCACTTGCACGACGCAATGCGTCAGCCATCACTAAGATTTCCATCAGGTTATCGTTAGTTGGGGCACAAGTAGGCTGTACGATAAATACGTCTTTACCACGCACGTTTTCAGTGATCTCGACAGCAATTTCGCCATCAGAGAACTGACCTACAGAGGCAGCGCCTAGAGGAATATGTAAGTGGCTTACGACTTTTTGAGCGAATTGTGGATGCGCAGATCCACTAAAAACGACAAGATTGGGCATGAAGCACCCTTGGCGGTTGGAATGTGTAGGAATAAGATGGCAGGGGTAGCTGGATTCGAACCAACGGATGCCGAGATCAAAACCCGGTGCCTTACCACTTGGCGATACCCCTAATGCGGCAGAACTTTAATATTTTTACGGCTTGATGTCAAGGTTAATTAACATATGAGTCGTAAAGTGATGCTCTGTCTTTTTTGAGAAAATGGCAGGGGTAGCTGGATTCGAACCAACGGATGCCGAGATCAAAACCCGGTGCCTTACCACTTGGCGATACCCCTAATTTGATAAACTGTAAGATGGCAGGGGTAGCTGGATTCGAACCAACGGATGCCGAGATCAAAACCCGGTGCCTTACCACTTGGCGATACCCCTAATACAGTACATCTACAGGTGAAAAATGGCAGGGGTAGCTGGATTCGAACCAACGGATGCCGAGATCAAAACCCGGTGCCTTACCACTTGGCGATACCCCTAACGAACCTCAAACTGAACCAAAGGTGATTCTTTCAAACTGTTGACCAAGTAACTGGTACAAGGCGAATTTGTCAGAATATCTTTAATATTCATATTTGCTGTTACTTCAATAAACACACAAGCACCTGTACCTGTAAGTTTTGCAACACCGAACTGATCTAAATATTGCATCGCTTCATCAACTTCAGGATATAAGCTTCGTGCCAATGGCTCAAAGTTATTTCTAAAATCAGATGGCGTTTCCTGATAGGCGCAAAATTTAGTAGGCTTCGTGTCTCTTGTCAACGTTTTTTGTGAAAAAAGCAATTGAGTGCTGATAAAACAGTCAGGTTTAAGCACAATGAATTGTTTTTGATCTAAGTCTATGAATGTTAAGTGTTCACCAATACCTTCTGCCCATGCATTTTTACCATGCACAAAAATCGGTACATCTGCGCCCAACTGCACGGCTAAATCTGCTAGTTGCGCAGTATTTAATCCACATTGCCACAATTGATTCACCACAATCAGGGTTGTTGCCGCATTGGATGAACCACCGCCCAATCCTGCACCCATCGGAATATTCTTTTCAAGGCGAATATTTAAACCTGATTGAGCTTGCGCATAAGGTTTTAAGATTTGAGTCGCGCGATAAATCAGATTGTTTTCTAAATTCACCGATTCAAGACCTTCGATCTGAATGTCTAATCGTTCTGTTTGCTCAAACTCAAGCCAATCACATAAATCAATCAGCTGAAAAATACTTTGCAATTCATGATAGCCATTGTCACGACGACCAGTGATATGTAAAAACAAGTTGAGTTTTGAAGGTGAGGGCGCACGAATCATAGGAGACTTAAATCAAATCAGTTAACGGTCTTGAATGACCATTGTAATACGGTTTTCACCGCCATTGTCTAAGCGCTGTTTTAAAATCAAACGATTCGGTAGCTGTGCTTGTGCGTTATAGCTTAAGTCTACTGTCCAACCATCTTCAATCATTTGGCTGATACGATTGTTGGCATCCTTTTGTACCTGTGCGCTATTGGTCGCGGGACGTGCCTGAACCCAATCAACAAGGTGTGTGATTGGCGCTTGCCAACCAGTCGCACGTTGCAGTAATTCTTCAGGTGTGGATGCTTCAATTAAGCCAGTTTTAGCGCTATTTAGTGTGACATTACCAGGTTGTCCGGAAATTTGCGTTTTACCAATGCCTAAAATTCCGGTGAGCTCGATATCAAACTGGTCTTGGTCTTGTAGCCAAGTAAAAAAGGCACTGCCGCTTTGTTGAGCTGTTTTTACCCCAATTTTACCTTGTAGCTGAAATTGACGATCAGCTTGCGTATGTTGATCAGGCGCTTCAAGTGTCGGTGTGGTGACATTTGATTCAGGTTTGATGACCTGCTGACAGCCTGTCAAACTTAAAATACTCGATGCCAATAGAACGCATGTCATAGAATTGAGTTTTAACATCATAAAATTAGCTCGTTTGGAAAGGTGGCACTAACAATAACGAATAAAGCTGATTTAATTCAGGATCATTTTCATGATTTTGTTGTAATTGTTTTAACACCGTATTAAAGCGCTGCAAATCGCCATTCATATACAAAGAACGTGCATAGCGCACCCCAATTTTAACATTGGGGCTGAGTGTATAGGCTTTTTCTAAGACGCTCGCAGAGGTTGCGTAGTCATTTTGCAAATAACAAATATAACCCAAAGTATCTAAAATAGAGGCTTGCTCTGGTGCAAGTTCTAAAGCCATTTCCACATAACCGCGTGCTTCATCTAAGCGACGATTTTGCATCGCTAATGTATAGGCATAAGCATTGAGGTAGGTTGGGCTATTCGGTTCAATGCGTAATAAAGACTTTAGGCGCTGATCCAGCAGGTCACGATCTTCATAAGGGTCAAGCAATAAGACTTGTGCGTAGATCAGTTCGGGATCATCAGGCACATTTTGAATGGCTTCATCGAGTAAACGTAGCGCTGCTTTTTTATTGTTCATGCGTTTTAGAATATCGGACTGTGCCTGATATAAGAAACTGGCATGCTGTGGATAATTGACGCGTTCTTGAGTCAAAAAACGTAAGGCATCATTGAGTTTGTCTTGTTCGCTAAAAATCGAAATCATATTGCGACGTGAAACGGTATAAAGACTGCCATCGACCAAGCGATAGTAAGCTTTAGCTGTTTCAAAATGCTGTTTGCGTTCGGCATTCACGGCTAAATAGTAATAGGCTTCATTTTGATATTGCATGGAATAGCGTAGTTCCACTAAGTATTTTTCAGCCTTTTCATATTCTTCTAAGTCAATACTGGTCAAACCAGCAATAAATAAGGCTTCTTCATTGGTTGGCCATTTTTTAATAATATCTTCAAGCTTTTGCAACGCACGTGTGGATTGGTTCAGTTTGATTAAGTATTTGGCTTCTGCTAAACGGATATCCAAATTATTGCGGTTTTTACGACTGGCTTTGTCATACCACGCCAATGTTGCGTTTTCATCGCCTAGACCACTGAGTAAATTGGCTTTCATCAGGATATAGCCGGTCGTTTTTGGACGTTTTTTTAAAGCACGATTAATGGTTTCAAGAGCTTGTTCAAGCTGTGCGTTCTGCGCTTCAAGCCCTGCAATTAAAACCAAAATAGACGGATTATCTTTGGTTTTACTGGTGCTGAGTGCCTGAATGAGATATTCACGATCTTCTGTATTATCAGGCGAGATCCCGACCAAAATTTCTTCTAAATTGGCACTGTCATCTATTTTTAAAATTTTATCTAAAGTTTCAGCAGCCAATTCATATTCATGTGCTTTTAGGGCAATATGCGCCAAATAAAAGAGCGCAGGAACATCTTCGGGCTCTTGTACGACCCAATGGGTAGAAATATCTAATGCGGCTCGTAGTTCCTCGTGTTCAAGCGCTACATTTAAGGCACGTTGCTTGACGGCAGTAGAATTACTCTTGATGGCGAGCACGGTATAATTATGTAAAGCGGTTGGAATATCATGAGCAGAAAGGGCAAACTCAGCAATCATGCTTTGTTTAATCGCTTCATAATTTTGATTTGCGTGGTAAACTGCTTCCGCTGCCTGAATTTGGGCAGTCGAAGCCATGCTACCGACAAGTAAGATTGTGGTAGAATATTGCTTAATTGTAGTGCTGTTCATACAGCTTGTTATTTGACGCAATTTTTTCTTGATCCAACTAATGCTTTTTTATGACACCAATGTTGCACAATAGCACAAATTTAGCGAATTGATGACCTGATATGTCTTTCTTTGCATTGGGTGTCAACCATCAAACCGCCTCTGTAGAGCTGCGCGAACAAGTGGCGTTTAACCCTGAAAAGTTAAGTGCTTTATTGCTTGAGCAAAGCCAACACCCCGAGCTGAACGATCTCGTGGTGGTGTCTACATGTAATCGGACCGAAGTTTACGCGATGTCGAACAATATCGACATGGTGCTAGATTGGCTCGCCAAAAAAAACGGCATTGATGTCAAACAATTACAAAATCATGTCTATCGTTATGAAAATGCAGAAGCGGTCACACACTTAATGCGTGTTGCAAGTGGTCTTGATTCTTTAATGCTCGGTGAACCGCAGATTTTAGGTCAAGTTAAAACTGCGTTATCACTTGCAAAAGACGCGCAAACCGTTTCACAAAATCTCAATCGTATCTTTGAATATGCCTTTTACGCGGCAAAACGCGTTCGTTCGGAAACCGCAGTAGGCAGTCATGCCGTGTCGATGGGCTACGCTGTGGCACAGCTCGCGATTCAAGTTTTTAGTCATCCTGCCAAGTTGACCATTATGGTGGTCGCAGCAGGGGAAATGAACAGTCTTGTGGCAAAACACTTGGCGGAAATGGGCGTCGGTAAAATCATTATTTGTAACCGTACCCGTAGCCGTGCTGAAAAGTTAGCCCAAGAAATTGCCCATCGGGTTGATGTAGAGATTATCGAATTTTCTGAACTTGCAGCAAATTTACATCGTGCCGATGTGATTTCAAGTTGTACGGGGAGTTTGCATCAAGTCATCGCTTTTGCGGATGTTAAAGCGGCACTGAAAAAACGTCGTTATAAACAAATTTTGCTCGTAGATTTGGCGGTTCCGCGTGATATTGACGCTAAAGTAGAAAGCTTAGATGGCGTGTATTTGTATGGGGTTGATGACCTGCAGAGTGTGATTGATGAAAATCTTGCGCAGCGTCGTCAAGCAGCCGTTGAAGCCGAAGTGATGGTAAGTCAGCTGGTCAATGAACTGATGACTCAGCAAAAAGTGAATCAAGCGGGTGCAACGATTCATGCTTATCGTGATCATGGTGAGCAGTTGCGTCAAGAAGAATTGGCACATGCTTTAGCGCGTATTCAGCAGGGTGAAAACGCTGAACAGGTGATGACTGAATTTTCGCATCGTTTGACGCAAAAATTATTGCATCCAACTTCTATTTTATTACGTGAAGCCGCGAAGCAAGAAGATCCAAGCCTGTTTGATATGCTGCAAGACAACTTAAAAGATGTGGTACAAAAACGTCGTAAACCTAAGCATTAATTTTGTATTCAATCTTTTAAAATCAAAATATTTATTTGTAGATAGACATCTACCGATCAAAGCAAATTTTATTCTTCAATTAGCGTCATAGAACGCTTCTTATCAATTTCATAAATTTGTAATTTGAGATTTTTCATCTCTGCAATGCTTTTGAATTGTTTTGATTTAATTTTATGTTTTAAAGATTGCAGCTGTAACTTGGTTGATAAATCGGCGGCAAGTTTGTCTGCTTGCTCGGGTGATGAGGTATAATCACTGACATTGGCATGCAATAAAATGTTATGCAATTCATGATGATAATTCGCACATGCGCCTAATACATAATAAATAGAAAGCTCAGGATCATCGGGTAAATCTTCAAAGATCACATTCAAAATATTTAAAATTTTAAACAGCAATTGATCTTCTGCAATCAGCGCACGGAGCGGCTCAAAGTGAATATATAAATACGGATGATTGAGTAAAATCGCGATCACATATTCTTCAGCATCAATTTTGGTGCTAAAGCTTAAGGATGCATCATTGTTAACTTGCGGTTGCCATTTGCGATTAAAGCCAAGCTTTTCACGGAAAAATTGCTGCAACAAATAACGGAACGAACCGTGTTTGGGCAATAATTCAGTTAGGTTTTTGAGTTCGCCCATCACCTGACTTTTACCTTCAGGAGTGGAGACATCCTGATTGCGGGTCAAATAAGCGAAAATAAAATCTGACATGAGCGGTGCTTGCTCAAGCAAACGTCTAAAGTTTTCAATCCCTTCACGACGAATGAGGGAATCCGGATCGTGATCATTCGGTAAAACAAAAAATTTCAGCTCACGACCATCATTGAGCAGCGGTAACGCAATTTCTAGCGTGCGCCGTGCCGCTTTTTGACCCGCTGCATCGCCATCAAAGGCAATGGTAATCCGGTTATTTTGTTTGAATAAGATACTGATATGGTCAGTGTTGCTGGCTGTACCCAAGGTTGCCACAGCACCATGAAGGCCATATTGCTGTAACGCAATGACATCCATATAACCTTCAACCATCAGCCAATCTTGGGCTTTTTCTTTGCGTCCTTCATATAAACCATAGAGTAATTGGTTTTTATGGAACACTTCAGAGTCAGGCGAATTGATGTATTTCGGTTTGATTTCGTCATTCAGCGCACGACCACCAAAGCCGACCACGCGACCTTTGCTATCACGAATGGGGAAAATCACCCGATCCCGCAATAAATCAAATTCGCGCCCATTGTCACTGGTACGAATGAGTCCTAGCAGTTTTAAGCCTTCAATATCTTGCGGGAAGGCTTTTTCTAAATGTTGCCAATCTTCAGGGGCAAAGCCCAAACGCCAATAGGCAATGGTTTCCGCAGTGAGACCACGTTGTTTAAAATACTGCTGCGCACTTTGACTTTTAGGCAGTTGGCGCTCATAGAACTGTGCGATATTTTCAAGCAGATCGTATAAGTTACCGTCTTGTTGCACATCGGACATAGGCATCTGTTCAAATGATGCAAACGGATCATTTGAGAAATCTTGTTCGCTCGCTTGAAACTCAGCAAAAGGATCGAAATGTTCAACTTGAGCTGTATCATTTGGGATGTGTTCAAGATTCTTGACGTTATTGGGTGCCGTTTGATTATTTTGTGGTTTTGGCGCGGCAACAACTTTAGGTTTGGCTGTTTCACGTTTGTATTTGAGTTTATTCGAGTCTGTATTGTCTTTTGGGAGTTCAACGCCCGTCTGGCTCGATAAATCTTTCATCACTTCGACGAAATTACGACTGCCAATATCCATTAAAAAACGAATGGCATTCCCATTGGCTTGACAACCAAAACAGTGAAAATATTGTTTATCACGATAAACGTGAAAAGAAGGCGATTTTTCTTGATGAAAAGGGCAGCAGCCCGAATAAGTGCGACCGGTCTTTTTTAATTTCACGAATTGACCAATCACATCGACAATATCGGTGCGATCGAGAATTTGATCAATCGTATGTTGAGGAATGGCCATAATCTATTGAGCTTCTCGTGCTACATCTTTAAGTTTAAACGATTGAATCATTTGGAATACGACTGACGAAGTCGATTCTCTTGCATTCCTTTGTATACCTTTTGCACAAATTGTTCAAGCGAAGCTTAGACAAAACAAAAGGGCAAGTATGATACCTTGCCCTTTATAAAAATGCACCCGAAACAGTTGTCTTATTGGACACTTGTGCCGAGCTTATTCAGCCGATTTTGGTCGATCGAGTAAACCAAAAGTCACACGATTGGTGAAGCTACGCTTCTCGGTTTCAGGATTTGTCGAGGTTGAATCATCTTCAGCGACAGTTTTTGCACCTGAACCCAAAATACCCAGCGTTGCACGGTTAAAGAAGCTGCCTTCACTACGCGCTGCACGGAAATTCACTGTGCCATCTGCTTTCACAAGATTTGGATAGTTCAGCTTTAAAATATCCACATATTGTTGCGCAGTGGTTTTATCACCAAGCTTGTCATAACCATAAGCAATGGTTGCTAAAGCTTCTGGTGTTTGTGGCGCTTGAGGATAATGTTCAATGACCCACTGCGAGCGTTCAACCGCAGCCAAATATGCTTTACGTTTAATATTAAAACGTGCCGCATTCATTTCATGCTCAGCCAACTCTTGACCGATGAACTTCATACGCTGTGCAGCATCTACCGCATATTCGCTTGATGGGAAGCGGCGAATGAAATCGACAAAGTTTTGATACGCCAATTTAATATAGCTTACATCGCGATGAGACTGTTTAAGCGAGGTATAACGCAGTAAACCATTATAGTTCTGCTCCATATTCGCGACCCCACGCACGTAATAGGCATAATCTACATGTGGATGTTGTGGGTTTAGACGAATAAAACGATCTGCAAGGGCAATTGCACCTTCAAAATCTTTTTGTTGGTATTTCACATAAAGCAATTCAAGCTGCGCTTGTTGCGCATATTGACTGGTTGGGAAATAAGTTTCTAATGCTTGTAATTGTTGCGCAGCATCTGAATACTGGTTTCGTTCTAGCGCTTTTTGTGCTTTTTGGATATAAACTTGTTCGCTAGATTGCGGACCTTTATCTACAACTTCTTTTTTTGGATTACTGCTACAGCCTACCATTGCCGATGCTACGCCAAGGGTCAGCGCAAGCATTGTCATCTTATAATGTGGTAGCGACATAAAAATTCCTCTGTTAATACGGGCAATGAGCTACAATTGCACTATTAAACCACTTTTTCCTGAATGAGCAAATGAGTCAATCACAATCTTCCAATTCTAATATCCCTGAAACTGATTTCAATTTACTTGAAGATTCTGAGGATGCAGATAACCATACTTCAGGCACAACTGCAACCCGTTTATCGTTGCAATTTCAAGTGGATGAAAGTTATCTCGGGCAGCGTATCGACCAAGTTGCAGCCATCGTATGGAATGATTTTTCACGCGAAAAGCTAAAACAATGGATCAAAGAAGGCAATTTATTGGTTGATGGTCAACCGGTAAAACCAAAATATAAATGTGAAGGTTTAGAAATATTAACCCTAAATGTTGAGCTTGAAGCACAAACACGTAGTCTTCCTGAAGACATTCCGTTAAATATTGTGTATGAAGATGACGATATTATTGTCGTGAATAAACCTGTTGGTATGGTTGTCCATCCGGGTGCAGGTAATAGTTCAGGGACATTGGTGAATGCGTTATTGCATCATTATCCAAAGTCAGTTGAGCTTGCGCGTGCAGGTTTGGTGCATCGTATTGATAAAGACACCTCGGGCTTATTAGTGGTTGCCAAAAATCTTGAATCGCAATTTTCTTTAAGCCGTCAGCTTGAGAAAAAATCGGTATATCGTCTGTATGACTTGGTTGTTTACGGCAATATCATTGCGGGTGGTACGATTGATGAACCGATCAAACGTCATCCGGTCGATCGCGTAAAAATGACGGTGCTTCCAGGCGGTAAAGATGCGATTACGCATTACAACGTCAAGGAGCGTTTCCAACATTTCACCCGTATTCAAGCGCGCCTTGAAACTGGTCGTACCCATCAAATTCGTGTGCATTTTAGCTATTTAGGTTACGGCTTAATTGGTGACCCTGTGTATATGCCACGTGTACGTATGCCTGCTGGCGCATCACAATTGCTCGATGACACCTTGCGTAACTTTAAGCGTCAAGCATTGCATGCAACGACTTTGGGTTTGAAACACCCACGAACCAAAGAAGAAATGACCTTCCACGCGCCATGGCCAGAAGACTTTGCTAATTTGGTTGAAGTGCTGCGTACTGAAAACAAAGCGTACTAAGCTTACAATCGACAACATAGGGAATAAAGGAATAGACATGCAATTTGTAGAGGGTTTTCCGCAAGGTGTTTATGTGGGGCAAACCCGGGTTCATCATGAACAGATACAACCATCGAAGCAGCCTGAACTGAGTGGCTTTAATTTGGCATTGCATGTCAATGATGATGCCGAACGTGTGCAACAGCACCGTATGGCATTACTCAACGACTTTAAACCTTATGGTGTTGATAAAATCACGTGGATGACCCAAACCCACAGCACCATTTGCCATACCATTAATGAGCAAATGACCTTTGCTGCATTGATCGGTGATGGTTTGGTCACGCAGCGCCAAAAGCATGCCTTAATGATGATGACCGCAGATTGTTTACCTGTGGTTTTGGTCAATGTGGACGGCAGTGAAGTCGCAAATTTGCACGCAGGTTGGCGAGGACTTGCCAACGGGATCATTGAAAACACTATTGCCGAAATGCAAACACAGCCTGTATTTGCATGGCTTGGTGCTGCTATTAGTCAAGATTGTTTTGAGATTGGAGAGGAAGTCAAAGCGGCTTTCTGCTCGAAGTATCCTGAACTTGATTGTGCTTTTAAAGCAGGCGAGAAGCAGGGCAAGCATTATGCTGACCTGTATGCGATTGCGCGTTATATCTTGAAGCAGCATGGCGTAACCACTGTATTCGGTGGAGATCAGTGTTCATTTACCCAACAAGATGAATATTTTTCTTACCGTCGTGAAGCCAAAACAGGGCGGATGGCAACATTCGTGTTTATGGCTTGAAAATGTTACACTTTTACCAAATGATTGGCTGTTAATTGTTATGTCTTTATCTTCCAAAACCATCGTGATTGTTTATCACAGCCCCTATGGTCATACCGCTAAAGTGGCAGGATATATTGCCAATGGTGCGAAGCAATCGATTGCCAATGTTCAGGTGATGGATGTTGAGTATGTGGATTGGGATGCTTTAGATCAAGCGGATGCAATTGTCTTGGGGTGTCCGACTTATATGGGCAGCATGAGTGCAGCTATGAAATTGTTTATGGAACAGTCCTCTAAACGTTGGTTGGCGCGTACTTGGCAAGGCAAACTTGCTGCAGCCTTTACCAATGGTGGCGGCTTAAGTGGTGATAAACTGGCCGTTCTTCAGCAAATTAATTTATTTGCGATGCAGCATGGCATGCTGTGGACGGGTTTGCCTTTAATGCCAACAGGGCGTAGCAATGCAGACTTAAACCGTATGTCGAGCTTTTTAGGGCTTATGACGCAATCTGATAATGCACCTGTAGATGTCACACCACCCGAAGGGGATTTGGAAACTGCATTTAAATTTGGTGAGCATATTGCACAAACGGTATTACGTTTAAATTAATTTCATTAGCCATAAAAAAACCTCCACGATTGGAGGTTTTTTATTAACGCAGTATTTTATTTATGGAAAATACGCGCTTTATCACGTTGCCAATCGCGATCTTTTTCAGTCGCACGTTTGTCGTGTAATTGCTTACCTTTTACTAATGCAATTTCAAGCTTCACTCGCGGACCTTTGAAATAACATGCTAATGGCACACACGAATAACCTTTTTGGTTAATTGCGCCTTGCAATTTTTCAATCTCGCGACGATTTAAGAGTAGCTTACGGGTACGGGTCGCTTCGGGTACAACGTGAGAAGATGCACTCAGCAAAGGCTGAACTTGCGCACCGAACAGGAATGCTTCACCATTTTTAAAGGTAATATAGCTTTCCACAATGGTCATACGACCCGCACGCATGGATTTGACTTCCCAACCCTGCAGCGACAGCCCCGCCTCAAATTTTTCTTCAATAAAATAATCGTGGCGCGCACGCTTATTGAGTGCAATTGTTCCGCCGTTATTTTTTTTAACTACAATACTTGCTTTCGCCATAATCTGATACTTCCAAACTTAAGCCTATTGTACCGCAACTCGAACCAAGATGAAGTTTTTTAAATTTATGAGGATTATTCACCAAAAAAACAAGTTTTTGTTAAAATAGCATTCTACATAACAAACAGAGTACAAATGGATGTCTAAAACTCGTGTTATTTATCCGGGGACGTTCGATCCAATTACCAATGGTCATATTGATTTGGTGACACGTGCATCGCGCATGTTTGATGAGGTTGTGGTTGCTATTGCGATTGGACATCATAAAAACCCAGTATTTAGTTTAGATGAACGTGTTGCTTTAGCCAAAGCGTCACTCAGCCATTTAGGAAATGTTGAATTTGTAGGTTTTGACGGTTTATTGGTGAATTTCTTCAATGAACAAAAAGCCACTGCAGTGTTACGTGGTTTACGTGCAGTATCTGACTTTGAGTATGAATTTCAATTGGCAAATATGAACCGCCGTTTAGATTCAAAATTTGAAGCCGTGTTTTTAACGCCGTCAGAGCAATATTCGTTTATTTCATCCACATTGGTGCGTGAAATTGCCCGTTTAAATGGTGATGTCACTCAGTTTGTACCGCAAGCTGTGGTCGAAGCCTTTAAACGTAAACAACAGCAAGGTTGGTAGCGTGTCTTTATATATCACCGATGAATGCATTAACTGTGATGTTTGTGAACCTGTATGTCCGAATGAGGCAATTTTCATGGGTGAACTCATCTATGAAATTAACCCAAATTTGTGTACAGAGTGCGTTGGACATCATGATAAACCGCAGTGTCAGTTGTTCTGTCCTGTCGATTGTATTCCGCTTGATCCAAACCATTTTGAAACCCAAGAACAGCTGCAAGCCAAGTACGAAAAACTAACTGATCAAAAAACGTCAAGCAATTAGTTTCAAGATTTGTTAGTATGCTGCTCGAAGTGAGCCAGACGATCGCTGCTGTGGAGATCTCCGTGATTGAAGCAGGAGAGGAAAGTCCGGGCTTCATAGGGCAAGGTGCCAGGTAACGCCTGGGCGGTGTAAACCGACGGCAAGTGCAGCAGAGAGAAGACCGCCTTCATTATGTTTTCGAGCAATCGGAATCGGAGGTAAGGGTGAAAGGGTGCGGTAAGAGCGCACCGCATGGCTGGTAACAGTTCATGGCGAGGTAAACCCCACCGGAAGCAAGACCAAATAGGAATCCATTAGGCATGGCCCATGCTGGATTCGGGTAGGTCGCTTGAGCGCATGAGTGATTGTGCGCCTAGAGGAATGATCGTTCACGACAGAACCCGGCTTATCGGCTCACTTCAACAAATTTTGATCAAACAGCGCAATATGGGCTTGACGTTTTTTTTGGAAAAACTCATAATGCGCGCACAGTTTAAGGCTATGTAGCTCAGTTGGTTAGAGCACCGCACTCATAATGCGGGGGTCACAAGTTCAAGTCTCGTCATAGCCACCATATTCTGAAAAAACCCACTCCGATTGAGTGGGTTTTTTTATGCTTGTGGAAATTAAAATGATAATATGGGTTGGAAATAAGCAACTGAATTTTAATAACAATGACAACAAATCAACTAAATTGGCAAAAAGATAATTTTGAGAATATTGAAACTGCTTGGGAGGGTGATTTGTGGGATCGCCGTCGCTTAGGTGAGCAGTTAGAGAAATATGTGGATCGTTTGCAATGTGGTGCTGTATTGGCATTAGATGCACGTTGGGGCGAGGGAAAGACTTGGTTTGTTCGAAACTGGAAACGTCATTTAGAAACCACAGAGATTCCACATAATGTGATTTATTTAGATGCTTTTGCAAATGATTATTTAGATGATCCATTTCTTGTTATAGCTTCTGAAATTGCAGCGAAACTAGATAAAACTGCTGATAAGCATTTAGTACATAAATTCAAGAAAGCTGCTGCAGTTATGCAGCAAGGGCTTTTAACAATCGCTCCAACGCTGATCGCATCAATGATTAGTTGTGCATTAACTGGAGGAATAATTCCTTTTATAAAAGTGGATAGTGAATCAATTAAAGATAAAATTGATGATGCTATAGATGATGTAGCAAATAATATTGGTGAAAAAGTTACAGAGGCAATTCAAAATAAAATCGATAGTTATGAAGAGGAAAAACAATCTTTACATGCTTTCAAAAATACATTGACTGAGTTGGCTGCAAGTTTAGATGAGCCTTTAGTTTTTATAATTGATGAGTTAGACCGCTGTCGTCCTGATTTTGCGATTCGACTGATTGAAAGGATTAAACACTTTTTTGATATTCCGAAAATTGTATTTGTATTGGTTATGGATAAAACTCAATTTTCTAAAGTTGTTTGCCACAATTATGGCTATGACGAAACATTCGGTGAAGAGTATCTAGATAAGTTTGTGGACTTTACAATTAAGCTCAAAAATACATTAAATGAGCCTGATTATTTTGAAAAAGCTACTAAAGATTTGTTTATAAAAATATTGGGGCATAAGGAAGAGGACTTAGAAAAAAATAATCTTTATCATGAGTGTCGTGCTTACATTCAAGAGACTCGTTTTTCTAAACGCGAGTTAAAAAATAAAATAAATCAGTTTTCATTAATAAAATTGAATGAACATAAGAAAGATTCAATCATTTTAGCTACTTTATTCTTTAAAGATTCTGATGATTTATTTAAAAGCATTTATCATGCGATTCATAATTATACAGATTTAATGATAAGGATTAGGCATAGTGTTTTTACAGAAACTTGGTACGAGACAGATAGGTATACTAGGTCTAACCTTATGTTGAATATTTGGAATGAATTATTTAGCACAGAATATTCAATAGTACATTTTATTGATCATATTAAGAAAAAAATAGATATAAAAGACTCATTTATAAGTAGTCCTGCATTAATGCATAGGGATGAAGAGCTATTACATCTATTGAAACAATATTCTTTAAATACGTTGCATCAATCGAATCAGTTTGATTTGAAGTGTAGACAATATATTGAATCTGGTTTTGCATACTAAATTGAGTTGATAAATTTAGCTAGTTTTTCAACATCATCCGTCTGCAAATATTCACGCATTTTTAAAAACTGCTTTTCATCTAGCTCATAAAGCTTAAGAGAAAGCAGTTTTTTTATATCTTCATTAGAAAAACGAGATTTAATGATTTTGGCAGGGACACCACCCACCACAGCATAAGGTGGTACATCTTGAGTGACCACAGCGCCTGTAGCGACCACAGCCCCTTCACCTAGCGTTATACCCGGCATAATCATGGCACGTGAGCCAATCCAACAACCATCGCCAATGATGGTGTCTCCCGCAAGCTCGAAACCGCGCATATCGAAAGGAAAGGCGGAAATCCAGTCGGTGCGATGCAGTTGATTGCTGCCCATCATAATCACGCATTCTGCGCCAAAACAGACGAAATTACCGATATAAAGCTGATCAATAGGTTTATCTACTGTTGAGGGTTTATCATGTAAATAACGCACCACACAGCGCTCAAAGCCCTGATCCCAATAGGCCGAATAATAAGAATAATTTCCTTTAATATGAATATTTGGATTCTTCACGGTTTTGGAAATAAATTCGAACTCACACCAATGATTGACGGGGGAGTTGATAAGCTTCTCGGACATAAGAAAAAGGAATTGATGGGGTGAGGGGATTATAGCTGAAAAGATAAATTCCCTCATCCCAGCCTTCTCCCAGAGTGAGAAGGAGTATTCATTAAGGAAGCTATTGCTATTCGATACACAAAGAAGTTCCCTCTCCTTATAGGAGAGGGGTAGGGAGAGGTGTATTTAAGAACAAAAAACCCCTCAAAAGAGGGGCTGTGCATTCAATAACTTTAAAAATTAAAGATATTCAACTTTCACAATTTCGTACTCAACTTCACCATTTGGTGTAGTGATTTTCGCATCATCGCCTTCACTTTTGCCCAAAAGACCACGTGCGATTGGAGAGTTCACCGAGATTTTATTAATTTTAAAATCTGCTTCGTCATCGCCTACGATTTTATAGGTCTTTTGTTCTTCAGTGTCTAAGTTTTCAATGGTCACAGTTACACCGAATACAACACGACCGTTTTGCTCAAGTGTTTTGACATCAATCACTTGGCAAGCACCAAGCTTACCTTCGATGTCTTGTAGACGACCTTCACAGAAACCTTGTTGCTCGCGAGCTGCATGGTATTCTGCATTTTCTTTTAAGTCGCCGTGTTCACGTGCTTCAGCAATTGCAGCGGTAATACGTGGACGATCAATAGTTTTAAGTTGATGCAATTCTTTCTCTAAGGCAATTTTGCCTTCAGGAGTCATAGGATAACGTTGCATGTTGTCCCTCTAAAGTCAGTTAAAAAATAAAATCTATAAATAAAAAAATCCCGCCACCAAGAAGGTAGCGGGACTTCTTGGAAGCTGAATTAACCTTTAGTTAAATCTTGCAAGCGATATACATCCATTGGTAATTTGATTGCTAAAGCTTGGCATACTGCGTCTGCGCCATTCAAGGTTGTGGTGTAATACACTTTGCCTTGAAGTGCAGAACGGCGGATCGAGAATGAATCTTCTTGAGCCTGTTTGCCTTCTGTTGTATTGATAATGAGCTGAACTTCACCATTTTTCAAGCGGTCCACAATATTAGGACGACCTTCTGTGACTTTGTTCACACGTTCACATGCAATACCAGCATCGCGGATCACATCATAGGTACCGCCTGTGGCGATCACTTTGAAGCCAAGATCCGTTAACTGTTTCGCAATACCGACTGCACGTGGCTTATCAGAATGACGAACAGATAAGAATGCGTGTTTCACTTCGCCTTCAGTTGGTAGACCAGGTAAACGATCATTTGAGCCTAAAACAGCTTTATAGAATGCTTCACCAAATGTTTTACCAACGCCCATCACTTCGCCTGTCGATTTCATTTCAGGGCCAAGGATTGGGTCAACGCCAGGGAATTTGTTGAATGGGAACACTGCTTCTTTCACAGAGAAGTGTTTTGGAATAATCTCTGTCGTGAATCCTTGAGATTCTAGAGATTGACCCGCCATACAACGTGCAGCCACTTTCGCTAACGATTCACCGATACATTTAGAAACGAACGGCACAGTACGTGATGCACGTGGGTTCACTTCAAGAATGTAAACGTCAGTGCCTTTTACTGCAAACTGAACGTTCATCAAACCAATCACGCCAAGCTCTTTCGCCATTGCAACTGTTTGACGACGCATTTCGTCTTGAACGTCTTTAGATAAAGAGTACGGTGGAATTGAACATGCAGAGTCACCTGAGTGAATACCGGCTTGTTCAATGTGCTGCATAATGCCGCCAATCACCACGTCTTTACCGTCAGATACGCAGTCCACGTCTACTTCAATCGCATCATCTAAGAAATGGTCAAGCAGAACAGGGGCTTCGTTTGATGCTTGAACTGCATCACGTAGGTAGCGTTTCAATTCGTCATCGTTGTACACGATTTCCATCGCACGACCACCAAGGACGTAAGATGGACGTACCACAAGTGGATAGCCCACTTTCGATGCTTCGGCAATACCTTCTTCAGCAGATTTAACAATGCTGTTGCTTGGCTGGCGAAGTTGCAGACGTTGAATCATTTGTTGGAAACGTTCACGGTCTTCTGCACGGTCAATCGCATCAGGTGATGTACCGATAATTGGCGCACCTGCTTCTTCTAAAGCGCGAGCCAATTTCAAAGGTGTTTGACCACCGTACTGAACGATAATGCCTTTTGGCTTCTCGATACGTACGATTTCAAGTACGTCTTCCAATGTGATTGGTTCGAAGTACAAACGATCTGATGTGTCGTAATCTGTGGACACCGTTTCAGGGTTACAGTTCACCATGATGGTTTCATAACCATCTTCACGCATTGCAAGCGCTGCGTGTACACAGCAGTAATCGAATTCGATACCTTGACCAATACGGTTAGGACCGCCACCGATGACCATAATCTTGTCACGATTCGACGGGTTTGCTTCACATTCTTCATCGTAAGTTGAATACATGTATGCTGTATCAGATTCGAATTCAGCTGCACAAGTATCGACACGTTTGTAAACAGGGGTCACGCCCAAGTTCCAACGGTGTTTACGGAATTGTTTTTGTGAAATGCCCATCAAGTTCGCAATGCGAAGATCTGATAAACCTTTACGTTTGAATGAACGGATGTTGTCCGCATTCAAATCGCCAAAACCTAAAGTTTTGATTTGGTTTTCAGTTTTGATGATGTCTTCGATTTGAATCAAGAACCATTTGTCGATGTTGGTTGCAGCGAAGACTTCATCTAACGTGAAACCGTGACGGAATGCATCGCCCACATACCAAATACGCTCAGGACCCGGTACTTTAAGTTCTTGTAAGATCTTGTCTTTCGCGCCTTCAGTACCGACTTCGATTTTTTCATCAAAGCCACATGCACCCACTTCAAGACCACGAAGCGCTTTTTGCATAGACTCTTGGAAGTTACGACCAATTGCCATGACTTCACCCACAGATTTCATCTGTGTGGTCAATACTGCGTCTGCTTGTGGGAATTTCTCGAAGTTAAAGCGAGGAATTTTTGTGACAACATAGTCAATTGCAGGTTCGAACGATGCAGGGGTTACGCCGCCTGTGATGTCATTTTTCAACTCATCAAGGGTATAACCAACTGCCAATTTCGCAGCGATTTTCGCAATTGGGAAACCAGTCGCTTTTGACGCCAACGCAGAAGAACGAGACACACGTGGGTTCATTTCAATAACAACCATACGGCCGTCTTTCGGGTTAATACCGAACTGAACGTTTGAACCACCTGTTTCTACACCAATTTCACGTAAAACAGCTAAAGATGCGTTACGTAAAAGTTGGAATTCTTTATCTGTTAATGTTTGTGCAGGGGCAACCGTGATGGAGTCACCTGTATGCACGCCCATTGGGTCAAAGTTTTCAATGGTACATACAATGATACAGTTGTCGTTTTTGTCACGAACAACTTCCATCTCGTATTCTTTCCAACCAATCAATGATTCATCAATAAGCAGCTGATGCGTCGGAGAAAGATCGAAACCACGTTCACAAATTTCAATGAACTCTTCGCGGTTATAGGCAATACCACCGCCTGAACCACCCATGGTGAATGATGGACGAATGATTGAAGGGAAACCCAATTTCGCTTGGATTTCAAACGCTTCTTCCATCGTGCTTGCAACAGCAGCACGTGGACATTCAAGACCGATACGACGCATTGCATCATCGAATAATTTACGGTCTTCTGCCATTTCAATGGCTTCTTTCGTCGCACCAATCAATTCAACATTGAATTTTTCTAAAATGCCGTGCTCATCAAGGGCAAGGGCACAGTTCAATGCAGTTTGACCACCCATCGTTGGAAGAACAGCATCTGGGCGTTCTTTCTCAATAATTTGTGCAACCGTTTGCCACGTAATCGGTTCGATATACGTTGCGTCTGCCATTGCAGGGTCAGTCATAATGGTGGCAGGGTTCGAGTTCACCAAAATAACGCGGTAGCCTTCTTCACGAAGGGCTTTACACGCTTGCGCGCCTGAATAGTCAAACTCACACGCTTGACCAATCACAATTGGACCAGCACCAATAATTAAGATGCTTTTAATGTCTGTACGTTTAGCCATGATTGCTCCTTAATTACTTCTTAGATGCTTCAATAAGTTCGATGAAATGATCGAACAATGGTGCGCAGTCATGTGGACCAGGGCTTGCTTCAGGGTGACCTTGGAAGCTGAACGCAGGTTTGTCTGTACGATGAATCCCTTGCAGGGTTTGATCGAACAAAGATTTGTGCGTTGCTTTCAGATTAGCAGGAAGCGTTTCAGCATCCACTGCGAAGCCATGGTTTTGCGAAGTAATCATCACTGTGCCAGTTTCAATATTCTGCACAGGATGGTTGGCACCGTGGTGACCATGCGGCATTTTCACGGTTTTAGCGCCAGAAGCTAAGGCAAGAATTTGGTGACCTAAGCAAATACCAAAGACTGGTACGTTGCGAGCGTCTTCTACAATCGTTTTTACAGCTTCAATTGCGTAGTCACATGCAGCTGGATCGCCGGGGCCGTTCGATAAGAACACGCCATCTGGATTCAATGCAAGCACGTCAGCAGCAGGAGTTTGCGCAGGCACGACAGTCAATTTACAACCGCGGTCTGCGAGCATACGTAAGATGTTGGTTTTGACACCGTAATCGTATGCAACAACATGGAATTTAAATTCTGGTTGAGCGAAGCCTTTGCCTAAAGTCCATGAACCGGTCGTCCATTCAAAACCGGTCGGATCGCAGCATTCTTTGGCAAGGTCTAAACCGTTTAAACCACCGAAGGCACGTGCTTTTTCGAGTGCTTCTGCTTCAGTGATATTTTCACCCGCAAGAATACAACCGTTTTGTGCCCCTTTGTCACGCAAAATTCGAGTGAGTCGTCGCGTGTCAATATCAGCAATTGCAACCACATTGTGCTGTTTTAAGTAATCACCAAGTGACTGTTCAGCGCGGAAGTTACTATGTAATAAAGGAAGGTCGCGGATAATTAAACCGTTCGCCCATACTTTATGGATACGACCTGACTCAGCGTCTTCTTCATTGCAACCTGTATTACCAATATGCGGGTAAGTTAAAGTCACAAGTTGCTGTGCATAACTTGGATCAGTCAAAATTTCTTGATAGCCAGTCATGGCAGTGTTGAAAACGACTTCGCCAGTTGTACTACCCGTTGCGCCAATCGAAATACCTTTAAAGATAGTTCCGTCGGCAAGGGCTAAAATTGCTGGGGTGCTCAAACCAAAGCTCCTGAAATTTAGGCTGTAAAAAAGCGAGAAGACGAAAAAAAAGGAAGGCTATTTTTTTAACCAACCCTCCTATGTCTGCTCGCTTGAACTTAACACGGTATTATACGCAGTAAGACCTTTGAAGTCCAACGGCTTTGAAGCAAAACTGTAAGATAAATGCCTTGCTTTTTGATCAAAAGTCTGTTTCTTAATCAATGTTGAAAAATGTAACCATTTAATAATTGTTAGACAAATCAAAAGTTAATTTTTATCAGATTCGCTAATATGGCTATGTCAGAATATAACTATAGGAATAAGCACATGACAAATGAAGCGAAAACAACAGCACCTAAAAAACCACTGAATGCTGTGGTTACAGAGACTGCAGAAAAGCTTGAAAAAGCCGCAGTAGAGGCGAAAGAACAAGCAGTAGAAAGCATTGAAGAGAGCAAAGAAAAGCTCGAAGCTGAAGCGAAGCAACTTAACGATACAGTACAGGATCAATTGCGCCAATTCAAGCAAGATGTACTGCAACGTTTAGATAGTTTAAAAGAGCAATTGTTAGGCTCGCAAAAAGATCTCAATGAGTTGAAATCTTTTATCAAAACTGAATTTAACGCAGTGGTTGAAGATCTATCTAAACTGGGTAAAGAACTGAAAGAAGATGTCTCGCAGATCTCAAGTAAGCATAAAGAGCATTTGACGGACACGTTTAAGCGTTCTAAAGAAAGTACTATTGAGGTGCTGAAGAAGGTCAATCCAGTTGTGAAAGGTGATACTGCTGAGAAAAGCACAGATCTTAAAAGTTAACTTCATCAGAAAGCACAAAAAAGGGGAGCAGATCTTGTTCTCCCTTTTTTGTACATTAAATAGAGTAAACATAAAATTGAGGCAAATAAAAAGTGAGGTACGTACCTCACTCATTATTTAGCTCACATGATCCGAGTATGGGGTCTCTCGACATTTTTTTAGAAGAGATGCAGCCAATCACGTTTATTGTGGAAGTCTGCTTGTGGGCTGCTGTGTTGCATGGCGTAGTACTGATCACCTTGTGAGGTTTTCAATACCGCAGATAAGCCTAAGAACATATCTGACCATTTAAGCTTATGTTCAGCCATAAAGACCCCAAGGTCTAAACTGACATTTAAGCCATAATGGGTGCGTTTGAGATGATTTAAGTCAATATCATACGCAACTTCAGGCGGCATCACTTCGGGATAGCGATATTCCTCGAACTGATAAGCCTGCCATGCTTCAGAAGGGGAGAGATTTATCTCGCGATAATAATCTTCGCCCTGAACCCCAATAAAGATCTCAAAACAGGTGTTTTCCCATAAGAAATCTTGACGTGGGTTTTCGCTGACCATCTCTGGCCAAAGCATATATTGGTTCGGGTCACGTAACCAAAAGCCCACATTTAAACCACAAGGACCTTGTTGTTCGATTGCACCGACCAAAGAGATCGCTTGAAAACGGCGATCAAAGGCATTGAGTTCGTAACTTGCCATAGATTTTGAACTTAGTTAGACAAATGAGCGTGACGAACAAGGTTCGATAATTTTTGGTTTTGTTTCGCTGCTTTTTTATAAATCAACGCAATTTTACCAATTTTTTGAACAACTTCAGCGCCTGTTTTTTCTGAAATTTCAACGATCATAGCCGCACGTTCGTCACGATCTTCAGCAACGATTTTTACTTTAATCAGTTCGTGATCGTTTAAAGCGCGGCTTAATTCTTCAAGCACACCTTCAGACAAACCTTTGTCACCAAGCATAACCACTGGGTTTAAAGCATGTCCGATTTGACGTAAACGTTTACGTTCTTGAATAGATAAAGACGCCATGAGAGATAACCTAATTTTTAAAACGGCTTAGTATAGCAAAATCCAAAA
Organism: Acinetobacter wanghuae; assembly: GCF_009557235.1. NCBI lineage: Bacteria > Pseudomonadati > Pseudomonadota > Gammaproteobacteria > Moraxellales > Moraxellaceae > Acinetobacter > Acinetobacter wanghuae. The sequence goes on along the minus strand of NZ_CP045650.1, from coordinate 1,988,750 downwards.
ACAAACGCTGTAAATTATCAGGAAATAATCATTTTCAATCTGTAGGCTCAAGCAGCAAAAGTCAGCGATTTAGATACAGATGTATACTGCAAAAGCGCTGTTTTTCACGTACAATGAATCATTGGAAATTATTTTTATTTAGAGAGTTATGGCGACACGCATTACCAACCAGAAATTATCAAAAAGTAGTCGTGATTGGATGAGAGAGCATTTAGACGATCCTTATGTGAAAAAAGCACAGAAGGAAGGCTATCGTGCGCGTGCCGCATATAAGCTCTTAGAAATGCAAGAAAAATACAAAATCATTAAACCCGGCATGACGGTGGTTGACCTTGGTGCAGCACCGGGGAGTTGGTCACAAATTGCCGGTAAATTGGTCGGTGATCATGGTTTGTTGATTGCATCTGATATTTTACCAATGGACGCTTTACCCGATGTGACCTTCTTGCAAGGTGACTTCCGTGAAGAAGAAGTGTTCCAAAAGTTACTCGAAATTTTAGATGGACGCGTTGTAGACGTTGTAATTTCAGATATGGCCCCCAATACAAGTGGTAATAAGGCTGTAGATCAACCGCGCCAAATTTATCTTTGTGAACTTGCCTTAGATTTTGCAAATAAGGTGCTAGGCCCCAAAGGTCAATTTGTGGTAAAAGTTTTCCAAGGCTCAGGTTTTGATGAATTCCGTAAGCAAGTGGTTGATAGTTTTGATGTTCTAAAGACGTCAAAACCATTGGCATCACGTGCCCGCTCTAAAGAAGTGTTCTTAATTGGGCAGGGACGTAAGAAGGCTTTAAAATAAGTCTACTTGCCAAGTCGTTAAAAATTGTGCATTTTGTACGTTTTCAGATAATTGCAAGTTGATTTGCAGCTTAAGTATCAAGGTCACCCTTAATCGGGCATGATCAAATTAGATTGGAATGGGAATAAAGCTTTGAGCGATCTTTTTAAGAATGCCGTATTGTGGCTCGTAATATTAGGCGTGCTGGTTCTAATATTCAGTAACGTCAGCGACCGCAAGCAACCGACATCTATGAACTATTCTGAGTTTGTCACTGCAGTCAATGCTGGACAAGTCAAGCAAGTGACGATTGACGGTGAGCGAATTCGTGGTGAGAAATCAAACGGTTCTGAGTTTGAAAGTATCCGCCCTGCAGTTCAAGACCCTGAATTGATGCCAAACCTCATCAAAAACAATGTCATTGTTGAAGGCGAAGCACCACAGCGTCAAGGCGTGTTGATGCAGTTACTCATTGCAAGTTTCCCAGTGCTTTTGATCATTTTGTTATTCATGTTCTTTATGCGCAACATGGGTGGCGGCGCTGGTGGCAAAAACGGCCCAATGAGCTTTGGTAAATCAAAAGCCAAAATGTTATCTGAAGATCAAATTAAAGTGACTTTTGCTGATGTTGCGGGTTGTGATGAAGCAAAACAAGAAGTTGTTGAAATTGTCGATTTCTTAAAAGACCCAACCAAGTTTAAACGTCTTGGTGCGACCATTCCAAAAGGCGTTTTAATGGTCGGTCCTCCGGGTACCGGTAAAACATTGCTTGCAAAAGCTATTGCAGGTGAAGCCAAAGTTCCATTCTTTAGTATTTCAGGTTCTGACTTTGTTGAAATGTTTGTGGGTGTGGGTGCGTCTCGTGTCCGTGACATGTTCGAACAAGCCAAACGCCATGCGCCATGTATTATCTTCATCGATGAGATTGATGCAGTGGGTCGTCATCGTGGTTCAGGTACAGGCGGCGGTAACGACGAACGTGAACAAACATTGAACCAAATGTTGGTTGAAATGGATGGCTTCGAAGGCAATGAAGGCATTATTGTGATCGCTGCAACAAACCGTGCAGATGTACTGGACAAAGCTTTACTTCGTCCAGGTCGTTTTGACCGTCAAGTGGTGGTAAGCCTGCCTGATATTAAAGGTCGTGAACAAATTCTGAATGTACATTTGAAAAAATTACCTTCAGTCACTGGTGTTGACGTTAAAGTACTTGCACGCGGTACACCGGGCTTCTCAGGTGCGCAATTGTCAAACTTGATTAATGAAGCTGCTTTGTTCGCTGCACGTCGTAACAAGAACACAGTCGATATGCATGACTTTGAAGATGCAAAAGACAAGTTGTACATGGGTCCTGAACGTAAATCGATGGTCATTCGTGAAGAAGAACGTCGTGCAACGGCTTACCATGAAGCAGGTCATGCCATTGTGGCTGAAATGCTGCCGGGTACAGATCCTGTGCATAAAGTAACGATTATGCCGCGTGGTTGGGCATTGGGTGTTACATGGCAATTGCCAGAACATGACCAAACCAGTCATTACAAAGACAAAATGCTGAATGAACTTTCTATCTTATTCGGTGGTCGTATCGCTGAAGAAGTGTTCATTAATCAAATGTCGACGGGTGCTTCAAATGACTTCGAACGTGCAACGAAAATGGCACGTGCGATGGTGACCAAGTACGGTATGTCTGACAAAATGGGCGTGATGGTTTACGAAGATGATTCACAGCAATCCTTCATGGGAAGCATCGGCAGTCGTACCATTTCTGAAACGACTCAGCTTGAAGTAGATCGTGAAGTGCGCCGTATTTTGGATGAGCAATACCGTGTTGCACGCGATATCTTAGAAAATAATAAAGATATTGCCCATGCCATGGTGAAAGCTTTGATGGAATGGGAAACCATTGATCGTGATCAAATCCGCGACATTATGGAAGGACGTGAGCCACAACCACCGAAAGTGTATATTGCAGAAAATCCTGTGATTGATGTAACACCGACCGATGGTCCGTTGACACCTCCGCCATTACCAGCGAACTAATTCATGTTTTAAAAAAACCACCTTCGGGTGGTTTTTTTAGCGCTAAAATAATCTTAAGCAAAGTTTTTATCGACAGGTGCGCATACTTTTAACGTTATATTTGAATAGAGTGAATATAAAAAGATTGTAGAAAATTTCGACGTTTGGCATATTAAAAATACAAGAAGTAATCGACGCCACAAGCGTTTTATACGTCATTCACCTGATACCAAAAGTACAACGGTGAACTTAGGATTCAAAACATGAATAACCTACGTCAAACAGCAGGCAAAATGCATCATCTCGATACCAGCCATCCGCTTCAACATAGTTATATGGATGACAGTATTGCATTATTTTCAGGGACCCTATTTGTTGGGATTACGCTGATTCTTTATGAACAAGCAGGTCTACTGACTGGAAGTACCGCAGGCATTGCCTTTGTGATTCATTACGCAACAGGCTGGTCCTTTAGCTTGGTGTACTTTTTAATTAATTTGCCATTTTATTGGTTTGCATGGCGTTATTTAGGGCGTGCTTTTGCGCTCAAGACCTTTATCTGTGTCGGTATGCTGGCTTTAATGACCTTTGTGGTGCCTCGCTATTTACACATTGATTATCTACACCCCATGTTTGCATCTATTGCGGGTGGGTTGATGCTTGGTACAGGTATTTTATTCTTGGCAAGACATCAATCAAGCTTAGGCGGTGCGACGATTATTTCCTTATATTTACAAGAAAAATTTGCAATGAGTGCGGGTAAAGTGCAAATGTGGATAGATTGTATTGTCGTTGCATTTGCCTTTGGTGTGATGCCCTACCAACAAGTGCTATGGTCAATTCTTGCCGCCATTATTATGGGTGTATTCTTGGCTTTAAATCATCGCCCAGGGCGTTATCAAGGTAAATCATAGCCCTAATCTGTAGGTGATGGTTAGGTTCAAAGGACTTATATAGTTAAAAGCATAAAATCAAAATAAAGTGATTTAACCTGTGAAAGAGAAGCAGGCGAAAGAGTTGAAGATTCTTGATTTGGCTTGCTTTCCTATTTAGAAAATGGACAATGAAAGCCAATTTGAATAGGAGTATGTTGACATGCAGCTGATGCCATTACCAACCCGAGTATGGAACTTTGGACGTTTGACGTTGGATTTATCTCAGCCGCATGTTATGGGGATTCTCAATGTTACCCCTGATTCTTTTAGTGATGGTGGTAAGCATCACGCCAAAGATGCTGCTGTCGCACGCGCACTCGAGATGATTGCAGAAGGCGCGACAGTCATTGATGTCGGCGGTGAATCAACACGTCCCGGTGCATCTGTGGTTGAGGTTGAAGAGGAAATCCGACGTGTCATCCCTGTTGTCGAAGAATTGGCGAAACATGATGTCATCATTTCAATTGATACCTCTCAACCTGAAGTCATCCGTGCTGCTGTAAGTGCAGGTGCGCATATTTGGAATGATGTTCGTGCATTGACACGTCCGCATGCATTAGAAACTGCAGCAGCCTTGAATATTCCTGTGATTGTTATGCATATGCGTGGTGAACCTACCACCATGAATAATCTTGATCAATATGATGATGTGACCCAAGATGTGATGCGCGAATTATCCGAGCGTGTTCAAGATGCCTTAGATGCTGGGGTAAAGCCAGAACATATTATGATTGATCCCGGATTTGGCTTTGCGAAAAATGCACAGCAAAATTTAAAACTTCTAAATGAGCTCTATCAATTAAACGCGATGAACTATCCCATTCTTTCAGCATTATCGCGTAAACGTTTTATTGGTGAAGCATTAGGTGGTGCAGATGCGATTGAACGCGCTGTGGGTTCTGTTGCCGCACATCTGATGAGTATTCAACAAGGTGCGTGTATGGTACGTGCGCATGATGTGAAATCCACGGTCGATGCGATTCGTGTTTGGCAGGCGATGCAAGCAGCATCATAATCAGCTCAAAAATGGTATAAATGGCTGCGGTTGTTTGGCTTTTGATCAGCAATATGTTATATAGGCACGCTTGTTGTGTAATGTTGTCATTTAGAGTGCCTGTATGTGTACAGATTTACTTCTCCCCATGTTCGATGATGAATATTATCCCGATATTCTAGTTGCTGAAGTAAAGCAACATGTCGAACGTTTTGCAAAAAAAGTTGAAAAAGCAGGTTTATCTGAACCAGATATTTACCAGTTTGCTCAACTGACTGTGGCGGACATTAATAAAATGAAGCCCCAGTTTGAAGATCTTGATTCATCACTTGATGATACCGCTGCGGATTATATTGCTGAAGCCATGATGATGGTGGTGCAAGAGCAGGGTTATTTCGATGTGGAGATGGAAGAGTTGGTTGCCACGCGTGAGTGGTAAGCAAAAAGCCCTGTAATTTACAGGGCTTTTTTATGCAGCTAAGAATCTAAAAATGCGTCTTTGATCGTTGAATGACGAATCTGATTTAAAAGCGACTGTTCGGCCTGCATACATGTGTGATGTAAGTCTAAATAATACTGTTTTAAATGGGTTTGATGAGCGACAGCTTGAGGATGTTTCAAGCGTGACTGACGATATGACCAATATGCCAATTGACGAATTTTTTGTAAGCGCACTAAATCAATCCGAGGGGTCGCATTTTTAAATAATGCTTCCATCCAAATTGTCGCCAAACTTAATGTAATGAACACTAAACAGGGCATACCTAAAACAGCCGATTGCGTATATTTAAAATTCAGCAAACACAAAAGAAAAAGCGGCAATTGTAGATATAAACAACGTTGTAGCCGTTTGGCATAACGAAAAGAGCTGTATTTTGCTTGGATTTGCATGCGCCACAAATAAGGATAAATGAATGCAATCAGAATCATAGATCCTGCACTGATCGCTTGCTCTTTGTGTTCAAAGTAATGCCAATACAGCGGTGCAGAAATCAAGAAGCACATCAATGTGGTGAGCAGCATGAGTAAGGAGAGGCGTAAATATAGATGTATGTCGGTGGCGGGATTGAAATATTTATAACGGCTATAACCGAGTGTATAAAAAAATGCATCGGGATGGCGTAATTGTAATTGTTGTAGATTAAAACTCGATGACATGCGGATTGATTTCCGTAATGCTAAATTTTAGGCATAAAAAAACCAGCATCAGCTGGAAATTTTATTGCACCATTCTTGAAGTTAAGAATGGTGCCCGAGGCCAGACTCGAACTGGCACGCTTTGTGGGCGGGGGATTTTAAATCCCCTGTGTCTACCGATTTCACCACTCGGGCATGAGCGCAATAATAGAGGACGAAATATCAGTTGGCAAGTTTATTTGTGCTTAATTGCTTTCTTTTCAATCAATTCAGCTGCTTATGTTTAAAATAATTGCAAATTATCTCAACTCAGTCTTACGTCAGCTCATCTAAATAACTGTCCAAATCAATATGTTTAATCTTTTTACAGTATTCGTGTTCAGCTTTAAACAACTGTGTATGCAGATTGGAATAGTGTTTGAGCTGTTTTTTCTTCAGACTATATTGAGGAGATGTTTTCGATTGAAAACATAATTGAAAGCGTAAATGATAAGTTTGTTTATATGCCCAAAAACAAGCAAGACGTAGTTGTTGGAGCTGATAAAGATCGCTCTCTTTACTTTCATTACGAAATAAATTTTCTTTATAAAAACGCACAAATCCAAAACTGACACCGAAAAATAACAATAGCCACAACACAAAGCTACTTTGCAAAAAAGCCAAATTTAACGCTTCAAGCACAATAACGACCGTTAGTTTAATCGGGCTGTGTTTTAACTGCTGATACAGTGAATGCGAAGAGTGTTTCATCTGCTTAATAATCAGCGGCACAATGAGCATCAAAAATAATAAAATGGCAATCACGGCTGAAGTGTGCGCTTTAAAGGCATCATCAGTATCGAACACAGCCAAAAAATAATCTTTCAGCACCAAGCTAATCGGCACGAAAATCATCAAGGCTAAAATCCATGGGATAAATTCCTTACGATCATCTAAAACCCCTTTAGTTTTAATTTGACCATAAAAAACATAATTGCGCTGAAAAGCCTTTGGGTACAGTGATTTAACGTGTGCTAAAAGCAGGCTGACTTGCGTTGATTGCATGGATTAAAAAGAAAATAAAAGACAGGTCAGTACTATAGTGCAATTGTTTTAAAATAGCAGAATAAATTCTCTAGCGCTTTTGTTGTGAATGCTGATGAAGATTGTGGGTAATTTACGCCAAATTATGCGAAAATACGCAATTCTAGATTTATTTTAAGGACAGTTCATGACTGATCAATCTCCTGACACATTAAGCGACATCGAAATTTTAGACATCCTTCAAACAATGAAGAACGATACGCTAAATACTGAAGCGGAGCTCGCCATTCGTACGGCAGGCAAAGCGGGTCGTCAGGAAGGACATAAACAAGCCATCGTGGCATTGAATCAGTCATTTGAAGATAAATTTGTTGAAGCTGTGTCTTTAGCATTGGGCTTAAGCGCAGGGCAAATTAAAAAAATTCGCTACAAAAAAGACCGTGTTCGTATTTTAAAAGCACGTGGCATTGACTATATGGCAATTGATGGTGCGGAAACAGCTCAGGTGTTATCTGCCATTGCGCAAGCCATTGTGCGTGAAGATGCGATTGTGACCCATGATTTACACAATATCTTCCCATTTTGGAAAGAAGGTTGGCCAATGGTGCAATTTGATAATGCGTATAAAATTTTAGAAGATGATATCCGTATTCATTATCAAGCTGTTTTGGATGTGTTATTAAGAGCGGTTTAAAGCACGAAGCCAATAAAAAAAGCACCTTAAGGTGCTTTTTTAATTTGAATATAACCAGCTTAAAATTAAACTGATGGGCAGGATAAACAAACGACCCCACATGATGAGAGGTACAGCAAGATATTGTCCGAAGCTCATGGTGCGATCATAACTGCCGCGGCGACGTTCATAGCCATAAGGCGTAATGATGCATGCGAAAATGAGTAAGCCCACAGCTAAACATAAAAACAGCGGGTTTTGGACTTTGACAAAGAAATAATAAATTAAATAAAGCGCAGAATAAAAACTAAAACAAGCAAGTAGGGCGGAAATAGACATCTAAGTATTCCTCGTTCTTGTTATATATAGCAGAAGAACCTGATTACTCAGGGTCTTCAATTTTCGGTGCACTTATTTCATCAATCCGTGTCACTAACAGTTGGTCAATTTTAAAATGATCAACATCGACTACTTCAAATTTATAACCGGCATGAATAACGGTATCGGCAGGACGTGGAATCTTACGCAACTTGAACATCATAAAACCAGCTAGGGTTTCATACGTTTCATCATCAGGCATCGTGTCAATTTCAAGCGCATGCTTTAAATCTTCAATCGGGGTACTACCATCAATCAGCCATGAGTTTAAATCACGTTTAATGATTTGTTGATCGGCTTCAATCGGGGTGACCCAATCACCCATCACGGTAATCATAATATCTGACAAGGTAATGACACCAACAACCAAGGCATATTCATTAATCACCACGGCGAACTTTTCTTTGGTCGAACGGAAACGATCGAGTAGTTCAGATAGGGTTAATGAGTCAGGAATGGTCAGCACATTACGAATGGTATTTTCATTGAGTTGCAGTAAAGACTGATTATTCAGAATACGGACCAAAATATCTTTGGCATCGACATAGCCAATCACATCGTCAATATTTTCACTACACACTAAGAATTTTGAATAAGGAAATTCTGCCAATTTTTGACGAATACTTTCTTCTGATTCTTTTAAAGTGAAGTACACCACATTTTCACGGGTGGTCATACTAGAAGGAACATTTCGCTCCTCAAGTTCAAATACATTTTCAATAAAGTGATGTTCTTGTTTTTGTAACACCCCGGCTTGCGCACCTGCATCCATGACAGCTGAAATATCATCAAAGGTAATATTGTCATCCCGTGTGGTATTCACTTTGAATAAACGGAACAGCAAGTTGGCAATCGCATTAATAAACCAAGCCAAAGGTCGGCAAACACGAATGAAGATTTGAATTGGATCAATGACAGATACTGCAATTTTTTCCGGTGCAATCATAGCCAAGCGTTTTGGCATTAAATCGGCAAAAAGAATAAACAGTGATGTCACTAGGGTAAATGAAATGGCAAAACTGATATTTTCTGCCCAAGGACCTGTATAAAAGCGCGAAACAAATTCGATGATATACGGTCGAAATGCACCTTCACCTAAAATACCACCCAAGATGGCAACGGCATTTAAGCCAATTTGAGAAGCAGCAAAGAAGTCTGCTGAATTTGCTTGAAGATCTAATACTTTTTGTGCGCGAACATCTCCCGTTTCAGCCAAAATTTTAAGTTTGACCTTGCGGGCACCGGCAAGCGCGATTTCTGTTAACGATAAAAAACCAGCCCCCGCGATGAGTATTAAAATGATCACGATATTTTGAAAGAGGCTCACGAATCCACCTGTGGAAAAAGATCATCTAATAATATTTTTAACATAAAAAAAGGACCTGAGCTGCAAAAAATGCATCTTAAGTCCCTTGATTATAAGCTTAGAAAATAAGAATTTAGCAAAAATTACAATTAATAATGTGAAAACTGAGAATTATTGTTTAAAAATTCACGGTTCTCTTCTTCGATCATCTGACGTGCGACATACAAAATCAATTGGCGTAACCAACGATGCGCAGGGTGATGATGCAGTAAAGGACACCATGCCATTTTGAGTTCAAATTCAGGAATATAAAACGGTGGATCTTTAATCAGTAAATTTTGGCTGTTGGCTTGTAAACGCGCAATACGTGAAGGCAGTGTTGCAACCAAGTCAACATTCGATGCCAACAGTGCTGGCATTTGATAATGACGGGTAAAGACTGAAATTTTACGTTTCTGACCAATTCGCTCTAAAGCTTGATCAATCCAACCGAGTCCTGCTTGTTTCTCAGGATTCACCCCGAAGCCAACGCCCATACCAGTTTTAGAGACCCAGATATGCTGTGCATCTAAATAGCTTTTTAAGTTCAAATTTGCCGCAGCGGGATGTTTTTGATTCAGCAGACAAGAAAAACTGTCACGCCATACCAACACTTGGTGGAAACTTTGTGGAATTTCATTGAAGCGATTAATCGCAAGATCGACTTTACCTTGTTCCATGTCGCGATAAGACACATCACTTGGGGTTAAAAAGTCGAGCACCACATTCGGTGCTTCAGAACGTAATGCTTTGACTAAGCGAGGTACTAACGTCGCTTCGGCATAATCCGAGGTCATAATCCGGAATACACGATTCGAGGTATAAGGACGGAACTCCGTGCGCGGCTCTAAAATCATGGAAAGATCAGATAAGGCGTCACGAATACGAGGTTGGAGTTCTAATGCACGTTCTGTCGGTGTCATCCCTTCAGATGAACGGATCAAGAGGGGATCATTAAATAAATTGCGTAAACGACGTAAAATATTACTCATTGCAGGTTGGGTGACACCCAATTGTTCTGCAGCACGAGTTACATTTTTTTCGCGAAGAAGTACATCAAGATAAATTAATAGATTGAGATCGACCCGCTCCAGATTCATAAAAGAAATACCGAGAATAAAATCATGAAATTATGGTGATTATGCCATATCCGAGACGGCTTATGTAAGAACGCGATGAAAAAAAGCGAAGCATTAGAAGCATGATTTTAGCTAAAAATAAGCAATTAAAATTTGAATATTAAACTGCTTAACTGCTGTGATAATGCCTGACTCTGCACGATTATTTTGCTTATAACGAATGACTATTTTAAGAGAGAGGGTAGACCTAGGATGAAGATGAGAATAGCTCATAAAATAATGATCACTATTACGTGAAATATACCGAAGTGAATCGAAGCATGAATGTGATTTTTATTCTGTTTTGCTCAGTTTTTAGTGAATATTGAGCACTGACCAAAGTCTCAAAGACTTAAGTCTAATGAAAGTTGAAAAGTTTTTTTGAGGAATATTTAGACAAAAAACACAGACTTATTTTTATATAAATTAAATTAAAACAAATGCTTATAATTTTAATGGATTGTTATAATTAGACTTTGATCTACATATTTATTAAATAAATACTGAAGATTCTTGCAGACTATTGGATTAATTATTTTATTCCCTCTACTCTCTAGCTATCACAACGAAATGCATAATATCTAAACAATAAACCGAGGGTAAGATTTTAAGCATTCGTTGAAGAAAATCCTAATATTATTACAGGAAAAGATCATGACTACATATCAAACAGCGATTGATGCAATCCGTGAATTAAAAGCAAAATTCGGCAACACTTGGGCGGACATCTCTCCTGAAGATGCTGCACGTATGCAAATCCAAAACCGTTTTAAAACTGGTTTAGACATTGCGAAATACACAGCTGCAATCATGCGTCGTGATATGGCTGCTTATGATGCTGACTCTAGCAAATACACTCAATCATTGGGTTGCTGGCACGGTTTCATCGCACAACAAAAAATGATTGCGAACAAAAAATACTTCGGTACAACTGAACGTCGCTATATCTACCTTTCTGGTTGGATGGTTGCTGCACTTCGTTCAGAATTCGGTCCACTTCCTGACCAATCTATGCACGAAAAAACATCTGTACCTGCATTGATCGAAGAAATCTACACATTCCTTCGTCAAGCGGATGCAAAAGAATTAAACGATTTGTTCCGCGCGCTTAAAAAAGCAAACGAAGCAGGCGATACTGCTAAAGCTGCTGAAATCACGTCTCAAATCGACAACTTCCAAACTCACGTTGTGCCAATTATTGCGGATATCGATGCTGGTTTCGGTAACGAAGAAGCAACTTACTTGTTAGCGAAGAAAATGATCGAAGCGGGTGCTTGTGCACTACAAATCGAAAACCAAGTTTCTGATGCGAAACAATGTGGTCACCAAGCAGGTAAAGTAACTGTTCCACACGAAGACTTCATCGCGAAAATCCACGCACTTCGCTATGCATTCTTAGAAATGGGTCTTGAAGAAGGTATTATTGTTGCGCGTACTGACTCTGAAGGCGCTGACTTGACTCAAAAAATCCCAGTGGTTAAAGAGCCAGGCGACATCGCTTCTCAATACATCAGCTACTTAGACACAACTGAAATTGATATTTCAGAAGCGCAAGAAGACGAAATCCTGATCAAACGTGATGGTAAACTTCACCGTCCAAAACGTCTTGCTTCTGGCTTGTACCAATTCCGTGAAGGCACTCAAATCGACCGCGTTGTACTTGACTGTGTAACTTCACTTCAAAACGGTGCTGACTTACTTTGGATCGAAACTGCGACGCCAAACGTAGCTGAAATCGCTCACATGGTCAACCGTGTGAAAGAAACGATTCCAAATGCGAAACTTGTTTACAACAACTCACCGTCATTCAACTGGACGTTGAACTTCCGTCAACAAGCGTACGATCGTTGGGTTGCTGAAGGTAAAGATGTTTCAGCTTACGACCGTGCTAAATTGATGAGCGCTGAGTATGACGAAACTGAATTGGCTGCTGAAGCTGATGAGAAAGTTCGTACATTCCAAGCGGATGCTGCACGTGAAGCAGGTGTGTTCCATCACTTAATCACACTTCCGACTTACCACACTGCTGCGCTTTCTACACATGAGCTTGCACAAGGTTACTTCGGTTCTGAAGGTATGTTGGCTTATGTTGCTGGCGTACAACGTAAAGAAATTCGCGGTACGATCGCTTGTGTGAAACACCAAGCAATGGCGGGTTCTGACATCGGTGATGACCACAAAGAAATCTTCGCTGGTGACAACGCGCTTAAAGCGGGTGACGATGCGAAAAATACAATGAACCAATTCGGTGGTTAATCCTCCCGACTGATTCAAAAAAACCCTGCGAAAGCAGGGTTTTTTATTTTTTAGATCAAAATTTTATTGATCAACTCTTTTGAATAGTTGCAGGGAAATCAAATCAGACATTCTTGTTTACATGAGATAAGCATTCTTGCTTTGAAAGGAAGCGCACTTTTATTCAAATAGCCTCCTTATCTAATACTTATTAAAAATAAGGTAAAGCAGGATAAATTTTAAGCGGGTAATAAAATAATGAGCCATGTAACGAAGATCATCGCTAAAGCAACAAACTGCGCGGCACTTCCCATATCTTTAGCATTTTTAGACAATTCATGTCGCTCAAGTGAAATCCGGTCGACTACGGCTTCAATCGCTGAATTGATGAGCTCAACAATAATCGCCAATAAACACACCATAATCAGTAAAGCATGCTCAACACGGCTGACCTCAAGACATAGACTGATGGGAATGAGTACAACATTAATCAGGATGATTTGGCGAAATGCAGCTTCATTTTTAAATGCAGCCTTGAAACCAGCAATCGAATAAGAGGTGGCATTTATAATGCGTTTTAGACCCGTTTTACCTTTAAATGGATGTGATGCGTTCATGTCAGCATAAGATAGAGATGAAATTTGCCGCAATATAACACGAATAAAAGACTTAATTCTTTCGCTGCATCCATTCTATTTCTATGATTCAAAAGTTGTAATCTCCACATTTTCTTCATGTTTAAGGCTTAACACATTTTTTTGTGAGTAAGGCTTGCAATATAAGGCTATGTCACTGAATATTAAAAAATAGGAAAAATATAATGTTGGCTGTTTGCCTTCTTTGTGTAACTTATAAAGTGACTTGAACCTATGTTGTCTCGGTTTTTTATCCATCGCCCTATTTTTGCTGGTGTTTTAGCAATTGTCGTAATGGCGATTGGATTATTTGCAGTAATGAATCTCTCGGTCGAGCGTTATCCAGATATTGCGCCACCACGGATTAGTGTATCTACGACCTATACAGGTGCTTCAGCTGAAGTAGTCGAAGAAAGCGTTACGCAAATTTTAGAGCAAAAAATCAAGGGCATTGATCACCTGTTGTATTTCAGTTCAAGCAGTGACTCATCGGGTCGCAGTCGAATTAATATCAGTTTTAAAAATGGTACAGATCCAGACACCGCACAAGTTCAAGTCCAAAATGCCATTAATGGCGTGCTCAATCGCTTACCTGAAGATGTACAACGCCAAGGTGTCAATGTCTTAAAATCCTTAGGCGATACGCATATGGTTATGAGTCTTTACGATGAATCTGGTCGTAGTAAAGATCTTGAGCTGTCTGACTATTTAATGACGCATTTGGAACAGGACATTGCACGCATCGAAGGTGTCGGCGAAGTCGATGTATTTGGCTCACAATATGCCATGCGGATTTGGCTGAATCCAAACAAACTTAAACAACATCAGTTAATGCCAAGCGATATTCGAGCTGCAATTGAAACACAAAATACGCAAGTCACCGCAGGGGCAATCGGTGATTTACCTGTCTTGGATGATCAATATCTCAATGCCAAAGTCACTTCAGGAACACGCTTTAAGTCTGTCGAAGAATTTGAAAATATCATTGTCAAATCAGGTCGCGATGGCGAATTTATTTATTTAAAAGATGTGGCAAGAATTGAGCTAGGTGCAGAAAATTATCAATCGTATACCACAAATAATGGTTATCCATCCGCGGGCTTAGGGATCACACTCGCATCAGGTGCCAATGCGATTGCCACGTCTGAGCTGATTAAAGCAGAAGTGGATCGTATTTCGAAACAGTTGCCAGAAGGCTATAAAATTGCCTATCCACGTGATAACACACCGTTTGTGCAAGAATCTATTAAAGAAGTGGTGAAGACCTTATTTGAAGCGGTGCTGTTGGTCATTGCGGTGATGTTTCTGTTTTTACAAAACTGGCGTGCCACATTAATTCCAACAGTGACTGTGCCTGTAGTGATTTTGGGCACAATGGCAATTTTATATGCCCTCGGTATGAGTATTAACACGCTGACCTTATTTGCCTTGGTGCTCGCAATTGGCTTATTGGTCGATGATGCGATTGTGGTGGTCGAAAATGTTGAACGTTTGATGCATGAAAAGCAGCTCTCTGCCAAAGACGCTGCCCTCGAATCCATGCAGGAAATCAGTGGGGCATTGATCGGGATTACCTTGGTTCTAACGGCTGTTTTTATTCCGATGGCATTTTTTGGTGGTTCAACGGGAGTGATTTATCGTCAATTCTCTATTACGTTAGTGGCAGCAATGGGATTGTCTTTGTTGGTTGCGCTGATCCTAACCCCCGCATTATGTGCCTTAATTTTAAAACCTAATCCAAAACCTGCACGTTGGGCGACGGGCTTTAATCGAAAACTTGAGCAACTCAAACAGCATTATCTGAATGTATCGAAAAAACTATTTCAGCATAAAACGGTGTGTTTGTTGCTTTTAGGCGCTTTAATTTGCGTATTTGCTTTATTTTATCGTGCGTTGCCGACCAGTTTCTTACCGAGTGAAGATCAGGGGATTTTGAGTTTACAAGTCAAATTACAAGAAGGTGCGCCGCTCAGAAATACCATTGAGGTCGGGGAGAAAATTCGTGAATATTTCCTTGAACATGAAAAGGACAACGTCAATTTAGTGATGATGCGTTATGGACGCAATTTCTCAGGCACAGGGCAAAATCTAGCCACTGGTTTTGTGGCATTAAAACATTGGGATGAGCGTGACGGTCAAGCCAATACCGCGCAAGCGATTCGTGAACGTGCCATGACCCATTTTAAAGGTTTTAATCAAGCACAAGTGAACGTCAATATGCCGCCTTCGGTGAATGGATTGGGACAAACCGATGGCTTAGATTTTTGGATTCGTGATGTCGATGGGAAAGGACGCCAAGCTTTAGCGGATCAATTTAAGCCTTTAGAACAGAAAGCTGCCGCGTATTCAAGCTTTGAAAACTTAGGCAAACGTACAAATCCTGATAAAGCGGAACTTAAAGTCGATATTGATCGTAAACGCGCGATGGCGAATGGTCTCAATCCTTCAGCTATTAACAATACCTTGTCAGCAGCATGGGGCGGAAGTTATATCAATGATTTTATTGACCGTGGTCGTATTAAGCGCGTCATGATGCAAGGCGATGCTGAATATCGTTCAAAACCTGAAGACTTGGCCGCCTGGCATGTGCGGAATGATCAAAATCAGATGATTCCATTTAGTAATTTTGCCGAGGTGAATTGGAGTGGTGGACCCGAAGTCGTCAATCGCTTCATGGGTTATACCGCACTGCAAATGGAAGCGGATATTGCCAAAAATACCAGTTCAGGCGAAGCCATGCGTGATGTTGAAGACTTAGTCTCACAGTTTGATGGCATTGATGTGGTGTGGAGTGGCTTATCCTTTGAAGAAAAACAATCCAATAATCAGGCATTCTTGCTGTATCTCGTCTCGATTGGTTTTATTTTCTTATGTTTGGCTGCATTGTATGAAAGTTGGACTATTCCAACTGCGGTGATGTCTGCAATTCCATTGGGGATTGGGGGCAATATTTTATTTAGTTATTTTGCTTCGTTCCCGAATGATATCTACTTCCAAATTGCCTTACTGACCACCATTGGTTTGTCATGTAAAAATGCCATTTTAATTGTGGAGTTCGCAGCTTTAGCCCAAGAAAAAGGTAAAACGATTGTGGAAGCTGCGCTCGAAGGTGCAGCCTTACGCTTACGTCCTATTTTAATGACCTCTTTGGCATTCGGTGCCGGTGTTTTACCATTGGTCTTTGCCTTTGGTGCTGGTGCAGTTAGCCGTCAAGAGATTGGGGTGAGTGTATTGGGTGGGGTCATCTTCGGTACAGTACTTGTACTGATTTTCATACCATTTATGTATGTAATCATTCGTGGGGTATTTCAAAAGTCTGGGCATAAATCGTCTACATGAGAAATAAAAAGTATCGAGCCATATAGATGATCTTTACACGATAAAGCGTATCGACATATACGCTTTATTGACATCATAACAGAGAGGGTATATGCCTCAATTGCAAGCACGTATTCATCAGATTCAGGCATTGTTGAAAGATCAACACATCGAAGCTTTACTTGAGGTCATCGAACAGTTAAATATTGCCGACCAAGCCAAAGTTTTGGCAGATATGCCAGAAAAGCAACAATTTGAGGTATTTTCACAGCTTCAGCAAAGATCCTTAGTCTTGGAATTTATGCCGTTGCCACAGCAATTGGCATTGGTCATTCAATTGCCTACATCAGAACTCGTCCATGTCCTAGATGCGATGCATTCGGATGATTTTATCGATTTGTTCAAAGCACTTCCAAGCGCACTACAACAGCAAGTTTTGCCGCAACTTTCCACAGTGTCTACGGATGTATTGGCGCAATTGGCGTCTTATGTGGAAGGTACAGCGGGCAGCATCATGAGTTCAAATTATGTGACCTTGTCACCTGACTTGAATATGAATGAGGCAATCACGGCATTACGCAATCTGAAAGATAATCATGACACTTTATATCTGATTTATATTGTCGATGAACACCATCATTTATTGGGAGTCATTTCCTTACGTGAAATCATTCAAGCCCATCCTGATGCCATTATTCAAGAGGTGATGACGCATGATGTGGTGAGTGCGGAAGTCAATAATGATCAGGAAATTGTGGCACGAACCTTAGCGCATTATGATTTTATTGCTTTACCTATTCTTGATGATGCAGGGCGATTATTGGGAATTGTGACCTATGACGATGCGATGGATATTGTGGAAGCCGAAAGCACCGAAGATATTTTACGTGCAGGGGCGATTGCGCCTTTTGAAAAACAAAGTATTAAAACCGCACCAATATTATCGCTGTATAAAAACCGTGTGTTTTGGCTTGTCATTTTAGTTTTTGGCAGCTTACTGTCGAGTTTTGGGATTGCCAACTACGAAGATATTATTGAGCAAAATATTGTTTTGGTCTTTTTCTTGCCGCTATTGGTGGGGAGCGGTGGTAATGCGGGCTCACAGTCCGCGACCTTAATGGTACGCGCTTTGGCCACTGGCGATGTACAACTGAAAGATTGGTTTAAATTAATTGCGCGTGAAAGTTTGGTTGCTCTCTGTTTAGGACTGACCATGGCATTTGCCGTGTCTATTTTAGGTTATATCCGTGGCGATCACATGGTGGCATTGGTCCTTGCCATTAGTATGACAGGCATTGTGATCTTGGGTTGTTTGATTGGAATGAGCTTACCTTTCATTTTGAATCGACTGAAACTTGACCCTGCGAGTGCATCAGCGCCGTTGGTGACCTCTATTTGTGATGCGACAGGTGTGGTGGTGTATTTGTTTGTTGCGTCTCAGCTCTTGTTGTAAGTTAATTAAAGTACGACAGATTTTATAGAAATGAATCGGTTAATATAACTCGATATACCCCATGTGGTTAGAGACATGCTCGATTCCAACAATAAACATAAATTAACCCAAGACGAAGTGATTCGTTTAGAACGCGATTTGGCAAAATTTGCCAATATGATGGATTCCGTGGTTCGTATTCCCTTTACCAAGCAAGGGGTAGGCGCAGATGCAGCGTTGAGTACCATTCCTGTTGCAGGAGATGTCGCAGGTTTTGTACTGACCTGTTTTGCAATTTATAAAGCCAAGCAAATTGGCGTGCCCCAACATAAGTTGACTCCAATCATGAAGCTGGCTGCGGTCGATGCAGTCGTGGGCTTTATTCCAGTGGTGGGAACTGTCTTTGATGTATTTATTCGTCCGAGTCGTAAAGCTCTTGACGTTGTGCATGATCATATTCGCGAAGAATATCAGATTCGTAGCACGGATCACGTGGTGCATCCATTTTTACATGAGAACTTAGAACGTAAGCAACAACATTCAGCTTTTTGGCGTAATCCAATTGTGGCTTGGCTATGGATTCATATTCCAGATCTGTTGGGCGTACTGTTCTTGGTTTTATTCGTGTCGGCAATTGGTTGGGGCAGCTATGCCTTATGGCAATGGTGGCAGTAAGCTTTAAGAAATATTTATTGACTGCGATGTGATCGGTCATGATTCATTTAGAGGTCACGCAAAAATTGCACATCTTTAGTCTATAAGGATTGAGAAGAATCCTAAACTGATGATAATTTAGCAACTTAATTTTATCATCTGATCCAATAAAAAATGATTAAAACGCTTGTTTTAAGCCTGAGCACAGCGCTTATTTTGACAATGAATGCGCATGCAGACCCTATACAAAATACAATCATTGGTGATGCTGAAGAAGTCATCACAATGAATAAAATCGAATATATCACTGGAAAACCTTATCATGTCCAAAATGACAGCGGTACAACAGATCAATACCGTGTGGTTCGAAAAACGCCTGATTTAATCGGTGCTTATATTGTTGAGCGCGTGGCATCTCAGCCCGGTCATCTTCAAGTGGTTTATATGACCCAATATTTACAAAATATAGAACTGGCACGATCTGTGATTAAAAAGGGGACAGTCGAATACACGCATTATTATTTGAATTGTCAGCGTGATTTTCAGAACAATACGCAGTTAAATAATCAATACTTTGAGAGCCAAGAAGTGGGTAATGGTATTTTTGAGTATGATGCAGAATATAATGAAATCACGCCCGTTTATGCGACGTATCGTGATCTCACCCAAATTTGCAAACATCGCTATCCAGATCAACACACTGCCATTTAAATGAAAAAAGCCTCCAATCGGAGGCTTTTTTAGACCAAATCAACAAACATTAAGGACAATCAAGTTGCTGTAATGCTGCAACACGTTGTTCAATGGTTGGATGGGTTTGGAACAAAGCCGCTAAGCTAAAGCCTTGCTCTTGACCTGCAGAGATTGCAAACGCTTTCATCTCTTTTGGCATCGCATCAGGAAGTTGCGATTCTTCTTGTAAACGTAACAGCGCAGAAATCATGGCTTGTTTACCTGCTAAACGCGCACCGGCTTCATCAGCACGATATTCACGGTAGCGAGAGAACCACATCACGATTGCAGATGCCAAGATCCCGAAGACAATATCAAGCACGATGGTAATAATGAAATAACTCATGCCCGGTGCTTCGCCTTCTTCACGACCAAATACGTTGCGATCAATAAAATCACCAACAATACGGGCGAAGAACATCACGAAAGCATTCACAACACCTTGAACAAGCGCAAGGGTGACCATATCGCCATTGGCAACGTGACCAATCTCGTGCGCAAGAACAGCACGCAGTTCGTCTTTATTCATGCGTTCAAGCAAGCCACTCGATACTGCTACAAGTGCATCATTTTTATTCCAACCGGTTGCAAAGGCATTTGATTGGTATGATGGGAAAATACCGACTTCTGGCATTTGAATGCCTGCGCGTTGTGACAATTGTGCAATTTCTTGCAGCAACCATACTTCTGCCTGATTACGCGGTGCATTTGGGTCGATCAGTTCCGTACCCGTTGTTTTTTTTGCCATCCATTTTGACATGAACAGTGAAATCATTGATCCCACCATACCAAATACAAAACAGATCACGAGTAGGTTGCCTATATTGAGGCCACCCGCACCATGGTAACTACCGACACCAAAGATTGACAGGATAATACCTGCAACCACCAGTACCGCGAGGTTGGTTAGCAAGAACAAACCAATCCGCATCATTGAGAAATCCTCTTTAAAATATAAAAATAATCTGATTAGAAAATTGGAATCATTAAAATCAATATGCGGTGAAATATCTAAAAATTCAAGGAGAAATTATAAAAATACGCAGAATAACCCGCCAGAATTTGTTAAAGAATTCTGATTAAAGTGCATAGTGTTGCAAAGAAAAATTATTCGCTGATATAGAGTTTAGCAGATGCGCTGGCATTTGCTGTGGCATACGAGCCCATCGGTGCATCGGTATAGCGACCATCTGCGGTCAGAATAATCTGTCTTTGATGTTTAGGTACTTGAGCCGCAGTGGTATTGTGATGAGCTGCTGTCTGCTGATCCATGTCTGAACTGGCGATGACGCGTGCCGAATTTTGATTGGAACTTGAGATTGAGCCTAGACCTTGTGCATATAAGTTTTGGTAACGACTATTCACACGGCGCACATAATCTTGTGTTTCACGAAATGGTGGTACATCGCCATATTTGGCGACATTGCCTTCACCCGCATTATAGCCTGCGAGTGCAAAGCGCACATTGCCATTAAAACGTTTCATTAACCAAGCTAAATATTTGGTGCCTGCCATAATATTTTGGTAGGGATCATAAGGATTCGTAACATTAAAGCGACGCGCCGTAGCTGGCATGAGCTGCATCAGTCCTTGTGCGCCGACGGGTGAGCGTGCATTGACGTTAAAACCAGATTCCGTATGCATCACGGCTTTAATTAAACCTTCGGAAACGCCGTATTTTTGTGACGCTTGGCGAATAATATTGTCAAAGGCATTTTTGTTTTTACTGTAACTCGGCAGCACTGCAGATTCGCTTGAACCCCAATTGCTGTAACTATGAATATTACTGTCAGGATAATAGGTTTTCTTTTCCACTTGCATGTGGTTATAACGGCTTTTTTTATTGGTCAGCAGTGTTGTGCCATTACTATCCTTAAGTTGATAGATGGTTTGACCTGCATACACCACGGTGAAGCAATTTAGCATTAGTAAACTGCCCAACAGATGTGACCCCATAACACGTAATTTTATTTTCATTGTTTATAGTTTAAAAATAATGAATCAAAAGCCTTGGTTTACGAGTTTAACAAAATTTTACTGAATGAACAGGCTTCGTCGTTGGATTTATAAACATGTTTGTAAATGCAAGTCCTTTTTGCTGAGGAACTGACCAAAAAATTTATTTATTTTTTTTTAATTCAGAGTCCTTGACAGGTTTAAGTGTTTGATTTTAAATAACTAATAAATTGATCAAAAAATGATCAATTTAAACTCAAGCCTTCAAGTGGAGGGCAATAGGCTTGTCAAGTGCGCGTCAATCCACAAAGTTATCCACAGCTTTTGTGGAAAACTGTGGAAAAGTCCAAAAGATAAGCATCTTGGCTAAAAATTGAACTTTTAGTGCTGGCTAAGATTGAACATTTTTCATGTTTTTCTCATGCTTGAATTGGGTTTTTATGAAAATAAAATCTTTTGGTGCGGTGAGAACCTGAATCGGATAAAATTGCCTAGAATTTTTATCTATGGGTTATTCTCGTCTATGTTCTCGCCAGTTGAATCCGAACAAGGATTTAATTTCAAACCGGAATTACCAACAAGCTCTGCGTATTATCGTTTGTTGAAAAAGCTTCGCCGCCAAGTGGGGCACGCTATTCGTGATTTTAAAATGATCGAAGAAGGCGACAAAGTCATGGTCTGTATTTCTGGTGGTAAAGACAGTTATACCTTGCTTGATATTATGTTGCAGTTTAAGCGTATCTCACCGGTCAAATTTGACGTGGTCGCGGTTAATCTGGATCAAAAGCAGCCGGGCTTCCCTGAAGATGTATTACCACGTTATTTAGAAGAAAATAACATTCCGTATTATATTCTTGAAAAAGATACCTACAGCATTACCAAGAAGTTGACGCCTGAAGGTAAAACGTATTGTGCAGTGTGCTCACGCTTACGTCGTGGTTCATTGTATGGTTTCGCGCAAGAAATTGGTGCAACCAAAGTGGCTTTAGGTCATCACCGTGATGATATTTTGGCAACGTTCTTCTTGAACTTGTTCCATGGCGGTAGCTTAAAAGCGATGCCACCAAAACTGTTGTCGTCGGATAAAAAGAATATCTTGATTCGTCCATTGGCTTATGTGGAAGAAAAAGACATCATCAAATATGCCGAGATGCGTCAGTTCCCAATTATTCCGTGTAATTTGTGTGGTTCTCAAGAAAACCTACAACGTGCCATGCTTAATGACATGTTACGTGGTTGGGATAAAGAGTTTCCGAAACGCTTACACAGCATTTTTGGTGCACTGCAAAACGTGTCACCATCGCAATTGGCTGACCGTGAGTTGTTCGACTTTGAAGCCTTAGATTCACAACGTGAGTTTGACTTTAAAGGTTCATGCTCAACGGAAGAAGCAGTTGAAGGTGAAAGTGAAAGCAAACGTATCAATATGGTCAATCTTGGTTTTGTAGCTGATTAATTGGCTTTCAAATCTGGATCAACCCAGAACAGACATAGGTTAATCTTATGTCTGTTTTTTTATGTTCTGCTCGAAAGTGTCCGATCCTTCAAAAATTGAACGCTGCGTACAAAATTCGTTAGCCATTCTTTAAATGATCATGCTATAACAACCGTTAAGCAAAATAGCTTCACCATGATGTGGTCAGGATTGACGACACAAATGAACATATAATTGAGGAAAGATTATGCCTGCTTTTTTAACTGATGATTGGTTTTCAACTGTCGAAACACTTACTGCACAAGCAGGTGATTTAAACTTGCCACCAGCGCTTGCAAATCTTGCAATTAACTTAGTGGTTGCTGATGCTGCAGGGAATACCGAGTTAGCATTGGATGGTGGTGCAATCAAAAAAGGTTTGTCTTCAAATGCAAAAACCACATTGAACATGGATGCTGAAACATTACGTAAAGTATTCCTTGAGTTTGATATGGCTGCGGCAATGCAAGCATTTATGACAGGCAAAATCAAAGTTCAAGGCGACATGTCTCAATTGATGGCATTGCAAACGGCTAAACCAAGCCAAGAACAAAAAGATTTGTTTAAGAAAGTACTTGAGCAAACTGCTTAATTTATCTTAAAAATAAAAAAAGCTTAGCGATTATCGCTAAGCTTTTTTTTATGCCTTATGGAAATCTGTGATTAAACACTGACCCATTGCGGTGTAGATTTAATATGTTCCAAATACGAACGGATACGGGTTACATATTGCAAGGCTTGACCGAAACGTGCATTTGACGCTTTATTCCGCGCTAAATAAGCATAGACGTTGACCCACTGATTCGCATTTTTGCCTTGGGCACGAACACGCTTTTGAATCTGATCGACTGCACCAGGACCCATGTTATAGGCAATCAATGCATACCAATTCCGATCGGGGAGTGGAATGTGGGCATAACGACTGAGCATTTGATCATAGTACTTGGCACCGCCTTGAATGCTTTGTGTGGCATCCACGCGATTGCTGACACCCATCGCTTTGGCAGTGCTATTGGTCAACATCATAATGCCACGTACACCAGTCGGTGAAACAGAATTAGGTTTCAAATATGATTCTTGATAACCAATTGCAGCCAATAAATGCCAGTCTAAATCATACTGTTTTGCGGTTTTCTTAAAGCTGGCTTGATAAATCGGTAAACGTTTATTGAGATCGCGTTGAATGGTATCCCATGATTCAGGCTTCACCACATTGCGATTATAAAATGATGCCAATTGTTTAGTGGCGCCATTTTGTTTACTACGACAAATAAAATCACTTGCTGTTTGGCTTAAAGGATCTTCAGCAGATTTAAATACCCAATTCAAATTTGCATTTAAGCCATTGGCTTGCATCGATGCATCATCACCGCAGGTTGCTGAAAACATCATTAAATGTTTAGACTCGATCACCTTATAGTCAGCGGTGGTCATCGCCAAATTGGCTTTGCCTTGTTTGACCCATTTTAAAGCCGTGGCATTATCGTTAACCACCTGAAAATCAAGTTGAACATTTAAACTATGTGCATAAGTGCGTACAAGGTCATAACCAAAACCATGCATTTGATTGCCATTTTGAAAAATCGTGGTGGGATTTTTCACCGCAACGACGACGAGTTTATTACTGTTCACCACATGATCAAACTGATGGGTGGTTTTACTGGCATTAATACTATGAAACGGAATAATTGCGGTGCTTAAGGCAAGCGCTTTAATCGAGAGAGAAGAAAAAGAGTGAAGGCAAAGCCTCGACCCAGAAGTTGAACTACTGTGCATGTTGTCTCCGCTACAAGTAATTTATGCCCTAAAAAGCACAGGTGAAAATCCCTGAAACTTTTAATCAGTTTGATAAATTCAATAAGGGTTGGGCAGTCATGACGTCATTCAAAATGACTTGGGATGAATAGGAAAAAATGTAGAAAAACTACATAGATTAAAAAATAATCAGAAATAAAACATGAGCGCATATTAATGATCAAAAAAAAGATTGTCAAATTTTGTACATCAATTATTTAAAAAATGTAATCTAAGTGGTTAAATTTATTGATAAAAAAAATAATGTTGTTTTGCAATCGTATTTTTAGCCATTAAAATACGACAAGACGCATGCAAAATGGGCAAAAAAATGGTACAAAAAAACGATGAAATCTAATCTCATTACCCGTGGTGGTCACGATAAATTGGTGGCAGAACTTAAGAATCTGTGGCACGAAGAACGCCCTGAAATTACCCGCAAAGTAAATTGGGCTGCGAGTCTCGGCGATCGGTCGGAAAACGCCGATTACCAATATAACAAACAAATTTTGCGTAAAATTGACCGTCGGGTACGTTACTTAGGCAAGCGCCTCGAAGAGTTACGGATTATTGATTTTTCGCCTGAACAAGCGGGCAAAGTTTATTTTGGTGCTTGGGTGGATATTGAAAATGATGAAGGTGAGAGCAAAACCATTCGTATTGTCGGTGTCGATGAAATTTATGATCATCACCCACAGCATATTTCAATCGATTCACCGATGTCTCGTGCCTTGCTCGGCAAACAAGTAGATGATGAAGCTGAAGTCATGACACCGTCAGGTAAGAAAATCTGGTACATCAATGCCATTCGCTATGATCCCTCAGAAAACCCTGTAGATTCAAATCATTGATTCTATTTTGTTCGATTGATGTGCTAAATGTATAAAATAATTTGCCAATTGGCTGAAATATTTATATGATGGCGCCCATGGAAGCGTGGCAGAGCGGTTTAATGCACCGGTCTTGAAAACCGACGAGGGTTTACCCCCTCCGTGAGTTCGAATCTCACCGCTTCCGCCAAATTCTAAAACCCCAATCGCAAGATTGGGGTTTTTTTATATCTATAAAATTTACGTGAATAAATGAAATAACGAAATTAGCCCCCGATATTTTTTATTGTCTTATATGTTTTTTAAGCTTGATCTCAAGCAAAGTATGCATTTTTGAATACTTTTTGGCTGATTAAACTGAATTTTTTACAACTTTTAAGATTTACCATTGCCAATATTCATAAATATTTATATGATGACGCCCATGGAAGCGTGGCAGAGCGGTTTAATGCACCGGTCTTGAAAACCGACGAGGGTTTACCCCCTCCGTGAGTTCGAATCTCACCGCTTCCGCCAAATTCTAAAACCCCAATCGCAAGATTGGGGTTTTTTTATAGCTCTATGTTTTAATTTCGTCTGATAACGCATGACATGATGATGACCACATACAAAGATAGAGCCCAACGCTACAACGCGTTATCATAAGTCTAAGTGTCTTTTGGATATCATTATGAAAATTATCGCAGATGAAAATCTGGCATTTACCGATTATTTCTTTGCTGAGTTTGGCGATATTAATGCGCGTGCAGGGCGTACCTTAACCGCGGTTGATGTAAATGATGCGGATGCTTTATTGGTGCGTTCAGTGACCCAAGTCAATCAAAACCTGATTGCGCATAGTCAGATTAAATTTGTCGGTAGTGCAACCATTGGCACAGATCATTTAGATATTCCTGTTTTAGAGCAACAGGGGGTTACTTGGAGTAATGCCGCAGGCTGTAACGCACAAGCGGTTGCAGAATATGTGATTACTGCACTTTTATATGTACGTCCTCAACTCCTTGATGCCAATGATACTTTTACTTTAGGTATTGTCGGTTTAGGTAATGTCGGTTCGCGTTTGGCTTTTATGGCGAAACTTTTGGGTTGGAATGTGATTGGTTACGATCCATTTGTACAGCGTGACCCCATTGAACAGGTCGAATTTACAGAACTGCTCAAACAAGCAGATGCGATCAGCATTCATGTGCCCCTTACAAAAGATGGCGAACATCCGACCTATCATTTATTTAATGCTGATAGTTTAAGTCAAATGCAGCCTCAAGCGATCTTGATTAATTCTGCACGCGGTGCTGTGGTTGAAGAACAAGCACTGATTCAAGATATTCAAAAGACACAAAGGCAAGTGGTGCTCGATGTCTTTGAGCACGAACCCGTGATTCAAGAAAATGTATTGGATCTCATCACTTTGGTGACACCGCACATTGCCGGTTATAGCTTGGAAGGTAAAGCACGCGGTACACAAATGATTTATGATGCCTTTTGCCAAAAATTTGGCTTCATTGCGCATAAAAAATTCGAAACGCAACTGCCGATATGTGCACAGTATTTTGATCAAGCTGACCTTAAAACGATTTTAAAACAGCATTTAACGGAAATTTATGACATTCAGTGTGATGATGCGAATTTACGTGCTTGCGTAAAAGATGGCATCGTTGAGCAAAAAGCCTTTGATTATTTACGTAAAACTTATCCACTGCGCCGTGAGTGGGCAGCCCATGGAGGTCCAAAAGCGTGAGCATTTCATATCAACCAACCTGTGATTTAAATGCCATCAAAGCCCGTGCCAACATGTATGCACAACTACGTCAATTTTTTGCTGAACGTGATGTGTTAGAAGTGGAAACGCCAATTTTGTCACAAGCAGGGGTGACAGATGTACATTTAGCGTCAGTACAAGCACAGCGACATGTGTTAGGGAAGCTGAGTACGCATTACTTGCAAACTTCGCCTGAATTCGCCATGAAGCGACTTTTAGCGAGTGGCAGTGGTCCAATATACCAAATCTGTAAAGTCTTCCGTGACGACGAGCATGGGCGTAAACACAACAGTGAATTCACCATGTTGGAATGGTATCGCCCAGACTTTAGCTTAAAAGACCTGATGTTTGAGGTGAGTGATTTATTGAATGTCACCTTAAAAGCCCGTTTTGGCGAGGTTCGTCCAACGATTTTGAGTTATAAACATGCGTTTATGGATCGTTTAGAATTGAATCCGCTGCAAGCGACATTAAAAGAACTAAAAGATTGTTGTCGCCGTGTGGGTTTAAATCTTGATTTAGGGGATGATCGCTTAGCGTATATCGACTTATTGTTCTCACATATGGTCGAACCGAGCCTAGGGTTTGATACAGCGGTCTTTTTAACGGACTTTCCACCAGAAATGGCTTCTCTTGCTAAAACCAAGCTGGATGAAGATGGGGAACTGGTTGCTGCGCGATTCGAGCTGTATATTGAAGGCTTAGAACTTGCCAATGCCTATGATGAGTTGATTGATGCGGATGTACTCCGTTCACGTTTTGAAGCCGATAACGTAGAACGTGAAAAACAAGGCTTACATGTGATGCCAATTGATGAATATCTGCTAGCGGCATTACCACATATGAGCGAATGTTCAGGCATTGCACTTGGGATTGATCGTTTATTAATGATTGCGACCAATCAAATGAAGCTTGAGAAAGTGATTACGTTCCCCGCAGATATTTCTTAATTGGAAAAAACAGAAATGATCAGCTTGGTGCTATTCAGGCTGATCATTCAGATACTTGGTGAAGCCCAGACTGTATTCTTCAAATCCTAAATTTTTATAAAAAGCGTGTGCAGGGTAACGCTCAGGTCTATTTCCACTGTTGACTAATAATCTTTTTAAGCCACGCTGTTTCGCTAACTCTTGAATCGCTTGAATGAGTTGTTTGCCCAAGCCTTGCCCACGATAAGCTTCATCTATAACAAAGGCTTGAATCCTGAAATAGCCATCATCAAATTCCCATGTGTATTGCTCAATCAAACCAGCATAACCAAGTACACGCGTTCCATCTGTAATGACTAAAGTTTCATAGCCTGCACGTTGATGGAGCAATTGCCATCGTTTTTGAATATTATCTAAAGTAGTCGGATAGCCCAATTGCGTGGTCAATTGATGAATATCATGCAAATCTTGATCAAGAAGCAAAGGGCGGATGTGAAAGCGCATAACAGGGAATATTTAGAGGAAATGATACAAGCATAAAGCAACTTTCACATGTCTTTATGCAAATAAAATCATATCGATAACAGAATTTTAGCGATATTCATTTGTCATAAAAAAGCGCCCTGAGGCGCTGTTTTAGATAACTGCACTATGCTGTTCTTTGAGTTCTGCCAAAGCATGAATCCGACGTTCAATCAGCATTTCACCAATGTCCGCACCTTTGACCTCGGGTGGTAGGTCTTGTGCTTTAATATTACGCACCAATTCCATGGCTTCACGAACATATTGTGCTTGAGCATAATCCCGATTTTCTAAACCTAAACGACCACGAGAGTCACATTCACAGGCTTGAATAAAGGCTTCTACTCGTTCAGGACGACGTAATACATCTAAACGTTGTAAGAGACGCCATAGTGTGCCGGGCTTTAAATTCAATGCTTGATGACATTTTAAATGTTCTTTACATACCGCAATAGCGAGTTGCTTGGTATTTGTTGGCACTTTCAAACGATCACATACTTCAGTGACGGGTTTGACGCCACGTTCTTCATGCATGATATGACGTGGCCATTCATCCTGTGGTGTTAGGGCTTTACCTAAGTCGTGTACTAATACGGCAAAACGCACATCTAAGCTGTAATTTTGACGACATGCCTGCTGTAAGGACATTAGGGTGTGAATACCACAGTCAATTTCTGGATGATATTCAGGGCGCTGTGGAATTCCAAATAGCGCATCGATTTCAGGGAATAAAACCTTTAAAGCACCGCAAGAACGTAATACTTCAAAGTAGACATCTGCATCACGTTCCATCAGTGCGCGGGAGGTTTCTTTCCAGACACGTTCAGGTGTCAGCGCATTCAATTCACCAGATTCAGACAATGTTTGCATTAAGCTTAGGGTTTCAGGCGCAACTTTAAAATCTAAACGATGATAACGTGCAGCAAAACGCGCAATACGCAGTACACGTAATGGATCTTCGACAAAGGCCTCGGAAACGTGACGTAATAAACGTTGCTTTAAATCGGCTTGACCGCCGTAGGGATCGTAGATATTTCCATCATCATCCATCGCCATGGCATTAATGGTTAAATCACGACGAATAAGATCTTCTTCTAGGGTGACACTGACGTCTGTATAAAAGGCAAAGCCATGATAGCCCGTGCCAGATTTACGTTCCGTGCGTGCAAGTGCATATTCTTCTTTTGTTTCGGGATGTAAAAACACAGGAAAATCTTTCCCAACAGGTTGATAACCCGCGGAAAGTAATTGGTCGGGTGTTGCACCGACAACGACATAATCTTTTTCGTGATAGGGGTGTCCGAGCAAGTGATCCCGAACTGCACCGCCTACTAAATAAACTTGCATGAAAAAACCTCTATTCTTAGAAGCATCATGCTACAGAATAGAGGTTTTCTCAAGTCAAGAAACGTGGCTTTCGCGTCGTTTTCTTAAAGTGCGTCTTGCTCAGCTTGCTGAATTTCAGCGACTGTTAACGCTGTCATATTTACGACACGACGTGTTGTTGCTGTCGGGGTGAGAATATGTACAGGTTTTGCAGCACCAAGTAAGATTGGACCAATCGTTACATTATTACCCGACGTTGCTTTTAACAAGTTGAATGAAATATTCGCTGCATCCAGATTTGGCATAATTAATAAGTTTGCCGCACCTTTAAAGCGTGAGTTCGGGAATGCAAATTGGCGAATATTTTCATCCAATGCTGCATCACCGTGCATTTCACCTTCAACTTCAAGTTCAGGCGCAATTTCAGACAAGATGTCATACACTTGGCGCATTTTCTTCGCGCTAGCATCATCTTGATCAGAACCGAAGCTTGAATGAGAAAGAAGAGCAATACGTGGTGTCATACCAAAACGACGCACTTCTTCAGCAGCCAAAATGGTCATTTCAGCAAGCTGTTCAGCGGTTGGGTTGCGGTTGATATACGTATCTGCAATGAATAAGTTACGATCTTCAAGCATTAATGCATTAAGTGTGAAGAAGTTATTACGACCTTCTTTCAAGCCAATAATATTACGTACGAAATCTAAATGAATATCGTAGCTTGAATAAGTACCACATAGCATACCGTCAGCCAAACCATGTTTCACTAACATGGCAGCAATTAACGTTGAACGACGACGTGTTTCACGTTGTGCATACTCAGGTGTAACCCCTTTACGTTGCATGATGCTGTAGTAATCATCTGCGAATAATTCGTAATTTGGATTTTTTTCTTGATCGACAATAGTGACATTGACACCATCTTCAAGACGTAAACCTAATTTCTTGATATTCGCTTCAATGATCGCAGGACGACCAACAAGGATGGGTTGTGCTAAGCCTTCATCCACCGCGATTTGCACGCCACGAAGTACGCGTAAATCTTCACCTTCCGCATAAGCAATGCGCTTAGGATTTGATTTCGCTTGCTCAAAGATTGGTTTCATCATGAATGCAGAGTTATAGACAAACTCAGACAAACGTTGACGATAGTGTGAGAAATCTTTGATTGGGCGTGTTGCAACACCAGAATCCATCGCTGCTTGTGCAACAGCAGGTGCGATTTCAAGAATCAAACGTTGATCGAGTGGACCTGGAATCAGGTATTCACGACCAAATGAAGCTGATTTTTCGCCATAAGTAGATGCATCTGCTTCAACATGTGCCATACGTGCAATCGCATGTACACACGCGATTTTCATTTCTTCGTTAATCGTTGTTGCGCCAACATCAAGCGCGCCACGGAAGATGTACGGGAAACAGAGCGCGTTGTTCACTTGGTTTGGATAATCCGAGCGACCTGTTGCCATAATGATATCAGAACGCGCTTCATGTGCGTGTTCAGGTAGAATTTCTGGATCTGGGTTGGCTAGGGCAAAGATAATTGGATCTTTTGCCATTTGCTTCACCATATCTTGGGTCAAGATACCTGCAGCAGACAGACCTAAGAACATATCCGCACCAGACATAACATCGCTTAACTGCGTACCTTCGATGTCTTGTACATAGGCTTTCTTAGATTCATCTAAGCCTTCACGTTTTGTTGTGAGCAAGCCACGTGAATCGGCAACCGTAATGTTTTCTTTTTTCGCACCTAAGGCACAAAGCAGATTCAAACAAGACAGTGCAGCAGCACCTGCACCTGAAGCGACAATTTTGATTTCATCAATTTTTTTGCCGTTAAGTTGCAAAGCATTGAGCAATGCTGAACCAACAATAATGGAAGTACCGTGTTGATCATCGTGGAATACAGGAATATTCATGCGTTCACGAAGTTTTTGCTCAATATAGAAGCATTCTGGTGCCTTGATATCTTCAAGGTTAATCCCACCGAAAGTAGGTTCTAATGAAGCAACGATATCGACAATTTTGTCTGGATCATTTTCATCAATTTCGATGTCAAAAACGTCAACGCCTGCAAATTTTTTAAATAGTACACCTTTACCTTCCATGACAGGTTTTGATGCAAGTGGCCCGATATTGCCTAAACCCAATACAGCTGTACCGTTGGTAATAACAGCAACCAAGTTGCCGCGTGCAGTATATAAAGCAGCTGTAGACGGATCG
The DNA here is from genome assembly GCF_009557235.1 of Acinetobacter wanghuae. NCBI lineage: Bacteria > Pseudomonadati > Pseudomonadota > Gammaproteobacteria > Moraxellales > Moraxellaceae > Acinetobacter > Acinetobacter wanghuae. The sequence goes on along the minus strand of NZ_CP045650.1, from coordinate 1,956,525 downwards.
CGCTCGATTTCAAGACACGGTGCAGCAACGCCAGGAGAATAAGCAAGGGCTAAGTCACGTTGGTTGACCAGTTGTTTACTTGGTGTAACGCTAATTTTTCCGGGAGTTGGAAATTCGTGATAATACAGTGCCTGTTGCTTTAAAGATTGTTCGTCCATCTGTCTCTCGATCGTTGCAATGATTACCCCCCGGCGGGGTAATAAAGTTTAATTTATGTCCTTGAATATACCATTTGTTTGTTGTTTATCACAGTTAAAAAAGGCTGTTTTTCAAACAACCTTAGTAATTTCACCGATTAAGTTAGACTTGATAGCTATAACTTAAATTAAGTTTCGTTTGTGCGAGATATTCACTGGCTTCTTTAATAGGCAAGGGTTTTGAAAATAGGAAGCCTTGTGCAATATCACATTTTAATTCACGTAAATATTCAAGTTGCTCCACGGTCTCAATGCCTTCAGCGACGACGGTCATGCCCATGGCTTTACCCATGGCAACCATCGCACTTACAATGGCTTCCTGTTTTTTATCACCAATCTTAGAAACGAAGCTACGGTCAATTTTTAAAATATCAATCGGGAAGTCAGCAAGATAAGAAAGTGATGAATAGCCTGTGCCAAAGTCATCGAGTGAAATATTAATATGCCGCTCTTTAATCTCATTGAGCAAATTCATCACGGAATCTGAATTCTCAACCAATGATGATTCAGTAATTTCAAGCTCAAGGCTTTTACCTGAAATTCCTGTCGATTCAATGGCTTGATCTAAGTCATCTAATAGTTGTCCGCGACGTAACTGCTGCGCCACAATGTTGACCGAGACACAAATATCACGGAAGCCTTCATCGTTCCATTGCCGAATCTGTTTGGCTGTTTCACGAATGACCAAACGACCAATTTCAGAAATGAGACTGGTTTGCTCGGCAAGGGGAATAAACATGCCCGGTGGAATAATGCCTTTTTCAGGATGTTGCCAGCGCACTAAGGCTTCAAACCCATAAATATGTTGATTCGTAATATGAATCTTTGGTTGGTAATACACCACTAATTCATTATTTTTAATGGCTTTACGCAAATCACGTTCAATGAAAATCCCTTGCTCAAGTAGGGCAGTATTTTCACTAGAATAGAAGCGAATGGTGTTGCCGCCTAAGGCTTTTGCTTCAGCCAACGCTTGTTCGGCACAGTTATTTAAATAATCCAACTGACGACCGTGATCAGGATAGAACGCGATCCCCATCGATAAGGTGATGACATAATCTTGTCCCAACACATTAAACGGTTGAGAAAAGGCTTTACTGATGCGATCACAATGTTCTTGCACCGATGGGCGAATATGAGAGATTTCATACAAAATCGCAAAATCATCGCCATTAAGATGAGCGACAAACAGTGCTTCAGCATTGGTAATACGTAGTCTTTGTGCCACTTGACGCAATAACTCGTCACCACCGTTATGACTTAAATATTCATTCAGTGGGCGGAAGCGATCAATATTGATCCGAATCACAGCCATCTGCTTAATCGAATCTTTTTGCGTCACTAAATACTGATGTAACTGATAGTTGTAGTAAAAACGATTCGGCAAATCCGTCAGTGTGTCGTAATTTTCTAAATAAGACAGACGTTGTTCTTGATGCTTGCGTTCAGTTAAATCCGAAACAATCCCAATATAATGGGTAACGCGTCCTTCATCATCGGTAATGGCATTAATGTGTAGCCATAATGCCATTTCTTTGCCTGACAAGAACTTCTCATTAATTTCACCATCGAATGAGCCAATTTTCATGACCTGTTTGATGATGTTGGAATGCGTACTGCGTTGTTGAGATTTATAATTGGCAGTGATGTCAAATAAATGCTTGCCAATGATTTGCTCGCGCTCAAAACCAGACAACTGTTCAAAGAAAGGATTGGTATCGATATACAGTAAGTCTTCGTTTAAGATGAAAATACCTTCAGCAGCTTGTTCAAGCACACTGGCTGCAAGTTTTAAACGTTCCTGAGATGTGCGTTCATTTTGAATATCACGACGAATGCCGACCATACGTAAGGGTTTATTGGTCTTTGGATCGCGACTGATGACGCGTCCAATGTCATGCACCCAACTCCAAACGCCTTTAGTTTGTTGAATGCGATAGGTTGCTTCGTAACGTTCCGCCTGACCACGTAAATGTTGTTTCATATTACTTTTAAAGTAATCGACGTCATCAGGATGAATAATGTCATGCAGCTGTGCATGATGATCTTTAGAATCGCGAGAGACTTTTTCGTGCATATGATTGGTAAGGGTAATCACACGATCTTTAATATTCCAATCCCAAGGCCGAATTCCCGCAATTTCATGTGCCAATTCTAAGTTTTGATTCTGATTCTGTAAGTCATGATTCATTTGATGAATATCATAGGTACGTTCACGTACTTTCTGTTCCAACAATTGATTGTTCAGCTGCAATTGCATTTCAATATCTTTCGATTTATTGACTTCTTGTTGCAATTGTTGGCAGAGCTCATCTGTCCATGCCACTTGCTGTTTGGCATCAGAAACCAATAAACTATTTTCTGCATATAGGCGAGAAGTACGTTTATGAATGCGATAACTACTTGAGGCACAAAATAAAATCACGAGTACCGCAAAATTGAGCGATAAACCAAGAAAGAGATTATCGTTGTTTTCAAATATTTGTGAGAAGAAGAACGGAATTAAACAAGGCAAAAAGACTAAGCAGAAGTAACTGGGTTTTTGGGTTAAAAAAGTCAGACCAAAGGCTTGGGTTACAATCAGTAGCAGCGCAGAAAGCGTCAGTGCTTGAATGGCTGTAAACTGTGCATTCACACTTGGTAAATAGATATAAATGGTATAAATGCCAATGGCGATACATGCCCCAATCAGCAGGCATTGTGTGTTGAGCCAACGATGGGCGGTGCGTAAATGATATTGTCCGGGCTTAAAATATAAGGTGTTGATGAGCCAACAGAGGCTCACCATAATTTCAGTACCTACAAACCAAACATTAAAGTAAAGTTCAGTTGGCTGGTAATGCAATAAATAAACGCAAAAGATATATAAGCAAATAATCAAAATACTGATTAAAAAGTATCGACTATGGCGAAGCGTATTGGTAATTTGCGCACTGTTGAGGTGCTGCTGTATATAGTCTTTTTGGTGATGAACCATGTATTTAGTGCCTTATCTGCTTCCTAGACGGATATAGTCTTATGCTGCATTGTTGTTTTTTATGTCCCTATACAAGCACATCATCTAAAAAATATTCATTAATTTTTATTCACTTAAGACTAAATTGCTTAAGTATAAAAATCAACCAAAACTGCAAGAAAATTTTATGTGATTTTAAACGTTAAAATTTATAATTTAAAATCGATAGGGCAACCACGGGTGCTGTTTCCGTTCGAAGCACACGTTCACCAATACACCAGTTTTGGAAACCTTGCGCATTTGCCGATGCAATCTCATCTTCGCTTAAACCACCTTCAGGGCCAATGAGCAGTGCCAATTCAGAACTGGCATCTGTAAGAACATCCACTTCATCTTTATTCGGTGCGAGCACTAATTTCGTCGTAGGCAGTTCCGTTGCTAACCATTTTTCCAATGAAACAGGGGGGAGGATATTAGGCACGATGTTTAAACCACATTGTTCGCAGGCAGCAATGGCAATACCTTGCCAATGATCGAGTTTCTTCTGATCGCGGTCATATTTAAGACGCATTTCGCAGCGTTCAGACGTCAGCAGTTGTATCTCAGAAACACCGAGTTCAACTGCTTTTTGAATCGCATAATCCATGCGATCACCTTTACTCATCACTTGTCCGAGTAAGGCTGTAAATTTAGGCGTGCGATTGGCAGGATTAAAATGATTAATCTGAACGGCGGCTGATTTTTTAGCAACTTCGATCAGTTCTGCTTCAAATTCGCCACCTTGACCATTAAATAAGGTCGCTTTTTCGCCCACTTGAGCACGTAATACTTTAACCCAGTGATGAAAAACTGTTTCAGTCAGTTCAACAGTGCTATCGACTGCTAAATCAGTTTCTATATAAAAACGTGGCATTAAAATCTTACTCTCAAATAGGCGTTTACTGGCTTATGCTAAACCAAGATCAAGCACAAGCTGACGTGTTGGATCAGTGGTGTTCATTGTATAGAAATGCAAGCTCGGTGCACCACCTGCAATGAGACGTTCACACAGTTTAATGATCACTTCATGACCAAAAGCTTTAATTGAAGCCGTATCATCGCCATAAGTTGCCAATTGTTTACGAATCCAACGTGGCACTTCAGCACCTGTACCATCTGCAAAGCGAATTAAATTGCTGGCATTGGTAATTGGCATAATACCCGGTGCAACAGGAATATGAACCCCTTCTTTTTGCAAACGATCAACAAAGTAGAAGTAGGCATCTGGATTAAAGAAGAACTGTGTAAGTGCTGCATTCGCGCCTGCATTGGCTTTGTCACAGAAACGTTTGATGTCGAGATCAAAGTTTTCTGCTTGCGGATGCATTTCAGGATAAGCCGCCACTTCAATATGGAAATGATCACCTGAATGTTCACGAATAAATCGAACTAAGTCGGTTGCATAAGGTAGTTCGCCAAGACCCACCTGACCTGAAGGTAAATCACCACGTAGTGCAACGATACGATTAATCCCTTGTGATTTATACAGGTCTAAAAGTTCAGCAATACGTGCTTTGCTGTCGCCAATACAAGACAGGTGAGGGGCAACAGGTGTTCCTTTGCCATTGAAATCTGCAAGCGTAGACAATGTGCGTTCACGTGTCGAACCACCTGCGCCATAAGTTACAGAAAAGAATTCAGGGTTTAATAATTGTAGTTCTTGATGAACTGTAATGAGTTTTTCTGCACCAACATCAGTTTTAGTTGGGAAGAACTCAAATGAGATTGGAATACGTTTTGACATGTTTAAATCCTGTTTTATAAATACTTTTATTTTATGGATTACCCTCTTCCTAACCTTCTCCCAGAGGGAGAAGGGATATCCATTGTGTTAGCTAGAGATATTGAGGATTAAATCTGTAACTGTATTTCACAATGGAAGTCTCCCTCTCCTTGTAGGAGAGGGTTGGGGAGAGGTGAAAATCGAAAAACTTAGTATTTATAAGCATCCGATTTAAACGGACCTTCCACTTTCACACCAAGGTAGTCAGCTTGTTCTTGGGTCAATTGAGTCAGAACACCACCGAAACCTGCAACCATTGCAGCAGCCACTTCTTCGTCTAATTTCTTAGGAAGTAGTTCAACACGAATTGCTGCTTGTTTCTGATCTTCAGGAAGATCAGCAAACTTCTCGGCGAACAAGTGCATTTGACCCAAGACTTGGTTTGCAAAAGAACCATCCATCACGCGTGATGGGTGACCTGTTGCATTACCAAGGTTCACCAAACGACCTTCAGAAAGAAGAATCAGGTAATCGCTGTCATTTTCTGAACGATATACTTGGTGAACTTGAGGTTTAACTTCAACCCATTTGTAACCACGTAAATAGTTGGTGTCAATTTCAGTGTCGAAGTGACCGATGTTACAAACAACAGCACCTGCTTTTAATGTATCAAGCATCGCTGAGTCACAAACATGGTAGTTACCTGTTGTTGTTACAAGTAAATCTGTATTTTGAAGAAGCTCAACATTTACGTCTTCTTTTTTGCCAGTTTGAACACCATTTTTGTATGGAGATACGACTTCGTAACCATCCATGCAGGCTTGCATTGCACAGATTGGATCGATTTCAGTCACGCGAACAATCATGCCTTCTTGACGAAGTGATTGAGCAGAACCTTTACCGACGTCACCATAACCAATCACAAGTGCACGACGACCTGATAACAGCATGTCTGTACCGCGTTTGATCGCATCATTCAGTGAGTGACGGCAACCGTATTTGTTGTCGTTTTTAGATTTGGTCACTGAATCATTCACGTTAATTGCAGGCACTTTGAGTGAACCGTCTTTCCACATTTCTAAAAGACGTTGTACGCCTGTTGTGGTTTCTTCAGTAATCCCGTGAATTTTAGCAATCAGTTCTGGATATTTTTCATGAACAACAGCAGTTAAATCACCGCCATCATCCAGAATCATGTTGGCATCCCAAGGTGTGCCGTTTACATTGATTTGTTGTTCAAGACACCACATGTATTCTTCTTCTGTTTCGCCTTTCCAAGCAAAAACTGGAATACCAGAAGCCGCAATTGCCGCAGCAGCATGGTCTTGAGTAGAGAAGATATTACAAGACGTCCAACGAACTTCTGCACCCAGTTCAACTAATGTTTCAATCAAAACAGCAGTTTGAATGGTCATGTGGATACAGCCGAGAATTTTCGCGCCTGCAAGTGGTTTTGCAGCTGAATAGCGTTTACGCAGACCCATGAGGGCTGGCATTTCTGCTTCAGCAAGTTTGATTTCTTTACGGCCGTAGTCAGCTAGATTGATGTCGGCAACTTTATAATCTGTAAATGAAGCATTAACCGCGTTCATCACGATCTCCTTAATTAAAATAATTGATCATTCAGTTCGCGGATGCCGTTGTTGGTCAAATCGAATGTTTAACCGTATCGTCGAGCCTAGCGATTTCACATGGTCATTTAAAAATAACGTGTGAAAACGTCGCAGCATCCCTCGACTGGAAAACATTGTACTTGGAAATCTACAGGCTTCCAATCTGATATTGTTTAATTTCTGACTGAATATGAGCAATTGTGTGACTGAATAAATTATAAAAATTATCACTAAAATTGATGATTCATAAGTAAATCTAAATATGAACAGCGAGCTTAAACGCTAGAGATTCCATAAGCGAGCAGGGTGAACGTACTTGTTAAAGATGATGGTCGAGAGATTGATATGATTTAACAAAAATGAGTGGGCAGCCTAGAACTTTAGCCAAGTTTAGAAAAACTGAGAAAAGTCAACTCTTCTATAATGATTTAGTCCTTAGATCTAAAAAAGCCCATCTTTCGATAGGCTTAACTGAATTACGAATTGGCTTGTTCTAATGCATCGGCTTTTGCTGTCCAAAGCGCAGCTTTTTCCTCATCTACATCAGTGCCTAAACCATTTTCATAAATGAAAGCAAGGTCGCGCATTGCTTGGTATTCGCCCCATTCCGCAGCTTGTTTCACCAACGAGATCGATTTTTCAACATCTTTTTCAATGACATCGCCACGACGGTAAAAGTTCGCAAGTTCAAGTGTCGCTGCAGGATGTTGCTTCATATTGGCTTTGCTTAACCAGTAATAGGCTAACTCAAAGTGAGCTTTTGATTCTGCTGGGTCTTCCTCGACAAGTTCTTTGGCATAAACGGTATAACCTTCACCGAGCCAATACATTGCTTCTACTAAACCGCCATCCGCTGCTTTTAATGCCCATTCTTCCGCAAGAATGATGTCATCATCATGTTCGCTTTGCATATACAGTTCAGCAAGCTCAAATTGAGCTTCAGCGTCGCCAGCAAGGGCGCGGTTAGACAGGGCAGCAGGGGGAGAAATACGCTCAGCCATTTTAAAATCTCGCAAAAAATGAGCCTTAGTTTAAAGCTTTGCGTGAAAAAAGCGAATGAGAGAACAATGAAATAAACAGTGCGGTTAAAGATTTGAAGAATAGAAATGCAAAACAGCGGCATATCGCCGCTGTTTTGACTCACAATATTTTAAATTATTGCTCTTGTTGAATACCTGCAACCAACCATTCTTGGGTTGAGCCAGCAGGTTTTACAAAGTGCCAAATTTCAGCAAATGGCTGTGGCAAGCTGTTTAGGTCTTCACTTACTGTACCAGTGAAGCGAACACTCACAACATACTGACCATTTTCAGTTGACGAACTGCTTACCATTGCGTTTAAGTTTGAAAATTCAGCAACGTCTTGATCTTGATTGGCCATGATGTCGTTATACATCGATTGGTAAAGATCAGGAGTTAAATAACGCTGAATTTCTGAAATATTGCTCGCTGTATTCATCGATTGAATATGATTAAAACGTTGACGGGCAACACGTAAAAACGCAGCAGGTTCAGTACCGTCTGGCAATTGATTGCCACTGCTATTTGATGCAGCGCCAAAAGGTGTAGCAGGCGCTGAACCAAATGGTGCTTGGCTTGGCGCTTGACCACCGACATTTTGACCAAAGATATTGGTATTGTCATTAGAGCGTGGTGCAGCTGGCGCTTGACCAAATGGTGCTGACGGTGCAGCACCATTGTTTGGTGCGTATGGATTAGACGCTAGTTTTTTTTTTGCGCCCATCTTGCGGAAAATGAAGAAGGCAACAGCAGCAGCGAGTAAGATCCAAATCCAACCAGGGATTCCACCTTTTTCCTCTTCTTGCTGTGCAGCAGCTTGTGCTTGCGCATCAGATGCCGCAACCGCGTTGTTGTCATCAGCCATTGCATTTGCCGCTACCGCACCAATTGCAGCACCAGCAACACCCGCAGCAACCATACCACCTACACCCGGACCTGATTTAGCAGGCGCAGCAGCAGTTGGCGCTTGTTGTACAGGAGCCGCTTGACGAGGCTGTTGATAAGACTGCGTAGGTGTCGCAGAACGTTGCATACCATGGCTTTTACCACCACCCGCACGTTTTGCCTCAGCAGTTAAAGGTGCAATTAATAATGCTGCTGATAAAAAACCTGCGATCAAAGCACGCTGTCGAACTTCCATTCAATTTTCCTATGTTAATAAAAACGTATTTGGACTTTATATTTATATAGGCTTTATATGTAATTTCAATGAAAAAACTGTTTTTTTCTTGAAAATAACCAAATAAATCACATGAAGCGCAAGATGATCCTTTTTAAGTTTCATCGCTCAGGTTCATGGCCTCAGTTAATGCTTCATGTAAACGCGCCACCGCGATAATTTGCACGCCTTCGACTTTTTTCTGTGGTGCATTGCCACGCGGCACAATAATATATTTGAAACCATGTTTAATGGCTTCTTTTAAACGCTCTTGACCATTTGGTACGGGGCGAATTTCGCCAGAAAGACCGACTTCTCCAAAGACTGCTAATTGCTGTGGTAAAGCTTTACCACGAATACTCGAAGCACATGCCAGTAAAACAGCCAAATCGGAGCCTGTTTCGGTAATTTTTAAACCACCGACAATATTGACATAAACATCTTGCCCCGATGTTTGTACACCACCATGACGGTGCATCACCGCAAGCAGCATATTTAATCGGTTTTGATCTAGACCTAAAGCCACTCGGCGCGGTTGACCATGTGCATCATCGACTAAAGCCTGTACTTCAACCAACAGTGGGCGTGTGCCTTCGCGACTAATCATCACAATTGAACCCGGAATCGCTTCATCATAACGACTCAGGAAAATGGCAGACGGATTGGACACTTCACGTAGACCTTTATCGGTCATGGCAAAAACGCCTAATTCATTCACGGCACCAAAACGGTTTTTGACGGCACGAATCATACGGTAGCGGGAATCAGATTGTCCTTCAAAATACAACACGCAGTCGACCATATGTTCTAAAACACGCGGACCCGCTAAAGCACCTTCTTTAGTCACATGACCGACTAAAAACAACGACGTGCCACTATTTTTTGCAAAGCGGGTCAGCAAGGCTGCCGATTCACGAATCTGTGAAACACCACCCGGTGCAGATTGTAAGGTTTCGGTATATAAGGTTTGAATCGAGTCAAGAATGGCGACCGCAGGGCGATGCTGTGCCAATACTTCACAAATACGTTCGACACACGTTTCTGCCATGACTTTGAGTTGATCAATCGCAAGATCTAAACGCTGCGCGCGTAAAGCAACCTGTGATAACGATTCCTCACCCGTGATGTAAAGTGCAGGACTTTTTGGCGATGCCATGTGCGTTGCGGTTTGAAGCAAAATGGTCGATTTACCAATGCCCGGATCACCACCAATTAAGACCACGGAGCCTGTGACGAGCCCACCGCCTAAGACGCGATCAAATTCACTAATACCCGTTGGCAAACGCGATTCATGTGAAATAGAAACTTCATTTAAGGTTGAAATGGCAGAGACTTGACCGGCATAGCCACCGATTTTTGGCTGAGCACGATGTGTTACCGCGGGTGCAATGCTGACTTCTAATAAGCTATTCCACGCACCACATTCAGAACATTGACCGGCCGGACCATTTTGGATGATCAGCAGCACATTGTTCACAACGATATACACTTTTTGCTTTAGCCATAATAATGCATGTACAAATAACAAAGGGTAATACAGCATAGCCTTGAACGCGTGGCAAATCCATGTCATTGCAGTGAAAATGTAGCGATGTATGACATGGATTGTCGTTTTAATTTGTATTGATCTGACATTCATTCGATTACAGGCTTTATAATGTCAATCTTGCTAATTTGAAATGGAACACAACATGCCACAATTGCTACAACATATTGATGCGATCGCACGCGAAAAAAACCGTGATGTGTTGTTTGTTCATTTTGAGAATTATAAACAGCATGCCCAAGATCCAGATGCGATTCGTCAAAACTTTATGGGATGGCTTGAGCAACACAATATTGGCTTTAAAGCTTGTTTTGGAATTGAGCAAAACGAAACATTAGAAACTTATTCAGGTGACTTGTATATCGACGTGCCTTTTGATATTTCCAATCCTGATTTCCAAGTGCTCAGTGAATACTTAGAAGATGAACAGGGCAATATGAAAATCGATGGAATTTTATTTTTCACGTTGTCTTTAGAATTGGCGCTAGAAATTGAAGCAGATCGCCAAGCCGGTCTTGACCCACAAATTCATGATGGATTTGATGACGATGATTGGGATGGCGTGCCGTCATAAATGAATCGTTAAAATAAAAAAAGCCACATTGAGTGGCTTTTTTTATGGGTTTAGGCTTTTGGTATTAATACAATTCGCCTGATTTGCGACGCGCAATAAAGTCTTTGGATTCCTTGACAATCACACCCGATAGCAACAACAGTGCAATTAAGTTAGGCACTGCCATTAAGCCGTTGAAGGTATCTGCAAACAACCAAACCAGATCAAGCGTTGCAATACAGCCAATAAAGACTGTGGCGATATAAAGAATGCGATAAGGCAGAACGAACTTTTCACCGAGTAAATAGGTCGCACATTTCTCGCCATAGTAGCTCCAACCTAAAATGGTCGAGTAGGCGAAGAAAATCACACCGAAGGTCACGACCCAACCACCGACACCAGGTAACAACTGATCAAAAGTGTTAATGGTCAGTACCGCACCTGTTTGATTACCAAAATCATTGCCTGCCATGATGTAGCCCATGACCAATACAATCCCCGTGATACTACATACAATAATCGTATCGATGAATGTACCCGTCATAGAGACCAAACCTTGACGTGCAGGGTGATCGGTTTGTGCAGCTGCAGCCGCAATCGGTGCAGAACCCATACCCGCTTCATTAGAGAATACACCACGCGCAACACCGTAACGAATGGCTGCGCCAATCGCACCACCAACAGCAGCTTCACCGGTAAAGGCATAAGTGAAAATCATTTTTAGTGCAGGAATGACGAGTTCTAAATTAGTGAGAATAATCATCAAACCGCCTGCGACATAGCCGATTGCCATAATTGGTACAATCACGGATGAGGCTTTAGAAATCGATTTAATTCCACCAAGAATCACCAAAGCTGAAAATGCAGTGATAATGATGCCAGTCATCCATGTTTCAATGCCAAGGCTATTTTGCACTGTAAGTGCCACGGTGTTCGATTGCACCGAACTACCGATACCAAATGATGCCAACGTGCCAAAAAGTGCAAAAATCAGTGCCAGCCATTTCCATTTTAGACCGCGTTCAATGTAGTACATTGGACCGCCTGACATTTCGCCTTTTTCATTTTTGACACGGAATTTGACGGCGAGGACGCCTTCACCATATTTGGTTGCCATACCGAATAGTGCCGTCATCCACATCCAAAACACAGCACCCGGCCCACCGAGTACACATGCTGTTGCCACACCCGCAATGTTACCTGTACCAATGGTGGCTGAAAGGGCGGTCATGAGGGATGCAAATTGTGAAATATCACCTGAATCTTTCGCATTGGGATGCTTGCCAAAAACTTGTTTAAATGCCAGTGGCAACATGCGAAATTGCCAGAACAATAATCGGAAGGTCAGGAAAATACCAGTACCGACAATCAGTACCAACATATAAGGTCCCCAGACCCAGCCACTCAGTGTTTCCATTATGCTTTCTATGTTCTGCATCGTTCGTTCTTCTTTTTTATCCTGAATATAAATATTGATTGCTTACTCTTCCTTAAGCAATTCATATGCCACTATACGCAGCATCGATTAAATGCGTATAAAATATACGTTTTCATTTTTTGCATATATTTTAGTTTTTTACAATGATTTTGATGGAAATTTCTACCTCTAAAATAAGGCTAAAGATAAGTGATTTTTGATATAAGAAAAATAAATTAACTTTCGCAATTACGTCGGAAATACAAATAATGAGATTTTTCTTTTTGTATTCGCTGCTTTTTACGTTAATTTGTCGCGATTAGACATCGAAGTTGAATTATATAATGTCAGAGCAGCATTTAAATTCATCACAAGAAAGTGGTGATTTACAGCGAAGTTTATCCAATCGACATTTGCAGTTAATTGCGATTGGTGGTGCGATTGGTACTGGACTCTTTATGGGTTCAGGAAAAACCATCAGTTTGGCAGGTCCATCTATTCTGGTGATTTATATGATCATCGGATTTATGGTGTTCTTGGTCATGCGCGCTTTGGGTGAACTGTTACTTTCCAATTTAAAGTACAAATCCTTTATTGATTTTGCGACAGATTTGATTGGTCCATGGGCAGGTTATTTCGTCGGGTGGACGTATTGGCTGTGCTGGATCACTATAGGGATTGCTGATTTATCCGCCATTATTTATTACTTACAATTCTTTAATAACGGTCTGCCATTTACACCTGAAGAAGGGGTGATGATCAGTGTCGCTGCCATTGTGTTTATCATTGGACTGAATTTGGTCACGGTCAAATTGTTCGGTGAAATGGAATTTTGGTTCGCCTTGGTCAAAATTATTGCCATTGTGGTGCTTATTTCTGTCGGTTTGTGGATGGTCTTTACGGGCTTTACCTCTGATGCAGGTACGGTCGCATCCTTTTCTCATCTTTGGGATCATGGCGGTCTCTTCCCAACAGGAGGTATGGGCTTCTTAGCCGGCTTCCAAATTGCGATTTTCGCCTTTGTGGGTGTGGAACTTGTCGGTACAACCGCTGCTGAAACCAAAGATCCTGAGAAAAATTTGCCTAAAGCGGTCAATTCCATTCCCATTCGTATCATCATTTTCTATGTACTGGCGCTACTCATTGTGATGTCGGTAACGCCGTGGGATCAGATTGACCCTAATATTTCACCCTTTGTGAATTTGTTTAGCCAAGCGGGTATTGCAGCAGCTGCCATTATTATGAACTTGGTGGTGTTGTCATCGGTAATGTCATCCATGAACAGTGGTGTGTTCTCGACATCACGTATGCTGTTTGGTTTATCTCGTGAAGATCAAGCACCAAAAGCCTTTGGTCATTTAAATGCGCGAGCAGTGCCTGCCAATGCATTGTATTTCTCAGCCATCTGTTTAATTTTAGGGGCTGCATTACAATACTTTGTACCAAATGCGGTAGAAGCCTTTACCTTGGCAACCACGCTTTCAACTATTTTGTTTATTTGCGTATGGCTCATGATTATTTGGAGCTATATCGTGTATTACAAAACTCGTCCAGAGCTGCATGCACAATCGACCTTTAAATTACCGGGCGGTTTAGTGACGTGTTGGATCGTGATTATTTTCTTTGTCGCCATGATTGGTGTCTTGGCATTTGAAGATGATACGCGCCGAGCACTAATGGTGAGTCCAATTTGGTTTATTTTGCTGATTATTGGATATATCTGCTTTTATAAACAGAAACATAAATAATCCATATCAAAAAAAACGTCAGTGATCCGCTGGCGTTTTTTTTGCGCTAAAGATACTCTCTAACGTTTAGCGCTTTGGTCATCTGAATGATCGCGCTATACTTCATCGAAAATACTCTATTAGGTGGTCAGATGCTTAAAGTCATTTGCTACATCAGTCTCTTAGCAACAAGTGCGACACTGATCGGTTGTGGTCAATCAGGTGCATTACATATGCCGAATGATCCCGATCATGATCAACGTGCTAAATACTTGTTGTACAAAAATGCAGACGCCGCAAAACAGGCATCAGGTGAAGAAAATGATGTGCCTGTTGAACAGCAATTTGCGACGCCTACAGCTCCCAATTAATTTACACGTTACGCTAAACGAAGGATACATTCATGAGTTTTACCCGCATTGATGGGGTTTTGCACGCAGAGCAATGTTCATTACAGCAGCTCGCTGAGCAATATGGCACGCCACTTTATGTTTACTCAAAAGCGACTTTTGAAAAGCATTATTTGGATATGGATCGTGCGTTTAACTTTATCGACCATCAAATTTGTTTTGCGGTAAAGTCAAACTCTAACCTTGCGGTATTGAATGTATTGGCGAAACAAGGCGCAGGCTTTGATATTGTAACTGGTGGTGAATTAGCACGTGTGCTAAAAGCCGGTGGTGAGCCGTCTAAAATCGTGTTCTCAGGTTTAGGTAAATCAGAAGCCGATATTCAAAAAGCACTTGAAGTGGGCATTGCCTGCTTCAATGTGGAATCTTATGCTGAATTGGATCGCATTCAAAAAGTAGCAGCGCAATTGAATGTTAAAGCCCCCATTTCTTTACGCGTGAACCCTGATGTCGATGCTAAAACCCATCCGTATATCTCAACTGGTTTAAAAGAAAATAAATTCGGTATTCCATCTGATAGCGTTTTTGCAACCTATCAATATGCCGCATCTTTGCCAAATCTTGATGTCGTTGGTATTGATTGTCATATCGGTTCGCAGCTTACTGAAACGCAACCCTTTGTTGATGCGCTTGATCGCGTGATTCAGATGATTGAGCAGCTTAAAGCGCTGGGTATTACGCTTAAACACATCGATATTGGTGGTGGTTTAGGTGTGACTTATAAAGATGAAACACCGCCATCTGTTGAAGAATATGCCAACGCGATGCGTCCTGCTTTAGAAAAATTAGGTCTCAAAGTCTATATGGAGCCGGGTCGTAGTATTTCTGCCAACGCAGGTGTGTTACTGACCAAAGTGGATTTATTAAAACCAACCAATCACCGTAACTTTGCCATTATTGATGCAGCGATGAACGATTTGATTCGTCCGGCATTGTACGAAGCTTGGATGGATATTCAAGTCGTAACACCGAATCCAACTGCTGAAACCAAAGCATGGGATGTAGTGGGTGCCATTTGCGAAACGGGTGATTTCTTAGGGAAACAGCGTGAGCTCGCGATTCAAGAAAATGATGTGTTGGCGGTACTGGGTGCAGGTGCATACGGTTTTGTCATGAGTTCAAATTACAACAGCCGTGGTCGTGCAGCTGAAGTCATGGTCGATGCAGATCAATCGCATCTCATTCGTGAACGCGAAACGATTGAATCCCTGTGGGAACGTGAGCGTGTGTTGCCTTAAGGAGTAAATGTAGATGTTATTAGAATTTACCAAAATGCATGGTTTGGGCAATGACTTTATGGTTGTTGATATGATTAGCCAACGTGCTTACCTTGATGCAATGACCATTCAACGCCTTGCTCATCGTAATTTCGGGATTGGTTTTGATCAGCTTTTGATTGTGGAGCCACCTGATGTCCCAAATGCGGATTTTAAATATCGTATTTTTAATGCAGATGGTTCTGAAGTCGAGCAATGCGGCAATGGCGTGCGTTGTTTCGCGCGTTTTGTACATGAGCGTCAGCTCACGACCAAGACCAAAATTAAAGTACAAACCAAAGCGGGTATTGTCGAGCCTGAACTCGGTGCCAATGGTTGGGTTCGCGTAAATATGGGTTATCCAAAATTCTTACCGCAAGAAATTCCATTTTTAGCGGATGAGCCTGAAAGTTTGTACGATATTCATCTTGCAGAGAACGAGAAACTCACCATTGATGTGGTGAATATGGGCAATCCACATGCAGTGACAATTGTACCAGACATTCTTACCGCCGATTTAGCACGACTTGGACCGCAAGTAGAATCACATGAGCGTTTCCCACAACGTGTGAATGCCGGCTTTATGCAAATTATTAATGAGAAAAAAGCCCGTTTACGTGTTTTTGAACGTGGGGTTGGAGAAACCTTAGCGTGTGGCACAGGTGCATGTGCTGCTGCCGTTTCGGGCATGCGCCGTGGTTTGCTTTCAAATAATGTTGAAATTGAACTTGCAGGTGGTACTTTGCAAATTGAATGGCAAGATGGAGATGTCGTTTGGATGACCGGTCCAACAGCCACTGTCTATGAAGGTCGTTTAGATTTACGTTATTTCCAACAATAAGCAATTTGATGCAGTAAAAGCACTGTCTCTAAGGCGGTGCTTTTTTATGTTAGGATGAAAATCAAGAAAACGATGTTATATCGCAGCTTTGCTTAAGCTTTCATCATGTGGATGACTTGAATGGAATCAACGAAGATCAATTCAACAACAGAATTACTTGAGATTTGGCTCAAAGAAAGAGAAATTCAAAATCAATCGAAGCATACCTTACAAGCCTATATGCGTGACGTTTCAGATTTCTTAGCATTTTGTGCACGGCAGAACTTACAGCTTAATGATGTTGAAGCGACAGATTTACGCCAGTATATGGCAGAAAAAGTCGAGCAACAGGGTTTAAGTCCAAGTAGTTTGCAGCGCCTATTATCTGCGATTCGCCAATTTATGAAATGGGCAGATCAGGCGAATTATATGGCGTTTAATCCTGCGGATGACTTTCAATTGAAACGCCAATCGCGTCCTTTACCCGGCATGATTGATATCGAAACCGTCAATCAAATTATAGATCAAGCCGCCCCTGAAGGCGAAGTCGCTGAGCAAATGTGGCTGAGAGATAAAGCTATTTTGGAATTGTTATATTCGAGTGGCCTACGTTTGGCAGAAGTGCAGAGTATTCGTATTAAAGATATTGATTTTAATCGACAGTTACTCAGAATTACCGGTAAGGGTAATAAAACCCGAATAGTTCCATTTGGCTCAAAAGCAAAAGAGAGTGTCATGGCATGGTTGCAGGTCTATCCATTTTGGAATGGTGATTTTGTGCCTGAAGCACATGTATTTATCACTCAAAAGGGTAATCCTTTAGGTGCGCGTCAAATTGAAAATCGGGTTAAATTTCAGGCACAACGAGCAGGTGTAAATGTCGATTTGCATCCGCATTTACTCAGGCATTGTTTTGCCAGTCATATGCTGTCGAATAGTCGAGATTTGCGTGCAGTCCAAGAGATGCTGGGGCATAGTAATTTAACCACGACGCAAATTTATACCCATGTGGATTTTGATCATTTGGCGGAAATTTATGATCAGGCACATCCACGAGCGCAAAATAAAAAGGAGGCTTAGCCTCCTTTTTATTTACTCATTATTTATTGGATTACAGCAGCAGTTAAAGCTGGTGTATGGCTCGGTGTGAGTCGTGCTGGATTCGCTTTTTCAAAAGCAATAGCGACATTAAATAAAGTCGGTTCATCAAATTCACGTGCCATAAATTCGATATTTACATTCAGCGGATATTCGCTACGTTTTGTATAGTTTACGGTACCTGCAGGTACAGATAATGCAGGGAAACCACTAAAAGGACTCATACGGTTATTGCTACCTGTTGTTGGACTGCCACCTAAGTTTCCAACGAAACCAGTAATTGATGGATAGGCAAGGGCATCATAGCCAACACCTTTAGATGTACCATCTAAAGCATTATTATCAAGAGCAGCATTTAGGCGTGAACGTACAAATGGACTTCGCGTTAAGGTATTAAGTGCATAGTCCTTGATGAAAGATTCAGCACTTGGATCACGATCATAGCCTTTGAAACTTGAAATCATTTTTCCACTTGCTGCTAATTCATCATAAGATTTGTATTGACTATTTGCTGTGTTTAAATAATCTGTAAGTGATTTTTTAAACTCAAATCCAGAAAGACTTGAAAATGAACCAGTGTGACCTTTGTCGTCTGTAATTTTAGTCGAGCCAAGGATCGTTGATAAATCTGAAACTTCGACTTCTTCAACAACTGCACCAGCCTGACGAAGTGCTTCGGCTGCTTGTTCAATGACACCTTTGACTAAAAGTGCTTCTTCATTTGTACCGTAGGCATCACGCACCAAACCAATTCGTTTGCCCTGCAGTGACGCTTCATGTGGAACATAACTATTCGGTTGTTTGACTAATGCTTGGTAAGCTGTTGCAGATGTTAAAAGCGGTGCATTATAGATGAAATCACTGCGCTGATTTGAGCTCGCAGAACCATCAAAGCCGACCATGGCATCCATGAGTTTGGCACAATCAACAACCTTACGGCACATTGGACCTGCAGTGTCTTGTGTTGGTGCAAGCGGAATAATACCATCAAGGCTTAATAAACGAAGTGAAGGGCGTAGACCGACAAGACCTTGTACTGATGATGGTACACGAATAGAACCGCCAGTATCTGTACCAATACCCACCATCGCTAAACTAGCAGAAATGGCAGTACCTGTACCAGAGGATGAACCACCGGGACCTTTTGTTAAGTCATACACATTTTTTGCTTGCCCACCGACAGTTGATTTACCACCAAAACCAAATGCAAATTCATCTAAGTTGGCTTTTCCAAGAATCAGTCCACCTTTTTCTTTAATATTTTTAATAATATAAGCATCATCACTTGGGAAGTTATCAAGTAATGCTGAAGAACCAGCTGTATTTGGCATATTGACGACATCAATATTATCTTTTGCCATGACAGTGACACAGTGTAAATCACCTTTAAATTTTGCATTCTTAGCGTAATATTGATCAAGTTCGGCAGCTTCTTCTAAAATCTTAGGGTTAATTCGAATGACACTGCTCAATGTTGGACCTTGAATATCATAAGCATCTATACGATCTAAGTAACTTTGAACCACATCCACGCATGTTGCACCTTTGCTTTGAAGTGAAGCATGTAAATCTGAAATTGTCGCTTCCAATGGTTCGAATGGGATTGGTTTAACGGGTGGATTGGATACAGAATCTGCTTTTTCACCATTATCATTACATGCTGTAATAAATGTTAATAGTGAAATAATAAGTGCGGTTTTGCTCAGCTTTTGCATTGATAATCCTTGGTCATTTATATAGATCAAGAATTGATTAGCAATGAATATGCCAATAACTTTAATGGCTTATGTTTTATTAAAAAGATTGGGTTGAATTTATAAAATGGAATAATAAAGTGAATGTGATTTTAATTTAAGTGAAATTAGTTGATCAAATAAGCTGAGAAATAAGTCTAATGAGTTATTGACTCTGTTTTTCTCTTCATAGATAGTCATATGGTAATAAAAATGCTTTATAAAAACGAATTAAGCGTGGGAGAAAATGGTTACTCAACATTTTTGAGTATGAAAATTGACGAGGAGGATAGAGATGACAATAAATATTAGTGATATAGAACAAAAATATACGCAGCTCAGTTCTGCCCAAAAAGAGATTTTTGCAGGTTATGGATTGCGTCAAATTAAACATTTTGTAGAAATTAGCTTGCCTGAAATTGAAGCCGCTTTGCCTCAAGGTGCGCACGTACAAGGCATTAATCAAGAAGGCAAAGTGCAAGCATATAATCCAAATACACAGCAATATTATATTTGGATCTCAGATTTGCAGTGGCAGCTCAGCACTAAAGCACAAGATGCAGTGGATTTAAAAGAAGATGCGATTGCGATTTGGCAAATTTTAGGTCTATCAGATTATGCATTGATTGATCTGAGTCATGTGCATCGTGATGTTTTAGAACATCAAAATTTATTGTCTTCAGCGCAATAGCGCAATGAAGAAGGATGCTCAGATCATCCTTCTTTGCTTTTAATGTAATGCTTATAAATCATCCAAAGGTAGTAAGAAACTTTGTTTAATAATTTGGCTCGGTAAATCTGTTTTGACACTGGTAATCCCATTTTTCTTGGTCAAATGTGTCGATTGGAAGGTGCGATAACTTTCTAAATCAGGTACAACGACTTTAAGCATCGCATCACATTCGCCTAAAATAATATAACATTCCATGACTTGCGGAAGTTCTTTCATGGCTTCAATGAATGTATCAATCGTTTCAGCATCTTGACCGACCAACCAAATGCGCGAAAATAAAATCAGTTGAAAACCAATTTTTTGTTGATCGACGATTGTTGTATAGCTTTGAATAATGCCAGCATCTTCAAGCAATTTGACCCGACGTAAACATGAAGACGGTGATAATCCAATTTCGCGCGCGAGATCATTATTTTGAATTCGGCCATTGCTTTGTAAGTGATGAATGATATTTTTATCAATTCGATCAAGTTTCACACGCACAGACTTTGAAGATAGTTTCATAATTTAGAATATAATTCGAAATACTAGACTTATTATAGAATAAATTGAAAGCCTATTTGTTAAAAAATGGCAGATAATATTTTCACTTTCTAGCTTTGAAAGAGAAAAGGAAATGTCTGTATACCTCGTTTTTGCACTGACTGTGCTTCCGCTTATTTTTACGCCTGGACCCGATATGTTATTTATCCTGTCTCAAGTGATGGGTAAAGATGCGAAAGCTGGCATGATGGCAACCTTAGGGGTGTGTTCAGGCTATTTAGTGCATTCTATATTGGTGGCTTTAGGCATTGCTGCGATTATTGTATCGTTTCCAATTTTGTTTGAAACCATTCGCTACTTAGGCATCGCTTATTTACTCTATTTGGCATTTAGCTTGTTAAAATCTGTGTTTGCAACACAGACTATGAAAATTGAACGAAAATCAACATCACATCCAATTCGTAAAGGCTTTTTAACGGCTTTATTGAATCCAAAAGGTATGTTGATCTATTTTGCGATTTTACCGCAATTCATTAATAAATCTGCCAATACGGTGAGTCAAGGTTTGATTTTATCGTGTATTTTCATCGGCTTGATCTTTGTTGTGTACTGCGCATTGAGTTTGTTGCTACATAAAATGGCACAAAAAACTGAAATCAATGAGCGCAAACAAAAATGGATTGATGGGACTTCGGGCGGATTATTGGCATTGGCTGCGGCATGGTTAATTGTCAACTAATTGTTATTGAGAAAGCATGTATCGATTGATCGGCATGCTTTCTTATCTCAATCATTTATAACCACTAAAATGAATTTTACTCAGTGCATTATTTCAAAATAGATGGATTGATGTGTTTCGTCGCTTTTTATCGCTAAAAATGTAAGCTTTTTATCCAAATTGACAAGAATAAAGCTGAACTTTGAGTTTTTGATATGATGTTTTTTTAAACATTTTGTTTAATAGATAAATTAATCAATCAAAACTTTTGATGTGCTAAATAAGATAAAAATATAATAAAAATCAATGCTTAAAAATTAAAAAATCTAGAAGAAAAAAATTAAAAAAAAGTCAAAACCCCATTTGTGAACTCAACGTTCAAGAAAATTATGCATTTTTCGCGCTGTTTCGATAATTGTGACTTGACCGAAATGCCGTACGCATTGCAAGATAGGGCACCTAAAAAAATTTAAGTGAAGAGTTACACTCACTTTTCATCATATTTACTTTGCTAAAACAGCCGAGGATTACATGAAGGCTCTTGTTGCTGTAAAACGTGTGGTTGATGCCAACGTTAAAGTTCGTGTTAAACCGGACAATAGTGGTGTTGACTTAACGAACGTTAAAATGTCAATCAACCCATTCTGTGAAATCGCAGTGGAAGAAGCGGTTCGTTTAAAAGAGAAAGGAACTGTTTCAGAAATCGTTGTGGTTTCTATTGGCCCTAAAGAAGCTCAAGAACAAATTCGTTCTTCTATGGCGCTTGGTGCTGACCGCGGTATTTTAGTTGAAGCTGATGACAGCCAACTAGGTGCTTTGGAAGTTGCTAAAATCCTAAAAGGTGTCGTTGAAGCTGAACAGCCTCAATTGATTCTTCTAGGTAAACAAGCAATTGATGACGACTCAAATCAAGTGGGTCAAATGTTGGGTGCTTTACTTGGCGCAGGTCAAGGTACTTTCGCGTCAGAAGTTAAAGTTGATGGCGATAAAGTACAAGTCACGCGTGAAATTGACGGTGGTTTACAAACTGTTGAACTTGCACTTCCTGCGATCATCACTACTGACCTACGTTTGAATGAACCACGTTATGCAGCACTTCCAAACATCATGAAAGCGCGTAAAAAACCGCTTGATGTTAAGTCACCTGCTGATTTTGGCGTGAATCCTTCGACTAAGCTTAAAACAGTGAAAGTTGAAGCACCTGCAGAACGTAAAGCGGGCGTACAAGTGAAGTCTGTAGACGAGCTTGTTGAAAAATTGAAAAATGAAGCGAAAGTGATCTAATACAGAAGGATAAAAATCATGAGTATTTTAGTTATCGCTGAGCACGACAACAAAGCATTAAACGCTGCTACTTTAAACGTTGTTGCTGCGGCGCAAAAAATCGGTGGTGATATCACTGTATTAGTAGCAGGTTCAGGCGCACAAGCGGTTGCAGATGCTGCTGCTAAAGTGGCTGGCGTAAGCAAAGTATTACTTGCTGATGATGCGGCTTATGCAAACCAATTGGCTGAAAATGTTGCGAAACTTGTTGCTGAATTAGGTAAAGGCTATTCACATATCCTTGCTGCTTCTACAACAACGGGTAAAAACATTTTACCGCGTGCTGCTGCACTTCTTGATGTAAGTATGATCACAGACATTATCGCTGTTGATTCTGCAAACACATTCAAGCGTCCTATTTATGCAGGCAACGCGATTGCAACTGTAGAGTCTTCTGAATCAGTTGTTGTTGCAACTGTTCGTGGTACTGCATTTGATCCAGTGGCTGCGGAAGGTGGTTCTGCATCTGTTGAAGCTGCTGCATCTACTGGCGATGCCGGTATTTCTAAGTTCATTAACGAAGAAATCGTTAAATCTGAACGTCCAGAATTAACAGCTGCGCGCATTGTGGTATCTGGTGGTCGTGGTGTGGGTTCAGGTGAAAACTATCACACTGTACTGGATCCATTGGCGGACAAACTAGGTGCAGCACAAGGTGCTTCACGTGCCGCGGTTGATGCTGGTTTCGTTCCAAACGACATGCAAGTCGGTCAAACAGGTAAAATCGTTGCGCCTGACTTGTACATCGCTGTGGGTATCTCTGGTGCCATTCAGCACTTGGCAGGTATGAAAGAGTCTAAAGTGATTGTTGCGATCAACAAAGACGAAGAAGCGCCAATTAATGCAGTGGCTGACTACTGGTTAGTAGGCGACTTAAATACTGTTGTTCCAGAATTAGTATCTAAAATCTAATTTTGAAAAAAAGTTGAAAAAATGTCCCATTAGGGACATTTTTTTTGTGCTAAATATTTGGTTTATAAAATCTTAAATTGTTCCAACCAAGCATTGGCTTTGGGAGAGGATAAATCAGTGTATGTTTTATGTTAATATTAATGGTCTACTTGTTTTGATAGGCTGGAGTCTCACCAGTGAAATTTGATTTTCGGATGCCAATTTTAGTATTGGTGCTCGCAGTCTTTTGTTTCTTCATTCCGATTTTATCCGATTTGCATGTTCCTCTCATGGGCGGTGCAACGGTTACGGCTGTAGAATCATTACAAGCCTTGTTACTCCTTGGTTTTGCTGTGTTTAGCTACATCTATATTCGTCCATATTCATTGACAAAAGGTCAAAAAATATTTTGGCTGTGGTCAGTTGCATGGTGGATTGTATTGTTTGGTCGCAGTATTAGTTGGGGGAGAGATTACTTCCCAGATGTACCAAAGGTTTACTTTCGTACGATTTCAGTCTTCGTGATTGCACCTGTCGTCTTTATGTTGTTTTCATCAACGCTGCGCAAAGAAATTGCATATAAATTTAAAAATGCTTTATTGCCATTTTGGGCGGTATTGTTAAGTGTAGCTGGATTAATTTTGTCAGATACCATTGAACATGGTCGCTTTTTCAGTGTCTTTTTACTGCACGATTTAAACTATAAAGATTTAATTGAAGAGTTTTATGAATTTCCATTAATTGTGGGCTTATTTTTAGTGGCATGGCCCATTATGCGTGCCGATTGTTTGGGTATGGAAACAGCTCAGGCTTCAACAGAAATTCAAGCCGCAGATTCAAATTTAAGTCCTTAAGCGCGACAGATTATCATGTGCAAAATGAACCTCTATGTTTAGAGGTTTTTTTGGTCCTAAATTCGCCACAAAGCTCAAAATAACTGCAAAAAATCACATCATTAGCAGGCGGGAATGCAGATAAATTTAAGCTGAAATATGCTATACTGTAGGACTGAATTTTTTAATCTGGGTTCATGTTTTATGAACCGATTTTTTAGCTAATTTTACGACATATAAATACAGACAGACGTTGTTTGTAGAATAAGGAGTATGCATGAGCGTATCGGAAATTAGACCGATTGCCATTGAGGATGAACTTAAAAGCTCATATCTCGATTATGCGATGAGCGTGATTGTTTCACGTGCATTGCCCGATGTACGAGATGGTTTAAAACCTGTTCATCGTCGTGTGCTTTTCGCAATGCACGAATTAGGCAATGACTATAACAAAGCTTATAAAAAATCTGCGCGTGTCGTCGGTGACGTAATCGGTAAATATCACCCACATGGTGATTCTGCTGTGTACGAAACCATCGTTCGTATGGCGCAAGAATTTAGTTTGCGTTATCAATTGGTCGATGGTCAAGGTAACTTCGGTTCTGTCGATGGCGACAGTGCAGCAGCAATGCGTTATACCGAAGTCCGCATGCGTAAACTGACCCATGAGTTATTAGCAGATCTTGAAAAAGATACCGTTGAATGGGAAGACAACTACGATGGCTCTGAGCGTATTCCTCAAGTCATGCCAACACGTGTACCGAATTTACTCGTTAACGGTGTAACGGGTATTGCGGTAGGTATGGCGACCAACATGGCACCGCATAACATGACTGAAGTCGTGAATGCTTGCCTCGCGTATGCCAATGATCCAAATATCAGCATCGAAGGTTTGATGCAACATATCTCGGGTCCAGATTTCCCGACGGGCGGTATCATTTACGGTAAATCAGGCATTGTCGATGCTTATCGTACGGGTAAAGGTCGTCTGCATATTCGTGGTAAATACCATTTCGAAGAAGATCCGAAAAATGGTCGTATCACCATCGTATTTACCGAAATTCCATATCAAGTTAATAAAGCAAAAACCATTGAGCGTATTGCTGAATTGGTGAAAGAGAAAAAACTTGAAGGGATTTCTGAATTACGTGACGAGTCTGATAAAGACGGTATGCGTATTGCGATTGACTTAAAACGTGGTGAAAATGCCGAAGTTATTGTCAATAACTTATTCCAAAACACGCAATTAGAAAATTCATTCAGCATTAACATGGTGTGCCTAGACAATGGTCAGCCAAAGTTAATGAACTTGAAAGACATCATTGCCGCGTTTATTCGTCACCGCCAAGAAGTAGTGACACGTCGTACCATGTACGAGTTACGCAAATCGCGTGAACGTGGTCATATCTTAGAAGGTTTGACGGTGGCGCTTGCGAATATTGACCGCATCATTGAAACCATTAAAACTTCTGCCAATCCAAGCGAGGCGCGTGAGCGTTTACAAGCAGGTGAGTGGGCAGCAGGTGGCGTTTCAGCTTTACTTGCAGCAGCAGGTGCCGTTTCTGTTCGTCCTGATGAGATTGAAGGCGAAGATCCAAACCGTCCATTTGGTATTGATGGCGATGTATATCGTTTATCTCCGACTCAAGTCAATGCGATTATGGAGCTTCGTCTGCATCGCTTGACCGGTCTTGAACAAGATAAACTGCAAGCTGAATATACTGAGATTTTAGGTCAAATTGCTGAATACACTGCTATTTTGAATGACTTCAATTTATTGATGAATGTGATTCGTGAAGAATTAGCATTGATTCTTCAGCAATATGGCGATGCACGTAAAACCGATATCGTTGAATCACGTATCGACTTCTCGCGTGAAGATTTGATTCCTGAAGAGCAAATGGTGCTGACCGTTTCAAAAACAGGTTATGCGAAAACTCAGCCACTTTCTGACTATGCAGCGCAGCGTCGTGGTGGTCGTGGTAAGTCAGCAACAAGTATGAAAGAAGATGATTACATCCAACATATGGTGGTCACTTCAAACCATGCAACGGTACTGTGCTTCACCAATGTGGGTAAAGTGTATCGTTTGAAAGTGTATGAAGTGCCACAAGCATCTCGTGGTGCAAAAGGTCGCCCAATGGTGAACTTGTTGCCACTCGATGAAAATGAAACGATTACAGCAATTCTTCCAGTGATTGATGCACCGAAGAAATTCAAAGATCGTTTGGCAGAATTTAAAGCATTTGTAACGACTAATGCTGCAAAACTGCAAGAAAACGAAGTGATCAATGGTCATTTTGCAGAACTTGAAGCGGCGTTGACTGAATCTGAAGAGGGTGCAGACGATATTTCTGATGCACTTCGTATTCAATTAAAAGAGCTTGGCTTAGCACTGACAGCGACAGATCTTGATGATGAGATTATCAATGACTTTGCGCAGCAAGCAGAAGCAGTTCGTAAAAACTTCTATGTGTTTATGGCAACCGAATACGGTACCATTAAACGTGTAGAACTTGAACAGTTCTCAAATGTGCGCTCAAATGGTTTACGTGCCATCGAATTAAATGGTAACGATACCCTCATTGGGGTTGCGATCACCGATGGCGAACAGCAAATTATGTTGTTCTCGAATGAAGGTAAAGCGATTCGCTTTGCAGAAACTGATGTTCGTTCAATGGGTCGTTCTGCCAAGGGTGTACGCGGTATGCGTGTGACCATTGGTGCTTCACAACTTGAAGATAACGACGAAAGCGATATTGATTCTGATGATGAAGATGGTTCAGATTCAGCTTTAATCAGCCGTATCGTATCTTTGGTAGTGGTACCTGAAACAGGTGAAGTATTGTGTGCTTCTGAAAATGGTTACGGTAAACGTACCCCTGTCGATGACTTCCCAACTAAAAAACGTGGCGGTAAAGGTGTGATTGCAATTAAGACTTCTGAGCGTAATGGTCAGTTGGTCGGTGCAGTTGCCATTGATGCAAGCAAAGAACTCATGTTGATTTCTGATGGTGGTACATTAGTACGTACACGCGCTTCTGAAGTTGCTCAAACCGGTCGTAATGCACAAGGCGTGCGTCTCATCCGTTTAGGTAAAGAAGAGCTTCTCGTTGGCGTCGTATCGATTGAAGCAGTAGAAGAAGATGAATTTGTGGAAGCAATTGAAGGTGAAGAATCTTTAGTTGAAACACTAGATACAGAAACTTTAGATGCTCAAGCGTCGACTGATGCTGAACCAACAGCAGCTGATGAAGAATAAGTTTGATTCAATCAAAAAAGGGCGCTGCGGCGTCCTTTTTTGATCATCTATCTATGAGATATTGAGGATAAATTGATGCACATAAAACTTTGTTGTGTAGCTACTGTATTGGCTTTAAGTGGTTGTTCTAACAGCATGAAAGATATCGCGAACCCAAGTGCAGCACAGGAACAAGCCGCTGAAATGGCGTATCGCAATTTACGCGATGGTCAGTTCGATGATTTCTTAACGCATTTGGAACCTGAATTGGCAACACATTTTCAAGATAATCAAAAAATCATGAAAAAGTTTGCACGTGAGATTCCTAAAGGTGAATACAAATCAAAAACCTTAATGGTTAAGCAGATTGAAAAAAGCACGGCAGTACCGAGTCAATACAAAGTCAGTTATGAAATTGCCTATCCTAAAAACCTCGTGCAATACGATGTCAGCTTTGATCAACCCAATGGCAGCACAAAAATTAGAAACTTTAATATCCAAGTCTTCGGTGGATCATAAGTTTATGTACATTCATCATAAAGCAGCAAATTATAAAGATGATTCGCTGCTTGTTTTGATGAGTCTTCTATAAGCAAAATAAAAACAGATGACGCCAAAAATGAATAGATAAGCCAGTTTAGCCAATACCAATTGAGTGGGCACACCCATTTGATTGAGTTGAATAAACAGCTGCACGATATGTGTAGACGGCAGTAGATTCGCAAAAAATTGCATCCACAGCGGCATAGCAGCATGCGGCCATGCTACACCTGTCAGCATAAATAGTGGAATGGAGCTAAACACAATCACATGTCCCGCACGCTCAGGCAGATCTAAAAAACTGGCAAACAGACAGCTGATCCCAATAATACAAAAGACTGAGATGGGTACTGCCAATAACATGCCCGTAAAATTTCCACCGCGTGGATAATCAAAAAACCACAAGGTAAACCCAAATAAATAAAAACAGCCTAAGCAGCCAATGCTGAAGATGGCTAAACAGATTGCAAACAGACGTTGAATATTTAAGGTGACTTTTCGTTCCCGATAAACAGCCAGCAACATACTTAAACCTAGAAAAATCGTTTGATGAATAATCAGTGGCGCAACCGCAGGAAACACATAGCTGCCATAACCTGAAAGTGGATTAAATAAAGGAATTTGATGAATCGACATTGCAGGGCTAAACGTAGAAATATGGCTAAACTTTTCAGCATATTCAGCCAAGCTATTTTCAACCGATGTGGCTAAACCTAATCCAATTTGTTTCGTCACTAAAAAGTTGGCAGCACTTAAGTACAAGCCAATACCACCTTGCTCCCCATGCCGAATAGACTGAGATAAGTTAGAGGGCAACAACAAAATGCCATCTGCTTTTTGTGTTTTTACCCATTGTTTGGCTTCAGCAAAATTACCAGTGACTGCTTTAATATCGACATTGGGGCTTTGGCTGACGTGCTGAATAATCTTACTGCTGAGAGCACTCTGTTCTTCATCGACAATAATAATGGGTAGGGCTTCTGCCTGTTGGGCTTGATACGCTGTGGGATAAAAAAAGCTATAAAACAAGACAGATAAAATCAAGGTGGTAAAAATACTACTGTGCCCGACTATATCTTTAAAGGTCTGACAGTAGGCTTGCCAAAGAGACTGCATTAATGTGCTCCTTGACGTATTTTCTTTAAAAATAGCAAGGCGATTGCACCATAAACTAAAACATAAAGCGCAAGAATCATCAAGGGTTGCAAGGAAATACTGATTGGACTACCAATGACCCATTGTTCTGTTTGTAGTTTGGCATAAGGTGTAAAGGGAATAATATTCGCCCAAAATTGGGTAAAGATTGGTGCATTGTTTAACGGTAACGTGACACCGGCAAAACTTAATGATGAGCCGCCATAGACTGCCAGCAAACCAAAAGATTTGGTTAAATCACGGGTTGCTAGCACCACGGCTGAACTTAAAAAAGCATAGGCACTATAAAATAGAATTTGCCCAAGCATGATCATCCATAATGAGCCGGCAATAAACCATCCCCGAAATTCGACCAACCATAGCATCCATACCCACGTCCAAGCGCAAAATATCGCGACATAAAGTAGATTTTTTGAGACTAATGCTGCGATGAATGATTTGTCTTTTAACCAATCTTGCAAAGTATGGCGTTTTAATTCCTGTCCGACTGCAAAAGCAACGCAACAACACAGCAATAAATGCAAAATGGCAGGAATCATATACGGTTCTAAATACAATTCGTAATTGAGTTGTGGGTTATACAATGGAGAAATTTTAATATTGGGTGTCGGTGCATCTAAAGCAGGCAGGGCATTAGCTAAATATTGCTTACCACTAAATTTTGCAATGGCTTGTAATGAGCTTAGCAGCATCGCAGATGAAATGGTGTTACCAATACTGAAGTAACTTTGGTTAAACGCAATACTAATCTCAGCATCTTGGGCTTTCACCAAGCGCTGTTCTGCACCGTTCGGAATATGAATATAGCCCCAAATCTTATTTTCATTTAAGAGCTTTTCAACTTCATGGCTTTGGATCGAAACACTATGAATTTTCAGGGTGTGATTTAAGGCTGCATGTGCATAAATTGAATGGCTTAAACGGCTATGATCTTGGTCAATAATCGCAATAGGTAAATGTTCAGGTTTCCCTTGTGCAAACATGCATGTAAATAAAATCAAAATAAAAGCAGGCACAATGGTGACTAAGCAAAGATCCCATCGTTCTCGCATCAGATACCGTAGTTCACGATTAATCCCTGCGCAGAATCCGCATCGCATTATTTGGACTCTTTTAATTTAAACAACACACTCATGCCCACTTTTAAATCGGGTAATTCGGTTTGTGGCACAAGCTGTACTTTAAAGCTACGCACATCATAGCCACCGGTTTGGCGTGTGGTTTTAATGGTGGCAAATTCACCTTCTGCACTAATGCTTTTCACTTTAAAAGCAACTGTTTGATTTAAGGCAGGAATGAAACCCTGTAAAGATGATCCCTGTTTTAAGCTGCTGTATTGATCTTCACGAATATTTAGACTGACCCAACGCTCACTTGAAATCAAACTCACGACGGGTACGGCAGTGGCAACCAATTCCGTGATATTGCCATAGGTTTTAGATACTGTGCCATCAATGGGCGCCATTAAAACAGTTTCAGCTTCAAGAGCATTGGCTTCATTGACTGCAGCTTGTGCAATTTCAACTTGGGCATCTGCCGAGCTTTTTTGTTGTGGTGTGCTGCCGCGTTGTGCCCGTTGATATTGTTGATAAGCCGCTTCCGTCATTTGAGCTGCAGATTGCGATGCAGCATACAGTTCATCGCGACGTTGTTTCGAAATCACGCCCTCTTTAAATAAGTTTGCAGCACGTTGATAAGAGACTTTGGCTAAATTTTCTTGAGCTTTTAAGGCTTGCCAATTGGCATATAAACTGGCTGTATTTTCATCTTGTGAACCACGCTCGGCTGTGGATTGTAAAGCAAGCGCAGATTGCAATGTCGCTAAAGCTTGTTGTTTTTTCGCTTCAACTTCAGGACTTTTTAAACGGACTAATAGCTGACCTTTTTGGACGTTATCACCTTCCTGCACCAATATCTCATCAATTCGACTCGGAAGTTTGGTTGCTAATTGTACGGTTTCAGCTTCTACACGACCTTGTAGTTCAATCTCATTGGGTTGATAGCTTTTCCATAAACCAAAGGCAATGAGCAAAAGCAGAATCGGAAGCAGTGCAAGCAGTAGATGTTTTTTCTTGTTATCTGTCGCTGAATTCTTTGGCACTGTCTCGGTTGTTTTTGGCTCAGCGTTAAGCACTGGAGCATCATCATTCACGTCATCATGCGGTGGTTGATTGTCGGTCATGGCTGGCTCCAATTAGCGAATGTAGTGGGTGTTGGCATGTTGCATATAGCTCGAAAAAGTCTGAATTGAACCATGACTTTGTAAGAGCGTAGCGAGCGACATAACATATTTATAAGCATTTAATGCTGTTTCTGCTTTTAAAGCATTGAGCATGTTTTGTGCATCAATCACTTGATTGGCTGTGCCGACATCTTCTTTAAATGACAATTCCTGAATGCGTAAATTTTCCTGCGCGGCTTTCATGTTTTGTTGTAATAGCACATCACTTTGCTGCGCGCTAACGGCTTCACTATACGATTTATAAATCAGGGTTTCGAGTTCTTGTTGCGTACGCGCGGTGAGCAGTTCAGTTGCATCCCGTTTTAGTTCTGCGGCTTGAATATTTTTGTTTTTATCGATCCCTGAAAATAAGTTGTAACGTGCGGCAACACCGACAATCCAGTTTTGATTTTGATCGAGACTGTATTCACCAAAGGCAAAGACATTTGGCTTTTTGGTGGCTTGCTGTGCCTTGATATTGGCTTCTGCCAATTGAGTATCCATCTGCATTTTTTTGATGAGAGCAGAATTTTGGCTAAAGGTTTTTAATAATTGATTCAGATCTTGCGGTTCAGCGCGATTCACAAACAGGGGCGTGGCTAATTCGGTAATGCTGCTTTGTTGTAATAGATTGTTCAGTTGAAACAGCGCAGCCGATAAATTGGCTTGATTGTTCTGTGCGCTACGTTCGGCATTGTTACGTGCAACCTCAAACTGCATACGCTGACCTTTACTGATAAAGCCTTGCTGCTCTAGTTTTAAAGCATTTTTATAATGTAATTGCATGGCATTTAAATTGGATTGTGCAGCATGTTGTAATTGTTTTTGGAATTGTACATTAAAGTAAGTTTGAATCAGCTCAAAACGTTGTAAGTCTTGTTGTTCCTGATTGGTTAAGCTGCTTCGACTTGATTGAATCTGCGCGATTTCCTTGGCGCTTGAAGTCAGACCACCCGTATATAAGGGCATCATCACAGACACCGTTGAGCGAATGACTTGATCTTCAAGAATCACGTTCGCTTTATCTGGAATTAAACCAATCCCGCTATGAATGGTATTGTTAATGCCATTTTGCAAAGGATCAGTTATCCCTGAAGGCAAGCCATTCGCACTTTCCCATTGGCTAATTTGACTGTTAATGCCTTGAGACAATGAGCCTTCTAAATTATTTTTAAACTGTTGTAGTGGAATGTCCACTTCGCTATGGAAGGCATAAGCCCGTACGTTGAGATCAACACGTGGTAAGCCCAAACCTTTTGCAGCTTCGGCTTCAAGTTGAGCGGCTTGTTCTAAGTTATTGTACGCCTGTGAACTATATGATGACTGCAAAAGTTGCTGTTCGGCTTGTTGGAAACTGATACTTTGTGCTTGTACAAGGCTGCTACTCAAGAGCGTAATACTGAGTACGGATAATTTAAAATTAAAGCCTTTGCTGTTTTTGTTTTGGGTCATAAAGCAGTCAGTTTAATCAGTGAAGGACAAGGATTTCACTTATTATAAATCAACTGCTTGCAAGAGAGTGAAAAAGCAAAGTTGTAGTATTGTTGCTGCCATAAAAAGGACGCTTTCGCGTCCAATTTCTAGCTATTGACCGATCTTTTAAAGTTTTCATCATTTGAGCAGAAATTTAGACAATCTTTCAGAATGCCGACAGCACGATAAATATGTTCAGGCTTATCCAAATATATTTGACCGTTATTTAAAACTTCTAATCCAGCACGATCGAGTTCGATACGTCTTTGATCATCTATAGGCACAATAAATTGAACGGTAGGTCGTTTACGATTGACGTCATAACGGAATAGCCAACGATTATTTTTATTTTGATATAAAACTGAATAATAACTTTCGGTATCTTTCGCTGTGAGTTCATGCGTTGGGAAAAGCTCACTGACAATGCGATGTAACTCTTGCTCGTCAATGGTTGTGATAATACGTTCATTATCAGGATGGATAATATCTTGAGGTATATTTATTTGAATTTCAGCATCACGATTGAATGTCTCTAAGGCTTCATGTTGTTGTTCAATCGGTTGTGCTGTAATGATTGTCGGTGCTGAAAGTCCTTTGACAACAGTATCACTAATGGCTTTTTCGACAGCTTGTTTGACGAAAGGTTGAATATTCTCTAAAAATTTTGTGTTCAACTGTCTACTAATGTTGGCTTGTTGGGCAACATAACGCACAAAATCAATATCGACTTCATTAATACATTTTTTGATGACAGCTTTAAATTGCTGTATATATTGATTTTCTTCAGCAAAGTAACGTAATTTTTCAACATGGAAATTATCATGTTTAAATTCTGCTAATTGTGTGAGTTCTTCAGCTTTATGTTTCGTAAAGTCGATGACAAGGAAGGGTTTCTCATCCATCACATTGGGATTGATTAAGTCAGTGAAGAAACGCCACTCACGTCCATTGGTAATCACGCCAATGGTAACGCCAAGGGTAGAATTAAAGTAACGCGAAAGCTGTGGGGCATGGTTGGTCAGATTGCTCGTGTAGCTCTTTGCTTCAATAAACATGACAGGTTGTCCATTGCAATACAAAGCATAATCAACACGCTCAGTGGCTTTCACACCTGGAAAGTCTGCGGCAAATTCTGCAAGCACCTTAGTTGGATCATAAGGGCTAAAGCCTAATATATCGAGTAACGGCAGGATCAAAGCTTGTTTTGTGGTTTCTTCAGTTGCGCAATGTTGACCGACACGATTTACATGCTCAATGTGAAGTTTTAGGCGATTAATAAAGTCTTGCATGTCTTACCCCAATTATAGATAGTTGTTTGTTTTTTATTCTTTATTGATTCATCATAAATGTTTTAAGATGAAACTCAAACATTTAACAAAATTATTAAAGTTATTATTTATATATAAGACTTATGGTCAACGTATCTTCTGAATCTATATTGATTTTTTAATTGTATCTTAAGTCTAAGATTGGAATAATTTTGTGCAAGACCGCACCATCTATGGTTAAATGTCATCATTTTATTGTGTCTCACATAGATAAGGAAAACTCATGCGCGCGTACAACTTCTGTGCTGGTCCTGCTGCATTACCAACTGCCGTACTTGAAAAAGCTCAAGCTGAAATGCTCGATTGGCAAGGCAAAGGTCTTTCGATCATGGAAATGAGCCATCGTAGTGCAGACTACGTTGCAGTTGCTGCAAAAGCAGAAGCTGACCTACGCAAACTCATGAACATTCCAGAGAACTACAAAGTATTGTTCTTACAGGGTGGGGCATCATTACAGTTCTCTGCAATTCCATTGAACTTATTGGGCAAAAACAATAAAGCTGATTATATCCATACGGGTATTTGGTCAGAAAAAGCATTAAAAGAAGCAAAACGTTACGGTGATATTAATGTCATCGAAGCGGGCACAACCGATGCTGAAGGTAAACTTGCGATTACTGAACAAAGCACATGGAACTTATCAGATGATGCGGCTTATGTGCATTATGCAGATAACGAAACCATTGGCGGTATTCAGTTTGCAAGCATTCCTGAAACAGACAAACCTTTGGTTGCTGACTTATCGTCAAGCATTTTGTCAGCACCGATTGATGTGACTAAATTTGGTGTGATCTATGCAGGCGCACAAAAAAATATCGGTCCTGCGGGCTTAACTCTTGTCATTATTCGTGATGATTTATTGGATCAAGCGAAAGAAGAAATCCCAAGCATCTTGAAATATTCAGCTCAAGCGAAAAATGATTCTATGGTGAATACACCATCAACTTATGCTTGGTACTTATCAGGTTTAGTGTTTGAGTGGTTGCTTGAACAAGGTGGCGTAGATGCGATTCATAAAGCCAACCTTGCCAAAGCGGAATTGTTGTATGGTTATATTGATGCAAGCGATTTCTATGCAAACCCAATTGCCAAAGAATACCGTTCAATCATGAATGTGCCATTTACATTGGCGAAACCTGAACTTGAAAAACAGTTCCTTAAAGAAGCTGAAGAAAATCACTTGTTAAATCTTGCAGGTCACCGTTCAGTGGGTGGTATGCGTGCAAGTATTTATAACGCCGTACCATTAGAAGGCGTACAAGCATTAGTAAACTTCATGGATGACTTTGCAAAACGTAATGCATAAGTCCTAAATGCAAAAAACCCAGCTCAGGCTGGGTTTTTTTATATCAAAATAAGGTTAAAGAATAAAAAGATGCAAAATAAAGCCGCACATAATCATACCCAATACAAAAAACAGGCAAGACATCATGTCGAGGTTATAGCGCGAGCTTAAATGATGCTCAATTTGCTGTATATTTTCTTCTTGCACGATTTTCATAGATATTTATAGTCCGATCTATTTATCGTTAATTCATATGAGTTAAAAGCATTTTTATCATAAAAAATTGCTTAAATAAAGTACATTCTGAATTAAAGCGCATAAAGCGTGTATTTTATTCATCAACTAGAATAAAGATCGAAATCAGCCTGACAACAGCAGTGGCATCAGCAATTCATGTACTCTTTAAACACAAAGTTAGAGATTAAGTTATTTTAAAAGATGAATTTATTAAATTTAAAATTGTGGATAACTGTATTAATTTTTTGAATTTAATTTGTGCGGAAAATAGACGAGTTTGTGGGTAAATAATCATCAGCCTAAAATCAGGTCTAAGTATATTGATGTCCAAAAAAAAGGAGAGATCCATTTACTATGAATATCTCCTTCATTTCATGCTTAACAGGCGACTTAAGATGCAGTGCTATAAATGCTGGCTTGAATCCATAAGTTACCGCGAATATATTGACCAATTTGGAAATCTTTAAATTTTGGATCGCGTGTCGCAATACGAATTAAAGTTGCCGCTTGTCCTTCGTCATGAATCAATGCGACATCATATAAACAGTAGTCTTGATCCATAAATTGCATACTGCTTTTACCAACGATATTGCCTTGGAACCATGCTTCATCTTCTTGCCCAATGGTTTCACCATATAAATAAGCAACCATTTTTGAAAAATCGACCGTCACAGGAGCTTTATCATCTTCATTTTTCGGTTGCCAAGCATCAATTTGCTCTTGCAAGTTGGCAGGTGCAACGCCGTCATTGGCTGCCAAAATATCATTTAAAGCACGATGATGTTTAATTGAGGCAGGGTCATCGACCACTAGATGTTCATGATCCGCCACGGCTTCAAGCTCGTATGCCCAAGCATTTAAATTGACGGTGTATTTTTGGTTTTTGTCATAGTGGGCATGATTGACGCTGTATAAATTATCGAAGGCATAAATGATATTGTTCATGCCTAAATTTAAGCGTAGAACCGCTTGTGTATTGGTTTTGCAGGTAATAATCCGTTCAATATTGGCTTGAACTTTATAAGGGCTTTCAAAACTTGGAAACGCCGTTTTGACAGACTGAGGTTTATTATTGTCTACCGCAATGACTTGTGACAGTTGCACAGCCGCTTTTTTCGGTCCTTGAATGAGCCAAGTCGATTCATCCATCTCGCATTCTTGTGTGCAAATACCCATTGGCATGACAGGCGCATTCAACGCCAAACCTAACCACTTAGGTACATCCGTATTGGGATTTTCTGTAAGCAAATTCCAATGTTCAACATGACTACCGAAGTTTTGATCATCAATAGTGACAATCTCTGGGCTATTTTGATTTTTCATATGCACAAGTGATCTTAGGTTGCTTATTTATAGTTAATCGAGGGTTATTTCGATTTTTCAAGTCTATACACGAATTTTAAATTAATGCGCATTTATAGGACTGTTAATGCTGAGCTGATTGAGCAAGCATCATCCCCTCAATTTAAGAACAAACAACACAGCGTTCTGAACATGTTTAGATGCAATTAGACAACGCCTTCATGGGCTGAGTTTGCTAAAATAAAATACTCTGTAAGTCTTTGGAAAATTGAGTGCTGCCATTTAAATTATGGGTCGATGCAGACGCATTGCCACGAATTTTACGTGAAGTGATTATTCGTGCCTCTGATCGTTATCAACTTGAAGTAACCTTTGTTGCCAATCAGTCGGTGGGTATTACACCGTCAGTTCGGATTAATTCGATTCAAGTCATGAGTGGTGCAGATGCTGCGGATAAAGAGATTATTCGCCGTATGAAGCCGCATGATATTGTCATGACTCAAGATATTCCATTGGCAGCTGAAGTCATTGAAAATGGTGGGATTGCGATTCATCCACGCGGTGAAATTTATACCACTGCCAATGTCAAAGCACGTTTGCATCTGCGTGATTTTATGGATACGTTGCGCAGCGCAGGGGTGCAGACTGGTGGTCCACCGCCCATTTCAGAGCGGGATAAACGCGAATTCTCAAGTGCATTAGATCAAACTATTCAAAAACAGAAACGTAAAACAGCAGGGCTTTAGTTGAATACAGTACCATCACAAAACAATATCATATTCACCTATGCACTTTTGGTATTGATTTGGGCAACTACGCCACTCGCCATTGTTTGGAGCGTGGCAGATTTACATCCCATGTGGGCTTTGTCACTGCGCTTTTTTTTAGCATTGCCATTCGCCTTCGCTTTGCTGTGGATATTTAAAGTTCATTTCCCCCGCGATAAATTGTCTTTACAAAGCTATGTGGCAGGGGCGTGCAGTTTTATCGGTTCGCAAATTTTTATCTATTGGTCAACCTATTATTTAAGCTCAGGCATTATTGCTTTAATGTTCGGTTTAGCACCGATTATTACCGGTTTAATTGGTCGTTTTGTTTTTAATCTTAAGCTGGCGTTGAATCAATGGCTAGGTATGGCAATTGCTGTGGTCGGATTAGCGGTCATTTGTTTAGGTGGCAGCGATCACCATATTCAACCGATTGGCATTGGCTTGGCTTTAATGAGCGTTTTGGTTTATTGCGCGTCAATGTTTTGGGTGAAAAAGATTAATGCACCGATGGATCCGATGGCACAAGCGGCAGGTTCGATCAGTATCTCCGTGATTTTTGCTGCTGCCATGCTGCCGTTTATTTGGCAGTTTGCGCCAACAGAAATGCCCCATGCGAAATCTTTATTTGGTTTAGGGTATGCAGTCATTATGGCATCGTTAATTGCGATGTTCTGTTATTTTAAATTGGTCAAAAATATTAAACCGTCGACATTGTCTTTAACCACAGTATTAACACCGGTCATTGCTTTAATTATTGGCTCGTTGCTCAATGATGAGAAGTTGTCAGGTTTGGCGTTTGTCGGTGTGGTGATTTTACTGAGCGGCTTGGTTTTATATTTCCTAAAAGAAATTAAGGCGAGTATTCATACCCGCCCATAACAACATGTGACAGACGCTTTTAAGCAAAGCCTGCTTTGACACATTCGCCTAATTTCGCGCGATCTTGCGGATGCAGCGTAATAAAGTAAGCACCTGTACGGAACTTATTATTTTCTTCTTCGCGGCTATAGACCACTTGTGCGGTTGCTGCGACATGAAAGAAGTTTTCAGGGTGGCTTAAGGTCACGTGAATATAGGCACCTTCAGTGATCGGACGATCGGTAAAGAAGCTAAATCCTGTTTCTGAAAAGTTGACTTGCTCAGGTACAGGTAACATGCTTTGTACAATCGCGTCATACAAAGAACCAGTAATAAGGTTTAACTTTTGGTTGAATAAGGATAAGATTCGAGCAATTTGTTGATCTTTTTCAGATAATTGTTCTAATTCGTAGTTTAACGCGTGATCAAATTGATCTAATTCTGCAAGTAGTAGAAAATAGCGAGGCAATACGAAGTTAGGATCGTAAGGATCATTTAAAGCAACATCATCGGAAATAATCTGATAATTAATTCGTAAGGCAGCATCGATACGTGACATCACGCGTCTTTCCGTAGAAACGTTTTGATGCTGTACATTTTCCATTATTTATTACCTCGGACTAGATGGTTATGTTCAAACCAATCTCGCTGTATATAGGGTTGAAATATACTCGCGCACGGCGTAGTAACCACTTCATCTCTTTTATTGCTTTGGTATCTATGATCGGTCTCACGCTAGGCGTGGCTGTTCTGATTACAGTATTATCTGTCATGAACGGCTTTGACCGAGAGTTAAAGAATAGAGTATTGGGGATGGTTCCCCAAGCGACTGTTTCTTCAACACAAATTTTACCAAATTGGCCGGAACTTGCAAAGAAAATTGAACAACATGAACACGTTCAAGGTGCGGCACCGTTCACGCAATTGCAAGGAATGTTGACCGCTCAAGGACAAGTGTCTGGCATTATGGTGACCGGGATTGAGCCCAACTATGAAAAGAAAGTCTCAATCATTCAAAATCATATGGTCGAAGGTAGCATCGATAG
Organism: Acinetobacter wanghuae; assembly: GCF_009557235.1. NCBI lineage: Bacteria > Pseudomonadati > Pseudomonadota > Gammaproteobacteria > Moraxellales > Moraxellaceae > Acinetobacter > Acinetobacter wanghuae. The sequence goes on along the minus strand of NZ_CP045650.1, from coordinate 1,916,822 downwards.
CCTGAAAAAAGGTGAATTCGGAATTGTACTCGGTAAACAATTAACCGATGCCTTAGGTCTGGGGCTAAATGACAGTATTACTTTAGTCTTACCTGAAGCAACACCTTCTCCTGCAGGTGTTGTACCGCGCTTTAAGCGTTTTAAAGTGGTTGGTATTTTCAGTATTGGTGCTGAAGTAGATTCGATGATGGGTTATATCGCTTTGAACGATGCAGCTACTTTGCTACGTCTACCAGACGGTGCGCAGGGTGTGCGTATGAAGTTGGATGATATTTTCCTTGCACCACAAGTATCACGTGACATCGTGTCTGATTTACCTGCTAACTTCTACGCATCAGATTGGACTTATACCCACGGTAATTTGTTCAGTGCCATTCAAATGGAAAAAGCCATGGTGAGCTTGCTGCTATTCCTTATTGTACTGGTCGCTGCCTTTAATATCGTGTCTTCATTGGTGATGGTAGTAACGGATAAAAAATCAGACATCGCGATTTTACGTACGCTTGGTGCTTCACCAGCAACAATCACTAAAATCTTCATGGTGCAAGGTACTGTTATTGGTGTGATTGGCACATGTGCGGGTGCGATTCTCGGCATTATTGCTGCCACCGGTATTAGCGGATTTATTGGTTGGTTGAATAATTCGCTTGGCTTACATATGTTCGATGCTTACTTTATCAACTACTTACCGTCTTATTTAAGATGGCAAGATGTACTTGTGATCGTGGGTTTGTCATTGGCTTTAAGTTTTGTCGCAACGATTTATCCAGCATTACGTGCAGCAAAAATTCAACCTGCGGAGGCTTTGCGTTATGAGTAATATCATTTTAGAGGCGCAAGACATCCAAAAATCATTCACTGATGGTAAATCAAAAGTGGATGTGATTCGTGGGATTTCACTGCAAGTCAAAGCGGGTGAGTTTGTCTCTATTGTGGGTTCAAGTGGTTCAGGTAAAAGTACTTTACTGCATGTTTTGGGTGGTCTAGATCGTCCGACATCGGGTCAAGTCATGGTGAATGGACAGCGTTTTGATACCTTGTCAGAAGCTGAACGTGGCTATGTACGGAATGCGCATTTGGGCTTTGTTTATCAATTCCATCATTTATTGCCAGAATTTACCGCGCTTGAAAATGTCGCAATGCCACTCATGCTCCGTAAAGACACCAAATTTAAAGAAGCCAAACAACAGGCGGAATATCTACTTGAGCGTGTGGGTTTATCACATCGTTTGACCCATCAACCGGGAGAGTTGTCTGGTGGTGAGCGTCAACGTGTGGCTTTGGCACGTGCTTTAGTCGGTCGTCCTAAACTGATGATGGCAGATGAACCAACCGGGAATTTGGACCGTAAAACAGCGGTCAAAATTTTTGAGTTATTGTCGGATTTACGTCGTGAATTTAATATGGCGATGCTCATTGTGACCCATGATGAACAGCTCGCACAGTCCGCAGATTCAATTTTACATATGCAAGATGGCGTGTGGGTTTAAGTTCTCATTAATGGAATGATCGCCTTTTATTGAAGCCCACCTCGGTGGGCTTTATTATAAGCTAAAATAAAAAGCAAAATAGAATCATAAAAAAATGCTGCAATGCTTATGTCTAGGCTGGATTTTAGGTCTAGCGATGATGGGGAAAAGCCATCTTTACATCGAATGCTCAGCCATGCAGGTAATGTCACTGATCTGTATGTGGTTTCTATTCTTCCGTTTTTTTCATACCCCACTTCATACAGCCAAGTTTAAATTTTTAGTTGCTTTGGGCAGTTTTGTGTTTGCATTTATATTAGGGCACGCTTATTCCAACCACGCGCTGAATCAGAGACTTATGCATGTCGAACATGAGGTGAGTCAACGAGATATTATTGCGTATGTCAAACATTTGGATCGATGGTCAGAGAATAGCCTTCAACAGCCCATTGATGTATTGAATATCGACGGTTCACATGTGCAATGGATGGCTTCGATTAAAGCCGAGCCTACTCATTTGCAAAATATGCCTGAGCTGAAGCTTGGACAATATTATCGCTTACACGGCGAAGTTCGACCTGCACAAGCTTATGCAACGCCAGGCGCATTTGATGTCGAGAAATGGTATATCGAACAAAATATCATGGCTGGATTTCGGGTAAAACATGCTGAGTTACTGAGCCCACAACAGGTCTATCAGCTCGGATATAGCCGCCATGTCAGCGCACAAAATTCTCTTACTGCCCATTTTAGACTGTGGGTTGAAAGTAAACGATCTGAGCTACGTGGCTTTTTAATTCGACAACCGATTCGGCAAAAAGGTTTATTACTTGCATTACTCACAGGTGATAAAAGCCTACTCTCTAAAACCACGCAGCAACAATTTCAACGTTTTGGGATGAGTCATTTACTGGCAATTTCAGGGCCACATGTGGTGATTTTTGCTTTTATGGTTTGTTTGTCATTGCAATGGTTTTTCGCAAAACAATGGCCTTCGATTTTTCTGCGTTGGCCACGGCAATATTTACTCTGCATTCCATTTTTAGCCTGTGTCTTTTTGTACTGCGCTTTTGTTGGCTTTGAAATTCCAGCCATGCGCACTTTTTTGATAACGTTTATCATTAGTTTGGCACTGCTTATTCAACAACAGCTTCAGCCCATTAAACTGCTTCTTTACAGCGCTGCCATATTGTTACTGTTCGATCCTTTTAGTATTTTATCTGCCGCTTTTTGGCTGTCCTATGGCGCATGTTTTGTCTTGCTCCGTATTTATCAAACTTTACAGCAGCAACCACAGCAAGACTTTTTAAGTGTGCGGGATAAGCTGTATTTGGGTTTAAAAGTCTTGGTCGAATCGCAGTGGAAAATCTTTTTAGCATTGTTTCCCTTAATGATCATTTTCTTTAAACAAGTGGCATGGATTACACCTTTGAGTAATCTCATTGCAATTCCTTGGATTGGTCTGATCATCGTTCCACTTGATATTTTAGCAGCGTTGCTCTTTTTTATTTCCGAACCTTTATCGAGTTTGATCTTTCAGCTTAATGATCTGTTTATGCAGCTCCTCATTGGCTTATTAAACTTTATTGATCGTTTATTTGCACCCAAACTGATTCCCATGGCAATGAACAGCTGGATGGTTCTGTTATCGATATTAGGCTTAATAATTCTATTTGTACCGAGAGGCATCTTGCCTAAATCTTGGGCAGCGATTGCACTCTTTCCATTAATCATGCCGAATCATCAACAGGATATTCAGCTTTCAATCTTAGATGTCGGGCAAGGGCAATCTATTTTTATTCAAGACACGATATCTAATATGTTGGTCGATACGGGTGGTTATTATGATGAAGAAAAATTTAGTGTGGGTCAGCAAATTATCTTGCCATTTTTATCCGTGAATGGTGTCGCAAAGCTGGATCATTTATTACTGACCCATTTAGATCAAGATCATAGTGGAGGATATGAATCGATTAAGCATCAGCTTAAAGTGAATCATGTGTATGCCAATGAATTTATATCGACAGCAGCGCGTTCACGTTTTCAACTTTGCTATCGAGGGCAACGATTGAATTTAAGTGAGCAGGTGCAGATACAGGTCTTATCTCCAGCGCAATACGAGCATAAACCGCGAAATTTTAATAAAAATGAAATGTCGTGTGTATTGCATGTTTACATTCCCAATCAAGGGCCATATCAATATTTCTTATTAATGGGAGACGCGGGTTGGCAAACAGAATTTGAACTATTACAGCATTATCCAGATTTAAAAGTGGATGTCTTGGTGCTTGGGCATCATGGTAGTCACAATAGTTCGGCTTATGATTTTTTAGAGTATTACAAACCTAAACTTGCGATTGCTTCAGCCGGAAAATTTAACCGTTATCGCCATCCAAGTCCCTTAACACAGCAACGATTAAAAGATTTGAATATTCCCTTACTGAACACGGCAGAGGCAGGTAGTATTCACTTCAAAATGCAAGGCTCGGTTTTACAGCTCAATATGCAACGCAATGAACAGCGCTGGCTTAATCGTAAGACGATGACTCTAAATTAGCCTGATTTTTTGCTTTTTCACGCAGGGTGTTAATTCGCTGTAGTGCTTCGTCAGGGCTAATGTCGTAGATATTGCCAATCTCTGGATTGGCTTTGAAGCGTTTATAACTCCAATGGTAGTGTTCCGGGTAGCGATGAATTAATGTTTCTAAAGCGTTTAAAATAATATGTGTGCCTTGATTCGCATCGCAAGTGTAAATTTGCTCATCAATGGGTTCGACAAACATATCAAAACCTTGGGTTTGATTACGCTTGGCATATAAGAATAAAACTTTGGCTTTGGTTTTTTGAATAAGTTTGGCACTTAAATTACTGGTCGCTAAAGGAACCCCAAAATAAGGAATATATTCACCGCCCACATGTGGGGTATGATCAGGCAAAATGACCGTCGTTCCACCTTGTTTCAACGCTTTAAAAATTTGCCGCACGCCAGATTCATCGGTTGGTACTAAATGGGCATTTTCTCGACTACGCGCTTCACGTACGAAACGATCAGCCGATTCATCTTTTACGGGTTTATACATGATGGTCATGGAAGTAAATTGTGCGATATACGCATTCATGATTTCCCATGTACCAAAATGCGGTACGATCAATACCAAACCTTTTTGAGCCGCTAAAGCATCGTGTATCAGCTGTTCACCTGAAATATGTTGAATGCGCGCAATATTTTTTTGATTGCTTGAGCCCCAAATATTAAAAAACTCAAAATAAGAAATCAGTTCGTTTTGAATCGCTTGGCGCGTGATGCGCTCGCGTTCTTGCTCAGAAAGTTCAGGCAAACAAATCTTTAAATTCAGGCGAATATGATTCGATGTTTTTGAAATACCAAAAACATTAATAAATGCTGCAAGCCCACGTGCAAAACCACGTAAAAGTTGAAGCGGCAAACGGCTTGTAAAATTCAATAAACCGTACAGTGAATTCTTTGATCCTTGATCGTTCATTGAATCTTTTTAGTCGCGGAATGATGATTTAATTAAAATTATTATAAGTGAAAACACGTAGTTTAGACAGATTTTAAGAAATCCATGTATATAATGACGACAATATCACTTGATTCTTGGATTATTTATGTCCGATTGGCCACCAAAAACTGAAAATCAAACGCATAATATTCAAAAACCTACCGAGCCCACAGGGCCTGAATGGAAGTTGCTTGAGAAAGCAGTCTTATCTTCTGTAGAAGAACAGCGCCGAGCGCGCCGTTGGGGAATTTTCTTCAAATTTCTGACCTTCGCATATTTGTTATTTATTATTCTTGCCTTGGGCAAAAGCTGTAGTACGAGCTCAAATGATGCCACCACAACATCAGGTTCTCATCTTGCGGTTGTGGATGTGATTGGTACGATTGCTGCAGATAAGCAAAGTGTAAACAGTAGCAATACCAATAAAGCGCTAAAAAAAGCCTTTGCCAATAAAGACAGTAAAGCTGTAGTGCTTAACATTAACTCACCGGGTGGATCGCCTGTTCAATCTGATGAAATTTGGCAAGAAATTCGCTATTTGAAAAAAGAATATCCCAATAAAAAACTTTATGCTGTGATTGGTGATACAGGCGCTTCGGGTGCTTATTATATTGCCTCAGCTGCTGATGAAATTATTGTTAATCCATCGAGCCTTGTCGGTTCAATTGGTGTGATTATGCCAAACTATGGGGTCAACAACCTGATGCAAAAACTTGGGGTTGAAGACCGCACCATGACTTCAGGCGAAAATAAAGCGCTTTTATCGATGACACAACCTGTGGATGCTGCGCAAAAAGCTCATGTTCAAGGTGTTTTGGATAATGTCCATAGTCACTTTATCAATGCAGTCAAACAAGGTCGTGGTACCAAGCTAAAATCACAGGACCCTGCGATTTTCTCTGGTCTTTTCTGGACAGGTGAGCAAGCTGTAGCATTGGGTATTGCAGATCGTACCGGTAGTCTACAAACCCTGAAACGTGAATTGAAAACTGAAAAAGCATTGAACTATACCATTGAGCATAATCCGCTTGAATCGATTTTAGGTCGTATGGGTGCATCTTTTGGTGAGGGTATTGCCGCTTCAATTTCAAATCAGATCCAGTCTGAAAATAATACGAAATTACAATGAAAGCATTAATTCATTTCGCGCACGCCAATGGTGTGCCATCAAAAGTCTATCAAAAGCTGTTTGATGCACTTGCTGATGACTTTGATTTGATCTATACGCCGTTACTTGGGCCTGATCATCGTTATCCAATTGATAATCATTGGAAGAGTCTAACGCAACAAGTCATTGATAGTATTGTGCAACAATCCCAAGGGCGCAAAGTGATTGCGATCGGGCATTCACTTGGTGCTGTGTTATCGTTTCAAGCAGCTTTAAAACGTCCTGAGTTATTTGAACAAGTAATTATGCTTGATCCACCTTTAATTATGGGTGTGCATGCTTTTGGTATGCATATTGCCAAAGTATTGAAGCTGAAACTTGTGGATACCATGTCGCCGGCAGCATTGTCTTTACGCCGTCGTGATCATTGGGAGTCGCGTGAGCAAGCGGCTGAGTTATTGCGTCCTAAAGGTTTTTATCAGGATTTCGATGCCGAGTGTTTTCAAGCGTATATTGATCATGCTTTAACAGAAGATCCGATTCGTGGTGGTGTGCAACTGACTATTCCAAAAATGGATGAAGTCAATATTTTTAGAACCAATCCTTCATTGTGGTGGTTACCGCAGCCGAAGCCACAAGTGCCAATGCATTTGGTGGTTGCAGAGAAAGGACCTTTCCTTAAACCGGGTTTCCCAAAAATGATTAAGCAGAAATTTGGTATTGAGTATACGGTGGTTGAAGGTGGGCATATGTTCCCCTTAGAACGCCCATTCGAGATTGTAGCCTTGCTTAAACAACTGATTGCCAAACGTCAGTCTGCATAGGTGTAATCTCTGAAGCAATAAAAAAACGCATCCGAGGATGCGTTTTTTTATTGCTAAAATTTGATTAAAACTTGCAGAATTGCATGGGTTCAGCCATTGGACGACCCTTGAACAACACACCATTGTCTGTGTATTGAATTGTCTGGGTACAGATCGACTCCACAACTTGTGGATAGATCAGATGCTCAAGATGATGCACTCGAGTGGCTAGAGTCTCAGCAGTATCATGTACACCAACTTGAATTACACCTTGTGCCAAGGCTTGACCTGCATCAAGTTCCGCAGTGACATAATGCACTGTGCAACCATGCAAGCGATCACCTGTGTTTAGGACACGTTGATGAGTATGCATACCTTTATAATAAGGCAATAGAGAAGGGTGGATATTCACCATTTTCCCTTGCCATGCTTTAACGAATTTCGCACTCAAAATTCGCATAAAGCCTGCAAGTACTACCAAATCAACATCCCAAGCGAGCAATTGCTGATGCATGACATCATCAAATGCTTCGCGATGTGGGAAGTGTTTGTGTTCAATGACAGCCGTTGCAATAGCTGCATTTTTTGCACGCTCTAAAGCGTAAGCTTCAGGCTTATTGGAAATCACCCCAACAATCTGCCCTGATAGATTGGCATCAATCAAGGCTTGCAGGTTAGAACCACTGCCTGAAACAAGTACAGCAATTTTAATCATGGTATGGGCTTATGCAAAAATCACACGGATTTTTTCGTCTGCACCTTCAACAGATTCAGCATTATCTGCAATGTGACCCATATTCCATGCTTTTTCGCCCAGTTGGTTTAACAACTCAACGGCTTGCTCTGCATCATTTGCATCAACCACAAGCACCATACCAACACCACAGTTAAAGGTACGATACATTTCGAACTGTTCAACACCACCTTCTTTTTGTAGAAGTTGGAATAGTGCAGGCCACTGCCAAGATGATTCGTTGACAATGGCTTGAGCACCATTCGGCAATACGCGAGGTAAGTTACCGGGTAGACCGCCACCCGTGATGTGCGCCATTGCGTGAACATCAACATGTTTTAATAATTCAAGAATTGATTTGACATAAATGCGTGTTGGTTCCATTGCGACATCAGCAAGTGGACGACCATCAATGATTTGGTTTAAATCAACATTTTTTACATCTAAAATTTTGCGAAGTAATGAGTAACCATTTGAGTGTGCACCTGAAGATGCAACACCAATCAGAACATCACCTGCTTTAACTTTAGAGCCATCAATAATTTTGCTTTGCTCAACCACACCGACACAGAAGCCTGCAAGATCGTAATCTTCGCCTTCATACATCCCCGGCATTTCAGCAGTTTCACCACCGACTAAGGCACAACCTGCAAGTTCACACCCTGCGCCAATACCAGTCACTACATTGGCTGCAACATCAACATTTAAGTGACCTGTTGCATAGTAGTCGAGGAAGAATAATGGTTCAGCACCACAAACCAAAAGATCGTTTACGCACATTGCCACCAAGTCCTGACCAATCGTGTCATGACGGTTCAAATTCAATGCTAAACGTAGTTTTGTACCTACACCATCCGTGCCAGATACGAGAACAGGTTCTTCATAACCTTTAGGAATTTTACAAAGGGCACCGAAGCCGCCGAGTCCGCCCATCACTTCAGGACGTTTGGTACGCTTAGCGACAGATTTGATTCGATCGACTAATAAGTCGCCCGCTTCAATATCGACACCTGCATCTTTGTAGCTTAAACCAGTGTTTGGGGTAGAAGTTGAGTTGCTCATAATGAAGTCTCCGCATTCGCGCGGGGATTATAACCTGAATATACGAAACTCTTATGTTATTTATGCCCTAAAATGCTATCTTTATTGAAATATTTTACTTTTTATAATGATTCATTGAAAAAAGGCGAGACTCTATGGTAGATCGTACTTTGCGTCGTATTTTTATCCTCGCAGGAATTGCGTTGATCGTTTGGGTTTTGTATTTGCTTAAACCCGTTTTATTGCCATTTGTTGGTGCCTTTTTAGTGGCTTATTTATTTAGCCCACTGGTCGATCGACTACATCATATGGGTTTGCCACGTTGGTTATCAATTAGCTGTGTGTTTATCGGCATTGGTGTGGTACTCACCTTGGCACTTTGGTATCTAGTGCCATTGGTATGGCAACAGCTCATGTATGCAAAGTCGCATATTCCTGAAGGTATTCATTGGATTAATTATAATTTACTTCCTTGGGTATCTCAAACTTTTAACCTTGTTCCCATGGAAATTGATACCAATCAAATCACGATTGCAGTGATGGATTATGTGCAGACCAACTACAGCGCTGACAGTATTCAAGCCATGGCAATGAAAGTCGCGCAGTCTGGATTGAACTTCTTGCAGATCGGTGGTGTCGTGGTTTTAATTCCGATTATTGCCTTCTATTTCTTGCTCGATTGGGGGCGAATGCTCGACAATTTACGTGGACTGATCCCGCGTCAATATGAACCTGAAACGATGAAAATTGTGGGTGAATGTCACTCGGTTTTAGGTGCCTTTGTTAAAGGTCAATTCTTGGTGATGGTTCTGCTGGGTATTGTCTATGCGGTTGGTCTACAACTGATTGGCGTTGAGGTTGGTTTAATCATTGGTATGGTCGCTGGCTTGGCTAGTATCATTCCTTATCTAGGTTTTGCTGTCGGTATTATTGCAGCCATGATTGCCACATTGTTCCAATTTGGTTTGGATTGGATGCAAATCATCTTAGTGATTGTTGTATTTATGGTGGGTCAAGCCATAGAAGGTTATATTCTGCAACCGTTCTTATTGGGTGATAAAATTGGGCTATCGCCAGTTGCTGTCGTTTTTGCAGTGCTTGCGGGTGCGCAATTAGGTGGATTCCTCGGCATGCTGATTGCATTACCCGTGGCTGCTGTAATTGTTGTTTTATTGCGGCATTTAAAAGAATGGTATGAGCGGAGTGCTTTATACGCACCACGTCAAACCATGATTCAAGCTGCGACACCGGGTACAATCAATATTGAGAGTGATGAGATTGATGTAGAGATTGAAATGAAATCTTCATCAGCAAAATCACTGCAAGTTGATGAAAAAAAAGCTAAGATGAATCCAAACTCACCACTTGATGAATAGGGCGTTACCTTAATATGCGTCAATTGCAATTAGACATAGAACCTCAGCTCGATGCCCGAATTAGTGATTTTTCAGGTCCGGGTTGGGGACATGTGATTGATGCCATTCGTCAACTGCATACAGGCTTGATTAGTCGCTTTTATGTGTATGGCGGTGCAGGCTCAGGTAAAAGTCACCTGTTGTCTGCCATTTGTGATTCTTATTTAGAAGTGGGTAAGTCAGCGATTAAAGTTTCTTTATTGGAACTTTTAGATGCACCCACTGAAGCCATTAGTTCCCTTGATCAATATGATTTAGTGGCTTTAGATGATATTGAAGCCATCAGTGGCGTACCACATTGGCAAAGAGCAGTATTTCACCTAATTAATTATAACAATGAAGGTGGAGGGCAATTGGTGTTTTCATCTCGTTTTGCACCGATTGAACTTAAACTCGAACTTCCTGATCTACAATCACGTTTAACGCAGGCGGTGAGTACTCGGGTTCCTAATGGGAGTTTATACGCAGATCGTTATAGTTTGGTTTCATCCGTTCTTGATCGTCGTGGTATTCATTTAGATCAACAAATTTTTGATTATTTGTTAAACCATGGCTCACATCAGGCGTCAGTATTATTACAAACATTAGAACAAATTATTCAGCTGTTTAAGGGCGAAAAACTCAAAGTCAGTCATGCCAATTTACGACAAATTTATGCACTGATTGACGAATATCGATAAATGATAAAAATTGTTGAGAATTTCAGCAGTCTATGACACAGTAAGGCAAAATAATTCGAGGTTGCAGGGATTTTGCGACTTAAGAATAAAAATAGATAAAAAATTAAGGAGAAAGTCATGCTCAAACAGAGCATCGGCATGGGTTTGCTGTGTATTGCTGGGCAAGCTTTCAGTGCAGATATTATTGTAACGACCACACTTGATAATGATGTCGCCGATAAAGAATGTTCGCTTCGTGAAGCCATTCATTACGTCAACATAGGTATGCCTAAAGAAGGATATAAAGGGTGTGGTGGCGAAAACTCGACGACCTCTATTCTGCTCAAAGAAAAAGAAATCTATAACATTAAAAGTCAGTTGGTCTTGAATAAGTCAGCAACGATCAAAACGACTTACGAAACCAATGTGACGCAAACGGTCAATAAGGGGCTGCTTAATGCCATTATTAAAATGGATGGTAAAGATCGCATTTTAAAAATTGAAAAGGCGCTTGATGCAGACAGTAAAGATTTACCAGTGGTTAAGCTTGAAGAATTAACGCTAGAAGGCTGTGGCACTAATAGCTGTCAGGTCGATCAAGGTGGTCTAATTTTCAACTATGCCAATTTAAGCCTAGATTATGTAAAGTTAACTTCAGGTTATGCCAATCAAGGTGGAGCAATTTTTACTGCAGGTGTAGAGGGTGATATCGCCTTAGCTACAGTAAAAAATACGTTGATTGAGGGAAACACAGCTCAACAGGGTGGTGCAGTATATAGCGTCTTCCCTAGCCTTAGAATGACACAATCAGTCGTTCGTAAAAACACCACACATCAGACTGCCTCTGCCAATTTATATACCGAGCAAGCATTGCTCAACACAGCACAAGGTCATATCTATAATTCAAGTTTGTATGCCAACAATGGCGCTGTCCTAAATATTATTGATGGGGTAGCCGTTAATAATGCCACCATCATTGCGAATAAAGGCACGGGTATTGTATTTACCGCTCAGGATAAGTTTGGCATTGTGGCAAACAGCATTATCTTGGCAAATAGCAATGGTGGTAGTGATAGTAACTGTAGTTTTGCAACCAGTGTGACCAGTGAAAATAAGCGCTTACAAAACAACCTAGTGACAGCATCCTGTGGTTCTGGTGAAGCAGATTATGAAAATCAGATATTGCCTCTCGATTTCAACCCGATTGCGGGTAATGACATTGAAGGAAAATGTCCAAATATTACAGAATCGCCCAAAGCAATTTTATGTCCATACAAAGCATCTGAAAAAAGTTTTCTAGGGTATTTCCGTCCACGTATTCCACTGGATTATCAAAATATTTCAGAATCACCGATCATTAATACAGGTAAAGCAGCAGTGAGTGAACATGCTTTATTTTGTATGGGGTCGGATCAACGTGAACAATCACGTCCATCGACATCACCTGCCAATATTAGCTGTGATCGTGGTGCGATTGAAATCGTCGTACCAAGATCATCAAGCTTAGTTGGGCAAGATCTTAAAGTCGGTGAAATTGCGAAATTCTCAATTTTAGATGCATTAGGTGATAGTGACTTGGTGCCGAAATCTGAATGTAATCGTATTGTGGGTGCTGCACCGCAGGGTGAAGTTTGGCAAGATGGCTGTATTACGATTAAACAGCAGAGTCATATTTCATCTAAAGGTAAATTGACGATTGATCTTGATGGTAATGTAGTTTACACACCAAACAGTGCTTGGCATGGTGAAGATTCTTTCACACTTCGTGTTGTCACAACCACGTCACGCTTTGAAGAGAGTGATCCTTATTTAGATGTGCGGGTGAACATTGTTCAAGAACCTGATAACACCATGGTGAGCGATAAAATTAAAACATCAGGTGGATCGACCGGTCTAGGATGGCTAGTGATCTTACTGGGTTTGGGTATGTTAAGACGCTTAAAATAATAAAATGACGGACTCATTATGAAAATCTATAAAAAAAGTTTATTTGTTGTTGGGCTCTTATCGACCTTTTCCTTAATGGCTGCTGAGAGCAAAATCATTAAAGTCACTAACTTTAGTGATGATGATAATAAAAGTAAGTGTTCATTACGCCAAGCCATACAAACTGCCTATGAAAACAAGAGTGTAGCAGGCTGTAATGCAGGAAACACCTTGCCGGGACAGCGCGATTATATTCAGCTTGAAGCCGGAGAGTATGTACTTACTCAAGGTGAACTTACACCTTCATCGCCCGTGATTTTATATGGTGAACTCCCTTTCGATGAGCAACAAAAAGATGATTTAAAAGGGGATTATCCTAAACAGCTCGCATTAAAAACCACTATCAATGCCAAAGGACAATCGCGAATCTTTAACACGTCGCAAACTAAAGCGAGTTTGACCTTAAATAACCTTGCTCTGGTCAATGGTCAGGCAAATGTGACGAGTAATGATCGTGGTAATGGCGGGGCATTATTCATCGGTGGGTCTCTCGAACTTTATAATTCTAGTGTGTCAAATTCGACCGCAGGCGGTAAAGGCGGTGCTATTTATTTTGCGGCAGGTGATCAAAATCAATCTTTATCGATTGTCCGCACATTACTGAAAGCGAATAAAGCACCTCAAGGCAGCGTATGGTCGATGGATTGTAATGCGAAATTCAGTCCTGTGACGTCAAGCACCAATGTCACTCAAAGTAGTATTGTAGAAAATGGAGATGCTCACAGTTTAAGTGCAATTGATGTGTGTGGTTCTACTGGCGTTGAAATTTCGAATAGTACAATTGCTAAGAATAAAGCGAATAGTGCGACAGGTGCAATTATTAGTTATATTTCCACACCGAATCGTGAACTTTATGATGGTTCATTGCTTTCACTTGTGAGCAATACTGTTGTAGAAAACGATGCGGCATCGACTTTGCTCTACGATAAATTTGGAACCAAATTATTAGTTTCAAATATTTTAGCCTTTAATGGTGGTGAGAATTGTCGCTATAGTATGAAAGCGACAGATGCGAAGGGCGAAAATGTCAGTTTAGTGGCTTCCAATAATGCTTTGGCAGCAAATTGCTTCTTACCAGAACCTCCTGAAACAGAGACACCAAAAACAGAGACAGCAAAAAATATGATCTTGGCGGATAATGCCGCGATTAATCATTATCTTTCAGGCTATAAAGCAGAGTCTGCTTATAACTTGTATTTACCACTGTATTATCCTGTTAATCATGGAACAGAGACAGATTTCGTTGACGCGGGTCATCAAAGTTGTAATTCAGCCGATCAGCGAGGATTTTCACGTCTACTTGTAACGAAACTTATACTTGATCCCACTGCAATTAACTCGTGTGACATTGGCTCAGTAGAGTTGATGCGTTTAGCAGCATCAGATATTACAGCACTGAAAAATTCTTCTTATAGTAATTTAATCACCGCATATGAAAACATGATTGAGCGTTTAAAAGCGATGCAAAAAGATGATGCAAACAAATCGAGTTTGCTACAAATTGAAGCTGAGTTAAAAGACGTTGAATCATTGCTCGCAAACACTAAAAAGTATGCAAAATACCGTGCGATTTATATCGATCCATTTGAGCTTGCTTTACCGGTTGAAGAAACCACGAGCAATGGTGAGCTAAAATTAAAAGCTTTAAATGCTGATAATTATACGGTCACTGTTAGAGCGAAAGGTGTGGGGCAGATTGTTGAAGGTAGTGATAATCCTTATGCAACTCAAGCAGATCCTGCACAAAAATGTGAATGGGTGCCTGAACTAAAACGTATTATGTTCTATCGTACGGATAGAAAAACTACAGATTCAACGTTGAGTGAACTGTGTGAATACACCTTGACCGAAATTGTTAAAACTGGTGCAAGTGCTAAAAGTTCTTCAGGTGTACTATCAGCCTCTTTCGTCAATATTGCACCAGTTGCTAAAAATGACACCTATACAATCAATCCAGAATCTAACCTGAGTGTTAAGGTTAATCCACTTTCTAACGATTTTGATGATGATGGACCAGTATCGGGCTCTGAAACGTATTACAGCGACACACCAATTCGCTTTGAATCAATAGATTCAGGTTTAATCATGACTGCTGAACGCGAAGGACCGTGTCCAGATAAGTATATTCGTGACACGTGTTATGGTGGTGAGATTAGCTTTAAAGTGAAAAATAATTTAAGCCAATTTGATTATCAAGCAACGTATAATTATTTTGATGAAGATGGCGGAATGTCGAATACAGCGACAATTTTATTGAAAAATTCTGCGAAGAATACCAATGAAAGTAGTTCGGGTGGCGGTGCATTTGGCATCTGGGGCTTACTTGGTTTAGTCGCACTCGGTGCTTATCGTCAACGACGAATGCAAAAATAAAGCACAATAAAAAAGCCTCTGTCATCAGAGGCTTTTTTTATAAGAGATCATGTCTATATTTTTATAAATCTCTAAAGTTTAGGCGTCGAGAGATATTTATTGATGTACTCTTCTCGAATTGCAGGGCGTTCTTCAGCTGTAGCTTTTTGCATACGCGAGGCAAGCTCTCGACGTTCCTGCGTGCTCATTTTCTGCCATGTTTCTCGCATTTTCTGTTTTTCTTCCTCAGGCAGTTGATTAAACCAATCCATACGTTGTTGCAAATTTGCTCGTTCACTTGCCGGAAGTTCTTTTAAGGTTTGATATTTTTTAATGAGTTCCAATTGCTCAGTATCTGACAAAGAATCCCAAGTATCATTAATTTGAGTATTGGCATCTTTGGAAAAAATCCAAAACCGATCAAATCCAGCAAAGCTCGTTTGCAAGAATCCGATTGCGCAAAAAGCCAAGACAATTTTTTTAGCTGCCATGGGGAACTTCGTCCTCACCTAATACCATGAGCATTTCTAAATCTTCAACCATTTGTGGTGATAATTTAGGTACAGCCACAACTTGAGTATGGTTACTTTCAGGCGTTGATAAATTAGGGACTACCACAATGCCTGCAATTGCGGCCGCTAGTGCAAAACCAGAGACTTTTAAAAAAGCAAAGCGTGAATGTTGAGCGGCTTGAACTTCTTCAAGTACATGGTTCATGACCACAGGTTTAGCTTTGTGTTGTTGCGCTAAACCATCGAGTTTGGAAGTCACTTGTTTCAAGAAATCATCATGACTCATTCGGATGATCCTCCCGTATATGGGTTTAAATGTGCCAAAGCGCTACGTAAACCTTGAATCGCACGATGATAGTGTGTTTTTACACTGCCTTCGCTACAATTCATAATCTGCGCCGTCGTATGCGTATCAAAGCCTTCCCATGCTCTGAGCATAAAGGCTTGTTGTTGTCGATGAGGTAAAGATGAAATGGCTCCTTGAATTTCATCGGCAGTCAGTGCTTGATTTAAAAATTCTAAAGGCGAAGGTGTGGATTCATCGACGATATTTTCAAGTTCATTGTCATCCTCATCGAGTTGGACTTTTTTGAAGAATGAAAAGGGTTGGGCACGGCGCGCTTCTTTACGACGCCAATCTTGTAATTTGTTATTTAAAATGGTGTAAAACAGGGGATACCATTCTTCTGTGCTTTTATCAGAATAGGATTTGTGTAGTGAAATAAAGGCTTCTTGGACAAGATCCATTGCAATGCCTTGCTGACCTTGGGTTGCACTTTCCATCATCACCAAAGCACGACCTGTCACCTCTTGCATAAAATTCTTCAGGCGAGACTCAGCCGTACTCTTTAGCGTACTCATATCTTGCGATTCAAGCCGTTTCGGTGCTAAATCCATAGAGATGGAAAATCCTGTCATTGGATACCCACCATTATTCCCAAGTTCATATCTCTATTAACGTTGAAAATAATGGTTTGGTTGACAATACAACTTATTATTTTTCTATATTAATCTATTTCTTCACCTGAACGCTCAGATTTAAAATAAAGTAACGAAAGTCTGATTAGATACGTTGACGTACCATTTCAAACATACAAATTGAACCTGCAATCGCAACATTTAACGATTCTTGACCACCCGGTTGTGGAATTGAAACCGCTTGTGCATGTGCAAGCGCATATTCAGATACACCTTGACCTTCATTACCCAAAATCCATACGCATGGTTTGCGTAAGTCTTTTGAATAAACGCTTTCAGCGCGATGTGAACTGGTCACATAAACGGGCACATTAAATTGTTCAAGTACCTGTTCAAGATTGATATTTTCAAATGTTTGCAAGGTGAAATGCGCACCCATACCAGCGCGTAAAACACGTGGTGACCAAAGCGATGCTGAACCTTTGGTGCATACAATTTGTTCAATACCGGCAGCTGCAGCTGAACGAAGTAAAGTTCCGACATTACCCGGATCTTGCACGTTTTCTAAAATAAGCGTGTCCGCATTGAAGTCTAATGCATAATTTGCAGTAGGTAAGGTCACCACAGCCAAACATGCAATTGATGTACCCAATGTACTTAAATCTTTATATAAAGATTCGCTGAGGACAAACACCATGCCTGTATATTTTGCGAGAATTTTCTCGAAATCAGGATGTGAAAGCGCATGTTCAGTGGTAAAAATCGAATCGATTTTACGGTTTTCATGTAACCATGCTAAAGACAAATGTGTGCCTTCAAGTACGGTTTGACCTTGTTTCTTACGATAGGTATTTTGTTCAATTAAACCACGTAAGTGTTTAATTTTTGGATTATCTTTAGAATCAAGAAAAAAAGTTGGCATAGGAGATGTAATCCACGTTAGCCGATCAAAAATCGACTAACGTTATAATAATAAATTAGTTGTGATAGCTGGTCACAAGATCAACTTCATTTTTTGAACCGATGATGACAGGCACACGTTGATGTAGTTCAGTCGGTTGAATCTCAAGAATACGCACACGACCTGTGGTTGATGCACCACCGGCTTGTTCCATCAACATACTCATTGGATTTGCTTCGTACATTAAACGTAGACGACCTGCTTTTTTCGGATCTTTGGTATCGTATGGATACATGAAGATACCGCTGCGGCACAAAATACGGTGAATATCGCCCACCATACATGCAACCCAACGCATGTTAAAGTCTTTTTCGCGTGAACCGGTTTTACCTGCAAGTAATTCTTCAACATAACGTTGTACAGGGGCTTCCCAGTGACGTTGGTTAGAGGCATTAATCGCATATTCTTTTGTATCAGCAGCCACTTGAATCGCATCTTTAGTCATCAAGAATTCTTTCGTTTCAGGATCAAACGTGAAGAACACAACACCTGCACCAACGGTCAAAGCAAGCATAGTCGATGGACCATACAATACATAACCCGCTGCCGCTTGATTTACACCCGGCTGCATAAAGTCTTCAGCCTGAGTAATGGCATTTTTTGACGGTAAAATCGAGAAAATTGTACCAACACACATGTTGATATCAATGTTGCTTGAACCGTCAAGTGGGTCAAATAACACTAAGAAATCACCATTTTCTTGCGCAGGGGTAAATTCGTCGAGTTCTTCTGAAGCCAAACCACCGACATGAGGGTGAACGCGAAGTGCATCAATCAAATAATCATTTGAAATGACATCGAGTTTCTTTTGCTCTTCACCTTGAACATTTTCATGCTGAGCACTTCCTAAGACACCCGCCAATGCACCTTTTTGTAGCAATTGATCAATCTCTTTGCATGTATTTGCAATTGTTTCAATCACTTGTGCAAGTTCAGGTGTTAAATTCCCACTTTTCTGTTGTAAAAATTGGGAAAGGCTCAGATATGACATATCAGGAAAACTCCGATTAAAAATTTATCAGAACGATAAAAATAACAATGTTGACTATTTTAGATGAGAACGGACTAAAAGAAAAATTAAACTACATTATTTGTTGTGATTTTACCCTTGAAAGTCGCGTAGAAAATGCTATGTTGAATGAATAATGAAAATTTTAACGGAGCACAAATATGACCACATTGAAGTTTGATGCGACTCCAACGGCAAGCGAATCGATGAATTTGGACGGTATTTCTGACGATAAAATGAAAGAAGCGTGGAAAGCGTATGAAGCCAAGCCAGAATACAAAAAATTCAATAAACACGATTTGATCGAATCGATGCAAGCTGAACAGGATCAACCCATCGTTGAATAATCTACCGATCTTAGACCTTGTCTAAAAAGATAGACAATAAAAAAGCACTCTATATGAGTGCTTTTTTATGAGCAGATTATTTTAATAAGGGTGGAACTGCTTCGTAATTAATTTCTACGCGGCGGTTTTCTTTCCATGCATTTTCATCATGACCCGCATTAATTGGCATTTCTTTACCGTAGCTCACAGCTTCAAGTTGATTTGCACTCACACCTGTGGTCACAAGGAAGCTTTCAACGGCTTTGGCACGACGTTCACCTAGTGCCATGTTGTATTCACGGGTACCGCGTTCATCAGTATGACCTGTCAATGCAACACGCGAGTTGGCATTTGCCATTAAAAATTGTGCATGTGCTTGAAGTGTTAATAAATCATCATTGCTGAGTTCAGTACTGTCATAGTCAAAGTGCACCACACGTTTTGCTAAGAACGCTTTATTTTCAGCTGTAACACCTTTTGATGATGCACCTGCAAGATTTTGTGCATTGAGCGCAGCATCTTCACTTAAACCTTGTGTATTGACAGTGGTTGAAGTCGAACCTGCCAAATCACCTGTTTGTACTTGTGCAGCAGGTTTACGGCTGGCACAACCTGTCATTGCCACAGCAATCGCCAATAACGGTAATGCGAATAATTGTACTTTTTTCATCTTCCTCTCCATGAAGGTTGATTTTCAATAAATATTTTAAAGGTTATTTAGGTGCCCAAGCCGGTTCGCGTACTTCGCCTTTTTCACTTGGTAAATTGACACGGAAACGACCATCTAAAGACATAATCGATAATAAGCCACGAGCGCCTTCACGCGTTGCATAAACCACCATTTGACCATTCGGTGAGAAACTTGGTGATTCATCTAGACTGGTCGGTGTCAAAATATTGGTCACACCTGAATTTATATCATGTACCGCGACCTTGTAGTTACTACCACTTGGACGATGTACCAAGGCGAGTTTTTTGCCATCTGCACTTAAAGTACCACGCGCATTAAATGCACCACGGAAAGTTAAGCGTTTGTTGCTGCTGGTAGCAAAATCATAACGATAGATTTGTGCTGAACCACCTCGGTCTGAGGTGAAAATAAATGATTTTCCATCTGGCGCATAGCGTGCTTCAGTATCAATAGCAGAATCATGGGTTAAACGCTCAAGTTGACGTGTTTCCAAATTCATTTGGTAAATTTCAGGATTACCGTGCATTGATGCAGTAAATAACATGTTTTTACCGTCAGGTGAGAAGCTTGGCGCACCATTTAAACCACGGAAGCTGGCTAATTTTTCACGTTGACCGGTTGATAAATCTTGTAAATAAATGGCTGGACGTTTGGTTTCAAACGAGACATAAGCAATTTTTTTTGCATCTGGCGTCCACGCAGGCGATAAAATTGGATCACGTGAAGTCAGAATTGTTTTTGGTTGTTCGCCATCCGTATCTGCAATTTGTAAGGTATAGCGTTGCTCAGGCGTTTCAGGGTTACGTAGCACATACGCAATTCGACCACTAAAGTCACCTTGAATACCAGTTAGTGCTTGGAAAATCGCATCACTGATCATATGCGCAGCTTGACGGGTACGGTTTGCTGGAACAGTCAATAACTCATTGAGTAAGTATTGTTTTTTTTCAACATCATACAGTTGATATTGAATTTCGTATGAACCATCTGCATTGGTTTTTGATGTGCCTGTGACAAGGTAAGGCACACCTGCACTTGCCCATGCTTCTGCATTCGGCTGATTTAAACTGGCTGTTGCGGGTAAATTTTTTGAACTACTGTTAAATTTACCTGAACGATTTAAATCCGTTTCAATAATAGGATAAATGTTTTGATCTTGACTAAATGGAATGATCGCAATTTTAGGTGCAGATTCAGGTGCTTTAGTAATTTCAAGATGCAATTGAGCATGGGTTTGGCTAACAAAAGTTGCGCTAACAGCAGAGAAAATTGCAAGGCAGAGTAGGGATTTACGCATTTTTTCCATCATTCGTTCTTTACTCAAATCAACGGATTTATTGTGAATATGATTGTATGACATGATCGCATGATTTTAATGAAATGGAAGCATCAAATGTTCATCAATCTGTTATAGCCCTGTGAAAAGAGACTATTCTTTTATCTATTTAAAACCAAGTTTAACTTAAAAAAGTAAAAGCCATAACAAATTATTTGCTATGGCTTTTCTCTTATTGTGCCTTGAAAGTTGAAGTTAACGAGCGAGCTTGTTGTCGAGCTTCAGGATCTGATGGCATCGGGTATGGTGCTGCAGCACGAATAGCCGCTTCAATACTGGCTCTCATATCAGGATCGCTGGAGTTCACTACAGCCGAACGCACACTGCCATCATCATTTAGCTGAATACGTGCAGTGGCAGTTTTACCTGAAGAACCACTTGGTGTATCCCAAGCACGGCGAATTTTGTTTTCAAAATCACGTTTTGCCGTGGAGGCAATGCGTTTAGATTCAGCTTTTTTAGTCGCAGCTTCTTCAGCAGCTTTTCGCGCGGATGAGGCTTTTGCTTCTTCTGCTGCACGTTCACGGGCTTCGGCATCCGCTTTTGCTTTGGCATCGGCTGCTGCCTTGGCTTTTGCGTCATGTGCAGCTTTGGCTTTCGCATCCGCTTCGGCTTTCGCTTTTGCGTCATGCGCGGCTTTTGCTTTCGCATCAGCCTCTGCCTTACGTTTGGCTTCGGTTGCTTTCGCTTGGGCATCCGCTTTTGCTTTGGCATCGGCTGCTGCTTTGGTTTTTGCATCCTGATTTACTTTAGCAGCTGCATCGG
The DNA here is from genome assembly GCF_009557235.1 of Acinetobacter wanghuae. NCBI lineage: Bacteria > Pseudomonadati > Pseudomonadota > Gammaproteobacteria > Moraxellales > Moraxellaceae > Acinetobacter > Acinetobacter wanghuae. Next base: position 1,895,214 of record NZ_CP045650.1, on the reverse strand, counting down.
CTTTTACTTTGGCATCATGTGCAGCTTTGGCTTTTGCATCAGCTTCTGCTTTACGTTTGGCTTCCGCAGCTTTGGCTTGGGCATCCGCTTTTGCCTTCGCATCTGCGGCAGCTTTTGCATTTAAACTTTTTTGCTTTTCAAGCTGTTCTGCTTTTTTTAAAGCATTGGCTTTTTGCTGGGCTGCTTTGGCTTCTGCAGCGGCTTGTTCTGCTTTTTGGCGCGCAGCCTCAGCTTTCGCTGCCGCAGCCTGTTGAGCTTTCGCATCTGCTTTAGATGCTTCTGCTTTGGCTTGAGCAGCAGCTTTCGCGTCTGCCTGTGCTTTAGCTTGAGCAGCTTCCGTTGCTTGACGTTGTTTTTCAGCCCGATTGGCTTGTTCTGCAGCTTTTTGCTCAGCACGTTCTTGTGCTTTTGCAGCTGCCGCAGCTTTTTGTGCTTCAGCTTTGCTGTGATCTACAGGAGGCAGAGCCGCGGGTGTGGGAATAGCGGGTGCTGGCTCGACACTCGGTTCAGCCTCTTGCGTGATTTCTTCAGCAATATTTTGATGCGCTGTTTCTTCAAATGGGGTTTCTTCACGCGTGACGGGTTTTAAGTCCTCAGGTTTAATGAGGACAGTTTTAATTTGTTTGGGCGGTTCAGGTGGCTTACTCATGCCAAGAAAGAGTAAACCTACCAGTGCCACGACATGCACGCCAACAGTAAAACCAATGGCAATGGCTTTTTGCTGAAAGGGCGGTTTGTTAAATTCTTTCATAATTTACTTGAGCGACTCGGTTAATAAGCCAACTTGAGTCAGACCCGCATCTTGTAAACTTGACATCAGTGCAATGACATCGCCATAAGGGCGTGTATTGTGCCCGCGAATCACCACGCTTAATTGTTTATTTTCAGCTGTAGCTTGGGTTTGAGCTTCCGTCAGAATTGCTGTTAACTGAGTCAGATCCAAAGGCTCTGCCTGATGTTGTTTGTATTCTAAGTAATAATGACCATCTTGATCTAACGTCACCATAGCAGGAGCATCTTTTGACTCAATTGGGTTGCCATTTGCTTGTGGTAAATCGACATTAATGCCACTGGTGATCATCGGGGCAGTGACCATAAAAATCACCAATAACACCAACATCACGTCAATGTAAGGCACGACATTCATATCACTTTTTAACGGTTTTTTAATACGCTCAAAGCGTCCAGAACCACGAATTGCCATTAGTCATTGTCCTGTGTTGCGCCCACAGATTGACGTTGTAACAGTGCCACCATTTCTTCAGCAAATAAAGCACGGTCTGAATAGACGGTTTCACTTTTCGCGGTGTAATGGTTAAAGGCAAGTACCGCAGGAATCGCAGCAAATAAACCAATGGCAGTTGCAATGAGCGCTTCAGCAATACCAGGTGCAACAGTTGCAAGCGTCACTTGATCGACTTCTGCTAGTCCAATAAAGGCATTCATAATGCCCCAAACTGTCCCGAATAAACCAATATAAGGGGCAACTGAACCAATACTTGCGAGTGCGCCCAAACCATTTTCAAGATGACCTTGGTCACGGCTTAAACCGACACGTAAAATACGTTCAGTGCCTTCAATACTTTGCGCTGCGGGTGCGTTTAATTTTTTAAGCTTGAGAAACTCACCTAAACCTTGATAGAAAATATCTTCAAGACCGGTTCGTTTTGAATTGAGTTGTGCGTTGTTATACAGGGTGTTGAGTTCTGCGCCTGACCAGAAGATTTTCTGGAAATGCTCATCATCTGCCTGTGCTTTTTTATAGCTCATGTACAACTTGGCAATCAGATACCAACTAAACAATGATGCCAGAAGCAAAATAAGCATGACCAATTGAACGATCGGGCTTGCTTGTAAAATAAGGTCTGAAATATGTAGTGATGATTCTAACTGAGTTGCCATAGTTGTTACATGTGCCAAATAATTTTTTTAGTTGGGTTCTAACTCTTTTTGAATGAGTTCGCGTATTTCATCGGGTAGGCGACATGGTCGCATATCAGCATTGATACACGCCAATTCCACCTCACCTGATGCAAGCATGATTTCACCACGATAAATATTTTGTTGCAATACAAATGATGAAGCTTTCAAAGAAACAACGCTCGCGGTGACGGTTATTAAGTCATCCATGAGAATAGGTCGTGAATATTTCACGTTAATTTTATGCACCACAAAATTGTAGTCTTTTTGATGCCAATAGTGACTAATGCCTGATGCGCGAAGCCATTCGGTGCGTGTACGTTCCATAAATCGAATATGATTGGCGTGGTAAACGATGCCACCTGCATCAGTATCTTCGATATAGACACGAATATTAAACTCGAATTTGTTCGCCATGAGATGTTCCATCGTTTTTTCAATCTAGGGGAAGTGGCTAGACTTTTGACTGCATTTCAGATCATTGAAAATGACTTGAATTGTGCGCAGCGTCAAGTGCTGTAATGCGGGGCAGTTTAGCAGCTTGAAAGATGACTCCAATGGCACAAGTTTTCAAAAATGCAGTCACTGCAACGAATCCAGCATTTTTAAACGAATGTCAGGCGTGACTTAATCGAGTTTTATAAGAAACATCTCAATAAAATTTCTGTAAGATGATGTTAAACCGCTCTACATGCAACAGGATGATTTTCATTTTTTCCTTCGAAGTACAACGCTTGTGTAGTGCGATTAATGGCAAGCACATAGTTGTTAGCGGCATTCGGTTTATCTCGGTCTTGCCAATGGATATTATGAATTTTAAGAATAGATTGTGTATTTTGATGGGAAATACTGCCTTCTCCGCGCCAACAGGAACGATCGCTGCAGATCGCTACATTTTTCTGTCCTTGAATAGAAATCGTGAGTTTGTCCATGTCCGCAGGACGTCCTCCTGTGCATTTTTGATTTTGGCATAGGTCTTGAAGTACTGCATTGCCACACTCCCAAACATCTTTTGCAAATGTCTGTAAGGAAAATGAGATTAAACATGCACCGATTAGTGTGGTTTTCATGGCAGTACCCTCAATTCAAATATTTTTCATGACGTTATAAAGCTGTTTTATGTGGTGACATTTGCTGTTCTATTATTTTCAACACTTATCTATTTTGCGTGAACATCACTTATTTTGATTAAAGTGAGTCTTGATTCACAATTATTAATTTAGAGTGTGATTTATGTTTATTCAATGCGGTTTGATATGTAATTTGTGGTCTAAGCGTAAAGAGATGAGCGAGTTGTTTAAGTAAATGTAAAAACTACTGAATGTGTTTTGAAATATCCCGAGGAATCACTTTTTTATAAAATGGTAAAATCAACGGTTTAAATTTTTGTTTAATAAAAATACGAATGATAGTAGCTGTGAGGTTTTTGGCATCGTTATTGCTTCCATGTTAATGCAATTAGAAATCATGGAATTTGAACATATGTTAAAACCTTTAGCTCTGTCTCTCGCTGTTGCAGCCAGCTTTTCTTTTATTTCTGCAAATGCCTCAGCTGAAGATTTTAAAATCCTAAACCAGCTTGAAAACAAACCAACTTTACTCAAAAGTGGGGAATATAAATGCCATTATTATGTGCCAAGTACACTAAATACAATTACTTGGGGTTATTTGCCAAATAAAGACGCAAAGCCTGTATTAACCATTCCAGCGGGTAGTACGATTACATTTGATACGGTTTCACATGAAGGTTTACTTGAAGATCAAGGACGTGATGCTGAAAAATATTTCACTTCACAAGGTGTTAAAGCAGAACATATTTTACCTGAAGCAAAACTAATTACCGGCTCAAAACTCAAGCACGATTTTCATAAAGATGGACCACACATTATTACAGGTCCCGTCTATGTCGAAGGTGCAATGCCGGGTGATATTTTAAAAGTTGAGATTTTAAAAGTTGAACCGCGTGTGCCGTATGGTGTGATCTCAAACCGTCATGGTAAAGGCACATTGCCTGAGTTCCCAAAGCGTCAAAAACATGATCATGCATCACCTGCAAACCCAGAAGCTTATGGCAATGTTTCGGTCTTTACCCCAATTGAGAAAAATGCAGATGGCGTATGGGAAGGCGTATTAAAAACTGAATCAGGTAAATCGATCCGTTTCCCATTGAATCCATTTATGGGAACCATGGGCGTTGCACCAAATACGAGCAAGGCTGTGCACTCTGTTCCACCATCGTTCTATGGCGGCAACATTGATATTAATGATTTAACTGCAGGTGCAACGGCTTATTATCCTGTGCAAGTGCCGGGTGCGTTGTTCTATACAGGCGATAGTCATTTTGTTCAAGGTGATGGCGAAGTTGCTTTAACTGCGCTTGAAGGTTCTGCACGTGCGACTTTTAAGATTTCAGTATTAAAAGCAGGTCGTGACAAGATTCCGGGTAAATCTTTAACCCAACCTTTGGGTGAAAATGATGAGTTTTGGATCACTCCGGGATTAGATGAAGACCTTGACGAAGCCATGCGAAAATCGACACGTGAAGCAATTCGTTTCCTTGTAGATGAGTATGGTATTTCAGAAGAAATTGCGTATGCATATTTAAGTGCCGCAACTGATTTTGAAGTATCACAAGTGGTTGATAAAACTAAAGGCATTCACGCCATGATTCGTAAAGCGGACTTTAAAGAGTTTAAGAAAGACGCAAAATAAGTCTGAATAACACTTAGAAAAAGTAGAGTTGTGCTTTTGCCAACTGATTAGGCATGGTCAGTTGGCTTTTTCTTTTGTAATACTTTGAAAGTGTTTAGAATATGGTAAATAAAGAGTCGATTTAAAATAAAAAGGGGAAACTGTGGCTGAACAAAATAATAATGAAGTGATGATTCAACTTCCGTGGATAGTGCCGCAGCAGCCTTTAGTGACGACACAAATTCAGGTTGATCCTGAAACAAAGAAAATACCACTTGATTTGAATGTCAGTTCAACGGATTGGGGTGTTGTTGTAAGTGTTATTGCATCAGCATTTATAAGTTTTATTGGATTCTTAATAACTATATACATCGTTAAAAAATCAACAGAAGCTCAAATTGAATCGAATACAAAATTAATTGAGGTACAAAGTAAGCTTAAGATAGATGAATTAAATATTATCTATAAACATAAAAAAACTGAAGAATTACGTGGATTAATTTCTGATGTATCATCGAAAGCTTTACTATTTCTTAGTCAAATTAAATTTAATATTCAAGATAATAATTTAGAGTCTTATACATTTAATTCTATAGAAGAGTACCATCTACTTCAGGACAGTATTGCTAGACTAATTGCATATATAAGACCTGGCGTAGATAGGGATGAAAGCATTCGGATTGAACTGTTTGAGTTGTTGGAAGAATCTAGGGCTCTGATAATCAATAAAATGCTTAATTTAGATGAAATTAATGAATTTGAAGAAAAACTGGGATATACGCAAGCTAGTCTAAATATATTTATAGAGGAATTGTTGAGTGAAAAAGCAGCCTAAGCTGCTTTTTTAAATCACTTGTCTTTCGGTTCAGGCGGTGTCATCCCAAACTGCAAATATGCCATATTGGTCGCAATACGCCCACGTGCAGTCCGCATGACATAACCTTGCTGAATCAAATATGGTTCAATGACATCCTCTAAAGTACCTGAATCTTCTGCCATTGCCGCAGCTAAGGCTTCAACACCGGCAGGACCACCATCAAAACGCTCAAGCAACATAGATAAGTAACGACGGTCTAAAGTGTCTAAACCATCTTTATCGACTTTCAGCATATCTAAAGCACGTTGCGCCATGTCTTGGTTAACTTCACCTGTACCTTTGACTTGCGCATAGTCACGTACACGACGCAGTAAACGGTTGGCAATACGCGGTGTGCCTCGTGAACGACGTGCAATTTCTTTTGCACCATCTTCAGTCATTGGAACATCCATGAGGTTTGCAGAACGTTTGACAATATGGGTTAAGTCTTCAACCGAATAGAACTCTAAACGTTGCACAATCCCAAAACGGTCACGAAGCGGAGAAGTGAGAAGACCTGCACGTGTGGTCGCAGCTACCAAGGTAAATGGCGGTAAATCGAGTTTAATGGAACGTGCCGCAGGACCTTCACCAATCATGATATCGAGTTGGTAATCTTCCATTGCAGGATAGAGAATTTCTTCGATGACCGGTGACAGACGATGGATTTCATCAATAAATAAAACATCGCCTTCTTCTAAATTGGTCAGCATTGCTGCCAAATCACCAGCACGTTCAAGTACAGGACCAGAGGTCGATTTTAAATTGCCGCCCATTTCCCGCGCGATAATATTGGCAAGCGTGGTTTTACCCAAACCGGGAGGACCAAAAATTAAAGTATGGTCGAGGGCTTCACCACGTCCACGCGCAGCACCAATAAAGATTTCCATTTGTTCGCGGACAACAGGCTGACCCACATAGTCTTCTAAAGAGGTAGGGCGAATAGCACGATCAAAATGATCTTCGGGTTTTTCAGAACCACTGATAAGACGGTCTTGCATAGCTTCTGAGATATTCTCTATGGATTTATTTGAGGTTGATAAATTCATAGCCTCAAAATGCATGAAAAATTTAGATGCCATTGTGTAGGCATAGCCTTACTTTTGAAAGGGCAAAAGTAACAAAACCCTTTTGTTAGGTTGAGGATATGTCCCTATATCCCAATCTAACGGACGACATCCATGTCGTCGAACGTGTAGCTCAACCAAGTGCTTAACTTATGTAGTTGATGCTAAAAATTAACGATTCATCGATTTCAAAGCTGCACGGATAATGTCACTCGCTTCGGTGTAATCTGCTTTCACCGCATTAATCAGTTTTTGTGCTTCAGCAGGTTTATAACCCAAAGACTGTAATGCTGCTTCCGCTTCAGCCACCGCAGAATTACCTGTGAATTGAATTTGTTCTGCCGTTGAATTGGTTGGATTCGTACCCGAAGCCATTGCTTTGAAGCGATCACGCAGTTCAATCATCAAACGTTCAGCTGTTTTTTTACCGACACCCGGAACTTTGACTAAGGTATTCACGTCTTCATGTTCAACGGTATGAATCAGCATATCTACACTTAAAGTCGATAAAATGCCTAATGCCATTTTCGGTCCCACGCCATTGACCTTTAATAGGGTACGGAAAATGGTTTTCTCTTGCGGGTTTAAAAAACCGTACAACAGCTGTGCATCTTCACGAACCGCTAAATGCGTCCATAGCGTCACTTTTTGACCTTTTTGTAGCTGGCAGAAGGTGGTCAGTGGTGTATCCACTTCATAACCCACACCATTTACATTTAATAAAACAGTCGGTGCTTCTAATGCAAGCACTTCACCAATCAGGCATCCAATCATTTTAAATTATTACTCTGTATCAATATGGGCAACGTGTTTGGCTTTATCAATTCACCAAAGCACTTGCAGTCAAGCGTTTCATTTCAATTCAGTTTATCATCAAAACCAAACCTGCAATGCCTTAAATTAAACCCGCCTTATTGCCTTGTAGCTCTTGCGATAAGTTATAGGCTTGATGATCTGAAAACTTAGAGACAATATCGAGCACTTGCATAATATTGTCGTAATGATGACTACCAAAGTTCGCACCTGAACGATTCAAAATAGCCATTAAACGTTGATCTTTAAAGCTTAAGTTCTTATGCGGTGTGGTCAGTGGAATAAAGGCATCTAAAATATTTTGCAAACATTGGTGTGCAATAATCTCAAGTCCTGCTTTTTGTGGATGTTCAAAGATTTTATCCCGTGCGAGCTCTTTGGCACGATTAATCCCAATTTCCACATCTGGGCTACAATAACCTAATAATGAACCTTGCAACTGTCCCATCAAGATTTCTTGCTGATGACGAGCGAAAGCAGTAGTGACTTCATCGACAACGCGTTTCATTACCCGACCACGCAATGCCGCAATTTTCTGCTGCCATGTTGAAAATGGCATATTGAGTTCAGTCGGAATGCCATAATCGCCAATCAAGTTTAAGAAAACAGGTTCAACTTCGTCATAACTGAGCATATTTAGACTGATACCATCTTCAAGGTCGATCAGTGCATAACAAATATCGTCAGCTGCTTCGAGTAAATAGGTGAGCGGATGACGACAATAATGATATTCACCGAGTTGAATCAAACCAAGTTGTTCGGCAATTTGTTTTAAAATCTCTTTTTCAGATTGATAACAGCCAAACTTGGCACGTTGACTCGCAGGCGTATCGCCTTGCGAAGCAATAGTTTTAGATAGCCAGGGGTACTTTAAGTACGCCCCTAATGTTGCGTAAGTAAGACGCATGCCGCCATCATTAGGATGGTAATCAATTTTGGTCAGTAAGCGTAAACCTTGGGCATTGCCTTCAAATTGGCGTACATCTGCTTCTTGTTCAGGACTTAAATCTTTTAAAAAGTCGGTATGGGATGCATCATCAAACCATTCTCGAATGGCATATTCTCCTGCATGCCCAAAAGGAGGATTGCCAATATCATGCGCTAAACACGCCGCTTGAATGATTGCACCAACATCTGCAGGGGAAATCCAAACAGGTAAATCATCTTTAATTTTTTCAGCGGCAAGCATGCCAAGCGAACGTCCAATACAAGATACTTCAAGTGAATGAGTTAAGCGGGTATGAATACCATCATGCTGAGTAAGGGGATGGACTTGGGTTTTACGATTGAGCTGGCGGAAACTCTGCGAAAAAATGATGCGGTCATAGTCTTTATGAAAAGGACTACGCGCCAATTCAGAGTTTTGTTTTTTACTGCCAATTCTTAAGGTCGAAAGCAGATCAAGCCAACGCATCGTATTCATTGTTATTTACCTCATCGGTTCAAGGCTATGATGCCAAAATAAGCTTTAAAAATATATGCATCAGCGACATAAGTTGCCGTTTAAAGTGTGATTTGCATGAAATCAAAGGGGTTACTTAAATAGGCTACAAACGAAGCAATAGAATCCCTTAATATGTAAAAAAGATTGAATCATGTAGATATAATTATGGGTGTAAAAACTGCTTTAACTACCTTAATGACACTGTCAATATTGATGGGTGTTTCTGGTTGTACTTCACAAACTAATCAACAAAGTTTAATTACAACTCAGCAAATCGCTCCGCAAGATCATAATTCGATGATGAATCATTTGTATGTGTTGCAAAAAATTGCTCAAGAAAATGCTAGCAACCGTGCAGTCGGTACTTTAGGCGGACAAGCAACGGCAAAATACATTTTAGATGAAGCCAAAAAAGCAGGTTTACATGCTCAAATGCTGCCATTTGAAAATCGTAAAAAACAAGTAGGTCAAAATATTATTGTAGAAATTCAAGCGCAGTCGAAAGATACAGCGATTATTATCGGAGCACATTATGATTCTGTTCCGATGGGACCAGGGATCAATGACAACGGCTCAGGGGTGGCAGTTCTGTTAGAGCTGATGCATACCTACGCCAAGCTCAAGCCTAAACATACCTTATATCTTGCCTTTTGGGATTCAGAAGAAGAAGGCATCGGTGGTTCAAGCGAATTTGCTTCGAAGTTAAGTCCATCACAGCTAAAAGGCATCCAAGCTTATGTTAATGTCGATATGGTCGGCACCAAAAATCCAACGATTCAAATTGCAGATGGGGATCAATCTTCAATTCAGGATATGGAAAACATGCTGAAACAACGTGGCATGGCAGAATCTGACTATAAACCTCTACTTGATAGCTTACGCAACATTCCCTTTCATCGAGATGATTTAGCCTTAGAAAACCATTTAAAAACGTTTTTTAAAGCAAGAGGATTAGAGGTTAAAGAAGATGTCTCAACGTTAACTGCAAGTGACACAGCGCCATTTTTAGGCAAAGTTCCTGTCGCCTCTTTAATTTTATTTAATGAGCAGATGAAAGGGGATGAGCTCGAATTCGCACCGTGTTATCACAAAGCATGTGACACCATTGATCAGGTCGATCCAAAATCTCTACAACTTGCCTATGATGCAGTGAAAGATCTGATTCAGCATCTCAATCAATAATTGCGGCTAAATCAAGCGCCAGAATCGCATTTAAAATACTTTGGTAAGGATGCGATTCAATTTGGCTTGTTGTTGAAAAATAATACAATTTTTGAGCGAAAAATAATTCTTTGCCTGTTTTGATTTTTTCCTTAAAAAATATGATAACCTAATCGACTACGTTCAATTTTTTTAACTGAAAATAAACATAATATTTTTAAAAAGCGCACTGAATAGCGCTCAGATTTATGCATTCCTCACTAGCTGATTTGCTCAATTCACAGTAGAATGTGACCCTCTCTCAAGTCACATTGTGGCATGGTTCAAAAGACCCGCCCGTGGAGCCAAAATCAGCATGTTTATCGTTGCCGGTGCACCTGCACATTCTTCATTTAAGAAAACTCAACTACTTTCGCGTTTAACGCCTATTAGTTCTGTTCAATCAATAGAGAGTCAATGGGTCTACCTCTTTGACCAAGCGCTGGGTGAGCAACAACAGCAATCCGCTTTACAGCTTCTCAATGATGGTCAATCTTTTGAACTACGCCAAGCTGCAAGTGATGAAATTCAAATTTTAGTCACACCGCGTTTAGGGACCATTTCACCATGGTCATCGAAAGCCACCGATATTTTCGCGAATTGTAATACGCCGGTTCATCGACTTGAACGCGGCGTTTTATTTACTCTAAAAGGCGTAAATTCAGTATCTGATGAAGTGAAACTTGTCTTGCATGACCGCATGACAGAAAGTGTTTTCAATGCGATTGAAGATGCTACGGCGTTGTTTACTGAGACTGAACCAAAACCTTTAAATAGTATTGATATTTTAGGTCAAGGTAAAGCAGCCTTAGTTAAAGCCAATTCTGAGTTTGGTTTTGCTTTGTCTGATGAAGAGATTGATTATCTCACCGATGCCTTTGTGAAAATGGGTCGTAACCCGCATGACATCGAACTCATGATGTTTGCGCAGGCGAACTCTGAGCATTGCCGTCATAAAATCTTTGGTTCTGAATGGACAATTGATGGTGAAAAACAGCCATTATCATTGTTCCAGATGATCAAAAATACCTATAAAGAATCACCAACCGATGTTTTGTCAGCATATAAAGACAATGCATCCGTGATTGTGGGCTTTGACACCCAACGTTTCTATCCGAAAAAAGATGAAACAACGGGTCAGCATATTTATCAATATAAGAGCCAAGCTGCGCATATTTTGATGAAAGTGGAAACCCACAACCATCCAACCGCGATTGCACCATTTGCCGGTGCTGCGACAGGTTCAGGCGGTGAAATCCGTGATGAAGGCGCAACAGGTCGTGGTGGTAAGCCAAAAGCAGGCTTAACGGGCTTTACGGTATCGAACTTGAATATTCCGGGTTTTGAGCAGCCTTGGGAAGACAACTACGGCAAACCATCTCGTATGGCATCGCCACTGCAAATTATGATTGAAGGACCACTCGGTGGTGCAGCGTTTAACAACGAATTTGGTCGTCCTGCTTTAAATGGTTACTTCCGTACCTTTGAGCAAAACGTGAATGGCGATGTCAAAGGCTTCCATAAGCCGATTATGATTGCCGGTGGTTACGGTAACATCCGTCCTGACCATGTAGAAAAAGATCCGATTTTGCCGGGCGATTTGTTAATCGTGCTTGGCGGTCCTGCAATGCTCATCGGTTTAGGTGGTGGTGCAGCATCTTCAGTGGATAGCGGTAAATTGGGTGAAAACCTTGACTTCGCTTCAGTACAACGTGAAAACCCAGAAATGGAACGCCGTTGCCAGGAAGTCATTGATGCCTGCTGGCGTATGGAAGACCACAACCCAATCGTGTCTGTACATGATGTGGGCGCGGGTGGTGTATCGAATGCTATGCCTGAGCTTGTAAATGACCATGAGCTTGGTGCAGTACTGGATCTTCGTAAGATTCCGTCTTTAGAGCCGGGCATGTCGCCAATGGAAATTTGGTCGAACGAAGCACAAGAGCGTTATGTGTTGGCGATTCGTCCATCATCTTTAGAATTATTTGAATCGATTTGTGCGCGTGAACGTTGTCCGTTTGCCGTACTTGGTGAAGCGACAGAAGCGCGCCATTTAACCGTTGAAGATCCACTGTTTGAAAATAAAGCTGTGGATATGCCAATGCAAGTGATGCTTGGCGGCACACCACGCATGAGTCGTTCATATGAAACGATTGAACGCACGGGTGATGATTTCGATGCTTCTAAAGTCACCGATCTGAAAGATGCGATTTACCGTGTGTTGAAAAACCCAACAGTTGCTTCTAAATCATTCCTAATCACCATTGGTGACCGTTCAATTACCGGTATGGTTGCACGTGACCAAATGGTTGGTCCTTGGCAAGTGCCAGTCGCGGATGCTGCTGTAACGACCACAAGTTTAGTGGGTTACACAGGCGAAGCGCTTGCAATGGGTGAGCGTCCACCTGTAGCACTACTTAATCCTGCTGCATCTGTACGTTTAGCGGTTGCTGAATCGATCACTAACGTGATGTCTGCGAAAATCGAACAGATCAGCGATATTAAATTGTCTGCAAACTGGATGGCAGCAGCGGGTCAAAGTGGCGAAGACCAAGCATTATTCGAAGGCGTAAAAGCAGTTGGCATGGAAATGTGTCCTGCGCTCGGTATCGCAATTCCAGTAGGTAAAGACTCGCTTTCAATGCGTACCACTTGGAATGACGAAGGCGAAGATAAATCTGTAACTTCGCCAATGACAGGTGTCATCACCGCATTTGCACCAGTGACGGATGTACGTAAAACACTGACGCCTGAGCTTAAAAATCTAGAATCTGTATTGGTTCGTATCGATCTATCTAAAGGTCAATTCCGTTTAGGTGGTTCGATTTTAGCGCAAGTCTATAAAGCGATTGGTTCAGTAACCCCTGATGTTGATAGCTTCGATGACTTCAAAGCATTCTTCGCATTGGGTTCAAGACTGGAACAACCGTGGCTTAATCAAAGCGTATCATGACATCGGTGATGGTGGCTTAGTAGCAACCGTTGCAGAGATGATGTTCGCATCACGCTTAGGTGTCGCACTTGAAGCGCAATCTATTGAATCTCTATTTGCAGAAGAAATTGGTGCGGTATTGCAAATTTCTAAAGCAGATTGGGACGCGCTACAAGCTGAAGTTGCAGCATCAAGCTTAAAAGATGCAATTGCGGTTGTGGGTACAGTCAACAACACTGATACTTTAACCGTAAATGGTTTAAGCCTAGATCGTGCAGATTTACAAGTTGCTTGGACTGAAGTGTCGCATCAAATCCAACGTTTACGTGACAACGTAAAAACAGCGGATCAAGAATTTGCTTTAATTACAAATAAATCTCATGCAGGGTTAATTGCGAAACCGACATTTGATTTGAATGAGCCAATCGAAGCGCCGTATATCAATGAACGCCGTCCAAGCATGGTGATTTTACGTGAGCAAGGTGTCAACGGTCATGTAGAAATGGCAGCAGCATTCGATAAAGTGGGCTTCAACACGGTTGATGTGCACATGAGTGACTTGCTTGCAGGTCGTATCAGCCTTGATGATTTCGAAGGCTTGGTGGCATGTGGTGGCTTCTCTTACGGTGACGTATTGGGTGCAGGCGGTGGTTGGGCAAAATCAGTCTTGTTTAACCCGAAACTACGTGATCAATTCGAGAAATTCTTTAACCGTGATGAAACATTCTCGCTTGGTATTTGTAACGGTTGCCAAATGTTGTCACAACTTGCACCGCTTATTCCGGGTGCAGACAACTGGCCACGTTTCCACCGCAATGAATCTGAAATGTTTGAAGCGCGTGCTGTGAACGTTCGTGTAGAAAAATCAAACTCAGTATTGCTTGAAGGTATGGAAGGTTCGATTCTTCCAATCGCTGTAGCACATGGTGAAGGTCGTGTGGTTGCACCTGAATCAAGTATTACTGCATTGAATGCAGGCAATCAGGTGATCCTACGTTATGTAGATAGCCAAGGTAACCCAACGCAACATTACCCAATGAATCCGAACGGTTCGCCTGAGGCGATTTCTGGTGTGACGTCTACTGACGGTCGTGCAACGATTATGATGCCGCATCCAGAGCGTAACTTCCGTGCGATTCAGCATTCTTGGAAACCTGAAGATTGGGATCAAGATGGTGCTTGGTTACGTATGTTCCGTAATGCTCGTAAATTTATTGGTTAATTAAATCAATTAAAAAAAAGGCGCTTCGGCGCCTTTTTTTAATCTTTAAAAATATTGTCATAAAAGTAATTGAAATGATCAGTTTTCTTGAATTGTGCTACTTGAGTACCACCTGGATATAGTTGTGATGGTACTTGAATTAAAAAGCCGAAACTCACAAGTTCCATATTTGGATTTTTGACATCATATTTAAATTCAGGATCTTCTTTATTTGTTTCAACCAAATATAAATGTTCAATTAATGATATTAAATGATTATTCAAATGGCTAACTATATAGGTGTATTGATCGAACTGATTTTTAGATATATCACCATTTTTTAAAAGTAAGGTAATTCTCCCAATCATTCTTGCTTGATGTTCTAAATATGTTTGATCAAGAATCCCTAATATTTCTAAGCCTAGCTCAGTATTATTTTTATCTTTAAAGAAATTTTCTATAAAACCTACGTCAGTCGTCTCTGCTTCTTGAATAAATGCTAACAATTGTTTTTGTTCTTTTAAGACTCGAAATTGAGTATATGTTTCAATTGAACTTGTAATTAAAGATGCAAAGGGAATAGATTTAATAGCATCCTCAAAAAAAGTATTTGCAGCTTTAAAAAGCATTTCATCAGTTATATTCTCTGTAGTTTGTAAAGCTGAGCTAGAGATATTCTTTTTAATAGACATGATAATGATTAATAAGTAATGATCTTTAAATCTTATAGATAAGTATAAAAAAACACCATTAGTATGTTCGAATAAAGGTTTTTCGATTTAACGTAAATTTCACATACTCATAAAAAAGGTCTGATTTGTCTTATCATCTAAAGATTCCAACTCTATTCAGCTCAATATGCAAAACATCATAAAAATAATAATTTTACTTGTAAGCACATCCTTAGCTGGTTGTGAATGGTATATGTGGAGAGTGAATCTTGATCGGATTAATCTTGCCAAAGAAACAGGGCAGGTACCAAAACTGAATCATGATCGAGAGATTAAAGGTCCGGATCTGAACCAAAATGGTATTCGGGATGATATCGATGAATATATCAGGCGTACTTATCATCATCCTAAGCAACGTAAAGCAGTTGAACAATATGCAATTCAGTCGCAAGCAGTATTGTTGGTTGATAAGACTGACATGATTCGTGTAAGACAATTGAATTTTGAAGTCGCACGGGCAATCTCGTGCATATATGATGTATTTCCTATTGAAAATCAAACAGCATCGAATGTGGTGAAAAGTGTTGGGGCGCTCACCACTAATACCAAACAGCGCTTCAATGCACAATTAGCCTATTCAAAAGCATTAGATGGTACTTCTATGACCATGCCAAGAGACGATTATTGTGATAACAAAGGATAAGGTCATTATTTCATTCTGAATTTATTGATTTTATAAGATATTTGAAGAGAATTTTTTATTTCTTGAATACATGAATTAAGTCATAACTTTCCAAGATTTTGCATGTATTAGCGTATGATTATCTAATGAAGATTGTCTAGGAATCAAAATGCTCAAACTCATTTATTACGTTCCCGAATCTCATCTTGAATCAACCAAACAAGCCATCTTTGCAGCAGGGGCAGGTGGCATAGGCAACTATGAGCATTGTGCTTGGCAAGTACTAGGCACAGGGCAGTTCAAACCTGTAAAAGGTGCAAATCCATTTATCGGTGAACTTGAAACTTTAGAACAAATTCCTGAGTGGCGTGTAGAAACGATTGTAGGCAATGATAAAGCCCGCGCTGTAGCACAGGCTTTACAGCAGGCGCATCCTTATGAAGAACCTGCTTTCGAATTTATTCAAATTTTGGATCTAAATGCACTTTAAAAGCTGTTAAACCTTCTGCACAAATAAGTCACGATCAAAACGATATTGTGGGAAGAAAACGCCATCTTCGGCACGTTCACCTGCACCAATGACCATTACTACATGCTGTTGATCGTTGAGCTGCAATAATTTTTTGACTAAAGGCTCATCAAAACCTTCCATCATACAACTGTCAAAGCCATAAGCGCGTAAAGCTAAAACGAGGTTCTCACAAGCAAGTGCCGTGGTTTTACTCGCCCATAATTTGGCATCCGCGGGGTTAAATGCAGTCACGGGCAATTGCTTATCAAGTGTACGTGCAACTTTGAAAGCAACTTTCTTAAAGTTACCCACTGTATTGAAGTAACCTGTCATATAGTTGTACGGGATGAATTTGTAATATTTCTGAATCATGGGCGGTACTTCAGCAAACGGGAATTCTGAAATATTACGTTTTGCCATATCATTGATGCGGTCTGTACGTGCAACGCAGACAATCAGTTCAGCCGCTGTTTTCGCAGCTAATTGTCCTAAACATGCTTTAACCAATTGCTTTTTCTTGGCAGTATCCTGCACGACATAAAAAGTCCATGGCTGTAAATTAGATGAATTTGGTGCCATCAATGCCAAATCAAGGCATGCATCTAAGACATCACTTGGAATGGTTTTATCGGTAAATTTACGCACAGAGCGACGGCTTTCAACGACTTTACGGAAGTTATCAATATCAATATCGGTGGGTGCGGCTTCAAAATAACGTTTTTGGGTAGATGATGAATCAGACATAATTTTCATACTCTCGATAGGGAGAAAGACAAATAGGCTACCGAGGTAGCCTATCTTTAAATGAGTGAAAAATTAATTAAATTGTGTAAAGTCTGGTTTACGTTTTTGCATAAATGCTTGCACGGCTTCCATCATTTCCGGTGAGCCAACGCGCTTCATAAAGATATCCGCTTCATGGTCAATACATTCAATAATGTCAGGCAAATTATGCTTCATCAAAGCTTTGGTTTGTTTGAGTGATGCCAAAGGTAAAGCCGCTAAAATTTGTGCTTGTTTGTGTGCAGCTGCGTAGACATCGTCTTCAATGCTATTGACCAAACCTGCGCTCAAGGCTTTTTCAGCATTGAATTTTTGCGCGGTGAGGAGCAGTTCAGCGGCTTTATGGTAGCCAGCTTGTTGAATCAGTAATTGACTTGAAGCACCTTCAGGCGATAGACCCAAACTCACAAATGGAATTTGGAACAGCGCGCTATTGTCGGTATAAACCAAATCGGCATGTAGCAAAATGGTTACACCAATCCCAATCGCGACACCGCGCACAGCCGCAATTAAAGGCTTAGAAAACTTCGCAGCAGATTTGAGTACCACAAACGGCGGAGTATCACCGGCTTTACCTTGCAATGGGGATTGAATGAATTTCATAAAATCTTGCATATCATTGCCAGCACTAAAGTCCGCATTTTCACCGCGTAAAATCACGACACGAACATCAGGGTTTTGGTCGGCTTCATCTAATGCACTTGCAATAGTTAAATACAATTGACCATACAGTGCATTTTTAGCTTCAGGGCGATTAATAGCTAAAGTGAGGATGCCATTGTCTAAATTCGCATTCAAATGTGGATGAGGTTGTTGAATACAGTTCAGTGTCATCGTACTATCCTTGCTTTATTCATTAGAATTTATGCCCGCTATTATGTCGCAAAAAAATCGATGTGACGTAACTGATGCGTTCATAAACGTAAAATACGCTATGACATCTACTTTCGATTATTTGGTTTTTATTGGTCGCTTTCAGCCTTTTCATTTAGCTCATATGCGTACCATTCAAATTGCACTTGAGCACAGTCAACATGTGATTTTGGCACTCGGTTCTGCACAAAACGAACGCAATATCAAAAACCCATTTTTAGCGGTTGAACGCGAACAGATGATTCTCTCGAATTTCTCAGAAGAGGATCAAGCACGGATTAAGTTTGTGCATGTGATTGATGTATATAACGATGAAAAATGGCAAAAACTCGTCAAATCTTTAGTGAATGACGTGGTTGAACCACATGCAAAAGTCGGTCTAATCGGACATTTTAAAGATGATTCTTCCTATTATTTAAAGTTTTTCCCTGAATGGGAAATGGTTGAATTAGAAAGTTTAGAAGGGGCATTGTCTGCCACCCCAATGCGAGAAGCCTATTATCGTGGTGAAATTCAAACCGATAAATTCCCACAGGGTACGATCAAATTCTTACAAAAGTTTCAGGAAAATGAGATTTATCAACAATTGAGTCACAAGTTCTCCATCAATGATCCGAGTAATTTGAGCTAAGTTGATAGGTATTCACTGATTGCTCTAGGAGTATACAGCATGCAAATGAATGCCGTATCTAAGAATATTGCGGTTGCAGGATGTCTCGGCATCGCTAGTCTTTCTGCTGCATACGCACAAAGTTGGTCGTTAAGTCCACGGAGTGATGTAGGTTTTAGTATTGAATCGTTAGGTATGACGGTGGTGAAAGGTAACTTCGCCTCAGTGAAAGCCAATATGCAATTCGATCCCAAAGCACTACAAAATGCATCCACCCAATTTACCATGCACGTGGACAGCTTAAATCTATCGAAGCCTTCGCTCAAAAATATGATTATGGGCGAAGATCTGTTTTATGCCACCCGATATAAAACAGTAAATTTTAAAAGTACCCAGTTTAAGTCCTTAGGCAACAACCGCTATCAGATTTTAGGCAATCTGACCTTGCGCGGTGTAACGAGACCTGTAGTCTTTGAGACCACCTTAACACCAAATGTTGCTCATCCAAATGTTCTGCAAGTAAATTCAAAAACTGTCATCAACCGCTCTGACTTCGGTATGAAAAAAGCGGTCGCAGGAGTCGGGGAAAAAGTGAATATTCACTTGGTCGGTCAATGGAATGCGCAGTAATCTTCATCTTCTCAGGCTAAGATTTTACTCCATCTAAATGTTGCGCAGCTTGAGTAAGCAAAACTTGTGTGATTTTCTCTAATGCAGGTGCTTGTTGTTTCCAGTGATGCCAATACAGTTGCATTGCTGTACTTGCCTTTGGCATCACTTCAATGAGTTTTCCTGTATCGATATGAGTCCCAATTTGATCGTCAGGCAATAGGCCAAAGCCTAGACCTAAATGAATTGCATCAGCAAAAGCAGACGATGATGGCACAAAGTAATGAGGATAACTTTGTTGATTTAGACCAAATAATTTTAAAATCACTTGATGATGTAATAAATCTCTATCGTTGAAAATGATTGCGGGAATCTGTCTGAGTTTTTCTCGATCAATGCCATCTTTAAACCATTGATGGGCAAATTCAGGTGTGGCAACCATTCGATAATGCATTTGTCCGATCAAATGGGCTTCACAGCCTTTCATAGCTCTCTTTTCAGTCGATATACACGCATTCACACGACCTGTTTCAAGCAATTGATGGGTTTGGGTTTGATCATCAATTAAAAACTTAATGGCAACTTTTTCAGTAATAAGGACGTGTTGTAAAACATGGAGCAACCATGTCGAAAGTGAATCGGCATTGGTGGCAATATTAAATTGTTGAAAATAATGGGCTTGGCTTTGACCTTGTAGGCTTTGTATTAAATGATGCTCGCTTAAACGTTGATGTTGTAAATGTTCTAGAAGCTGTTGACCCGTTTGGGTAACACGGCAAGGACGTTCACGTAATAATAAAACCTGTCCCAAATCTTTTTCTAAAGCTTGTACACGTAATGTCACCGCTGAAGCAGTTAAGCACAGTACTTTGGCTGCCTCATCAAAACTTCCCGTTTCTGCAACTGCCAAAAAAGCCTCACATGATTTACTCGATAACATACATCTACCTAAGAAAAATTTAGTTATATTGATATTTATTGAATCATACTTAATTTGAAGTGAAGACTGTCATAATTTCCCACAGTTTTACAAGTGTCGAGAATATGGTGATTTTGAATAGTCTGCTACATGGCTTTTTAGTGGGTTTGAGTCTGATCTTACCGATTGGGGCGCAAAATACGTTTGTACTAAAACAAGGTCTGAAAAAGCAGTATGTATTTTGGGTGTGTTTGGTCTGTGCTGTTTCAGACGCGATTTTGATTTTGGCTGGGGTGATGGGTTTTGGCTCACTGATTTTACAGCATCCCATGATGACTGAAATTGCTAAAATCATCGGTGCCATCTTTTTATTCGCCTATGGTGCCTTACATATCAAAAGTGCATTCAAGAACGCAGAGCGCTTTAATGTAGACGTAGCACAAGATATTTCACTGATGAAAACACTGGGCTTATGTTTAGCATTTACATGGCTTAATCCGCATGTGTATTTAGATACGGTCGTTTTATTGGGTTCGATTTCTGTGCAATTTGCACAAGATAAGCTATATTTTGCTTTAGGTGCAATCACCGCATCTTTTAGTTTCTTTTTTATATTGGGTTATGCTTCACGCCTTTTATTGCCTGTGTTTAAAACCCCACGAGCATGGCAAGTTCTTGATGTTCTAATTGCTTTTGTGATGTGGTGGATCGCGCTCAGTTTAATCTTGTAATAGTAAAAATAAAAAGCCCGAATTCAATCAGGCTTTTCACAGCAACGAAGATGGTTTTAGGCTTGAAGTGCTTTTAGATCTTCAAGGACTTGTTCAGCATGACCCGCCGCTTTTACTTTACGGTATTCTTTGACGAGTGTGCCGTTATGGAAAATAAAGGTTGAGCGCTCAATGCCCATGACTTGTTTGCCATACATATTTTTTTCTTTAATCACATCAAAGTGTTTACACAAGATTTCTTCTTTATCACTGATCAGATCAATGGTCAGATTTTGTTTGGTGGTAAAGTTTTGATGGGCTTTCACTGAATCACGCGAAACACCAAAAATCGTCGTATTTAAAGCATCAAACTGATCTTTTAAGCAAGAAAAGCCGATGGCTTGTGTGGTGCAGCCAGGTGTTGAATCTTTAGGATAAAAATAAACAATTAACCATTCACTCGAATGTTCAGCTAAATTTACTTCACCTTGTGTCATCGGGAAAGTGTGATTGATTAAGTTTAATTCAGACATGATAATTCCTTTATTTAAAGCATATTTTACAATGAAAACATCATACTCAATTTGTCATGTATTGGACGAGAATTTTTTAAAGCTGCCATTAAAAGGTATTGAGATTTAAAAAAAGAATAAAAAAAAGCCTGCATTACAGCAGGCTTTTTTGAGGCAAAGCAAAGTTATTATTTCGCTGGGTTTGCTTTCATTGCAGCTTCAGTCAAGGTTTTAAGTTTACCTGTGAGCTGAGGACCAAAACATGCTTGCAAATCTTTATTTTGCTTTTGTACAAAGGCTAAAGTTGCAGGGCTTTTCTTTTGGTTAATGGTACTTTGGATTTCCCATTTTTGTGCATTGGTCAAACGACCATCTGCTTCAACGGCACATGTACAGTATTTTGAAACTTCAGCAGCAGTCAATTTATTACCTTTGCCAGTTTCACTTTTACAAACATTAATCAAACCCGCTTTTACATTGCTACTTTTATACGCTTGTTGCAATTTTTCATTATCTGCATGCGCTGTGCTTGCAAATAAAGCCGCTGCAGAAACTAAAGCTGAAAGAATGATGTTTGATTTTAAATTTTTCATAAACCCTACCTAGTTATTGCGGTACGTAACGTGTTGGATCTGCAACCTCTGCGTCAGCAAAACCTTGTTTGCGTAAACGGCAGCTGTCGCATGTGCCACAAGCACGTCCTTGGTCATCTGCTTGGTAGCAAGAGACTGTTTGACTGTAGTCTACGCCATGTTCTAGGCCTAAGCGAATAATATTTGCTTTGGATAAATGTAACAGAGGTGTTTCAAATTTAAGTGGTTTACCTTCGACGCCGACTTTCGTTGCAAGGCGTGCCATGCGTTCAAAGGCATCAATAAACTCAGGACGACAGTCTGGATAACCAGAATAATCGACGGCGTTAATGCCAATCACAATCGCAGTTGCATCAAACACTTCAGCAGCTGCTAGTGCATACGATAAGAAAATCGTATTACGCGCAGGGACGTAAGTAATGGGAATACCCGCTTGTTCGTGATCAGGTACATCAATATTGTGATCGGTTAACGCAGAGCCACCCAAATTACCTAAATCAATATTAATCACACGGTGTTCAACACCTGCACGTTGGGTCAGTGCGCGTGCAGCATCAAGCTCGGTCGTTGAGCGTTGTCCGTACATGAAACTTAACGCGATACATTCATAACGTGCTTGCGCCCAAGCTAAACAAGTTGTTGAGTCTAATCCGCCAGATAACAAGACAATGGCACGAGGGCGCATAGTGCTTACTCCAAAATATTGATAAAAAAATTAACGACCAGTTTCATCATTCCATAACAACTTATGCAGTTGTAATTGGAAACGAACAGGGAGATGGTCTTCTAAAATCCATTGTGCTAAATCACGTGCCAATTGTGGCAGACGTGCTGCACCTTTTTCCACAGCAAACGCAGGTGAGAACCACACAGTGCTGACTTTCTCATGTAACGCATATTCAGCCACTTGCTGTTTTGACCATTCATAATCTTCACGGTTACAAATCACGAATTTGATTTGGTCATGTTGAGTGAGATGTTCAAAATTACTAAGCAAGTTTCGTGCAACTTCACCTGAAGTTGGGGTTTTTAAGTCTAAAACTTTCGAGACACGTGAATCAACCTTAGACACATCTAAAGCACCACTGGTCTCAAGGGATACTTCGCAGCCTAAGTCGGCTAATCGTTGCATTAAAGGAATTGCATTTGGTTGAGCAAGAGGCTCACCACCGGTCACGCACACATAAGGCGTTTTAAAATCTAAAGTGGTTTGAATAATCTGATCGAGTGACTGACGTTCGCCACCTTCAAAAGAATAGGTTGTGTCACAGTATGTACAACGTAAAGGACAGCCCGTCAAACGAATAAAAACAGTCGGTAAACCTGCCGTATTGGCTTCACCTTGCAATGAATAGAAAATCTCCGTAATGCGTAACCCCGCAGACGGATCAGAAACAGGAATAGCGGAAGATCGGAGCGTATTCATAACAAATTTAACCAAAACAAATGATAGGGCATAAAAACAAAAATCCCTACGATCAGACTTGACCGTAGAGACGAGGAGCGATGAACGCTCCGAGGAATATAAATATTCCGAATAAATGTAGACTTAGTCTTCGCGTAATAAATCGTTCAAGCTTGTTTTAGAACGTGTTTTCGCATCAACTTTTTTCACAATAATCGCAGCATATAAGCTGTAAGTGCCGCATTTCGATGGAAGGCTACCCGCAACAACTACAGAACCCGCAGGAACACGGCCGTAATGGATCTCGCCAGTTGCACGGTCATAAATTTTAGTCGATTGACCAATAAATACGCCCATTGAAATCACAGAACCTTCTTCAACGATTACACCTTCAACGATTTCAGAACGTGCACCGATGAAACAGTTATCTTCAATGATGGTTGGGTTTGCTTGAAGTGGTTCAAGAACACCACCAATACCAACACCACCAGATAAATGAACATTTTTACCGATTTGTGCACATGAACCAACAGTTGCCCAAGTGTCAACCATTGTACCTTCATCGACATAAGCACCAATGTTGACATAAGAAGGCATCAAGATCACGCCTTTTGCTTGGAAAGAACCTTTACGTGCCACAGCAGGTGGTACAACACGTACACCCGCCGCTTTAAACTGTTCTTCAGTCCAACCTGTGAATTTAGTATCGACTTTATCGTAGAATTGAAGGTCACATGACTCAATTGGTTTGTTGTCATTCAATTTGAAAGATAACAATACTGCTTTTTTAATCCATTGATGAACAACCCATTCACCTTCGATTTTTTCAGCAACACGAAGTGAGCCGTTATCGAGGCCAGCAATTACTTCCTCAACTGCTTGGCGAATTTCTACAGAACAGTCTGCAGCAGTGAAATTAGCACGGTCTTCAAACGCTTGTTCAATGATTGTTGAAAGCTGAGACATGATCTTCCTTCCTGAAAAAATTTTCACAGATTTTACACTATATTGAGCTAAGAATAGCCATCATGAGTAAGATAAAATCAATTAATTCTGAATTTGCATACCCTAAATGCATAAGGATGTTAAAGGATTGGGAATTTCCATAAGCCAAAATGAAAAGAAAAGATGAATGATAAAATATCGTTATTCCTGTCATTCCGAGATATAAAAATGTGCAGAGAATCAATCGTTAATTGTATTTGTATCAAAAAATAACAAAAAGTGAGCAAAAAACGAATAAAACGTGATCATGTTGTGGTTTAACATCACTCTCATTACAAAAGTAAGAATGTAAAAAATTAAATTTTTTGAGGAGAAAAACATGAAATCTGTACACAAAATTTTAGCAATCTCAGTCTTAGCTGCTGCCGCAAGTTCTGTTATGGCTGCTGACGAAGTGATTGTAACGGATGAGGGTGTTGCATCATTCTCTTTCTTTAAACCTGCTGCGGTACGTGCTGAAGTCGGTACTACAGGTTATGGTGGTGCAATCTCATGGAATGTAAATCCATATGTTGGGGTAACACTCGGTTATAACGGTGGTGATATTTCTTGGTCAGATGATATTTCAGTGAATGGCACTAAATACGATCTTGATATGGACAATAAGCTTGCTTATTTAAATGCTGAGATTCGTCCATGGGCAAACTGGTTCTATATGGCTGCAGGTGTTGGCTATATTGACAATGATTATGGGTTAGAAAGTCGTACAGGCGCTGATGGTACAATCAGTGTGGACGGAAATAGATATCAAACTGTAGGAAGTACTACAGGACGTGTAACAGGTAATTTATCTTATAAAAATGATATTGCACCATATGTCGGTATTGGTTTCTCTCCAGCAATTACTAATCGTTGGGGGGTTTTTGGTGAAGTCGGGGCTTACTACAATGGTAACCCACGCGCAAATTTATCATCTACTAGCAATTTTGTCGCATTAGATAGTGGCAATCCGGATGTGCCAGATTTTGATACTGCTTTGCGTAATGAAGAAGACAAAATTCGTAATGATAACGAGTATGAATGGCTTCCTGTGGCGAAACTAGGTGTAAGTTTCCGCTTCTAAGATTAGGTTAAACAAAAAACGAGCTTCGGCTCGTTTTTTTATATGTAATTTTTAAAAATGGTAGCCGAACTTTAAAGCGAAAAGCCAAGCAGAATTATCTTTAACATTGGTAATGGCTAAAACTTGACTCATGATTTCTTCGTTTTGCTCAATACGAGGCTTATTAAAATCTAAATAATAAACAGCCGTTGAAATATCAATCTTGTTATTGAGTTTATAGAGGTTGGCAAGCCCATAGCCGAGATGACCATCAGTCGGATTTAGTGTCGTCGCTGAATTATCTAGCCCAGAATCCCATAACAACTCTAAAGCATTGACCCAGCGTGGATTCCATTGATGTGCAATACCAAGCTTTCCAGACCATTGATCTTGCTCATAGCGAATCATTTTAATCTTTTCAAATTCTGGCAGGTCGCTTAGATACAGATTTACAAACGATTGAATTTGCGGAGGTTGAACTTCAAAGGCTTTCCAATTGACCCATCGTAATGAGGCATAGAGTAAATTTGTTTTTGAAAGTCCTGTTTGAATATCTAAATTGATAGATTTGGGTGTGCTGATGGTTGTGATAGGATTTAGCGAAATTCCCGTATCTAAAGATTCATCAGTTTGATTTTTATGTGTGATTTTAGACCGATAAGTGAGAGCTGTTCTAAAAGCATATTGCGGAAGTTGATAACTGATACCTGCCAACCAACCCCAAGCATGATCCGAATTGAATTCTGTATGATAGCCATCAAAAATTGAGTAATTTTTCCCTTTTAGAAATACTCTACCTTGAAATTGTTGATAACTTAAACCGCTATACAGTGTCCAATTTTGGCTAGGTTGATAACCGATTAAGCCTGTTAAATTCTGACTGTTAAATTGAATATTCGCAGCTTCAGTATACAATTCACCGTCATTTATTTGAGCTTGATATTGATAAGATGCATGTGTTGCAAAAGGCTGATCATAAATCATACCCAAAGAGATTTTTGGATGTATCTGTAGTTTAATTGCAGCACCACTAAACTGATCTTGTTGTGCCAAATCGCCTGTTGAAAAATCTTGAATATTTGCATTATCCAAATCAGCATGACGTTTGATTTCCGCTTTAACATCAGGTACTAAAACGGCATGAAAAATTTCAGCATAGTTGTCATTTTCAAAAAAAAACTGAAGGGACTGTCCTGATTGCTCTAAGGCTGCTGCGAAACAAGGCTGAATGGTGCAAATTAGACAGCTCGATATCATGTATTTATAAAGTGGCATATATGCGAAATCTTATATTTCATCTGCTACCATTATGCTTGATTTTTCTACAAGTTTTCTAGCGCAAAATAAAAAGAGGCGCTAAATGCCTCTTTTTATCATTGTGAATCTTAATCGTCTGGATACGCGACTTTCTTTAAAGCTTTGATATCGGCATCGGGTGAGCATAAAGAAATAAACTCATAACCATAACCACGCAGTAAATGACCTTTACGCACCGCAATCCACGTTGTATTTACCCCAAAAATATCAGTCTTAATTTGTTTTAAACGATAATCACGTTCATGGTCATACGCCACGGCATTGACAATACCCACACCCATATTAAGTTCAACGTAAGTTTTAATGACATCGGCATCAAGTGCTGACATCACAATATCGACCGATAAACCGGCATTATCAAAAGCAGTATCAATCTTTGAACGCCCCGTAAAACCACCATGATAGGTAATGATGGGGAAGTCGACCAAATCTTCAATCTCAATATGATCTTTGCTGGCTAAAGGATGATTTTGCGGAGTGATAATACTGTGTTGCCAATTATAGTAGGGCACACTGGCAAGGTTATCTTCAGTGGTCAATGCTTCAGTTGCAATCCCAATATCGGCTTCGCCTTGAAGTAACATTTCAGTAATTTCAACAGGGCTTGCTTGTTGCAATATCAAATGGACTTTTGGAAAGGCTTTTTTAAATTGATTGACAATCGGTGGTAATACATAACGTGCTTGGGTATGCGTCGTTGCAATCGTCAGTGTACCTTCATCCACTTTATTAAAATCGTCTGCAAGACGTTTGATATTATCGGCATCGACCAACATGCGTTCAACAATGCCAAGCAGCGATTGACCCGGTTCAGTCAAACCAAGCAAACGCTTACCTTTACGAATAAAAAGCTGTACGCCAAGTTCATCTTCTAAGTCTTTAATATGTTTACTGACGCCCGATTGCGAGGTGTACAGCGCAGCAGATGCTTCAGTTAAATTAAAATTCTGTCTGACCGTTTCTCGAATAATTCTTAATTGTTGGAAGTTCATAATGTTATTTACCCTATACGTTGATGGGGCATCTCATGGCCCCATCTTTTAGTCTTTATGCGACTTGGTTTTCAAATAAGTGCAAGTTAAGTGCACTTAACCAAACGGTTTGATTGGCACGGAATTGATGTGAACGTGCTTCATCTGGTGTCAGCAAGATTTCAATTAAGTTCCCTTGGCGGTCATTGAGTTCAGCAACGACTTTACCTGCAATCCAAAGCTCACGAATAAAGGTGGCTTGAATCGCATTGTCTTGAGGTTGGGCATGAATACGGAATTCGTCAGGACGCGCAAATACAATGACTTCACCTTGAGCAGCATTTTTGGCAGCATCAAATTGAATACGATCTTCACCAAGTTGAATCAAACCGCCATTATTCTGACCTTCAAAACGATTGGCTTGACCCAAGAAGTCAAAGACAAATGGTGTTGCAGGGGTTTCATAGACTTCACGTGGTGAACCAATTTGCTCGACATTCCCTTTGTTCATCACCACAATTTGATCGGCAACTTCTAAGGCTTCTTCTTGGTCGTGGGTTACGAAAATAGAGGTGATGTGTAATTCATCATGCAGCGTACGTAACCAACGACGTAATTCTTTACGTACTTTAGCATCTAATGCGCCAAACGGTTCATCAAGTAAGAGCACACGCGGTTCAACTGCTAAAGCACGCGCAAGTGCAATACGTTGACGCTGACCACCTGAAAGTTGTGCCGGATAACGATCTGCCAAGAAGCCGAGTTGCACCAAATCAAGTAAACGTGTTACGCGTTTTTTAATGTCTGCTTCAGATGGACGAGTCGAGCGTGGACGAACACGTAAGCCAAAAGCAATATTGTCAAACACAGTCATATGACGGAATAACGCATAATGCTGGAATACAAAGCCGACTTCACGTTCACGTACATGCACATTTGTAGCATCTTCGCCTTCTAAAATGACCTGACCTGCATCAGCTGATTCTAAACCGGCAATAATTCGTAGCAATGTGGTTTTACCACAGCCCGAAGGACCGAGTAGTGCTACCAATTGACCATCTGGAAAATCGAGAGAAATATTTTTCAGTGCGTGGAATGCACCAAAGTGTTTTTCAATATTTTGTACTTGAATACTCATGTTGGCATTCCTTAAGAAACTGTTGAATCTTCATGGCGTTTGTCTTGCTTTTCTTGGCGTACTTCAACCCATGTTTTTAAAATTAAGGTCACAATTGCAAGTAGCGCCAACAGTGATGAAACAGCAAACGCAGCACTGAATGTATATTCGTTATAGAGAATTTCGACGTGTAAAGGCAGGGTGTTGGTTTCACCGCGAATATGGCCTGATACCACAGACACCGCACCAAACTCACCCATCGCACGGGCATTACACAAAATCACGCCGTAGATTAAGCCCCATTTAATATTTGGAAGGGTCACTTTCCAGAAGGTTTGCCAGCCTGATGCACCAAGCACAATCGCAGCCTCTTCTTCTTCAGTGCCTTGCGCTTCCATCAATGGAATGAGTTCACGTGCCACGAATGGAACAGTAATGAAGATAGTTGCCAGTACAATCGCAGGCACGGCATACAAAATCTTAATGTCGTTATCCATGAGCCAAGAACCCATCCAGCCTTGCGTACCAAAAATGAGCACCAGCATTAACCCTGCAATCACAGGGGAAACTGAAAACGGCATGTCAATTAAGGTGGTTAAGAAGGCCTTACCACGGAAATTAAACTTGGCAACCGACCAAGCTGCTGCAACACCAAAGACCACATTCATAGGCACTGCAATTAATGCCGTAATTAAGGTGAGTTTCACCGCTGATAAGGTATCAGGATGCACCAAAGCTTGCGTATAGACCCCAATGCCTTGTTTAAAGGCTTCAACGAAGACCAAAATCAAAGGCAAAATTAAGCAGCTTAGGAAAAAGATCAACGCAATAGCGATTAACGTGTATTTCACCCAAGTCGGTTCACGTGTCGCATCACGAGATTGCAGTTTTTCAGCAAGTGCATTGCTGTTGGTATTTAAACTCATCGTGCAGTTCTCCCTGTGCGACGGCTCGCCCATGCTTGTAATAAGTTAATCAAGAACAATAATACAAATGAGATGAGCAACATGACGACAGCAATGGTGGTGGCACCCGCATAGTCATATTCTTCTAAGCGAGAAATAATCATCAGCGGTGCAATTTCAGTTTTGAAGGGTTGGTTCCCTGCAATAAAAATAACCGAACCGTATTCACCGACACCACGCGCAAACGCTAAAGCAAAGCCCGTAATCAGCGCAGGGAGTAAAATAGGGAAAATCACTTTCGTCACAATTTGAAAACGATTCGCCCCAAGTGCAGAGGCCGCTTCTTCAAGTTCGGTTTCCAAGTCACTGAGGACAGGTTGCACAGTACGCACCACAAATGGAATACCAATGAAGATCAGCGCAAGCGTGATCCCAAGCGGGGTATATGCGACTTTAATGCCGAGAGGTTCAAGATATTGACCAATCCAACCTGTTGGCGCATAAAGCGACGTTAAGGCAATACCTGCCACGGCAGTAGGTAATGCAAAGGGTAAATCCACCAATGCATCGACAATACGTTTACCCGGAAAGGTATAGCGCACTAAACACCAAGCCAACAATAAACCAAAGATGACATTGATGACGGCTGCGATAATGGCAGCACTAAAACTCAGTTGTAATGATTTTAAAATCCGTTCTGAGCTTAAAATTTCCCATAGACCATCCCAACCGATGCCTAGAGATCTGATAAACACTGCAGACAGTGGAATCAAAACAATTAAAGATAAATACGCTAGGGTAAAGCCTAGAGATAGACCAAATCCTGGCAGCACTCGGGATCGCTGCGACATGATTATTCCTCAAAAGAGCGAATGCTAATTGAACACAACTAGCGAATATTAAAATTGAAATTGGCAACAAGCATAATTTGCGCCATTTAAAATGCAAATCTAAAAAAATACTTGCTGTCATCAGTATTGCTGATATGTTGCATCGACGTCGCTGAAGTTAAATATTGTTTGATTTCAGGGAAGGGGCCGAAACCCGATGCAACATTGACATGACCGACTTGACCTAAATTTATGGGTTGAATATTCCAAGATTTTGCCAATGCATGCGCATCTTCAAAACTCAGCCATGGGTCATTTTCACTCATGAGCATAATGGTCGGCACTTGAAGTTTTAAAGCATGAAAATATGCACTGTAATCCTGCTGGCTCTCTTGAGCAAAGCCTTGCTCACCAAAACGTGCAGGATTGGCAGGTGCCACCAAAATTAATTTTTTAATTTTAGTAGTGAATGATGGATGCTGCGCTAAAGCTGCAACACTGGTTAAACAACCAAAACTATGCGCCACAATCTCTATTTCATCTTCAATGCTTTGAATATTTTCAACAAAAGCTTCAATCCATTTGGCTAATACAGGATGCTTCCAATCTTTTTGTTCTACACGAGAGCATTGCATCAGACCACGTTGTAACCACGATTGCCAATGATGGTATTCACTGCCACCTACACCGGGAACGATAAGGGTGTGTGTCATGCTATTGCTCCTATGTAGAATAAAAGACCAAACTTATTTAGTATTATTTGCCTTCACAATTTGATCGAAGATACCGCCATTTTCGAAGTGGGCTTTTTGTACTTTGTCCCAACCACCAAATTCTTGGTCAATCGTAACCAATTTCAGTGGTTTAAAGGTCTGACTGTATTTCGCCAAGACTTTTTCATTACGAGGACGGTAGAAGTTACGTGCTGAAATTTCTTGCCCAAGTGGTGAGTACAAGAAATTTAAATAACCTTGCGCTAAGTATTTATTGCCTTTTTTATTCACGGTTTTTTCAACAATCGCGACCGGTGGTTCAGCTAAAATTGAAAGGGATGGTGTCACGATTTCAAATTTACCCGGTTGTTCACGTAAGGCTAAATATGCTTCATTTTCCCAAGCGAGGAGAACATCGCCAATACCACGTTCAGCAAAGGTGGTGGTTGAACCACGAGCACCTGAGTCTAAGACTTTGGTTTGTTTATAAATTTGACGTACAAATTCTTGCGCTTTAGCATCATTGCCACCGGCTTGATGTTTTGCCCAAGCCCAAGCCGCTAAATAGTTCCAACGTGCGCCACCTGAAGTTCTCGGATTTGGGGTAATAATCGCAACATTCGATTTAACCAAATCACCCCAATCTTTAATCTGTTTCGGATTGCCTTTACGCACTAAAAAAACAATGGTTGAGGTATAAGGCGTTGAGTTCTGAGGGAGTTTCTTTTGCCAGTCTTTCGGTAAAAGTTTAGCTTTTTCAGCAATGACATCAATGTCAGCAGCAAGGGCTAAAGTCACGACATCGGCTTCTAAGCCATCAATCACGGCACGTGCTTGCTTACCCGATCCACCATGAGATTGTTTAAAATTGATCTGTTGACCTGTACGACTTTTCCAATATTTGCCAAACTCTTTATTTACATCTTCATAAAGTTCGCGTGTTGGATCGTAAGATACATTCAGGAAGTCGCGCGCTACAGCACCAAATGATGTTGCTGAAATAACTGCTGCTAAAACCCCAAGTTTCAATTTTGTTGAAATGCTCATGTGAACCTCAATCTCTTATATCTATGTTTTGTAACATGGGTGCAGAATAAACGCATTCTTTATGCATAAAAAATAATTAATAATGAATTTTATATGAAAATAAAAGATAAAGAAGGGATGAATGATAGAAACAACAAAGGCCTTCATAGAGAAGACCTTTATGGAATGAAACTAAAAAACTATTTTGCGTTATTCGCCTTCACAATTTGATCGAAAATACCGCCGTTACTAAAGTGCGCTTTCTGTACTTTTGTCCAACCACCAAACTCTTTATCAATGGTCACCAGTTTTAATGGCTTAAATACATTGCTGTATTTTTTCAAAACCTCGGCATTACGTGGACGATAGAAGTTTTTTGCTGCCACAGTCTGACCTGCAGGTGAATACAAATAGTTTAAATAAGCTTTGGCAATGGTTTCGTTACCATCTTTT
This sequence comes from Acinetobacter wanghuae, assembly GCF_009557235.1. Lineage (NCBI taxonomy): Bacteria > Pseudomonadati > Pseudomonadota > Gammaproteobacteria > Moraxellales > Moraxellaceae > Acinetobacter > Acinetobacter wanghuae. Next base: position 1,862,833 of record NZ_CP045650.1, on the reverse strand, counting down.
TTGGCATTTTTTTCGACAATTGCTACAGGTGGCTCTGCCAAAATTGACAGCGATGGGGTGATGATTTCAAATTTGCCCGGTTGCTCGCGAACGGCTAAATGCGCTTCATTTTCCCAAGCCAAAAGTACGTTTCCGATGCCACGTTCAGCAAAGGTTGTGGTTGCACCACGCGCGCCCGAGTCAAGGACTTTGGTTTGTTTATAAATTTGACGCACGAATTCTTGTGCTTTGGCATCGTTGCCACCCGCTTGATGTTTTGCCCAAGCCCAAGCCGCTAAATAGTTCCAACGCGCGCCACCTGAGGTTTTCGGGTTTGGGGTAATAATTTCAACACCCGGTTTGACTAAATCGCCCCAATCTTTAATGCCTTTTGGATTACCTTTATGGACAAGGAAGACAATGGTAGAGGTATAAGGCGTGGAGTTTTGTGGGAATTTCTTTTGCCAATCTTTTGGTAATAAGCCACGATCTGCAATTTCATCAATATCAGCAGCCAGTGCCAAAGTCACCACGTCTGCGTCTAAACCGTCAATCACAGCGCGCGCTTGTTTACCTGAACCGCCATGTGATTGTTTAAAGTTAAGCTCTTGTCCTGTGGATTTTTTCCAGTACGCACTAAATTCTTTGTTAAAGTTGTCGTACAATTCACGCGTCGGGTCATAAGAGACATTTAAAAAATCTTTTGCCGAAACGCTTAATGCAGATGCTGAAAGTAGTGCTGCAATTACCCCAAGTTTGAATGTGTTCATGGTCATTTTTGCCTCAATTTGTTTGGTTTTATTTGTTGAGGCAAGAATAGCTTTAGATTTTATGTATAAAAAATAATTAAAAAAGAAATTTATGTGAGGAAAAAAGATATCTAGTTCGCATCTATATATCGCGTTAAAAGTGCAAAGGAAGAGGTCGAATCAGCATGCTATGTTATAAGAATGCGCAAAAAATTGAACAGATCGATGTGCTTGATCGTGCTTTTCATTATGGTGATGGCTGTTTTACCACAGCACGTATTGTCAATAACCAGATTGAATTATGGGAACGCCATTTATTACGTCTAAGCGATAGCAATGAAAGACTAAGTCTTAACGCAAATCTGTCATCTATTGAACAGACTTTAGCTGTTTTAAGACAGGAATATACAGCATTAAAGGGCACATTAAAAATTGTCTTAAGTCGCGGTATTGGACAACGTGGTTACAGTTTGCCTGATCATCCAGCTGATCTTTGGGTATTTTACTATCCTCAATCTATTCAAAGTTTCAATCATCAAGTCATTGAAAGCGGCGTATTAGCACAGCCCATCGGTCTCACGATGCCGAATTTAGTAGGGCTAAAAACGCTCAATCGGCTTGAACAAGTCATGCTGAAAACTGAAGCGGATCAAAAAGGCTGGGCTGAAGCGTTGGTGGTGGATATTCAGGGTGCGATTGTTGAAGGGGTGAGCAGTAATTGTTTTATTCAAATAAACAATACATGGATTACACCCGATCTTCGTTATAATGGCGTATTGGGTGTGATGCGGGCTGAAATTTTAGCGCGTATGCAACAGTGTGATATCGAATGTGTTTCGCGTCGCATTGAGGTGGATGAACTGCCACATATGCAAAGTTTATTCTTTTGTAATGCACTCAGCCCTATGAAAATGGTTTCTCAATTTGAGCAGCGTGCTTTAAATACGCAGCCTTGTCTTGAGCTTTTTAATCGTCTCCGTTTAGATCAGATGTCGTCTTATGTCAACTTCAAAGCCTAAAACCAAAAAGAACAATAAAGTTAAAAAAAGCTCACCGATCAAAGGGCTTTTGCTACTTGTCATTGGTCTGCTTCTCATTGCCGGAATCATTTTGCAAAGTAGTCTCTGGAAAAAATATCCAGTTGAAAGTGATAAGCAACGTTTAGTGATTGGAAATGGTGAAACTTACTCAGGTTTTATTGATCAATTGGCAAAAGATAAAAAAGTGAGTTTTCCCATTGTCCTTAAGCTTTATCAACGTTTTATGATTCATGACTCGATGAAAGCAGGTGTCTATGAAGTGACCCAAGGCATGAGTGTCGCCCAAGTCCTGAGTATGATTTCAAATGCCGATAACGCAGAAATGAATCGTATTTTGGTGATTGAAGGTACGACGTTTAAACAACTCATTGATGCGCTGAAAAAAGATGATTTAGTCACGAAAGAAGTGGTGCACTTACCGACAAAGCAATTGCTGCAAGAATTGAATATTCCGTATTCACATCCTGAAGGGTTATTTGCCCCTGATACCTACTTTTTTGCCAAAGGCGAAACAGACCGTAAAATCTTGACGGACTTGTATCAACGCCAAATGAAAGCACTCGATGACGCATGGGCGAAGCGCGCCAGTGATTTGCCTTATGGAAATAAATACGAAGCCTTGATCATGGCATCGATTATCGAAAAAGAAACCAGCTTAGATAGCGAACTTGAGCAGGTATCGGGCGTATTTGAGCGTCGTTTAAAACTAGGCATGCGTCTGCAAACCGATCCAACCGTAATTTACGGCATGGGGGATAAATATCAGGGCAATATTACCCGTCAGGATTTGCGTACCCCAACGCCATATAACACTTATACCATTTCAGGGTTACCACCAACACCGATTGCATTACCAAGTAAAAAAGCTATTGAGGCGGCAATGCATCCTGATCAGTCAGACAATATTTATTTTGTCGCTACAGGCAATGGTGGTCATACATTTAGTAGTAATTTGCAAGATCATAATAAAGCGGTACAAGACTACCTTGCCGTTTTACGCTCAAAGAAATAAGGGAAATTCATGTTTATCAGCTTTGAAGGCACTGAGGGTGTCGGTAAAACTACACTTATTCGTCGAATTTACGAGGCATTTGTCGCACAAGGGCGTGATGTTGTCTTAACCCGTGAACCGGGTGGCACACCTATGGCGGAAAGTATCCGTGGTTTACTGCTCAGCGTTAATCATGAAGAAGCCATGTGTCATGATACTGAACTTTTATTAATGTACGCTGCACGTGCACAGCATTTGGCACAGGTGATTTTACCTGCATTAGACGCGGGTAAAATTGTGCTATGTGATCGTTTTACCGATGCCAGTTTTGCTTATCAGTGTGCCGGACGTGGACTCAGTGAAGATAAATTAAATTTACTGAATCAAAATTTTGTTGCACGTATGCCAGATTTAACCTTTTGGCTCGATGCACCGATTGAATTGGGCATGAATCGTGCGCGTGAACGCGGCGCACTCGATCGTTTTGAACAAGAGAAAGTCACTTTCTTTGAGAAAGTGCGTGGTGGTTATAAAACTTTATGGCAGCTTGATCCTGAACGCGTGAAGCGTTTAGATGCCACACAAACCCCAGATCAAGTTTTTTTAGACGCACAAAAACTGTTAATGGCAGTCTGATTGGTCAATATAATCTGACTTATTTCAATTCAAAATCTTCTATATTGCAGCTAATATAGAAGATTTTTTTAACGTATGAAAAGCAATATTCTCGAGATTCAACAGTTCTTAGCACAGGAATTTCCACAAAGCCTGCAAAAATGCGCTGTCATTGATGTGCAGTCAAAATATGCTCAAGTCTCATATCGAGTGGATGAACAGGAGCTACGACCCGGCGGCACAGTCTCAGGTCCGACGATTATGACCATTGCTGACTTTGCGTTATATGTGGCGATTCTTGCAGAGATGGGAATTGTTGCTTTAGCAGTCACGTCCAATATGAATATTCATTTTCTGCGTAAGCCTGATGGGTCGCGTAACTTAGTGGCTGAAGCACGTTTAATAAAAGTCGGGCGTGTGCTTGTGGTGGGTGAGGTGTGGGTGTATTCAGAAGGCATTGATGATCCTGTGGCACATGTGACAGGAAGTTATAGCCTACCTATAAAAGCATGATGGAAATCACGCAATCAAACGGAAGTGTAATCTTTTTCAAATATATGATTCTTATCATAAAAGTATTTTAAATCAAATTGTTAAATTTTGTTTTGATCCTCATTCTTTTTCTTAAAATCATGCTATTTCAGTGATATAGAAACTTTATTACTATAATAGGATGATCATGGGTTTAGTCGATCATGAAATCGTAACGCTGTTTCGCGAGTATGTTCATTCACTGTCTCCTAAACTCGTCGAAATGTTGAATGAACATTATTTGCACCAAACCGAACGTCGTGGGTGTGGTTATACACAAGCGACACGTGTACTCGCGGAATACATCAACTTACCACGTGATCCAGTTGAGTTTCATGATCTCAAGCTTTTCGACAATATTGATGTCAAAGCATTAAAGAAAATCCTTGATCAGCAAAAAATCAATGATTTAGAGATTGATTCGTGGCGGCATCTCGATCAATCGTATCAAATTACCAAGTTTATTGGAAAAGCATCCGCATCTGATTACAAGCAACATCTTGTGCAATGGACACAGCTACAACACAATTTACGAGAATTAAAGCAGCATGCAGCACTTGAGGAAAGTAAACTCATCTGTGAAATGATTGAAGATATTATCCTGCCGAAAACCTTTGAAGAAACCAATTTGGTACAGCTTGCGACCTTACACGAAAAGCCCAAAGTAGGTTCATGTCCGATGGCAGAGAACTTCTTTCTAAAAATTGCCCATCATCGAATATTACGCGAAGGTGAGATCAATATTTTTGTCGATGATCAAAATCGTCCTATTTTTCTTGAAAAATTAAACATGGGGGATAATCATTCTTGTATTAGCTTAAGACCTGTTTTGATGAATGGAGTGCGGCTCCCAGCAGGATCCTTATTTTCAGTTGATTACGATCGTGATGCGATTGAAAATAAATGCCCAAATAAACAATATAAAGGCTATGTGATGCCTTTCGATGCCATTTCAGGATTCTGGTTCTTACGTTTGACGACATTGGCGATATCTCCGCAAAATCGTAAACGGGCTTTTAGCACCCATTTTGAACAACAGGTTGAAAACGGTTTGTATAGTCCTGGCACGACACAACTGCAACAGCTTATCGATGTCGCGCAATCTCAAATAGAGTAATGAAGCATGCTAGATGTATGTTATTCCCCTGACTACTTTGCGCACACCCATACCAATAGTATGGAAAAGCTGACCGCAGTGGCGAACGCTTTAAAGTCGTGGAAAAAAATTAAGTTTCATGAACCGGAAAGTCTTGATCTTGAGCTCTTAAAACAATTGCATGACCCAAAATATATCGATGCATTTTTAACGGGGACACCAGAAAAATTAGCGACATTTTCAGGCTTTAAGCCGTGGAATGAGCAACTGCGTGATGCCGTACTTAAGATTAATGCAGGGCAGATTTTGGCAGCAGAATTGGCTTGGAAAAATGGTGTTTCAGCGAATATTGCCCAAGGCTTTCATCATGCAGTCTACGAATATGGCGGATCATTTTGTACTTTAAATGGTTTGGCTTTGGTGGCACAGAAATTTCCCAATAAACGTATTTTTGTTTTAGATTGCGACCAACATGGTGGAAATGGCACAGCAGAATTTACCCGCCGCTTAGATAATTTATTTAATTTTAGTATTTATGGTTTGCCTTTTGGTTGTCCGACTTATGAGCGTTGCCATACACGTTATGTCCATCCTAAACAGGGAAGTTTTGCTCAATATACTTTGGCTGTGCATGAAGGTTTTCATATGGCACAAGCATGGAAGGCGGATCTGATTATTTATCAAGCTGGTATGGATTGTCATCAAGCCGATCCATTCGGTTCAGCATGGTTTAACACGGATTTGATCGCCAAGCGTGAAGAAATGGTTTTTTCTTTAGCAAAAAAATCTCAGATTCCGATGATGTTCGTATTGGCAGGCGGTTATCAAAATTTAGATGATTTAGTTCAAATTCATTTGAAAAGTTTTGAAGCTGCTATTCGTGTGTTCCGCAAATAAAAAAGCCAAGATGGGGTCTTGGCTTTTAAATCTTGCACTTCAACTACTGCTAAACCACTTCAAGATTGACTAAGGGTTGCTCAAGCGCAAAGTTTGGTGGACTAAGTACCGTTTTACGCAGCTCAGGTAATAGCTCAGGATAATCCAAAGTGAAATGCAAGCCGCGAGATTCTTGCCGCGCCATTGCGCAACGTACAATCATTTCCGAGACCAGAACCAAATTACGTAGCTCAATCAGGTTCTTACTCACCTGATAGTCTTGATAATATTCGGTAATTTCAGTTTTTAGCATTTCAATGCGGTGTAGTGCGCGTTCAAGGCGCTTTGTGGTGCGTACAATGCCGACATAGTTCCACATGGTTTGACGTAATTCATCCCAGTTTTGCAAAATGACCACGTCTTCATCTGGGTTAGTGACTTGTGAATCATCCCAAGCGGGCACATTAGGTGACTGATAATTGTCATGATATTGATTTTGAATATGCTGAGCGGCACTCATACCATAGACGAAGCATTCTAAAAGTGAGTTACTTGCCATTCGGTTTGCACCATGCAAGCCTGTGTAAGACGTTTCACCAATCGCGTATAAACCTTTGATATCAGTTTGGCTATGCTCATCAACGACCACACCACCACAGGTATAGTGCGCAGCAGGAACCACAGGAATCATTTCCTGCGTAATATCAATGCCAAGTTCAAGTAAGCGCGCATACAACGTCGGGAAATGCTCTTGAATGAAGGCTTCATCTTTATGGGTAATGTCTAACCATACATGGCGAATACCAAGGCGTTTAATTTCATAATCAATCGCACGCGCGACAATATCACGCGGAGCAAGTTCAGCGCGTTCGTCAAAGCGCAGCATAAAACGCTCACCATCAGGTAGGCGTAAATAGGCGCCTTCACCGCGCATGGCTTCGGTAATTAAAAAAGAACGTGCTTGCGGATGATATAAGCAGGTCGGATGGAACTGATTAAATTCCATATTCGCCACACGGCAACCGGCACGATAGGCCATAGCAATACCATCGCCTGTCGCAATATCAGGATTGGATGTATATAAATAGGCTTTCATTGCACCGCCACAGGCAAGAGCGGTAAAGGGTGCTAAAAAGGTGTGCACTTTTTCATTTTTTTCATTCAGTGCGTACAGCCCCAAAGCACGGTTTTCACCTTCAAGGGCTAATTTTTGTGAGCTGATTAAATCAATCGCAATATAATTTTCAAAAATATGGATATTGGATTTTTCTTGGGCACGTTGTACTAAGGTACTCGAAATTGCACGACCAGTTGCATCTGCTGCATGAATAATACGCCGTTGAGAATGCCCCCCTTCACGGGTTAAATGTAATTGTGCTTGTTCATCCAAAGTAAATTGCACGCCATGCTTTAATAAAAAATCGACCGAAGGTTTGCCGCCTTCCACCGTTTGCTTGACGGAATCTAATTCACATAATTGTGCACCAGCAATCATAGTGTCATCAATATGCTGTTCTAGAGAATCGGTTTCGTCTAAAACAGCAGCGATGCCACCTTGCGCAAAATAAGTACTCGCATCGGTTAATGTTGATTTTGCCAGAAGCGCAATTTTAAAATGATCCGGTAGAGATAAGGCTAAACTCAGACCTGCACCGCCACTGCCCACAATAATCACATCAAAATGATGTGTTGTGTGTAAATTAGACATATTCATCAGCATATCGAAAATGAAAGTTCGCTAATAACAGCTTTTTTTTGTATAAAATGCAAGCATTAACACGCGTTAAATCATGAAAAAAAGAATCAATATATCTTATGATTTGGAATAATTGTGGAGCAATTATGGATGAAATATTTACATATATTTATCCAAAGTGATTTCACGTTATGCTACAAATACATCATATTTATAGCAATAATTTTAAAGGAATAGAGACTTGATATGAAAAACAATGTCCTCACTCAAGGTCTGTGTGCCTTCGCATTCACAATGACGGCATGTCATGTCAATGCTGCCAGTCCTGTCGATTTCTCAAATTTGGTGGAACAAGTCAGTCCTGCGGTGGTAAGCGTCAATGTTGTCAAGAAAATGAGTGAACAAGAACTGCTGCAACAGCAAGTTCCTGAAATTCTGCGCCGTTTTTTTGGTAATCAAATTATTATTCCGCAGCAACGCGCACCACAAGAAAAGACCGGTTATGGTAGTGCGTTCTTTATTAGTAAAGATGGTTATTTACTTACCAACCATCACGTGGTGGAAGATGCCTCTAAAGTCACCATTACTTTAAATGACCGCCGTGAAATTGATGTGACCGTGGTCGGCAGTGACGAACGGACGGATGTGGCATTATTAAAAGTATCGGGTGGTAGTTTTCCTGAACTACGTACTGGTAATGTCGATCAACTCCGTGTAGGCGAACCTGTTCTTGCGATTGGTTCACCTTTTGGTTTTGATTATTCTGCGTCAGCGGGCATTGTCAGTGCCAAAATGCGTAATATGATGGGTGAAACCTCTGTACCTTTTATCCAAACCGATGTTGCGCTAAATCCGGGTAACTCGGGTGGTCCATTGTTTAACCAACGTGGTGAAGTGGTGGGGGTCAACTCACGTATCTTTAGTGGTACAGGCGGTTATATGGGGCTTTCATTCTCCATTCCAATTGATGTAGCCATGGATGTTGCCGAGCAACTTAAGAAAAACGGTAAAGTGACTCGTTCATATTTAGGGGTGAGTTTGCAAGATATCGACCGTAATTTGGCAGAATCTTATAATTTATCGAAACCTGAAGGTTCATTGGTGACACAAGTTGCGCCCAACTCACCGGCAGCGCGTGCAGGATTACAAGCGGGCGATGTAATTTTAAAATATAACGGGACAGCGATTTCACGTACCAGTGAATTATTGAATTACTTAAATCGTTCAGCGCCGAAGCAAAAAATTAGTCTTGATATTTTACGTGATGACAAACGCCGTAGCATTTCTGCAACCTTAGATACAGCGCCAGATGATACGCCAGCAAAATCGACTACGCAGAATAATACCACCAAGGGGCCAGTTTTAGGCGTCTCTATTCGTGATCTGACACAAGCTGAGCTGACCCGTTTAGAGGTCAAAGGTGGCATATTGATTCAAGATGTTCGTGCAGGTGGTTTGGCTGCACAAGCACGTATTCAACCGAATGATGTGGTCACTTCTGTAAATGGTAAAACGGTACTGAATAGCAAACAATTTGTTGATGTGGTCTCAGAATTGAAGAATGGTACGGTGGCGCGTGTTGCCATTATTCGCCAAGGTCAACGTGCGATTGTGGGTATGCGTATCCAATAAGATCATTTAAGCCTCAATTAAAAACCGCCATAATTTGGCGGTTTTTTTATATTTTGCAATTTACCTTGGGTTTAATTTCATTACACTGAATGCTATGAAAAATAGCCTGATGGATAAAAGCCGCATGAGCGATATATTTGATGTCACCATCAAAGTCAAAGCAGAACATATTGATCAACTCGGTCATGTCAACAATGTCGTCTATGTGCAATGGATGCAAGATGTTGCAACGCTGCACATTGAACAGCTCGGTTTAGGGTTGAAAGAATATATCGCGTTAAAACATGCCATGGTAGCCGTTGAACATCATGTGCAATATCGCAAAGCGGCATTTGAAGGCGAGGAGGTTGTATTGCGCACTTGGCTGAATGATATCAATGCGCTGTATTCTTTTCGCCAATATGCATTTTATCGTCTGAGTGATCAAAGTGTTTTATTTATGGGAAATACCAAATGGGCGTGTGTGGAGATTGCCAGTGGTCGTCCAAAACGAATGTCACCCACATTTAGTCAAGCCTATCAGCCCATGGATGCATCCTTAAACCCGTATGATTTTAGTATGTATGATGCAACCCTTGAGCCAAAAGAATCGAATTCCTAAGAAAAATCTAGATTCATAAATGCGGGCGAAAAGGAATTGATGAATTTTGGATACATTGAAAAATCCATCTGCTATAATCCATCGCAATTTCTAATTGGCTTTTGCTGTACAAGACTTTTCATTTGTATGGCGTGTTTTTTCTTAAGGTAACCCATGGCGCAAGCTAAACAATCTGTTGATATTAAAAACATTCGTAACTTCTCGATTATTGCGCATATTGACCACGGTAAATCGACCCTTGCTGATCGTTTTATTCAAACCTGTGGTGGTTTGCAAGACCGTGAAATGCAAGCGCAAGTACTTGACTCAATGGATATTGAACGCGAACGTGGGATTACCATTAAAGCCGCTTCGGTGACGTTGTATTACACCCATCCGAATGGTCAAGAATACCAATTGAACTTCATTGATACCCCAGGACACGTTGACTTTTCTTATGAAGTGTCACGTTCATTGGCGGCATGTGAAGGTGCATTATTGGTCGTTGATGCTGCACAAGGCGTAGAAGCGCAATCTGTAGCAAACTGCTATACCGCGATTGAGCAAGGTCTTGAAGTTCTACCAGTTTTAAACAAAATTGATTTACCGCAAGCTGAACCTGAACGTGTGATTCAAGAAATTGAAGACATTATTGGCGTCGAAGCAGTCGATGCACCGACGTGTTCTGCAAAAACCGGTTTAGGTGTTGAAGGTGTCTTAGAGCGTTTGGTTGATGTTATTCCACATCCAGTCGGTGATCGTGATGCTGCATTACAAGCGTTGATCGTCGATTCTTGGTTTGATAACTACCTAGGCGTGGTGTCTTTAGTACGTGTTAAAGAAGGTCGTATCCGTAAGGGCGACAAAATGTTGGTGAAATCAACCGGTCAAACCCATATGGTGACTTCTGTGGGTATTTTTAATCCTAAGCATCATGAAACCGGTATTTTAGAAGCAGGTGAAGTAGGCTTTGTGATTGCAGGGATTAAAGACATCTTTGGTGCGCCAGTCGGTGATACGATTACCCTTGCAACAACACCTGATGTTGAAATTTTGCCAGGCTTCAAAAAGGTCAAACCACAGGTGTATGCGGGTTTATTCCCGATTGATGCTAGTGACTTCGAACCATTCCGTGAAGCGCTACATAAATTACAAATTAATGACTCGGCTTTATTCTTTGAACCTGAAAGTTCAGATGCATTAGGCTTTGGTTTTCGTTGTGGCTTCTTAGGGATGCTGCACATGGAAATCGTTCAAGAACGTTTAGAGCGTGAATACGATTTAGACCTGATTTCATCTGCACCAACGGTGATTTATGAAGCGGTGTTGAAAAATGGTCAAACCGTTTATATCGACAGTCCGTCAAAAATGCCAGATGGTTCAACAGTTGAAGACTTACGCGAACCCATTGCTGAATGTCATATTTTAGTACCCCAAGATTACTTGGGTAACGTGATGACACTTTGTGTGGAACGCCGTGGTGTGCAAAAAGACATGAAGTTCTTAGGTAACCAAGTATCGATTACTTTTGAAATTCCAATGGCAGAAGTCGTGATGGATTTCTTTGATAAATTGAAATCATGTTCACGTGGTTTTGCATCACTCGATTATAACTTTGTTCGTTTTGAAAGTTCATCATTGGTGAAAGTCGATGTTTTGATCAATGGTGATAAAGTCGATGCTTTGGCGATGATTTGCCACCGTAACGATGCCCGTCATCGTGGTATTGCATTGGTTGATAAAATGAAAGACTTGATTCCACGTCAAATGTTTGATGTGGCAATTCAGGCTGCCATTGGTGCACAAATTATTGCGCGTTCAACCGTAAAAGCAATGCGTAAAAACGTATTGGCGAAATGTTATGGCGGTGACGTTTCACGTAAGAAAAAACTGCTTTCTAAACAGAAAGAAGGTAAGAAACGTATGAAGCAAGTGGGTAGTGTCGAAATCCCACAAGAAGCGTTCTTAGCTGTATTAAAAGTCGAACGCTAGAAGAAAGGAAATAACCCATGGATTTTGATTTTAATTTAATTCTTGTACCTGCAACGCTGTTTTTTATTGCAGTGTGGCTACTGGATAAGTTTGTCTTTAAGCAAAGACAAACCAAGGGCAAGGGTAATGAAAATGTCATTATCACATGGGCTTACGATTTCTGGCCGGTACTGACGGTTGTCTTGGTCTTACGTTCATTCTTATATGAGCCTTTTAATATTCCATCGGATTCTATGGTGCCGACTTTAGAAACGGGTGATTTTATTTTGGTCAATAAGTTTGAATATGGCGTAAAATTGCCTATTCTCAACACCAAAATTATTGATACAGGTCGCCCTGAGCGCGGTGAAGTGGCGGTATTCCGTTATCCACCACAACCGACCATTAGCTATATCAAGCGTATTGTCGGTTTGCCGGGCGATCATATTGTCTATGATCATGGTCAACTCACCATTAATGGTCAAAAAGTGCCGAAGAAAGCCATTGAGTTTTCACGCGAGAAAGACCGTTTTGATACACCGACTTCAATTTATCACCAAGAAACGCTGGGTGAGCATACTTTCACCATGCGTGAACTTGATGGGGTGAATGTTGCTCGTCAGGCGCCGTACATCAACTTTGTTGAAAATGGTAAATATTCAAGAGAAAATGGTTTATATTGGGAAGTAAAAGTTCCGGAAGGTCATTACTTTGCGATGGGGGATAATCGTGATCAAAGTGCTGACAGCCGTTTTTGGGGATTGGTGCCTGAAGAAAACTTAACAGGTCGTGCATTCTATATTTGGATGCATAAAGAACCGGGTCTGAAGTTGCCTTCCTTTAATCGAAACGGAACAATTCAATAAACGTTTCAATTAGGAAAATAAAAAAATGAGACATCAGAAGGGTGCATCGTATTTTGCAATTTTATTTGCCATTGTCGGCTTTGCATTTATTGCCAAGGTTGCAATTGCAGTATGGGGACCGTATTGGGATGATCGCGTGGTAGATGGTCAAATTGAAGAATTGATCGCATCTGCACCGAAAAATACCCCGGAAAAATTTGTTCAGCAACTTAGTCAGCGTTTGGATATGAATAATATCCGTGACTTTAATATTAAAGACAATATTAAAGTTGCCAATGATGGTCAGTTGCTGGTTCAAAAAAATTATGAAGTTCGTAAGAATTTCATAATGAACATAGATTTAGTGATGAAGTTCGAGAAAGATTTTGATCAAAGCACAGTCAAAGCTAAATGATGAACGTCTTGCCAACCGGATCGGCTATCAGTTTACCCAAACTGATTTGTTGAAGTTGGCACTGACCCATCGTTCAGTCAGTCATAAACAAAACTATGAACGCCTAGAATTTCTAGGCGATTCTCTTTTAGGGATGATCATTGCGAACTATCTCTATAATGCTTATCCGAGCGAAAATGAAGGTCGTTTAACGCGTATGCGTGCAACGCTGGTTCGCCAAGAAGCATTAGGTAAAATCGCAAATGATTTAAAACTCAGTCAACACTTGATTTTAAGTACGGGTGAGCTTAAATCGGGTGGTCATCACCGCGAATCTATTTTAGCCGACACGGTTGAAGCGATTATTGGTGCAATTTATATCGATTGTACAGATATGAAGCGACTAGAAGCCATTGTGCTAAAATGGTATGAACCCTACCTTGACCATATTGAGCCTACGGATCAACTCAAAGACCCGAAATCTCGTCTGCAAGAGTATTTACAAGCACGTAAAAAGCCTCTCCCGGTTTACGAGGTTGTAGATATTCAAGGCGATGCACCCAATCAGCATTTCAAAGTGGAATGTCAGATTGAGGGTTTACCTTTGATGAGTGGTGAAGGTTCAAGCCGTCGTTTCGCAGAGCAATCTGTTGCGGCGGATATTTTAAAATTAGTGGAGCAACAGTCTTAATGACTACTCATTCCGATCACATTGATGCTGATCACGAGTCGCAAAGCGACAGCAATGACTTAATTAGCCAGTTCTTTAGTGAACAGGGCACAGATATTCCATCGGATTATCGCAGTGGTTTCGTTGCCATTGTCGGTCGTCCAAACGTGGGTAAATCAACATTAATGAACCATTTATTGGGTCAAAAATTGTCGATTACTTCACGTAAGCCACAAACCACACGTCATAAAATCGTGGGGATTGATTCACGCGAAAAATCTCAAGCTGTATTTGTTGATACACCGGGGATGCACAAGAAAGAAGTTCGTGCCATCAATAAAATGATGAACCGTGCTGCGCATTCTGCTTTACGTGATGTAAATTTGGTGTTGTTCGTGGTCGATGCGGACAAATGGACACCGAATGACGACCTTGTGTTGGAAAAATTACAACATGCAGAAATGCCCGTCATTCTTGTGATCAATAAAATTGATACCTTTGAGAACAAAAATCATGCTTTACCGCTTATTTTAGAGCGCGCGAAGTTAATGAATTTTGCTGAAATCGTACCGGTATCTGCATTACGTGCTGCCAATTTGGATCGCTTACGTGAAACAATTGAACAGTATTTGCCATTCCAGCCACCGTTGTATTCGTTAAATCAAATTACCGATCGTTCAGAGCGTTTCCTTGCTTCTGAAGTGATTCGTGAAAAGATTATGCGTCAATTGGGTGAAGAGCTTCCATATGATTTAACGGTTCAAATTGAATCATTTAAAATGGAAGAAGCCACCATTAATGAGAAAACAGGTCGACCTAAAGCGGCATGTACGTATATTGATGCAACGATTTTTGTCGATCGCCAAGGTCAAAAGGCCATTGTGATTGGTGAGAAAGGTGCAAAACTGAAAAAAATTGGTATGGACGCCCGTGCTGATATGGAAAAAATGTTCGAACAGAAGATCATGCTGACGCTTTGGGTTAAAGTGAAAGGCGGTTGGTCTGATGATGAACGTGCATTAAAAAGCTTAGGTTATAGCGATATCTAATAGCAAACATATGTAAAACTGAAACAGAGAACTTTCATGATAAAAGTATTATCCGTCGTTGTATGTGTATTCTTTTTACAAGGCTGTGTGCATAAGCTCGTGACGGTTCCTGTGAAAGTGGCATATAAAACCACAAAAGTTGCAGTCAAAGGCACTGCAGCTGTTGTGGGTGCCGTTATTCCTGATGGGGATGATGACGATGAAAAATCAAAATAAAATGACAAAAGCATATTGCTATGCGTAATGAAGTGTTGCATGGCTATTTAATTCATCATCGTAAATACCGTGAACGCAGTCATATTATCCATTTATTTACCCAAGAACATGGGCGGATCGATGGAATTTTAAGGCAAATGCCGCCACCACAGTATCAACCGATTCGTTTACAAGCCTCAGGTAAATCCGAACTTAAAAATTTCACCAAGCTTGAAATTGTGAATCAGCCGATTTTCTTTTTTGGCGATGCCTTTTTTTCAGGCTTTTATTTAAACGAATTATTATTACGTCTGTGTCCGCTTGAAGTGGAAATGCCAAAAACCTACCAACAATATGGCAAGACGTTGACTCAATTGCAGTTGTTATCAACGCAATCTAATCCTAATCAGTTTTTAAAACAGATATTAAGACAATTTGAGCATATTTTGCTTGAAGAGCTAGGCTATGCCATTGATTTTTCAGTTGATGCAACTCAATCCGAAATTCATCCATTGCAACAGTATTATTTTCAAATTAATGAAGGGTTCTCACCGGCAGTGAAAGCTTCACGTGCAAGCTTATCGGGTCAGCAGATTTTAAGCATGTTGAGCTATCAAAATGGTGGGGATTTTAATGAAGAACAGTTACAATTACTGACGAAATTATATCGACAGGTCATTACCGCTTTAATGGGCGATCGACCGCTAAAAAGTCGACAATTATGGATTCAAAACTCTCAATCTCAATCCTAGTGAGGAAACGGTGATGGCTGCATTACTTGGTGTCAATATTGACCATGTCGCAACTTTAAGACAAGCACGTGGTACGACCTACCCAGACCCAGTCAATGCTGCATTGATCTGTGAACAAGCCGGTGCAGAGGGGATTACTTTGCACTTACGTGAAGACCGTCGTCATATTCAAGATGATGATGTGCGTCGTATGCGTCCTGTTTTAAAAACACAAATGAATTTGGAAATGGCAGTCACTGATGAAATGGTGGCATTTGCCAAAGAAATCCAGCCGCAACATGTGTGTTTTGTGCCCGAAAAGCGTCAAGAAGTGACCACTGAAGGTGGTTTAGATGTGTTGGGTCACTTTGAAGATGTGAAAAAAGCCACTCAAGAACTGACTGTAATTGGTTGTGATGTATCTTTGTTTATTGATGCGGATATTGCTCAAATTGATGCTGCGATTGCCTGTGGTGCGCCAACCATTGAATTACACACAGGTGCTTATGCCGATGCTGAAACGCCTGAAGCACAGCAAGCTGAACTTGAGCGTATTGTCAAAGGTGCAGAATATGCGGCGTCAAAAGGCTTGGTGGTCAATGCAGGTCATGGTCTAAATTTAGACAATGTCACTCCGATTGCAGCAATTCCTCAAATCCATGAATTGAATATTGGTCATTCTATTATTGCAGATGCAGTATTTATTGGCTTAGCACAAGCTGTTCAACAAATGAAAGCTGTGATTAAAGCTGCCCGTTAAAATTTGAAAAGAAATTTATGTCAAATATTGATTATGATGAACTCATGAAGCCAGTGATTGGTTTCTTGGGCTGCGAAACACCGAAAGCTTGGCTAGATGAAGCATTACAAAATTTAGATATTTTGATGCAAGATCATGCCAACTGTGAGAAAAAAGCCGCAAGTACAGCGGTAAACTTGATGTTTCGTTACAGTTATTTTACTGATCTGCAAGTGAAGCTAGCACAATTGGTGCGCGAAGAAATGCTGCACTATGAGCAAGTCTTAGAGCTGATGAATAAACGCGGTCAAGAGTGGGTCGGCTTAAGTGCAGGACGTTATGCAGGTGGCTTGCGTAAAGAAATACGCACATTTGAGCCTGAAGCACTGATTGATGTGTTGGTAGTCGGTGCTTTTGTTGAAGCACGTTCTTGTGAGCGTTTCTATGCGCTTGCACCGCATGTTGATGAAGAGTTAGGGCGTTACTACCGTTATTTGCTTAAATCGGAATCTCGCCATTTTGAGGACTATCTGAACTTAGCCTATGACATTGCCAAGACTGCGAAATTGACAAAACCAAAAGAAGATATTCAACAGCGTATTGAACATATCCGTGAAGTTGAAAAAAATCTGATTTTAGCGCCTGATGAACTATTCCGCTTCCATAGTGGTGTACCGATTAAAGCAGCTTAAGTGAAATGATTTTTTAGCATTATAAATCCTCCAAGCATGGGGGATTTTTTTATCTATTGTTTTGACGAAATTAAATAAACAGCTTTCGTATACAAATGAAAATCTAGGCATAAAAAAAGCCCACTTCGCAATGAGTGGGCTTTTTAGTATTTGGCTCTCCAACCTGGGCTCGAACCAGGGACCTGCGGATTAACAGTCCGTCGCTCTACCGACTGAGCTATTGGAGAATCTGAGTGCGATTATAGAGAGATTTTGACAAGGGTCAAGCGAAAACTGTCATGTTTTTCGTGTTTTTACTGCATCTGTTTTTAATTTGCACAATTGTTGAAAAATGATGAAAAAAACTTGCAATACCGAGACCTGATTGCTAGTCTAAATTTATAAAGTCGTTTGATCGAAAGTTCAAACAGTGTGGATTTAAACCTACTTGCCAGCACAAAAATGGCTAAACCGGAGAAAGCGAATGTCTACGCTCAGCATCCCTCAAATTTTTCAAAATCTTGCTTTTTATCAAGCGAATTATCTTTCAATTCTTGCGCAACCTGAACAATACAACATTCCAGTCGAATCAGCTTATGTCGATGTTTGGCCATTTGCACGAATCGAATTGTGTTTGGGGGATTTGTTGCAACTCTGGTTTAGTGAAAAGTGGCTGATTCAGCCTTCAGAAAGAAACCTGATTGAGCTTGAGTTTAATTTAAAAAAAGATCCCGTTGAACGTAGCAATGATGTGTATTTGTATCAATTGACAGGCAATAGTTTCACTGGCAAAAATAAATCGAAGGCGTGGTCTTGCTCGCAGCAACAAGACCTTGAATTGAATGTAAATTCATTATTGCGTCATTTATTTGAATATAAAGCCATTTCAGGCTTAACCCATTTTCAGAAAATTCCGCATCATCCTTTGGGTATTATTTCTTAAAATAACGTTATCGGATGATCATGCAGGTTGCTGTCGCATGTGCATAGAGGCGACCTTGTTCATCAATGAGTTGTCCTTCAGCGATCCCTAAGTTTTTGCTGAGGTTGATAATTTTAGCAATGGCTTTTAGCTCAGTATTTATGGGTACAGGGCGGCACATCTTCACATTCAAATCAATTGTGCCATAACCCACACCCGCATCGAGCATTGAAAACACAGCACAGCCTGTAACTGAATCTAACACCGTGGCAGCAAAACCACCGTGTACACCACCGAGTGGGTTTAAATGACGCTCGTCTGCTCTCACTGTAAATTCTATAACTCCGGCTTCCACTGTGCCCGCAAGCATCGGAATTCTCTCGCTCATTGAAGGCATCGGAATGCTGCCATCACACATGCCTTGCATGATTTGCAAACCTGATAGGTGTTTAAGGCTCATCTATTATTCCATGTTTTAATTTTATTAGATTTGAGCTTAGTGGGCGCGTAGTCACTTCGCAATGATAAAAAATGACTCTGCGATATGTAAAAATTAAGAACTTAAATTTTAAGCATAAAAAAACCCGCGAATAACGCGGGTTTTTTGAATCTAAAATAATTAGATTATTTTGCAGCTTTTTCAGCTTCGATTGAAGCAATTGCAGCGTCAACACCTTCAATTGAGTCAGCCGCTTTCTTGATACGTGCAAGCGCATCAACAAGGACTTCATCAGCGGTTGCGTAAGAGATACGCATGAAGCCGCCAAGACCGAATGCATCACCTGGAACAACTGCAACACCAGTTTCTTCCAACAACCATGCAGAGAATTCTGTGCAAGATTTAAGACCTTTGGCACGAATCAATGGTTTGATGTTTGCGTATGCGTAGAATGCACCATCAGCAGGTAAGCAAGAGATACCATTGATTGCATTTAAGCCGTTCATCACCAAGTCATGACGACGTTTGAATGCTTCAACCATTGGTACAAGCACGTCTTGCGGACCATTCAATGCAGCTTCAGCAGCAACTTGCGAAATAGAAGTTGGGTTTGAAGTTGATTGAGATTGGATTTTTTTCATCGCACCGATGAGTTTTGCAGGACCTGCTGCATAGCCAATACGCCAGCCAGTCATTGCATACGCTTTAGATACACCGTTCAACACGATTACGCGATCGTATAGATCTGGTGCAACAGTTGCGATGTTGTAGAATTCGTCATCCCAACGGATCGGTTCGTACATGTCATCAGAAGCAACCATTACTTCTGGATATTTACGAAGAACTTCAGCCAATGCTTCTAATTCAGCTTTGGTGTAGATCATACCTGTTGGGTTAGATGGGCTGTTCAATACCACCAAACGTGTTTTGTCAGTGATCGCCGCTTCTAATTGTGCAGGTGTGATTTTGAAGCGTTGTTCTTCGCCACATTTCACAATTACAGGCACGCCTTCAGCGATGATCACCATATCTGGGTAACTTACCCAGTAAGGCGCAGGGATAATTACTTCATCACCTTTGTTTAACAAAGCCAAAGCCAAGTTAAAGAAAGATTGTTTACCACCGCAAGATACCAAAATTTGGTTCGCTGCGTAGTCAAGATTATTATCGCGTTTTAATTTAGCAATGATTGCTTTTTTAAGACCTGGCGTACCGTCAACAGCGGTGTATTTGGTGAAACCGTTGTTAATGGCAGCAATTGCTGCATCTTTGATGTGTTTTGGGGTATCAAAATCTGGTTCACCTGCGCCCAAACCAATTACGTTATGACCCGCAGCTTTTAATTCCGCAGCTTTGTTAGTCACAGCAAGAGTAGGGGACGGTTTGATGGCATTCACACGATCAGAGAGACGTACGTCCACGGTGGTATTCCTTCTTATAGGGATTAAAAAATAAAAAAGCATATTATCTTAGCCTAAAATCAGATGAATGGGGCAAGATAATTTGCAATAGTTAAAAAGAAAAAAGATTGGATTTGCTGAGGTTTATCTTAATTTTCGATGTAAAGCACTGTGTTATTTATGCTTTTTTTTGAGTGTGTTTAATTGTACATTTTGATCATAATTTCTAATAAAAAAGGTCACCCTGAGGCAACCTTTCTTTGAGTATTTAAAATGTTATGCAGTAAAACGTGATAAATCTTCTTCAGGACGCGCGGTTAATACTTCCACACCATTTTTGGTCACAAGCAATGTGTGTTCATATTGTGCGGATAGGCTGTGATCTTTGGTCACAACGGTCCATTTATCGCCCAATAATTTAGTTTTCCAATCACCACCGTTGACCATGGGTTCAATGGTGAAGGTCATACCTTCTTCTAAAATCATACCGGTATCAGGTTGTCCGTAATGCAGAACTTGTGGTTCATCATGGAACACAGTGCCAATACCATGACCGCAATACTCACGTACCACGCCAAAACGTTCAGATTCAACATATTGCTGAATGGCATGACCAATATCACCAATAGTCGCACCCGGTTTTACAGTTTCGATACCCCGATACATCGCTTCTTGCGCTACTTTACATAGGCGGTTTGCAAGAATAGAGGTTTCACCACCCACGATATACATCATGTTGGTATCGCCATGGTAGCCATCTTTAATGACAGTGACATCGATATTTAAAATGTCGCCTTTTTTCAGTTTTTTGCTATCCGATGGAATACCGTGACACACCACGTGGTTCACAGAAGTACAAATCACGTGTTGGAAGGCAGGGCGACCTGGGGCTGCTCCATAGCCTAGACATGCAGGAATGGCGTCTTGTTTATTCACGATATAGTCATGACAAATCGTATCAAGTTCGAGTGTTGTGACACCAGGAACGACATGCGGTTTGATCATTTCCAAGACTTCTGCTGCCAGTCGTCCCGCCACACGCATTTTTTCAATTTCGTCAGGGGTTTTGATGAGTCGACTTGGCGCTTTGTAAGTACTGTTCATGATCTCTAAAAACTTTTGGAAATTTGTATGTGACTATGGTATAAATAGCCGCCCATTTTATCAAATGCTTTTTCGTGAATAAATTTCGCGGGCTTTGTGCGATGGGGCAATAAAATCCGCACATATATCGACACATTTCTCTGGGTGCTCTGAAAAGAGTGGAGAATGCGGGTATATGGAGGCCTAACCCAAACATTAAGGTAAAGAAAATGGCAGATTACAACGTAGGCATGCGCGACCTTCTACAAGCAGGCGCACACTTTGGTCACCAAACTCGTTTTTGGAACCCAAAAATGCGCGATTACATCTTTGGTGCGCGTAACAAAATTCACATCATCAACCTTGAACACACTGTTCCTGCGTTAAATGATGCTTTGAACTTTGCTAACAACTTGGCTAGCAAAAAGAACAAAGTTTTGTTCGTTGGTACTAAGCGTGCAGCTTCTGCGATCATTCGTGAACAAGCTCAACGCGCGGGTCAACCATATGTTGATCACCGTTGGTTAGGTGGTATGTTGACTAACTGGAAAACGCTTCGTCAGTCAATCAACCGTCTAAAAGACCTTCAAACTCAATCTCAAGACGGTACTTTCCTTAAGCTTACTAAACGTGAAGCTTTAGAGCGTACTCGTGAGATGGAAAAACTTGAACGCGGTCTTGGCGGTGTGAAAAACATGGGTGGTTTACCTGATGCATTGTTCGTAATCGACGTTGATCACGAAGCAATTGCAATCAAAGAAGCTAAAAACCTTGGTATTCCTGTAATCGGTATCGTTGATACAAACTCTAACCCAGACAACGTAGACTACGTTATTCCTGGTAACGATGATGCGATCCGTGCAGTAACTCTTTATGCTTCTGCTATGGCTGATGCGATTATTGCTGGTAAAGAATACGCTCAATCACAAGCAAATGCACAAGCTAAAGCAGAAGAAGCTCCAGCTTCTGAGGCTTAATGCGTTAGACGCTAGCTTGTCATTTTTGCGACACGTAATGGTGGCAATGTAAGCGTCGTGTATGCAGGCGGCCCATGAGTATCCTCTGGGCCGTTTCTGTTCTAAAAGAATTCATTTTCTACCGAATTTAGGAGATAAACATGACTGCAGTTACAGCAAGCATGGTTAAAGAATTGCGCGATCGTACTGGTCTTGCAATGATGGAATGTAAAAAAGCGTTGACAGAAGCGGGTGGTGACATCGAGCTTGCAATTGACAACCTTCGTAAATCTGGTCAAGCAAAAGCAGCTAAAAAAGCGGGTAACATCGCAGCTGATGGCGCGATCACAATTGCTCAAGAAGGCAATAAAGCGATTCTTTTAGAAGTAAACTGCCAAACTGACTTCGTTGCTAAAGACGAAAACTTTGCTGGTTTCTCTGCGAAAGTTGCTGCTGCTGCTTTAGCTGCAAACGTAACTGAAGCTGCTCAAATCGCTGAATTGAAACTTGAAGATGGTCACACTGTTGAAGAAGCGCGTATTGCACTTGTTCAAAAAATCGGTGAAAACATCCAAGTACGTCGTGCGAAAATTGTTGAAGGTGAAAACCTTGCAGTTTACAAACACGGTCTTCGTATTGGTGTTGTTGTTTCTTACGCGGGTGATGCTGCAACTGGTAAAGGTATTGCAATGCACGTTGCTGCGTTCAACCCAGTTGCTGTAACTGAAGCTGACGTATCTGCTGAACTTATCGCGAAAGAAAAAGAAATCGCTGAAGCGAAAGCAATCGAATCTGGCAAACCAGCAAATATCGTTGAAAAAATGGTCACTGGTTCAGTTCAAAAATACTTGAACGAAGTTGTTCTTGAAAACCAAATGTACGTAATCGACAACGATAAGAAAGTTGCTGATGTACTTAAATCAACTGGTACTACAGTTGCTCAATTCGTTCGCTTCGAAGTAGGTGAAGGTATTGAGAAAAAAGCAGAAATGAGCTTCGCTGACGAAGTTGCTGCTGCTCAGGCTGCTGCTGCACAATAATTTTTACCTTCGGGTAAACGTTAAAAAAAGCCCCATATTTGGGGCTTTTTTTATATCTTAGATTCTCAAATGAAGTGCAACAGAGATTAAATTTTGGAAAGAAGCAAGATGAGCTAGCATTTTGCTTCCGACCGACCAAAGTCAAAGTTGCATCATGAACTATACTCATCTTACCCAAGAAGAAAGATATCAGATTTTTACATTGTTACGTGAAGGATTTTCTCAACGTTATATTGCTTGGAGACTGAATCGTTCACCTTCCACTATTTCTAGAGAAATCAATCGTAATCGAGCTAGAAATGGTTATTTCGCTAAGCATGCTAGTAAACTCGCTCGAAGACGCCATTGCTCTAATCCTAAAAGAATCCCTGATGAAATATGGGCAAATGTCATCTTTTATCTTGAACTTCAATGGAGTCCTGAACAGATTGCTTCCCGTGTTTCAGTCAGTCTGCATTCAATTTATCGCTTAATACGACAGGATAAAAATAAGGGCGGTACTCTCTTTCATCATCTACGTTTCAGAAATCAAAGAAAGAGGAAATACGGCTCTCCTGAAACTCGTGGTCAGCTGGCTAATCGTAAAAGCATTCATGATAGACCGATTGAGATTGAACAGCGTCATCGTTTCGGTGATCTAGAGATAGATACGATTGTGGGTAAGAATCATCAGCAATCATTGGTCTCGATTGTAGATCGTAAGACAGGTTATTTGTGGCTAAAGAAGTGTAGCTCACGTAAAGCAGAGGAAGTTTGCCAAACAACGATCAGTTTACTTGAGCCAATCAAAGATCAGCTCAAGACGATTACCGCAGATAATGGTAAGGAGTTTAGTCTGCATGAATGTGTTGCTCAAGAATTAGAAATAGACTGGTATTTCGCAGATCCTTATAGCGCTTGGCAACGAGGTACGAATGAAAATACCAACGGCTTAGTCAGACAATACATTAGAAAGGGAAGTGACTTAAATCAGTATACAGATGAATATATCTCAGAAATAACAGCCCGTATCAATCATCGTCCAAGAAAAAGACTCGGCTTTAAAAGTCCGAGTCAGGTATTATGGCAACAACATGGTGTTGCACTTCAAATGCTAATCTAAGTATCGAAATAAATATGATTCGTTAATTCTTGTCTGTCGTTACAGTCTGAAGCTTGATAAAATTCATCCAAATAAATGCATTTGATGACATGATGATGGCGAATAAGAAAAATATGGGTATCGGTGCAGTGATCGCTCTGTTGATCGCAACATATTTAGGCATTGATTATCAGCAAAATAATTTAGAATCTATCCAAAACTTACCACAACAGCAAAATCAAAGTATTCCGCAACATCAATATCCCGTTGAAGATGATTTAGATAAAATTCAGCAGGCATTCCAACATCAAAAAAGTAATATTCAGGTGCAATCTTCAGGCAAGGTGATTGCGTTACTTCGCGATGATAATGAAGGTTCACGTCATCAAAAATTCTTATTAGAGTTGGCAAATGGTCAAACTGTTTTAGTGGCACACAATATTGATTTAGCGCCACGTATTGAGGCGCTGCAAAAAGGCGATCAAGTCGATTTTTATGGTGAATATGAGTATTCTGATAAAGGTGGTGTCATTCATTGGACGCATCTTGATCCCGCACAGAAACATGCGCATGGATGGTTAAAACACCAAGGTAAAACCTATCAATAATCCATTTATAATCGTATAAAATGAAAAATCACCAAAATTGCGCTGAATGGCTTTATTTCGCTTGAATCTGAAATCTGAGTATCCTTTAGCTTTAAAGATTTAAAAATGTAATACAGCGCAAATGAGGAGCATTCAGCGATATTCAATCTATTAAGTTTTATCAATTTTCTCATTTCTCAGTAAATTTCAGCAAAATCCTAATTTTTTAATCTGTGTCTTTCAATTTCATTTCATTCTAATTTTGAATCAATTTTGAAGAGTGAAACAAATTTTATCGCTTTTCAAATAGCATCTTCTGCTGAAACTTATTTTTTAAAGTAGGTGATCTAAAAAAATCATTATTGTTGGATATGATTGATTTTTTGCATTGATCGTTTTGAACTGTATTCGATGGGCTGTTTAAAAATAGCAATGCGTCTAAAATAAGTATTTATGATTCAGTTTTGAGTGATGCAAGTTAAGGGAAACCATGTATTGCCCATTGTGCGAGCAAAACAAAAAGTAATAATAAAAAGAGGGCAGCGGGTAGTTCAATTTTTTCATTTGTTCAGTCATAAAAAAGCCACATAAGAATGTGGCTGAATATCAAATGTATTGCACAAGATAAATTAAGAGTTTGGACCTGCTACACGTTCAATACTCACATTACCGGTACCTGCATTGGTCAAGCCAATTTGCTTCGCTGCACCGTAAGACAAATCAAGAACACGATTACCATGGAATGGACCACGATCATTGACCTTAACGACAACACTGCGACCATTATTTTTGTTGGTCACACGAATGTAGCAATTGAGTGGCAGGCTACGGTGAGCCGCAGTTAAACCATTCATGTCGAAAGTTTCACCGCTTGCAGTTTTACGACCATGGAATTGACGACCGTACCAAGACGCTGTACCAGATTGAGTAAACTTACGAACAGTATTTGAAGCAACTGTATTGAGTTTTTCAATCACTGAAGGCTCTTCCTCAGGAATTGCAATTTTCGCTGCAATCGTTTCACGACGAACTTTATCGCCTGAACGCTCAGTGATTGAAAGGCTACTGATATTCGTAAAGTTAGCATTGAAGCTTTGAGCTTCTTTGTTCAGCAAGCGAGCTGCTAAACGCGAAGTATCATGATCATTGTTTAATGATGATGATTGAACCATATCTGCCTGCGATTGGGTCAGTGTGACCGTCGTGGCAATGGCCATAAAATATTTTAAGATTGAAGAATGCATCGAATCAACTCCTAACAGCATGGCAAGTGGGGTTCATCTAGTCAGCTGAAAAACCACATAAACATGCCTGATATTTAACTTATGCAACTACATTTGACGAAATGGATAATATTCATGCAGACAATACCCTGTCTAGTCTTTACCTAAAATAGTTTAAAAAAGTACGCGAAATAAACAATTATTGATTAATAAGTATACTAAATTGTAACAAATAGTGTAAAAAGTCCAAAATATGAACTAATTCTCATAAAAAAATATTGACATTTGGTTCTAGTGTTAAAAATTAATGTTAACGACTGGTAATTTCTGTACCCAAAAGCCACAAAGCAGTGGCATACATACGACTTTTGTTATAGGTCGTAATCACCTGAAAATTGGGATAAGTGAGGTAATAAATCGGACCGTAATTCTCTTGAAGTTGAATCACGTTCACCATGTCTAAATCGTCAATTTTAACGATAGGATTCAATGGGGTGATGCCTTGATTCTTTAAAACCCCATAAGGTGTAGGCAGGGTTAAATCCTTTGCAATAATTGCATCTGGGTTTGTGCCCGTATAGCGTGCTGCAAAAGCAATCGGCTGATCACGTTGCCAACCATGATTTGCTAAATAATTTGCAATCGAGCCAATTGCATCGACAGCTGAATTACGTAGGTCAATGTGACCATTGCCATCATAGTCGACCCCAAACTTGGTAATGTTGCTTGGCATGAATTGTGGATAGCCCACCGCACCAGCATAAGAACCCACGACAGAAGATGTCGAAATACCATCTTTATATGACCATGCAATTAGTGCAGAAAGCTCATCTTGGAAGTATTGATTACGACGATCGCCATTGAAGCCAAGCGTTGCCAAAGCATCACGGGTAATAAATGAACCTTTGTTGCTACCAAAACCGGTTTCTACCCCTAAAATGCCTAAAATAATCGCTTGTGGCACACCAAATTGTTGCTCAGCACGTTGTAAGGTCGAGGCATATTGTTGTTTGAAACGTACCCCACGCTGAATCGTGCCTTCAGACAGGAAATTCGTTTTGTAGCTGTACCACGGCTTACTTTCCCCCGGTCGACTCATAATGCTCAAAATAGACGGTAAATTTTTTGAACCATTCATCGCCCAATCCACTTGCTCATTGCTTAAACCATAGGTTTTCGTGGTGTTTTGCTTAAAGCTCATATATGAAGGATGTGTTTGGAAATCGTTGGCTTGGCTGAAACTAGTTAAGCTAAGAGCAGCAAGCACAACTGAAAGACGTTTTAGGTTTTTATAAAATTGCGAGTTCAACATTAAAGTACAATTTCCAAACATTTAGACGGGAAGGGTTCTTTTCAAAATCTGGCTTTTGAGCAATCTGAATCGTCTATATAGTCGCTTCAAATCACACAGAATTTGAGGATATCAAGATACCTCTAGATGGCTGCAAAACCTAGATTGTTATACAAAAAAAGACAAAGAAAGGCGAATTTAAGCCCAAAAAAGCATGAAAATAAACTGAATATGTAACAAGTGGTGTAGATATAAAAAAACCTGACCGTGGTCAGGTTTTTAAGGAGGTTCTGCGTTTAAACATAAAACAGCGTGTCATGGTATTCAGCCATGGCTTTCAATTCATCTTTACTGAGTTTCAAAATGATTTTGTCGGCAGCAATATTCACTGCTTTGATCACTGTTGACGCACCAATTTCCGCAGCTTTGCGTTTAATCATGCCTAAATCAAGGGTCTTGTTAAAGTCACTCATAAAGTGGCGTACAGTCGCTTCGCCAAATTGCTTATATAAGTTACTTAACGCTTGCGTATCTACATCTTGGCCAGCTTTTAAAGCAGCAAAATTCTGTTTTAAGTTGTTGACCAAGGTTGCATCTAAAGCTTCACCCACACGATATTGACCATCAGGATCTTTGAACAGGCTCTTTTCAGAGAATTCAATCGATTGACGAACCACATCATTTGAAGATTTACCGAGAAGCTGCTTCAGTAAAACAGCAACAGTAGATTTAATATAGCCTGCCAACTTTTCTGCTGTATCCCGTTTGTCGCTTGCTGGGAAGCGACGCACAAGTTCAGTCAAGATTGCATCAATAATCTCATCATTAATGAGTAATGCAATTTTGTCTCGAAGTGGATAAAGCGGTTCACTCGAATTTTTGTTTTGTTGCGCAGTCTGTATTGTATTTAAAAGCTCTGCAGATGGAACAAACCCGAAAAATGGCATTTTAAAACCTCAATGTTTTTATTGTCGCGCTAATCGAATAGGGCGAGGCATCCATGATAAGTCAGACACACGACATGGATTAATATCTAAACCACCACGACGTGTATACGTTGCATATACCATCAGATTTTGCGGCTTTAGATTTTGCCAAATATCGGCAAAAATCTGTTCCACACATTGTTCGTGGAAACCGTTATGCTGACGATAAGAAATAATATAAGCCAAAATACTTTCGTAACAAGGCTTTTTGCCATGATAACGTATAAATACTGTTCCCCAATCAGGTTGACCTGTGACTGGACAGTTACTTCTTAATAGATGTGAATATAGATTGATTTCTACATCATCATCGTTTGAATCATCAAGTGCCAATAATGATGCATCAGGATGGTTTTCTAAACGACTTGGCGTTAAATCATCAATACAAATTCCTTCAGGTTTGGCAATCTCTAATTCATCGACATGGAATAAATCGAGTTTGATTTCTGCTTCAGCGGCTTTTGATAAATCTTTTTCGACCGTGGCAATAAACGCATCTTTCGATTCGAATTTGGCAAAGTTTAGACTATTAAAGTAGAGCTTTAATGATTTTGACTCGATTAAATTTAGTGAAGATGCCGGTAAAGTGATGCGACCAATCGCAACTTGCGGTACACCTGATAGATTTAACCAAGAAATTTCGAAGACATGCCACCAATCTTTACCTTGTTGAATCCCTTCAACATGTGCATAAGTTTCACGCGCAGGTGCACGTGAAATCGGGAACAGCACATCAGGCTGATAAGTCGTTGGGTAATTGGTGTCTTTACCAAGAAGAGAATGTTCTACACTCATTATTCACGCATTCCTGAGCCACGGGAGAGTAATTGATATGCCACACCATAAAGGACAGCACAACATACCGTAATAATAGACAGTGAAATAGTCACGTTGACATCGCTATGCCCCAAAATGCCATAACGGAACGCATTGACCATATACACAATCGGGTTAATTAAAGAAAGATTTTGCCAAAAAGGGCTTAATGCTGATATCGCATAAAACACACCACCTAAATAGGTGAGAGGTGTCAAAATAAAAGTTGGGATAATCGAAATATCATCGAAAGATTTGGCATAGACCGCATTAATAAAACCGCCCAATGAAAATAGAAGCGATGTAATTAAAATCGTATATATGGTCACAAACCAATTGGTGATGGATAAATCAGAGAAAAATAAACTCATTGCGCTAACAATGATGCCGACCAAGACGCCACGAATCACACCGCCCAACACAAAGCCCCATAAAATGGTATGTAAAGGCACAGGACTCATGATCAATTCTTCAATACTTTTTTGGAATTTGGCACTAAAGAAACTGGATGAAACATTGGCATAACTATTGGTAATCACCGCCATCATAATGAGACCTGGTACGATGAATTCCATATAGCTGAATCCACCCATTTGTCCGATACGTGAACCAACCAAATTACCAAAAATCACAAAGTACAGACTCATGGTAATGGCAGGTGGTAGCAAGGTTTGCGGCCAAATTCGCATAAAGCGACGAACTTCTTTATAAACGATGGTATATAAAGCAACGCTGAGCTGATTTAAATTCATGCTTTTGCTCCATCTAGATTTTTTTCGACCATTTTTACAAAGAGTTCTTCTAAACGATTCGATTTATTACGCATGCTACGAACTTGAATGTTTTGTGATTCAAGCAATTGGAATAAGTCATTCATGCTGTGGGCTTTATCTAAAGTCACTTCTAAAGTCACTGGATCGACAAGATTAAAACGCACACCGATAATTTCGAGTGTCAAAGGTTCAATCGGCTCGACTAAATCTAAAATAAAAGATTCTTCATTGAGTTGATTAAGGAAGTTTTTCATGGTCGTGTCTTCTTTAATCACACCGCGGTCAATAATCGCGATACGACGGCACAACATTTCTGCTTCTTCTAAATAATGTGTAGTCAAAATGATTGAAGTACCTTTTTCATTCATCTCATTTAGAAACTCCCACATCGAACGACGCAGTTCAATATCTACGCCTGCCGTTGGTTCATCTAAAATGAGCAGTTTCGGTTCATGCATCATGGCGCGTGCAATCATCAGGCGACGTTTCATACCGCCAGAGAGCATGCGTGCTTGAGTTGAACGCTTTTCCCATAAGCCAAGTTTGGTTAGATATTCCTCGGCACGCGCTTCCGCAATTTTCTTTGGAATACCGTAGTAACCTGCTTGGGTGACTAAAATATCAAAGGTTTTTTCAAATTGTGCAAAGTTAAATTCTTGCGGCACAACGCCTAAAAATTGTTTCGCTTGGGAGGGATGGGTTTCCAAGTTGTGCCCAAAGATTTCAACAGTGCCAGCAGTTTTTTTTGTGAGTGAGCTGATAATGCCAATAGTGGTGGATTTACCTGCACCATTTGGACCTAAAAGTGCGTAAAACTCACCTTCAGGCACGCTCAAGTCAATGCCTTTCAGTGCTTGAAAACCATTTCGATAGGTTTTTGACAAATCCCTTAACGTCAATGCATCAGTCATGAATGTCTCAATTGGTGAAAAGTTGAGGTATTGTGAGTGATCTAGCATCATAAACCAAGTGATGGGGGAGCAATTCTTCGTTTCAAATTTGGAACATTGTATAAAGCTTAGGCAGTAAAATCACTAACTTATATATAGTTGCTTTATCTTCTGCTTTTTTTTGTTATGATGTGCGTCGCGCGCTCATAGCTCAACTGGATAGAGTACAGGTCTCCGAAGCCTGTGGCGTGGGTTCGAGTCCCGCTGGGCGCACCATTTTACTATTTCATCTCATCCGAAAAAATCTGAAAATTATTAAAAATAAATAACTTATAATATTCTGTTGTCCGATATTATCCGATGGTGTTTTAGGATACCGTAAAAATATGCCAAAAGTTATTATCAGTCTTTCTGACTCTAAAATTAAATCAGTAATATCAACGCATAAAAAATCGTTGGATAGAAATATCAAGCTATCGGATGGTGGTAGTCTTTATTTACTTCTAGATAAAAAAGATGGCGTATATTGGCGTTTTGATTATGTTAGACCTATAACAAAGAAAAGAGCCACTATAGCTATTGGAGTCTATCCAGCTTATTCATTAGCGAAAGCTCGTTCGAAAAGAAATGAATTCAGAGAACAACTTACTCAGAATCTTGATCCTCAATTTTAAGTGCAAGAACTGGTTTTGTTGTAGGGAGTGGTTTCACTAATATGGTTAGTGTTGCACATAACTTAATACAGCATCATCCTGAATATATCAAACACTTTATGCTTCCTTTAAAAGTAACTGGTAAGCCAAATCTATGAGTAGAAAGAGATAAGTCTGGTAGGTGGATAGAGCGGTATAGAAAATATAAAGAACAGTCAGAATCGTTAAAAATCTATAAGCATGATCTGAGTGAACTCATAGAGTTTTTAGTGCCTGAATTTGAAGGGAAATTGATCGATTGGGGAATGGGTAAATTTGGGTGAAAATCTTGGGCTTCAATTTTTTTAATGGCTAGATTTCATTAGGGATTTTGGGTGAGTTCAATTGCCGCCACCAAACATAAAAAACATGTTTAAATTAGCTATGTCTTTAAAAAAGCCCTATCAATCAAACTCAATGAATAAAGATAAATACTAAGAAATTCAATACTTCTTTTTTATCATTCTCTTGAATAGCTTTACATCGTATATTGTCAGTATCTAACACACTACTATGAAAATGTATTAAGGGAAATAAGTGGAATTAAAACAGCTAAAATACTTTATTACAATTGTAGAGTCTGGGAGTCTAGGTAAGGCTGCTCAGAAACTAGATGTTGGAACATCTGCATTAAGTCAGCAAATTTCAAAATTAGAAGATGAATTATGCACTCGTTTGTTAAGCCGTACTTCTAGCGGAGTTACACCTACGCCAGCAGGTTTAGCTTTTTTTAAACAAGCGCAATTATCTTTACGTCACGTACAGTATGCAATTGAAGCAGCACATTCCTCTCGTCTGACAGGTCATGTCAGTGTGGGCTTTTCACCAAGTATTGCATCTGTACTCGGCATACCATTTATGCAACTTATGTCTGAACGGTATCCGGATATCAAAATCCATTTAGTTGAAAGCTTATCTGGGAATCTCACGAACCTTGTGAATTCAAGGCAACTTGATATCGCTATTATTTTTACCCAAGATGTAGATGCTAATTGGTCTGTTCAACCTTTATTGAAAGAACAAATGTTTTTGATGGCTAATAGGGCCTTGTTACTCCAATATAATTTTGAAGATTGTATTCAAAATGGTCAAATTGATTTAGAGAGGGTGAACCGTTTACCGTTAGTTTTGCCTAGCCAAAGACATGGTCTACGTAAATTTTTAGATCAAAAGGTTGAATTATTAGATGTGGACTATGAAATTGATGGGCTACATTTATTAATGAACTGTGTTAGTAACTTAAATGTGGCCACAATTCAGCCTGTGAGTGCCCACTTTGATTATCTTAAATCTGATATTTGTTTGTTAAAAGTCGTTGAACCAGAGCTCGATAGGATCAACTATTTAATCAGTATTTCAGAAGAAGAACTGTCTCCTGCAAGTCTTGCTACTAAAGTTGCGATAAAAAGTTGTGTTAAAGATCTAATAAATAAGGGTTTATGGCCTAGTGCCGAGCTATTAGACTTTTAGCCTATTTAATTTTATTAAATACCTATTTAAATTCAGCCTATCACGCACATACCTACTTTTAGTCTTAAATTGCATCAAATTCGAAAGGGAAGACATCGAATGCATGATGTAATTGTGATTGGCGGTGGGAATGCCGCATTATGTGCAGCACTCACTGCACGAGAAGCGGGTGCTTCAGTATTACTTTTGGAGGCAGCTCCCAAAGAATGGCGAGGTGGAAACTCACAGCACACACGTAATTTACGTTGTATGCATGATGCGCCTCAGGATGTGCTGATCGATGCCTATCCTGAAGAAGAATACTGGCAAGATTTATTAAAAGTTACTGCTGGTAAAACCAATGAGCATTTGGCTCGTCTTGTTATTCGTTCGACTGCAACCTGCCGTGACTGGATGCGTAAGCATGGTGTAAATTTTCAACCTCCTTTATCTGGTGCTCTGCATGTAGCACGAACTAATGCTTTCTTTATGGGGGGTGGAAAGGCCCTCGTCAATGCTTATTTCAGAAGTGCTCAAAACCTTGGGGTTGAGATTCGTTATAACACCAAAATTACTGAACTGATTATTGAAGATGGTGTGTTTAAGGCTGTCGTGACGGAAGATGGCACACGTTTAGAAGGGGCTTCCTGTGTGCTTGCAGCGGGTGGATTTGAATCCAACCGTGAATGGTTACGTGAAGCTTGGGGGCAAAATGAAAATGGCGAATGGCCTGCAGATAATTTCATTATTCGTGGTACCCGCTTTAATCAAGGCAATTTGTTAAAGTTTATGATCGATCAAGGTGCCGATATTATCGGCGATCCATCACAGTCGCACTGTGTCGCTGTTGATGCACGTGCTCCACTTTATGATGGTGGTATTTGTACTCGTATCGACTGCGTATCTTTAGGCATTGTAGTAAATAAAAATGCTGAACGTTTCTATGATGAGGGTGAGGATTTCTGGCCGAAACGCTATGCCATCTGGGGTCGTCTAGTCGCAAAACAACCTAACCAAATTGCTTACTCAATTATCGATTCCAAATCTGTCGGTCGTTTTATGCCACCAGTATTTGAAGGCACAAAAGCGAACACGATTGAAGAGCTAGCACAAAAACTTAATTTAGATGTAGAGACTTTCTCTAAAACGGTAACTGACTATAACAATGCCTGTGTTAAAGGTGAGTTCAATCATACCGTACTCGATAACTGTTATACCGAGAATCTGACTCCGTCTAAAACCCACTGGGCTGTCGCTTTAGACAAGCCGCCGTTCTATGCCTACGCATTACGTCCTGGTATTACTTTCACTTATTTAGGGTTGAAAGTCGAAGATGATGCTGCAGTTCGTTTTAATAACAAACCAAGTCCAAATTTGTATGTGGCTGGTGAAATGATGGCAGGTAATGTTTTGGGGCAAGGTTATACCGCAGGAGTGGGCATGTCGATTGGAACCACCTTTGGACGTATTGCCGGCAAAAATGCTGCTAAAGCTGCATTCAAGCAGGGAGCTTAAAAATGAATTCCAGTGTAAAAACTATGATTCCTGTCGTGCAGCTGACAGATAATGAAGAGCAAGTTAAACAGGCTTTACAGATTTGTAATGCGTGTCGTTACTGTGAAACTTTCTGTGCCGTATTCCCGGCAATGACCAAACGTCTTGAATTTACTCAAGCTGATATTCATTACATGGCAAATCTATGCCATAACTGTGGTGCCTGTTTACATGCCTGCCAATATGCGCCACCACATGAGTTTGGCGTCAATATTCCACAAGCGATGGCACAAGTACGTTTAGAAACTTATCAGGAATTTGCAGTACCAGCTTCTTTTGGTGCAATTTATAAGAAAACGGGGATTGCTTTAGTCTCTGTGATGACTGTTATTTTCTTCCTGTTAATGCTAGCAGGGGTGTGGATGAATGGCACAGACTTATTTGGTCAATACCAAGGTAATTTCTATGCGATCTTCCCGCATAACTTCCTTGCTGTTCTATTCGGTTCAGTATTTATCACATCGATTATATTGCTTGGTCTAGGCATAGCGAAATTCTGGAAACAGACGTCTAAAATCATTCCAGAAGGTGTAGCGCAACCAGATATTCTGCAAGCTTCTAAAAATGTTCTGACACTGAAATATTTAGATGGTGGACATGGTAAGGGCTGTAATGAGGAAGATGATCGTTATACCCAGATCCGTCGTGTATTCCATCATTTCACCATGTACGGTTTTTTACTCTGTTTCCTAGCGACTAGCGTTGCAACTGCTTATCACTATTTCTTAGGTCTAGCAGCACCATATAGCTATACCAGCTTGCCAGTTATTTTAGGAACGCTTGGTGGTATTGGACTAGTAGTTGGTCCAGTCGGTCTACTGTACCTGAATATTAAACGTCATCCGTTACATGGCGATGTAAAGCAAAAGCCAATGGATCGCGGTTTTATCTTCCTGTTGCTGCTCATTAGTATTACTGGTTTGGCGTTACTCGCCTTCCGTGACAGCTCAGCGATGGCTCTATTACTGATTATCCACTTAGCAACCGTGATGACCTTCTTCCTGACTATTCCTTTTGGCAAATTCGCTCACGGTTTTTACCGTAGTGCAGCCTTACTGAAGTTTGCTGTAGAAGAACGTATTGCTAAACAGAAGGTAAAAGCAAAGTAAGCACCCAAACCACGATGAGACCATGGAGGTCGATGATGGCTATAGGTAAGATTCCTAAAATATTAAATGGATCAATTCATTATAAGGATGTAGCAATGAAAAACTTAAAATTAGTCGCAGTAGCTTGTGCCAGTTTGGCAATCGTTGGATGTGGCTCGGGCAATGCTTCTAAAGAAGCAGGTCAGCCGAAGCGACCTGAATGTATCGCTCCTGCTAAACCAGGTGGCGGGTTTGATATGACCTGTAAGTTGATTCAATCAGGCTTCAAGCAAACTGAAGTCCTGAAAGATCCGATCCGTGTAACTTATATGCCAGGCGGTGTTGGGGCGGTAGCCTATAACAAGATTGTGAACAATGATCCGGCAAATAATAATGCGGTGATCGCATTTTCTACCGGCTCACTGTTGAATTTGGCACAAGGTAAATTCGGGAGTTTCACGGAAAAAGACGTGAAATGGCTGTCTGGTGTAGCAGTAGATTATGGTCTGGTTGCAGTACATAAAGACTCACCATTAAAAACGCTAGATGATCTGATGAAAGCCCTGAAAAAAAATCCAAAAGTGATCAGCTTTGGTGGTGCGGGCAGTGTCGGTGGTCAGGACTGGATGCAAACTGCAATCTTGGCGAAAAAAGCTGGTGTGAATCCTGCTGACATGAGTTTCGTCGCACTTGAGGGTGGTGGTGAAGTTTTAACTTCACTACTTGGGCAGCATATTCAAGTAGGTGTTGGTAATGTCAGCGAAGTAGGTTCTCATCTTGAAGCAGGAAATATCCGAATCTTGGCTGTTTTCTCTGACAAACGTTTGGAAGGTAAATTCTCTCAATTGCCAACTGCGAAAGAGCAAGGCTATGACCTGGAATGGCCTGTGATCCGTGGTTTCTACATGGGACCAAAAGTAAGCGATGAAGCTTATAATTGGTGGAAGAATGCGTTCGACAAAATGATGGCTGATCAAAAATTTGATGCAGTACGTGAAAACCAAGATCTACTCCCATTTGAGTTAAGTGGTGAGGAATTGGCTAAGTACGTTTATAAGCAGACTGAGGAAATGCGTCAGTTATCGCAAGAATATAAATTATCAAAATAACAAACAGACTGAGCTGGAAAGCTGTTTCCGTTCAGTTTTTGTTTTTGAGGGTAGATGATGAAATTTGAACGTATTCTTACGGGCATCATTGCAGTCTGTGGATTATTTTTACTGATCTATGCATGTAGTTTTGAAGCTCCTATCTCCTACGATCCTGTAGGACCGAAAGCTTTTCCAATTTTGTTGATGGGTTTAATTACAGCGAGCGCGGTTTATCTGACAGTGCGTCCAGCTATTATGTTTGAACCGATTGAACTTGGTTGGACAAAGCATTTGCTCGGTAAACTCGTATTGTGTGCAATAACCTTGACCGTGTATGCAGTTATTTTTGAGTGGTTCGGCTTTATCGTTGCAACCTTACTCATGACCATTGCAGTGGGCAAACTTTTCAATGGCAAGACAATTCCAGTAGCGATTACAGGTTTGTTACTCAGTACATGTACTTACTATTTATTTGACCGTGTACTAGACGTGCCATTACCACTCGGATTCTTCGGTTAAGGATGACAACGATATGGAAGTATTAAATTTTTTAATGGTGGGATTTGAAGTTGCCTTACAGCCTCAGAATCTCCTCATTGCCTTTATCGGTGCATTTATCGGAACGATTGTAGGTTTATTGCCAGGTCTAGGCCCGATCAATGGTGTAGCGATCCTGTTACCATTTGCCTATGCACTCGGCTTACCTGTAGATAGTGCCTTAATTCTCTTGGCAGCAGTTTATTTGGGTTGTGAATACGGTGGCCGTATTTCAGCAATTCTACTGAATGTACCAGGCGATGCTGGTGCGATTATGACCACGCTAGATGGCTATCCACTCGCACAGCAAGGTAAAGCAGGCATTGCACTATCACTGTCATCAGTGAGTTCTTTTATTGGTAGTACGATAGCTTTTATTGGAATCGTGCTATTTGCGCCATTATTGGCGAAATGGGCAATTGCTTTTGGCCCAGCTGAATACTTTGCATTGATGGTCTTTGCTATTGTTTGCTTAACCGGATTAGTCAGTACGCAGCCATTTAAAACCTTGATCATGGCGCTGATGGGTCTAGGCTTATCTACGGTAGGGATGGATGCTATTACTGGTGTATATCGCTTTACTTTTAACAGTGTCGGTTTGAGTGATGGTATTGCCTTTACTACTGTAGTGATTGGTCTGTTTAGTATCAGTGAAATTCTTTTACTGTTAGAACGTACCACCATTGGTAAAGTTGTGCTTAAACAAAGTAAACGTTCGCTATTTAATATTAAAGAATTCTTCAGCGCGTTGGCGACTATTATTCGTGGTTCATTGATTGGTTTCTTCTCAGGGATTCTTCCTGGAGCGGGTGCTAGTGTTGCTAGTGCGATGGCTTATACGACTGAACGTAAGATGGCACGCGACAATAGTCAATTTGGTAAAGGTGACTTACGTGGTCTTGCAGCACCAGAAAGTGCCAACAATGCAGCAGCATGTGGTTCGTTTGTACCGATGTTAACGTTGGGTGTGCCTGGTTCAGGTACAACTGCGGTCATGATGGGTGCATTAATGATGTATAACATCACCCCAGGCCCACAACTATTTACTGAGCAGCCAACATTGGTTTGGGCACTAATTGCATCTTTGATGGTCGGTAACATTATCTTACTCGTACTCAACCTTCCATTGGTTGGTTTCTTTGCTCGTATGTTGAGTATTCCAAGTTATATTCTGATTCCAATTATCGCGACAGTTAGTTTCGTCGGTGTATATGCAATTCACAGCACCATCTTTGATTTGTTACTGTGCATGGGGTTAGGAATTGTAGGTTATGTACTCAGAAAATTTGATTTCCCATTGGCACCGCTGATTTTAGGATTTGTCTTAGGTGAACTGATGGAATCGAACTTACGTCGTGCACTTTCTATCTCTCAAGGTGAGCTAAGTATCTTGTGGAGCAGTAATATCAGCATAGGACTTTGGGTGATGTCAGCATTGTTACTGATTCTACCAATCGTACGTAAATATCTGTTCATCAAAAAAAATCAAGCTTAATTGGATAACAATAATGGTCAGCAGTTGCTGACCATTATTGTTTAGGATTATGAAAAAAATAATATCGAATGCCAAAGGATTGGCCATTGCCCTGATCGGTGCAGTTCTTGCGAAATATACCCATATTCCCTT
Source organism: Acinetobacter wanghuae (assembly GCF_009557235.1). NCBI lineage: Bacteria > Pseudomonadati > Pseudomonadota > Gammaproteobacteria > Moraxellales > Moraxellaceae > Acinetobacter > Acinetobacter wanghuae. The sequence goes on along the minus strand of NZ_CP045650.1, from coordinate 1,824,258 downwards.
GCCATGGCTGCTTGGGCCTTTGTTGGCTGCATTACTCATGGGCAGTATCGGACAGCCATTATCTTGTCATCCTCATTGGCGCAAAGGCGGACAGATCATTATTGGCATGGCACTTGGTCTTTATTTTACTCCAGCCTTAGTACAGGCAATTGTATCCTACTGGACTTTTATCCTGCTTGGTATTCTTTGGTCACTGGTGCTCGGTACTATGTTGGCTGTTCTGCAATATCGGATTAATGGCTTAGATTGGGCAACTGCATGGTTTTCATCTGCAATTGGCAGTGCCAGTGAAATGGTCAATATTGCTGAGCAGTACCATGCACAGGTCGATAAAGTAGTAGCTGCACATAGTTTGCGCATTGTGATTTTGGTTGTGCTTGTCCCAATTTTTATGGGACTTTATTTTCAAGCCGAATGGTCTAATCTAGTCGTACAGGACACTGAGTACTATGGATTTTTTCAGGTTTTAGTGTTTTTTTTACTGGCTTTATGTGCTGGTAAAGTTTTTCATTATTTTAATCTCCTCAATGCTTGGATTTTAGGACCATTAACGATCCTTGGTCTTCTTTCATTTTTTGGTATTTTACAATTGCGTTTTCCAGAGTGGTTTATTGCTTTGGGGCAGCTTTGCATTGGATGGTCATTAGGCAGTAAATTTCCATTCAGCTTTCTAAAAAACAGTAAAAAATTTATAGGACTAACTTTTCTATTCAACCTATTGGGATTGGCATTATCTATTATTTTTGCCTTGCTATTGATTCGCTTAAGCCATGCTGATGCCCAAATTCTGATTCTAGGGCTATCTCCCGGTGGAATTGCTGAAATGTCCTTAATGGCGAAAGCCTTAGGACTCGCTGTGCCGATTGTAGTGGCTTTTCAGCTTTCACGCCTGATTTTTGTGATTTTAACCATACGCTTTTTTTATCAACGCAGTCTTCAACTGTTTTTTAAATCTATAGATAAATCTTAGGAGATGGATCACTGATGAATAGTGAAGTATATGCACGGATTTCTTATGCAGATTGGCTCTATCAGCTGCAACATGATGGCTTGCTTTTGAAATATATCCCACATCAGGATATCAAGCTATGTACAGAAGCAGTTAAAAATAATCCCAGAGCACTTAAATATGTACATGCCCAAAATGATGAGATGTGCTTACAGGCAGTTTCCAGTTGTGGCGATACGCTCAAATATGTAAAAAATAAAACTGATGAAATCTGCCTGAAAGCTTTAGAAAATGAAGGTTTAGCAATTCGCTATATTAATAGCCCAACAGAACAGATGTTTTGGACTGCTGTGAAGCAAAATGGTTTTGCACTTAAGTTTATTAAGCATCAGAACAAATTTCTTTGTAGAACAGCAGTTTTTAATAATCCCTATGCAATTAAATATGTGCAAGATAAAACTCAGGAAATATGTCTATTAGCTGTTCGAGCTGATGGGAATACATTGCAATATATTCCTCAACCTACTGATTTAATTTGTGAAGAAGCGGTTAGATCGAAGCCAGAAGCAATCAAATATATTTATGATCCAAGTGATTATATTTTAAGACTTGCGCTTAAGAAAAAACTTTATGTTATTCGATACGTAAAAGAATGCCATGAAGGCATCTGGTTAGATGCAATCCAAAAGAATTCATCAGTCATCAAATTTCTAAAGAATAAAAATGAAAAATTAATGATTCATGCCATTCGGCAAAATCCAACTTCTATTAAATATCTAGATGAACAACCAGAACATCTTTGCAGATTAGCCATTTCTTTGGATTACGAAGCTATTGCAGCAGTGAAATACCAGACAGAAAGCCTATGTCTGTATGCACTTTCAAAATCTAGGCATGCAATTAATTTTATTAAACAAAAATATAAAAGTGAAATTGTAAAAAACAAGTATTTAGAACTGTATGGAGGATAGAGCGAAAAACTGTTTTTGAATGTCGTGGATAAAGATAGATCGAATTTTTAAAGGATTAATATGAAATTTTATAATGTAGCTTTTATGCTTTTGGGTAGTACGGTTATTTCTACAGCATATGCTGATCAAACAGTAACTACAGAAATCGAGAAATTAAAATCAGAAATTGCTGAACTCAGACAAATGTTACTGATTCAACAAATCTCTGAGACACATAGAGAGACGAAGCAGGATCAGAAACTGCCAACAGTAAATAAATGGCAGTCGAAATCTGGTGCAGAAATCAGCTTATATGGTTTTATTCGGGGGGATGTCGCTTACCAATTCGAAGGTGCTAAAGGGATGTTTAATAGCATCAATAGCGTAGCACTTGAAGGAGATCCCAATAAAAAATCTACTGAAGATCGTTTGGATTCGACATTAACAACTACCCGTATAGGCTTGGATTTTAAGGCCCCAATTCAAAATGCAGACATTGGTGGTAAAGTTGAACTCGATTTCCGTGGTGGTTCCGATAAAGATACTGTCAGATTACGTCATGTCTATATGACTTATAACAATTGGTTAATCGGGCAAACGACATCAACTTTCCTATCGACTGAAACTTCTCCTGAAATGTTGGATTTTAATACTCCACTTGGAGGAGGCACGACACGTACGCCAATGGTGCGATATACGGATAAATTAAATAATAATACACAGTATTTTGTCGCATTAGAAAAAGGTAATGATGAAAACAGATTACCTGCTGCTACAGCAAAATTGAGTCATAAATTTGCTGAAGGTGCTGGACTAGTAACCGCACGAGGACTTTTACAAGAAGTACGGGTACGTGATTTGGACGATGAGACAGAGTTAGGCTGGGGGATTGGCTTAGGGGTAAACTATAAGCCTGTTAATCAGCTGATTCTGAATGCTAATTACTCGCATGTATCAGGAGATAATAAGTTTTTATTGGCTACATCTGATAATAAACGCTATATACAGCATGGTAATAATATTGAACTAATTGATTTTGATGCATTCACATTAGGTGCAACCTATAAATTTGCTCCCCAAATTAGGAGCACTTTAGGTTACGGCTCTGTGATTTATGATGGTAACAATGCTAATGGCAATGATCATCTACAACAAGGTTGGTTAAATGTCATGTATAACCCAGTCAAACCAATTACGTTTGGTATGGAATATGTCTATGGTAAACGTGAGACAGTTGAAGGTAAGACCGGAAATGATAACCGTATAGAGATCATGGCAAAGTACGATTTCTAGATTTTCATATATTAAAAAATTAATAACAAAATAACTATAGGCTAGAGGAATTACTCCTCTAGCCTATATATTTAATACAACCTGATAGGGTTTAAATCCCTCTAGTACAGCTTCAGAAACCAATCGACAGGCAGAAGTATTTTTAGGACTGATTTCAACCAAGCTTGAAACTCTAGAAGATAAAGCCAAAGTGATTGCACAAATTGAACAGGCAGCAAATTATCTGCCACTCGCACAATTGGGTCTGTGTCTACAAAGTGGTTTTGCATCAATGGAAGAGGGCAATCGTATTTCATATGATACCCAATGGAAAAAACTAAAACTGATGAATGAGATTGCCCAGCAAATATGGCGCTAATTTTCTCGTTTAACGAAAAGATGTTGATGCTGTCCATGTGGGCAGCATCAGATGCAGTTTAAGTCCATTTTGATTATAATTTAGTTTTTCCTTTTTGATCCTTTGGATCACTCCCAGTATGTCTCAACTTGTAACTTATTTTGCGAAAAATCAATTTTGTGTTTTGGTGGAATATCTGTGCACTCAAAAAGAGATTCTGCCCGTACGTCATACATTTGCAGGTTATCCGGCATTAATGACCTTAGCGGATCGGGTGCATGCAGATGATGATTTAGCACCGATTTTGGCGGCAAAGGCTTATCCGAAAGACATTGAAAAAGTCTTACACTTTGCAGGAAAAGGTCGAGATATTGCGGACTTTGAACAATTTTTAAAACGTGCGAAAACGCTAGGACAGCAGAATTTACTCTTGCTTACAGGCGATAAACTCAAATCGCATCAAAATGGCGAGGGTATACTGCCTCGTACCCGTTATTTAGAATCCGTGAATGCTGTGGTGGCTGCGAAACAGGAAGAGGGCTTTTGTATTGGCGTGGCATTTAATCCTTTTAAATATGCCGAAGCGGAACGTGATGCACAATATTTAAAACTGCATAAAAAAATTAAAGCAGGCACTGACTATATTATTACTCAATTGGGCTATGACTTAAGTGCATTAAAACAAGCGAAAGCCTTTTTAAACGAACATGCGTATACGCAAAAAATCCTGGCGTGTGTGATGCCACTGACGTTTGGTCGTGCGAATTTCATGTTGAAGCAGCAAGTGGCAGGCATTGTCATTACCCCGCATATTTTCAACCTATTACAAGAAGAAAAAGCGGCAGGATTGACGGATCGTGTTTATGAGCGTTGTGCGTTGCAGATTCTGATCTGTCAGCATTTGGGCTTTGCAGGCATTCATTTATCAGCGTGTCATCAACCTGAAGAACAAATGCGTTTAGAGGGTTATATTGAACAGTATCGCCATCTTAATTTAAGCGAACTTGAACAGCGTTGGAATACACTGTGGCAGGTCAAAACAGGGCAAGAATTTTATCCTGAGTTGACCTCATATTCACGCCTTGCGAGTAAACGTGACATTTTAAAATATCAGCATTTACATCTGATGCATGATGTCATTTTTGATTCCAGAGTGGGTAAAGGCGTGGGGCGTTTTATTTTTCAATCCAAATTTTGGCAAGGAAAAGCGGCTGCACAAGCATTACTCAAAACAGAATTTATCAGTAAACATGCTGTACTTGGCTGTGAAAGTTGTGGTCAATGCCGTTTGGGCGATACGCTATACATCTGTCCAGAAACCTGTCCGAAAGGTTTGGCCAATGGACCCTGTGGTGGTACGAGTTTAGACCGCTGTGAATTTGGTGATCGTGAATGTATTCACTCGGTTAAAGCACGCTTAGCGAAAGCAGTTCATCAAACTGACATTCTTAAAAAGAAATTGATTCCGACTGTACCCATTGATGTTCGTGGCACCAGTTCGTGGAAAAATTGGTATACCGATGCTGTGGGTTAAGTCTTAATTTTTGAAAACACAGAGACAAAAAAGGCGCAATTGAGATGAATCGCGCCTTTTCTTTTCGCCTAAGCTAAAGAGTTAGAACTGTTGTTTGGCTTGACGTTCTTGCATCACTTTTTTCAGCATTGCGCGTGGCAAAGTGAACCACAGTAAGATCAATGCTAAACAACATAAGCTGAATGCCACCAATGCATACGATTCAAACAACATGCGTGATAATTCAAGCACAATGAAGTTGGTGAACATCATGATCATCGACATTGCAGAGGCAACCGTTCCTTTAGATACATCTGATGACATCATGGCTAAACGATACAGTACTGAGAAACAAATGCCTTCACCAAAGCTCATAATGGTCATACCAATAATCAATGTCCAGACGAAATAATCCGCCATAAACAGACCAGCCAGAATAATCAATGCACCGACAAGCATGGTCGGTAGACCGAATAAAATCGTTTGACCCAGTGGATATTTATCCACGATTTTGACCAAAATCACGCTACCCAAAATCAATGCGCCCAAAACTGGGATTTGTGCTAGACCATATTGCATGCCACTAAAGCCTAAGTTTTCCACCAACATGACAGGTGAAAGTGCAATCCACAGCATAATAGGTAAACATGCTAGGGGTAGAGCAAGCGTCATGACAACAAATTGTTTATTTTTAAAAACTTTCTTAAAGTCAGCAAAAATACTGTTCATTGGCTTTTGCACTAGATTGGCTTTTTGATCTGCCGGCATAGCAATTTTTAAACCCAACCAACCCAATACCGCTAAGAAGGCAATACCAATAAAGCCCCAATGCCAAGACACTTGATCAATCAACAGTGAACCGACTAAAGGCCCAAGCAATGGTGCAAATAAAGTCATATTACCCATAATCGCCATGACTTTAATTGCAGTGCGTTCTTCAAAGTTTTCTTGTACCGCAGCATAACCCACCGCACTAATCACAGTTAAACCCATGCCTTGTAAGAAACGTAAGGTTAAGAAACTTTGAATATTCTGTGTGAATAAAATGGCAATGCACATCACCGCAAAGAATAGTGCACCAGCGAGCAAGACTTTTTTGCGTCCAATACGATCCGACAACGGACCCATCAGCCAAGCAATACAACCACCGCCCAAAAGATAAAACGACATAGACGATGGCGCCCAAGCGCTGCTGACACCAAAATCACGTGTAACACCCAGCATTGCGGGTTGAATTAAATCGTTGCCTAAGTAGACAGCGAACTCAAATAAAACCAATGCCAAAGGAAACAACAACGTGGCAAAGGTGAGTTTAGAAATTTGTGGGGAAGACATTGTTTTCAACGTAGGTTTTACAAGCAGTCAAAGCCAAATCACGTTTTAACAATCAACATGATTCGAGCCCCTGACCGACAGGAGATTTAAATTAATTTTGCAAAAAGAACAGTAATAGCAATGTACAGCACCGATTGGGAGATCATGCTGAGCAGACAAACAATTCAATTTCAAAAAATGGGAGATTTCAAATAAAGACACCCACGACATAGCGTAGGTGTTAAAAACTGCGTGAAGTTTAACATAACTTTACAAGCGATAAAATTCTAAGCTGAATTTTGTCGATGAAACGTGCGGTTTTAGATTATGAATCTATATGTGGCAGAGATTGCTGCTTGATGAAATGAATTACATGAAGAGAAAGAACAGTAGCAAAAAATAATTAAAAACAACAAATAGATCACATTTTGCCCGCATGTTTATCCATAAAGTAGAAGCAGGGATATGTCTTGTCTGACATATGAAGAATTAAAACGACAATCAAGAGGTATAAGAACATGTATGAAGAAAAAATTGTGATTCCAAATCGTATTTCATGGGCCAGTGTTTTTGCGGGTGTAATTGCAGTCCTTGCCATTTCCATGTTGTTGTCTTTATTGGGTGTAGCGCTCGGTTTTGCCCTTTTAGATCCTGAATCTGCGACCGATGTGGGCAATGGTTCAGGCACAGCAGTAACCATTTGGACCATTATTTCCTTACTGATTAGTTTGGGCATTGGTGGTTTTATTGCGGGTCGACTTGCAACGACGGATGGTTATATTCACGGTTTCCTCGTTTGGGCATTGTCTTTATTGGTCGGTATTTGGTTTGGTGCAATGACCATCAATAATGCGGCACGTATTACCGGCAGCGCAATTAGCTCTGTGACTTCCGCTGCGGGAAGTGTTGCAACGGGTATTGGTAAAGGGGGAGTTAATCTTGCAAGCTTAGGTACACAAGCCTTTGAAGAGCTTGTGCCATTGCCTGAATTTAAAGATGGTGATGTGAAACTGACCGAAGCTTTGCAGAAAACCGGTATTGAGGAATTACAGCCACAATACTTAAAAGCACAAGGTGAGTGGGCGAAAGATCAAATTAAGGCATCTGCGAAAGATTTGGTTTTAAATCCAGATGATAGCGATAAAATTATTCAACAATTGTCTAATACCTTGAAAAATCGTGCTCAAGCAGTCACAGCTTCAATCGATCGTGATGAAGTCAGCGAAGCGCTTGCTAAAAACACCTCACTGACACCACAAGAGGCGGATCAAGCAGTCAATAATTATCTTGTTCAGCAAAATGAGTTTTTCAATAACTTGGATAGCAATATTCAAAAAGCAAAAGTTCAATATGTTCAAGCCAAAGAAGATGCAAAAGAAAAAGCAGCTGTTGCAACCAATGCTGCTGCTAAAAGCTGCACTTTGGTCATTTATTGGATTGTTTATCGGCTTATTGGTGACGGTGTTTGCAGGTAAATTTGGCGTAGATCGTTGGTCACGTCGTCGTACCATTGTTCATTAAGCTAAAAATGTAGGTCTAAGCCGACTTTATTGAGTCGGCTTTTTTAATGCTAAGTATTAAAAGATCATAAAAATAGGCGCGTATCACAATCTGTAGCTTGAAATATTTCATCCAACTGTTTGTGTTTTCTTAGCTTCCATGTCATCTAAATAGCTATTAAGTGAATTTTACTCATCTTTAATTGAATTTATATCGTTTTACTCATGTTTTGATTCGCGTTTAAATAAAGCCATACAGAAATTTAGCTTTTTATAAGAAATTTAGGCGGATATCTCCATGAGTCAGAAATTTGCATGTTCAATTAAACGCATTCGCTTTGATGAGCATTACGCGCCAGCGAATAACACTCGTTTAACAACTAACTTTGCCAATTTGGCACGTGGTGAAAGCCGTCAAGAAAATCTGCGTCGGACTCTGGCAATGATCAATAATCGCTTTAATAGTTTGGCCACTGTTGATAATCCAAAAGGTGATCGTTATTCACTTGAAATTGACATTATTTCGGCTGAAATTGATATTGAGGGCAATGGTGAAACCTTCCCGTTCATCGAAACACTGAAAAGCACCGTCATCGACCATCAAACAGGTGAACGTATTGAAGGCATGATTGGCAATAGCTTCTCATCGTATGTGCGTGATTATGACTTTAGTGTGGTCTTGCCAACATTGGGTTATAAGACGGATGAAAAGCCCGAAGACTTTGGTGACTTGCATGGCAAGCTATATCTACATCTTATTAATTCAGCGGTGTTTAAAGCTGAGTTTAAAAAACAGCCTGTCATTTGCCTAAGTGTTTCCACCACTAAAACGTACTACCGTACTGCGAATACCCATCCTGTATTGGGTGCAGAATACACCAATAATGATGATTCACGTACCGATGAATATTTCAAAAAAATGGGTCTCAGTGTTCGTTATTTCAAGCCTAAACATGCTAATGCACCACTGGCATTCTACTGTGCAGGCGACTTACTCCGTGACTACACTGATTTTGAGTTGATCAGTGCGATTGCGACCATGGAAAGTTTCCAACGCATCTATCGTCCTGAAATTTACAACACAAATTCACCTGCAGGCGTGATTTATCAACCAAGTTTAAGCTATGGCGATTATTCTCTCACCCGTATTGTTTATGACCGTGTTGAACGTGGTCAGTTGGCGGTCAAACAAGGCAAATGGACAGAAGAAAACTTTATCAAACCCTATAAAGACATTCTGGATGAGTGGGCGGCTAACTTTCAAGTAACCGCTGCTCAGAAAGATGCTGCTTAAAACACCGACATGATTTATAGATTGACCTAATTTAAAGAAAGAAGATGAGATATGGCACTTTTACTCCCAACATCGACAGCAGGCAGCTTACCGAAACCCGCTTGGCTTGCTGAACCTGAACAACTTTGGTCACCTTGGAAACTTGAAGGCGATGCACTTTTAGAAGCAAAACGTGATGCATTAAAGCTGTCTTTGCATGAACAACGTCAGGCGGGTATCGATATTGTCAGTGATGGTGAACAAACCCGTCAGCACTTTGTGACCACGTTTATTGAACATCTTGAAGGGGTGGATTTTAACAAGCGCGAAACCATGCGTATTCGTAACCGTTACGATGCCAGTGTGCCATCTGTCGTGGGTGAAGTGTCTCGTAAAAAAGCAGTTTTTGTCGATGATGCCAAGTTCTTACGTAGCCAAACCACGCAACCGATTAAATGGGCATTGCCCGGTCCTATGACCATGATCGATACGCTGTATGATGGTCATTACAAAAGCCGTGAAAAGTTGGCGTGGGAATTTGCCAAAATTCTGAACCAAGAAGCTTTAGAACTTGAAGCAGCAGGGGTCGACATCATTCAGTTTGATGAACCTGCGTTTAATGTGTTCTTTGATGAAGTGAATGATTGGGGGATTGCAACCTTAGAGCGTGCACTTGAAGGTCTAAAATGTGAAACCGCGGTGCATATTTGCTATGGCTATGGCATTCAAGCCAATACCGATTGGAAAAAGACTTTGGGTAATGAATGGCGTCAGTACGAAGAATCGTTCCCCAAACTGCAACAATCTAAAATTGATATTGTGTCACTCGAATGTCAAAACTCCCGTGTTCCAATGGATTTGATTGAACTCATTCGTGGCAAAAAAGTGATGGTCGGTGCGATTGATGTGGCGACCAATCAAATTGAAACGCCTGAAGAAGTCGCTCATACATTACGCAAAGCACTGCAATTTGTAGATGCAGATAAACTTTATCCATCAACCAACTGTGGGATGGCACCATTATCTCGTCAAGTCGCACAAGGCAAACTAAATGCGTTAAGTGCAGGTGCTGCAATTGTGCGTCAAGAGTTGGGTGCTTAAGCGAAGTCAATCCTATAGAGGAAGATTGAGTGGCAATTTGGGTCATTCAATCTTTTTTAATTTTACGATTAGAAAAGTGTAGAAATTCGAGAGAGAAGAGATGATTGAGGCAACGGACTTTAGAAACGCGATGTCTTTACTAAGCACAGCGGTAAATGTCATTACCACCGCGGGTGAAGCGGGAATGCATGGATTTACCGCATCTGCGGTGTGTAGCGTGACTGATACACCACCGACTTTGTTGGTGTGTATGAATCAATCTTCTCGTTCTCATGCGCAATTTCTTGAAAATAAAGTACTAGCGGTAAATGTACTCAGTACTCAACATGAACAGCTTTCTAATGCTTTTGCCTCAAGCAAATTCAATGCCGAACAACGCTTTGAACTGGCAGATTGGAGCACACTTGAAACAGGCGCACCGATTTTAGAAGATGCCTTGGTCAGTTTTGATTGTGAGATTGTAGATATTCAGCAAGTTGGAACACATAGTGTATTGATGTGTCATGTCGTTGGAATTAAACAAAGTCAGCAACAAGAAAGTTTGGTGTATTTTAATCGGGCTTATCATCAGGTTGGAGCAGTTGAAATAGCCTAAGTTTTATAGGCTTTAAGATGCAATAAAGGTTTTTTGCATTCTTTTTTTATTGAACTGAGTTGGTTTGTTTTGTGAATGTCAGCTAAATAAAAGCGTGGAACTCGGTTTAATAAATAGGCATGGAACATGAAAAATTCTTCAAAAAAGCTGAAGTGGCTATACTTGATTATGTTGATTTTAGGAATATTTAAGAATTTCACTCTAAGTCATTTGCTCAACAGTTTTTGATTTTTTATCATTTAGGGTAATCAGAAATAGCCAATAACATAAGCCAGGGAATAAAGCCATAAGAATAGTCCATGTATTGGTATACATCTTCCACCATTCTTTTGAAATTTCTCCTGTATGGCTCCATCCGAAAAGAATAAAAAAAGGTGCAGCAATAATTAGAGCACTAATACAGATGGTTAGCAGGTTAAGGATGCTATAACGATTTAAAAGAATTGAGAACATAAAGCTGAAAGGTACAGTCAAAATACAATAAGCTAAGTAAACAAGACCATGCCCTACAAAAACCACAAAAATTGAATAAAGGCTATATTCATGATTCATTATGATAAAGAGCAATGCGGCAAAGAAAAGTAATGGTAATGGAGCAAGCAGTAGGGCTTTTAGTATTCTTTCTTTTGAGTATTTCATTAGCTTAATTCTCTTATTTACTCAATAATTATTACTACTATACCTACTTTAGCAAAGAGCTTTAAATCACCATTTAACATAAGGGATATTAAGTAAAATAGAGTTCTTAGTGTGAGATGAGGAATATTCATCTAATAAAATTATTAATGAATATTTTTATCTAAATCGGGTATCCTATGCATATGCAGACTTTGTTATAGCAATACGCTTGGATACCTGATGATTGAACTCCGCCACCTTAAGACCTTAACTGCAATTCGAGAACATGGTTCATTGGTCGCAGCAGCAGGCGATTTATGTTTAACACCCTCGGCATTGTCACATCAGTTACGCGAGTTGGATCAATGGTTTGGCGTAGAAGTGGTCAATCGGAAAACCCGACCTGTGAGTTTTTCTAATGTCGGTCAACGTTTATTGAAATTGGCAGATGAAATATTGCCGCAAGTGCAAATTGCCCAATCTGATATTTCACGTATTGTGCATGGACAAACAGGGCGAATAGTTTTTTCTTCTGAGTGTCATAGTTGTTTTGATTGGCTCATGCCACTATTAAATCAATATCGTATTCAATATCCAGATGTTGATTTAGATTTTGCTTCAGGTTTCGAAGCAAATCCGCATGAATTACTGCAAACAGGCGAATTTGATTTACTCATTACCGCAGATCCCATTGCATTAAAAGGCATTGAATATTTCCCAATTTTTGAATATGAATCGCGCTTGGTGTTATCAAATACCCATCCTTTGGTTCGTGTGAAAGAGATTACCGTGCAAGAATTGGCTGAAGAAACTTTGGTGACTTATCCGGTAGATAAGCACCGTTTGGATATCATGTCGCGCCTGTTTATTCCTGCCAATATTCAACCCAAAAGTATTCGTACCACCGATTTAACGCAAATGCTGATTCAACTTGTCGCGAGTGGGCGAGGGATTGCTGCACTGCCAGATTGGGTCGTGAATGAATATGAACAAAAAGGGTGGGTCACATCGCGCCGTCTTGATTGTGTGGCAGCGGAAGGCTTACGTCGCACACTGTATGCCGGTTTTAGAAGTGAAGAAAAGCAAAAGGATTATTTTGAAGGGTTCTTAAAATCATTAGAACGTTTTTCAAAAAAGCGCACGCAGTATTATCAATAAAATATTTTTGTGTGCGTTCCATTAGATCTCTTTCATAAATCAAAAAACGCTCTATCTTTTGCTGATTATTTGTACCGAAGAATTTTGAATATTCATGCATAATTTGCGGATGAAATACATCGATTCGAAGAAGCTTTCTGAAACACAGTTTAAGCGATATACAGGCATCTCATGTTCAACCTTTGATTTAATGGTTGAACAACTGAAAATGCATGTCCCTGCAAAAGGTAGACCACCTAAATTAAGTGTAGAAGATCAGGTTTTACTCTGTCTGAGCTATTGGCGTGAATACCGAACTTTATTTCATGTCTCAACAAGTTATGGCGTGTCAGAGCCTACTGCTTCAAGAATCGTTCGCCATGTAGAGGATTGTCTAATCAAGTCCAATCTATTCAATTTACCTAAGAATTTGCCTGAAGGCGAAGGTATTGACTGGAATGTGGTGATCGTAGATGCCACAGAAATCCCAATACAAAGGCCTAAAAAAACAGAAGAAAAGCTATAGTGGCAAGAAGAAGGCACATACTTTTAAAGTTCAAGCCATTATCCATTATAGAACTCGGCAAGTTCTGAGTTTATGCACGAGTCGTGGTGCTGTACATGATTTCGAGCTATTCAAACGCAATTTAAATCAGGTTCCTAAAGGGTCTTTTATCCTTGCAGATAAAGGCTATCAAGGGATTTACGCAGTGTATCCAAATAGTCTATTGCCATTAAAAGCAAAAAAGCGCTGCAAACTAGATCTCGAGCTAAAAGTTTACAATCAAGAAATCAATAAAAGAAGAATTGGGATTGAGCATGTATTTGGCAGTTTGAAGACCTTCAAAATACTTGCCGAGCGATATCGTAATCGAGGCAAAAGACTAGGCTTAAGATTCAATTTAATTGCTGGAGTCTATAACATGGAACTGAGTAAAAAATGACTTATGAAAGAACTCTATTTAAAAAAAGCCCCAATCTATGGGGCTTTTTTATAGATAGCTGAATCTAAACAGGTTGTGTCATATTTTGAATAGATAAAATTTCTTCAATTTGTTGCTGGGTCATTAAACCTTCACTACGAATCAATTCAATGACACTACGATTTTCTCGGAAAGCCGTTTGTGCCAAGCGTGTGGTATTTTCATAACCTAAATAAGGATTTAAAGCGGTCACAATGCCAATCGAGTTTTCGACCAAATGTTGACAATGCGCTGTATTGGCTTGAATGCTCACCACACATTTTTCTTGGAACATACGCATAGCATTGTTCAAAATATCAATAGATTCAAACAGTTTAAATGCAATTAATGGCTCCATTGCATTGAGTTGTAGTTGACCCGCATCGGCAGCCAAAGTGACGGCTAAATCATTGGCAATGACCTCAAAACAACTGATATTCAACGCTTCAGGAATAACCGGATTGACTTTGCCCGGCATGATGGAGCTGCCTGCTTGACGCGCTTCAAGTTGAATCTCGCCAAAGCCTGTACGGGGACCACTCGAAAGCAAACGTAAGTCATTGGCAATTTTAGAAAGCTTGGTGGCAGTACGCTTTAGTAAACCAGACAATAAGACAAATTCGCCCATATCTGAAGTCGCTTCAATCAAATCATCTGCACTTTGAATGGGGCGTTGGATCAATGTTGCTAGTTCAGCGACAGCAATTTCTTGATAAGCTTTTGATGCATTTAATCCAGTTCCAATCGCTGTACCACCTAAATTCACTTGATATAAACTTTGCGGAACAAGGTTTTTAATTAATTTAAGATCTTTGGCTAAAGTATTTGAAAAAGCGAGAAATTCTTGCCCTAAAGTCATGGGAACGGCATCTTGTAATTGGGTACGACCCATTTTAAGGACATGCTCAAATTGCTTAGCTTTTGCTGCAAATCCATTAATTAAGTTTTGAAATGGTTTTTCCAATTGGTCAATCATTAGCACCAAAGCCATTTTAATGGCAGTGGGATACACATCATTGGTCGACTGCGCCATATTGACGTCATTATTGGGGTGTAAATACTGATATTGACCTTTTTGATGTCCCATATATTCTAAAGCAATATTGGCAAGGACTTCGTTCATATTCATATTGGTGGATGTGCCAGCACCACCTTGTAACATATCCAATTCAAATTGATCGTGATAGCGACCTTCAATGATCTGTTGGCAAGCATATTCAATGGCTGTGTATTTCTCTTGGCTTAAATGACCTAATTGCAAATTTGCTTTAGCACATGCTAGTTTTACCCATGCAAGTGATTGAATAAAAAGTGGATATTGGCTGAGTTTATTATGGCTTAAGTCAAAGTTTTGTAAGGCACGTTGGGTTTGAATGCCAAAATAAAACTGTTCTGGAATATACATTTCTCCAATTAAATCTTTTTCTAAGCGATGATTGAGGAATTGATTCATGTTGCAAAAGCCAGTGTTTTTAAGAGATAGCTTCATACTAGAAACGTTTTGAAATATTCTCTAATGCATTTATTGCACAAGCTATTCAATTAATGCATATTTGCAAAATGAACTTATTTAAAGATGCAACATGAGCTTAGAAATTCGCTGGATTGAAGATTTGATTGCCCTTGAAACAGAGGGCACAATTTCGAAAGCGGCAGAATTGCGCTGCGTGAGTCAATCGTCATTTACACGAAGAATTCAGCACTTAGAAGATCTTCTTGGTTTTAATGTGATTAATCGTGATAGTAAATATGTGAATTTTACCGAAGCGGGTCGCATCTTACTGCGGACGTCAAAGAGCATTAAAAGCCAATTGGATGACACGCTGCACTTACTCAATGAACAACAACAAGAACAACAGGGCAGTATTAAAATTGCGATCTCACATTCGCTGATTGCTCAGTTTTTACCAAAATTTATCAGTTCTTTACCCAGTTCGATGCAAGGTATTCATTATGAAATATCGAGTGTCAATTTGTGGGAAGGATTGAAAAAGCTGATGCAAGGTGCTTGTCATTTTCTAATTTGTTATGGCGATGCAGATTTGATTCAAACCTTGAATCCACAGATTTTAGCGCATATTAAATTAAGTGAAATTCAAGTCATTCCCGTCAGTGTCAAAGATGGAAATCAAGCAAAATATGATATTCATCAACCTTTTCCTTTGTTGGCATATGGACCTGAAACTTTTCTAAAAGGCTTTGTTGATCACAAACTCAAACATTTAAAATATAAAAAACTGTATGAAGCTGATAATGCACAAGATTTACGTGAGTTGGTCATGCAGGGGCTGGGCATCGCATGGTTACCATCATCCATTGTGGAAAAAGAATTAAAAGCGGGCAGCTTAGTGAGTTTTGATTCAACCTACAGTTTCAATAATCACATTTATATTTTAAAGCATAAAATGAATGATCCCGACAATGTGAATTACTTTTGGGAGCAATTATTACAGTCGAGATCACATGATTTAAACATGTAAAAAATGAATCACAGTGCTTAAACTGAGAATCGAACATAACGTACAAATCAATAAGATGGCGGGTACTTTTTGCATTTCATATTGCTGACCAAATACTGCAAAAATCCCGACCATCGAAACACTCGCGAGTAAGGTGCCAGCAAAGATCATTTCCGCATCTGCACTCGGAAACAGTAGGAATAAGCTATAGACCAAAAGCGGCATCAGAATAAGTTTCAGTGTGGAGATGATCATTGCATCGCGTGCTAAATTACTTTGACTCGCGATTGAAATACCATACAAGCTGCCGCCAATCACCAGTAAACCTAATGGCATAGCGGTTTGACCAATCGGTTGTAGCGCTTTGATGAGTATGTGCGGCAATACAATGTCGCATGCACTGAATACAAAGCCAAGGAACAGCGCGATGACAATCGGATTTTGAATAATGCTTAAAATGCCAGATTTAAGAATATTCTTAAATGTCGTTTTGGATTTTCCGATTTCTAAACAGATTAAAAACAGTAAAAAGACAATAAAGTTTTCAAGTAAAAAGGACATACCAAAATAAATGGCAGCTTTCTCTCCTAAAAATAAATACAGTAAGCCACTGCCAATAAAGCCCGTGTTTGACATCGAACTTCCCATTGCCATCACACTGGCATGCGTCAAAGATTGCTTAAATAATTTAAAGTAAATGAATAAAGCAATGCTAAACACGACAAACGATACCAAGCCGAAACTGACCAAATAAGGGACTTGTAGTAATGTAGTAAAGTCTTGAGAGGAAATACTCACGATCAACATACAAGGCAGGGCAACTTTAATGACAAATAAACCCATCGCTTTAAAATGATCTTTGTTCAATAAACCAAAAGATACAGTCAAATAGCCAAGTAAAATCGTGATAAAAATAGGGATAATAAGGCGAATAATGTCGAGCATCAGTATTTCTATTTATTTGAAAGTTGCAATTTATTGGTTGAATATTGTGCTTATTTTTAATGGAAAAGTATAGGATTTATCTCGAAAAATGAGAAAATATAATTTTCAGGTTTATTCAATATTAAGCTTGCATCATCAATTTTCTCTAGCGGTACTGAATACGCATTTTAACGATCAGCTGAACATTCAAAGCGATCTAGCCACGCTATTTCATTCGATGCATACATTTTAAAATCGACACAACCACCCGAGCGTTATCATTTCCTTAAAATAACACTATAATAGCCATATTCTTGTTAGTGTCGGCTGCAGATTTGGCAGCTTTGATTTAACCCTAACGCCCTATTTTAAGTCAAAATTTCTCCGTGATACGGCTTATTCAAACAGATTCAAACACTTGTTGATCAATAATAATCAACAAGCCCATTAGGTGCCCGCATGGAAATTAAGGTTAATTATCTCGATAATCTTCGCCAAGAAGCGAAGTTCGATGATTTCTCCGTCATCGCTGATCAGCCGATTCGTTATAAAGGGGATGGCTCAGCTCCCGGTCCATTCGATTATTTCTTAGCATCTTCAGCACTGTGTGCAGCTTACTTTGTCAAAGTGTATTGCTTGGCGCGTGATATTCCGACCGATAATATTCGTTTGTCACAAAATAATATTGTCGATCCTGAAAATCGTTACAAACAGATTTTTAAGATTCAGGTTGAATTGCCTGCCGATATTTCTGAAAAAGACCGTCAAGGAATTCTGCGTTCAATTGACCGTTGTACCGTGAAAAAAGTGATTCAAACCGGTCCCGAATTTATTATTGAACAAGTCGAAAGTATTGATGCAGATGCGCAAGCATTATTGATGCCTTCGTTGGCTTCTGAGCAAAAAACAGTTATTCCGGGTAAAGACTTACCCTTAGAAGATACGATTGCCAATATGTCTGCCATCTTGGCAGGTTTGGGTATGAAGATTGAAATCGCATCTTGGCGTAATATCGTGCCGAATGTGTGGTCATTACATATTCGTGATGCACAATCTCCAATGTGCTTTACCAATGGTAAAGGTTCAACCAAAGAAAGTGCCTTGGCATCTGCTTTGGGCGAATTTATTGAGCGTCTAAACTGTAACTTCTTCTATAACGATCAATTCTGGGGTGAGGACATCGCCAATGCAGCATTTGTGCATTATCCAGATGAGAAATGGTTTAAACCGGGTCCAAATGGTGAATTGCCAAAAGAAATTCTCGATGAATACACGTTGGAAATTTACGATCCTGAAGAAGAGCTTTTAGGTACGCATTTATATGACACCAACTCAGGCAATACTGAACGTGGCATTTGTTCATTGCCCTTTGTACGTCAGTCTGATGGTGAAACGGTTTATTTCCCATCGAACTTAATTGAGAATTTATATCTTTCCAATGGTATGAGTGCGGGCAATACCTTAGAAGAAGCCCAAGTTCAGTGTCTGTCTGAAATCTTTGAACGTGCCGTAAAACGTGAAATTTTGGAAGGGGAAATTACCCTGCCAGATGTACCTGAGTCTGTGATTGCCAAATATCCAAAAATTGTTGAGGGTATTAAAGGGCTTGAGGAGCAAGGCTTCCCAGTCTTAGTTAAGGATGCATCACTCGGTGGCAAATATCCTGTGATGTGTGTGACTTTAATGAATCCACGTACAGGCGGTGTATTTGCCTCATTTGGTGCACATCCAAACTTCGAAGTTGCACTTGAGCGTAGCTTAACGGAACTTCTACAAGGTCGTAGTTTTGAAGGTCTAAATGATCTACCTAAACCTACTTTTAGTTCAAATGCAGTGACTGAACCGAATAACTTCGTAGAACACTTCATTGACTCGAGCGGTGTCGTATCTTGGCGTTTCTTTAGCTCGAAGTCTGACTATGCATTTGTGGAGTGGGACTTCACCAATAATGGTCAAAATTCGAATGCTGACGAAGCTGCTGCGATGTTTGGCATTCTTGAAGAAATGGGCAAAGAAGTCTATATGGCGGTTTATAAGCATCTTGGTGCAACCGCTTGCCGTATTCTTGTGCCTGATTATTCAGAAATTTACTTGGTTGAAGACTTGGTTTGGGACAACACCAACAAAGCACTTCTTTACCGTGAAGATATCTTGAATATTCACCGTTTAGACGACGAGCAGCTTGAAGCTTTGGTTGAACGTTTAGAAGAATGTGATTCAGATGATTACACCGAAATCAAAACCTTGATTGGTGTGGAATTTGATGACAATACGGTTTGGGGTCAACTGACGATTCTTGAGCTGAAATTGTTGATCTATGTAGTATTGCAACAGTTTGAAGAAGCGAAAGATTTAGTCGAAGCATTCTTGCAGTTCAACACCAATACGGTTGAGCGTGGCTTGTTCTATCAATGCATGAACGTGGTACTTGAAGTCATGCTTGATGATGACATGGAACTTGAAGAATACGCACACAACTTCCGCCGTATGTTTGGTGATGAACGTATGGACGCCGTATTAGGTTCTGTAGATGGTTCAATCAAATTCTATGGTTTGACTGAAACCAGTATGAAACTTGAAGGTTTAGACCGTCATTTACGTCTGATCGACAGTTATAAGAAATTGCATGCGGCTCGTGCAAAATTTGTGGCTGCGCAATAAGTTTTAAAGCTACATTCATAAAAAAGCTCCCAACTGGGAGCTTTTTTATGGCTTAAATTACTGAATGATCCAACGACGATTCACCGATTGTGCTGCATTGTCATAATGAATGACTTTGGCATAATTTCCGACCGCCGTAGCATTCTCAGGAATATCTTTAGTGACCACGCTACCTGCACCGATGGTGACATTATTACCAATGTTGACGTCATCGATAATACAAACATTGGGACCGATATAGACATTATCGCCAATCGTGGCGGCTTGACGGCCGCCGTTGGCACCAATTGTCGTGAACTGCGATAAATTGACGTTATTACCAATAATGGTTGTTGGATTCACCACCAACGGACCACCATGTCCAATGAATAAGCCATAACCCACTTGGGTCGTGCAGTGAATATCAATGCCGTATTTCTTCTTCTTATAATAAAAAATAGGGTAGGCGCATTTACCCATAAAAGATTTCTGACTGGCAATGCGTAGCCAAACACTAAAATTAAAACCACGATTAAATAGATAAGTTTTAAGTAAAGCTTTAAAAGAGGTGCTGCCTGTATAGCGATATAAATCGCTTAAAATCAATTGCCAAAGCATAAGATCGAATGAGAAAAAGAGAAGGGACTATTTTGCGCTAAATTGAGCCAATCAAACAGTGCATAATTATAAAATGAACCCTAAAAAACTCCATTTGAATTATGTATGAATGTTCTTTTAGAAATGTAAAAGAGGCTTGCGGCAGGAAAAAATGTTGCTTATATTAAAACTACAGTAGGTCATTGAACTAGGACGCTACTGAAGAGTTGGACGGATCAATGACAGTTAGTTGAGCTTGTTTTGACAGGCAACAAATCTAGCACTAGCCATCCAACAAAAAGCTCGCAGCAATGCGAGCTTTTTTTATATTTTGTCATACAATTTATCGAAAACTTAATAAAACAATCACTTATGATAAATAAGCTTCATGATATTAACATTGCTAAAAAATCTAACAATTTTATAGGCATCGATTATGCCGAAAGCATGTTATAAAAAATTTGATTTTGGATAAGAGAAGGAGATATCAAATGAAAAAGATGATTGATATAAAAGTAAAAGACCAATTTAGCCAAATCATTAATGCAAAAGCGGTACTGCCACAAGATACAGAACATGATTCACTTGAGATGCAAAAGTTACTGCAAAAAATTGAACATGTGGTGATTGGCGATGAAATCATTTTACCGAGTATCGAATTATTATTTGAAAGCCAACATTCTCCAAGTATTTATCGTGTGGTTGAAGTCAACTAAGTACTAGTCGTCTTTCATAAAAAAACTCACCATTTAGGTGAGTTTTTTTCTTGTGGAAAAGAAACTATTCATTCATCTCTTTGAGCTTTATGCAGACATCATAACGTTCAAATTCTTTTAAAACACGTTCAATGGCTTTCTGTGCAACAGGCTCTGATGCCGCATAAACACATTCTTGATTCAATGTACTATCGAAACATTCTATGTGATGAATGCACCAGTGATTTGGCAGCTTATGTTGTTGCAAAATAATGCGACGAAGTTGCATTCCTGAATCGGCACTGCGCGGTAATACTGTGGTCATCGCGAGCTGAATCGAGTAGTTTGAGTCTTGCGCATTTAAAAAAGTAATCACCCAATTGCCTACTTTTTTGAGATACATCGGATTATCACAATCATCAAATTCTAAAGCATAATACATGGCAATCACTCGAACACTTCTATGAGAGATGTTATCGGTGTTTTGACGTCATGCAGATATACGATTTAGGTCTTGATCAAAGAAATTGGTTATAAATCTATTTTATCTATTTTTATAAATATCAATATTTTAGTTGTTTTTAAAGCATATTATTGATTGCTAAAACAACTCATATCATTTGTTTAAAGACTAACAGGGGCTGAGCTAAGATAAGCGGATGAAGACGGACATCAAAAAGGCAGCTCTCACTAAAAGAAATGCCTTAGATGATATTAAATATATTTACAATTAAAGCGTTACAATCGCTTTATTTTCCAAAGCTTTACGTAGATAAGGGTCGAGATCTTCTTGACGCATGAGCCATTGTACATAATCCGCAGGCAAGTCAGCGATTGCAGTCCCGCGGTGTTTACCAAAGTTAATCGTGCGAGGGATACGTGCATCTTCAGAGGCTGCATAAAGCTCTTCAATGCTATTAATTTTCAGATGATGCACAATATGCATTAAAATATTTGCCGTTAAAATAATATCCATATCGGCACGATGTGCCTTACGAATCATGTCGCGTGCACGTTCACTGCCTTTGGTAATCATATAGATAAGTGCAGAAATATTGTGCGCTTCTGCATCTGGCCACACCACGCGTGCGAGAGCAAGTGTGCAAATGGCTTTAATTGGGGTGGAATCGATACCACATTTTTCTAAAGCACGAATATCATAGTCAATATTATGACCAATAATATATTGGGTCTCACTCGGAAGCTGAAAAGTAGAATAATGCGGTTTACCGACCAATTCGGATTCTAAAATATGATGCACCGCCATGGCTGCATAAGAGATCGGTTCATCACAACTATACAGTTGGTCAAACAGGCGGCTTTTATCTAAGCTGATTTTATGATTGTTGATCTCGACAGGCGCATAAGCAATTTCAATCGGCTGACCATTGAGTGTATGGGTTTCGGTATCGAGAATAATTGCCTGCATTGACTAGCACCATAATATTGAGAGATATCTCATATTAACGATAATTTTAAAAAAATGATTCGTCAAACACGCATAAAAGTTTAATTTGCTGCATAAATTAGCGCGGAATGGTCTTTTTTGAGTTCATCGGATGAAATCATAGCTTTATAGAGATGCAAGGGTAGTCCATCTTCCTGATCAATCAGTTTCATTGGCACTTGACCATCACGGTATTCAAAGATCGCCATGGGAAAATAATCACGATCGAGCACAATGAAACGATTATCTTTTACTGCAATGTCAAAATCGATAAAGGTCTGTTTTAGTAAACGTAAAAAAATACTTTGATTACTAGAAAGTTTATTTAACTCACGAATACGATCACTATCCGTTTGATGCATACTTTTCAGATATAGCTTTTGTTGATGCGTCATTTGTGATTGATAGCGTCGAATGGTATTAGGCTTCGTTGGCTCAGATTGCATGCTGCGAAAGGCATAACCTAAAATCAAGCCGAGGATAAAGAAAAATAAAAGTGCGAGCATTGGATATTTTTATATTCGTTCATGTGAGTGCAACAAGGTGTTTTAAAATTATACGATATACGTTTTAAAATTGAAGGATTTAAAATCTCTATTTTTAATTCAAGCATTTGATTTGACCACTTATGAGTGATCTGAATGTTTAAAATGAAATAAATTTATAGAAAACTGAGCAAAGATCATGGTCGTAAAACTGAAACTTCATGCTACAATACGCGCCAATCTTAGCACGGCTTAAAAGCCCTAATTTAATAGGACCTCGCTAATGTTTGCCAATATCTCAGTTGCTGAATTTGATCCAGAAATCGCTCAAGCGATTACACAAGAAGATGCTCGCCAAGAAGCGCACATCGAACTTATTGCTTCGGAAAACTACTGCTCACCAGCAGTCATGGAAGCGCAAGGATCAAAACTTACGAATAAATATGCAGAAGGCTACCCAGGCAAACGCTACTATGGCGGCTGCGAATATGTAGACGTTATTGAACAATTGGCAATTGACCGTGCTAAAGCGCTTTTCGGTGCTGATTATGCAAACGTTCAACCGCATGCTGGTTCTCAAGCAAACTCAGCAGTTTACTTAGCACTTCTTAACCCAGGCGACACAGTTTTGGGTATGAGTCTTGCGCACGGTGGTCACTTGACGCACGGTTCTAAAGTAAGCTTCTCTGGTAAAACATATAACGCGATTCAATACGGTCTAAACCCTGAAACAGGTGAGATCGATTATGAGGAAGTTGAACGTTTAGCTGTTGAACATAAGCCAAAAATGATCGTGGCTGGTTTCTCTGCGTATAGCCAAATTGTAGATTGGCAACGTTTCCGTGACATCGCGGACAAAGTGGGCGCTTATCTATTTGTTGATATGGCACACGTTGCAGGTTTGGTTGCTGCTGGCGTTTACCCAAGCCCAGTACAAATTGCTGATGTAACAACCACAACAACGCACAAAACACTTCGTGGTCCACGTTCAGGTCTAATCCTAGCGAAAGCGAACGAAGAGATTGAGAAAAAACTTCAATCTGCAGTATTCCCTGGTAACCAAGGTGGTCCTTTGGTTCACGCGGTTGCAGCGAAAGCAATTTGCTTCAAAGAAGCAATGGCACCTGAATACAAAGAATACCAAAAACAAGTGGTTGTTAATGCTAAAGCAATGGCTGAAGTATTAATGGCACGTGGTTATGACGTTGTATCTGGTGGGACTGAAAACCATCTATTCCTATTGTCTTTAATCAAACAAGACATTACAGGTAAAGAAGCGGATGCTTGGTTAGGTGCAGCTCACATTACTGTGAACAAAAACTCTGTACCAAACGATCCACGCTCACCTTTTGTGACTTCTGGTATCCGTATTGGTACACCAGCGGTAACAACACGTGGTTTCGGCGAAGCTGAAGTACGTGATTTGGCAGCTTGGATTGCTGATATCCTAGATGCGAAAGGTGATGAAGCCGTGATTAATGCGGTTAAAGCGAAAGTTGAAACAGTTTGTGCGAAATTCCCAGTTTACGCAAAATAAGTTTTAACGGCTTTCGTTAAGGAAAAAGCCTCCTTTTAGGAGGCTTTTTTTATGGATACATTTTTGTGGTGTATCTGCATGTATACATCGTATATAACTACGTAGAATGTATAAAGAACAAAAGAATAAGGAACATTTTAGAATGAATAAGCCTTCTTTAATTTTATCTGAACAAAACCTAAATCGTTTAGAAACCATGTTGGAAAATCAAGCGACTTTGACGCCAACCATGAAACGACTTGAAGATGAGCTCGCACGTGCTGATGTGGTAAAGCCACAAGATATTCCGAGCAATGTCGTGACCATGAATGCACGGGTACAAGTCAGTATTGCAGATGCTAAAATGCCAACCGAAGTGACATTGGTATATCCGCATGACTTCAAAGGTATCGATGGGCAGGTGAATGTGCTTGCACCGATTGGTGCTGCTATCTTAGGTCTAGCGGAAGGGCAAGTGATTGAATGGCCGCAACCCGATGGTCAGCTCATGAAAGTGAAAATTGAAAAAGTGTTGTATCAGCCAGAGCGCGAAGGCGATTATTTATAAGCCATGATTCAGTCAAACAGATATTGATCAAAAAGCCCCGAATGATGGGGCTTTTTAATGCGCGTTAAAAGCATTAATTTATTTGAATATTTAAGATAAATAGAGTTTTATTTTATTGAAATTAGAGTGTTAGGTTAAGTAGTTTAGGTGAGCGCTTCTCTCAAATTACAGGAAATATATGCTTGAATGATGCGTGTTATTTGCAAAAATCTACAGGAACTCTGTTATAAAAGACGTAGTATGAGAGGAAATCATGAGGCTTTGCGTTTATGTCACAACTTGCTGTATTGGTGCCTATTCAAGAAATCACGGTCGATGCGACAGAAATTTTACAGCTGAAACGTGAGCAATTGGTGCCTTTACTGAATGATCAATATAAACTGAATCATTATGCAGACTCACTCATTCAAGCGCAGTCCGTATTGTTAAATGGTGTTGATCCGCATTTAACTCAGCAACTGAGTCAAACCATTGAAAAATTAATCCAATCTTTGGCAGATTCAAAGAAAATTTTAAAGAAAAAAAAGTTTAATGCGCTGCAAAAATGGCTCGGAATTGATCTCGACTTTGGCTCGAGTCAGGTCGAATATTATAAAAATTTAGATCGACTGCTCAATCAAGCCAATCACTTGAGCCGTAAACTGCAAATTGAGATTCAAAAATCACAAGCACGTTTTCAGCAATTGATAGGTTTACGTGAGCAAATGGCGAAATATGTGGTCGCTGCTGAAGAATTTTTAACTGAGTATCCGCAATTTGTGCCGAATCAACACCCATTAGATAGTTTTAAAGAACGCCTTTCGAAAAGAATCTATACCTTAAAAACGCTGCAAGCCAGTAATGATATTGCGATTACCCAGATGCAACTGTCACAGCAGTTATCATTTAGTTTGCTTGATCGCTTTAAAGAGGCACAGCAAGTGTTAATTCCCGCATGGCAATATCATGTAAAACAAAGCCAAATGAAACACTCGACAAATGATCTGGATAACCTTGATAATAGTCGAGAAAAGTTAATTAAAACATTAAGACAATCGCTCGAGAAATCTTCGAAAACATAACAACTTAGGGTGCAATATGACTCAATCTGAATTCGTGAATTTACCCATCGAAAGCACAACAGAACTTGCTGAACAAAAGTTTCAATATATGGATTTGAAAGCGCTCGGTTTACAGTCTAGCGATTTTCAAGAGGTGATGGCTGTACGTAAAGAATTACAAGACATGAGTCATAACACTGTGGCGGAATATGGCAAAAACATTGCCAGTAAAACCTCATCTTATACTGACGAGCTACTCAACTTAGTCCAGAACAAGGACTTAGATACAACAGGTCAAAAACTCAATCAAGTGGTACAAGTTGCACAACAGTTAAATACTTCAAGTATTTTAAATAAAAAGAAAAGCTCGGGTTTTATTGGTGGGTTACTCAGTAAGTTTAAAGGTGCAAAACAAAATTTTGATGCCCATTTTAATACCACCAAAGAGCAGATTGATGCATTGGTCACAGAAATTGAAAGCTCGCAAAGTGGCTTAAAAGCGCGCGTTGGTACTTTAGATAAAATGTTTGAAGGCGTGCAAGATGAATATAAGCAACTAGGTATTCATATCGCAGCAGGACGGATTCGTGAACAAGAACTACAACATGAGATTGCAGAACTAACGGCATTGCCACAAGATCAAAGCACTACCCAAAAAATCTATGATCTTAATCATCTTACCAATAACTTAGAAAAACGAGTCAGTGACTTAGAAGTCTTACAACAATCTGCCATGCAAACCCTACCCATGATTCGGATTATTCAATCGAATAATTTGATGTTGGTGGATAAGTTTTATGCGATTAAAAACATTACTTTACCGGCATGGAAAAACCAAATCAGTTTAGCCATTTCGCTGAATGAGCAAAAAAATAGCGTACAGCTTGCCAATACGATTGATGATGCCACCAATGAATTGCTGCGTCGTAATGCCGATTTGTTGCATCAAAACTCAGTCGATACGGCAAAAGCCAATCAACGTTCCGTGATTGATATTGAAACCCTTGAACATGTTCAAAATACCCTCATTAATACAGTGAACGATGTGATTCAGATTCAAAAAGAAGGCATGCAAAAGCGAACTGAAGCAACCACACGTTTAAAAGCCCTGCAACAAAATTTAAATCATTTGGTGATTGAAAATGCAGGATCGGGCAAGCAAAGTTCATCCTCTTGAATTGGGCTTGCGTCTGAAGCCTAGGATGAGGAGCATAAATTGCCACCATTAGATGAATATGCGGTTTCACATCATGATCTGAGCTCAGGGATTGTTGTACTGAAAAAACGCCAACGTAATCTCAGCTTACTGGCAATATTAAGTAGCAGTATTTTGATTGCAAGTGTGGTGGGTTTATTCTTACAGCAAGATTTGGTTTATGGCTTCTTTGGTTTAAGCACTGAAGTACAACAACTACATGTGCCCGTAAGTTTAGATGAACAGTTTACCTATGGCGGTAACAGCCCCGATTACTTTTTAAGTTTACTGAGTTGGTTTGGTTGGCTGATTTTGAAGATCTTTGCATCTTTTATCGGTGCTTTTGTGGCAATCAGCCTATTAAAGAAGTTGCGCTATTTTTATGTGCGTTTTCAATCTTTTGTGTTGAAATTTGTAGGATGGTTGATTGCTTTTATTGTGATTTGGTCAGGGCTGACCTATTGGCAGCATGATTTAAACGATCATCAAGATAATGCTTATCAAGCCTTGGTGTATTACGAGAATCACATTCATGAAAGTGAAATCGCGCAATCATTGGCAGGTGCTAACGTTACTGTTCCCGTTAAATCCTATTTGTTGGCGCAAACTGCGTTATTACATCAACCTGCTGACCTTGCTACAGCAAAACCCTATGTGGCAGCTTTGGTCGAAGCTGAACAAAAAGATGCGAAATTCGAACGCTATGGTTTTAAGGCAGAACAGCTTTGGGTGATGCAGCAGCAAGTTTATGAAAAGACCCTGACGCCAATCGCAGAGAGCGTTAAGACTCAGGTGCAAACAGCCAATCAACTTAGTGATATCGTCAAACTGTTTTTAATGGGATTGATTGTGGTGAGCATTATTTTGAGTGTCATTTTTTATCTTCTGGCGCGCTCTATTCAAGCCCGAACCGCAAGAATTGAACATCGAATTTTAGATTAAAACATTGCCCTGTTTATCAGGGCTTTTTTACGCATTCTATTTTTATATCAACCTCAATTAAAGCGAAACCAGCTGAAGCGCTTAAGTTTTAACTATGGCGCTGTGTAACTTTAATTCACATCTACTGCAAGCTCAGAATCCTGGTAGATTTATCATCTATAAAAACGATCGTTTATATAAAAACAAACTGTTTTAACTATTTTTATTAATGGACTACTATAGCTTCATCAAATAAACATTTACTCCTTTGGAGACGTTAGCAATGTTAGACACAAATACAACAGCCCAACTGAAAACACTTTTAGAACGCTTAGAAGGTCCAATCGAAATCGTTGCGACTTTAAATGGCTCTGATAAATCAGACAAAATCAAAGAATTGGTGACTGAAGTTGCTGCACTTTCGAATTTAGTGACTGCTCGTTTTGATGGTCAAAACAAACGCGCACCAAGCTTTGGTATTGCAAAAGCAGGTGAAGAACCACGTGTGTACTTCGCAGGCTTACCAATGGGTCATGAGTTCACATCACTTATTCTTGCATTGTTACAAACTTCAGGTTATGCACCAAAAGTGTCTGATGAAGTGTTGGCTTCTATTAAAGGCTTAGGCATCAAATCTGATTTTGATGTGTTTGTATCTTTAAGCTGCCATAACTGTCCTGACGTGGTTCAAGCATTGAACTTGATCGCGATTTACAACCCAGGCACAACAGCGACCATGATTGATGGCGCATTCTTCCAAGACGAAGTTGAAGAACGCAAAATCATGGCTGTACCCATGGTATTCCAAGACAATGAACATATTGGTCAAGGTCGTATGACACTTGAAGAAATCATTGCCAAATTGGATACCAACTCTGCAGCGAAAGATGCTGAAAAGTTAAATAGCAAAGATGCATTTGATGTGCTTGTGATTGGTGGTGGCCCTGCAGGGAACACATCTGCGATCTATGCGGCTCGTAAAGGTATCAAGACTGGTATCGTGGCTGAACGCATGGGCGGTCAGGTTATGGATACCATGGACATTGAAAACTACACGTCAGTGCAAAAGACACAAGGTCCTAAGTTTGCTGCTGAGATGGAAGCACACGTGCGTGAATATGGTGTCGATATCATGAACCTGCAACGTGTGTCTGACATCAAAGGTGCGGATGAGACTGCAAACGGACTCGTTGAAGTAACACTAGAAAATGGTGCAAAACTTGAATCGAAAACTGTAATCCTGTCTACAGGTGCACGTTGGAGAGAAATGAATGTACCGGGTGAGCAAGAATACAAAACCCGTGGTGTTGCGTACTGCCCACACTGTGATGGTCCACTCTTTAAAGGCAAACGTGTTGCTGTGATTGGTGGCGGTAACTCAGGTGTAGAAGCTGCGATTGACCTTGCAGGTATTGTTGAGCATGTGACATTGGTTGAGTTTGATACCAAACTACGTGCAGACCAAGTGCTTCAAGATAAATTGAACAGCTTGCCAAATACCACAGTGATCAAAAATGCATTGTCGACTGAAGTTGTTGGTGATGGTAAACAAGTCACAGCTTTGAAATACAAAGACCGTGCAACTGATGAAGAACACACAGTTGAGCTCGCAGGGATCTTTGTACAAATCGGTTTGTTACCAAACACAGATTTCTTAAAAGAAACCAAAGTTGAATTAACCAACCGTGGTGAGATTGTGATTAACGAACGCAACGAAACTAACGTGAAAGGTGTATTTGCTGCGGGTGACTGTACAACTGTACCGTACAAACAAATCATCATTGCCACAGGTGAAGGCGCGAAAGCATCACTCTCTGCGTTTGATTACATCATCCGTTCTGGACAATGAGTTGATTAGATAAGAAAAATGGTCAGTGAGCTCCCCAACGCACTGACCATTTAAATGGTTTTATAGTTGAATATTGTTTTTCTCAATATTCTCGTTTTATAGGAACTTTGGATGCTAACACCGAGTTCCTTTTTTTATGTCTGCATGGTCTAAAATAAAAATGCCCCCTCACATTTTTGTTTTATCCCTTACAGTTTCGCTATTTTTGTTTTTGCTCTTATTATTGTGCTCCCCTCTGTATATTCTATATATAGCAAAAGCTATACCAGTTTTAGTTTTTCTTAAGAATTGAATAAATTCAGTCCTTTAAACTTTTGCATCAATTGTTCTTGTGTTTCTCTATGTTCAGGATGTGGCACAATGCACTCAATTGGACAGACATCAACACAAGTTTGACGCTCATAAAAGCCCACACATTCGGTGCAACGGTGTACATCAATTTCATAGATTTTATCGCCCTCAAAAATGGCATCATTCGGACATTCTGCTAAGCACATATCACAGTTAATGCATTTATCAGTAATGAGTAATGCCATGTTTAACTCGCTTGATAGGCCAATGCACTTGCTGTGATGTTTTGGGGCGATTTTGGCAAGTTACGAATGAGCAGGGCGTACTGCATATCGACATCGGCTGGAATTGGAATTTCTACAACATGACCTGAACCTTTGGCATCGAGTAAATGGTTGCCCTTTAAATCTTGCATCTGTGTCAATACAAATGTGATATTGCCGGAGGTTGTCATGAGCTCTAGGCTATCTCCTACGACAAAACGGTTTTTCACATCAATTTTGATGTAATTGCCATTGCGCTCTAATACTTCGCCACAGAACTGTTGATGTTCAAAACTCGATGAGCCATTTTCATAATTTTGATATTCACTATGCCCATGGCGGCGTAAAAAACCTTCGGTATAACCACGGTTTGCCAAGCCTTCAAGTTGTGTCATGAGTGCAGTATCAAAAGCTTTGCCTTCAAGAGCATCGTCAATAGCCTTACGATAGATTTGTGCAGTACGAGCACAATAAAAATAAGATTTGGTGCGACCTTCAATTTTAAGTGAATGTACGCCCATTTTTGTTAAGCGATCGACATGTTGAACCGCACGTAAATCTTTAGAGTTCATAAAATATGTGCCGTGTTCATCTTCTTCTGCAACGAATGGATCTTCATCATTACGCTGTAAGAGTACTGGCTCATCAAATTGATGTTGGGCTTGCATATGTTGTTCATCTACATCTTTTGAGCAGCACTCAGTTTCAATGTATTTGACAGGAATCACATCGCCATTTTGATCTTCCTGAGATGGATGCACTTTGTATTCCCAGCGGCAAGCATTGGTACATGCGCCTTGGTTGGCATCGCGTTTATTCATGTAGCCAGACAGCATGCAACGACCTGAATATGCCATACAGAGTGCACCATGAACAAACACTTCAAGTTCCATGTCAGGTACGTGTTGCTTAATTTCAGCAATTTCTTCAATTGAGAGCTCACGTGACAAAATCACACGTGTAAGCCCCATATTTTTCCAAAATTTGACCGTTGCCCAGTTAATCGCATTGGCTTGCACGGACAAATGGATATCCATATGCGGAAAATGCTCGCGCACCATCATAATCAGGCCTGGATCAGACATAATCAGAGCATCAGGCTGCATGGCAATAATGGGTTCTAAATCGCGAATGAAATTCTTCAGTTTTGAATTGTGCGGCTGAATATTGACAACGACATAAAATTTTTTACCCAAAGCATGCGCTTCAGAAATACCGATCGCTAAATTGTCATGATCAAATTCGTTGTTACGAACACGCAGGCTATAACGTGGCTGACCGGCATAGACCGCATCTGCACCATAGGCAAAAGCATAGCGCATATTTTTCAATGAACCAGCAGGTGAGAGGAGTTCAGTAACAGGCGTAATGCTCATGATTAAATCGAAAGACATATAAAATTTATGGTTTTATTTTAGAAGAATTTTTTTGATATTCAACCTAGTAAAATACTCAGGATTATCAAATATTTGTCTAATAATTTAGCAATTTAAAACCTGATTAAAATTGTTGGTTTTTTTAAACATGAAACTTGAATCTCAAGATAATTATATGATTTTCTTCTTTAAAGATCTGAAATTTAAATGAATATTAAAATAACGAATTGGAGATGTATGCTAAGTGATTAGGCCAAATATCCAAATCATAAATATTTTTTAATATCCAAAAAGAAAATAAATTTAAATTAAAAAGTGTGATCACATGTTGAAATAATAGACAGGAAAGCCAGTTTTTTTAGCTTTTAAGCATAAAAGAATTCAATAAAAAACCGAAGTCTAAGCCTCGGTTTTTTAATTTAAAAATTAATTCTAACGCTTATTTTTCAACGAATGCACGTTCAATCACGTAGTCGCCAAGTACACCCATTTTCGGAGATTCTTTAAGACCATGTTGATCAAGCAACGCTGCAACATCATCAAGGAAGGCAGGAGAACCACACAGCATTGCACGATCTGTTTCTGGGTTAAAACGTGGCAAACCAATTTTTTCAAATAATGCGCCAGTTTCAATGGCAGTAGTGACACGACCTTGGGTATGGAAATCTTCACGCGTTACCGTTGGATAATACACGAGTTTTTCTTTCGCACCCAATTCACCGAAGAATTCGTGGTTTGGAATTTCATTTTCAATTAAATCTTGATACGCCAATTCTGAAACGAAACGCGTACCGTGAACCACAATGATTTTTTCAAAACGTTCATAGGTTTCAGGATCGCGAATAACTGAAAGGAAAGGCGCAAGACCTGTACCTGATGAAAGTAGGTATAAATTTTTACCCGGGTTTAAATCATCAAGAACTAAAGTACCTGTTGGTTTACGAGACACTAAAATGTCATCGCCAACTTTTACTTTTTGTAAAATAGAGGTTAAAGGACCATCTGGAACTTTAATTGAGAAGAATTCTAGTTCTTCTTCATAGTTCGCGCTTGCGATTGAATACGCACGCATAAGAGGCTTACCGTTTACTTCTAAGCCGATCATCACAAACTGACCGTTTTTAAAACGTAGTGCGACATCACGAGTCGTTTTAAAAGAGAATAAAGTGTCATTCCAGTGGTGGACGTGAGTAATCTTTTCGACGTTAAACGCAGCCATTAAAGGTCTCATAAATTATCAAATTAGAACAGGTTGCTATTCTAATCTAAAATCATTCTCGATAAACTGAATATATTTAATTGAGCTTATCAAAAAAAGTGATTACGACTGAATTAACCATACCAATAATTGGTATAATGAAATCTCCCTATAAAGAAAAATTTGGCATTCCACGTCAGCCTAATTTGGTCAACGTCGAAAGCTATATTGAAATGCAGCCGCCATATAATGACTTATTAGCATTTGAAGGGATTGAAGCCTTTAGTCATTTATGGCTAGTTTGGCAGTTTCATGATAATAAAAATCAAGAAAAAACCCAGTTTCGCCCGCAAGTTCGACCACCACGTTTAGGGGGGAATCAAAAAATAGGTGTTTTTGCGACACGTAGTATGTATCGCCCAGCACCGATTGGTTTATCTGTTGTTCAGCTTAAAGCCGTTAAAAAAGTGGGTAAATCGGTGCGCGTTTATGTGACAGGGAGTGATTTACTTGATGGCACGCCCATTATCGATATTAAACCTTATATTCAATATTCAGATGCTGTTGTTGATGCGCAAAGTGGTTATGCGCAAGAAGAACCGAAACGAAAACAAGTGATTTGGTCAGAACAAGCAGTCATTCAAAAAGAGATGTTGCTGAAACAAGGTCAATTAAGCGTTCAAAATGTGAATGAGCTTAAACAAGTTTTATCTTTAGATCCACGTCCTGCGTATCAAAATGATGAGGAACGTGTGTATGGGATGAAATTTGCAGGTTTGGATGTGAGGTTTAAGGTTTCAGAAGATAACATTAAGATAATTAATCTATAATTTTTATCTCTATCAAAATACGAAGCATCACCTTTTTATCTTCTGTAAAGTACTTGGCTTAAAGCCAATTCCCTCGAAGTCGTTTTTTGCTATAGTAACCCTAGCTTTGGGGACACAATAATGAAATTCGACTTTGATATAGATACAACTTGGTGTCTAGAACAACTTCTAAAAGAAAATAAAATTACTGAACGTGAGCGAATGTTGGTACAAACCACACATCGTCAACGTGAACAGCTGAAATGGCATCCTTTACAATGGATTGCCCATTTTAATTTGGTCGATCAAAGTCATCCTCAATCAACTTTAACCTTAAATCGTCTCTGTCAGTGGTTATCTGAAAAAACAGGTTTGCCTTTTTATATTATCGATCCTCTTAAAGCAGATGTTCAGGCATTGACCAGTGTCATGTCGCAAGAGTATGCACTCAGAAACCGGATCTTAGCAGTTGAAGTCTTGGCAGATAAAATCCTGATCGCAACGGATCAGCCTTATCGCATTGAATGGATGTCAAATCTTCAACAAAATATTGCCCCTAAAAAAATAGAGCGTGTGCTTCTTAATCCTGAGCAGTTACAGCGCTACATGACTGAATACTATCAGGTCAGTCGTGCAGTCAGCGGTTCACAAAAGTCAGGGAGTTATGAGCGGGAAAATAAAGGGGTAGAAGCACTCTTACAATTGGGGGATTCACAAAACCCCGATGCCAATGATCAACATATTGTGAAACTTGTCGATTGGGTCCTGCAATTTGCCTTTGAACAAGGGGCGAGTGATATCCATATGGAACCGCGTAAGGATGCGGGTAAAATTCGTTTTCGTATTGATGGCGTATTGCATACGATCTATAACATGCCTGCGAAT
This sequence comes from Acinetobacter wanghuae, assembly GCF_009557235.1. Taxonomy (NCBI): domain Bacteria; kingdom Pseudomonadati; phylum Pseudomonadota; class Gammaproteobacteria; order Moraxellales; family Moraxellaceae; genus Acinetobacter; species Acinetobacter wanghuae. Next base: position 1,789,559 of record NZ_CP045650.1, on the reverse strand, counting down.
ACCCTGACTGCGGTGATTTCACGGATTAAAATTTTAGGTCGCATGAATGTCGCGGAAAAACGTAAGCCGCAAGATGGTCGATTAAAAACCCGAACGCCGAAAGGACAAGAAACCGAGCTACGTTTATCGACATTGCCGACAGCTTTTGGTGAAAAATTAGTGATGCGTATTTTTGACCCTGAGGTTTTGGTCAGAAGCTTCCAACAACTCGGTTTTGAAGGGCATTTACTCAATGATTGGAACAATCTGACCAATCATAGTCATGGCATTATTTTAGTCACAGGACCAACAGGTTCAGGTAAAACCACCACGCTTTATTCAACGCTGAAGCAACTCGCGACGGATGAAGTGAATGTATGTACGATTGAAGATCCAATTGAAATGTTGGAGCCAAGCTTTAACCAAATGCAGGTCAATACCGGTATTGATTTAGGTTTTGCAGATGGCGTTAGAGCACTCATGCGACAAGATCCCGATATCATTATGGTCGGTGAGATTCGTGACCATGATACTGCCAATATGGCAATTCAGGCGGCATTAACTGGGCATTTGGTATTATCGACTTTACATACCAATGATGCGCCTTCGAGTCTGACCCGCCTACATGATTTAGGTGTACAGCCCTTTTTAACTGCAGCTACCATCTTAGGTGTCTTGGCGCAGCGTTTGGTCAGAACGCTTTGCCCACACTGTAAGCGTGAAGGCTTTATGCAAGAGCAAGAGTGGAAACATCTGACGTCAGATTTTCCGATTGATCGACCTGAGTTTGTCTTTGAACCTGTGGGCTGTGAAGAATGTCGTAATACGGGTTATAAAGGTCGTGTCGGCATTTATGAGTTTATGCCCCTAAGTTTGGACACAAAACATTTGATTGGTGCGGGTGCTGATTTGAATCAATTGCGCCAACAAGCCAAAAAAGAAGGGGTTGAACCCCTTCGGATTGCAGGTGCACGTAAAGTGATTGAAGGCGTGACCACACTTGCAGAAGTTCTAAGAGTTGTACCACTGAATTAAAATGAAGCCATCTTAAGATTCAATTCATCTTCAGCTGTTTTAATAGCTTCATCGAAACAAGACAGTTAAAAGGTAAGCACAATGAAAACAATGATGAAAGCGTTATTAGTAACAGCAACTTTGGCTTCTGCGGCAACTGTTGCAACTGCAAACCAAGCGGTAAATCAGGCAGCATTTGCAAAAGTCACCACGGTTAAACAAGCATTAACCATGAAAGATGATAGCAAAGTTGAATTAAAAGGCTATGTGGTTAAATCAGTAGGCGATGAAAAATATCAATTCCGTGATAACACCGGTTCAATCAATGTTGAAATTGATGATGAACTTTGGATGGGTAAACCCATTTCGGCAAAAACACCGGTAACGATTATTGGTGAAGTGGATATTGATTATAAACCAACAAAACGTGTTGAAATTGATGTGGATCAAGTTCGCTTCTAATCAATGTGGTTTGATCAATCACTGATACACTCAACCACATGCTTTACAAAAAGCATGTGGTTTTTTTGCGCTATTTATTTAGATGATCTAGATAGAGAGATAAGGAATATTGCGATGCGTATTTTGTTGGCTGAAGATGATGTTTCTCAGGCAGAAAGTATTCAATCTTGGTTGGAAATGGATGGCTATGTGATTGATTGGGTAGCACGTGGCGATCATGCCATTTTAGCCATCGAACAGCATGAATATGATTGTGTTTTACTTGATCGTGGTTTGCCAAAAGCATCGGGTGATGAGATTTTAGTGGCGTTAAGGTCACGGCAAAAAACCACACCAGTTATTTTTCTCACCGCACGGGATCAGCTGCAAGATCGAATTCAAGGTTTGGATTTAGGCGCGAATGATTATCTGGTTAAACCATTTAATTTAGAAGAGCTATCCGCCCGTATTCGTGCACAACTGCGATCGCATCAACAGACCGCGACGGACGTGTTGGTTTGGCAAAATTTACAGTTAGATGTACAAGCCAAAAGCCTCAAGCAAGATGATCAAGCCGTTAATTTAACGGCTAAAGAATTTCAAATTTTACATAAACTCATGCAAAAGCCTGAACATATTGTCACGCGTGAACAACTGGAAGCATCTTTATACGCATGGGGCGATGAAATCGAGAGTAATGCGATTGAAGTTTTTATTTACCAATTGCGTAAAAAGATTGGTGCTGAAATGATCAAAACCGTGCGTGGACTAGGTTATCGTATGGCGAAGGTTACACCTGAATGATTCTAAAAACGATTTCTTTGCAAAATAAGCTGATTAAGAATGCTTTATTAAGTTCTATTCTTGCTGGTTTATTAGGTTGGTGTTGCCTAATTGGCGTTACTATTTACCAAAGCATGAATTTACATGATGAATTTATGCAAGAAATCTCTGAATTTCTGTTGGGGGATGTCAACCAAGTCAAAGGCAATCAAATTGATGATTTAAGTGAAGAATTCGACATTGAATATGCACTTTATTTGAATGATCAACTTCTAACAACATCACAAAGTCAGCACTATATTCATCCCCAAGATGTCGCGAAGTCAGGTTATTCTTTTGACTATGACCACGGTCGGATTATACGGATTTACACGGCTGAAAATGAGCAACTTCATGTCAAAGTGGTACAGCCACTGCATGTTCGTTTTGAAGAAGTCTGGCAAAGTATCCTCAGTTTTAGCTTGGTATTATTGTTACTGTGGCTGATTCAGCTTGTCATTTTATATATTTTGGTTAAACGTCAGTTAAAACCTTTAAGAGATATTTCACAGGCAATTTCATCAAAATCTGCACTTGATTTAACGCCCATTGATCACCCACAACCGCCTATTCAAGAGTTACAACCAATCGTCGATCAGTTAAATCTAATGTTAAAACGGGTAGAGCAATCAATTTTATCTGAGCAGCGCTTTACCGCAGATGCATCACATGAGTTGAGGTCGCCACTTTCAGCGATTCAACTGCGTTTGCAATTATTAAAGCGGAAATATCAGCAAAATGAAGCTTTAAGTTCAGATTTAACCGTGATTCAAGCCGATGTTAGACGTGGCACAGCGATTCTTGAAAACCTATTATTCTTGGCGCGTTTAGATCCAACCGATTCCATTCAAACAGAAATGCTTAATATCGATGATTTAATTCAAAAGACGTTATCACCCTATGAAAGTGCACTCTTAGAGAAAAATATCCAAGTCCAGTTATATTCTCAACATATAGAGATTCAAGCACATCAAGATTTTATACTGATTTGTTTGCGTAATTTGCTTGAAAATGCACTGAAATATACCCCAGAAGATGGTGAGATTCGGATTGAATCAGGGTTTGATCATCCTCATTGTTTTATACAAATTGAAAATTCAGGAGAAGGTCTGCCTGCTGATGTCGTTGCTCGGCTAGGAGAGCGTTTTTATCGTGTCTTAGGTACGGACACACAGGGTTCAGGGTTAGGGCTATCGATTGTTAAAAAAATTATGGACTTGCATCAGGCCGATTTACTGATTGAATCCTCTCCTTTAGGGGGACTTAAAGTACGTCTTGAATTTAAACGGTCGATCCTGAAATAAAAAAAGCAGTATGCGCTGATTCATACTGCTACTTACCACGTTTATTTTTTTAGTTTTTTTTGATTTTTATTTAGTCAAAATTAAACGATTATTACGCGTTAAGCGTAAGCGATATTCCTCACCTGCGTGCATAATTCGAATTTCTCGTCCGAGTGCAAATAAGTTATTTGAATGCAACATTGGAAATGCATGATGCGGCTCTGTACTACGGGTAAATAAGTTAAAAGGTGCGTTCATTCCATCGACTCCGTGGTGTGCTTTAGGATTGGTTTAAATGATAATCATTATCGAATAGATCTGTCAATGACTGATTTTTAGAATGTATAAAATAACGGATTGCGTTTACAATTTAGCAAAATTTCTCAAATGATCAGTTTATGTCTAAGCCCAATATTCATGTTGCGATTGCAATCTTAAACTTTAAAACGCAGATTCTTGTTGGATGGCGCGAAGCAAAGCAGCATCAAGGTAATAAACATGAGTTTCCGGGCGGTAAGGTTGAAGCGGGTGAAACACCAAAGCAAGCATGTCGACGTGAAGTCTTTGAAGAAGTTGGGATTGATATAATAGATTGGCATCCATTTGATTTTATTCGACATGAATATGAGGATGTGATTGTTCATCTGCATTTATTTTTCGCGCATGTACCGATAAATCAATTAGATCAAATTCGACAACCGTGGACATGGTATACACGCCCACAACTTTTGGATCTGAAATTTCCTAAAGCCAATATAGCTATGATTCAGCGTTTGTATTGGAAAAAAGACATTAAAATTTCAGCGGAATTATCAGACTTATTCACTTTAAAAGATCAACAATTGATGTATTGGGGTGTTGATGCAGATTCAAATCAAGTTCAACTGCTACAGAATATTGATCAACAGCATTTAGATCAGTTGATCATCAATGATTCTTTATTTCAGGCTTTGGATCTAGCGTTGCAAGGCAAAATTAAATCAGTGCATCTAGAACCGCATCAACTGATGTCAAAACAAAAAGGCGAGTTAATCGTAGGCAAACGTTATCTTGCTACCTGTTATAATTTTGAATCTGTGCAACATGCGGTGGATATCGGTTGTGATGCCGTATTGCTTTGTACTATATCCGATACGACAACATATTCTGAAAGATCAAAATTGGAATGGGCGCAATTTAAATCCATTGCTTCACGAGTGGATATTCCCGTCTTTGCTCTCGGGGATATGAATGAAAATAATCTTGCCATCGTCCAAGAATATGGCGCTTATGGCATTGCAAGAATAGGTGATGTCTCAATAATGCCATCAGAGTAGATCAGTCACCATACTCTTTATTCAGGTATCGTGACCTGTTGACGCTTAATCTCAGGATAGTCATACGGTGTAATGACAATGCCATCAGGTGTTGGAATGCCTGCTGGTGTTTTCACGGGTAATACTTCTGCCACAGGCACAGAAGGCGTCGGACTTTGACAGCCCGTACATGCCAATACAATTACACCAAAGCAAAATAAATGTTTCATATGGCAATTACTCAGAATAACTTCCACTCGATAAAATTCGAGTTTCACCAGAAGAACTATTGTCGTAAGAACTGTCACTTTCTTGGATATATCCACTTGAACTGTTGTCATTGAATGGATCTTTCGGTTCTTCAGAATCAACAGTATGTTTTTGGGGTGCATGTTCGGTAATCCCACAAGCTGTCGCTTGATTAGGCATTGCATGGCGCGTCAGTGGAATATACATCGCGCCTTCACAACCTTGCGCTGAAAGATGTCCTGTACTACGGTCAATCCATTGCCATAGCACATCATTCGGTTGAGTGAGGGCAACAGGCTTTTGACGTAAGTTTTTCATTACGTTGATCCACACGGGAAGCGCACCTGAAGAGCCTGTTAAACCGGTGACTTTATTGTCATCTAAGCCTAACCAAACCACAGTCAAATAATTGCCCGAATAGCCCGCAAACCATGAGTCACGAGTATCATTGGTCGTACCCGATTTTCCTGCTAAGCCTAAACTTCTTGGGAATGTATTATAAGCAGCTTGACCTGTACCTGAGGTCATGACTTGCTGTAAGCCATTATTTAAAATATAAGCAGAAGAAGGGTTAATCGTAGATTGCAAACTTAAGCTATAACGATCAAGTGAGCGTCCATTTGAATCGACCACTGATCGAATGGCTGTAGTCGGATGCTTAACACCCCCTGAGGCGAAGTTACCGTAAATACTCATCACTTCCATCGGTGACATATTAACGGCACCCAAATAAATCGATGGGTAGGATGGAATATCCGAAGTCACGCCGAATTTTTTCAATTGATTTATAAAAGTAGACAAACCAAATTCTTGTGCTAAGCGCACTGTTGCCAAATTATAAGACTGTGCAAGCGCTTGAGACATCGGCACAACGCCATGTTCACGACCACTATAATTCTTCGGTGTCCACGTTTTACCATCACTTTGAATACTGACTTCTGAATCAGGAATTGGACTCGCAAGCGTATAACGATTAGATTCAATGGCACTTAAATAAATAATGGGTTTGAGCAAAGAGCCGACTTGACGCTTAGCATCAATGGCACGGTTAAATCCAGTAAAGTCTTGTGTTGAACCTAAGGCTGCGACCAATTCACCATTTTCAGGATTGGTGACCAACACCGCACCTTGCAAATCTTTTAAACGTTTTGGATTGGCTTTGGTTAAACCATCCACTGTGGATTTAAAGCTGCTTTGAATACGAGTTTGTGCCAAAGGATCAAGCGTTGTAAAAATACGTAGACCCTGATTGGTCATATCTTCTTCTTGATATTCGGTGCGTAACTGACGACGGACAATGTCTAAAAAGTCAGGGAAGCGGGCAGGACCCAATGTTGGTTTTGTAATGACATTGAGAGGACGTGCTGTTTCGGTCTCATACTGTGCTTGGCTTAAGAAACCCATCACAAGCATATTATGTAATACGACATCACGGCGTTTTTTTGCCCCTTCAGGATTACGCCACGGATTATATAGTGTTGGTCCTTGGACTAGACCGACCAAATAGGCTTGCTGTGCAATATTAAGTTCAGGTAGCGGTAAACCAAAATAAAACTGTGATGCTAAACCGTAACCATTAATCGAATAGTTACCATTTTGACCTAAATTTACTTCATTTAAATAGGCTTCTAGAATTTCGTCTTTGCCATAATGCAGCTCAATGAGTAATGCCATAAAGGCTTCATTGGCTTTACGTTTAATGGTGCGTTCAGGCGATAAATAGAAGTTTTTCACCAATTGTTGGGTGAGCGTTGAACCACCTTGACGTTTTCCACCTGTGACATTACTCACGATGGCACGTGCAATCCCGCGTGGTGATACCCCATGATGATGATAGAAGTTACGATCTTCCGTCGCAATTAATGCTTCAATTAACGGTTTAGGCACTTTATTGAGTTTAATCAGAACACGGTCTTCATTATGCTGCGGATAAATCCCGCCAATCAGCATCGGTTCTAAGCGGGCAATACCTGAGGTTGACGGTTTTGTAGCACTGAGTTCTGTAATTTGATCCGCGCCAAAGTTAACTTTAAGGATCTGTTCAGGCTCTACACGGTCACCAAAATCAAAACCACGAGTATGCACATACATCGTGCTGCCTGAGGTGACGTAGCTGCCCGATTTGGTATAACTGTCTGATGCGTTATAACCTAAGAGTTTGAGTTCTTCTTGGAAATCTGTTTGGCTCACAGGTGCATTGATATAAAGATCCATCGGGCGTGCAAAGACTTTTGCAGGAATATCCCAACGTTGACCTTCAAATTTTTCACGTACAATATTGTCTAATCTAATCAGGTAGATACTAAAAGCAACGAATGCTGATATTACTAAGACTGAGAAAATTAAAGCAATAAAACCTAAGCCACGTTCAGATTTCATAAATAATGATAAAAACCTTTTAAATTGTGCTAATCATGCGAAGCTTTTTGCTTTTTTGCAATATTTAAACGTTTAAATGCGCTAAAAAGTCAGAAATACAGCGCTAAAAAAGGACTTAATCCATTGCAAAAAAGAGACAGCCAATCACCATGAAGTCAGTGTTATGCATTGCCAAGTAACCTAGGCTTAATGCTATTATAAGCTTGAATCGTAGTGGAGCGACGAGACTGGTGATATTTTCACATAAGACATTTCGAAATATTGGTTTAATAGGACGACCCGAGAAATCCTCTGTAGTTGAAACCTTGTGTCTTATTCACGATCATCTGTTAAGTATAGGTTTGCATCCTGTATTTGATGCCGATACAGCACAATTGGTGCCTTATCAAAACACACAAACAGTAAGCCGTGCCTTACTCGGTGAAGTGGTGGATTTGGTGATTGTGGTCGGCGGTGATGGCTCTTTATTACATGCCGCACGTGCCTTGGTGAAATATAATATTCCCGTGATTGGGGTCAACCGAGGTCGTTTAGGTTTTCTAACGGACATTAAACCCACAGAAGTCATCTTTAAGCTCGATCAGGTGTTAAAAGGTGAGTTCCAACTTGAACGCCGTTTTTTACTTGAAATGGAAATCCGTTCAAAAGGTGAAACGATCTACGATGCGATTGCACTTAATGATGTGGTTCTGCATTCTGGTCGTTCGGTACATATGATTGATTTTGAGCTGAACATTGATGGTCAATATGTATATCGTCAACACAGTGACGGCTTAATCATTTCAACGCCGACGGGTTCAACTGCTTATGCATTGTCTGGTGGTGGTCCTATCTTGCATCCAAGTATGGATGCGATTGCTTTAGTGCCGATGCATCCGCATACCTTGTCATCACGACCGATTGTGGTGGGGGGGCAAAGCGAAATTAAACTCATGATTCGTGAAAATCGCGTGCTACCGATGGTCAGCGCGGATGGACAAAACAGCGTTGCTTTGAATGTGGGTGACAGTATTCATATTCGTAAGCATCCATTTAAATTGCATTTATTGCATCCGCCAGGGTATGACTTCTATATGGCATGTCGTACCAAACTCGGTTGGAACCAAGATTTTGACTATTTTAATCAGGATTAAATGATGAATATTGAACAAATGCTTGCGGTGCTCAATCCTGAGATTGTAGATCGCTTACGTACTGCCATTGAAATTGGTAAATGGCCAAATGGCGTGGTCTTAACTGAAGAGCAACGTCATACCTGTATGCAAGCCGTGTATGCATGGGAAATTAAACATTTACCTGAAACTGAGCGTAGTGGTTTTATTGACCGCGGTACGAAAGAAGAAGACGAACATTGTGACTCTCATGTAGAAGAACCAGAATTTAAACCCATTCGTTTCGTTTAAATTGTATATGCGTAAAAAAGGATCCTGTCGGATCCTTTTTTATGTTTCAAATACTGAGTTTATGCCAAATGACGCTTATTCCACATCTCACGCGCATTACTCATCGCTACTTCAAAATTTTCTGCCTTGCCCATGGTATACAAGGCAATCCCCATCGTTTCGATGACAGCCGTTTCGCCATAGTCATGATGTTGTTGCCCATCCCATACCGCTTTAAAGACACTTAAATTCAATTCTTCTTCAATGGGACTGCGGTTCTCGGTCAATTTAGGCAGTTCATGTTCATACAGTTCACCCTCATGAATCCCGCAAATTAAAGTTTTCGCATCAGGATTACGTTCAAACTCACCGCCTTCACCTTTAATCACTGCACTATTTTGATAGCCTAACTTAAATGCAGCTTGTTGATGCGAACCACGATAAGCCGGATGGAAAATTGCCTGTAAGGTGGCTTTGGCATTAAACGGATTGATTAAACGCGCAAGAGTGTGAATAGGCGAGCGTAGACCCATGACATTCCGCAGCGCAATCAAATCTGCCAAAATTGGTGAAATGACATCTAAGGGAATATAAGCGAAATGATGCTGCTCAAGCTGATGTTCCACATCTTGATCATTCCGTGCGATTGAATAGCCTAAGTATTCGATCACTTGCTCAGTGTACACACGATTCAAGGTATGACCCGATGCACCATGCATCACAATGCGATGACCATTTTTCGCTAAAGTCAGTGCCGCTAAAATAAACCAAGGATAATGCTTACGTTTACCCGCATAAGAAGGCCAATCTAAATCGACATCTATTGTTTTGAAGTTGAGTTGATCACGCGTGGCTTGTACAAAACCCGCAATTTCATCAACAGATTCTTCTTTGACCCGTAATAACATTAGGAATGCCCCGAGTTGTACCTCAAGCACTTCATCCTTCAAAATCATACTGAATGCTTGATAGGCTTCATCGAAACTGAGTGAGCGCGCACCATTTTTACCTTTACCGACAATACGGACAAATTGGGCAAAAGGATGTTCAGCATCTTTATAAATATTTCGTTTGGTGGTCATTTTAAAGCATCAATGGGTTCTTTAAGTATGGATATATTTTACGTTGATAATGGTATTTCGTAGGATTATTATTTTCATGCCAAAATCGGCTTTTATTAGACTATAGTCTAATACATCTTGGGTATTTATTAGTCAAAATTAACATTTAGGGTGAAACACAGCCTAAAAAAACAGGTAAAATTTCTGCTAAGTTTTGTATTTGCTTCATCTCCTGATCATTGTGTGAACTTTTCTAAGTCAGCACAATTGTGATTTTTAATCACAAATACACAATAGATTTTTTTAGTATCAGATTTCTCTCGATACATAGGCGCTCTTTTGTCTGCGACAAGTGAGCTTTAAGCTGTTTATTTTTTAAATAGACAAAAACTGAATATTACTTCTTTTGTTAGAAGTATATCGTGAAGTAATGTCATGGCTAAAAAACCAATTTATAAGTCGCTTTATTTTCAAGTGATTGTTGCCATTATTGCCGGTATCCTCGTGGGTCACTTCTCACCAAGCGGTACGCAAATCATCAATGGTGCTGAACAATATGTTCCGGGTTTAGGTGAACAACTTAAACCTTTAGGTGATGGTTTTATTCGTTTAATTAAAATGATCATCGCACCTGTGATTTTCTGTACTGTCGTGAGTGGTATTGCGGGTATGGAAAGCATGAAATCTGTCGGTAAGACAGGTGGTATCGCTTTACTGTATTTCGAAATTGTATCTACCATTGCTTTGATGATTGGTCTACTCGTGATCAATATTGCAAAGCCTGGTGTAGGCATGAACGTCGATGCAGCAACGCTTGATGCAGGCAGTATTTCAAAATACGTTGAATCTGGTGCATCACAATCGACGCTTGATTTCTTTATGAATATCATTCCGAATACGGTTGTCGGTGCATTTGCTGAAGGTGAAATTCTTCAGGTCTTGTTATTTGCAATTCTATTCGGCTTTGCGCTTCATCAATTGGGTGAAAAAGGCAAACCAGTTTTAAAATTCGTTGAACAAATTTCACATGTGTTCTTTAACATTGTGAATATGATCATGAAACTGGCTCCACTTGGTGCATTTGGTGCCATGGCATTCACGATTGGTAAATATGGTATTAGTTCACTTGCTCAATTGGGTCAATTGATCATCTGCTTCTATATCACTTGTTTACTGTTCATTTTCATCATATTGGGCTCAATCGCACGTATTGCCGGCTTCAGTATTTTCAAAATGATTCGTTTAATTCGTGAAGAATTATTGATTGTACTCGGTACATCATCTTCAGAATCAGTATTGCCGCGTATGCTCAAGAAACTTGAGATTGCGGGTGCAGAGAAATCAGTAGTCGGTCTTGTTATTCCGACAGGTTATTCATTTAACTTGGATGGTACGTCAATTTACTTGACCATGGCTGCAATCTTTATTGCACAAGCGACCAATACGCAGCTTGATATTTCTCATCAGATCACATTGTTGCTCGTACTTTTGATTTCATCTAAAGGCGCTGCGGGTGTAACAGGTTCAGGCTTTATTGTAATGGCAGCGACATTGTCGGCTGTTGGACATATTCCTGTTGCGGGTCTTGCATTGATTCTTGGTATTGACCGTTTCATGTCTGAAGCACGTGCTTTGACCAATTTAATTGGTAACTCATTGGCAACTTTGGTTGTCGCAAAATGGGTCGGTCAATTAGATACACAAAAATTGGATTATGCATTATCAAATCCAGATGAAATTGACCGCTTAATGGAAGAAAAAGTTTAATTTTCGATTTAAGTCACTCAATTTTAATCAAAGGAAGCTTCGGCTTCCTTTTTTATTGACTTCAGGGTTAGCAAAAAAATCAATTTGAGTACATGACAGTTCAAGCAAAACTCGTTAGCCTGTGAATAGGACATAACAACAAACAGGTCAAGGACATAATACATGCTTGCATATGATGCTGATTTAGAATTATTCAAAGATAACTTTAAGCGTTTCCTCGCTGAACAGGTTGCTCCGCATTATGAACAGTGGGAACGCGAAGGCATGGTGCCACGTTCACTATGGTCGGCACTGGGTGAAAATGGCTTCTTATGTGTGGATGTCCCTGAAGAATATGGTGGTTATGGCGTACCGACTCATTATTCATTAATGTTAGTAGAAGAATCGGCTCGTGCAGGTTATAGCGCAATTTCTACTGGTTTATCGTGTCATTCGGATATTGCTGCACCGTATATTTTGCATATTGGTTCTGAAGCGCAAAAACAATATTGGCTACCGAAAATGGTCAGCGGTGAAGTGGTTGGTGCGATTGGGATGACTGAGCCGGGCGCTGGGTCTGACTTACAAGCCATGCGTACTAGTGCCATTTTGCAAGACGATCATTATGTTTTAAATGGTTCAAAAACCTTTATTTCCAATGGTCAGCATGCAGACTTAGTGGTTCTGGCGGTGAAAACAGATCCACAAGCACGTGCCAAAGGTGTGTCCTTAATGTTGGTGGACACACAGCTTGAAGGCTTTAAGAAAGGCACCAATCTCGACAAAATTGGATTGCATTCACAAGATACCTCTGAGCTATTCTTTGATAATGTCAAAGTGCCTAAGGATCAGCTTTTAGGTCAAGCAGGACAAGGTTTTGCTTACCTCATGCAAGAGTTACCACGTGAACGTACTGCCATTGCTGCAACTGCACTCGGTGCAATTCGTGGTTCAATTGATGTCACTACGGCTTATGTAAAAGAGCGTCAGGCTTTTGGTCAAGCCATTGGTCATTTCCAAAATACCCGTTTTGTTTTAGCACAAGCGAAGATTGATGAACTCGCGACTGCGGCATTCTATAACCAAAATCTTGAGCTTTATATGCAAGGTAAATTGGATGTGGAAACGGCAGCAGCTTTAAAAAGTTTCTCAACAGATATGCAAATGAAGGTTGCTGATCAATTATTACAACTGTTTGGTGGTTATGGCTATATGACAGAATATCCAATATCACGTTTCTTTGTCGATGCGCGTATTCAGCGTATTTATGGCGGTACCAATGAAATTATGAAAGAAATTGTCGCGCGTAGTCTATTAGGTCGCTAAAGGTTTTATCATAAAAGAGAGTCTGTTTCAGGCTCTTTTTTTACGGCTGTGAATTAGCTACGTAAGGCTTGCAAGCATTCATGAATAAACACTTTCAAATCGGCAGGTGCACGCGAAGAGATAATTTGATTATTATCATTCACTAATTCAGCATCATAATATTTAGCGCCCATATCTGTCAGCTGTTGGTGATGTGCTCGAATACTGGTAATCATACGATTATTCAAGACATCTGCTGCACCCAACAATAATGACGCATCATCAAGGCTAAAAATGGTTTTATTGGCTTGATTAAAAGCTTGGATGAATTTCAAGGTGGTACTGTCTTGGGAAAAATGAAGAGGAGATTCACCACCCGGAATGAGTAAAGCATCAAAGTCGTCAATGCTGACCTGTCCAATATTACGGTCAATTGTCACGGCAGAACGATATTTAGCACCATGTACCACTTTGCCCGCAGTATATTCAATATTGCAGATACTATGCCGTGCTGCACGGAAAGCTTCTACAGGCTCAGAATATTCATGATCTTGATAATTAGAGGTAACCAATACAGCAATACGTTTAGGCATAACCATGACTCACTTAGCGTTTAAAGCTAAGCTAACGTTTTGAATTTTTTGAGTTGTGTATAGATTGTTAACTTATACATATCGCATGTATTTTCTCTACCTTAAAAAATGCCTAGTGGCTGTTTAAGAACGTGAAAAGTATGACATTAGCGATTTATTGAATAAATAAGATAGATTAATTTTTATACTATTATTCTTATGCTTAAAACCTTTATCAAGATTAAGAAATAATGATAAATCATCTAAGCTAAAATCAGTTAAGATGAAGTACTTGCGATACAATTTGATAATGTATCGGGGTAGAAATACCACAGGAAAATGTTACAACACATTGCGTCATGGGTTGAGATGTAAAAAATCATGACACTATTTTACAGATAGAGTCGACCAATGCCGTATTGCGTAACATTTGCCAACTCACTATTGTTATACTGAAACAGACAAGATTTATGAAGGGCGACATAACAATGATCACCGACGATCAAAACACTAAGACTTCTCTAGATTTGGCTAAAATTCGTGAAGATATCGATTCTGTTGATCAGCAAATTCAACAACTCATTAATCGACGTGCACGTTTAGCTGAAGCTGTCGCAAAAGCGAAATTTGCTGCCGAAGAGAATCCACTGTTTTACCGTCCTGAGCGTGAGGCACAAGTTTTACGCAATGTTATGCAACGCAATGAAGGACCCATTTCAGACACCACTATGGCGCGTTTATTCCGCGAAATTATGTCTGCATGTTTGGCATTAGAGGCACCGCAAAGTATTGCATTTTTAGGTCCTGTGGGCACATATACCCATTCTGCGGTTCTTAAACAGTTTGGTCACGATGCGGTTGTACGTCCTTTACCAACAATTGATGAAGTCTTCCGTGAAGTTGAAGCGGGTAGTGCACATTATGGCTTAGTGCCTGTTGAAAATTCCTCTGAAGGCGTGGTGAATCATACTTTAGATTGTTTTAAATCGTCACACTTAAATGTGATTGGTGAAGTCGAATTACCGATTCATCATCAATTCCTTGTATCTGACAACACCCGTAAAGACAGTATTAAACAAATTTATGCCCATCAACAAACCTTGGCGCAATGTCGAAAATGGTTAGATGCACATTATCCAGGTGTAGAACGTGTCGCATTAAGCTCAAATGCAGAAGCAGCACGCCGTATTGTCAACGAATGGCATTCGGCTGCGATTGCCTCAGAAATTGCAGCAAGCATTTATGATCTTGAGATCATGCACAGCAACATCGAAGATAATCCTGAAAACACCACACGTTTCTTGGTGATTGGTCGTGAGAAAGTGCCACAAAGTGGTAATGATAAAACGTCGTTATTAATTTCGGCACATGACCGTGCGGGTGCATTGTTAGAAATTTTGGCACCGTTCGCCAAACATAATATTAGTTTGACCAGTATTGAAACACGTCCGGCACTTCCTGAAAAATGGGCTTATGTCTTTTTTATTGATTTAGAAGGTCATGTTGAACAAGATCGCGTCAAAGCGGCCATTGAAGAGATTCGCCCACTCGTAAAAGAAATTCGCGTATTGGGTTCATATCCTGCGGCTGTGCTTTAAGTCAGCCATTCGTGATCGGTACGAGGGTGCCGATCACTGTTTTACACGTTAAATCGGAACTATAAAATGTCGTTTGTGCCAGCCAATGAAGGTATTTCTAACTTAAAGCCTTACCAACCGGGTAAACCGATGAGTGAACTTGAACGTGAGCTCGGTATTACCGATATTGTGAAGCTTGCTTCCAATGAAAATCCATTAGGTTGTTCAGATCAAGTGAAAGCTGCAGTTGCAGCAGAAATTTCTGAGATTGGTCGTTATCCCGATGGTGGTGGCTTTATTTTAAAAGATCAAATTAAAACCCAATTTGGTTTTAATCATGATCAAATCACATTAGGGAATGGCTCAAACGATTTACTTGAAATGTTTGCCCGTGCATTTGTATCTTCGAATGACTCTGTGGTGTATAGCCAACATGCGTTTGCGGTATATGCATTGGTGACTCAAGCCATTGATGCTCAAGCGATTGAAGTGCCTGCAAAAGGTTTTTCACATGACCTAGATGCAATGGTAGAAGCAGTACAAGACAATACCAAGCTTATTTTTATTGCTAACCCGAACAATCCAACTGGTACATGGTTTGAAGAAGCTGAATTTGAAGTCTTCATGCAAAAAGTGCCAGCGAATGTCATCGTGGTACTTGATGAAGCTTATGTGGAATATTTCCCTGAAAACTTCAATAGCTTGAAATTCTTAAGCCAATATCCAAACTTGATTGTGAGCCGTACGCTGTCTAAATGTTATGGTTTGGCGGCACTACGTGTTGGTTTCGCCTTGGCTTCGGTTGAAGTCACTGATTTTTTAAATCGTATTCGTCAGCCATTTAACGTTAATCATTTAGCGATGGTTGCTGCTGTTGCCGCGCTCAAAGATGAAGCATTTATCGAAAAGTCGCGTGAAGTGAATAAAGCGGGTATGGCACAACTTGAAGCAGGCTTTAAAGCTTTAGGTTTGAATTATGTGCCGTCACGTGCCAACTTCATCTTGGTAGATGTTCAAGCCGATCCTGCGCAAACGTTCAATGCCTTACTCAAAGAAGGGGTTATTGTGCGTCCTGTCGGTATTGCCAACCATCTACGTGTATCCATTGGTACTGAAGCTGAAAATGCAAAATTCTTAACGGCACTCGGCAAAGTCTTAAATTTAGCAACACAAGCTGTAGAGGCAGAAGCTTAAAAAATGTTAGCGCCACTGTTTGAAAAAGTTGCTTTTATTGGACTTGGACTGATTGGTTCGAGTTTGGCTCGTGTCATCATTGCTGAAAATTTGGCAGTTAAGATTGTTGCATCCACACGTTCGCAAAAAACCTTGGATGATGCCAAAGCCTTGGGATTAATTTCGGAAGGTTACCCAAGTCCGATTGATGCTGTGCAAGGTGCAGACTTGATCGTATTGGCATTACCGGTGCAAGCGACGCAGAAAGTCTTGGCACAAATTCAACCCTATTTGGCTGAAAATGTAATCATTACGGATGTAGGAAGTACCAAAGGTAATGTCGTTGCTGCTGCGAAAACAGTCTTTGGTGATGTCTTACCTGCGGGTTTTGTGCCGGGTCATCCGATTGCAGGTGCTGAACTGACAGGTGTGCATGCAGGAAAAGTCGATTTATTTGCCAATCACAAAGTTATTTTGACACCGCTCGCAACCAGTGCCGATTGGGCAGTCGAAAAACTGATTCAACTGTGGCAAGCCGCTAAAGCGGAAGTGATTTGTATGGATGTCGATAAGCATGATGAAGTGCTTGCACATACCAGTCATCTTCCGCACTTGATGGCGTTTAACTTAGTCGAGCAACTGGCAAACCGAGAAGATAACCTCGATATATTTCGTTATGCCGCAGGTGGCTTCCGAGACTTTTCTCGCATTGCTGCCAGTGATCCACAAATGTGGCATGACATCTTTTTTGCCAATAAAAAAGCGATACTCAATGCAGTAGATGGATTTGAACAGCAATTGGCTGTTATTCGTAAACTGATTGAAAATGAAGATTCACAAGCTTTAATGGGCTTGTTAGGACATGCGCAAGCCGCGCGTCAGCATTTTAATCATATGTTGGCGAAGAAACCGTTGATGGAGAAAAACAAAGTGACTCAGCAATTTACGATTTTACCGGGTGCTAAGAATTTCCAAGGTAAGTTTACTGTACCGGGTGATAAATCTGTGTCACATCGCTCAATCATGTTTGGTGCAATTGCGGAAGGTACAACGCATGTCACCGGTTTTCTTGAAGGTGAAGATGCTTTAGCAACCTTACAAGCCTTCCGTGATATGGGCGTGAGCATTGAAGGACCCAAAAATGGTGAAGTGACCATTCATGGTGTGGGCATGCATGGTCTTAAAGCGCCAAAAACTGCGCTGTACATGGGTAATTCAGGTACATCAATGCGTTTGTTGTCAGGCATGTTGTCTGCGCAAAAATTTGATTCTGTGATGACAGGTGATGCGTCACTGTCTAAACGTCCAATGGAGCGTATTGCCAAACCACTGCGTGACA
Source organism: Acinetobacter wanghuae (assembly GCF_009557235.1). NCBI lineage: Bacteria > Pseudomonadati > Pseudomonadota > Gammaproteobacteria > Moraxellales > Moraxellaceae > Acinetobacter > Acinetobacter wanghuae. Next base: position 1,771,942 of record NZ_CP045650.1, on the reverse strand, counting down.
TGGGTGCGCAAATCCAAACTACGGGCGAACGTGGTACACCTCCAGTCTCCATTACTGGGAATGCCCAACTTAAAGGAATTCATTACGATCTACCGATGGCATCTGCCCAAGTGAAATCAGGGATTTTACTGGCAGGTCTGTGGGCTGAAGGTGAAACCGTGGTGACTGAGCCTGAGCCTACACGTGATCACTCTGAACGCATGCTGCGTGCATTTGGTTATGAGGTGAAAACAGAAGGTAATCGAATCTCATTGCACGGCGGTGGTAAGTTAGTCGGTACTAATATTCAAGTGCCTTCTGATATTTCTTCTGCAGCATTCTTTATGGTTGCAGCAGCAATCACTGAAAATGCAGATGTTACCTTAGAAGCGGTGGGCATCAATCCAACGCGCACAGGTGTGATTGAGATTTTAAAACAGATGGGCGCTGACTTGACTGTTAAAAATGAACGTATTGCAGGTGGCGAACCGATTGCTGATATTCGCATTAAAGGTTCACGTACGCTCAAAGGTATTCATATGCCTGAAGATCAAGTGCCGCTTGCGATTGATGAATTCCCAGCTTTATTTATTGCAGCTGCATGTGCAGAAGGTCAAACGATTTTAACTGGTGCGGCAGAACTTCGAGTGAAAGAATCTGACCGTATTCAAGTAATGGCCGATGGTCTAAAAACCATGGGCATCGACTGCACGCCAACCGATGATGGCATCATTATTGAAGGTAAAGGCAAAGCAGGTGAGTGGGGTCCAATCTTTACTGGTGGTGAAATTGAATCGCATCACGACCACCGTATTGCTATGAGTTTCTCAATTGCAGGTTTACGTAATTCTGAAGAAATTCGCATTGTTGGTACTGAAACAGTGGCAACCAGTTTCCCAACCTTTACAGAGCTGACCGCACGTGCTGGCCTTGATATTCAAGTGACTGAATAATTGTAAAAAGACAACAAACAGCCAAGCTTTTGCTTGGCTGTTTTGTTTATAGTACTTTATACGCGCGGTTAATATAAAAAGTGGAGGGATCGAGAATGAGAAAATTAAAATTCATGGTGAATAATGATAATCAAAACAATATTCAAGCCGAGAAGCAAACCCAAGATTATGTTACAAATTTATTGGCACATGATTTAGCCAAATATGGTTTTAAGACCCTTCCACAAAGTGGCGCACATATCGCGATTAGTGTAGAAGAGTATACCTTGCCACTCTCTATTCGTTGTGAAACACGTGATGAACAGGGGCATTTAATTTGCGAGATTTCATCGTATCCTGAAGAAGAACAAGATTGGTTAGATCGTATTACAGAGCAAAGTCTTTTAAATCAGTTGGCTCAAGCGGTTGAAAATACACTAAAAGAAGATGAGTTATTTAGCGATTTTGAGTGGAAAACGGTATGAGTTTAAAAAAAGCTCATCCATAGATGAGCTTTTTTATAGGTTCATATATAGGATTAACTGACTAAGAATCGGCTAATCGCTAAGCGCATTTGTTTTAAGTAACCGGTAAAGAAATGATTTGCACCCGGCAGAATGGTTAAGATATGACGCTGCGGTTTCGCCCATGTAATCAAATCAGACAACAATGTAATTTCATCTGCCTCACCATGTAAGAACATGATATCGCCTTGAAGGGCTGGGGTTTGATAGTGTCGTAAACCCGCAACTGTTGCTGTTGGCAGACCACATAAAATCATTTGTTTTGGTCGAATTTCGACAGCTAAACTATCAAAAGCTTTTGCCATGACATGTGCACCAAAGCTAAATCCACCAGCATAGAAAGGTAAATGCGGATGGGATTGGCGCGCAAATTTAATCACATCAAGGACATCTTCTGTTTCGCCAAAGCCTTCATCATGCACGCCCTCACTTTGACCTGAACCACGGAAGCTTGGGCGGTAGACCATATAACCACGTTCTAAGAACATTTGTGCCAATAAAGCGGGAACTTTATGGTGCGGTGTGCCCCCTTGCAAAGGATGAGGGTGACAAACAACAGCAAATCCTTTTACATCACCTTGAGGATAATCAACAAAAACTTCAATTTGACCAACAAGTCCTTGGATAAATATGGGCTCAGACATAGCTAAAGAGAGAATAAAGGGGAGAGGGTCGATATTTTACAGATAATGTTTATTAAAAACACAAATTGGCAAAGAAAAACCTCAACTGCTATAGTTCTTTTACATAAATTTTACTCAGGTTGACTATGCTCGCTTTAATTTCTCCTGCAAAAACGTTGGATTACGAAACAACTTTGCCCACAGATCAATTTACACAGGCGAGATTACTCGATCATTCGGAGCAACTGATTCAGGTTGCACAAAAATTATCAGCCACTGAAATTGCAAGTTTAATGAGTGTCAGTGAAAAAATTGCCAACCTGAATGTGGCACGTTTTAGAGATTGGCAGTCTGAATTTGATTTGGCGAATGCACGTCAAGCGATTTTTGCATTTAAAGGTGACGTATATACAGGACTCGATGCATATACGTTGAATGACCAACACATTCCGTATGCACAAAAGCATTTACGTATGTTATCGGGTTTATATGGTGTATTACGCCCACTCGATTTAATGATGCCGTATCGTTTAGAAATGGGCACCAAATTGGCAAATTCACGCGGTCATAATTTATATGATTTTTGGGGCAATACCATTACGGATTTAATTAACCAAGATTTAGCCGCAGCAGAAAGTGAGCTTTTGGTGAATATTGCATCGGATGAATACTATAAAGCCGTTAAAGAATCGAAACTGCAAGCCCAAATCATTAAGCCTGTGTTCCTTGATCAAAAAAATGGCAAATATAAAATTATTAGTTTTTATGCCAAAAAAGCACGTGGACTTATGGCGCGCTTTATCATTGAAAATGAAATCTTCAGCATAGATGATTTAAAAGCTTTTAATACTGATGGATATTATTTTGATGCACAAAGTTCATTAACAGGTGAGCTTGTATTTAAGCGTGATGAGAAAAGCATCGCGTAAGCCATTCGCAAGCCAGCATTTATGTGTTCATGAATGCTGGTTTATTGCGTTTAAATATGAGGAGAAATTATCTCTTTGTTAATAAAAGGGATCTGATTTGATGTGAAATTTTCACGATTCTTCAGCTTAATTTGAAATGATTTATGTCAATTTTGTAAAAGGAATTAGAAGAAAAATGCATTAACGCTGTAGGATGATGTGGGCTTGATCTCTTTTCAAATAAAATAAAAAAATGAAGTTTAAGGTTCGATTTTGATGAATAGTCAAAGTAACGCATTGATATTCATAGGGGCGTATTTTTACATGCCCTTATTAATTTTTTGTATTCAGTAAAATGATAAGAGTAATTCACGAAATCTTGTATATTGAAAAAATAGATATTTACAGCATAGGGTTTACAAAAAATAAGTGTAAATGTATACCAAGTCACACTAATAGGTGTTTTTTTGTTAGCATAAAATAAATAATATTGAAGTAATGCCTATGGACATGAAGTTATTTGTTGTTCCTGCACTTGTGATAGCGATTGTACTACTCGGATTTTTTGTCTATAAGCAGAGCGAATCAGAACGCCAACAAGAAATTGAACGTGTTGTCAGTGATGCCAATTCATCTTTGCATCGTATTGAGGCAAACACGCACTGGGTTCGTTAAATTATTCCTATATATTTAAACAAGCTATGTCTTACTTTTGCGCGTTTTAGCGTATTCATTGTCATGACCAATTAAAGTTAAATTTTTGGAAGCATTCAAAAATCAATGTGTTATAATTTGTAAAATCTAATATTGGATCTGTTACTTACTTGTCTAAGTGATTGATTCTAATCCACTATTTAAGCTGCATAAGTGTTATGCAGCTTTTTTGTTGGTAATTTTCAGTTTATTAACTGCATTTATTGTTAAGGTGTACTGGAAAATTTTTTGACCGGTCGAATAGCAATACTGGCATATTCGTTGCTAATAGATTCATAGATAATTGATATTTTTGAAAATATCACGATATTTACGGAATGCTTAACGCATACAGTTTACTCAATAGGGGATAGGTCATGACGACTCCTAATCCATCTTCTGAAAGCTTGTTTGAACGTATGTTCAAACTGAGTGAAAATAAGACTAGTTTTCGTACAGAAGTGCTAGCAGGTGTAACAACATTCTTAACAATGTGTTACATCATTATTGTCAATCCAATGATTTTGTCAGAAACAGGCATGGATCATGGGGCTGTCTTTGTTGCAACCTGTCTTGCAGCCGCAATTGGCTGTTTAGTGATGGGGATTGTAGCAAACTATCCTATCGCGCTTGCGCCCGGTATGGGCTTAAATGCTTACTTTACCTATTCGGTTTGTATGGGAATGGGCGTGCCTTGGCAAACTGCTTTAGCGGCTGTGTTTGTGTCTGGTTTGGTATTCGTTGCCATCAGCATGTTCAAGGTGCGTGAAGCTATTGTAAATGCTATCCCGATGTCGCTTAAATTTGCGATTGGTGGTGGTATTGGTTTGTTCCTCGCATTGGTTGCATTAAAAAATGCCGGCATTATTGTGGACAATCCAGCAACTTTGGTTGGCTTAGGTGATTTAAAGCAGCCGACTGTATTGCTTGCGTTATTAGGCTTCCTGCTTGTTGTTGTGATGCATCAATTTAAAATTCGCGGTGCAATCATCATCAGTATTTTAGCGATTACTGCAATTTCAACAGTACTCGGCTATAACGAATTTAAAGGTGTGATTGGTCAAATTCCATCACTTGCGCCTACGTTCATGCAAATGGACTTTGAAGGCTTGTTTAGTGCAAGTTTGATCGGTGTAATCTTTGTCTTCTTCTTGGTCGATTTGTTCGACTCAACTGGTACCTTGGTGGGTGTTTCACACCGTGCTGGACTGCTTAAAGATGGTAAATTACCGCGCTTGAAGAAAGCATTATTTGCGGATTCATCTGCAATTGTGGCAGGTGCTGCATTGGGTACGTCTTCGACTACACCATATATCGAATCATCTGCGGGTGTAGCTGCCGGTGGTCGTACAGGCTTAACCGCTGTCGTTGTGGGTATTATGTTCCTCTTGTGCTTGTTCTTAGCACCATTGGCGCAATCGGTTCCAGGTTTTGCAACTGCACCTGCTTTGCTGTTTGTCGGTGTACTGATGATTCAAGGCATTGTACATATTGCTTGGGATGATATTACAGAAGCTGTTCCTGCCTTCTTAACCATTATCTTTATGCCATTTGCCTATTCAATTGCAGATGGTATTGCGATGGGCTTCATTAGCTATGCACTAATTAAATTGCTCACTGGCAAAGCGAAAACTGTACCTTATATGGTCTGGATTGTTGCTGTGCTTTGGACGATTAAATTTGCCTACTTTGGTGGCTAGGTTTTCTTCAGTTTTTAAAAGGGTGTAAACTCAGTTTGCACCTTTTTTTTATCATTTGATTTTGTATAAGGATTATCAATGCGTCATCTTGAATTGATTAAAGCATTACCAAAGGCTGAGTTACATGTGCATATTGAAGGGACCTTTGAGCCTGAATTGATGTTTGCCATTGCGCAACGTAATGCCATTGAGATCCCTTATACATCGGTTGAAGAAGTGAGACAGGCGTATAACTTTCATAATTTACAGTCTTTCTTAGATATCTATTATGCAGGTGCCAATGTCTTGATTCATGAACAAGATTTTTATGATCTTGCGATGGCGTATTTTGAAAAATGTGCTGAAGATCATGTGGTGCACACCGAGATGTTCTTTGACCCGCAAACGCATACTGATCGTGGTATTGCATTTGATGTAGTAATTCAAGGTTTAACCCGCGCTTGTCGTGATGCTGAGCAAAAATGGGGCATTACATCACACTTAATTATGTGTTTCTTGCGCCATTTAAGTGAAGAAGCGGCATTTGAAACTTTGGAACAAGCGTTAGCGTATAAAGACCAAATCATTGCGGTCGGTTTAGATTCAAGTGAAATGGGTCATCCACCTTCTAAATTTGAGCGTGTCTTTGCCAAAGCACGTGATGAAGGCTTTTTAGTGGTTGCACATGCGGGCGAAGAAGGTCCTGCGGAATATGTTTGGGAAGCATTAGATTTACTCAAAGTGAATCGTGTTGATCATGGCGTACGTTCAGAAGAAGACCCACAACTGTTGCAGCGCCTTATTCAAGAGAAAATGCCGCTAACTGTCTGTCCTTTGAGTAATCTAAAATTGTGTGTGGTCGATGATATGCAACAGCACAATATTCGTCGATTATTGCAGCAAGGTGTGCATGTCACGGTCAATTCTGATGATCCCTCTTATTTTGGTGGTTATATGAATGATAACTTTATTGCGATTGCTGATGCCTTAGATTTAACTGAACAAGAGCTTAAACAATTGGCGATCAATTCTTTTGAAGCTTCTTTTATTTCCGATCAAACCAAACAAAAATGGATCCAGAAAATTCAAAATTGGGTGTAAAATACCGTTCTTATATCAGCAGAGTTTACTCTGCTTTTTTATGCCTAAAGGTTAAGACGTCAATGAAATATGTTGTGTTTGGGATGGCTTTACTGTGTTCAATGACTGCATCTGCACAAATGAGCATGACTCAAAAAGTCCTTAAGCCAGTGATTGAATACCAGTGTGCGGCAGAACTCAAAGACTCAAAACTTTGGAAAGCCTCGACTTATTTTATGCAGGATACCAATAAGCTCAAACTGCAAAATGAAGTATGCGGCTGTATTGGTGAACATGCTTTGGAAAATGTGCCTGCAAAAACTTTATTGCAAGCGACCATCAATGATGAAGTGAAGAATCAAGTCGTGCGCCAAGCAATGCTAAATAGTCTAAAAGGCTGTTTACTAGCGGCTAAAAAATGAGTCTATCTTTAATTTGATGGTAGATCGTTTGCACGCTTGCCATTCAGAAAACACATTTAATGATGTCTTAACCAAAACACTTTAGGCACAATAGCACCCAATGTGACTTATTCATTCAAAAGGAAAAATTCTGTGAAAAAATTAATTGCTGTCGTTGTACCTATGCTCCTTGCTTTAACGGGTTGTGCAGCAACAGGCACAACGCAAGGAACAGCAGCGAATACGACCAATAATTTGGCAATGATGGCGATTAAAGTCGGTGTTCAAGCGAAATGCGTTACTGAATTAAACAACAATACCTATTGGAAAACGGGTTCTAAACTTCTGACTGAAACTCAAAAAACTGAACTTCAAACAGAAGTGTGTTCATGTGTTGGCGAAAAAGCGACAACCAGTGTAACACCAACTGATTTAATCGTAGCTGCGATGGATAAAACCACCCAAGCGACATTAATTACTAAAGTTGTAACTTCTACTTTAAATGCCTGTGTGGTTGATACACTGAAAAACTAATCCATTTTTTGGATAAATCGACGATCCATGATGTTTACATTTTGGGTCGTTTTTATTTTTAAGGAATACACATGTTAATTGCAGGTACAGATGAGGCAGGGCGTGGTCCATTGGTAGGGTCTGTGGTGGCTGCCGCCGTTATTTTAGATCCCAATCGTCCGATCGAAGGCTTAAATGACTCAAAAAAGCTCACAGAGAAAAAGCGTGAAAAGTTATTTGTAGAAATTCAAGAAAAGGCATTGGCTTGGGCAATTGCCGAAAGTTCTGCGCAAGAAATTGATGAACTTAATATTTTGCAGGCATCATTACTTGCGATGAAACGCGCAATTGAAGCTTTAAACATTCAACCTGAGCATGTACTGATTGACGGTAATAAATTAGTACAAGGTTTAACAATGAGTTGTGAAGCAGTCGTGGGGGGGGATGCTTTACATGCTGAAATTTCAGCTGCAAGTATTTTGGCTAAAGTCACGCGTGATCATCAGATGATTGAGCTTGATCAAAAATACCCACAATTTGGGTTTGCCAAGCATAAAGGCTACCCAACCAAAGCGCATTTTGAAGCAATTGCAGCGCATGGGGTAATTGCGGAGCATCGACGCAGTTTTTCACCGGTACGAAATGCATTGGCTGCGATGCAAGTTCAACAAGATTTATTAGGCGAATAATTTTTTAGACATTTTTTGTTTTAGGTAAGTTTTTTAGCTTGCAGCAGTCACAAAATTAAAGCGGCTCATAGGCCGCTTTATATTTCACTCGAATTAACGATTAAAGTCATTCTGTGGTTGAGTATCATCTTCAAAAGAAGGTTGATAGTCTTGATCGATATGTTGAAGATGCTCATGCATCGCGCGTTCATGCTGAATGCGTTGATAAATTTCTTCACGGTGTACAGAGACTTCTTTAGGTGCATTGACACCAATACGGACCTGATTACCTTTTACCCCAAGTACAGTCACGCTGACTTGGTCTCCGATCATTAATGTTTCTCCGACACGTCGAGTCAGAATCAGCATGTTTATCTCCTTGCAAAATGCAAAACCTGCAATCGATTTAGAATGTAATAATTAAAAATTTAAAACGTTTGAAATCACAGAGAAAATCTTGATAGAAAACAAAACCATCTTGGTTTTGATTACAGCTATCGTAATTTTCTATAAATCCTCAAGGCTAATATAACAGAGCCACTATAAAAAACACTATAGTGGCCCTGAATTTTTGTAGAGTTTTGCAAAATACTGTCTGACAAGGACATTATTTTAGCAATCTAGCCATTAAGCACGAACGCTAGATTCACCATGCTCACGGTCAAGACCGAATGCTGTGTGCAATGAACGAACAGCAAGCTCTAAATAATTTTCTTCAATAATCACTGAAATTTTAATTTCAGAGGTCGAAATCATCATAATGTTGATGTTTTCATCGGCAAGGGCAGTAAACATTTTGCTTGCCACGCCTGCATGTGAACGCATGCCCACACCCACGATTGACACTTTGACGATGTCATTACGTGTTGCAACTTCACGCGCACCAATATTGCGTGCTGTTTCTTCTAAAATAGCTTTTGCTTTTGCAAGTTCGCCACGATTCACTGTAAACGTGAAGTCAGTTGTTCCGTCTTCTTCTACGTTTTGAATGATCATGTCAACTTCAATATTTGCAGCACCAATTGGCGCTAAAATTTTTGAAGCATTACCTGGTTCGTTTGGAACGCCAAGGATCGTTAATTTTGCTTCGTCACGGTTGAACGCGATACCAGAGATAATTGGTTGTTCCATGTTGTCTTCCAATTCAGTAGTAATGAGTGTACCGACGTTTTGTTTAAATGCTTCGTCGAATGCGCCATCATCGTCATTATCAAAGCTTGATAATACGCGTAAAGGAACTTGGTATTTACCTGCAAATTCAACAGAACGAATTTGAAGGACTTTCGAACCTAGCGAAGCCATTTCCAGCATTTCTTCAAATGAAATACGATCCACTTTTTTCGCTTTAGGAGCAACACGTGGGTCAGTGGTATAAACACCATCGACATCTGTGTAAATTTGGCATTCATCTGCTTTGAGTGCAGCTGCAAGTGCAACGCCTGATGTATCTGAGCCACCACGACCTAAAGTCGTTGTATTGCCTTCGGCATCAAAGCCTTGGAAACCTGCAACAACAATGACACGTCCTGCATCTAAGTGAGCAGTCATGACATCGGTATCAATCGCTTCAATACGTGCTTTGGTAAAGGCGCTGTCGGTTTTAATGCCAACTTGACGACCTGTTAAAGATTTTGCTTCAACGCCAATTGAATTGAGCGCCATCGCAAGCATAGAAATCGTTACCTGTTCACCCGTAGACACCATTTGGTCGAGTTCACGTGGATCAGGGGTTTCGGTAATGGCTTTCGCTAAAGCAAGTAGGCGATTGGTTTCGCCACTCATTGCAGATACCACGACCACAACCTTGTGCCCATGATCACGCCAGCGCTTTACGCGACGAGCAACATTTAAAATGCGCTCAGGAGTACCCATTGAGGTACCGCCATATTTTTGAACGATTAATGCCATAACTATCCTTACCAAGTAAATAAGTCTAATGACTTAAAACACTTAAATATATTTGCAGCAAACCAACTTGCTTGCTGCAACATACCACGTAGCTGATCAATTCCACTCAGTGCAATGAGATGAATCGATATAGATACTTCGTGTCTGCAAAATCAAATTTTGAACGATTTTGCAGGACTCCATCATTATTATCATGTCAGCGGTTTTGCTTCATTAAAAAATGAGGCGAAACATAACAAGTGTTTGGCTTTTATACAATGAACAGGATGAGACCCTCACATCCTGTTCACTTTGGCGTATATAAAACCCTTATTTTGCAGCGAACCAATCGTTTAAGCTGGTCATTACAGGTGCAAGCTTTTCATTGAATGGTGCACCACCTTGCGCTAGATCAGGTTTACCACCACCTTTACCACCAAGCTCAGTCGCAAGATGTTTGATGATGTCACCGGCTTTAACATTCGCTGTGAACTCTTTAGCAACAGAAGCAATCAGGCTGACTTTGTCACCATCAACACCTGCAAGTACAATCACTGCATTGTCTAATTTTGATTTCACACCGTCATGTAGGTTACGAAGTGATTTCGCATCCATATTTTCGACGGTTGTAATCAACGTTGTACGTCCAGCAATGTTTTGAACTTGGCTAAGAAGTTCGCCCGCTTGCAGGCTCGCAAGTTTTTGATTGAGTTGTTCAATCTGTTTTTGTAACTGATGCGCAGTCTCAACCACAGATTCAACTTTTTCAACCGTTTGATGATTTTGTGCTTTTAATAAACCATTAATGTACTGGACATCACGATCTACTTTTTGCACGGCATCTACTGCTTTAGTACCAGTAACTGCTTCAATACGACGTACACCTGCTGCAACACCACCTTCAGAGGTGATTTTGAATAGACCGATGTCACCTGTACGTTTGACATGAATACCACCACAAAGCTCGATTGAGAAGTTTTTCTCTTCAATCACAGAACCCATTGAAAGTACACGTACTTCATCACCGTATTTTTCACCGAACAACATCATCGCGCCTTTGGCTTTTGCAGACTCGATGTCAAGAAGTTCAGTTGTTACAGCAGTATTGGCAATCACTTCAGCATTCACTAAACGTTCAACTTCTTGCAATTGCTCGAAAGTCACAGGTTGGTCATTGGCAAAGTCGAAACGTAAAATGTCTGATGCAACCAATGAACCTTTTTGCTGTACATGTGAACCCAACACTTGGCGAAGAGCGGCATGTAGAAGGTGAGTTGCAGAGTGGTTACGCGCAGTTGCAGCACGTAAATCCGCTTTTACAATCGCTTCAACCGACTGAGTTGCTTTTAAGCTACCCATGGTCACGATACCTTGGTGAACGAATGCGCCACCCGATTTCTTGGTATCTTGAACTTCGAAAATACCTGTCTCATTTTTGAATAGACCAGTATCACCGATTTGACCACCGCTTTCTGCATAGAACGGGGTTTGGTTGAGAACGATTAAAGCTTCATCACCTTCAACCACTTCATCCACTTGTTCGCCATCTTTATAGATCGCAACAATCTGACCTTGACCTTGGGTTGCGTCATAGCCATCAAATTGCGTTTCGCCTTCAACTTTAACCACACTGTTATAGTCGATTGCAAATTTGCCCGCATCACGTGCGCGTTGACGCTGTGCAGCCATTTCAACTTCGAAGCCCGCTTCATCGATTGTCAATTCACGTTCACGAGCGATGTCGGCAGTTAAATCTGTTGGGAAGCCGTAAGTATCGTAAAGTTTAAAGACTACTTCACCCGGAATCACGTTACCTTTTAAGTTTGCTAATTCGCCTTCAAGCAATTTCAAACCTTGCTCTAGGGTTTTCGCAAATTGCTCTTCTTCTTTTAAAAGCAGCGCTTCAATACGTGATTGTTGTGCTGCAAGTTCAGGATACGCATCACCCATCACAGCAATTAAAGGCTGTAACATTTTGTGGAAGAATGAACCTGTTGCGCCCAATTTGTTACCGTGGCGAACCGCACGACGGATAATACGACGCAGTACATAACCACGACCTTCATTTGAAGGGTTTACGCCATCAGCAATCAGGAAGCAGCAAGAACGTGCATGGTCAGCAACGACTTTTAGCGATGCAGGGTAGTCAACTGGTTTGTTTTCAGCTTGTGCTTTTGCTTCAAGTTCAGATGTATCTAAACCAATGATTTCAGCAGCGGATTTTAATAAGTTTTGGAATAGATCGATTTCGTAGTTTGAGTTAACGTGTTGTAAAACAGCAGAAATACGTTCTAAGCCCATACCTGTATCAACAGACGGTGCAGGAAGCGGGTGCAACACGCCATCAGCAGTACGGTTAAACTGCATGAATACGTTGTTCCAAATCTCGATGAAACGGTCGCCATCTTCTTCAGGTGTGCCTGGTAAGCCGCCCCAAATGTGATCGCCATGGTCAAAGAAGATTTCAGAACATGGACCACAAGGACCAGTGTCACCCATTGCCCAGAAGTTATCGGATGCGTATTGACCGCCTTTATTATCGCCAATGCGAATAATACGGCTAGCATCTAGACCAATTTCTTTGTTCCAAATATCAAATGCTTCGTCATCTGTATGGTAAACAGTGGCATAAAGTTTGTCTTTAGGAAGCGCAAGCCATTTGTCACCGGTTAAAAATTCCCAAGCAAATTTGATCGCATCACGTTTGAAGTAATCACCAAACGAGAAGTTACCTAACATTTCAAAGAAGGTATGGTGACGTGCGGTATAACCGACATTGTCTAAGTCGTTGTGTTTACCACCTGCACGTACACATTTTTGTGAAGATGTTGCACGAACATAATCACGTTTTTCCAAACCCAAGAAACAGTCTTTAAACTGGTTCATACCTGCGTTTGTAAATAGTAACGTTGGGTCATTGGCAGGAACCAGAGAACTCGACGCGACACGTGTATGCCCTTGCGATTCAAAATAGCTTAAAAAAGCTTCGCGAATTTCAGCGGATGTCATAAAACGAGTACTCACAACCAAGTCACTCCATAAATCTTGTATTTGGCTAAAAGCATGACAGTCTGACAAGAAAAGACTTCTTTGCTGACATGCGCGGCTTAAATTTTCGAAAACGCCAAATTATAACGGAAAATACCTGTGCAACCAATGATTTTCATTTTTATAACGTATAAAACGCTCAGCAATGAAGACGCCTGAATTTCTAAAAATGATTTGTAAAATCAAAAGCTATTGTCAGAACAGCGATTTAAATTCTGAATAAACACAGGAAAACAGTGCTATATCGGCTATACGCTCAATTTAATTGTTGAATTATTGGGCATGCTCTCTAAATTTTAGTGCTTTTGTTTGAATAATTATCAGTCATCTGCATAAATCTATTAACATAGGGCATTCAAAGTTTTAAGTCGCAATTTAAGGAATGTCGATGCAACGTATCGCTATTAATGGTTTTGGACGAATCGGACGCAATGTATTACGTGCATGGTTTGAAAATCCAAAAGATTTTAATTTTGAAATTGTTGCGATTAATGATGTTGCCGATGTTGAAACCTTATTGCATCTGTTTAAGTATGACAGCACGCACGGTCGCTTTCCCGGGCAGGTCGATCTCAGCTATGAACTGGATCATGTCTATATGCATGTCAGTTATCTGGATGCCAAGCTGAAAGTTGAAGTCCTCTGTGAAGCCAATCCGTCCAATATGCCGTGGGATGCATTAAAAGTCGATGTCGTCTTAGAATGCACGGGTTTGTTCCGTTCACGTAGTGCAGCAACGCAACATATTAACGCGGGTGCGAAACGCGTGATCATCGGTGCTGCACCGTTTGATACGGTTGATGCTGCAATTGTTTATGGTGTAAACCATCAGGAAGTAAAAGAAACCGATCAAATTATTTCAAGTGTGTCATGTACCACGCAAGCCTTAGTACCATTGGTGAAAATCATTGATGATGCCTTTGGAATTGAATCGGCATTGATGACCGAGATTCATGCAGTGACAGCCGATCAATCGGTGCTTGATCATGCGCATCGTGATTTAAGACGGGCACGTGCATCTGGGCAAAATATTATTCCAACGACATCCTCGGCACTCGGTGCATTAAAACGTGTCATGCCTAAAATGGAAGGGCGAATTGATGGTTATTCGATTCGTGTACCGACCATTAACGTGGCTGCCATTGATTTAACCTTTATTTCGCAATCCACAATTACTGATCATCAGCTGAATGAAATTTTGATGAACGCTGCACATAGCAATTATAAAGAAATCATGTCAGTGACCGATGAGCCTTTGGTTTCCTCAGATTTCAATCATTCGCCTTACTCTTTAATTGTCGATTTAAGCCAAACCATGGTGGTCGGCAAGCAAGCCAAGGTCTTTGCGTGGTATGACAATGAATGGGGGTATGCAAATCGTCTTTTGGACTTATGTCACTCTTTTAAAACTATTTAATCCGAATCCTGTTTAAGCCGATGACTCCATAATTTGAATTGTTGGCTTATTTTTATGGATCAGTTGATATGCACACAAGGACGCGTAAATCCCTCCTAGAAATCCATGAACACTACGTGCTTTGCTTGTCACTAAATTGTACTGACCTTTCAATAAACTGAATAAAGTCTCTATCTTATTACGCTGTTTTAAGTGATATTTATCTGACTCAGAAAGTTGTGTAGCCTGCATATTTTTTCGATGATAGGTAATTAAATCAATGCCTTGCTCTTTTAATCTAATCTTCAGTTCTTGACTAATATAGCCACGATCTCCATACAACTTTGCTTCCACCTCTTTAACGAGTCTCTCAACCATTTTTATGTCAGCAACATGTCCATTCGATAAAGCAGAACAAGCAATTTCACCAAATTGGTTCATTGCAATGTGCAATTTACAGCCATAAAACCAGCCCATTGAACTTTTACCACGAGATGCAATTTTAGCTAAAGATTTATGGCGTTGAATACGTTGATTTTTACAAACTGGCAGAGTTGTTGAATCAATCCATAAATATTGTGTACCTTGGTCTTTCATCAGCACCACATGTAAAGCGTGTAGAGCCAATTGGTGCATATTGATCAGATGAATCATCCTTTGATAGCAAGGCAAATACTTAAATAAATGGTTTTTATCTTCTTTTAACCAAATGAAAAATGCTTTGAAATTATTGAAATGAGAACATTTGTACCAAATAACGATAAAACAGATTTCTGAAATGGTTAAATGAGCAGTTCTGATTCTTAAGGAACGATTACTTTGCTTAAGAAAATTCCAGTAGGTTGCTTCAAATTTAAGAAAGAAATCATCAATTAAGCAAAATAATTCGGTACTATTAAACATCGGGACTAGAGTTTTAAGTTTTGTGTGGTAACTCAACTGATGGCTCTAGTCCTTCTATTTTTCAAGTTAATTTCTTATCCGCGATTCGGGTTATTTAACAAGATATCGCTATATCCAGATGAAGATATCTTGAGATATGAAAGCTTGGTATCCAATGCAATGTTTCTTATAGGCATCGGAAATGCATTTGCATGTTTTTCACTTTATTGTGTTGGGCTTTCAGGTAAGATGTTGGCATAAATAAGAAAAGAGTAAAGTAATTATGCTTATTGTGATGTGGGGATTCATCTTTTTATTAGCAGCTGCTGTGATTTTTCTGATTTGGTTGCAGTTTAAAGGTGAGGGTGAACAGTTTGATACCATCAAAATTCAGCAGCTTGAAAAAAATGTACTGAATCTTGAGGAAAACTTAAAAAAGACCTTAGAAATTATGCAAGATTTAGCTAAAAAAATGCATGTTCAGCAAGAAGTGTTGGATCAAACTACGCAGAAGTTGCAACAAGTCGAATTACAAAATGCAGAGCTTGTAGCGTTGATTGCACAAGCGGTAGATGGAAAAAAGTAATTTAATTTTATGAAAAAGAAAAGGCATAATCATCATGCCTTTCTTTTTTAGCTTTTTTAGCTTTTTTAGCTTTTTTAGACCAAGACCCATCTTAAAATCGCGGCTGATGCCATGCTGATTGCAACAGTCGGCAGTAAGCCGAAGCGACTTGCGGCAAATAATGTCAATGCCAGTGCAATCAGATCCGCAGGATTATCATGTACAAAATAGGGCGCGATTACGGAAATTAACACACAGCCGGGAACGAC
The DNA here is from genome assembly GCF_009557235.1 of Acinetobacter wanghuae. Classification (NCBI taxonomy): domain Bacteria; kingdom Pseudomonadati; phylum Pseudomonadota; class Gammaproteobacteria; order Moraxellales; family Moraxellaceae; genus Acinetobacter; species Acinetobacter wanghuae. The sequence continues at coordinate 1,755,895 of NZ_CP045650.1, read as the reverse complement.
TTCCAAAATTTGACGTTGTCGTGTCGTCAGCGTTTTATTTTTTAGTAAGATATAGCCCAAAATTCGAGTTAAATAGGTGGTCGCTGCGATACATAAAATCGCAATGAAGGTGCTCATTTCAATCATGCGTCATGTTCCTGAATGAAGAAAAAAGCAGATGCAATACCAGAGAGCGCGCCAATCGGCACATACCAACCTGCGGGCAAATACAGATATGCTAATGCAGCGCAAACCAAGCTCACTAACCAAGGACGCGCCGCGGCAAAGCCTTTCCACATACTTTTGAGTAACACCAAAAACACCGCAGGAAATGCCATATCAAAGCCAAAGCGGTTGATATCCCCAAGTACCGGACCAATGACTGCACCCAAGCTAGTGAAGCCGACCCACATCACATATAAGCAAAAACATAAACCTGCATAATAGTGCATGCTAAATGCTGCACGCGCACCCAGTCGTGCATGTTTTTGTTGTGCATCTCTAAGCCCTAATGCCCAACTTTCATCGACCATAAAAAAGAGGGCAGGAAAAACTTTACGATTCGGTAAGTGTTTTAAATAAGGCACGAGACTTGCACCCATCAGCAGATGACGACTATTTACTAAAAAAGTCACAAACATCAGCATGAGTAAATGTGGCGGATTTGACCACACTTCTAAAATGGCAAATTCAGAGCCACCGGCAAAATTTAAACTCGTTAACAACGGTACTTCGAGCAGATTGAAATTTTTCTGCATCGCAGTTGCGCCTAAGACCAAGGCAAAGGGAATAATCCCGAGCAACATCGGGATAGAATCTTTCATGCCACGCTGAAATTCAGCGAGATCACGATGCGCTACATGAAGGGCGGGGCGAGACTTAAACAAAAGCATGATAAACGACGATGCATAGATAAGCAGAATGCATATTTTATGGTGCAAAGTGCGCTATTTTCTGTTGTTATTGCTCTTTTTAGGCAAATAGTTAATATAAAATTGCTCAATATAATAAATATTGGATATTAAATAGCGAGGGTTTATGGATCATCTAGATCGACGAATTTTGCATGAATTACAACAGCATGGAAAATTACAAAATAATGAACTTGCACAGCGAGTGGGTTTGTCCGCATCACCGTGCTTGCGTCGTGTGAAGCAGCTTGAAGATGATGGTGTCATTGAAAAATATGTCGCACTGCTGAATCCACAAAAAGTCAATTTAGCGCTGACGGTATTTGCTCGAGTTTGGCTAAAGTCACAAGAAGCCGCGGTGGTAGATCAATTCGTTGATGCGATTCAAGATATGTCTGAAGTGGTGGAATGTCAGCTCATGGCAGGGGATTGTGATTTCTTTTTAAGAATTGTTGTGGCAGACCTTGATGCTTATCGTAAGTTTCAAATTCATCATTTAACGCAAATACCATGTATTCAAAGCGTCAAAACTGAGATTCCGTTACAAACAGTGAAAAGCACCACCGCTTTACCTTTATATTAAGAAAACAGATAGATTGAAAACCTTACTGTGCTTGAATCTATCTGTTTTAAATACACTTTGAGCTTAGAATTGTGCTGCTTCAGTATTTCGTTTCTCGATTTTTTGCTGCTGTTGTCGTGTGTTAAAGGTTTTCATAAATGCCGCTGTTTGGTAATCAATATTCAAATCAAAACTCATATGTGGTGCATTGATTTCAATATGGTCGCCAGTAGGCGTCACATATTCAGCATATTGATCACCAACAAAAGGTTCTTGATTACTGACACGTTTATAACCGCGCTTTTCAATATAACTTTTGAATTTTTTGAAGCTTTCATTACCCATTTTATCGCGGTGATCAATGTGCACAAGAACCGCTTGTAAAGCATCATCGCTGTTAAAAATATAAGTCACTTTTTTTTAAATCATCGATGCCATAGCCATTACCATTGGTTGCAATCATTTTGCCTTGACTGTAGCTGTTCGTGCCTAAATCATCCCAGCCTGCCAAAGTGCGTGTTACGGATTCATAAGTCGAGTCGCCGAGTTTAAAACCAAGAACGGCGGTACCTGTTTTCATAGTGTCATCTTCAGGCCAGACTTTAGGCATGTCTACTTTTTCTTCCTGAACTGCTTGTGGGCTAGGGTTGTGGTCTTTGTTGGTATTTTGCGCTGATGCATTACTACTCGGCTGATTGCATCCATAAACGAATAAAATACTCAGCAAGCAAAGTGATTTAAGGGGGAATTTGATCTGCATTTTTTTGACCATTTGGTTAAAATTAACTACTTGAAATTGAAAAATATAGTATGACTAATTCGAGTTTTGTTTAAATTTAAATCGCTATTTTTTTCGTAAAAATTGAGCATTGATTTGATGCTGAATTATTCAACCGTCCAAAATTATAAAATTTGCCATGCACAGCCAAAACTATCGTGCTAAACTAGGAGAAATCGGGTGTGTTCCCGATTTTTTTATGCGGATATGTTCCGCGCTGACAAGAATTTAGGTTTACAACATGCCCATTTCAGAGACATGGTTATTACCTGATGGTGTAGCTGATGTATTACCAGAACAAGCGCAAGTCATTGAGTCTTTGCGCCGTAAGTCACTGGATTTCCTCGCATCTCGAGGTTATCAGTTGGTGTACACGCCATTCATTGAATACATTGAATCTCTATCTTCTCTTTCAGAATCGAATCAAGATTTAGACTTAGCCACTTTCAAAGTGATTGATCAGTTATCTGGTCGTTTACTTGGTGTGCGTGCCGATATGACACCGCAAGTGGCACGTATCGATGCGCATGTACATCCAGTTGAAGGTGTCGCTCGTTATTGCTATGCGGGCACGGTTTTACATACTAAACCTCAAGGTTTCAATACCACGCGCGCACCTTTACAGTTAGGTGCAGAATTATTTGGTTCAGACAGCATTGATGCCGATGTTGAATTGATTGATCTGATGATTAGTCTGATTCAGGACGCAGGTTTAGCTGAGGGTATTCATCTTGATTTAGGTCATGTGGGTATGTTCCGTAGTCTGGTTGCTCAAGCAGGTTTGAGCAAAGCGGCTGAAAACCAACTGTCAGATTTATACCAACGTAAAGCGCTGCCTGAGTTACAAGAATTCACAGCAACACTGAACTTTGGTCAAGATTTCTATACGCTAGGTCGTTATGCTAGTGATTTGGATGCATTAAAAGCACATTTAAGCGCAGAGGTTCAAAATAATCCTGCATTTAAACAAGCATTTGAAGCGGTACAAAGCACTCAAAACGCGATCCAAGCACGCTGGCCTGATTTACATATTGGTATTGATGTCGTTGAATTACGTTCATACCATTATCATACAGGTCTGATGTACGCTGTATACGCACCAAACCGTGCTGCGCCGTTGGCACAGGGTGGGCGTTATGACGGTATTGGTGAGCACTTTGGTCGTGCACGTCCTGCAACGGGTTTCTCTTTTGACCTTTACGCTTTAAGCGCAGGTAAATTTGAAACCCTACAAACGGTGGTTGCACCGAAAGGTACAGCGGCAGACTTAGTTGCTGCGATTGCAACTGCACGTTCGCAAGGTTTAAGCGTAATTCAATTGCTTGGCAATGATAATTTTAGTTCCGTTCCGCATGCAACCCACCAGTTGGTGAATGTTGGCGGTGAGTGGACAGTAACAACGATTTAAATTGCTTGGCTCGGTCTTCATCTTACCGGGCGAGGCTTTCAACTTTAACAGCATGATGTAATGAGGCTATTATGGGCAATAATGTTGTGGTACTTGGTACCCAATGGGGCGACGAAGGTAAAGGTAAAATCGTTGACCTGCTCACAGATCAAGCGGCTGCGGTCGTTCGTTATCAAGGCGGACACAACGCGGGCCACACTCTCGTGGTTGGTGGTAAGAAAACTGTATTACACCTCATTCCATCTGGTATTTTACGTGAAAACGTACTGTGCTTAATTGGTAACGGTGTGGTTCTTTCACCTGAAGCTTTAATTCACGAAATGGATGTTTTGGAAAAAGAAGGCGTGCCTGTACGTGAACGTCTACGTATTTCTCCAAACTGTCCATTGATTTTGCCGCACCACATTGCGCTTGACCAAGCACGTGAGAAAAAACGTGGTAACGCGAAAATTGGTACAACAGGTCGTGGTATCGGTCCTGCTTACGAAGATAAAGTAGCGCGTCGTGCAATCCGTGTTGCGGATCTTGTACGTGGTGGTGAACATCTTAAAGCACAGCTTGAAGAGCTTCTTGAATACCATAACTTCCAATTGACTCAATTCTTCGGTGTTGAAGCCGTTAAAGTTGATGATGTGATCGCTTTGTGTGATGAATGGCGTAAAGTGATTGAACCAATGGTGATGGATGTAACTGGCGAGCTTCATACATATCGTAAAGCTGGCAAAAAAATCATGTTTGAAGGCGCGCAAGGTTCACTTCTTGACGTTGACCATGGTACATACCCGTATGTAACATCTTCAAACACGACTGCTGGTGGCGTAAGCTCAGGTTCAGGTCTTGGTCCTTTGCACCTTGACTATGTATTGGGTATCACTAAAGCATACACAACACGTGTCGGTTCAGGTCCATTCCCAACTGAATTGGTCTATGACGCTGCAAACGATGTAGGTGATGCGATTGGTAAACACCTTGGTACTGTCGGTTCTGAGTTTGGTGCGTCTACTGGTCGTCAACGTCGTTGTGGTTGGTTCGATGCTGAAATTCTACGTCGTTCAGTAGAAGTAAACTCACTTTCTGGTATTTGCTTAACTAAACTTGACGTTCTTGACGGTTTAGAAGAAGTAAAAATCTGTGTAGGTTATGAAGCTGCAGATTCAGGTTGTATCGGTTCTTCTGATGCGCTTGCATTCGAAACTTTAAAACCAATCTATGAAACAATGCCAGGTTGGTCTGAGTCTACTTTCGGTGCGAAATCACTTGACCAATTGCCAGAAGCGGCAATTAACTATGTGAAACGCATTGAGCAATTGATTGAATGTCCAATCGACATTATTTCAACTGGTCCAGATCGTGACGAAACAATCGTTCTACGTCATCCATTTGATGCTTAATTTTTTGCATTAAATTGATCGAAAAAAGCCTCGCTCTATGCGAGGCTTTTTTATGCCTAAATATAACATTTGGTAAATTTATGCTATTGATATAACTTTTTATTTTGTTATATTGCGTTTTTTATTTAAATAATAGGGTGGATCGGGGTATGTATAAGAAAATAGCGATGACAGCAGGATTTGCGTTGAGTTTGTCAGGATGTGCAACCATTGCGGAATTTTCAGGGGCAGATACGGCATCATTAAATATGAGTGCTACGCAAACCTACAATCAAATGTTAAATGAAGCGAAAACCAAAAAAGTATTAGATACAACATCTGCCACCTATAAAAAAGTCAATCGCGTATTTTTAAAAATGAAAAATCACGCCGATGAACTCAATCAAACAGGGCATAAATTTGAATGGCAAGTGGCGGTATTAAAATCCAATGAAATTAACGCCTACGTTGCACCGGGCGGCAAAGTAGTGTTCTATACGGGTATAGTAGAAACCTTAAAATTGACTGACGATGAAGTGGCTGCGATCATGGGGCATGAAATGGTTCATGCTTTAGAAGAGCATTCTAAAAGCAAAATTGGTTCACAAATGATTACCGATTTAGCGGTGAATGTAGGGAAGCAATATGCGGGTGCATCATTAGGCGGCTACGGTGCCTTAGCAATTGATATGGGTAGTAAATTTGGGGTTGGATTGCCGTATTCGCGTAATTTAGAAAGCCGTGCTGATAAAGGCGGTTTAATGCTGATGGCAAAAGCAGGTTATAACCCTGAAGCGGCTGTCACCTTATGGAAAAAAATGAATGCGAATGATTCACGTGGTAATAATGCCATTGTGAAATTTATGTCAACGCATCCGAGTAATAATGATCGTATTGCCGCATTGCAAGCTATGATGCCTGAAGCTAAAAAATTATACCAAGCGCGTTAATAGCTGAATGGCTCACGACTAAAGTTGCACAACACAGCACTATGCAATTGCATGGTGCTTGTTAGAATAAAAACAATATAAAAGATCAAGAGCCTGCAGGATGCAGAAAAATATTTCAGGAACGATGTTCTACTCCTTACTCTTTGCAATGGGTGGCGCGCCTACCATTGCGATGTTGATCATTCGTGCCCAAACCCAAAATCCTGACCTGATTTATCATGCCTTAGTCGGTTTAAGCGTCGCGGTTGCTTGTGTACTAGTCCCTTTAATTCTCATTCAAAATGCCATTTTATTTGTAAAACGAAATAGCATCACGCTTGAACAAAAAATAGAACCTGTGGCTCATTTTTATTTGGTACTGAATATTCTGTGCTTGCTTTATTGGTTATTGATTCAATTCATGGCTTAAATTTACATAAATAATAACAAGATGCAGCGATTAAGCATGTATAGATGCTTGCTTTTTAATTTATAATTTAGTGAATTGATATGCCTAAAAACTTGGGCGGAGAAATAGATAATGAACAATAAATTGATGTTATGTATGGCGACTGCCGCTACAGTGACCCTATCAGGATGTACCACCATTGCAGATATTGCAGGTGCAGATACCGCAACTTTAAACAATGTCGCTGCACAGGGCTTTAATAAAACCGTACAGGAAGCAAGTAGTAATAAAACCTTAGATACTTCATCTGCGACGTATCAGCGTGTTAATGCAGTATTTAACAAGCTACGCCCCTATGCCGATCAGATGAACCAAACAGGTACTAAATTTGCGTGGCAGCTGGCTGTATTGAAGTCAGATCAAGTGAATGCTTATGTTGCACCAGGCGGTAAAGTGGTTGTATATACAGGTATTGTCAATAAACTCAACCTCACCGATGCAGAAATTGCAGCAGTGATGGGACATGAAATGGTACATGCCCTTGAAGAACACTCAAAACAAAAAGTGGGTGCGCAGGCGTTAACGGATCTTGCGATTGGTATTGGCTTAAGTGCGGCAGGTGCGGGTCAAGGTGCAACAGCGGCAGCACAATTGGGTAGTCAAATCGGTATTGGTCTGCCTTACTCACGTAATCTTGAGAGCCGTGCCGATCAAGGCGGTTTAATGCTTATGGCGCGTGCAGGTTATAACCCACAAGCGGCGATTACCTTATGGGAAAAAATGAATAAATTGTCAGGTTCAGGTGGTTCATCGTTCTTGTCGACGCATCCATCAAATAGCCAACGTATTGAAGCCATGCGTAAAAACTTACCTGCTGCTCAAGCGATTTATAATCAACGTTAATCAGCGTGATGTTTTGAAATAGAGCAGGGCAAATGTCCTGCTTTTTTATTTGCATTGAGGTGAGTTTGAAGAGAGTGGAAAACTTGCTAAAAATTGTGCCTCTTTGGTGAGTTTTTTTTGTTTTTTCAATTGCTTTTGATAAACAGTGAAAATTGTACAATTGAATTCCGTACGTCTTTGATCGGCTTCTTTCCAATTGTACTTTGGCCATTGGTATTGTTCGGAAGTTTGATAAGAAGCTGCAGATAAGTCGACCAAAAAATTTCTTACAAAACGCGTGCCATACCATACATGATCTTTAAAAATCGGGCTGCCATCGATATAGGTTTTAAGTTGTAGTTGTTTTGGAACGTTAAGTACGTCATTCGGCTGAATATAAAAATAACGTCGCCATAATGGGTTGTAGCTTGCTTTAAAAATTTCTTGTTCAAGTGCCTTGACGTTTTGTGGTAATGCTTTTAAGTTTTTGGTTTGTTGATTGATATCAATTCTAAGCGCACGCTCAGACCAATTGGCTAAGCTTTCTAAATACCAACTATTTTTAAATTGGCTATAGCCGTATTGATATAAATGAAATAATTCATGAGTGACTGTGGTCCAATAATTGCCCGGAAAATCTGTTAAACGATTAGAAATATTGATTACCAAGGAGCAAGGCATAGGTGTTTGAGTTGATACAGATGGATGGCGGCTTACTACCTCATAAGCAACACCATTGCCTTTCATATCTTTAATAAAAACCGCAATGGCTTGAGCTTTATTTTTATAACGAGGCGAATGTAAAGGATGTTGTAACTTTGCGACTTCAAACATGTCTCGGCTTGCTTGTGCTTGACGTGCAACATCTTCAACATAGTCTGGAATATTGTTTTTGTTTATGTCCTGCTGCGGGACTCGGTCTTTAGAGTTAGTGCGATTGGTATAGTAAATATAAAACTCATCTGCCTGATAGACTTGATTAAACTGTTGGGTCCATGCAGGAGACGATACGCGACAATCGGCAATGAGTAGGGGGCTAAAAAGACAAGTGGCAGAGGCAATTATGACGTTTGTTATTTTCATTGTTATTCTCCATAAAAAAGGCAAAGTTTTCACTTTGCCTTTTTTGCACTTCAGATCAAATGATCTTAGTGGTGGTGACCACCTGCACCGTGTACGTGACCGTGATCTAATTCTTCTTGAGAAGCAGAGCGAACGTCAACGATTTCAACGTCAAAAGTTAAGTCTTGACCAGCAAGTGGGAAGTTAGCATCAACGATGATGTTGTCGCCTTCAACTGATTTAACCGTTACGATTTGAACGCCGTCATCAGTTTGTGCTTGGAATTGCATACCAGCAACAATGTTATCTACGCCTTGGAACATTTGCGCAGGCACTTCTTGAACAAGTTCAGGGTTGTATTCGCCATAACCTTCAGCAGCAGGAACAGTTACAGTAAATTTATCGCCTGTTGTTTTGCCAAGCAATGCATTTTCAAGGCCAGGGATGATATTGCCTGCACCGTGCAAGTACACAAGTGGTTCACCTTGAGATTTGTCTAGAGTTTCGCCCTCTGCGTTAGTCAACGTGTAGTGGAAAGAAACCACAAGGTCATTTGCAATAGCAGTCATGATATTGATCCATTCAAATTTTTTAAAGGGTACATCATAAAGTGAAATTCAATTTTTGTAGACTAAAATTAGCAAAAAAAATCAATTTTGATCAGTTTAATGACGTTTTTTTTTTAATAAGGTCTAATTTTAAAATTTCAATGCAATTTTATTTTGGGTGATATTTTTCTGGTCACAAAATCTTTTGCAGTCAAAATTCCGGCTTGGGTATAACCATGAATGGTAGCTTGATGCAAACGATAGAGTGAGACATACATTGATTTTGCTACAAAGCCCTGAACATTGACCTGACCGAGTAATTCGCCTACCGCTTTATGCTGACTTAATGACACCAAAGAGCCTTTGTCTGAAAATTTAAACATCGGTAAATAAGATTCTTGATTGATGCGAGCTTTAAGCGCACCCACTAAGAAACTTGCTTGTTGGCTTGCCACTTGCGCACGTGGTGCAAGTACAGGTTCATCAGCGACAGGTTGGCAATGGGCGCAATCACCAAAAGCATAAATATTCGGATCTGAAATACTTTGCAAAGTCGCGAATACTTTTAATCGGTGAATATTATCTTTTTCTAAGCCTTCAAGTTGTGCCATCACTTCAGGTGCTTTAATACCCGCAGCCCAAACTTTAATTTCAGCATCTAAGCTTGAACCATCGGCAAAATAGACTTTGTCTTCATCGACTTTGGCAACACGATGCTCAGTCAATACTTCAATACCAAATTGCGCTAACTGCTTCATGGTGTGATCCACCGTTTTTTGTGTTAAAGCGGGCAGAATACGAGGGGCAGCTTCAATTAAGGTGATTTTAACTTTTTTCGGATCAATTTTATTTAAACCATATTTAAAGAAATTTTGTTTGGCTTGAACCAATTCTGCCGCCAGCTCCACTCCAGTTGCACCTGCACCCACAATGGCGATTTTAAGTTCACGCGTAGAACTTTCACGCTGAGCATTGAGATAAAAATGCAGTAAATCTTGTTGGAAAATATCGGCCTGTTCTCGGCTGTCTAAGAAGTGACAGAAATCTTTGACACCTTCAGTGTTAAAGTCATTCGAAGTCGAACCGATTGCGAGTACAAGCGTGTCATAGTCAATATAAGCCGTTTTTTTCGGTTGGCTTTTTTTAGAAAAATATTGCGTTTCAACAACCGCTTGTTTTGCAAGTCGATCAAGCTGGGTAAATGTACCGAGTACAAATTCGTAATGATGGGCGGCAGCGTGGGCGAGATAATTGGTTTCTTCTTCGGCAGGGTTCAGTGTACCAGCAGCAATTTCATGCAGTAGCGGTTTCCAAATATGGGTGAGCTTTTGATCAATGAGCGTGATTTTGGCTTTACCGCTTTTGCCTAAGGTATCGCCCAGTTGCGTTGCGAGTTCTAAACCACCTGCACCACCACCAATAATTACAATTTTATGTGCTGTCATCTGTTGTTAACCTGTTTATTTTTTTAATGAAATCGAAGTTAAGACATACTATGGCATCACAATAAATGGGTCTTGAATAGAATTGTTGTACAGTTTACAAAACGTAGCAATTTTCTAAACTGAATGTTTCAGAGATAAAAAAACTGGAAGGGTTGAGCTTCCAGTTTTTTAAATGCAATGTAGGCTTAATGTTGAATCGGATAGATTTTGACATCCGGTGTTGCTTCAGAGAATAAGCCAAATAAGCTTTTGACCCATGTGCTAAAGCGTTGCCATAAACCCGCTTCTTCAATGTCCACACGATCTTCAATCGCGATCGTACGAATCAGTTCATCATTTTGATAAACATTTACCGTTGCCAATTGCATGACTTGTGCCAGCGGTGCAGTAAGGGCTTTTTCTTGTACTTCGACTTTTACACGTGTTTGCGTTTCATGCAAAGGTTCAATGCTTTGCATCACACCGTTGCCTACATCAAGCATGATGCGTTGAGTTGTAACATCAAACTCATTTAAGTCAATCATGTAGCTTTGGTCATACAGCGAGGTGGTCATGATTTCAGGTTGTTTACTTTTAACTTTAAACATTTTTAAGGTGGATTGAATCACAGGTAATTCAGCCAATAGTTGCTTATCTTTGAGCACGATTTCATTATGTGTATAGGTATAAGCGAGGTTCATCAGCTTATAAGCAACCTCAGCGCGTTTAGCGGCACTTTTTGCCCCAAGCACCACCACAATTAAACGACGATTTGGAACGTCTAGACTCTCTGTTATACGGTTTGCTGTTGCCGCTAAATTATAACCCGCAGCCTTGGTGAAACCTGTCTTTAAACCATCGACGGTTGGATCGAGTTGTAGTAGGCGATTGGTAGCATGGTGGAAACGATTGTTATAGCTAAAACTTTGTTGTTTTGAATAATATAAATAATCAGGCACTTCTTTGACCAAGGCTTGTCCTAACTTGGCTAAATCGGCAGAAGTCGAATAATGCTCTGGCATGGTAATGCCGGCTGGATTTTGGAAATGTGTATTGCTCATCCCTAAGGCTTTGGCTTCTTTATTCATACGCGCAATAAAATTCGGAATATTGCCTGAAATTTTTTCGGCTAAAGTGACTGCGGCATCGTTAGCAGACATCACAATTAAACCTGCCAATAACTGATCAACCGAAATTTGTTCACCTGCTTTTAAATACATCTGTGATTCATCCCACATCACGGTTTGTACCACCGGTGTTGCAGTCAAAATCTCATTTTTATCTAGCTTATCCGCTTTAATTTCTTTGAGCGCAATATATGCCACCATCATTTTGGTCAACGATGCAGGTGAACGCTGTACATTGGCATTGTGATCGGCAATGACTTGACCCGTTTGCGTGTCTAAAATAGACCATGCTTCAGCTTCAACACTTGCAGGGTTAATATTGAGCAGAGCAGCGTTTGACATTGCAGAAATCAGTAAGCTGAAAACGGCAATTAGTGCGGTGATGTATTTCAAGAGGGTTCCTTATAGACCAGTCCATTGGTCAAAGATAAAATTTTTGGCATGCTATGCCTTTTTGAGCAGGTTGACTAGTCTTGATTGCTGACAATTAAGACAGTTCCGCATTGTAATCGTAAAAAATGTTAAGCTAAGTTATACCTTACTAATTTTTATTTTATATCGTCTATTATGTTGCATTATCAAATCGAATTTGACGATTATCGTCAGCATCTCATTCACGTGACTGTTCGCTTTTTGGCAGACCCGACACAAGTGCTGTCGTTGCCAACATGGATTCCCGGCAGCTATTTAATTCGTGAGTTTTCTAAACATATTGAAGCTGTGCGAGCTTACGATGAAGATGGTCGCCAGCTGAAAATTCAGAAGTTTGATAAAAACCATTGGCGTCTATTTAATACCGATCATGAGCTGATTACCGTCGAATATGATGTATATGCGTATGATTTGTCTGTACGTGGTGCATATGTCGATGAAACCCGGTTGTATGTGAATCCTGCTTGTGTCTGTTTGGGCTTAGATGGTCAAGAACATAAAGAGATTGAGCTTGAATTATTCTTGCCAGATGAGTTGAAGCATTTCCAACTTGCAACAGGCATGGCATCAAAAAGCTTGGTTAAAGGGCGTTATACGCTCAAAGCTGCAAATTATGCCGAACTCATTGATGCGCCATTTGAATTGGCGGAGCAAACCCGCTTTACTTTTGAAGCGAATGGCATTGCGCATGAGTTTGTGGTGTCGGGTAAACATCAAATGAATGCTGCGCGCATGCAACAAGACATTGAAAAGATCTGTGCAACTGAAATTTCAATGTTTGGTTCAGCACCATTTAAAAACTATACTTTTATGACCATGGCAACTGGCAATAGCTATGGGGGATTAGAACATCCAAATTCAACCAGTTTGATTTCACCGCGTGATGATTTGCCTAAGGCGAATGAGCCTGTTGAACCGTCAAAAGATTATCAACGTTTCTTAGGTTTATGCAGTCACGAATATTTCCATTCTTGGTTAGTGAAATTTATTCGTCCGGAAAACTTTGCTAATTATGATTTAAACCGCGAAGGCTACACATCTTTGCTGTGGATCTTTGAAGGCTTTACTTCGTATTACGACGATTTAATTTTGCTGCGTAGTGGCGTGATTAATCAAGACTCATATATCAGCTTGCTCAAAGCGCAAATTGATCGTTATTTGCAAAATCCAGGGCGTTTTGTACAAAGCGTGTCTGAATCAAGTTTTGATGCTTGGGTGAAGTTCTATCGCCAAGATGAAAACTCAAATAATGCAGGTACAAGCTACTACAATAAAGGTTGTTTAGTGGCGCTTTGCTTAGACTTAGGTTTGCGTTTACGTGGCTCTAGCCTTGATGCTTTAATGCGCCGTTTGTATGAAAACGCGCAAAATGGCATTCAAGTGAATGAACGAACCATTTATGAGTTGTGCAAAGAACTGACAGGTGATGATTGGTCGGAGCAAATTAATCATTTGATTAATACCACCGATGAGCTTCCGCTCGATCAATTGTTCCCTGAGTTTGGTTTGAGCTATACGCTTAAAAATGACAAGTCATTGCCTTTGGGGGTAAAACTGGTTGATAAACCTGAAGGTGTGTTGATTCAGTCAGCACGTCGTGATGGTGCTGCTGCGAAAGCAGGTCTGTCTGCGAATGATGTGATTATTGCGATTGATGGTTTAAAAGCAACCACGAAACTTGTTGAGAAATACTCAAAACAAGAAGGCACATATACTGTTTATGCCTTCCGTCGTGATGAGTTTATGCAATTTGAGGTTCAAGCCAATGGTGTTGTATTGCCTGAAGTTGAATTGAAAGTTGAAGATCAAGCGAAAGCAGAGAAGTGGTTTAACGCTTAATTTGCATAAGCAATAAAAACCATGTAAAACCCATACTTAGGTATGGGTTTTACTAATCTTTTTATTAAATGATTTTCGATCTGTATGTATCAAACCTATTATTAGTCTATATCTATTTCGTAGATAAGTTCATTGTTTTTATCAAAACAACTCAAGTTGTAAACTCCATACGGAAATCCTAAAGTTCTTCTATTTCCAATTTCTTTACAAGATTCGATTGGAATGATTTTTTTAGTAATAAGCGTTCTACATTTTTCAGGATTACAAATTATGTTTTCACCTTCTAGGCATTCCATATGATTACAGGGGCCTTCATAGTCATCGCTTAAACTATAATTATTTTTATATAAATTTTCTTCCTCTTCACAATATTTCCCATAACACACAATATTTTTTCCAAAAAAATTTCTATTTTTTTGGAGTTCTTGAGTGGAAATATTCTTAGAGCAATCTATATCATTATCAATCTTTAATATTTTTTGAAGATCTTTTATATCTATATAATTACTTGTAGGTAGATTATAAACTTTTTTCTTATCTATTAGTTTTAATGTTGGGAATAAATTTATACTTGTAATTTCCTCCAAATAACAAAGACTAACAACTTTGACTATTTGTTGCGCATCATTGCTAATATAATATGCACTATTTAATCCGATGGTAGGTATATATATAGCTTTGAATAAATGGTCTGGTATAAGTATATTATTCTTTAAATATTTAACCTCAGATTTGCTATAAATACTTCCGGTGATAATATAGATATCTAAATCATTTTTTAAAGCAATGTCTCTTATGATTTGTTCTAAATTATATATCTTAGATGGATTGTAAGCTGGGCTAATATTAGCTAAGGAGTGGCTTTCATAGTTTGAAAATTCATTTGACATTTCAACATAAGGTGATAGTTGCCACGGTTTGTAAATATAATTTATATCATTTTCATCATATTTTTCTTCAATAGGTTGATATCTAATTGGTATTCTTCTTTCGTGGTGGAAATCAATTTTTTCTTTCGGACTTGAAAGTATTTTTTTTGTATTCAAGTGTTGACTAGTCCATAATGGTGTTTTTGTTATGCCTGAATACATTACATTATAGTCTGTAAAACATAAGGGATATGTATACTTTCTATGTGGTTTTGAGTGGGTATAAGGTGGTGTGTTTTTATAGAAATTTTTTTCACAATTTTTATTATAAGTTATTTCGGTATTATCTATTATTTCTACATTATATTTTGAGGAACTTTCATCTTTAAATACTTTGAAATCTGTTGTGTCTGAAAAATAGAAAATCAGAAAAATTACAAGTATATACAACGTTAACTCTAATTTCATAATTATTTTTCGATTAATCTTTAATTATAAAGATTTTATTGTAAAAAAAATTAAAACTCTATGTGTTAATAAATATTTTTGTTACATACTTATCTTGGAATATTAAGAGGAAGAATTTAAGCTTTAGAAGATCAATTCCCCCGATAGGTTGAATACCCATAAGCACTTAACAATAACGGAATATGATAATGTTCCAAGCGACCATCCACGACAAAAATAACCGGCACTTCTGGGAAGAACGTCTTTTTATTATTTTTCTTAAACCAATCCGCTGTTTTAAAAGTGACTTTATACACGCCTTTTTGTAGCTTGGTGTCTTTCGGGTAAAACTCAGGAATACGACCCTCTTTATTGGTCTTAGCTTCATTTAACTTCACCCAAGTATCGCCATTTTGAGCTTCTAAAATCACAGACATATTGGTCGCAGGCACACCTTTATCTTGATTTAAAACGTGCACACTTAAAGGATTATTGGCAAAGCAAATAGTGGAAACAAGAGAGAGACCCAAAACAAGGCTAAATTGACGCATAACAAATCGACCTAATAGTGTCATTAGAATGGATGCATTTGATTTTAATGATCAATAAAGCGTGATTCTATTTATCTTATGTGAAAAAAAGGGCGCATATGCACCCTTATTGTAACGCGAGCAATTAACCTCGACCACGTCCGCGACCGCGAGGCGCTTTGGTGTTCGGACGCGTTGTACCATTGGTACGGCGTTTCGGTTTTTCGCTTTCATCCATTTGCCAAATACGTTTGGTGCCTGAAGTTTTCTTCACAGAACCATCTTTATTCTTACGAACCATTGGCTTACCGCCTGTACCACCCGGTTTTTTCACATATGAGCGTGAACGGTATGGTTCTTCGGCAGGTACATTTTGGAAGTCTGGATAAAGCAGTGGCTCGATTTCTTTGGTTTCACCCGGTTTTAATTCCATACGAACAAGGTCGATATCACCAATTTTAGTACGAATTAAACGTAGTGTTGGGAAGCCTACCGCAGAAGTCATACGACGTACTTGACGGTTACGACCTTCACAGATTGAAATCTCAATCCAAGATGTCGGTACAGAGGCACGGAAGCGAACTGGTGGATTACGTTCCCATAACCATTCAGGCTCAGACACTTTTTCAGCACGAGCAGGCAGGGTTAAGCCATCTTTTAATTCAATGCCTTTACGCAGTTGCTCAAGCGCTTCTTCAGTGACATCACCTTCAACTTGCACCATATAAGTTTTAAACTTTTTGTTGGCAGGGTTGGTGATATATTGGTTCAGACCACCGTGATCGGTGAGGAAAACAAGACCTTCTGAGTCCATGTCCAAACGACCTGCAAGACGCATCGTTTTATCATCGATGAAATCAGCCATCGTTTGATGCTTTTCGTCAGCACGGAATTGGGAGAGGACGTCATAGGGTTTGTTTAGAATGACGATTTTCATAGGAAAAGACTTCTATAATTACAAAAATTTGGAAACAGTAAAGATTTGTTCAATAGGGAAATGTCATGATTTCCCATCAAAATCTAAAAAAGAGCGAATTTATATAAGGGTATTATGCGTGAAGACAAGTTGAAAGTGTTACTTATCGGGAAATTTTTTTATTGCTGTAAGATACGACTCAATTGTTTTCATACACATATCCAAATGTCTAAAATTCTAATTCGCCAGAATGACACCATTATATCGTACTTGATGCAAGCCATAGGCGTTGAATCTCGCGTTTCACCATTCCGATATTGAGCTGATGATATTACTTAAATGGCTATTCTTGAAAGTGCTTGTAAGTTTTGTAATGTTGCTCAAATTTGCCCTTCACAAAATGAATCATTTAGACCCGTTGTCATTACATTGACGTATTTAGATACAGCTCAGCGCTTGGCAAATTGTACAAGCGGGCTAGAGTAGTGATGCTACACGAAAACACGATTGTGGCACTTAAACCTTAGGATAGGAGTCATGTATGGCGAAGTCACAAGCAAAGTCAAAACAAGTACAGCAAAAGGATAAGCAGGAGTCAGCACAAACTGAAGATCAACAACAGCAACAACAACCTCAGAAAAAACAACCGGCACGCGCAAAGAAAGCGAAATGATGAATCTCTTACATAAACAATAAAACCCTCATATGAGGGTTTTATTGTTTTAAGGGCATGATCCCATCACCAAAATCCAACACGATCCTGCATTTAATGTGTGCATTAACCACTATGATCACAACACAGTGATCACGTCCTTTATAAATTGAACACATGATAAAACAACAAATAGCACTATCTCTTAAAGTCATCTTTGTAGTATTGCTTGGCATCGGTTTAAGCGCATGTCAGCCGCCTGTATCTGGGCAGCCTGCTTCTTGGAAAACCCCATTCTTATATTGGCAGCTTAAAAATGAACAATTGGTTCGACCCTTACATTTTCCTGTGCAGGGTGTCACCATTCAACAGACCACAGATACATGGGGTGCAGCAAGAAGTAACAATCGTCAACATCAAGGCATTGATATTTTTGCCAAGCGCGGTACGCCTGTTGAAAGCGCAACGCATGGTTTAGTACGAAAAATAGAGATTAATAACTTGGGTGGGCGTGTGGTTTGGGTGACAGGACCCAATTTAAGCCAACATTATTATGCGCATTTGGATGAATATGCAGATGATATTCAAGTTGGGGATTGGGTTGAACCAGGGCAAGTCATCGGCTTTGTAGGTAATTCTGGTAATGCCAAAACCACACCACCACATTTACACTATGGGATTTATTTAAAAGGACAAGGTACAGTGAATCCTTATCCCTATTTAAAAGATAAGCCATAAAAAAACCGCACATCAAGTGCGGTTTTTTTGAATTATGCGCTCAGCAAGACATTAGCGCATTTTGGCAAAGAAGCGACCTAAACGGGTAATCGCTTCACGTAATTCATTTTCGGCAGGCAAGAACACCACACGGAAATGATCGGGTGTTGGCCAGTTAAAACCTGTTCCTTGAACCAATAACACTTTTTCCGCGCGAAGCAAATCAAGCATGAGTTTTTCATCATCTTGAATTGGGTAGACATTTGGGTCGAGTTTCGGGAAGCAATACATTGCGCCCTCAGGTTTTACACAAGATACGCCCGGAATTTCATTCAGCATTTCCCAAGCGATATTACGCTGCTCGTATAAACGACCACCCGGACGAGTTAAATCGTTAATCGACTGATAGCCGCCGAGCGCAGTTTGAATCGCATATTGTGCCTGATGATTGGCACATAAACGCATCGACGCAAGCATATCTAAGCCTTCGATATAATCCGTTGCACGTGAGCGATCACCCGTAATTGCCATCCAACCTGAACGATAACCAGCGATACGATATGCTTTAGATAAGCCATTAAACGATACACAAAGTTGGTCGCCAGCAAGCGCAGCAACAGAAACGTGTTCAATGCCGTCATAGACAATCTTGTCGTAGATTTCATCTGCAAACAGAATCAAATCATATTTTTTAGCAAGATCGACAATTTGCTGAAGCACATGGCGTGGATAGACCGAACCTGTTTTGGGTTGTTTGGGTTAATAATCACGATGCCGCGGGTGTTTGCTGTAATTTTACTTTCCATATCCGCAATATCGGGATACCAGTGGTTTTCATCATCACATTTATAGTGAATTGCTGTACCACCAGAAAGATTTACAGCAGCAGTCCATAATGGATAATCTGGCATTGGAATTAGCATTTCATCGCCATCATCCAATAAGCCTTGCATCGCCATCACAATTTAGTTCAGAAACCCCATTACCGACATACACGTCATTGACGTGCATATTGAGAATGCCTTTTTGTTGGTAATACTGACAAATGGCTTTACGCGCAGGGAAAATTCCTTTTGAGTCGGTATAACCAATCGCATTCGGTAGGTTTAATGCCACATCGTTAATAATTTCTTGCGGTGCTTCAAAGCCAAATGGCGCAGGGTTACCAATATTCAGCTTAATAATTTTGTGACCTGCTTCTTCCATCTCGTTGGCCGCGCGTAACACAGGTCCACGGATGTCGTAGCAAACATGCTCGAGCTTAGACGATTTTTTTATTTCGCGTGGTTTTTGGATAGTGTTCGGCATGTTAATGTTCTCGGAAAGAGTGGAGGTCACTTTTGCATAACGATATAAATAACTTTTAAATGTCTCAGTTGTTACTAAATCAAGATGATGCTCGTCTCGAAGTAAAGCAACAATTTTTTCATGTGTAAATCCGGCCTGCTGATATTTTTTAATCACAGGAAGCAAATTTTTAAAAACAACGCTCTTTTTCTGCGACATTTTTTAATCCTGAGCAAGAATAGCGCTAAGAATATCACTAAGTTTGCTCACACAAAAGTATTTAATTTGAAAATTGCTCACTTTATTAAATATTTTTGCTTACTTTTTGCTTTTTTATAAATTATAGGTCTTTTGTAAAATGTGAATTAAACACTAGAAATTTTAAGATGAATCACGTAAATATAGGATTATCCTATTTTAAATAGAAAGATACAAAGGTATATAGTCATGGGAAAACTCAATAAAACAGACCGAGAATGGCAAAGAGAGTTATCGCCTGAAGAATTTCGCATTACCCGACTAAAAGGCACAGAGCCTGCATTTACAGGACAATATTGGAACACCAAACAAGATGGCACATATGTGTGTCGTTGTTGTGGCGAACCACTATTTAGTTCCGACACAAAATATGACAGCGGTTGTGGTTGGCCGAGCTTCTATAAAGCCTTAAGCAATAATGCCATTGAAGAACATACAGATACGACACACGGTATGGTCAGAACGGAAATTGTTTGTCATCATTGTGATGCGCATTTAGGCCATGTGTTTACGGATGGTCCGCAACCGACAGGCTTGCGTTACTGTGTCAACTCTGCTTCTTTAGAATTAAAAACACAAGAAAAAAATGATGAGGAAACCTATCCATGACCAACATATATCAGTTTGAGGCTGAATTGTTAGATGGAAAAACCAAACAATTTGCAGACTACCAAGGAAAGGTATTGCTAATCGTCAACACGGCAAGTAAATGTGGTTTTACCCCACAGTTTGCTGGGTTGGAAAAACTATATGAAAAGTATAAAGACCAAGGACTTGAGATTCTTGGTTTTCCTTGTAATCAATTTGGTGGGCAAGATCCCGGCTCAAATGAGCAGATTGGCGAATATTGTCAAAAGAACTATGGGGTCACGTTCCCCATGTTCTCGAAAGTGGATGTCAAAGGCCCAGAAGCACATGCGGTCTTTCGTTATTTGACCAATAATTCAAAAGGGTTATTGGGTAATGGTATTAAATGGAACTTTACTAAGTTTTTAATTGGTAAAGATGGCAAAGTCTTAAACCGTTTTGCTCCAACCACAAAACCTGAAGCACTTGAAGCAGAAATCGAAAAGCTGCTTTAATGCTAGATATATTCTTCGTTGATAAAGGCGATCGCATGGTCGCCTTATTTATTTCTCATGAACAAAACTTTAAAACATAATCTTGTCATTCTAAACATACTGGCTTTGGCGTGTTGGATACATCCTGTGTATGCGAATGATCTGAAAAACCAAAAGTTGATGCAGCAGTTGACTCAGCCGCTTGCGGAATATCATTTACCATCGGTCAAAGATGCGGTGAATCCAGCCTTATTGAATCGTAGCTATCAAGTGAGTTGGAT
Source organism: Acinetobacter wanghuae (assembly GCF_009557235.1). Classification (NCBI taxonomy): domain Bacteria; kingdom Pseudomonadati; phylum Pseudomonadota; class Gammaproteobacteria; order Moraxellales; family Moraxellaceae; genus Acinetobacter; species Acinetobacter wanghuae. The sequence continues at coordinate 1,735,217 of NZ_CP045650.1, read as the reverse complement.
TGCTGAACCGCGATTGGATTTAACCGAGCATGAGCGCCGTCACGTCAAGACTGACGTTAAATTGAAAATCAGTGTGGTGGCAAAAACAGGTTATATTGCTAAGGTGCAGCTTTTACAATCATCAAATTTAAAAGCAGTTGATCATAAAATTGAACGGGCGGTGATGATATCGAGCCTAGAGCCCATTAAAGGACTCGATCCGAATGTGGTTTACGTGATTGATTATACAATGCAGTTAAAATAAGCCATCAAAAAAGCCGACTCAGATTTGAGTCGGCTTTTTATTTGCATGCTCTAGGCTTAGAGAATCGCTTTTAAGCGCTGAATGACTTGTTCACATTGCGCAAGATCGGCAACCAAAGCTAAACGCACATGATTTTCACCAGGATTACCGTGTTCTGTTTCACGTGACAGATAACGACCTGGCAAGACTTTAATGTGAGCTTTTTCCATCAGCATTTTGGCAAAGGTTTCATCATTGTCGACTTTAAGCCAATAGTAAAAACCTGCATCGGGTTTTTTGAGTGGTAATAAATGACCGAGTTCTTTTTGGAATAAATCAAATTTCGCGCGATATTGCACACGGTTTTCTTCGACGTGACTTTCATCATTCCAAGCTGCGATCGATGCCAATTGATGTTGTACTGGCATTGCTGCACCGTGATACGTACGGAATTGTAAATACGGTTTAAGTAGGGTCGCATCACCTGCCACAAAGCCTGAACGCATCCCCGGTAAATTAGAGCGTTTTGACAATGAGTGGAACACCACGCAGTTTTTATAGTCGTCTCGTCCAATTTCGGCACAGACTTCAAGCAAGCCTACAGGTGCCTCATCAAACCATAGTTCTGAATAGCATTCATCGGAAGCAATGACGAAATTATATTGATCCGACAAGGCAATCAGTTTTTTGAATTGTTCTTTTGAAAGCACAGCACCCGTTGGATTACCTGGTGTGCAGACAAAGAGTAATGCGGTTTTTTCCCAGACTTCAGCAGGAACGGCATCAAAGTCACCAAGGTAATTATTTTCTTCAGTACAGTTAATGAAATAGGGTTTTGCACCCGCAAGTAAAGTCGCACCTTCATAGATTTGATAAAACGGATTTGGCATGACCACATACGGGGCTTCATCGCGATTCACGAGTGCTTGTACAAAGGAAAATAAAGCTTCGCGGGTTCCTGAAACAGGCAAAATTTGCGTTTCTGCACTGATGCTATTGAGTTTAAAACGACGCGATAACCAGTTTGCAATACTGTCACGTAACTCAGGTAAGCCTTTTGAATTTGGATAGGTCGATAAATGCTTAAAGTTGTCAATAATGGCTTGTTTTACAAACTCAGGTGCAGGGTGCTTGGGTTCGCCAATAGACAATGGAATAAGCGGCAGATGTGCAGGCTGAATATCCGCAAAAAGTTTATTTAACTTTTCAAATGGATACGGATGCAATAAAGACAAGCTAGCGTTCATGAAAGTGTTACCGAGCATTAAGAGTTAGTGTTGAGCATTGACCTGATTAGACGCTTCATCAAGCGCAGATTTCAGTGTGGTTGCAAACGATGTTGATTCTTCCTCAGTCATAGGAATACCGTCTTTTTTGGTCACAAAGAAAATATCTTCGGCACGTTCGCCAAGTGTGGCAATTTTAGCAGAGTGAATATCTAAGCCTTGCATCATAAATAAACCACCCACTTTGGCAAGTAAACCGGGATGATCCAGCGTGGCAATTTCCACCATATTTTGATTGAGGGCTTCATTCAGGCTAATGTCGACTGTATTTTCAATATCAAAATGGCGCAATTGTCGTGGAATACGACGCTGCATTAAGCCCGGGTATTTATCAGAGTGGCTTAAGGCCTCTTGTAATGCGGCAATGACACGTGCTTCACGTTCAGGATCGGTGAGCAGTGTACCAAAACGATCTAGCACGACATAGGTATCTAAGCTAAAGGCTTTAGTTGCCGTAATAATCCGTGCATCTTGAACATCGAGATTCATACGATCCAGAATTGCCACGGTAGTTGCAAACAGATTTGGCTGATCTTGTGTGTAAATAAAGATTTGTACCGCATCTTGAGCATATTTGCGTTGTGCACGCATTAAGACCAATGGTGCAGGATTATCACCATGTTCTAAAATGGCACGGGTATGCCATGCAATTTCATCGGCAGATTCTTTTAAGAAGTAATCATCGCCCAGTTCTTGCCATACCGTTTCCACATCATAGAGTGGGAAATCTTCGACCAAGAGTTCACTTGCTGCAAATTTGGTGTCTTCGATGAGCATTGGATAATCGACTGGACGACCCAAGCCTGAACGAATGACATCACGTGCATGGGTATACAGTTGACGCATGAGCGATGAACGCCATGTATTCCAAAGCGATGGATTGGTTGCATTAATATCCGATACGGTTAAGCAATAGAGATAATCTAAATGCTCCATATCGCCCATTTTTTCAGCAAATTCTTTGACAATATCAGGATCAGAAATATCTTTTTTCTGTGACGTGACCGACATGAGCAAGTGATTCTGAATCAGCCATGCCACCAAATTACATTCACGTTCGGTAAAGCCATGTTGACGACAGAATGCGATGGCATCGCTCGCACCGAGTTCACTATGGTCGCCACCACGACCTTTGGCAATATCGTGGAAAATGGCGGCCAAATACACAATGTCGCGACGTGCAAGACGTTGGAAAACAGAACTGACGACTGGGAATTCTTTGGCAAATTCGGGTTCTTTAAAGCGATTTAAATTGCGTAGCAATAACAGGGTATGTGCATCGACCGTATAAATATGGAATAAGTCATATTGCATTAAGCCAGTGATTTGCCCAAACGCCGGAATATAATTGCCCAAAACGCCGTAGCGCTTCATCGCAACCAAGGTTTCATATAAGCGATGCGGTGAACGGATAATCGCCATAAATAGTGCTTGGTGTACTGGATTATCGCGGTAAGCTTGATTAATCCGTTTGGCTGCCAACATGAGCAAACGTAAAGTACGTGCGCGAATGCCTTCAATATCAGGACGATTTGCCAATAGATAAAAGATTTCTAAAATCGCACTCGGGTTTTCTGAGAAAATTTTATGATGCTGTGCGGCAAGTTTGCCATCGACCAATTTAAAGTTATGGTTAATTTCTTCAATTTGGCGTTCATAATGGGGTAAACGTGGTGTGATGACCGATTCATTAAAATAAGCCAATAACATTTCATTCAAGGTCGACACTTGTTGCGCACTGCGATAGTAACGCTTCATGAATTGTTCAATAGGATAATTCGGTGAATGATGCTCGTCGCGTGTATAACCGAATATGGCTGCAATATCACGTTGATAGTCGAACAATAAGCGGTTTTCATCACGCTTGGTTAAGCGGTGTAGATGATGACGAATTTCCCATAAAAAACTTTCGGCTTCTTCTAAAACGCTCAGTTCAAACTCTGAAATAAAACCTAAATGGACTAAATCATAAATACGATTCACACGGAAATGACGTTTTGCAATCCAACCAATCTGATTGATATCACGAATTCCCCCCGGTGCATTTTTAATATCGGGTTCTAAGTTGCTTTCAGTATTGTTGTGCTGCGCATGGCGTTTATGTTGTTCATCCATTTTGGCATCAAAGAAGGTCTTGTCGGTCCATGTTTGTGACACGATACGCCGTGGCCATTTGGTCAGATTTTTATTGCCAATAATGAGTCGTGCTTCAATCAAAGAGGTCGCAACGGTGAGATCACTACTTGCTTGATTAACGCAATCTTGAATGGTACGCACACTAATACCGGGTTTGAAATTCCCGACATCCCATAAGGATGAAATAAAGGTCGAAATCAGTTGTTCTTGTTCTGTTGTGATTTCATCTTCAGACAAAATCATGATGTCGACATCAGAGTAGGGCAGCATTTCACGGCGACCATAGCCACCGACTGCGAATAAAGCTAAATCCGTTTGATTGAGCTCGGCATGTAACCATAAAAATTCTAATGCTTCATCAATTAAGTTTGAGCGCGCCAAAATAATGTCACGGATGGACTGTCCATTTTCAAAACTTTCCTGTAGCTGAGATTCGACATCGCTGCGCCATTGGTTAATGGCTTTAATGTCATGGTGACTTTTAGTGTAATTCAGCAGTGGGTGGGTATTGATCATGTACAGTCGTCCGTTTGGTCTCGCAGCTTAATTTTGGTGAACACTTACTTGGTTGGCAACGTGTAAGGCAAGTTCACGTGCTTGATCTGTTGTTTCAGCACGTGCAGTTGCAACCCCCATACGGCGGCGTTTAAAGCCTTCGGGCTTGCCAAATAAGCGTAAATCCGTGTTGCCATCAGCTAAAGCAAGATTTAAGCCAGAAAATGAAAGATTTTGATCATCGACACCAGCATAAATGACAGCACTTGCAGCCGTGCTATGACGTGCGGTATTGACTGGTAAACCTAAAATGGCACGCGCATGAAGTTCAAATTCACTTTGGAATTGAGAAGCTAAAGTCACTAGTCCAGTGTCGTGTGGTCGAGGAGAGACTTCACTAAACCATACTTTGTCGCCTTTTACAAAGAGTTCAACACCAAAAATACCGCAGCCACCGAGCGCAATGGTGACTTTATTGGCAATTCGTTTGGCTTCTTCTAAGGCAGCAGGTGTCATGGCTTGAGGCTGCCAGCTTTCGACATAATCACCTGAATCCTGACGGTGACCAATTGGATCACAATAAGATGTTTCGATTTCACCTGTGTTTGGATTTTTAGCACGAACGGTCAGCAGGGTAATTTCAAAATCAAAATCAATTTGTGATTCTACAATCACTGTGCCTTGATTTACACGACCGCCGGTTTGTGCGTATTCCCAAGCCGCATCGACTTCATCAAAGTTTTTAACACGTGACTGACCTTTACCTGAAGATGACATCACAGGTTTAACAAAGTTTGGATAGCCAATGTCATCACACGCAGCACGGAAAGATTCTAAAGTATTTGCAAAACGATAAGCAGACGTTGGAAGCCCGAGTTCTTCAGCCGCTAAACGACGAATACCTTCGCGGTTCATGGTGAGATTCACTGCTTTTGCAGATGGAATTACGGTGGCAATATTTTGTTCTTCGACCTCAACCAAGACTTGCGTTGCAATGGCTTCAATTTCCGGCACGATCAAATTCGGTTTAATTTTTAAAATGAGTTGTTTGAGCTCATCCGCATCTGCCATATTTAAAGTATAGGCATAATGTGCGACTTGCATTGCAGGCGCATGGTCATAACGGTCAGCAGCATGAACTTCAACACCTAAACGTTGCAAAGAAATCACGACTTCTTTGCCGAGTTCCCCAGAACCTAACAATAGAACTTTAAATGCAGAAGATTGAAGGGGAGTACCAAGAGTTACGCTCATCTAGATCATCCATGCTTGATTTTATGGAGTTTTAGCATAGCAGAACTCTATGCAGAGATAAGCGAACTTTCATACAAAATTGTGATATTGACCAACAGTTTTATTTATAAAGTTTTGAGCAGGAATTTCGATTTAGGTACTCAATCAGATGGTAGATATCGTTGAGAATTGTAGTTAAATAAAGAAAATTATCAGGCTGATCTTCTACTTTAGAGCATCACTGATTTTAAAAAGGCACAGGAAAATAGGTATAGATCAAACCATAGGTGAGTGCTGCGGTTAAGGTCGCAAGAACAATGCGTTTAAACTTAAAGTACAAAGCAATCAATACGCAAAAACCCATCAGCATCGCAAAGCTTTTATTCGGTGTTTCAAGCAGTGGTGGCAGCGTTGCGACCACAAGCATTGAGCTAATGGCAGCAATACCAATTGAGCCTAAAGCGATTTTAATCCATAGCGCGCCACGTTTCTGTGAGCTTTGTTGAAACTTTTGTAGCACATAAAATGGTCCAAAGCGTGATGCAAAGTTGGCAATACCCACCATAATACCGACGAGGATAATTTCGATATTCATGCTTGCTCTCCCATATGTTCAGGGTTTGGACGCTTCAATACATAGTGCTTGAATAATCCCGCCAAAATGCCAGACGTAATACCAATAAAAATCGCGGCTGATAGATCAATCATATAGCAAGCAATGGCAGACACAATAATTGTAATGATGACGACAAAAGTATGTTTTTTCTCAAATGCCGCAAGTAAGAAGCTTAAGAATAATGCAGGCAGCAAGAAATCGAGCGAGGCTTGTAAAAATTGCGGTAAGTTACTGACTTGATCTGCGAATAAACCACCTAAAAATGAACCTAAAGCCCATGACATCCAGCTAAATAAACTTAAACCCAGCATCCAAGATTCTGACCATTCTTGACGGCGCTGAGACAGTTTAATCATGCCTGAAGCGAACACTTCATCGGTTAAACCCCATGCCCAAACTGCGGTTTTCTTTAGATTTAATCGATCTTGAATAAGGTTTTGTAGTGCAGGGCCATACAATAAATGGCGAATGTCTAAAGCAATCACGGTGAGTGCGGTCATCCAAATAGAAGTGCCACTGCCTAAAAGAGCAACCACCAAGAATTGACTCGCGCCTGCATACATGGAGCAGGATAAAAACAATGCTTCCCACGCACTAAAACCAAATTGTGTAGCAGAAACACCAAAGGCAAAGGACACTGGTAAGTATGTCCAAATAATAGCTTGGCTGTCTTTGGCACCTTGCCAAAAATCTGCAACTTGAGCTTGAGAAGGTTTTTGCTCAGACACGACACACCTTTTGTAGGAGAGTTGAACAATAGGTCAAATGACGATTGAGTATTCTACGCGAATTCACTAGCATAATAAGCTATTGTTTGGTGAAGCGAGCTTGAAAATGGGGTTGTTAAAGACGCGTGGAGCATTGGTTGCTTCTTTCTTGTGCGCCAGTATGCTGCTACAAGGTTGTGGTCAGGACAATGCGACGGATAAACAGGTTAAGATTCAGCCTGCGCCAAAACTAACCAATGATGCCACCACCTATGCGCATGCAGCATGGGAGTTGATGAATCAAGTCGATTCTTTGGTATATAACAAGCAAGTGGCTGTTATTGAAGAACAAGTACGTACACCTGTTCGTAAGTTAACAACGGATTGGCGTGTTAATGTCAAAATGACCGATTCGGTCACTGAGGGGAAGTATGCACTCTGTCGTAAAGCCTTGACCAGTTTAGATATTTGGGCACGGGTGACTGCTGATGGACAGCTATCAGATCAGAAAAAAGCGGACTATGAACGTGATAAGCAGCAGTGCCGCGATGCACTTGAGCATCCTGAATTGGGCAATACCGATCCCAAAAAAGTAGGCGTCTAAAGCTTTTTCGAGATTTAAAATAAAGCGAGGATATATTCCTCGTTTTTTATATCTAAAATTTAATAATACCTAATAAATATAACTCATAGATTTTTCTACTAAGCCTATACATACAATAAATTATCATAATGTGATAAAAGGTGTAGAATAATGTCTGGAAGTTAATGTTTTTACAAATAAGCCATTTTATTTTTTTGGGATTTTAGATGAAAAATATATTAGTTGTGACAATGTTTATCGCATTAAGCGCGTGTCACAGTCTTCCACAATCACCAAACTCAACTGCTCAGCAAAGTACGCAAGACGTCACACCGTGTACCAATGGTTTTGATAGTGTCAATGTGTGCGAGCTTACATCTTAAATCTGCCATCTCGCTTCCTTTTAAATTTTTTTGCTGCTTCTTTCGTGAGCCAGTGCATGTAAACGCGCATGATCCAAAATCTCAATCCGTTTAAAGGCAAGTTTTAAAATGCCTTGTTTTTCTAAGTGCTGTAATTCCTGATTAATGGTTTGACGTGAACACACTAACATCTGTGCCAGTTGCTCCTGAGAGAGATGAATGTGGCTGTTTTCAATGCGTAGATGATTGCCATAACCATTTAAAATAAACAATAAGCGTTGTGCTAAACGTTGCTGAATATTATGTGTTTGTATCGAAATTAACTCCATAAATGCAAAGCGTAATTTCTGGCTGGTCAGCTGTGCAATGTGAAACCAAAATTCAGGGTGTTGCTGAATCAGTTTATCGATCTCGCTTGCATGAATTTGTAAAATAGTACTGTTTTGCATACAAATCGCATCGTGAGAACGTGGTTTGCTGATCGACTAATGAGATTTCACCAAACCACATAATCGGTTCGACAATCGCTGACACGGCTTGATTGCCTTCAATATCTATATAGCCTAAGCGAATCGAGCCATCGAGGACGGCATACAGTCCATCAAAATGATCCCCTGTATAAAATACAGCCTGATCTTTCTCTAGGCTGTGAATACTGCTATGGGTTATTAAATAATCTTGGAAATGTAGCGGTAATTTAGAAAACCAAACATTGTTATAAAGTTGTTTTAGATAATGTTGATCCACACTCAAATATCCTTGTTTTTAGAATTTGTCGTCCATGCGACAACTTAGCATTTTTCCGTAGCGTATAGTAAAAGCATATAAGCTGATAAGGATGAATCACATGACAAAAATAGAACGACTTTTAAGCCAATATGCGGCTTATCATTTAGACCGTACCAATGTGATGACCCATTTTATTGGTATTCCCATGATCGTATTTTCGATTATCTGTTTGACAGCGCGTGCAGGTGTGGTTTTTTCAGGCTATGAAGTCACCTTAGCCATGCTTATTTTAACCCTGACCATTTTATATTATCTAAGTCTAGATTGGATTTTTGCTGTGATTATGGCAGTCATCTTTTTAGTGGCTTATCCATTTGCCCATGATATTGCGCAGTGGGGCACAGCAGCATGGTTGTCGACCAGTATTGGCATTTTTGTTGTGGGTTGGGTCTTTCAATTTGTCGGGCATTTCTATGAAAAGAAAAAACCGGCTTTTACCGATGATTTGATTGGGCTCGCAATTGGTCCATTATTTGTCTTGGCAGAGTTGGTATTTTTATTTGGTTTCCGTAAACCACTTGAAGAAAAAATACTCATCGCAGCGCGTCAGCAACGTGAAGAAATGGATCAAAAAAATCATTTAAATGAAGCGGTTGTTAAATGATATTTTAACGGCTATCACAAGATAATAAAAAGCCCCGATGATTCGGGGCTTTTTATTTATTTTTGTTTATACGTTAAAGCGGAAGTGTAGAACGTCACCGTCTTGAACGATGTATGTTTTACCTTCTAAACGCCATTTACCTGCTTCTTTCGCGCCTGCTTCGCCGTTGTATTGAATGAAGTCATCATAAGCAATACATTCAGCACGGATAAAGCCTTTTTCAAAGTCAGTGTGAATCACGCCAGCAGCTTGCGGTGCAGTTGCACCCACTTTTACAGTCCAAGCGCGAACTTCTTGTACACCCGCAGTGAAGTAAGTTTGCAAGCCAAGGAGTGAATAACCTGCACGAATAACCGCGTTTAGACCTGGTTCTTCCATATCCATGGCTTCAAGGAATTCTGCGCGATCTTCATCTTCAAGTAATGAAATTTCGGCTTCAATTTGGTTGCACAGTGGCACCACAATTGCATTTTCAGCAGCAGCAAGTTCACGAACCGCATCCAAATGTGGATTGTTTTCGAAACCATCTTCAGCCACGTTTGCGATGTACATGGTCGGTTTTAATGTCATTAAACCAAAACCACGTACTAATTTACGTTCGTCATCATCAAGGTCTGCCGCGCGTGCTGGTTTACCTTCATCCAATAATGGTTGAATTTTTTCTAAAATCGCTTTAATCGCAATCGCTTCTTTATCACCGCTTTTTGCAGATTTCGTCAAACGAGTAATTGCTTTTGCTACGGCTTCTAAGTCAGCTAAAGCAAGTTCAGTGTTAATGGTTGCGATATCATCGAGTGGATCAATTTTACCATTCACATGAATGACGTTTTCATCTTCAAAACAACGAACCACATGTGCAATTGCGTCAGTTTCACGGATATTGGCAAGGAATTGGTTGCCCAAGCCTTCGCCTTTCGATGCGCCTGCAACTAAACCTGCAATATCGACAAATTCCATTGCTGTTGGAATAACGCGTTGCGGTTTAACAATGGCAGTCAATTTATCCAAACGTTGGTCTGGCACAGGAACGATCCCTGTATTCGGCTCAATCGTACAGAATGGGAAGTTTTCTGCAGCAATAGCAGCTTTTGTTAATGCATTGAAAAGGGTAGATTTACCAACGTTAGGCAGGCCTACAATACCGCAATTAAAACCCATGAAATAACTCACAAAGCGTTATATAAAAATTGTCATCGATTTTACATGAAACTGTGGCTAAAGTCAGGTCATGTCGGATGGCTTTATTGCGATGTGATGATCAGCAATGTACTTTTAAAGTCTGTGTATGGTTTTCGTATAAGCACTGTGATGTATGTGCTTATTTTTTGAAGAAAAAGCGCATTGTTTTTATAGATGCAAATGACTACAGTATTCTTATCCTTTAAAAAGGCTTGAACCAGACGTTATCTATCCCTTATTTGGAGTATGCATGCGAATTTTATACCAGTTTCCACTCTCTCATTTTTGTGAAAAAGCACGTTGGATGCTCGATTACAAGGAACTGGATTATGTTGCGCAGAATTTGACTCCAGGTGTACATCGGGCATTTGCACGCTTAAAAACAGGACAGAACCGTTTACCCATTTTAAAAGACCAGACGACCTTCATTGCGGATTCAACTCAAATCGCATTGTATTTAGATGCGCATTATCCTGAACATCGCTTATTGCCAGTGGATCCGCATTTACGCCAAAGTGTTTTAGATATCAATGAGATGACCTTGGAAATGGGACGTCATATTCGGCGTTGGATTTTATCGCAAGCCTTTCATGATGATCAGGAATCCATGGATATTTTGATTGGGGAAAAAGGCTATTTACGTCAATTTGAACGCTTCTCGAAACCATTGCTTAAAGCTGTCATGACCAAAGGATATGCCTTAAATGAAGCCTCTGTGGCTGAATCAAAACATTTTATTGATGAGAGTATTGAACACTTAAATCAATTATATGTGCAGCAGGGTAGTCAGTATTTTGTCGGTCAACGTTTCAGTTTGGCAGATATTGCCGTGTGTTCCATGTTAGCGCCATTGTTATCCATTCAAGGTACGCCGTGGGAAAAAGAACATTTTGAAATGCTATCTGAAGAGTTTCGAAGTTATCAGCAAGCATTGTTAGAAAAGCCTTTGGGGCAATATGTTCTTAAGATGTATCAGACAGAACGTTCAGCACGTGTAGATTGGCGCGGGGTTTAAAAATACTCTTTGTAAATAAAAATATGCGCATGATGTGCATATTTTTTTGCCTTATGACAAGTATAGATCCAATTGAGCCCGCCAGAATATAGCTTGATGATGTCGCTGCAACTTTATATCTCTTTTGAAATAGGTTTGTAATACTTAATCGAAAAGGTTTTTAGAAAAAAATACCGACTATTGCGCTAAAAATAAAAAATAAAAGATGAAATGGCTTCTTTTTTTAGATTTACAGGTATATAAAATTAAGATAGTGAAAATTAATATCAAGTCTAAATTCTGATTGTCATGTCTAAAGCATCAGTGGAGATAAAAATGGAATTAGATCGATTCGATAAAAATATTTTAGAAATTTTGACACATGAAGATGTGAACTTAAATGAGTTGTCAGAACGGGTCAATTTATCGGTGAGTTCGGTACATCGCCGTATTAAACATCTTATTGATCATCAAATTATTAGTGGTTTGAAGCGTGAACTGAATTATCAAAAATTGGGCTTTAGCTTACATGTATTGCTACAAGTTTCACTCAGTAAACATGACACCGATACCTTTGCAAAATTCCTTGAAGAATTAGAAAGTATTCCAGAAGTGATTAATGCATTTTTAGTCACGGGACAATCGGCAGATTTTATAGTAGAAGTCGTCGCGCGTGATATGGAAAACTATAGCGAAATTTTGCTGAAAAAAATTGGAAAAATTGAGCATGTGGTCGCGCTGCATTCAAGCTTTGTCATTAAAGAATATAACGTCTTTAACTGTAGTGGCTTACTGAATAAAGTCTAAGAATCATATCAATGAAAAGCGACCTCGCGAGTTCTAGTAAGATCATTTATATATTTTTTCTATGTATCGTGCTGTGGTTGCTATTTGACTTCATCATGATGAAAATGCAGTTACATTGGCGTGAACAAATAGCAGATCCATGGCTGTGGTGTATTCAATATTTCATTTTTCTTTACTGTTTGAAAAATAAGTTTAACCATAGACCTCAGATTCAGGCGTGGCTGCTGAGACTGTTCATTGCATTTTTACTGTTGTTGATATTTTTATTGGTGTTAATGCCGATCTTGCTGAGTTTTCATGTGTGGGTGGGTGGAAGCTTATAAAAAAACGCGCATAAAGCGCGTTTTTTTGATTTTTAATGAAATTTAAGCTTCTAATTGAGCCATCACTTCATCTGTAAATTCAACGTTGGTATAGACGTTTTGTACGTCATCCAAGTCTTCAAACATATCAATCATTTTTAAGATTAATTTTGCTTGATCAACATCGTTAATTTCAGCTTTGGTAGAAGGGCTCATGACCACTTCAGCATTGTCTGATTTTAAACCTGCTGCAGATAAGGCATCTTGTACATCACCAAAAGATTCTGGTGTAGTAATGACCATAATTTCATCTTCAGCAACTTCGATGTCTTCTGCGCCTGCTTCTAATGCTACATCCATGATTTGATCTTCTAAAGACACATCTTCAAAAGTAATCTCACCACGTTTGGTAAATAGATATGCCACAGAACCTGCAGTGCCTAAATTACCATTGGTTTTAGAGAAGCAATGACGTACGTCTGGTACAGTACGATTCAGGTTATCTGTCATGGTTTCAACAAGAACAGCAACACCACCAACACCGTAGCCTTCGTATGTGACTTCTTTTAAGTCATCGTTGTCTTCGCCGCCCGCACCGCGTTGAATCGCACGGTTAATCACATCACGTGTCATGTTTACAGAGAGTGCTTTTTCAACCACGGCACGTAGACGTGGGTTGCTTGCAGCATCGCCACCACCAAGCTTTGCAGCAGTGGTTAATTCACGAATATATTTGGTAAAAAGCTTACCACGACTCGCATCTTGTTTTGCTTTACGATGCTTGATATTGGCCCACTTGGAATGACCCGCCATGCGAACTATGCTCCTTGTAGATTGGCTGTATGCCTATCAGAATAATGAAATTCTACCATAAGCTTTTTTTTAAAAAAAAGTGCTAGGTTTTGAGTTTTGAAGATTGGAACGAAAAATATACAGCTTTGATGGTCTTAATATCAAAAATGCCATGCACTTTGTCTATTTTTCATGCCTAAAAGCTAAAAGGATAGAATGACATCGCGTTGCTATCCTCTTTAATTCAATTATTCAGGAATGACGATATCTAAACCGACATTATCTTTATACAACTGTTTAAGCAGCGCTAAATCATGCTTAAGCTCGGTTGGATAAATCTTACCGAAAATGCCACCTTGTTTGGTTTTTGAGTTGGCATACATCAGTACAATGGGCACATTGGCAGCTTTAGCAATATGCCAAAAGCCTGTACGAATCGGGCGACGTGCTTCACCTTGCTTTGCGCGTGTTGCTTCGGGTGCAATCACAAGATTGAATTTTTCATTTTTTTCAAAATGTTCAACCATTTGTGTCACGATGTCTTTACTCGATTTACGATCGACTGCAATACCGCCAATCGCTTCTAATAAGGGCTTAAATGGACCTTTAAACAGTTCCTTTTTAATGAGTGTATGGATTTTGATGTCGTAAATTTGGAACAATGCCAAAGAAAGAACAGCATCCATCATAGAAGTATGTTCAAAACCAACAATGACTTGTTTGTCTTCTAGAACATCCGGCTCGACTTTGTATTGCCAACCTGCAAGTTTAAATGCAGATTCGCCAATAAATTTATATAACATAATTCGACGAATATATTGAGAAGGGGCTAATTTCTTATGCTTCGCGCTTACAGTCAAGAATAATTGTTTTAAAAGCTACAAATAAAAAGACTCATCGGTGCTCTAGAATAAAATTTATATAACTTATTAATATTTTTTATGTATTAATAAGCGAATCATAAGTCTTTAAATCTCTTATCAGATATAAAAATACTCTTATTTTTCTGAAAAATTACCTATTCATTGTTCATGTTAAGCATTAGACTTTTGTCGAAGGTGAAGGTTTGCAATTTCATCCATGCGTTGTTGCTCAAATTGTTAAGGAATTTCAAAAAATGACTTATATGATCGCTTTATTGTTAGTTTTATTCATTTTAGCGCTTGTCGTTGTTTGGTCTTTAATCGAAATTTACTTGGATATGCGTAAACCCGATAAATTTGATACTGAATATTTAGATTCTTAAATGTGTCATTCTTTGACGCTTGTTATCTAAATAGAAATGAACTTAGATTTAAAAGCGATCAATGAAATTGGTTTGTGATTTGGATTTGATTAAAAAGCAATCTTTCTTATCTTTGAAAATCATGGTCATTTGGCTAAAGTTTTAGTTTTTCAATTTTTGTAGAAAATTGAGCGATGCATGTTTGTTGTGTAAGTGTGCAACTGGTTAGAAAAGTGCTTGTTTTTTGAAAAAATGTTAGCTAGTATTCAGTGCGTTTGAACTTGTTGATAAATAACAAATTCGGCATATAGGGCCTATAGCTCAGTTGGTTAGAGCAGCGGACTCATAATCCGTTGGTCGACAGTTCAAGTCTGTCTGGGCCCACCATATAAAACAACCACTTACGTGTACTAATCGTAAGTGGTTTTTTTGTTTTTGCATTTTAGTAAGCATATGGTAAGCAAAATAAATCAACTGTTATCGCTTTAAGGTGAAATCTTTCAAACCATTAATCTCTAACTCACGCATAATATTTTCATGTTCAAGAAGGTACGTATTTAGGATTTGGTCATTTTGAAATTTTGTTTCAATATCGATTGACTCTTGTTTGCTGAGATTATCCCAATATTGTTCTCTATATTGTTGCCAAGGAATGAAATATCGAACAGGATTATTTAAAATATTCTCCCTGAATTCTAAGAAAAAAATCTGTTCTGAAATTATGTTAAAAAGAAAGATATGTGCGCGTCTTAAAGGAGCGAATTGCGATAATTTTTCAAAACTGTCAAAAATCGCTAGACATGAGGTATTGATTAGCTCCTTACTGCCTATTTGGATGCCTAGATAATATAAAAATACTAAACACGATAAACTATTGAAATTGTAATAACTTTTAATTTCATTAATGTCTTTGATAGTTAAATCTTTAATTTCTCTTGTGGTTATATCAGTACAAATCATGTGTAAGAAGGTTACTGGTAAATTCTTCAGGCATAGATTTAACGTCTCCTCATCTAATGGTTTATGTTCTAAAAAGAACCATAATTTATGTTTCAGATAGTCATATGAACCAGGGAATCTATCTTCACATCTCTGTATCCAGAGGTTGCTAGGGGTAACGATTCCTCTTTTGTATTTTTTAAAAATATTACTATCTTCTTCGTTAATTACTAGTTCTTCATGAAAATAGGTGGCTATGTCCTTGTGTGCATTAAGCCCCTTTAATGCACTCAATACACTAAAAGTTAAATCATACCAAGCAATAGTTTTTGCAACTTCTAAAGAGCTTCTTTTTGGTTTACTCATTTCGATTCACGTAAATATATTCTTGTCAAGTGTTAGTATTCTAAACAAAAGCTGACACTTTTGTCGTTGCTTTTAATTTGTTTTGATAACCACAAGATGATTTTAATAATTAAAAGGTAATGCACTGTGTCTAATCAAAGCAATTTAAGTGATAAAAAACTACTTTTAACAACAAAAGAGGCTGCAGAAATACTGGGTATGCAACCTCAGACCCTTCGCAAATGGGCTATTTACGAAAATGGCCCTATCACTCCTAAGCGACATGGTCGCTTACTTCGCTGGAATAGAAATGAAATTCTTAAGTTTGCTGGTGAAATTAATTAACTAATTCAATCACCTCCTTAATGAAATTTATTCGATAACTGCTTCTTTAGTTGAAGCGGGTTGGGGAGGTTTGTGTTTAATTTTTAGGGGGGAGAGATGTCAAAAAGTAATAACGTTACTGAATCTGATGTAACTTGCGAATCTGTTCATGGTGTCAAAAAAACTCTATGTTCAGATATGGAGAGATATTTGATTCAGAATAAAAAATGTGAAAATTCAGTTGGTCTTGATATAGAAGACTTTAGAAATAAGTTTTTAAGAAAAGCGTATGTAAAAAATCCAGTATTAGTCCACTACAACATTTGTAATTCACAGCTGTTCCATGAATTCAAAGAATACTCATGTTTAGATAACAGTAATCAAAAATTCGATATTGAAGGATTTCTAGCAATAGATTTATTTAATAGAGAAGGTGAAAGTTGTGGTGTGCTCGCATTAGGTAGAAGAAAAGGCGAGTATAAATCAAAGAATTTATTCAAGTATGTGATAGGGCAAGATGGAGTATCTGTATTTAATAAGAATATTACTCATCCAAAAATCAATTATTGTACAGATAACTTAGAGGTTGCTCTAAAGATTGCACAGTGTGGTGAGCGTGTAGCATGTGCTAGTCGTCTCAGCGATTGTGTTGAATTCTTCTTAAATACCACAGTAAACAGCCCAATCGCAGTTAATAAATCGAAGACTATTACAGATGCCTTCAGCTTATTTGATGAGGATATGATCTTAAAATTTCAAACTAAATTGAAATTACAAGGTTATCTTCAACAGTTATATAAAGATTTTTCTAAGCAATATGGAGCTGTGAATGAAGATCCTGAGATTAAGGGCTCCCATAGAGATGAAATTAAAATTGTTAATATGAATGATATTGAGGCCGTACCGATTCAATGGCTATGGCCTGGATGGTTGCCATTAGGCAAAATGACAATTTTAGCTGGTGCCGGTGGTTGTGGGAAAACTACTTTAACTCTGGCATTAATTTCTACTATTACAACTGACGGAATTTTTCCAGATGGCACAAGGTGTGAAAATTCTGGGAAGGTATTAATTTATTCGACAGAGGATGATCCAGCAGACACATTAAAACCCAGATTAATAGCTAATGGTGCGGATATTAATCAAGTCTCAATTATTGCTGGATGTACTAATCAAAAAGGTGAAATAGTACATTTTGATCCTGTTAAGGACTTTCCGAAAATTGAGAGCTACGTCAAAGCCAACCCGGATCTTAAACTTCTAATGATCGACCCTATTATTTCTGCTGTCAGTGGTGATATGAATAAGGCAAATGATGTGAGACGCTCCTTACAGCCTTTAGTTGATCTAGCCAGTCAATATGGCTTTGCAATTTTAGGAATTACTCATTTCTCAAAAGGTGGTGTAAGCAATAATCCCGCAGATCGAATTTTAGGCTCTCAAGCTTTTACTGCGTTACCTCGTATGGCTTGGTGTGCAGTTCGGAGAGAGGCTGAAGGTGATTATATTTTAGCGCGGGCAAAAAGTAATAATTCAACCTTGGAGGGTGGGCTTCGTTATCAAATTGAACCGGTTCATATTTTAAATGAAATTGAAACCACAAAAATAAACTGGTTGGGGGGAATTGACGGAACAGCTTCAGAGCTTTTAAAAAATGCGGAGTTAGGTAGGGATGAAGACAATTCTGCAGTGGCTAAAGCGAAAAAGTTCTTGATACGGTTATTAGGTAATGTAGATAAAATGCCTTCTACAGAAGTTCTAGAAAAAGCTAATGAAGCCAAGGTAACACTAGCATCACTTCGTCGTGCAAGAGAATTGTTGGATATCGAATGTTTCCGAGTTGCGGGTGAAAAAGGTTGGTATTGGTCATTGCAGCAAATTCATAGCTTAGATGATCCGACCTAATTTTAAGGATTTTATCTTGATTAATATGCTCAAGTTGAGCAACATGAGATTAAGTTGTTGAAAATTATGATTATTCAAGTTGCTCACCATGATCTGCATGAGCAACTTGATGAGCAATATAAACTTCTTTTAAAATCATCTGGTTATAGTTAACTTGTTCATGTTATTCAATTTTCTCATACTGTTTTTTGATAGCTCACTCTGCTATTAAACTCAGCTAAAATTTCTTCATAGACTTCATGAAATTTGATAAGTTCAGATTGGTTAAATCCGTACTTTTCAAAAGATCGATTGTCTGTGAAGTATGCAACAGCTTGATAGGTATTAAGGTGTTCAGCAACGCCAAGTTGTTGACAAAAAGAGTGGCTAAATTGAATTTGAAGTGCCGTAGTTTCGATAATTTTTGAAGCAATAATCTTAGAAATTTGACCTACATTCAGATTTTTAATTGCTGGATGGATAAAAACAGGGATATGGCTAGGTGAGCTGCTCATAATAGACTCCAAGTGAATTTACTTACATGGTCTGTTATGAAAGAATGCAAAGGTAAAATGTCGAAGTTTTACAATCTTTCATTTCAGTCATTTGGAATGGAAAGCATGAGTACAGGATTGTCGAGATCTTGTATTCATGCACATACAATATTATTCATATAATTTCCCCTCCTTTAATTTTCTTTTGAGATGTCTTTTTGTCGAAATAGACAATAGAATACTGTCAATATATATATGCAAACTTGTCCATTTAGTCAAGTTTTTGTTGTCGATTTATGGTGTTTTATGTTGATTGAGATGGATTCTAAGCTGTTTTGTGTACGGCTCAAAGAAATAAGAACACAAAGAAAAATGACGCAGCAGGATATTGCTGACAAAACAGGTATCCCATCAACTTCCATTTCTCATATCGAAGCTGGTTCTCGAAAGCCATCTTTGGAAAACTTTTATAAGTTAGTAGTTGTTTTGAATGTATCAAGTGATTACTTGCTGGGACGCACTGATCAATATTCAGACCTAGGCACTGATCCAATTGCTAAATCTATTCAAGAGTTACCAGAGTCAGAAAGAGAGATGATTCAGAAATTCATCTTGTCTTTGCAAAAGGCATAACTGGAAAAATAAATGCTCAAAGAAAATGAGCAGATCGGACATATAAATTGATTTGGAAAAATTATGAACCTTAATGAGTTAAAACAGTTAGAAGATCAACTTTGGTCAGCAGCAGATAGCCTGCGTGCAAATACAGACTTAAAACCCAATGAGTATTCAACGCCTGTACTTGGTCTAATTTTCTTAAAATTTGCTGATAATAAATACGGCGCTACTGAAGAAGCGATTTTAAAAGAGTTTAATGAACTTAAAGGGACACGCCGTGAAAAGACTCTGGCTGAAATTGCCATTAAACATTGTGGTTTCTATTTACCCGATAATGCTCGTTATAACTACTTACTCGAACTTCCAGAAAGTGAAGATTTAGCATCAAAAATCAAAGAAGCGATGCAGGTGATTGAAGATCATCAAGGTCAAGAAGATTTTAAAGATGTCTTGCCTAAAAATGATTATCAGGCATTTAATCGCTTAGCTCAAAGTAAACAGGCTTTAAAAGCTTTGGTTCGTAGTTTTTCAAATATTCCTTCTGATGCTTCAGGGGATGTGTTTGGTAAGATTTACGAATACTTCTTAGGTAAGTTTGCTTTGTCTGAAGGTCAAAAAGGTGGTGAATTCTTTACACCAACTTCAGTTGTTCGATTGATGGTTGAAATGATCGAACCGTATAACGGCTCTGTATATGATCCTGCCTGTGGTTCGGGTGGTATGTTTGTTCAGTCTTTACAATTTGTAGAGCGCCGTAAAGAGCTGAGCAAAAAGCTAGGTGAAGCTGAGACAAACAATAGCTTATTTGTCTACGGTCAAGAAAAGACGCTTGATACGGGCAAACTTGCCAAAATGAACTTGTTTGTAAATGGTCTAAAAGGTGATATTCGACAAGCAAACTCTTATGCAGAAGATCCGTTTAAGGGCTTTGAAAAGTTTGACTACATCATGGCGAATCCACCATTTAACGTGGATGATGTGGCACTAGCGACTGTTGAAAAAGATCCTCGTTTTAATACCTATGGTTTACCTCGTAACAAAACCAAAACTAAAAAAGCCGATGATAATGCCAAGGCTGAAACAGTTCCTAATGCCAACTACCTTTGGATTAATTTATTTGCCACTTCACTGAAGAATGCAGAGCAAGCGAAGCTATCTAATAGTGGTCGTGCAGCGTTAGTTATGCCTAACTCAGCTTCAGATGCACGTAATTCTGAGGCTGATGTACGCCAGGCATTGATCGAGAATAATTTGATTTATGGCATGCTCACTTTGCCATCAAATATGTTCTATACCGTAACGTTACCTGCAACCTTATGGTTCTTCGATAAAAATAAAACAGATGACAAGATTTTGTTTATTGATGCCCGCAACATTTTTAGACAGATTGACCGTGCCCATCGTGATTTTACTGACGAGCAGATTCTGAATATTGCCATGATTAGTAAGCTACATAAGGGGCGTAATCATGAATATATTAGTTTGGTGGATGATTACTTTAGACAAGGTATGGCAAAACTTGAAGCTACGGTTCCTCATGTTGAGCCAAGTTTTAACAAGCTCAAAGAAGCTTTAAAAGATGATGCGGCCATTGTTCAAAGTGTTGATACGCTAAATACACATTGGCACGCGCTTAAACCACTTAAAGAAAGCTTTGAAGCTTATGTGAAAACTTTCCCTCAAGTAGTCACAAAGGATTTAGTGGTCCAACTGAATGAAGCTCAAAAAACATTAAGAGCAAGTTTTACGCCGTTTTTTAAAGCCATTGCTGATGAAGCCAAAGTTTTAGATAAGGCGATTCGTGAAAAAGAAAAAGCACATAATGAGTTAGTTAAATTAACTCGTGCTGAAGCCGCTGAAGCGAAGGCAAATGACAATAAAGATCTGTTTAAAGTGAAGGATGCGAAGCTTAAAGAATTAAATGGCTTATCCGCAGATATTAAAGAAGTGAAAGCCTTGCTTGCCAATATTAAAGCTGACCGTAGCGAAGCTGAGTATTTCTTTAACCATATTTCATGGTTGCAAGAGCGTTTCCCAAATGCTGAATATGAAGACGTGACGGGTCTTTGTAAGTTGGCAACACCTGAAGAGGTCAGAGAGCAAGATTACTCTTTAAATGCTGGGCGTTATGTAGGTGTTGTAATCGAGGAAGACGGGCGTACAGAAGAAGAGTTTTTCGAAGAGCTTCGTCAGGCAAGTGATGAATTAATGATGTTGAATTCTGAAGCATCAGATTTAGAGAAGATCATATCTTTAAATCTTAAACAGCTCTTATCAGAAGGAGGCGTTTGATGTTTCCTAAGCACTGGCAGATTAAACCTGCAAATGAAATTTGTAATGCTATTGTTGATTGTGTGAATAAGACGGCTCCAATTGTAGATTATGATACTGAATTTAAAATGATTCGAACAACTAACGTCAAAAATGGTCGAATTATATTAGATGGTATGCGTTGCGTTGAAGAAGACGTCTTCCTTAAGTGGAATAGGAGATTAACACCAAAAAAAGGAGATATCGTATTAACCCGAGAAGCTCCATTGGGGGATGTTGGTCTAATTAGAACTAATCATAAATTTTTTCTAGGTCAACGGACAATGATTTACCGTGCGAATGGGATTAATTTAAATCAACGGTTTTTATACTATTCTTTATTAGGTGGACCTATTCAAGGTCAGCTTAAAGCACTTGGCTCAGGATCAACGGTTGAGCATATTCGTGTTCCAGATGCTGAGAAGATATCAATACCATTTCCGCCAATTTCAGAACAAAAGAAAATCGCCGCTGTTCTTTCAGCTTACGATGACCTTATTGAAAACAATAAAAAGCGTATCCAAATTTTAGAAAATATGGCTGAAGAGCTATATAAAGAATGGTTTGTACGTTTTCGTTTTCCTAATTATGAAAATACAGAGTTTGAGAAAGGAGTTCCTAGAGATTGGTCATACACTACTTTAGAATCTTTAGGAAAAATACGTACAGGTAAAACACCATCAACTTATAATAGTGAATTTTATGGGGGTGAGTATCCATTCTATAAAACACCAGATATGCACGACAAAGTATTCGTTTTTGAGACCGCTGAAACTTTAACTGAGCAAGGGCTAAACTCACAAAAGTCTCAGATTATTGAAGCGAATGAAATTATGGTTACGTGTATTGGTAGTGGTGGTGTTACAGCTATTTCTACCAAGAAAGGTTGCACTAATCAGCAAATTAATTCTTTATCCGTAGCAAATAAGAAGTTCTTATATTGGGCTTATTATTCGATCAAATATTTAAAACCGCAGATAGAGCTTTATGGTGCTACTGGGGCGACAATGACTAATTTAAGTAAGGGTAAATTCAGCAATTTAGAAATAATTAAACCCACAGATGAACTTATTGAGAAATATTTTAATTTGGTTTCTTCAAAATTTGAAATGATTAAAAAATTATCTCAGATGAATCAAATGTTGGAAGAGCAAAAAGGTAGTCTTCTGCCTAGATTAATTTCAGGAAAACTATCAGTGGAAGACTTAGATATTCATTTTCCACCATCAATGCAAGAATAGTAAGTTATAAAAAAATATAGACATATTTAGAGGGATATAGGGGATAAATTGTGGCAAAAGTAACACGTAACTTCATCAGTGAAGATGACATTGAACAAGCAACCATTGCAGTTTTAAGCAATGAATTTGAGTATCAGCATCTCAATTGCTATACCACAGATTCAAGTGACCTAAATGATGGTTCAGGTCGTACAGACAAAAAAGATGTCATCTTAAAAGATCGTGTGATTGCCAAATGCGTGCAATTGAATCCCCAAGTCCCTTTAGATGTCATTGAAACAGCTGTCTCTAGATTGATGGATCGCCGTGGCTCCATGTCAGCGATTAAAGCCAATATGAGTCTCTATGCAGATATCCGTGATGGTGCATCAATTACTTATGAAGATATCCACGGCGAGAAACATGAAAATGTCTCTTTAAAACTTATTGATTTTGAAAATCCTGAAAATAACGAGTTCTTGGTGGTGTCTCAGTTATGGATTCAATCTACAGGACGCACACCACATTGTGCTTATCGCCGTCCTGATCTCATTCTGTATGTCAATGGTTTACCACTCGTATTTATTGAGCTGAAAAACTCCAATGTAAAGCTCAAGAATGCCTTTGATGACAACTTAAAAAATTATAAAAATGATATTCCACAATTGTTCTTAACCAACGCATTTTGTGTGCTATCCAATGCCACAGATACCAAGCTCGGAAGTTTTACCGCTGAGTGGGAGCATTTCTTTAACTGGTTGCGTGTAGATCAAGAAAAAGAAAAGGTCAACAAAGAAGAAATTGAGGAACAAGGCACAAGTATTGAATACTTGCTACGTGGTCTTTGCCGTCCTGAGCGACTATTAGACTATATTGAAAACTTTATTTTATTCCAAAATGAAAAACATAAAATTATCGCTCAGAACCATCAGTTCTTGGGGGTTAATCATGCCTTTCAAAACTTTTTAAAGCGTGATGAGTTACAAGGTCGTCTGGGTGTGTTTTGGCATACTCAAGGCTCTGGTAAAAGTTTCTCGATGATTTTTTATGTCAGAAAGATTTATCGTAAAGTCACAGGTAATTTTAGCTTTGTGGTGATTACGGATCGTGAAGACTTGGATTCACAGATTTATAAAAACTTTATACAGACCAAAGCAGTTTTAGAAAAAGAAGCAGCACAACCGAAAAACAGTACCCATCTTCGCACCTTACTCAGTCAAAATACCAAAATTGTATTTACCCTAATTCAAAAGTTCAGATACGAGAAAGGTCAAGAGTATCCACAGCTATTCAATCCTGCTGAGCGTGAAGTGATTGTCATTGTCGATGAAGCGCATCGTACACAATATGAATCTCTTGCCGAGAACATGCGTAAAGGTTTAGACGGCGCACATTTTCTTGCTTTTACGGGTACACCGATCCTTAAACAGAAAAAGACCAAGCAATGGTTTGGTGAGTATGTTTCGGAATATACCTTCCAACAGGCAATTGAAGATAAAGCAACGCTGCCACTGTTCTATGAAAAACGAGTTCCAGAAGTATTACTTCAAAATGATGATCTGAATGAAGAGCTTGCTGAAATTTTAGAAGACGAAGAGTTAAACGAAGCACAAAAAGAAAAGCTTGAGCGGAAGTATTCTACGGAACTTGAAGTTATTAAACGAGATGATCGTCTAGATCGTATTGCCCAAGATATTGTCTACCATTTCCCACGCCGTGGATATTTGGGTAAGGGCATGATGGTCGCCGTAGATCAGTTTACGGCTGTACGAATGTATGAAAAAGTTTCAAAACTTTGGAAAGAAGAGCTTAAACATTTACAAACACGTATTCATAACTCTAAAAATGATGTTGAAAAACATCGTTTAAAGCAACGCCAAAAGTATATGAGCACGGTGCAAATGGCGGTGGTCATTAGTGATCCGAGTGCAGAAAAAGAACGCTTTGATAAACAAGGTCTAGATATTCAGACACATATTGACCGCCTGAGTAAAGTTGATACGAATGGGGCTGATATTGAGGATAACTTTAAAGATCCAGCGCATCCGCTACAACTTGTTTTCGTCTGTGCAATGTGGCTGACAGGTTTTGATGCGCCAACGGTATCTACGCTGTACTTAGACAAGCCAATGAAAGGTCATACCTTGATGCAAACCATTGCTCGTGCCAACCGAGTAACGTCATATCGTATTCAGAATACCGACGGCGAGCTTGTAGAGAAAAGAAATGGTGAAGTTATTGATTACTACAACGTATTTAGGAATCTAAAAACAGCTTTAAAAGATTACGGCCAAGGCACTGGTGAAGATGGAGAAATAGATGCGCCCGTCCAGGATAAAACCGTACTTTTCGATATGCTGGATGAAGCGATTACGAAGACCCTAGAATATTGTGAGTCTAAGGATATTAATCTAAACAAAATCTTAGAAACTCGTAATAAGAATGGCGGTACGTTTAAAGAGAATACTTTATTTGGTGAATATGCCGATCGGTTACTAGAAAAAGATGAATATCGAAAAACATTCAATGTTCACTTTAATACCGTTGCTGCCTTATATGAGGCATGTAAGCCTAATATCTTAGCTAAGCCTCGCCCGATAGTATCTGTAATTCAATTTTTACATGGATTTATTGAAGCCACCATTGAACAGCAAGATCTTGAAACAACAGGTGTAGCAGTTGTGGATCTCTTAGATCGAAGTGTGATTATAGATGCAGATACAGCGAAGTCGGTTAAGGATTTTAAGCAAAGCTATAGTTTGATCCATGGTCAAAAATGGGATTTAAGCACAGTTGATTTTGACAAACTGAAAGAACAGTTTAAAGAAACCAAGCACAAGAACATTGCTATTGCGGATATGCGAGCTTTTCTTGAAAAGAAAATCATTCAAATGCTGAAGCAAAATGGTGGACGTATTAATTTTGCCGAGCGCTATCAGCAAATGATTGATCGTTATAACTCTGGTGCTACGGCGACTGAACAACTGTTTGAAGAAATTCAAAAGTTCACAAAAGGGTTGCAGGAAGAAGACCAACGTCATATCAGAGAAGGTTTAACTGAAGATGAGTTAGAAATCTATGACCTACTCTTAAAAGACAAACTCACAAAAGATGAGCAACAGCAGGTCAAGTTAGCAGCGAAAGACTTGATCACATCACTTATCAATACAACACCAAAAGTTTTGGTTCAAGACTGGTGGAAAGATGGGCAGACCCAAGCATTAGTGAAAGATGAAATTGAAAAAGTATTGGATAAAGACCTGCCTGTAAGTTATGACGTGACACAATTTCAGGAAAAAGTTTCAACAGTTTTTGAGCTAGTTAAAAATTTAGCTATGAATGATGATAAGTGGGTGAGTTAATTATATTGATTAACCCGAATCCTGCTTAAGCCGATGATTCCATAATTTGAATCGTTGGCTTGTTTCGATGGGTTAATTGATATGCACATAACGAAGCATAAATTCCGCTGAGAAATCCATAAGTACTACGTGCTTTACTCGTCACTAAATGATATTGCCCTTTCAATAAGCTGAATAATGTTTCTATCTTATTGCGTTGCCTTAGGTGATATTCATCTGGTGCACTGAGTTGAAAAGATTCCATATTCCTCCGATGATAAGTAATTAAATCAATACCTTCAACTTGCAGCCTGCGCTTTAATTCTTGGCTGATGTAGCCTCGATCCCCGTAAAGTTTTCCTTTTAGGCCATCAACTAATTGCTCAACCATTTTTATGTCAGCAACATGTCCATTCGATAAAGCAGAACAGGTAATTTCACCAAATTGATTCATCGCAATATGTAATTTACAGCCATAGAACCAGCCCATTGAGCTCCTACCACGTGATGCAATTTGGACTAATGATTTATGGCGTTGAATACGTTGATTTTTACAAACTGGCAGAGTCGTTGAGTCAATCCATAAATATTGTGTTTCTTGACCTTTCATCAGCGCCACATGCAAAGCGTGTAGAGCCAATTGGTGCATATTGATCAGATGAATCATCCTTTGATAGCAAGGCAAGTACTTAAATAAATAGCTTTTATCTTCTTTTAACCAAGTGAAAAAGGCTTTGAAATTAGTGAAATGAGAGGATTTATACCAAATAGCAATAAAGATAATTTCTGAAAGACTGAGTTGAGCAACTCGGATTCTTGAAAGTTGGCCATCTTGCTTGAGGAATTTCCAATAAGTTGCTTCAAATTGTAGAAAAAAGTCATCAATTAAGCAGAACAATTCGGTACTATTGAACATTAGGACTAGGGTTGTGAGTTTGGTGTGGTAACTCAACTGATGGCTCTAGTCCTTCTATTTTTCAAGTCAATTTCTTATCCGCGATTCGGGTTGATTACGAATATGAAGTTGACCTAAAAATCATATAATTTGGGCTGGTTCTGAATCATTTTATATGCAAATTAATTTTTTTTAAGTTTATTGATTTAATTTTAAGATTTTAAATATGGATGCTAGTGGATTATTTACAGTATTAGGGATTTTTGTGGCGATAATTACATTGATGTCTGAAGAAAAAAGACAAGATTTTTTTATTAGAGCCTCTATTTTTTTTTTGGTTATATTTTTTGTTTTTAATTTTAATGGCGTTAGTTTTAATCTACTCAAGCATTATAATTACTGTTTTCGGATTTAAACCGTTTACATATTTATGGGGTTTTGATGAGAAAACTACTGTATTAACATTTGTTATTTTAATGATAGTAGGTTTTAGTTATAAAATTTTTGGAAAAAGATTGCCTAAAAGCCAATATAGAAAATGGAGTGAATTGTCGTCTCGTTTATTGAGAGAAAGAAAATATCATATCTTAAGCTATTTGATTGAAAAATATTTAGACCAATTTATCAAGATTATTAATAAGGTAACAATATACGAAAATTTTTATAACTATATTCAAGAAAAATCAATGCCAAGTATTGATGAGATGCTTAAATTTCCTCCAATTAAAATTGGAAAGTGTCGTAAAATAAAATTTTACTTATTAAAAAAGGTCTTGTCGGTTCTACCTAGAGAAATTGGCTATAAACCTATAGTTTATAAATCGATCGAGAAAATAGTTAAATCATCAGGATTCATGATTTATTTAGTAGAAATACATCCTCAAATTCCACTTAAATTAACTTCTAGCCCAATTTTGTTGCGCATCGATGAGTTTACAGATAACTTTTTTAAGAATCTTATCGCTAAAGAAAATAGTCAACTATATCGAGAACTCAAGGATAATCAACATTTCATGTATTCAACTGGTTATCGTATAGAGCCAGAAAATGTTATATTGGATTATTATTTCTCTAATCCTAAAAATGCTGTAAAAGCTAATATTTGGAAACCTATAGGAGATTATATATGTGCTTTTATAAAAGACCAAAAAGGGAAAGATAATTTTTATAATAATTATTGTGAATCTTTCAGTTACACAGATGAGCCATGGGAATGTCCAATCTTTGTAGGGTTGCAATTTTTTGATGTAATGGTTAAAAGTGCTATATACAACAAAATAGATGATCACATGTGGTTGATGTATTATGAATATTTTCTTGACGAGATTTTGCTAAATATTGACAGAAGTCAAAATTCAGAAGTTTGGCAAGAGTTCCCATTAAAATTTGATTACCTAGTCTACAATATAGTGTCTAATTGTTCTGATTGGGTTATTGCTTCAAATTATTTATATGATAGCGATAAGAGTATATTAGCAGTAGAAGAGGCAAGTTATTGTTTAGGTTGTTTAACAAGAAAAATCCTTCAATCTAATAATATAGATACACGCCAAAAAACTTATTATTTAGAAATAGTCTTAAAAACTATGGAAAATTTAGATAAAAATAAAAATGAACGCTTAGCACAGCAAATTTTTCAAACTATGGTTAGGAAATATAGACATGACAAACCAGATGAAAATTTAAAATGGTTAGAGGATATGTATTTTCAGGTTGATCATTTTCTAAGATTACCTGGATCAACTTTTAGTAGAGAGATCAATAAATTGAAAAAGTAAACTTTAATTAGTTGATTGTGTGATGTGAGAATGTTTTATAAGGATAGTAAAAAATGATAGTTTTTTTACTAAATGCCCCCTTAAGTTTAAGCTAAAGGGGGGAGACTTATTTTAACAAATTCCAATTAATGTTTTAACTTGATTAGCTTTAGAATACTCAGCTATTTCCTGTAAAAACACACGACGTCCTTCATCTGCTTTTACATAGCTTTGTTCCAATTGAGCCCCATGCTTGAGCATAAGATCGACAGCATAAGCATTATCTTTTTCAACAGCTAGCATGAAGGGTGTATAGCCTTTTATTGGATACTGAGCTGTATTTTGATTTGGATCGGCACCATATTGTAAAAGTAACTCGAAAATCTCGTAGGCATCGCAAACCTTCTTGTCTCCAAGAGAGATTCGCTTCACCTCCTCAAATAATACCTTTCTAGGCTCATGGCTTGGTAGGCTCTGGAGTTGCTTATAACTTTCAATATCGCTACCACCGTTAGAATGACGTCTAATCGAATCTGCAAGATATTTATCATTTGCTTGCTCAACTTTATGACCATTCAATAGGCCGATCACACCTAAATTCTGGTAAAGCATGGAAATACCATAGAGACCTGTAACATTAGGATTAGCCTCATTCTCTAATAACAATTTTGCAAGTTTTGGTAGATTTTCCTCAATAGCGTGGTTTAAAGGGCAAGTCTGCTTTTTCGCTGTACGCTCATTTAAAAGTTCTTTATCAAAACCACATTCGAATACATATTGGATGAATGCGTACGTTCCATCGGATTTAGCGGCAATGTGGTTCAATGCCAAAAGTACAATACTTTCTTTATTTGAAGTTAATGCATTTATGTTTGCACCAGCTTCAATGAGCTTTCTAGCCGTAGAAAAATCTCCGATAGCGACAAAGTAGTGAAGTTGAGGCCATTTACGTCTTTGTTCAATATCAATGTAAATGCTTGCATTCACTTTTTTAAAGTCAGGGCTAATATCCATGGGAACTGTAAGGTTGCCGATTTTAGGAATTAATTTCTTAATTTCGGTACCTTTGTCGCTAAAAGTATCGGCAGTAAAATATTTAAAGAAGCCAACTAGGGTTGCTTCTTTTTCCCATTCTTTAAATACAAATTCTGTTTTGAAACGGTCAGGGCGCTCAATTGGATCAAATATTCCAACTTTGAGGTCAAATTGGATCGCTAAATTTGAAATCTTTCCAATGAGTTTGTTTTGGCTCTCCACGAGTGAAGCAGTGCAAAGCATCTCATTTAGTAGTACTTCTAAATAACGCATATCACGATATAATAAACCATCCAAGCATAGTTCATATTCAGCGAGTGCTTCCTTAAATTGATATTGATATACCAAATTAATCGCTTTAGCCCAATGAATATATGGCAGTAAGTGAGCTACTTCTTGGTGCTCGGTAAGGTACTTTTCGATTTGGTTTATCATCAATATATTTAGTTGAAACGTTGTTTCACCTGTTGAGCTATATACCATTGATGCTAAACGAGTATCAGTTTGATCAATACGTTTGACGTGCGTGCTATCAAAAAACACCTGAGTTAACTTCTGATATGAAAATGGGATCTCCATCAGAAAAGGAAAATGTGTTTGTGCATTGGCAATAGCCATGGCTCTAAATGTCAATGCTTGTATATCGTGTTCCGAAATACGGTGTGATTTCAATTTTTGATTATGTTGTTCCGCTAAAAACTGAATAAAGTTTCCATGTTGCAATGAGAACCCATATTTAATTTTTAAGGCTTGTAGCAAGCGTGCAAAACACAACAATTCATAATGCGTCTGCGATGATTCCGTATTGGTCAAAAATAGGCGTTTTAAGGTCGACGGCGTAGGTAAGGCATCTGGACGACCAAATTTGCTGATGTAATTTTTCTCATCAGGATTTAAATCATCACTTTTCCAAAAATTAGCAAAGTTTTCATCATTATTTTTTAGATAGCTTAAGCTTTCTTGAATAAAGTTTTCTCCTTTCCAGTGCTTAGTGATCCCCATTTGTGTAATACAAAAGCTTATGAGTTGATGAAGAGATGGAACTAAGTAATTCGACCATAGTGAATTTCGGATAGAATCAACATTCATCAAGGCAGTTAAGCGAGCATGTAATAGCATTGCATTATAACGCTCTAACACATTGCGTTTAAGCAATGTTATAAATTGCAAATTTGTACGTTCTGAAAACTCTTTTGGGCACAACTGCTCCAAAAATAAGTCTACATCATAGTGTGAAGTGAATAGTTTGTTTGATGAACCATCTAAGTGTTTAGAGTCTGTCTCCGAGAGTTGGCTCTTGGTATCCATGTGACTAAATAAATCACGAACAATTTCTATAGTTGTTGGAAAGGTATTCTTTGGCATTGTAAAGCTCTGCGTATATCTGTCTTAAAGTTTAAATAGGCTTTTCGGTCACTAGGTGTACCTGGTATCGTAATCTTCTGTATTTGGTTTACAAGCAAAAAATCATGTTTTTTACCAGGTCTAAAAGATGCGACACCATCCTTAATAAGTTGCCGAATAAATTTGTTCAGCTCTTTGTCATTACTGTACTTTTTCATCGGTAATCCTGGATTAAGGGGATTGCTCCCCTTAATGATTATTTGGCATTACCACGACCACCACCTGATGGGCGACCTGTTGTACTTGGCCAATTGCCACCAGGGCCAGGATGGGATGATGGTGGGCGGTTGTATTGAATGTGCATGAAGTATTATCCTTCGCGTGCATAGCGAAATTGCTATGAATCGAAGAATATAGAAATGCAAGATTTTCTTCCTCTGAGAGAATGGAGTTTAATTTTTAAAAACTAATTTTAGCTTGTTCTAATACCCAGTTTTCATACTTCTGTAGATGCCCTCGCAACATATCCATGGGGCGAACGGTATAGTGCTTTTCAGCTAAAGCACTTGGTTTATGTCCAGATATTTGTGCAGTGACACCTACAGGAATATCTACCCATTCTGCCAATGATTTAAATGAACGTCTAAGACCATGTATTGTTAGCTGAATATCTATTTCATTACAGATTTTCTTAAACTCTTTGTAAGGATTAACGATGTATCCCGTCGCAGAGGTATTACTGCTAAATATATAAGATGAATCGCTGGTTTTTTTTAAGTCACGTAGTAATTTTTCTACGTATTTGGTCATAGGTATAATACGCCCATTATCTTCAACTTTATCCTTCAGATGGATCGTTTTCCACCTAAAATCTAAGTCTTCCCATGTAAGTGATAGAAACTCATCTTTTCTGGCCCCAGTTAATAGACAACAAATATAAAATGTAGCCAAGGCCTTATTTTGAGAATTGAGAACGGTAGAGAACCATATGTCTAACTGTTCTCTTAGGAGGCAATCTTTTCTTGCTTGAACTGGCTTTACTTTGGATCTTACTTTTTTAGATTTAATTGCATTTGTAGGTGCTATTCCTTGGAATCTATCATCTTCTTCACACCAATTTAAAAAGGCTCTAACGAGACGGAAAGCTTTACTAGCTGTAGTTTCTCGGTAATTATTATTCTGAAGCCATTCAGAAAAAAAGTTGTTATCAAGATCTGATAACCTTTTTTCTAATAATTCAAAAATAGGCTGAGGTTTATAGTGAAATTTTTTGATTTCATCAAATCCACCTTTTGATAGTAATAAATGATCGAGGTAGGTGCGTTCTCTCCATCTTTCTTTATTTTCTTCAAGATAAATATTCCAAGCTTCTTTGAATAAAGTTTCTTTTCGTTTTTCAGTCTTAAGATATTCTTGGTCTGATTGAATGCGTTTATTTTTTTCAACTTTGGGGTCGATCCCTTGCGTACACATTACAGCAAGCTCTTTAGCTTTTTCACGAGCTTCAGTTAGTCGCCAATCTTTAATATTCCCAATAGTTATACGTCGTGTTGTAGACCCTACACGTCCCTGAAAGATATATGTCTTTTTATTGTTTGGGGTTACTTTTACCCCAAAACCACTGGTAGAGCTATCCCAATAGAAAGAAGGCTTTGAGTCAGATCGGCATTCTAGTTTTTCAATTGCTG
Organism: Acinetobacter wanghuae; assembly: GCF_009557235.1. Lineage (NCBI taxonomy): Bacteria > Pseudomonadati > Pseudomonadota > Gammaproteobacteria > Moraxellales > Moraxellaceae > Acinetobacter > Acinetobacter wanghuae. Next base: position 1,702,690 of record NZ_CP045650.1, on the reverse strand, counting down.
GTTTTGTAAAATTCATATAGATACCAAAAAAATAAGCAATTAGTAAGCATATTTAAGATACTATAATCAACTTTAAAGGCCAATGGTTGAAAAATACGGTTTCGTATCTTATTGTATATAAAAATATATTTGATTTTTTTCTTGTGTGTCATTGTGTAGGTTGTAGAACTCATAATCCGTTGGTCCACAGTTCAAGTCTGTGTGGGCCCACCAAATAAATCAACCCCTTAGGAGTTTTTATCCTAAGGGGTTTTTTAATAAAAAAATAATAGGTAGCAAATAGGTAGCAGGATACTAATTATTATGTTTAATGAATTACTTGATTCAATACATCAATCTGGTCAGATTTTAGAATCACATAAAAGAAAAATTTTGGAAATTCGAGGAAAAAGGCAAGTACTTTACTCACTTCAGGAGGCAATTTGTTTAATTGCATCTCATATGCTTCATATTAATGAATTAGAAGGCTTGAATTCAATAAAAGAAAAAGATCTAACAAAAATGTATATCACAATATTGATAAAAATTAGAAGTGAGCTAAAACGGCCTAAAAGTTCATTCAAGATAGCTTTTGAAACTCTCGGAGAAATCGATAGCGATGAGTTTTTGAATGATATTGATAAATATGATTATAAGAAAATATCGTTCTTATCAGAATGGAATTTACTTATGACTCATATGAGTCTTTATTTTATTCAATATCGTCATTTGAATAAGTTAGCTAGGGACTTGAATTTAGTTGAGAGAGATTTATCGATTTCAAATAAGAAAGAGCAGGTCGCAGAGGCTAGAAGGATTATTCAATTAATCCTATCAAGTTTCAGTCAAGATGAAATAGAAATTCTTAATAAAGAAGGAAGAGGTAGTAAGGGATTGAAAAATGCAGTTTTTGAGAAATTAGATTCAAGTGATTATCATAAATACTTCGAATCTAATAGGATCACTTTTAAAAACCGTTGGGATGAAGTCAGAAAGATGGGTGCTATAAATAAACTAGTATAAAAAACTAAACTAGTATAAAAATAATTATGTAATTGAAATTAATGAAATAATAGTAGTATAAAAATAATGAAAAGCTGTGTTTTACTCTATATTTGTTTCCATTGAAGAATAAATTCAGTCAGTCATTGTGGTTGACAAGAATATATTGGAAATGCGCTATGTTGAAAAATACATCTCAGAAAAACCTTTTATTGGTTTCAACGAATGAGGCAGCAAGGCTGCTTTGTTTACGTCCACAAACGTTGCGTAAGTGGGCAATGGATGGGAGTGGTCCCATACAACCGATCAAAATTGGTAATCGTCTTCGCTGGCGTTTTATTGATATTGAGGAGTTATGCAAATGAAAGAGTTCTACAATCAAAAATTTTCCACCATTGATCCGCATGACATTCTTTCACGTTGCACTAAATTAGAAATGACGGATCCTTTGTATGGAAAATTGGAAGTGATCCAACAAATAGGAAGTCCAAATCAGATTTTGAATCTCTTTGATGATCCATCTGAGATATCTGAGAATAGTCCTATAATTTTACCGATTTTCAATATTTATTCAGAGTTATTGCAATGTGTAAAATTACAAAAGGGAAAACAAATTGATTTGTCTCCAGAAGGATATATCAATGGGTTTGCTTATAGTGGAAAACTCGAAAAAGATCAGCCTGTAGTCATAACATATTGTTTTGAAACTTTTTTTAAAATTTCTCAAACTAGCTTTACTGTGGTTTTAGTTATCCCTCAAAGCTTTAATACCGATGTGAGAGACCTGAAAAAATATGAAATTGAGAAAATTGATAATGTAATAGGTCAATTAACTCAAGCGGGATATAAGAAGCTCTATTTACCCGTTAGACCCGAATATAAGTTTAAATTTTCAAAATTAGAGCAAAATACAGATGTCAGATTGTTGGTTCCTTACGAAAATGGTTTTGACTGCGATTTGACACAATACGCTTCTTTAGGTGAGGTGGAGTGTTTTTTATATAATTCAATTAACAATCTGAGTGATCAGGGTATTTTATCTAAAGGTCACATAGCAAAGCCTATGAAATGGGAGAATGGTTTATTTTATATCAGGAAAGACGGTGTGTTTTTTTTAGATAATAATAATAAAGATGATAATTATAAATACATTTGCAGTCCAATTCTCGTTAAAGCGCATACCCGTGATACGTCAAGTAATAATTGGGGGATATTACTTGATTGGCATGATCTAAATCATGTCAACCATTCACAGGCTTTCTCGAAAGAATTATTCCAAACCGATGGAGCTGATTTGCGTAAACTTTTAGCCAATAAAGGCGTAAGTATCGCGACTGATAAGAGAGGGCGTGAATTATTTCAATGCTATCTTGGAAATTACCAAACTGAAAGATATGCACTATGTGTAAATCGAGTGGGTTGGAATGATGAATGTTATGTCTTACCTCATAAAACTTTTGGTGTTTCTCAAGATCTCATTGTATATCAAGCGACAGTTGGATTAGACAATAGGTATAAGTCTAAGGGAACACTTGATCAATGGCGGGAGCAAGTGTCTAGATGCATTGAACCGCATAGTTACTTAGTTTTTGCATTATGTACCGCATTTTCAGGTCAGGTTATAGCCCCACTGAACCAAAAAGGATTTGGATTCCATTTTAAAGGTGCGTCCTCAAAAGGAAAAAGTACAGCGCTCAACTTGGCATGCTCAGTATGGGGAAATCCTAATGACTTTAATTGTTCATGGAAATCTACTGGTAATGCATTAGAGCATACAGCTTATATGCACAATGATGGCCTTTTAGCATTGGATGAAATAGGTGAGATTGCGGATGCAAAAGAATTAGGCGATATCATCTATATGCTTGCCAATGGTGCGGGGAAATCACGTATGAATAAGAAATTAACAACTGAATCTTCGCGTATATGGAATCTAATATTCTTATCAAGTGGTGAAAAAAGCCTAAAAGAAATAATGAGAGAACAAGGGCAAGAGGTGAAATTGGGACAAGAGATTCGTTTGGCGGAAATCGATATTGATTGTTCGCATTATGGGATTTTTTCAACAATAGACTTCGCTGAAGATGCTACTAAGCAAGCGGTTGATTTAAAAAAACGCATTACTCAAAACTACGGTGTTGCAGGTGATGCGTGGTTAGAGTATTTAACGACTGAACACTTAGAGAGATTCAAAGAATTAAATGACTTCTTAGAGATACATAGACCTTTATTCACTAACAAATCAAAAAAAGGCCATATTCAACGCGTGGCAAATAACTTTGCTCTTGTTGCTGCAGCTGGAGAAGCGGCAACCATTGCAGGAATTACAGGTTGGAAAGAAGGCACAGCACTTAATGCTGTGCTAGAAGTATTTGATCGCTGGCTATACCATTTTGAATATGACAGTAGGACTGAAATCAAAGAAATATTTACACGTCTTAAATTGATGCTTAGTGAGAGTGTAGGGTTTGAAAAAGTCGATAGTGCTCATACCAAGAATGAACGTGTTTCGAATAAGCTTGGTTATCATAAAATACACGATGGTGAAAAAGTCTTCTGCATCCTGCCTGAAGATTTTGATAATAAGTTCTGTAAAGGTTTAATCACCCGAAGAGTATTAGAGCTCTTGTCTGAGTATAACTTTTTAATATGTGATTCTGGTAAGAAGCATCTCAAAACTATTAGATTGCCAAATATTAATGATAAAACAACGAAAATGTATGTCATTAAAGCATCAATCTTGAATTGGAATCCTCCTGAATCAGAAAGTAACATAGGTAACTTGGGTAACAGTATTGAAAATGAACAGTTATAGCCTGTTACCTTAACGGATCGACTAAGAAATCTGGGTAACATTTTAATGTGATTTAAAATGTTACCCTAATAATATTGTAGCTTTTAAAGGGGAACATCTAAAACACACTAATGGCACGGATGTTACCTAAGTTACCTTTGTTCTCATAAAAAAATGTATAAATTTACTAAGACTCCCACTAAGGAAATCGTTTCCCGAAAAATCGAGCAATATTTTTCGATTTTATATTTATTGAATTTTTTTTATTTAAATATAAACAATAGCTTAAACTTTATTGTCGCACCTGATTTGTCGCAGCGGCTGATTTTTGTCAGACTGATTTTAACGGTGCGTCATTCAGGAAAATTGAAATTCTTGTATCAGTTTCAGAAATATTTTAATGCAAATCTTAGATCAGAAATCTACTTTAAAACACAGGGAGGTTATAGCCTTCAGTTGTGACAGTGTTACTTAAGTAGTTATCGATATGTTGCTTAAAGTAGAACTAAAAATACATTAATTAACCTGAATCGCGGATAAGAAATTAACTTGAAAAATAGAAGGACTAGAGCCATCAGTTGAGTTACCACACAAAACTCACAACTCTAGTCCCGATGTTTAATAGTACCGAATTATTCTGCTTAATTGATGATTTCTTTCTCAAATTTGAAGCAACCTATTGGAATTTTCTTAAGCAAAGTAATCGTTCCTTAAGAATCAGAACTGCTCATTTAACCATTTCAGAAATCTGTTTTATCGCGATCTGGTACAAATGTTCTCATTTCAATAATTTCAAAGCATTTTTCATTTGGTTAAAAGAAGATAAAAACCATTTATTTAAGTATTTGCCTTGCTATCAAAGGATGATTCATCTGATCAATATGCACCAATTGGCTCTACACGCTTTACATGTGGTGCTGATGAAAGACCAAGGTACACAATATTTATGGATTGATTCAACGACTTTGCCAGTTTGTAAAAATCAACGTATTCAACGCCATAAATCTTTAGCTAAAATTACATCTCGTGGTAAAAGTTCAATGGGCTGGTTTTATGGCTGTAAATTGCACATTGCAATGAACCAATTTGGTGAAATTGCTTGTTCTGCTTTATCGAATGGACATGTTGCTGACATAAAAATGGTTGAGAGACTCGTTAAAGAGATGGAAGCAAAGCTGTATGGAGATCGTGGCTATATTAGTCAAGAACTGAAGATTAGATTAAAAGAGCAAGGCATTGATTTAATTACCTATCATCGAAAAAATATGCAGGCTACACAACTTTCTGAGTCAGATAAATATCACTTAAAACAGCGTAATAAGATAGAGACTTTATTCAGTTTGTTGAAAGGTCAGTACAATTTAGTGACAAGCAAAGCACGTAGTGTTCATGGATTTCTAGGAGGGATTTACGCGTCCTTGTGTGCATATCAATTGATCCATAAAAATAAGCCAACAATTCAAATTATGGAGTCATCGGCTTAAACAGGATTCGGGTTAATTAAAATTATGATTAGGAACCATTAAATAAAAGGAATAAAATTATGACTTTTGTGTGCTGGTTAAATTGATAATAAACTTAAAGCTTTGACCTATATTTTGTGGATCATTACATATATAGCGAATTTCGAACTCCGTATTTTATAATAATTATAAGCACACTTGTCACTAAAATTAAAAAAGACTAGATTGCTTAAATTGTATTGTATACATTACTTTAAAAGATAATTAGATCAATAAAATGGAACAGCTAAATCCTTCAGATTTAAAGGCGATTTTACATTCTAAGCGTGCAAATCTTTACTATCTTGAGCATTGCCGGGTGATGCAAAAAGATGGGCGTGTTTTGTATTTAACAGAAGCTAAAAATGAAAATCAGTATTGGAATATCCCGATAGCCAATACCACAGTTCTTATGCTTGGAACAGGGACATCCATTACTCAAGCTGCCATGCGAATGTTGGCCAGTGCTGGAGTACTCGTTGGTTTTACGGGTGGTGGTGGAACACCTTTATTTATGGGATGTGAAATTGAGTGGATGACACCACAAAGTGAATACCGTCCGACTGAATATATGCAAGGTTGGATGCAGTTTTGGTTTAATGAAGCTAAACGTCTAGATGTAGCTAAACAATTTCAACTGGCACGAGTTGAATTTATAAGAAAAATTTGGTCTAAAGACCGAGATTTAAAAGACTATGGTTTTTATCTTGATGATTTAGATATTCAACAAGCGCTCAATGGCTATAGTGCAAAAGTTCCATTGCAAAGTAGGGTCGGTGATTTATTGTTGGCTGAAGCTGCCACAACGAAACTGCTTTATAAAATTGCAGCGACTCGGACTGGACTTAAAAATTTTAGTCGTAACCCTGAGCAAGGAGACTTAGCCAATGATTTTTTGAATCATGGTAATTATTTAGCGTATGGATTAGCAGCTACGACACTTTGGGTTTTGGGTATTCCCCATGGTTTTGCAGTAATGCATGGTAAAACCCGTCGAGGTGCTTTGGTCTTTGATGTTGCTGATCTAATTAAAGATGCAGTGGTTTTACCGTATGCCTTTATTTGTGCCAAAGAGAAAATGACTGAACAAGAATTCCGTCAGCAGATCTTGCAGAAATTTACTGAGCATAAGTGTTTGGACTTTATGTTTGATCAAGTCAAAACACAAGCTTGTAAAGATCATGATGTGGAGGAGTAAGCATTATGATTGTGACCTTTATTAGTCAATGTGAAAAGAAAGCTATTCCTAGAACACGTCGAGTCTTGGATGCTTTTGCTGATCGGATTGGGGATAACACATGGCAAACGATTATTACTGAAGATGGTTTAATAGCGGTAAAAAAATTATTACGTAAAACGGTGACCAAGAGTACAGCGGTGAGCTGTCATTGGATTCGGGGACGGCGTAGAAGTGAGTTGCTGTGGATTGTGGGGAATCGGAATAAATTTAACAGCGAGGGTGTGGTGCCAGTTAATACGACACAGAAAAATTTAGATCAAAATAAATGGGAAAATGATTGGCATTATTTACCTCTTATTAAAGCATTAGTGGCTATTTCAGCCCTATTACATGATTGGGGAAAAGCCACAGTTTTATTTCAAGAAAAACTGCAACTAAAGAATAAACAGGGTGTAAAGGGTGATCCATTACGCCATGAATGGGTATCCTGTTTATTGCTCAATGCCTTAGTACATTCTTCAGAAAATCCAAAAAATGATGAGGCATGGTTGAATTTATTCATTCATCAATCATGGGATGAAGACAAACTTAAAGCAACGGTCCTAAAGAATTTAGACAAAACAAAAGCTTTGGATCATTTACCACCTTTAGCTCAGTTGGTGGCATGGTTAATTGTGTCACACCATCGATTACCCACATTAAAATCTAAAGATGAAAATACAAAGTCAAAAGATTATTTAGAAGATTTTATAGATGAAGATGTAAAAAGTTTCTCTTCATTATTTTCTTATATTCAAGCTGAATGGGGTTATCAAAACAAATTTGATGAAAAAGAATATCAGCAACGCCTAAAACAGTGTTTTGAATTTCCACAAGGTTTATTAAGCCAAGCTCAATCATGGACAAAAGAAATTCAAAAATGGTCTAGGCGTTTGTTACAAGAGCAAGAAAATATTGCACAGGTCTTAAAAGATGGCAGTTGGCGTGTAGTTTTACACCATGCACGTTTATGTTTGATGTTAGGTGATCATTATTATTCATCTTGTAATGCGGATAAAACGTGGAAAACCAATTTGAGCTTAATTGCTAATACTGATCATAAAACCAAACAGCCGAAGCAATTTTTAGATGAGCATTTAGTACATGTCAGTAAAAATGCGATGCGTGTTGCACAGTCTTTAAGTCGTTTGGCTGATGAAATGGAGCCTGCCTATGATATTCATAAGCTGAAAAAGAAAAGCCCACAAGGTTTTGAATGGCAAGATCATGCCGTTAAAGAGATCAAACAATTTCGACAAAAGCATGACGATGACATCGAGCAGGGCTGGTTTATTGTCAATATGGCAAGTACAGGCAAAGGTAAAACCATTGCTAATGCCAAAATTATGCAAGCCTTATCTAAAGATGGGCAATCTCTACGTTATGTGTTGGCATTGGGACTACGGACTTTAACTTTACAAACTGGAGATTCATATCGTAAAGATATTGGTCTAAGTAATGATGAACTCGCAGTATTAATTGGTTCGAAAGCCGTACAAGAATTACATCAGCAACAGCATCACAAACAGAATAATCAAGATGAGAATACATTGGATGAAATCGGTTCGGAATCTTTAGAACAGCTTTTAGACAATGAGCTTGATTATGCAGAAATGCCTCAAGCTGATTTTATGAATGTTCTATTTCCACAAGCTCAAGCCGAACGTAATAAAGCCTTTTTATATAAGCCGGTTTTAGCCTGTACGATTGATCACATCATGTCGGCAACTGAAACCAAACGTGGTGGAAAGTATATTTTGCCAAGTTTACGTCTGTCTTCTTCAGATTTAGTGATTGATGAAGTAGATGACTTTAATGGACAGGATTTAATTGCAATTGCTCGTTTAATTCATCTTACTGCCATGTTAGGTCGTAAGGTGATGATCTCATCGGCAACGATTCCACCAGCGTTGGCAGAAGGTTTTTTCAATGTATATCAGCAAGGATGGCGATTATATTGTGCTTTTAAAAAGCTCAAACAAGTTCAAACAGTCGGCATGTGGGTAGATGAGTTTAAGTCAAAAACACAATGTATTGATTTAACATCAGACACCACGATTCAGCAGTATAAAAACGGTCATGAAGCCTTTGTTGAAATTCGGTCAAAAGCTTTAGCAGAACAAGTGATTAAACATAAAGCTTATATCATTGAATGCAATGATTTAGTGGTACCGAAAGAACAGAAGCAACTTGAGGAAAGTCTGCAACAACAATATTTTGATCGTATTCGTCAGCATATAGAAAAATTGCATCATCACCATCATACCATTGATGAGAAAACAGGGAAAAAAGTGTCATTTGGAGTGGTACGCGTTGCCAATATTCCACCTTGTGTTGCACTCACACAATATTTACTCAATGCTGAGTGGTCACAAAATATTGCCCCACGTGCGATGGCATATCACAGTCGGCAGGTTTTATTGCTCCGTAGTGAGCAAGAACGCCATTTGGATGCTGTGCTTAAGCGTAAAGAAAAACAAAATGAACAACCTATTGCATTTTCAAATGATGTTATTCGTCAGCATTTGGATTGTAGTGATAGCGAGCATGTGATTTTTATTCTTGTGGCAACACCTGTGGAAGAAGTCGGGCGTGATCACGATTTTGATTGGGCAATTGTTGAACCTTCTTCTTATCGTTCAATTATTCAGTTGGCAGGGCGGGTTTTACGTCATCGTAGTTTAGAAAAAGATATAGAACAGCCGAATATTGGGTTGTTGCAATACAATTTAAAAGGGCTTCGTGGTGCGAAAGTGGCTTTTGAAAAGCCTGGTTTTGAACTTAATAATGATAAGTTCAAATTAAAGACCAAAAACTTATCTGACTTAATTGATTTGCAGGAAGAGGCTGGAATTAATGCGATTCCACGAATTCAAGCCAATGTCCCTTTAAAAGCTACTGAAAAATTGGCTGATTTAGAACATGCTGTTTTAGCACATAGTCTCACCAATTATAAGCAGGTTGGAGCAAAGCCATTAAATGCTTGGTTGACGCAGTATTGGTTTTTAACAGCTTTACCACAGCGTTTTACACCTTTTAGACAAAGCTCAGCGAATATTCAGCTCTTTGCTGTTTGGAAGGATAATAAGCTTGTGTTTTCTGAAAAAGATGATTTTGGAAACTATATTGATCGTAATGGTTTTTACAAAATTCAATATCCTGAACTGAAGGCTTTAGAGCAGCAGCGTTTATGGCTTAATCGAAACTATGGCGACATTTTATGTCGTATGGCTATTGAGAAAGTTTCAGAAAATCAGCATATTGAAGATGAAATAGAAAAATTATCAAAACGTTATGGTGAAATCATGTTGCCACAATATGATGAGAATAAAACACTGATGTATTCAGACCAATTTGGTTTAGTGGTTCAACATTCAAAATAAAGGGAGGTTGAAATGATACAAAATATCCAGACATTTTTAAATGAAAGAAAAGAACTTTGGTTAAAAGATCGTGTAAAAAAAGCTGCGAATGACGTAGAAGTAGCAGAATTAAATCAACAAGCTGATGATAGATTTAGTTTGAAGGAATGGCTGCCTGATGCAGCTAAACGTGTATCTCAGCTCTCGATGGTGAGTCATCCGAGTAAATTTAGTCATCCAAGTGCTAAAACATCGAGTGTAATTGCTCAGGTTAAATCTGCACAAGATGGGTATTTGCGCAGTGGTAACGTGCATTACCCATTAGATGTATTTGGTAATGCAGCTGCAATGGATGTTTATAAGTTTTTATCCGTGAATTTAGCAGAAGACTACACAGTTTTAACTGGTTTTGAAAATGATGATGAGGATTTAAAAAGTCTGATTGAAAAATCTTCATTGGATTTTGCAAGTTTAAAACAAGCTTTTTTAGTGATTAAAAATGATGATGCTTCGAGCAAAACAGATCACTTGGTCAAACAAGTATATTTTCCAATAGAAGATACTGAATATCACTTACTTTCTATTTTGACACCTTCAGGTTTAATCACACGCTTGAAACAAGCGATTGATCAATTACGTTTTTCAGAAGCTACTAAAGAAGCGAAAGAGAAGCGTAAAAAAAATGAGCATGATGAAATAGGTTATGCTGATATTTTTGATTTAACAGTCACTGCTTATGGTGGCACACAACCGCAAAATGTCAGTGTATTAAATAGTCAAAATGCTGGTCGGGCTTATTTACTTTCAAGTTGTCCGCCTACTTTAGAAAAACGTAAAGTACGATTGCCAAGAAATGATTTTTTTACGCAATGTTTGTATAGAAAGAATTATCAGGACAGTTTTGTGCAATTGCATAAATTTATGCAGTTAGATTTAAATAATACTGATATAAGAACTGCAATTCGAAACATCCTGCAATTTGTGATTGATCAAGTCATATTGCAGGGGCTAAAAATTCGAGAATCTTATCCTGAAGGTTGGTCACAACAAGAATATTATGCAAGTTTACCTAAATTACAGCGTATTTGGCTTGATTCAATGTACATAGAAGAACGTGAAAATGACAGTGAATGGCGTCATGAATTAAGTGAAGACATTGCTCGTTGGATTTTACGTAGTTATGAAAAAGTCATTAGTGAATCCGAAATGCTAGGAACCGCTGAAATCAATGACGTGAAACAGCGCGTTGAAGAATCATTACGACAAGCCAAGGAGTTTTTCTAATGCGCCATTTTTTACTCATTCCGCATCTTAAACTTCATAATGCCAATGCGATGAGCAGTCCTTATACGATTGGTTTTCCTGCAATGACCGCATGGTTGGGTGCAGTTCATGCACTCCAACGTAAACTTAAGCAACAAGGCTGTGATCTTCACTTGAATAAAGTGGCTGTAAGTTGCCATGATTTTAATTTGCAAACCTATAAGGGGCGTGGCGATTTTGTACATTCAATCGTTGGTACGGCTAATCCTTTAGATAAAGATGGTAATCGACCAGCTTTTATTGAAGAAGCACGTTGTCATTTAGAAGTATCTTTATTGGTTGAAATTGAAAGTTCATCTAAAAGACAGAGAGATCAACTTTTAGACCTTGTTAAGGGCATTGTGGCAAGTATGAAATTTGCGAGTGGTGATGTTCTTTCAGCAAAGCCATGCACAATCTTAAATTTTGATGATGATGAAGATCAGTCACAGCAACTACGTCCAATTTTAAATAAGTTGATGCTTGGGCATGTGCTGATTGAGCGTCGTGATTTAGTGATGCAAAGCATGCAAGAGGGCAAAGATGCTTTAGATAGCGTCTTGGATTATCTCAAAGTCACACATAGTTCAACTCAAGATGAAGATGGAAAAGTGGCTTGGATATCAAAACGTAAAGCACAAGGCTGGCTTGTTCCTATTGCAGTGGGTTTTCAGGGGATTTCTGAACTTGGAAAAGCAAAAAACCAACGGGATGTCAATACACCACACCGTTTTGCAGAAAGTGTGCTGACCCTAGGTGAATTTGTGATGCCATATCGGATTGAAAGTATTGACCAGCTTTTATGGCAATACCATGTTGATTTAGAAAATAACTTATATCTGTGTCAAAACCAAAATATACATTAATTGAAACTTTATAAAAGGAAAAATACTCATGGCTAAAAATGAAAAAGCAGTTGCAAGCGTTCTTGCATTTGAAAAAAAACTTGTTCCATCAGATGGTTATTTTTATGGGACAACATGGGAAAATCGTACAGAACAATCGGCTTTAAAGCTGATTGAAAAGTCAGTGCGTGGCACAATCTCAAACCGTTTAAAGGCTGCTGATGCTGATCCATTAAAATTAGATGCGAAAGTGGAAAATGCTAATCTTCAAATTGTTGATGCATGTGCATTAGCAGAGCATCAAGATACATTAAAAGTTGCATTCACGTTAAAAGTTTTAGGTGGTATTGAACAACCTTCAGCATGTAATAATGAAACATTTCTAAATTCATACAAAGAAGTAGCAAAAAACTATATTCAAACTCATGGTTTTGCTGAGTTAGCTAAACGCTATGCTTTAAATATTGCCAATGCCCGCTTTTTATGGCGTAACCGTGTTGGTGCAGAAAAAATTGAAGTCGTCGTGACGGTGAATGATCAAGAATCTGTTACGTTTAATGCCTTTGATTATAAATTACATGATTTTGATAGCGTAGATGCTAAGGTGCAGAATCTTGCAGATCAAATTGCACAAGCTTTTAAAGGTGAACTACCTTACTTATTAATCAAAGTTGAAGCCTATGCTTTAGTCGGTAAAGCTCAAGAAGTTTACCCAAGTGAAGAACTGGTTTTGGATAAGGGTAAGGGAGATAAGAGTAAAATCCTCTATCAAGTGAATAGCGTCGCTGCTATGCATTCTCAAAAAATAGGTAATGCATTACGTACCATTGATACGTGGTATCCAGAGTTTGAAGAGCAAAAATCAGCCATTGCAATTGAACCTTATGGTGCTGTTACTAATTTAGGTAAAGCCTATCGTACACCAAAAGCTAAACAAGACTTTTTTAGCTTATTTGATAAATATGCTTTAGGCGAAAGCTTGGAAAATACAGAGCAAGAACATTATGTAATGGCTGTGCTTGTGCGTGGTGGTGTCTTTGGTCAAAGCTCTAAGGATTAATTATGAAATTTTATCAGGAAATTACCTTGATTGATCAAGCTGAAATTTCCCCTTATTTCATTTGGTCTAAGCTCTATACACAACTGCATATCGCATTGGCTGAAATAAAAGATGAATCAGATAAGGTGAGCATAGGTGTTTCTTTTCCCCAATATATTTTTGAGGAAAAAGTAGATAACCAAAAAGCAAAGATCAATTTAGGAAGAAAACTGCGTTTATTTGCACAATCTGAAGATGATTTAAAAAAATTGGATATTCGACGTTGGTTGGAGCGTTTAGAAGATTATGTACATATTACCTCTATCCGTGAAGTACCTAGTGATATCAAGGGTTATGCAATTTATAAGCGAAAACAAGTCAAAACCAATGCCCAGCGTTTGGCACGTCATCGTGTAAAGCGTGGCGATATTGGCTTTGATGAAGCATTAGCACGATATAATATTGTAGTCACCATAACGAATTTGCCTTATGTCGAAATGAAAAGTCTAAGCACTTCAGATCAGCAAAGTGAAAAAAGGTTTAAATTATTTATAGAAAAGCAACCTGCTGAAAAATCTGGAACTCAGGTTTTTAGTACTTATGGATTAAGTTCGGTATCTTCTATACCTGAATTTTAACCCAACATTTTTATACTCTTTAACAGCTTAATAAAATCAATAGGTTATGATAGTGGTTTAAAACTTGGGTCTTGTAAAAGATTTAAGGGTTAAATCACTGTTATAGCTTTATTTTTTGCATTAAAATCACAGTTCACTGCCATGTAGGCAGCTTAGAAAAGAAGAAAATTGAAGAACCTGAATTATTTAATGTTCACTGCCATGTAGGCAGCTTAGAAATCCATTTCAGCATCTGAAACAGGTTGCTTTTGGTTCACTGCCATGTAGGCAGCTTAGAAAAACGCCAATGACAATTAATGCAGCACTGAAAGGTTCACTGCCATGTAGGCAGCTTAGAAAACATTTTTGTTATGTCTGCGAATTGAACGAATGTTCACTGCCATGTAGGCAGCTTAGAAAACTGGAGAGTTTAATCACTCCGGACATTCTAGGTTCACTGCCATGTAGGCAGCTTAGAAAGTGAGTAACTTCAAAAGCACGAACTTGATATTGTTCACTGCCATGTAGGCAGCTTAGAAATCTAAAGCATCATCAATCCGCTTCTGTAATTCGTTCACTGCCATGTAGGCAGCTTAGAAATGAACATGCCGTCTTTCCGAGCTGTCAATACAGTTCACTGCCATGTAGGCAGCTTAGAAAGGTGGTGTGATTGTGCCAGATGCCAACGTTGCGTTCACTGCCATGTAGGCAGCTTAGAAAGTAATAACGGCAGACCTCTTCAACGGTAAATTGTTCACTGCCATGTAGGCAGCTTAGAAATGAACATGCCGTCTTTCCGAGCTGTCAATACAGTTCACTGCCATGTAGGCAGCTTAGAAATTGAGCAGTTTTAACAACATGAGTGTAAAGAGGTTCACTGCCATGTAGGCAGCTTAGAAAGAGTGGTAAAGATGTGGGGCAAACAATCACTCGTTCACTGCCATGTAGGCAGCTTAGAAAAATCGCAATTTTTAGGCAAAGTACGGACTTGTGTTCACTGCCATGTAGGCAGCTTAGAAATGTATGGGCGCGTTTATATGAAGAAGGCATTCTGTTCACTGCCATGTAGGCAGCTTAGAAATACAATGGAATATGGTTTAGATATTCGTGACGGTTCACTGCCATGTAGGCAGCTTAGAAAACTTTCCGCAAGATCAGCCAACTGACCTTTTTGTTCACTGCCATGTAGGCAGCTTAGAAATAATCAACTTGATAATTCTCAAACCGCTTCTCGTTCACTGCCATGTAGGCAGCTTAGAAAGTTCGATCATACGGCTTGATTGTGTAGTCTGGGTTCACTGCCATGTAGGCAGCTTAGAAAGCAGACATGCAGAAATGGAACGCATTCAAGAAGTTCACTGCCATGTAGGCAGCTTAGAAATTCAACATCGTCTTGATGTTCTTGGGTTTCTGGTTCACTGCCATGTAGGCAGCTTAGAAAACCACAAGCGGGACATGGCGTTTTCTTTTTCCAGTTCACTGCCATGTAGGCAGCTTAGAAATATCTGCAACACCTGGTTCGGGCAAAAGTCTTGTTCACTGCCATGTAGGCAGCTTAGAAATTGGCCCGTTATCAAAAAATCCGTGCTGACGTGTTCACTGCCATGTAGGCAGCTTAGAAACGAAGCAATCGCTGCGACAAGCTCTTTCATTGGTTCACTGCCATGTAGGCAGCTTAGAAAGCCGGCAAAGGCAGATCTAAAATATCTGCAATGTTCACTGCCATGTAGGCAGCTTAGAAAATTCCTGTGTTGCGTGAATCCGAAGGGCAACTGTTCACTGCCATGTAGGCAGCTTAGAAATTTATAGAGTTCAATTGCTTGTGTGGAAATGAGTTCACTGCCATGTAGGCAGCTTAGAAAATCGTTACTTACGACGAAGAGATCGTACACGAGTTCACTGCCATGTAGGCAGCTTAGAAACGGTGCTTTCACACCACTCACATTTGAACTACGTTCACTGCCATGTAGGCAGCTTAGAAAACTTGATAGCACGTTGTGTGTGTATGAGTTCAGTTCACTGCCATGTAGGCAGCTTAGAAATGAAGCAGCACCACCCACATTGACTAATTTTTGTTCACTGCCATGTAGGCAGCTTAGAAAGACAAAATCCCAACTTTAAAATGTGAAAGACAGTTCACTGCCATGTAGGCAGCTTAGAAATTCAAGATCACCGACATTGGGAACACAAACCGGTTCACTGCCATGTAGGCAGCTTAGAAATAGAACTTCGCTTCTATATCTCAAAACATCTTGTTCACTGCCATGTAGGCAGCTTAGAAAAAGTCACGGATAAGAGAACGAACACGATCCAATGTTCACTGCCATGTAGGCAGCTTAGAAATGACAACGTAGAGACGCGAATACGCATTAAGGGTTCACTGCCATGTAGGCAGCTTAGAAAAAAGAATATTTTGGTCAGTTCGCTGTTGTAGAGTTCACTGCCATGTAGGCAGCTTAGAAAAAATATCTTGAGAAATCAAACTAACGCATGAGAGTTCACTGCCATGTAGGCAGCTTAGAAAAAGGATATTTGGAGCGGATTTAGTGATACAGCGTTCACTGCCATGTAGGCAGCTTAGAAAAATCATTTCACGCGAAGGGATCAGCCTTTCGCGTTCACTGCCATGTAGGCAGCTTAGAAATGTCATTTCGTCGATGGCTTCTGCGCGGGCGAGTTCACTGCCATGTAGGCAGCTTAGAAATTGTTGCCACCTAGTCGATCAAGCAGGACGGTGTTCACTGCCATGTAGGCAGCTTAGAAAACCATTTTAAAGGATAATATCGATGTTTGATTGTTCACTGCCATGTAGGCAGCTTAGAAATGAACAACTGGCTTTTTCCACCCGTTTTCCTTGTTCACTGCCATGTAGGCAGCTTAGAAAAAGCTTCATCACAGCAGAGGATGCCATAGCAGGTTCACTGCCATGTAGGCAGCTTAGAAACGAAGCAATCCCCGTACCAATGTTAAAATTATGTTCACTGCCATGTAGGCAGCTTAGAAAACCATCGAGCAGCCATGTTCCTTCCTTTGGAAGTTCACTGCCATGTAGGCAGCTTAGAAAAAGCTGTGCCGAAATATGAGATTTCGCTATCTGTTCACTGCCATGTAGGCAGCTTAGAAAGCAGGCATGCAGCACTTGAACAAGCACAAGCTGTTCACTGCCATGTAGGCAGCTTAGAAAAATTAGAAAAAGCATCTTCTAATTCCGCGTCTGTTCACTGCCATGTAGGCAGCTTAGAAAAATCAGTCGTTTTTGCACCCACTAAAGTAATTGTTCACTGCCATGTAGGCAGCTTAGAAAGTCAGGAAAATGTGTAAATCCTGCTGGTAAAAGTTCACTGCCATGTAGGCAGCTTAGAAAAAAGGTTGTTGCCTTGGTTGATATTCATAATCGTTCACTGCCATGTAGGCAGCTTAGAAACCAACTAAGCCCAAGATTTACAGCAGCTTTAGTGTTCACTGCCATGTAGGCAGCTTAGAAAATGCGCACGTAAACGGGCCAAGTGTTTTTTATGTTCACTGCCATGTAGGCAGCTTAGAAATAGGTAGTCACGGGCAAGCTCAATGCCATTTTGTTCACTGCCATGTAGGCAGCTTAGAAAATCACGACACCTCCTTTAAACTATCAAGCACGCGTTCACTGCCATGTAGGCAGCTTAGAAACATCTGCGCCTGTGTGCTCAATCTTCTCTTTAGTTCACTGCCATGTAGGCAGCTTAGAAAACCGTTTGAAATATGGCAGCGCTTATATGCTTGTTCACTGCCATGTAGGCAGCTTAGAAATCTTGCTACATGGCTTCGCTTGAAGTGGAAAAGTTCACTGCCATGTAGGCAGCTTAGAAATGATAAAGCACGAAAAATTGACGCAGGTGTTGGTTCACTGCCATGTAGGCAGCTTAGAAAAAATAAATTTAAGGTCCAATCAGTGTGGTTCAGTTCACTGCCATGTAGGCAGCTTAGAAATTTTAGGTCATCACCTAATTTTTGATTTGGTTGTTCACTGCCATGTAGGCAGCTTAGAAAAATGAAGCAATTTTTAGATTTTATCATGCCGTGTTCACTGCCATGTAGGCAGCTTAGAAACGTAACACCCGTAACAATTATTGATATTTTATGTTCACTGCCATGTAGGCAGCTTAGAAATAGCTGATTCGGTCGAATGTACGACTATACCTGTTCACTGCCATGTAGGCAGCTTAGAAAATTGGGTGCGGTACGTCTTGAGCTGGCTTTGGGTTCACTGCCATGTAGGCAGCTTAGAAAAAAAAATACGTAGTTCTGCCATTTTTATTTAAGTTCACTGCCATGTAGGCAGCTTAGAAATGTTAAAGATAAAAAGGGCGAACAGGTTTATGGTTCACTGCCATGTAGGCAGCTTAGAAAACAAAATTACAAATCTGATAAAGTAGCCACTCGTTCACTGCCATGTAGGCAGCTTAGAAAACGTACAGCGTATGCATCGTTCAGGATTTCTCGTTCACTGCCATGTAGGCAGCTTAGAAATAAACCGGATGCCAACCCTGCAGACGTTATAGGTTCACTGCCATGTAGGCAGCTTAGAAAAAGCAAGTGATGAAGTTCAATAATGCGTTTTGGTTCACTGCCATGTAGGCAGCTTAGAAAGTATCGATCGCTTCAGGGCTGCCATTGAGCTGGTTCACTGCCATGTAGGCAGCTTAGAAAGCTTCATGTGTGGATGAATGCGCACAAAGGTGGTTCACTGCCATGTAGGCAGCTTAGAAAGTGTTGAATTTAGCTTTTTAGGTAAAAACATAGTTCACTGCCATGTAGGCAGCTTAGAAAATAACAACAGAGAGCTTATTGTCGATGGTTTGGTTCACTGCCATGTAGGCAGCTTAGAAATGTTATTAAATCTTTCATTGCGCCCCCATGCAGTTCACTGCCATGTAGGCAGCTTAGAAATTTCCAATCTTCTGAAAATATGTCTATTAACTGTTCACTGCCATGTAGGCAGCTTAGAAATCCTTTCGGTCGGTCGTTGCCTCCTCCTCAGTGTTCACTGCCATGTAGGCAGCTTAGAAATTTATCAATTAGGTCGTTTGGAAGCATGAATGGTTCACTGCCATGTAGGCAGCTTAGAAATATAGCTAAACAATTGTGTTGCTTAGATATAAGTTCACTGCCATGTAGGCAGCTTAGAAAAACGGTCCAGTTATAGCAGTTTAAACCGTCTTGTTCACTGCCATGTAGGCAGCTTAGAAAATATTACTTGATAGCCGTTAACCGCTCAAAATGTTCACTGCCATGTAGGCAGCTTAGAAATTTGGCTTGAAGTTCTGCATGAAGGGATGGTTGTTCACTGCCATGTAGGCAGCTTAGAAAGCTAATAAATCCAAATAATAATACCGTGTCATGTTCACTGCCATGTAGGCAGCTTAGAAACACATCGGATACAGAAGCAGTTAGACCGAACCGTTCACTGCCATGTAGGCATCTTAGAAAATAAGAAAACATCTGTACAGGACAGTCAACAAGTTCACTGCCATGTAGGCAGCTTAGAAATCCCCAAGTCCGCGAGAAGTGTATTGCCGAAAGTTCACTGCCATGTAGGCAGCTTAGAAACAAGACGAGAGTCAACAGCAAGGCGGTACTTTGTTCACTGCCATGTAGGCAGCTTAGAAAGTTCTTAAGTCACTGAGCTTGTAGTGCGTCTGGTTCACTGCCATGTAGGCAGCTTAGAAATTCTTGAACTGGCGCCAACGTACATAGTAGATGTTCACTGCCATGTAGGCAGCTTAGAAATCCGATATATCCACGTTCTAATGCGATGCGCAGTTCACTGCCATGTAGGCAGCTTAGAAACAAAGCTGGGCTTGGCGGCATTGGTAACGTGCTGTTCACTGCCATGTAGGCAGCTTAGAAAATACGCAACCCTATCGGGATTGCTTGGTTGTTGTTCACTGCCATGTAGGCAGCTTAGAAAGCTTACACCTGAGCTACGGCGCGCCTGAGCTGGTTCACTGCCATGTAGGCAGCTTAGAAATATTACTGATTCTTATAAAGACAAAATGGATATGTTCACTGCCATGTAGGCAGCTTAGAAAACAGGCAAGGATAAGAAAATCAATGTATTGCTGTTCACTGCCATGTAGGCAGCTTAGAAAAAGTAAAGAGAACACGCATTTCTAAGACTCCCGTTCACTGCCATGTAGGCAGCTTAGAAAAAGTAAAGAGAACACGCATTTCTAAGACTCCCGTTCACTGCCATGTAGGCAGCTTAGAAATTGCATCGCGTCAAGATCCTAAACGATCGTATGTTCACTGCCATGTAGGCAGCTTAGAAATACACCCGATCTGGCAAAGAGTCTTATACAACGTTCACTGCCATGTAGGCAGCTTAGAAAAGGTATGTATGGATTCAATCTATCCCCTGCTAGTTCACTGCCATGTAGGCAGCTTAGAAAGTCCGCAACTTCAAGCGCTGATATTGCTAAAAGTTCACTGCCATGTAGGCAGCTTAGAAAATGCGGTCATCCTTAAAAAAAGACTGTATGCCGTTCACTGCCATGTAGGCAGCTTAGAAATCTTCACGACGAATTTCATTAATGGTTTTTTGGTTCACTGCCATGTAGGCAGCTTAGAAATGATGCTCCAATACCCAAGATTACAACAAATAGTTCACTGCCATGTAGGCAGCTTAGAAACAAGGAAAACGGGTGGAAAAAGCCAGTTGTTCGTTCACTGCCATGTAGGCAGCTTAGAAAATCCCTGTTTATCAGCCTTAGGCATCGTATAAGTTCACTGCCATGTAGGCAGCTTAGAAAGAAATGCACTGCCGATTTGGTGTACATCACTGGTTCACTGCCATGTAGGCAGCTTAGAAAAAGTACAATCATCGGGTAACTGATGAGCTTGTGTTCACTGCCATGTAGGCAGCTTAGAAATATGTAACCGATAAAAAGCCGCTATTAAAAATGTTCACTGCCATGTAGGCAGCTTAGAAATTCTTTACTTTTGCTTTTTTAAATCCTTCTTGGTTCACTGCCATGTAGGCAGCTTAGAAAATCCCTGTTTATCAGCCTTAGGCATCGTATAAGTTCACTGCCATGTAGGCAGCTTAGAAATTGGGGAAGGACGGGGTAGATAAACGATAACTTGTTCACTGCCATGTAGGCAGCTTAGAAAAGGCTGTGGCTCATCGACTTCATAGCACACGGGTTCACTGCCATGTAGGCAGCTTAGAAAAGTCAAGGCAACGCTTGAGGATGGATCAAACAGTTCACTGCCATGTAGGCAGCTTAGAAATGATGAATCGCCAGACGTTAAGAGCGTCGAGGGTTCACTGCCATGTAGGCAGCTTAGAAATGTGCCTGCACGTTCAATTTCGTATGGTTTACGTTCACTGCCATGTAGGCAGCTTAGAAATGAATGCTTAAAAGGAAATATGCCACTTTCCAGTTCACTGCCATGTAGGCAGCTTAGAAAAATCTGAAAAATACATATTATTTACCCCCTAAGTTCACTGCCATGTAGGCAGCTTAGAAATTATGCAATGAGTTCTTGATCTTTTGGAAAGAGTTCACTGCCATGTAGGCAGCTTAGAAATGAAGATCTACGTGACGATAAAAATACGGAACGTTCACTGCCATGTAGGCAGCTTAGAAAATTAGAAGACGTGGACTCTCCGAGAAGCCAAAGTTCACTGCCATGTAGGCAGCTTAGAAATGTAACGATCACTGGAGATAACAATGAGAAATGTTCACTGCCATGTAGGCAGCTTAGAAATCATTGCCCGCTCGCGTGGTGTCATTCAATCCGTTCACTGCCATGTAGGCAGCTTAGAAATCGGAAGCTCGACAACCAAAAAATGGTTATGAGTTCACTGCCATGTAGGCAGCTTAGAAAATGACGGAGTTGAATTCTTCACCACGCAGCACGTTCACTGCCATGTAGGCAGCTTAGAAAAATCACAGACAATTGCAGCCCAATCACAGAATGTTCACTGCCATGTAGGCAGCTTAGAAAAACCAAAGACGTTTACAAGGTGTCTGTGGTGTGTTCACTGCCATGTAGGCAGCTTAGAAATTTTATAAGTTGGTAGCTTTTCGCTTCATGGTGTTCACTGCCATGTAGGCAGCTTAGAAAATCGCATCAATCTGTTCAATCATTGTTGATTCGTTCACTGCCATGTAGGCAGCTTAGAAATGAAGATCTACGTGACGATAAAAATACGGAACGTTCACTGCCATATAGGCAGCTTAGAAATATTTCAAAAGGTACTGATGATTTTAATTTTAGTTCACTGCCATATAGGCAGCTTAGAAATAAATTTGGGTGTAAGCTTGAATCAGTGATGTGTTCACTGCCATATAGGCAGCTTAGAAATGTGCGTGGGTTGTTTTGCTACTATGTTGATGGTTCACTGCCATATAGGCAGCTTAGAAATATTAGAAGTGGTTCACAAGTTCGGATTGTTAGTTCACTGCCATATAGGCAGCTTAGAAATTAACAATTTCTTTAAACGTAAATGCATCAAAGTTCACTGCCATATAGGCAGCTTAGAAAAAAGTTGAGGGTGGTGTTTTAAACATCACGCCGTTCACTGCCATATAGGCAGCTTAGAAAGCTAAGATGCTGTCGGAAAATCAGACACACAAGTTCACTGCCATATAGGCAGCTTAGAAATTTCAAGGGAAAGATAAGAAACCTACAAAGTAGTTCACTGCCATATAGGCAGCTTAGAAACGATAGAATTAACGAATGACTGGGATGATCGAGTTCACTGCCATATAGGCAGCTTAGAAAATGTTTCCACCACCCTTGTTTGTCAGCCTTGGGTTCACTGCCATATAGGCAGCTTAGAAAAATCATCTAAAAGCTTATGAATACCCATAATGGTTCACTGCCATATAGGCAGCTTAGAAATTATACATATCAAACATGCGTTCAGCGTGGTTGTTCACTGCCATATAGGCAGCTTAGAAACTGATAATCTTCATCAATCATAAACCCCACCTGTTCACTGCCATATAGGCAGCTTAGAAAGAGACGAAAGCCCGCGATTAAGTACGTTGCAGGTTCACTGCCATATAGGCAGCTTAGAAAAACAGCGGTTCGTTATTAATACCTTGCCCTAGGTTCACTGCCATATAGGCAGCTTAGAAAAAATCTTTGGACAGCACAAGAATCAATGGACTGTTCACTGCCATATAGGCAGCTTAGAAAGTGACTTTGGCTCTATTTTTGGCATTAACAACGTTCACTGCCATATAGGCAGCTTAGAAAATTGTCTATGTATACCAAGAGTGCTGTATAAGGTTCACTGCCATATAGGCAGCTTAGAAATAAATCTTTGACGCGCTGAATCAGTTGATCCGGTTCACTGCCATATAGGCAGCTTAGAAAATCACAAAGCTACGTGTCGTGCTTGTTGATGAGTTCACTGCCATATAGGCAGCTTAGAAAATAAATACGAAGGGATGTCCGCTGAGGATGTCTGTTCACTGCCATATAGGCAACTTAGAAAGATTCTATGAGCCAAATTTACTTAATTAAAAAGTTCACTGCCATATAGGCAGCTTAGAAAATTCTTAATAAATCGCGCTTCACCTGTCTTGTTGTTCACTGCCATATAGGCAGCTTAGAAAGTGGATATTTTCTTTAGAAAATCGCATGCAATGTTCACTGCCATATAGGCAGCTTAGAAATATTTTTAATAATGTGGGGCTAGGGGTTTTTGGTTCACTGCCATATAGGCAGCTTAGAAATGTTGTTATTCGGCTTAAAGATTCTGCTACTGCGTTCACTGCCATATAGGCAGCTTAGAAAGTGAATACAGGACGACCCTTTTTTAATTCTTTGTTCACTGCCATATAGGCAGCTTAGAAAATTGCAGCATTTTTAGCAAGAAATTTACCGATGCTCACTGCCATATAGGCAGCTTAGAAAATTGCAGCATTTTTAGCAAGAAATTTACCGATGCTCACTGCCATATAGGCAGCTTAGAAATGTAGTTAATGCGTCGAACCCAACGTTCTATGGTTCACTGCCATGTAGGCAGCTGAGAAAATTCAAAACGAATCTGTAAACGATATACCGCTGTTCACTGCCGAATAGGCAGCTTAAAAAGCTAACAAATTTTTTATTGGTTTGATTGAAAATTTAGCCTTGCATTCGAGCGGAAAGGGTAGAGCTATAATTCTAATTTTATATGGGCTTGTTTTAAAATCCATTCTTCATACTCGATGTGCCACTTTCTCAGCAAGTCTATAGGTCGAACCGTATAGTGCTTTTCCTCTGTGCCACTAGGCTTATGACCTGCAATTTGAGCAACGATCCCACTTGGTAGTGATACCCACTCTGATAGCGTTTTGAATGAACGCCGTAGCCCATGAATGGTAATGTCATCAATCTCTGCATTTGATGCAGCAATTTTTAAGCTTTTAGTAGGTTCAACGATATAACCTATTGATGATTTCTCAGAGTAAAATACATACTCATTATGTCTTTCTAAATTTAGAATCAGTTGTTTGACGAAAGGCGTTAAGGGAATGATGCGACCATCATCATCAATCTTATCGCTGATGTGTAAGGTATTCCATTTTAGGTCTACATCTTGCCATTTGAGCGTGGCAATTTCGTTTCGTCGTGCGCCAGTAATCAGAGTCACAAGTAAATAAGCTGAAATATAAGGGTTAGGCAGCTCAATGACAGCCTTGAAAAAGGAAGCAAGTTGTTCTTTTTGCAGACAGTCTTTCTTTGCTTTAGTCGGCGTTACGGCCTGCTTCACTTTCTTCGAATGAATGGATCTATCTGGAAGTAAACCGGTATACATGCTTTGTTCATCAGCCCAATTCAGGCAAGCTCTGACTAAACGAAACGACAAAGCTGCAGAGGTTGGTCTTTCAAGATTTTCCTGATTCAACCATGTAGAGAGCACGTTACTACTTAATTCATTTAAGGGAATATCTAGAAGAGCATATATCGGTTGCGGCTTAGAAAGTGTTCTATGCTTACCTTTGAAAATTTCATTATTACCTGAAGCTAAGCGTACATGATCCTGATATGTGCGATCTCTCCAACGCTCTTTGTTAGCATTTAAATAGTCATCCCATACGTCTCGGAAAAGTAATTTTTGACGCTTATAGTTTTTAATTTCCTCTTCATTTTTTTCGATGAGACGCTTTTTTTCTAATCTTGGATCGATACCCTGTAGAATCATCACATCGTATTCTTTGGCCATTTGCCTAGCTTGATCAATAGAGTAGTTAGGAAAAACGCCAATAGAGATTTTTAAAACCTTACCACCAAGGCGAGATTGGTAAATAAACATCTTCTTAGATGTCGGGTAAGTTTTTAGTCCTAAACCTTTGACCAACTCATCCCAATAAATGAAATAGCTCTTTCCAACAGGACATGAACATTGAGTTAATCGTGCTGTGGTAAATTTAAAAGTGGTGACACTCATTTTCTAGGTAGCAAATAGGTAGCAGATTAGGTCATTTTAAAGCAACTTTAATCAACTTTAGAATTTTTAAGATAAGTGGTAAGGTTATTTAGGTGTATGATTTAAATAAACTAATAGGTAAAAGTAAACTCCAATCAACAAATAAGCTTAAGAACTCATAATCCGTTGGTCCACAGTTCAAGTCTGTGTGGGCCCACCAAATAAATCAACCCCTTAGGTGTACTAATCCTAAGGGGTTTTTTATGGTCCATCATTTAATGCTAAGTGCAATGAATTGAATGCTTGAGGCGTGAAAGCAAAGCCAAGATCATTTTATTCAGTATAAACAGGCGACGATAGTCCACGAATTTCCATGAAGATTATCTGTTTCACTGTCAGAAATGCCTTAGAAATTTCAGAGAATAAATATATTTGGTGGCTTGGTCACTGCTATAGATGCAATTTAGAAATAACGAAATATTTTGAGATATAAAAAGACCATACCTTCCAGAGGAGGAGATAGCGAAGGTATGGGGTAAAAAATCAATCATTTAATTCAAAGATTTATATTCTCCTAAAATTAAAAAAAGCTATATCTTTAAGGGGAAAAGATATAGCGAACAGGAAACTATCCTGAAAATCACTGTGGAGAGGTGATGGAAAGTATGTTAACAACAAGTCATAAAGAAGTTTTGTCTTAAAAAACGTTAATTATTATCATTTAATTTCCGCCATTCCGACGGAGATAAATCACACCAGCTTCTAAAAGCGCGATTGAAAGAGGCTTGCTCCTTATAGCTGAGCAAAAAGGCAATATCCATTAAGGATAAATCCGCATCTGAGAGATATTTTAAAGCAAGTTTATGCCGAATCTTACTCAGCAAGACTTTAAAGGTCAGGTCATATTTTTTAAGTTCTATTTGAAGTGTCCGTACGTTCATGTTCAGTTGATCCGCTACAAATTCAATTTGAGGATTATTTTTGCTGATAGAAAGAACAATCAATTGATTGACACGTTCGATAAATTGATACTGAGTCGGAATATCATTTAACAGTTTATTTGCTTGCGGTGTAAGAATTTCAATGAGTAAAGGATCGGGTTTACTCAGTTTTACATTCATCATCGATTTTGAAAAATACAAGCTAGTTTTGTCACTTTCAAAGGAGATAGGACACTTAAAGTAATCCTCGTATAGACGTGTATTGGCGGGTTTCTTCATTGTAAGTTCAAGCTTTTCAAAAAAAACTTGATGGCCAATCATTTGCTCTACTCGTTTAAATAATATCGAGATTTGTAGTTCTTCAGAAATGGCAGTTTCAGTGGAATATAAGCCTACATTTAAATAGGCAGGTTTATCCCAATGTACAATTAAATACTGATCCGTGACTTCAATCTCACGCAGCATAAAGTTATACCAAATGCGATTGTACCTATTGGCATATTCTAAAAATTGAATAAAAGTTTCACATGATTGTGCAATATATGAAGAAATACCGATGTGAGATTGTTGAATTCTTTTTCCAAGCTCAATTCCCAAACCTGGTTTTTGATATTGATCTTGAACAGCCCCTAACATTTTTAACCATTTTTCAAATGAAATAAGTTCATCAATGGCATAATTTCGTTTTACGGGAGAAATGAATTGATGCTCTAGACAAAATTCATGCAGCAAATGAACCATGCCTCGACCAACACTTTTGATTCTCATCAATATTTCCTTAAATTAAAACCTATATTCAAAATAAAAAATGACGCAACTATATTTGTTGTTGAATTATAAGGATAATTTTTTAGCATGGTTTTTTTATTACAAATAAACACAATATGTCACCCATCCTGAAAGCAAGCATGATGTTCATTGATGAATGGAAAATTATGTAACTGATTAGAAGAAGAATATTGTTTGCTGAGTAATTAAAATCGCACTATTTCGAGGCTTTTTATATGGCATGTATGCATGTTCATGTTGCATATCAATCCACTCACCAAAGGTGACCAATTACTCAGAAATCGAATAGATGAAAAATGAGATGAAATGCATTTTACATTCACTAAAAATATGTTAATTAATATGAGGTGATTTATTCATCTAAATCACGATGTTTCAGGATGAAATATAAAGAAGCAATAATCAAAAGAAATGATGAGACAGGAGTTTTAAACATGCTTCAGCTACTGAAAAAACTTTTTTGTTTGCACATCTATGAGTACGAACAAATGGAAGAAATTGGTGCACATAGAGAATGTCGTAAATGTGGTATCAATAAAGAATGATCTTTTTCAAATGAAAAGTGAGCTTAGGCTCACTTTTTTTTAAGCCCATAGACTTGAAATCATTTAAAATTCACACAAATTTTATGGTGATCACATGACCAAAGACTTTCAAAAACTGACTTATATTGTAGATGATAATTTAGCGGATACTTTACATTGGCTCACCTTACATCAAGATAGCTTTGATGCCTTTCACTATGATGTGATTTCAAAAGAGCTTACGGTGCATCATGCCAATGGAATCGATCAGATTCGGGTCGGGGATTATCTAAATGCAAGCTATGGGATTTTAATTACTGCGCATAATTTTGCTCAGTAATTTTTACTTTAAGTGGATATTTCATTACGTTTTTTCTTGATTAGGCAATGAAAGAGAAAGCTGTATGACTAAAATCACTTTAGATTTTTCATTAAAAAAAGCCCACCATAAAGTGGACTTCTGAAGGTAATGTATTTGGGTGTTTATTCTCGATGGTTACTATGAACCTTTTGGTTTTGTAAATCAGTTCGGTGCTGTTGGTTAAGCACGCGTTCATCTTGCTCATGCTGATTGTTTTTGGGTGAATTTACTGGACCTGATTGCGGTTGCTGTTGTTGCTGATTCTGTTGCAGTTCATCCAGTTGCTGTTGATTCGCCTTTTGTTGATGCTGTTTCATCGCTGATCCCTCCGCTGAAATGATCTATGCTTATTTTATGCCATAGATCTATTGCCCCATGTGTAAGGCTTCACAGTGAAAAAGTGAAAGGACGTAAGCGAATGAAATTTTATGCAGCTTTGAATAACTGTTCTTGAATTGCCCAATCAATATGAACGCGAACAATGTCATCATGCTGCTCACGCGCATTTTTAAGTGCTTCCAGGATATCATTATGATAGGGCGCATTGCCTAGCCCAATCGCAATATTTCGCATAAAACTTTGATAGCCAGTGCGACGCATCGGACTGCCTTCCGTTGATGCCAAAAAAGTAGCTTCATCCCATTTCCATAAATCTAATAAACTGACTTGATCTAAGCCATGACGCGGATGAAAATCTGTGACCGAAGTGGTTTGAGCAAAACTGTTCCACGGGCAAATGAGCTGACAATCATCACAACCAAAGACTCGATTGCCAATACCACGGCGCAAATCTTCAGGAATAATTCCCTTATATTCAATCGTAAGATACGCAATACAGCGACGTGCATCCAGAACATAGGGTTCAACAATCGCTTGCGTCGGGCAAATATCGATACAGGCTGTGCACGAGCCACAGTGCTTACTTGTGGCTTCATCAAAAGGTAAATCGAGAGAAGTGAATAATTCACCTAACACAAAAAATGAACCAGATTTTTTATGAATGAGCAGAGTGTGTTTGCCTGTCCAACCCATCCCTGCATTTTCAGCCAGAGATTTTTCAAAAATCGGTGCAGAATCGGCAAATGGACGTGAATCAAATTCACCTACTTTTTCACGGATCTTCGTTGCCAATATTTTTAAGCGTCCGCGCAAGGTTTTATGATAGTCACGTCCGCGTGCATAGCGTGCAATAATTGCTGAATTGGGTGCAAAAGGCACAATGCGCGGTTCAGGAGTTTCCACCAAGTAGTCCATGCGGACACAAATAATTGATTTCGTATTGGGCACAAGTAACGCAGGATTGGCTCGTTTTTCTAAATTTTCTTCTAAAAACTTCATATCGCCGTGATAGCCACGATCAAGATAGGCTTGTAGTCGTGCTAATTCTACTTGAGCATCTGGTTTGGCAATGACACAATCGGAAAAACCTAATTCCAACGCTTGTGCTTTAATCCAAGCTTTTAGTTCGCTCGGATTTTCTTGATAAAGTTGAATTTTCGCTTGAGAGTCGGATGTTGTCATAAACCAAAGACAGGAATCATAAAATGCAGCCACAAGTTTACCATAGCCCTGTTTATCATCGCCAAGTGATTCAAGCATGGGAGCAGCGTTGGTTTCAGCAGAACAATAGTGCGTATGGTTTGATGCAGCAAGTGGCTTGGTTCATCTCACAGCGCTTAATTGTTTTATTTAAAGATAAAAACATTCAGAAAATAGCCGTATGTTGCGGACAGGGCAATAATGCTGGTGATGGTTATTTGATTAGCAAATATCTTAAACAAGCAGGTTTAAACGTTGATATTTATGCTGCTGAAAAAGGTCAATCGGCTCAATTGAAAAAAGCGCAGAAAGAAGCTTTAGATTGTGGGGTGGAAATCTACCCTCATTTTGATTTTAAAATCCAATACGACGCTTATATTGATGCCTTGTTTGGTATTGGATTAAATCGTGCTTTAGATGAACAGTGGCAAACTATTATCCAAGCGATAAATCATCAGCAAGGTTTAAAAATTGCAGTGGATATCTCGAGCGGATTGAATGCCAATACCGGTCGTGCCATGCCTGTGTGTATTCAAGCAGATTACACCTATACCATTTTAGGACTAAAAGCAGGATTATTTACAGGTCAGGCTAAGGAATTTGTTGGAATGTTGGAGCTGATTTCTGCAATTCCACCTGATGATACATTACGTCCGATGGCTTATTTAAGTCATACCTCGGTTTCGCTGCCCAAACGAAAAGCCTATGGGCATAAAGGGAGCTATGGGCATGTTTTGGTGATTGGTGGACATGCTACTATGGGCGGGGCTGTCATTATGGCGGCTGAAGCTGCGTTCGCATCAGGTGCAGGCAAAGTCACCGTGATTTGTGATGCGAAACATCATACGGCTATTCTCGCGCGTGCACCGAACATCATGTTGGCAGATATCAATGCAATGACCGAGGATGAGCGAGTCTCTATATTGCAGCATATCGATGCAGTGTGTTTCGGGATGGGGCTCGGGCGAGATGCTTGGGCAAAATCACAATATGAGCAATGGTTTAATCTTCTGCAAAATACCGATGTTGATGTGATTTTAGATGCCGATGCGCTTTGGTTTTTAGCAGAGCAGCCAAATAAAGTGCATCCTAAAACTTATCTCACGCCACATCCCGGGGAAGCGGCAAAATTGTTAGGGATCTCTACAGCAGAAATTGAAAATGATCGGATCGCAGCCATTCATCAGCTTCAAGAACGCTATGCAGGGCAATGGGTTTTAAAAGGCTCAGGCAGTTTAACCTTGGAAAATGAATTATATATCTGTACAGCGGGCAATGCTGGGATGGGCACAGGAGGCATGGGCGATGTTCTGGCTGGCATGATTGCTAGTTTAAAAGCCCAATTCCATGAAGATATTCAGTTAAATGAAATCGTTATGCTACATGCACTTGCAGGTGATGAACTTGCTCATACAGGTGAGCGCGGCTTACAGGCGCAAGATATGAAACACGCCATTTATAAGATTGTAAATCAGTAGGAGTTGGGCGATGCAATCAATCCAACTAACCATACGTGGGAAAGTTCAAGGTGTGGGATACCGTAGATGGTTTCATGATCAAGCAACCATTTTGGGTCTAAAAGGAACTGTTAAAAATCTAGTGAATGGAAATGTTGCAGCGACACTGGTTGGAGATAAAGAGAAGATTGTTGAAATGATAAAGCGTAGTTATGAAGGACCTCGCCATGCAGTGGTTGATGACATTCAGCAGCTCGAATTAACTATAGATGAATGTCATTTTCAAGGCTTTAAGATCTTACGCTAAATATTAGCGACGACGTGTACTCACACGGCTACGACCTCGTGACATACCGCCAAGGGCATTGAGTACCGCCATTTTACTCATACTTCCTGAAGCATGGGCATGGCAAATGGCAGCAGCAAGGGCATCGGCAGCATCTTGTTGGGGTTTAACGCTTAATTTTAAAATACGCATCACCATCATTTGCACTTGCTCTTTGTCCGCAGCACCATAACCGACCACCGATTGTTTGATTTGACGTGCGGTATATTCAGCCACTTGCAAATCTAAATTCACCAATGCAGCAATTGCAGCACCACGTGCTTGACCCAGTTTAAGCGCAGAGTCTGGGTTTTGTGCCATAAAGACTTGTTCGACCGATGCTTCAGTTGGACCGTAAAATTTTACAATACGTTCCACACCTGCAAAAATTCGCTTTAAGCGTTCTGGCATTTCGGGTGTTTCAGTACGAATGGTGCCGGCATCGACAAAAGTTAAGTTTTGACCTTGTTTTTCAATAATTCCGTAACCTGTTAAACGCGAACCCGGGTCAATTCCAATAATTAATGACATGCCTGCACTTTAAAAATAATATAATGCCCATATTGTTACATAAGCGTATCAAAAAAGCTTGATAGTGATTAAGCACTTGATGACAGCATCCTATTTATTTAAATGAGTTTAGATTAATTTTCATGAAATTATTTCTTATTATTTTTGCAGGCTTAATCCTAGAAGTATGTGTCTGGATTGGCGTGGGTGACCTCGTCGGGAGCATGTGGTACGTATTTTTCTGGTTTATGGCAGCGTTCTTTATCGGTCTAAACCTCATTCGCAAATATTCATCAGGTCTGATGCCTCAGATGCAACAAATGCAAATGGGTCAAATGAGCGGTGATCCTGCACTCGCATCAAATCTACCTAAAATTTTGGCAGGCTTTTTCTTGATGATTCCCGGTTTGATCTCGGATGTTATCGCCGTGCTGATGTTGATTCCTGCGGTACAAAAAGCTTTCCAAGCGGGCATGATGAAAATCATGATGAAACGTCAACAAGCCATGATGGAAAAAATGATGGGTGGCATGATGGGCGATATGGGAGGCATGGGCGGTGCACAAGGTCAAAACCCATTTGCTGACATGATGCGTCAAATGCAAGAGATGCAAAACCAACAGAGTGGTCGTGGCGATTCAACCATCATTGATGGTGAAGCGCGTGAAGTGACACCCGATGCGAAGAAAATTGAATTTAAAGATGTAAATCCTAAATAAATTATATCTTTATGAAAAAGTCGAATCATGAGGTTCGGCTTTTTTTTGCCTACTTTATCATCGGCTATTTTTAACGTTATACTGTATTTTTACTTGATTTATAATATTTAAATGTCTTTGCTGATTACGATTTGTTTGCTTCATTTTGTGGCTCAATTGAGCCCAGGTCCAGATATTCTACTCATTGCCAAAAGTTCAGCGTCCACCACGCGACTGAATGCTCTAAAAGTCATTGCAGGTATTAGTGCAGGCATTGTAGTTTGGGTCGTACTTACGCTTGCGGGTTTTACCGTTCTGATTGATCAATTCCCATGGATCCAACAGATTCTGATGCTGGTTGGTGCGGTGTTTTTGGCTAAAATGGGTTGGGCAATGTTGAATGGTGGTCTGAAAACATTTAAGAATAGACATCAAAACTCAGCTGAATTGAATCCTGCTCAGCAGCCGAGTAACTATTTTACATTAGGTTTGTTGACCAATTTAGCCAATCCGAAGACCTTAATCTATTTTGGCAGTGTTTTCTCACTAGCGCTCAGTTCATCTGCAAGTACATCACTGAAAACTCAACTTGCCTTTATTATTCCTATACAAACATTTATTACTTTTACGTTGTTAATGCTGCTGATTTCACAGCCAAAAATCAAAGACTTATACCAACGTTCAGGCAGCTACATCGATATTATTTCAGGAGCATTGTTCCTGATGTTTGCTGTTTGGTTGTGTTATGACGCTATTCTCTTGATGTCTTAAATCGAATCACATGAATGATCATTCATGCTCTTCTACACTGTGGGATAATGGACGCGGATGTTCAGGTAATTTCACTTGAACATCTAGATCTGTTTTTTTAGCAGCTTGTTTATAGGCGTTGGGCTGCAAGGTCGTTTCAGTATTTTCTGAACCTTGATAGCGACGACTGCGATTAGCACGTTCGCGTAAACCACCTTTTTTAATTAACTGCACCACACTGAATCTCCTTAAAACTGCCGGTATTCTAATGTAAAATCTTTTAAAAGGTTTAAATTTCCAGTCTTAATGTGTATTAAAGACCGTTGTTTTAAGCGATTTTTAAAATTTTAATGTGGTTTTTTATTGTCTTGATCGAGTACCTCGAATAAAGAGGGTTGAACCGGTACTTCATGATGAGACTGAATATACATATGCACCGTTTTAATTACGATCACAGCAGCCAAACAAGCCACTAAACAGAAAATCCAAAAGCCAAAGGGGCTTCGAATATTATGTGAACCACAGTGAGAACACTCTTTTTGCATTGATGTAACGACTTGATCGCAACAACCACAGTGATATTGATAATGCATTTTGGTCTCCTTACTCTGTTTTGAGTTTTTTTATTATTTGCAATAACAATAACGGATAGATCTGTGAATGTTCTATGTAAATTTGTAGTTTTTCATATGAGACTTTGATGATATAACGGTAGGGGAATCTCTTACATCATGAGCTAATGCAGATAGATTGATGCATTTAGCATAAAAAAAGCCAGTCATTAAGACTGGCTTTTTAGATTCAGGAACTAATCAACTCATTGACCAGAACGGATAATGTAATCAAATGCTGACAATGATGCTTTCGCGCCTTCACCTGTGGCAATGATGATTTGTTTGTATGGCACTGTCGTACAGTCACCCGCAGCAAATACACCTTTCACATTGGTTTCATTGCGCTCGTTAATCACAATCTCACCACGGTTGCTTAACTCAACTTTGGTTTCTTTTAAGAAATCCGTGTTTGGTAACAAACCGATTTGTACGAAGATGCCGGCAAGTTCAACAGTGTGCTCTTCATTAGTCGTACGGTCTTTGTATTTGAGTGCAGTCACTTGTTTGCCATCGCCGACCACTTCAGTCGACAACGCATTTTTGATCACAGTGGTGTTTGGCAAGCTGTTGAGTTTGTCTTGCAATACTTGGTCAGCACGAAGTTTGGTATCAAATTCAACCAATGTTACGTGTTCAACAATACCTGCCAAGTCAATCGCAGCTTCTACACCTGAGTTACCGCCACCAATGACTGCAACACGTTTGCCTTTAAAAAGTGGACCATCACAGTGTGGGCAGTACGCAACACCACGTGTTTTGTATTCTTGCTCACCCGGTACGTTCATTTCTCTCCAACGTGCACCTGTAGATAGGATGACAGTTTTTGATTCAAGTTTTGCACCGTTTTCTAGTGTGACTTCAACCAGACCATTAGCCGTTTCATCCGCACCTTTGATGTTGGATACACGTTGTAGGTTCATGATGTCGACACCATATTCACGCACGTGTGCTTCCATTTCAGCAGCAAACTTTGGACCTTGAGTTTTTTGCACTGAAGTGTAGTTTTCAATGTCCATGGTATCCATCACCTGACCGCCCATGCGTTCAGCCACAATACCAGTCTTAATGCCTTTACGTGCTGCATAGATGGCAGAAGTATTCCCTGCAGGACCACCACCAATCACAAGCACATCAAAGGCATCTTTGCTATTTAACTTTTCAGCATCTTTGGCTGCAGAGTTGGTGTCGAGTTTGGCAATGATTTCTTCCAAAGTCATGCGACCTTGACCAATATGTTCGTTGTCTTGGAACACCATAGGTACCGCCATGATTTTGCGTTCTTCAACTTCATCTTGGAAGAATGCACCATCAATCATGGTGGTGGTTGTGCCTGGGTTGTAGATTGCAATCAAGTTCAACGCTTGAACCACGTCAGGACAGTTATGGCAGCTAAGTGATACGAATACGTCAAAGTTAGATTGAACGCCTAAGCCTTTTACAGAAGCGAGTACTTCATCAGAGACTTTCGGTGCATAACCTGAAGTTTGTAGCAATGCAAGAATGAGTGATGTGAACTCATGCCCCATTGGTAAGCCTGCGAAGTAAACACGTGGCTCTTCACCTGCTTTTGCAATACCAAAGCTTGGTGCGCGTTTGTTTTGACCATCAAAACGTGCAGTTACAAGTGAAGATAATGCAGCGATCTCTTCAACCAATTCTTTAATTTTGTCTGATTTGTCAGAGCCATTTAAAGTCGCAACGATTTCGATTGGACCTTCAAGGCGTTCTAAAAGTGTTTTCAGTTGGGCTGTTGTATTTGTGTCTAACATTGCTAACGTCTCCAAAGGAGTAAATGTTTATTTGATGAGAGAATATTAATAGAATTTACTGAATAGGTAAAACGGTTAATTCTTATCTAAATAATCGGAAAATTAGATATATGAGTAATTTCATCAAGCATTTCAAATCTCTATATGAGGTAAATACTGTAAATTTCAAGTTAACCAGATGCTATCGCGCGGTATTATCCGCTAATATGAACTGTTCATTTGATGAGAAAAATATATGACTTTAACACGCGGGATTTATCAACATTATAAAGGGCAGTTGTATCAAGTGCTGCATGTGGCAACGCATAGCGAAACGCGAGAAGCGTTAGTGGTGTATCAGTGTTTATACGGTGATTATTCGATTTGGGTGCGACCGCTCGCGATGTTTACTGAAATGGTAACGCTTGAAGATGATCGTGAAATAGAACGTTTTAAGTTTGTGTCAGCGGTTTAAAGGCAAAGAAAATTAAAATTTAATACAACAAGGATGTTGAACGCATGCAAGACATGATTAATTTTGAACGCTATATGCACGATTTATATCTGCAATTTTGTCAGCATGATGCGACACATTCAGATCGGTTAAAACGTTATCGTAATATTGAGCCTGAATCTGCCCAGTTTTTATCGATTTTAGTTAAAGCGCAAAAATCCAAAAAGCTCTTAGAAATTGGTACATCGACAGGCTATTCCACCTTATGGTTGGCGGAAGCACTCTCAAAAACACAAGGCAAAATGATTACACTTGAAATCGATGCCGCGCGATCTGAGCAAGCTCAACGCTATGCAAAAGATTTGAAGTTGGATGGTATTGTAGATTATCGAGTTACGGATGCATTCCATTTTTTACAGCAAAATCAAGAAGTTTTTGACTTTATTTTGCTCGATGCCGAACGTGATGCTTATGTCGATTATTGGCAACATCTCGCAAGATTGATCAATCCAAAAGGCGGTCTATTGGTGGTAGACAACGTACTATCACATGCCGAGCAAGTGCAAGACTTTATGAACTTAGTGAATCGGGATGGTCGATTTGTATCATCGACCATCTCTGTGGGCGCAGGGTTATGTCTTATTGGTTATCGCTAAGTTAAAATTTAATTGCTATAGACTTTGTTGAAATTTAAATCATATTGCAAATATTTTTGCACAAAAGCAGTTTTATCTTCACGTCTAAGTAAGTTGTTATAGATGTATTCTGGCACAGGATGATAAAGCTCGATGAGACCCGTATTATAATAAATATGTAAATGATGGCTCGAGGCATTATATTTATAACTTACCACAGTTAAACCTATATTCATTTGCACCTCCAATTCATATAGCGCATCAACATCATTTGACGTTAATAGAATTGAATCGCTTTCTATATAGTTGCATTGTAATTGTTAGATTTTTAATGTTATTGGCTGGGATCGCTTGATCTGCTTTTGCCATAAAAAAAACCACGCTAAAAAGCGTGGTTTTTTTATCAGTTCAATCTAATACAAATTAGATTTTACCTACTAAGTCGATTGAAGGAGCAAGAGTTGCATCGCCTTCTTTCCATTTAGCTGGGCAAACTTCACCTGGGTGAGCATGTACGTATTGAGCTGCTTTCACTTTACGAAGAAGTTCTTGAGCATCACGACCTACGCCACCAGCGTTGATTTCAACGATTTGGATTTTACCTTCTGGATCGATAACGAAAGTACCACGGTCAGCAAGGCCATCAGCTTCGATTAAAACGTCGAAGTTTTTAGCAAGTGTCCAGTTCGCATCACCAACCATTACGTATTGGATTTTTTTGATTTCTTCAGAAGAATCGTGCCAAGCTTTGTGAGTGAAATGAGTGTCAGTAGAAACTGAGTAGATTTCAACACCTAGTTTTTTGAATTCTTCGTAGTTGTCAGCAAGGTCACCCAATTCAGTTGGGCAAACGAAAGTGAAGTCAGCTGGGTAGAAGAAAACAACAGACCATTTGCCTTTAAGGTCAGCTTCAGTTACTTCGATGAATTGACCGTTTTGGAATGCTGTTGTAGCAAATGGTTTAACTTCAGTATTAATTAAGCTCATCATTGTCTCCATGATTGACGATAGTGTTTAATTTTCAATTAGAGTATCTAAAATTGGCGGATTGCTGAAATGGTATTTTTACATTACAGAAATCGGAAAAACCGAACTAAGTCAGCAAGACCTGATTTAACCGCATTTCATTTTATCGGCTATGTATCATTTAACGGATACATACAAAAATGTACAGCTTCATCACCACGTTTACAGACATGATGTCTTGCCTGCCAAATTTCAAGGTTAAACCTTAAATAAATGATGAATCTTTTTGATTGCATTTTAAATGAATCAGGTAAATACACTGAGCAAAGATGTTTGCCTTATTCATAAAGAACGTTATGCAGAGATCTACACTTGATCTTCATTTTGCAAATGATGACTATCGGTACTCATGTAAGTCACAATAAAAATAATCTATCTATTTACCACAAATATAACATCGAACTGTGCATGAACAGGATTGGGAAAATGTCGGAAAGTGAGTAGAATAGAACGTTCTGAAATAGTTGTAGGGCGTTGACTTGGCTGCGAAAGGTTTAAATGTAGATCACTTGGTGATGGTACGCGATATTCACCGTTTAAATCGATTACGTAAAGGTAAAGACGCCAACGAACAACAGTATCAAGACTTATTTGAAAAATCACATGCAAAAGTGCTTGAGCGCGTTGATAAAATTCCCAATATTAAGCTTAACCAAGACTTACCTGTTACCCAATATGCCGATAAACTGATTGAAGCGATTCATAAGCATCAAGTCATTATTGTGGCAGGCGAAACCGGTTCGGGTAAAACCACACAACTACCGCAAATTGCCATGCTTGCAGGACGCGGTCTGACGGGTCTCATCGGGCATACTCAACCACGACGACTTGCTGCACGTAGTGTATCGCAGCGTATTGCTGAAGAAGTGGGTGAAAAGCTCGGTGAATCTATTTCCTTTAAAGTTCGTTTTAATGAACAAGGTTCACAAGATTCCATCGTTCGTTTAATGACAGACGGTATTTTGTTGGCGGAATTAAGCAATGACCGCTTCCTGACCAAATACGACACCATTATTATCGATGAAGCACATGAACGCTCATTGAATATTGACTTCATCATGGGCTATTTAAAGCAGCTCTTGCCACGTCGTAAAGATTTGAAAGTCATCATTACCTCGGCAACCTTAGATGTAAATCGTTTCTCGAGTTATTTTAATGGCGCACCAATTTTTGAAGTGGAAGGGCGCAGTTTCCCCGTAGAACTGCGTTATCGTCCTATTTCAGAAATGACCATTGGCGGCAGTGATGATGATGAGTTTGATGATTTTGAGGAAAATCTACCACGTGCTGTGGTTAAAGCTGTAGAGGAATGCTTCCAAGATGCAATTGATAAGGGGCATCCTGAATATGCGGATACCTTGATTTTTGCCAGTACCGAACGTGAAATTCGCGAATTACAAGAAACCCTGATTAAACATGGTCCAAAACACACTGAAGTTTTACCGCTGTATGCACGTTTGGCGTTAGCTGAACAACAAAAAATCTTTAATCCTACGGGTGGTGGCCGACGGATTATTATTGCCACCAACGTGGCGGAAACTGCTTTAACTGTCCCAAATATTCGTTATGTCATTGATAGTGGTTTTGCGCGTTTATCACGTTATAGCTATCGTTCGCGTGTACAACGCTTACCGATTGAAGCGATTTCTCAAGCAGCAGCCAATCAGCGTAAAGGGCGTTGTGGTCGTATCGCACCGGGTGTCTGCATTCGTTTATATTCAGAAGATGATTTTTTAAGTCGTCCTGAATTTACCGAACCTGAAATTAAACGAACCAATTTGGCATCAGTGATTTTGCAAATGCAAAGTCTAGGCTTAGGTTCGTTGGAAGATTTTGATTTCATTGAACCGCCTGATCATCGTTTAGTGAATGATGGTCGTAAGCTCTTGATTGAGCTTGGTGCGATGGTGGATAAGAGTAAAGCGCCTCTTTCTGAAAAAGGGAGTAGCACTGCTACGCAAGGGGGAGATTCTATTGAAACTAATCCCTCTAAATCTCCCTTTGAAAAAGGGAGACTTGCTCAGAATAAGGCTGATTCCCTTACCAAAATCGGTCATCAAATGGCGAAAATGCCGATTGACCCGCGTCTTGCGCGTATGATTTTGGGCGGGGCACATTTTGGTGTACTCAATGAAGTCTTAATTATTGTGGCTGCGCTCGCTGTTCAAGACCCACGTGAACGTCCTGCCGATAAGCAAATGCAAGCGGACCAAAAGCATGCCTTGTTCCGCGAAGAAGATTCTGATTTCTTGTTCTACATTAAGCTGTGGGAAAGCTTGGTTGCCAATCGTGACATGAGCGAGAATAAGCGTCGCACCTTTGCGCGCAATCATTTCCTCAGTTGGTTACGTTTACGTGAATGGAAAAAAACCCATGAACAATTGGTTGATCTTGCACGCGTTTTAAAACTGTCTTTCAATGAAAAGAAAGCCAG
The DNA here is from genome assembly GCF_009557235.1 of Acinetobacter wanghuae. NCBI lineage: Bacteria > Pseudomonadati > Pseudomonadota > Gammaproteobacteria > Moraxellales > Moraxellaceae > Acinetobacter > Acinetobacter wanghuae. Next base: position 1,662,814 of record NZ_CP045650.1, on the reverse strand, counting down.
TTATGAAAATTTACACCGTGCATTACTCACTGGCTTACTTTCGTTTATTGCCAATAAAACCGATGAACGTAATGTCTTTATGGCCGTGCGTCAGCAAAAAGCGCGTATTTTCCCAGCATCAACCTTGCATAAAACCAATACGCCTTGGGTGATGGCGTTTGAGATGGTGGAAACATCTCAGGTATATTTGCGTACCCTTGCCAAAATTGAACCCGAATGGATTTTATTGGCGGCACGTGATCTCCTCAAACATCATTACTTTGAACCACATTGGTCGAAAAAATCAGGTGTGGTGAATGCCTATGATCAGATTTCGCTCTTCGGTCTGATTATTGAGCCAAAACGTCAAATCAATTATGAAAAAGTAGATCAACCTGCGGCACATGAAATTTTCCTACGAGATGCTTTAACCACAGGTAATTTAGGTATTGTGCCGCCATTTTTAAAATTCAATTTGCAAAAACTTGAAGAAGTTGAGCGTGTTGAAGATAAATTGCGCCGTCGCGATTTGGTGGTCGATGAAGAAACGATTTATCAATTCTATGCATCGAAAGTGCCAGAAGAGGTCGCGAGCCGTCGTTCATTTGAAGATTGGCGAGCAACGGTCGAGCCGCAAAATCCACGTATTTTATTTGTCGATGATGATGCGCTATGGATGAATGACCGTCCAACTACGCAGCAATTCCCAGATTATTTACGTAATGGCGATTTGCGCTTGGCAGCCAGCTATCGTTTCGACCCAAGTCATGATGAAGATGGCGCAACGGTCAAAGTGCCAATTCAAGCTTTGGCTCAGGTCGATGAAAATCGTTGGTCATGGGGCATTCCGGGCTGGCGTCAAGATTTGATCGAAGCCTTACTGAAAAGTTTACCCAAAGAAAAACGCCGTAATTTAGTTCCGATTCCAGATATGGCACGTAAACTCATAGCCAAAATTGATGCGCAAGATTTACAAAAACATATTTTGAGTTTCTTGATGTTTCAGTTGCGTGGCGAACAAATTACCGAAAAAGATTTTAATCTTGATCGTGTTGAGCAATATTTATTGCCGCTGATTAAAGTCATTGATGAAAAAGGTCGTGTCATTGAAAAAGGACGTGATCTGGATGAACTCAAAGCACGTTGCCGTACCGAAACGCACAGTCCTGTGAAGCAACTCAAGGGTGAGTTTAAAGACTTCCCTGAAAACTTCGTATTTGAAGCCTCACAAAAAGTGACAGGTGTGGTGGTGAAGCAATATCAAGCTTTAGTTCCGACCAAAGACTTTGCTGTGCTTGAGCAAAAAGATGAATCGGGTGTGGTGATTCAAACCTTTAACGATCAAGCGGAAGCGATTAAACAACACCGTGCAGGGGTGATTCGACTCATTCATATGCAACTGGGTGATTTAATTCGTCAACTCAAGAAACAGATTTCAAAACCACTCGCGCTTGCTTATTCACCGCTTGGCGATAAAGCCAAACTCGAGCAAATGTTAGTTTATGCCACACTGCACCTTGCAATAAATGAGTTGCCTGTCAATGCGCAAGAGTTCCAAAAGCTGAACGAAGATGTAAAAAAATCTTTCCTAACTCACGGGCAAGTTGCACTGCGTCATATCACGGAAATCTACACACAGTGGCAGGAAATACGTCGGAAATTATTGGTTTTAGACGATTCTGTGTTTGGAAAGAACATTGATGACATTGAAGATCAGCTAGATTTAATGAACTTAGGTGACTTTGTGTATAGTAAGTCTGCTGATATTTGGATTGAATTCCCACGCTATTTAAAAGCACTCATCATGCGTTTAGACCGTTTGCCGAATAATTTACAAAGGGACAATTCTGCCATTGATCAAGTTGACCCTTGGATGGAAAAATTGTTCAAATTTAAAAATGACACTCGCCTGAAAGAATTGTATTTCATGACCGAGGAATTGCGCATCTCTTTATTTTCACAACCCATGAAAACAAAAGGTCCAATTTCGCCCACTCGCTTGCAAAAAGTTTGGGATAAGCTTGGAATCAGTTAAGATATAGGTAATTTCGAAAAGGAGTTTTACATGGGCATCCGCATTACGGGTACAGGTCTTTACCATCCAGAAGATATCATCACCAATGAAGAATTGGTTGGTGCTTTAAATGCTTATGTGGAACAGTACAACAGCGAAAATGCTGACAAAATTGAGGCGGGTGAACTTGAAGCTCGTCGCGGTTCAAGCGCAGAATTTATTGAAAAAGCATCAGGCGTAAAAGCGCGTTATGTTGCAGAAAAAAGCGGTATTTTAAATCCAAAACGTTTACGTCCATTGCTACGTGAACGTTCAAACGACGAACTCTCCATTCAAGCAGAGTGGGGCGTGACTGCGGCTAAACAAGCGATGGAAAATGCAGGTGTAACTGCAGAAGACATCGATGTCGTGATTTTATCTTGCTCTAACTTGCAACGTGCTTATCCTGCGGTTGCCATTGAAATCCAAACTGCACTTGGTATTCAAGGTTATGCTTATGACATGAATGTGGCATGTTCTGCTGCAACATTCGGGATCAAGCAAGCTTATGATGCGATTAAAGCGGGTGCACGTCGCGTATTGCTCGTAAACGTTGAAATTACCTCTGGTCACACTGATTTCCGTTCACGTGATTGTCACTTTATCTTTGGTGATGTCGCAACGGCTTCTATTATTGAAGAAACGACCACCAAAACTGGCTTTGAAGTTGAAGACATTCAATTATTTACTCAGTTCTCAAACAACATTCGTAACAACTTTGGTTTCTTAAACCCAAGTGAAACCACAGATACCGATGATAAGCGCTTTAAACAAGATGGTCGTAAAGTGTTTAAAGAAGTGTGTCCGTTGGTTGCGAAAATGATCACCAAGCAATTGGCGAAGAATGAGATTGCCCCTGAAACAGTGAAGCGTTTCTGGTTGCATCAAGCCAATGCCAGCATGAATGAACTTATTCTGAAATTGGTGGTTGGTAAAGAACATGCAAAACCTGATCTTGTGCCAATCATTCTTGATGAATTTGCAAATACTTCATCAGCAGGCGTGATCATTGCATTACACCGTACCGCGCATGAAGTAAATGATGGCGAGTATGGCGTATTGTGTTCATTCGGTGCGGGCTACTCAGTAGGCTCAATCCTTGTGAAAAAACATGTCGCTTAAGGGTTAAGACATGCAACTTGGGCATGATGCAAAATGGATTAAACGCTTTACAGCACTGTCCAAGTTGTATTTCACGCCCACGTTTTTAGGCGCAGAACATATTGATGCGTCTAAGCCTGCGATGTACGTCGGTAATCATTCCATTTATGGGGTGTTTGATTCACCGATTATCGTGGACTATCTGTTTAATGAACATAAAGTGGCTGTGGTCAGCATTGCGGATCATAGCCATTTTTATGTGCCACTGTGGCGTGAGATTTTTAAAAAATTTGGCGCGATTGATGGTGTGCGCGAATACGTACGTGAAGTGATGCGCCAAGGCTATTCGATTTTGGTGTTTCCGGGGGGCGGGCGCGAAGTATCCAAACATGAAGGCGAGCAATATCAACTGATTTGGAAAGAACGCTATGGCTTTTTAAAGCTTGCGCAAGAATTTCAATATGACATCGTGCCATTTGCTGCCTTAGGGGGCGATGAACTATTTGAGATTGGCTTGGATGCAAAGACCATTACAGACAATAAATATTTTAAAAAATTATTAAAAATACCGAAGCTTGATCAATTATTACGTCACGGTGAAGTGATTCCATCTTTGCCTAAAAATGTGATTCCCAAACGCTTACCTTTTTATTTTCAGTTTCTAGCGCGTCAGTCCATTGCGCATATTCAAACTCAAGAACAGCTAATTGAATATCGAGAACAACTCCAATACACCATTTATAACGGTATTGAAACTTTAAAACAGCAAAGACATCTCGATCATCCTGAACGCTTTTAAACGTTGTGATAACGATTGTGGCTGTCGTTTAGCTATTCTGTGCGTTTTGTTTTAAGCTTTGGTGAGTTGCTCTATACAGTGTTTAAAATGCTGAATATGATTTAATATGAGTGAGACATGATGAAAAGGTGCGTGTATGGAACAGGAAGGTCTATTAACGCAATATCAACAACTCGCTAAACAATTGACGCGGATTTCGCAAAGTCTACATGAGATTTATCAAGATCAATTGGCGATTGTTGGGAATCTGACTGCTCAAAATATGTTTAGGATCAATCATGATCAGCATGGTGTTGTGCTGCTGAATGGTTTATTTGAACTGCAATTTCATACCCCGCGCAGTATGCATAAGCAGCAAGCCCAACAACTTGCTAATTTTTATGCAGCTCAATATTCATCAGAATCTTTAGAAGAATTTTTCCTACAGGATTTATATTTTTTAACCGGTGATCAAAAGCCGCAGCATTCGATTTTTCTCAGAGATAAAGCGCAGTATTTACGTCAAATGATCATTGATGAGGTCTATCAATGGGTCAATGGGCGAGCGCGTGTAACGGCTTTTTTTGACCATTTATCGACCGTGCAAGCGGATATTATCGATCATCTGATGATGAAAGAAGGCTTTTATAAAAAGCCCATCATGATTCAGCACGTTTTGCATCAAGAGCCTATTCCTGAAGATATTTCAGAAATGATGCAAGGGCTTTTCTCTTTAGATTATTTACACGATACACATTTTTTATCAGTGCAAAGTTTGATGGATAGCTTGGATGAATTTTGTTTTAGTGCAGGGCAATTTTTAAATCCTGCTATTTATCGCATTATGAGTTTGTCTTTTGAAGAGCGCTTTAATTTACATGAATTAAATGAGCATGTAGATGATGTCGAACTGTTATTTCAGCATGCGCTTGAACATAACAATATGCTTGGTTTTGTGCGCTTGATGAACCGTAACTTTTGGCAGCAGGATAATTTGTTAGCCAAAAAGAATTTTTTAGAAGCGAATGCGAGTTTATGGCAAAAAAAAGTTGCGAAACTTCCGTTATTTGATTGCAATCGTGCGGTCAATTGGCTCTTTAAACAGTCTTCTGAGGTGCTTGATTGGTTAAGTGCCAATATTCAGCACAGCAGTGTACGTGTTGCTGTAACTGCCATGAGCTTTCTAGATACCAATCGAATTCATCCGCAAATTATTCTCTCCACCTTGCAATATTTTCAATATGCCTCAGCCCGCTTGTTTATTCATCGTGCGCATCATATGGCAATTCAGGAGCGTTGGTTTCAACATTCCAATAATCAATCGGTGGTGTTAAAAGGCACTCGCCAAGCGATTGATGATCATCGTGTTGCTATTAGTCCTTCTATTTTATATTTAGATGAATGGATTGGCTTGATCCGCGATGTCGTGAAAATGGATGATGTGGTGGTGAAGAAGGTGTATACCGGTTTAAGCCGGGTCATGCAGGCATATATGCAGCATTTGCTGAAAGTCACTCAAGATTTACCCGAAGAAGCGATCCGATATATTCGACCGCATACGCAGCAAAATCGGGATTTTCATAGCGTATTGCAACGCTACCATATTCAAATCAATGACTTCCGTAAACGTTTTTATTTGCAACAAGGTAATGTCAGAGAGTCTATTTTTGACAGTTATGTCCGTGATTATTTATCAGATTATTTTTCTAGTCATAAAGATGTACCGAAAAGCTTAACGTGGAATGGTTTATTTAACCAAGCCGTTGAATGGCACGACACGATTCAAAAACAAGAAATTATTGCCAAACTTAAAAAAGACTTTGCGCTCGCGCGTTGGCAAACATTGACGCAAGAAAAAACGCTAAATTACTTTAATTGGACCTTTGAAGAAATTAAAAGCATCGATCACATCATTGAAACAGCTAAAATATTTCGAAACTGTTTAGCTGCAAGTTATGCGCAGCGCATTATTGAAGGTGAGTATGTCGTATTTTATATGACACATGCAGAAATGCGAGTGCCGTTATTATTGGGCTGTCATTTACGTGATCACAGCTTGGTGTTCGATCAATTGGAATATGCCAATAATCAAAAAGCAGAATTGGAATACTGTAATATCGCGATTCATTTCATACATGAGTTTAATCAGCGACCAAGTTCGTCGTGCTGATCGGTTATTTAAAATATCTGCGCTTAACTTTTGTTGTAAAAATCGTTAGGCTATAGCCGTTCTTTTACGGTATTGGTTCTATGAAACAGGAAACTGCACTTAAGTTATTAAAAGCAGGAGAAAATGTATTTTTGACAGGTTCTGCTGGTGCGGGGAAAACCTATACGCTGAATCAATACATCAATTATTTAAAAGCTCGTAAGGTCGCTGTTGCCATTACTGCCTCTACAGGTATTGCTGCAACGCATATGAATGGCATGACGATTCATACATGGGCAGGGATTGGCATTAAAGACTTCTTATCCGAAGACGATATGAAGCGCATGAAAGAACGTAAATACTTAAAAGAACATTTAGAAAATGCACAGGTACTCATCATTGATGAAATTTCAATGCTACATGCCAAGCAACTCAATCTTGTAAATAAAGTGCTTAAGTTTTTTAAAGACAGCGATGAGCCTTTTGGCGGGATCCAAGTCATTGTTGCTGGTGACTTCTTTCAGTTACCGCCTGTCGGTCGTAATGATGAACGTAATCGCGATAAATTCTGTTTCATGTCTGACGCTTGGGTGGAAGCAAAATTCCGTGTCTGCTATTTAACTGAGCAGCATCGTCAGGGCAATGATTATTTAAATGACATCTTGAATGCTATTCGTGCGCAAGCCATCACTGATGAACATCGTGCTGCTTTACAAGGTACGCGCCATCAAAATATTGGCGAGACCTATACGCGCTTGTACACGCATAATATGGACGTCGATAGCATTAATTATAAGCATTTGAATGAAATTGATAATGATCCACGTCAATTTGATGCACAATGTGATGGTAATGAAAAACTGATTGAAACCCTAAAATCATCGGTACGTGCACCTGAGTCACTGACTCTAAAAAAACATGCCAAAGTGATGTTTGTAAAAAATAACTTTGATATGGGATATATCAATGGCAGTTTGGGTGAAGTCATCAGTTTTGAAGAAGATGACGAATATGGCATCTTACCGAAAGTGAAAATCACCGATGGCACGACCTTATTGGTTGAACCTGAAACATGGTCAGTGGATAACGATGCCGGTAAGACAATTGCCAGTTTTCAGCAAATTCCCTTACGTTTAGCATGGGCAATTACCATTCATAAATCACAAGGGATGACACTTGAAGCTGCGGAAATTGATCTCAGCCATACCTTCGAAAATGGGCAAGGTTACGTGGCTTTGTCGCGTTTAAAAAGTTTAGATGGTTTAAGACTCAAAGGCTTTAATGAACAGGCTTTAGAGTTAGATAGTCTTGCGATTAAAGCCGATCGTCGTTTTCAAGAGTTATCGAACGAAGCTGAGGATCATTTCGAAAATATTGATTTAACCCCACAGCACAAAGCCTTTATTCGTCATTGTGGTGGCACATTGAATGATGTTGAAATTGAACGCAATGAGAAAAAAATAGCGCGCAGTTCGGGCAAGCAAAATTATGCATCAGCCACTTTAGATGAAACCAAAGAATTGTTTGAAGAAGGCTATGAAATTTCAGATATTGCAACAGAACGTGGTTTAACGCCTGCGACCATTATTAATCATTTAGGACGTTTGCATAAAGAACAAGGCTTGGATATTTCTGTGGCCAGTCCGGGTGAAGAAGTGGTTGAGCAAGTCCGGAAAATTTATAAACGTCTCATTAAGCGTAAAAGCCCAGATCATTTTAACGATGATGGCTCGATTAAATTGCGTCCAATTGTGGAATTAACCACACCACGTATGGGCTATGACCAAGTGCGTTTAGCATTACTCTTCGTGGAGTGATGGGTGATATTTTATATATGATAGGGTTGCTCAAAAAAGAAACTCAGAATTTACATCTGCTTAATCTCAGCATCAACATTAATGCTACTTGAGTCTTGTATGAATTGAAGAGCTGTGCTGATCTATTTGGTACCAATCAGCAAAGATAATATCCCTGCTGCAATTAGCGGCCCGACAGGGACTCCACGTAGCAGGGCAACACCAGCAACCGTACCTAAAAGCAAACCTGCCACAATGTCAGGCTGATTCCCCATCAGCTTGACACCACGTCCACCGAGCCACGCTACAAACACACCAATCGCAATTGCTAACAAAGACTTCCAGCTCAGGAAAGATTTTAAAATACTTTCACCTGAAATTTTTCCACTGGCAATCGGACTTAATACCCCAATGGTTAAAATGATAATACCAATGTTTAAGCCATGTGCTTGTACATAAGGCATAAATTGGCTTAGCGGTGTGATTTTTAGAATAATTAAAACGGCTGCTGCAATCGTCACTGCATTATTATGGCTAAAAATGCCACATGCCAATAAAATCAGTAAAACTAAGAGATTGAAATCAAGTTGCGACATGAGCGGGAGAGCAAAAGAACAATGCGGCTATTGTAGCCTGTTCGCGTGCAACAATGAATCCAGCATGTACTGATCAATGAACGCGATTTTCAGTTAGAATAAGCGCTTATTTCAGTTTATAGGTCATAAAAGATGTTGTTGGAAAGAATGTTGCAGTCACAAGGTTTTGGTTCACGCAAACATTGCCAGCAACTGATTAAAAATGGTGCATTTTCCATCCAAGATGAAATCATCACTAATCCAAAACATAAACTAGATTTAACTCAACCTAATTTTGAAGTGTATGGCAAACCGTATACCTATCGCGAACATCTTTATATTGCTTTAAATAAGCCACAAGGTTATGAATGCTCGCATCAAGCCACTCATCATTTTAGCGTTTTTGATTTATTTGATGATGTTTCGATGAACCGTGGTATTCAATGTGTCGGGCGTTTAGATCAAGACACCACAGGTTTATTATTATTGACCGACGATGGTCAGTTTTTACAAGCACTGACCCATCCTAAAAAGCATGTTGCAAAAGTCTACCAAATGGAAGTTGCTGATGTTGTAACTGATGAACAAGTACGACAATTGACACAAGGCGTTGAACTGCGCAATGAAGAGGGTATTTTTGCTGCAACAGAGGTTATGCGTTTAGATGAAAAGGGTCTGCAAATGACCATTCATCAGGGGGTTTATCATCAGGTAAAACGTATGATTGCAGCAGTGGGCAATAAAGTCGAAAAATTGCATCGTGCACAAATTGGTCAGTTGACGTTAAATGATTTGCCTGAAGGTGAGTGGATTCATCTAAATGCGGAACAAATAGAGCAAGCTAAGTTTAGATCAAAGCTCTAAAAGCTTAAACACAGCATATAGATGTTCAAATCTTTATTTTAAGAAACAGTGATAGGTTTGGAATTCATCATCTTTTATAAATCCCATAGATTCATAGAGTCTGTGGGATTTTTCATTATTTTTTTGGGTTTCTAAACTAATTCGCAGGGCATTTTCGTTTTTTGCAAACAAAATTGCAGTATCGATCAGTTGCTTGGCAGCGCCTTGACGCCTAAAAGCAGGGCTGACATAGACATCATCTAAAATGTAATACGTTGAACATGCGACCGAGGAAAATCCCATATAAAGTAAAATAAAACCAGTAAACAGATCATCCTTGGTATTAATAAAAATGACCGTCTGATTATCTCTAAAGCGTTGCTCTAAGAAGCTTAAAGAAAGAGCTAACTGAGAGGATGCACCATAAAATTGGCGGTATTCGTCAAATAAGATATTGAGTTTGGGTAAATCTTGGGCTTTGGCACGACGGACGATCATTGAATACTCCATGCATTATTATTGTGTTTTCAGCATGAAGCATAGCGAAATTAGCACACGAGATGCGTGATAAATTGTTTGAAAATGCGACAGTGTTAAGTTTTGTCACTCTCACCTAAAATAGCGTTCAGTTCCTCAAATAAATCAAAGTGATCATCATCAGTATGTGCCTCTGCATCATGTTGTTCTGCGGAATCTTCAATCACATGACCAGATGCATCAACTTTGGCTTCGCCTTGTTTCAGTTTGCGAAGCTTAATTAATTGCTCAAGGTTGATACTCTGATTTTCAATCGAGAAGGGGATGGACTTAGTCAGCACCACCTGTTTGAAAAAAAGACGCACCGCTTGTGCCGGTGTAATCCCCAATTGCTTAAAAACAGCAAAGGCTTGCTTCTTTTCTTGAGAGTCAAGACGAACTTGATAGACTTCAGTTTTTCTCATAATTTTTCAAAGCTTTAAATTACTTAACTTTTCGCATTTATTCTAATCCATTGCAACTGAAATTCAATCTTTATGCTATAGAAAGTGCAAAATAAATAGTAATGACAAATACATTACAGTGTCAATTCACGCTGAGAACTAAATTGCATGATCTCTGATGTCACTGGATCTTGAAATTGAATATGCTTGGCTAAGAGTTGTAGCGGTGCTGAAAAATCATCTTCAGCTTTGTGTGCCACATGTGGATATAAAGGATCATTCTCAATGGGAATGCCTAAATGATTTAAATGCACACGCAACTGATGCTGTTTACCCGTATGTGGTTTCAGTAAATATTTTGCGCGATGTTGATCATGTTCGAGTAATTCGATAAGCGTTTCGCTATTGGCTTCACCCTCAATCACTTGCATGGTATAGAAAGGCTGACCTTTTTCCATTCTTAATTGTGTGGTGATCGGAAAATGTAAATCTGCTTTAAAGCCTGCAATGGCATGATAGGTCTTTTGTACATTACGCGTTGCAAACATCTGCTGATAAAGACCGCGTGACTCGACACATTTTGAAATTAACACGATACCGGCTGTTTCGCGGTCAAGACGATGAATCGGGGTTAAGTCGGGATTGCCCGTTTGATTTTTTAATCGAACCAATAGTGTTTCTTGAACATATTGTCCCGTCGGGCTCATGGTTAAAAAGTGTGGCTTATCCACTACCATAAAATGCTTATTTTCAAAGATGACGTGATGCTCAAACGGTACATGCACTTCGTGTGCTAAGAATCGATAGTAAAAACAATGTGTATTGGCTTGATAAGCACTGCTTAAACTTAAATGATTGCCCAATGCATCGTAGACCAAACCATCTTCAAAACGCGATTTCCATTCTTGTATTGCAATATGTGGAAACTCATTACATAAGTAGGCGAACACAGTAGCAGGTTCAGGCGTAATGACTTTTAAAAATACTTTACTTGCACTGACACCATTGATCATAGGCGGTACAAATTCATGCGGTGATGTCATGTGGAATGGGTCACTCAAAGCTTAAACAGATATGCTGAAAAAAACCATTTTCTGAAGGATCAGAATAGGCTTTTCAGGCGTTGCGATGCTATCATATTTATTCTTTTGCATCATGTCGTGAGTCATATGTCTTATTCATTTAATGTCACATTAAACAATGAAGATGATACCCAAAATCTTGCCAAAATTTTGGCAAATCATTTCACCGATGGGGTGGTGTATTTGATTGGTGATTTAGGTGCTGGAAAGACCACGCTCACGCGTTATTATCTACAGGCAATGGGGCATCAAGGTGCGGTGAAAAGTCCAACCTATACTATTGTTGAGCCTTATAGCTTACAAGGTAAAGAGATCTTCCATTTTGACTTGTATCGTTTAAATGATCCGTATGAGCTGGAACTGATGGGGATTCGGGATTATTTGGAAACACCGAATGCACTGTTTTTGTTTGAATGGCCATCAAAAGGTGGCGAAGAAATTCCACAAGCAGATTTGATTATTGAAATTTTAAAATCAGAAGATGAACTGACACGTTCAGCAACACTGACATTTTCAAATGAAGCATTAAAACAAGCATTGGAGCAGCAATAATCACATGTCTGATGATTTAAGCGTACGCCGTATTCGTTCACTTGATCCTGCCTTGGCGAACCAAATCGCGGCAGGTGAAGTGATTGAACGCCCCGCATCTGTGGTCAAGGAATTACTTGAAAACTCCATTGATGCCGGTGCGACTGAATTAATCATTCGAATTGAACAGGGCGGTAGTACCTTAATTGAAATTAAGGACAACGGACGCGGTATTCATCCAGAAGATTTATCTTTGGCTGTGATGCGTCATGCAACTAGTAAAATCCAAAAAGCCGAAGAACTCTATGCCATTACCAGTCTCGGTTTTCGCGGTGAAGCTTTAGCATCCATTGCAGCGGTTTCGCGTTTAACGATGGTCAGCAGTCAAGATGATGAAGGGATTGGTTATCAGGTTGAAGTGAATGGCACAGCGTTTGATCATCAAGAAATTCAAGCGGTAGCGGCTTCAAAAGGCACTTTAATTCGGGTGCAGGATTTATTTTTTAATGTACCTGCACGTCGTAAATTTTTAAAAAAACCAAGCACAGAATTTGGTCATATTGAAGAAATTGTACGCCGTTTGGCACTGACCCATTTTGATATCCGTTTTGTACTTGAACATAATGACAGTGTGAAGTTGAATTTGCCTGTTGCAGACAGTGGTGCGCTCCGTTTCCAACGTGTACAGCAATTGCTTGGTCGCCAGTTCACTGAAAATGCCTATTGGATTGATTCAGATAGTATCAATATGCGTTTGTCAGGCTGGCTTGGCCATCCCTCCGATGCTCGTGCGCAAGCAGACTTACAATATGTGTACGTGAATGGGCGCATTGTCAAAGATAAAACCATTTCACATGCACTACGTATGGCGTATGACGGCATTTTACATGGGCATCAATATTCAGCTTATTTGCTGTTTTTAGAAGTTGATCCTGAAAATATTGATGTCAATGTGCATCCGACCAAGCATGAAATTCGCTTTCTCAATCAGCGTGAAGTGCATGAGTTTGTGCGCCACTTTGCCAAAGAAACTTTGTCACAGTTCCAAACCGCTTCAGCAGATTTAGCCGATGCCATGAAGCAAGCTGCTGTTGCAGAAACTGTTGTCCAACCGCGCTATCAAGAGCAATTTAATCTTCATCAAGCGGCAAATTCTCAAATTACTCAGCCCTTACCAGCTACTCAGGCGACTGAAATAGAACCTTCTGATGTGCTGACAGATTTTGCATCTGCACAGCCGCAAACGGTGCATTATGCACAGGACTATACCCGTGTATCTTCCGCAGCAGGTTCGCAGCAGCTCAATAATGACTTGCAAAGTTATTTAGCACCGCTACGTCAAAATTCATCTGACATCCAAACGACTGAGCAATCTTTTCAATCTCATCTACAAGCCAAAGTCGATGAACATCCTTTAGGGATCGCGATTGCGCAATTGCATGGGATTTATATTCTCGCGCAAAATACCGAAGGACTTATCATTGTAGATATGCATGCTGCACATGAACGCATTGTGTTGCAACAAATGAAATCTGCATGGGATAAACCTGAGTTCTGGATGTCGCAGCAATTACTCATTCCCAAAGTCGTGAATATTACCCGTATGCAAGCGACGCGTGTCGAAGATTTAAAAGATCAATTGGCACGTTTAGGGCTTGAAATTGACCAATATGGCGATGATCAGGTCATTGTGCGAGGTGTGCCTGCCATTTTACATAAGGCCAATTTTGATAAATTAGTGCCTGAACTCTTAAATGATTTAGATCCGAATGATCAGGCGCAAGGCTTATTGCAAAAACGCGATCAAATTTTGGCAGGTATGGCATGTCATAGTGCTGTTCGGGCGCATCGTATTTTAAGTTTATCTGAAATGAATGCTTTATTACGCCAGATGGAACAAACCGAATTTGCCAGTCAATGTAATCATGGTCGCCCAACATGGCGCGCTTTTCCATTGTCACAACTCGATAAACTTTTTGCTCGAGGAGAGTAGTCTTACATGTCAAATCAATTGCCGGTCATCAATTTAATGGGACCCACCGCAAGTGGTAAAACCGCTTTGGCATGCGAACTCTATGAACGGGGCAATTATGAATTGATTTCTGTCGATTCTGCCTTGGTTTATCGCGAAATGGATATTGGTACGGCTAAACCTTCTAAAGCTGAATTAGAGCGCTATCCGCATCATCTGATTGATATTATCAGTCCGCTTGAAGTGTATTCCGCAGCAAATTTCGTTGAAGATGCAACCCATCTCGTTGATGAGATTCATGCACGTGGTAAAACCCCCATTTTAGTGGGTGGTACGATGTTATATTTCAAAGCATTATTGGAAGGATTGTCGGATAACTTACCGAGTGCAGATTATACCGTTCGTGCTGAGATTGAAGCCAAAGCTGAACGTGAAGGCTGGGAGGCAGTTTATGCTGAATTATGTGCAGTCGATCCACTCGCAGGCGCAAAATTTAAAGTCAGCGATAAGCAACGTATTATTCGCGCTTTAGAGGTATTTCAACTGACTGGGCAACCGATTACAAAACTTCAAGCTGAACAGCCTAAAAACTTACCATATCGGTACAGTTTTTATAATTATGCCTTAATGCCTGATCGTGTAGAATTGCATCAGCGCATCGAAAAACGACTTGAAATTATGTGGGATATCGGATTTTTAAATGAAGTCGAGTGTTTGATGAATAAATACGATTTCGATGAAAATTTGCCTGCAATGCGCTCAGTTGGCTATCGTCAAGCGATAGATTTCTTAAGAAATAGTGACAGAAGTAGTGAAAAGCACCGAGAAATGCAGGACAAGGCGCTCTTTGCAACACGACAACTTGCAAAACGTCAATATACGTGGTTAAGATCATTGCAAGAAAAGCATAAATTTACTACATATTTAACAGCCCAGCAGGCTCAAGAAGACTTGCGAAACTGTCACGGATAAAGCAAAATTTAGAGACTACCTTTTTGATAATTTTTAATTGAAAAATAAAGGTAGTTTTTGCGCTGAATTTTTAAATTTTTTGGAGTTATAACATGTCTAAAGGTCAAACTTTACAAGATCCGTTCTTGAATTCTCTCCGTAAGGAACGTATTCCTGTTTCTATCTTCCTCGTTAACGGTATTAAATTACAAGGTCACATTGAATCATTTGACCAATACGTTGTTCTATTAAAAAATACAGTAAGCCAAATGGTTTACAAACATGCAATTTCTACAGTAGTTCCTGCACGTAACCCACGTCCTGCTGGCGCACCTGCTGGTCCTCAAGGCGCGGGCTTCGGTGGTCAACCTGCTGGCTTCGGCGGTCAACCTGCTGGCTTCGGTGGTCAACCTGCTGGCGGCTTCGGCGGTCAACCAGGCGGCTTCGGTGGTCAAGGTGGCTTCGGTAGCCAAGGTGGCTTCGGCGGTCAAGGTGGCTTCGGCGGTCAAGGCGGCTTCGGCGGTCAAGGCGGCTTCGGCGGTCAAGGCGCTGGCTTCGGTGGTCAAGGCGCTGGCTTTGATGGCGATGCAAAATTTGAAGATTCACAAGACGATGAAAACAATCGTTAATTGATTCTGTAAGATTTAAAAAAACCTCTCATTTTGAGAGGTTTTTTTATGACTTGAAATTGATAAGTGTAAAAAAACCAGCCAAGGGGCTGGTTTTTTAGAGATCAAGATTGGTTTTTCTTGCGATCAAGATGTGGATCTTTAATTTCCACAAAGGCATTATTGCGTGTTTCGCGCAACCAACTATCAAGTTCTGCATCAAATTGACGTTCGCCTAACAGTTGACGTGCCATACGCTCTTGATATTCCTTGGTCATATCTTGCTGACGTGTCTCGGTCACTTGTAGGATATGCCAACCGAATTGCGATTGAAATGGTTCGCTAATTTGTCCAACAGGCGTGTCTTTCATGCGTTGTTCAAACTCAGGCACCATCACACCAGGACTAACCCAACCTAAACTGCCGCTGTCACGTGCTGAACCTGGATCATTCGAGAACGTTGCCGCTAAGACTGCGAAATCTTCACCTTGTTTCAAGCGCGTATACAAACTATTAACCATTTGCTTTGCATTGTCTTCAGAAATCACTTCAGACGGTTGGATCAAAATATGACGCGTCAAATATTGGGGTACAAGGGCTTTTTGTTCACCGCCTTTGCGCTCAAGTAATTTAAGGACGTGCACACCATCACGCGCTTCGATCAGTTCTGAGGTTTGACCAGTTTGTAAGGTAGTGACACGTGCTGCAAGTTCAGTCGGAATATCCGCTAGATTACGTGTACCCATATCTGCGGCATCCACTTGTACACCGTTGACGCTATATTTTTTGCTTAATGCTTGAATATCATTGCTGCTATCTAACTCTTTTTTAATTTGAGTCGCAATTTGAGTCGCATTTTCACCAGCAATACGTAAGTGAAGCACATGCACTTGATTGCCTAACAGTGCTTGACCTTGTGGCGTACTCAAGAAGTTTTTCACGTCTTGATCACTAATTTTAATACGTGAAGTCACCACTTGTTGACGTAAACGATTAATGGCTAAATCTTCAGCAACGCGATTACGTAAACCCGCATAGGTGTTTGGTGCAATCTTATCGAGCTTTTGTTGGAAGGCTTCTAAGCTTGGAGAACCCGCATCTTTAGCCACTTTTAAGACAGCATCATTTAACGCTTTTTCATCTGGGCGAATATTATAGCGTTTGACTTGCTCAAGCTGTGCTTCACGAATAATCAGCTGTTCTAGCGCTTGTTGTTCAATATATTGCTGCGGAGGCAAAGGTTTTTTAGTTTGCTCAAACTGATGATTAATTTCGGCAATGCCTTGCGCTAAATCACTACGTAAAATGACGCTATTGTCGACTACAGCTACAACTTCATCTTTAGTTTCGGCAACAGCATAGGTCGTCATCGCTGATGAAAGGCACAGTGCAAGTGCGGTCGCTTTAAAAATTTGTTTTAACTGTTTTGTCTTCATTAACGTTCAGTCCAAGTTTGATTAATATTGTTAAAGCCTAAGATGCGATTTTCTAGTAATGATGTCAATTTATTGTTAAAGCCACCGAGACCTTTTAAGCTCACTTCAGCCATAATTGCACGTTTTGGTTTTACACCGGCATCATTGACGTTGTCTAAATCATTATAATAAGAACGTCCGTAAACGGATACGCCCCAACAGCATGATTCATAATTGACACCGACTAAGAATTCACGCGCAACACTGTTGTCTAAGTCATATTGGGCATGTCCAACAAGACGCCAATTGTTTGAAATTGGCTGAATAAACGAACCGACGATATGATCATAGCGGTCTTGTCGGTTATCAATGTTTTTACGATAGAAGTAGCCAACATTGTACAGATTGCCTTGATCACCCGCAAAATACACTTGCAGATCGCGCTGTGCATTGCTGCCATTGGATGTCCAAGCAGAGTTCAGGTTGATGTTAATATTGTTGGAAATCTGGCTCGATAACTGAATCACAGGACCCGTTTTTGATTCGCGGTCAAACTGATCGGCATCTTTGTCTAAAGTGACACGGCGGTCTTCGAAATAATAACTCTGACCTACACTGGCACGTAAACGTTCTAGACCAATATCATCAAATAAACTATAGCTTAAACCGAGTGAGGCAAAATTATTGTCTTCTAAACGGTCATTGCCATAGAAACGACGGGCACTGAACAGTTGGTCATAATTAATTGAGGCAGTTGCTGAATCAAAGTTAGGCTGATCGTTTTGATCTTTATAGCTTGAATACGCATAGAACAGGCGAGGCGTGAGTGTTTGTAAATAGCGGCCTTGTTTCTCGAAATTCAATCCCATATCCAGCGTGAACTGTGGTACTACAATTGAGCGATCTTCACTGCTGGTATTGAATAAGCCTGTACTCGCTGCATCAACCGTATCTTGATCATAGAAGGTGTTGATGTTGCGTAAACTTGCTTCAGGAATAAAGAACGACCAAGGTGTACGATGGTTATAACGCACACTAAAGTCATTGTAGATACGTGTACCGCTTGGTTCATAAGTATCTACTGATCCTGAATTAAAAGCGTTAATATCTTTTTTAAAGTACGCAGTATCGTTATTGAATTCGTATTGTAAACCGAGAGGGTTCCCTGTTTTATAATTCAACAAGAACTGTGGCAAACGTGCATAGGGACGTTTTTTAAGTTCGACAGTTTCATCGAGTGTTTGGAAGTCTTCGACTTTAAGCTGTGCTTTTAAACCCGGAATACCATTTTTATAGTTCAGTTCCCACGCACGGCGTAAATTGAGATCGGTTTTAGAATTTGGATTGTTATCTAAATCAACAAAGTAATCTTTATCCGAAGCGTAGTTGTATTCTAAGTTGGTAGAGAACTGGTCGTTAATTTGCCAATTATGTAGGTAATGTAAGCTTTTACGATCTTCGTCGTTGTAGTCTTTATCAGAAGCTAAGTAGCCTCCTGAAACAATACCAGTACCAAAGTTAGTTAAATAACGGAACTCACCCTCAAGCATCAAGCCACGATCGGCTAAATAACGCGGTGTCACTAAGGCATCATAATTTGGTGCAAGATTCAGATACACCGGTACACCGAGCTCAACGCCACCATCATTGGTAAATCCAAAACTTGGCGTTAAAATACCGGTGGTACGACGGTCATCAATCGGGAAATTAAAATAGGGAACTGCTAAAACGGGCACATCTTTGACATATAGTTTTGCGTTCTTGGTTTCACCGCGACCCGTGTCTTGGTTTAACTTAATTTGATCTGCCTGAATTTTCCACGTTGGTTTTTGTTCAGGTGGACAGGTTGAATAAGTCGCGTTTTCTAAATTAACGGTATTATTGGCTGACTTGGTAATTTTCTCTGCACGCCCATGCGCGTGTTGCGCTTCTGCAATAAAGAAGCTATTCGACAGATCGCCTTCTTGGGTCTTTAAATTATAATCAATATCATCACTTTGCGAGATTAAACCGCCTTGAGCCAGTTGTACATTACCTTGTGCTTTGGCATAGGTCTGGGTTTGGTCAATCGTGATTTTGTCTGCACGAATTTGGCGACCTTCTTGATCGAGAATGACATTACCTTCAAGGAAGGAATCACCTTTCGGATCAAATAAACCGTAATCTGCGGTAATCGTTGATGTCGCTAAATCAGGGTCCACCGCCTTAGTGGTTGGTGAAACAGGGGTAATCCAAGCACCTTCACAAAAGGCTGAACTCAAATACTGATCTTGGCGCTGCTGTGCTTCGGGTGCAGATTTATCCACATAATATTGTGAGAAGAACGCTTCGCCTGGATAGCTTTCATCAATACTTTGCTTGAGCTTTTCTGCATTCACGGTTGATGATTGATCTGAAGCCGCATAGCTTGAAACCGAACTGCCGCAGAGCAGGGTGAAGATCGCAGTCGCTAGAGGATTAAATTTAAACTGATGCTTCATTTGTCTCATTAACCAATCATGCTTAATCGCAATTAATTATTGTCGCATCATAGAGAAAAAGTTGATAAGTAGCTACACTTACACCTTTAAAAACTCAGCCTGTATTAGAATTTATTGCAAATGAATACACTACGTGAACAATCAATACAATCATGGATTGCATCTGTACTTGAGTCAGATCAATTTGACATTTCTTTCTTGGCAGGCGATGCAAGTTTCCGTCGTTATGCACGAATTAAACTGAATAATAAAACATTTATGCTGATGGATGCACCTCCAGAAAAAGAAGATTGTGTGCCTTTTGTGACGATTGATGAGTTTTTTCATCAACATGGCGTGCGTGTGCCAGAAATTGTAGCTAAAGATTTAGATCAAGGTTTCTTATTGCTCGAAGATTTTGGCAACGTGATGCTGTCGGACTTGCTCAATAACGACACCGTTGATGCTTACTATGAGCAGAGCTTTAAACAACTCATTCACATGCAATCCATTCCTGCTGAAGGGAAATTGCCTGACTATACGTATGACAAGCTCATCTCAGAAATGGAATTGCTGACCGATTGGATGTTGCCTGCATTAAAAGTGCAACTGACCGCAGCAGAAAGCGCTTTAATTAAACGTACCTTTGCTATTCTTGCCAATGCTGCTGTGGCACAACCGCAAGTGATCGTGCATCGTGATTTCCATAGTCGTAATTTAATGAAAGTTGCAGATGATGCGGAACTCGGTGTGATTGATTTCCAAGATGCGGTGATTGGTGCAGATACTTATGATCTGATCTCGATTACGCGTGATGCTTATGTGCAGTGGAATGCTGATCGTGTTTATTCATGGTTTGAAACCTTCTATCACTTATTGCCAGCGTCTGCTAAACAAGATCGTGATTTAGCGCAATTTAAAAAAGATGCCGATATGATGGCGATTCAACGTCATCTCAAAATCTTAGGTATTTTTGTGCGCTTATTTGAGCGCGATGGCAAATCGGGTTATTTAAAAGATTTACCGCGCGTGATGTGGTACTTGCTTGAAGAAACCAAGCCTTATGCGGAGCTTGAGCCATTTATGCAGTTTATTCGTGCGCGAGTATTGCCTGCATTTGAAGAAAAATATGGAAAATATGAGGTGGTTGCCTAAATGAAAGCCATGATTTTAGCTGCAGGTCTCGGCAATCGTATGCGGCCACTCACACTGTATACACCAAAGCCACTTTTGGAAGTCGGTGGTAAGCCCCTGATTGTTTGGCATATTGAAAAGCTGCGTGATATTGGTGTGACTGAGATTGTGATTAACTCGGCTTGGCTTGCAGATAAACTCATTAGTGCCTTAGGTGATGGTTCGCAGTTCGGTGTCACCATTCGTTGGACACGTGAAGAAGAAGGCTTGGAAACAGCAGGTGGCATTATTAATGCTTTACCATTGCTTGGCACTGAACCGTTTATTTTGGTCAATGGCGATGTCTGGACAACGATGGATTTTGCGCCACTGCTCAATGTGACACTTGATGAAAATCTAGCGCACTTGGTGTTAGTAGATAATCCGACTCAACATCCAGAAGGTGATTTCACGCTTGCTGATGCTCGAGCATTTACTTTTGATCAGCAGATTGAGGGTGAAAATCTAACGTTTAGTGGTGTATCGGTGATTCATCCTAAAATGTTTGACGGTTTAGCGACAGGTAAACGCCCACTTGCACCACTCTTGAAGGAGGCCATGCTCGCACATAAAGTGGCGGCATCTAAACTGGTTGGTGCTTGGGTGGATGTTGGAACACCTGAACGTCTAAGCGCATTAGATTTAGAAATTCGTCAAGGGAAGTATGCTTAACTGAATATTCACTAAGCACTTCCCACTATGACAAGATAGAGAAAACGTTATACTTCCACCTAACTTAATCGAGCGTTGATTGTTTATGCATACTTTTTTTAATGAACTGAAGCAGGGTAGCCAAGCCTTAGGTTTGCAGCTCAGTGAAGAAGCTTTAAATTTATTATTGAAGTATCAGGATGCTTTGGTACTTTGGAACAAGGCTTACAATTTAACTGCGATTCGTGATCCGAAAGAAATGCTGGTGAAGCATCTATTAGATAGCTTAAGCATTTTAAAAGATTTGCCACAAGGTCGCTTACTCGATATTGGTACAGGTGGCGGTATGCCGGGCATGATCATCGCGCTGTGTCAGCCTGAACGTGAATGTGTATTGCTTGACTCAAATGGCAAGAAAATTCGTTTCTTGAAACAGTTTATTGCTGATTTAAAATTAAAAAATGTCATTGCGGTACAAACCCGTGTGGAAAACGAAGATAGCATCAACGAATTAGGGCAATTTGACGTAATTACCAGTCGTGCCTTTGCGTCTTTAACTGATTTTGTCGATGCTTCTAAGCCTTACATGCATGACAGCAGTATTATTGCCTCTATGAAGGGTCTTATTCCTGAAGAAGAAGTCGCTTTGTTAAAAGCGCAATTTAGCTGCGATATTATTGAACTCAATGTTCCGCGCTTAGACGAACAACGTCACTTACTTTTATTAAAACGAATTTAAGATTTTCAAAGGAATTGGGGTCAACATGGCACACATTATTGCGATTGCAAACCAAAAAGGTGGTGTTGGTAAAACGACGACAGCCGTAAATTTGGCTGCCTCACTCGCTGTGTTAAAAAAACGCGTTCTGCTTGTGGATATGGATTCTCAAGGGAATGCGACCATGGGGTCTGGCATTCAAAAAAATGATTTGCTTTACTCTGTGACCGATGTACTTCTAGGTGAAGTCGCGATTGAAACCGCGATTATGAAAGCCGAAGTCGGTTATAAGGTTTTAGGGGCAAACCGTGATTTGGCGGGTGTAGAACTTGCGATTGCTGAACAAGATGGGCGTGAGTTTATTTTGCGTGAAGCGTTGCAAGAAATCGAGCATGCGTTTGATTATATTATTGTCGATTGTGCGCCAAGCTTAAGCTTAATTACCGTCAATGCCTTAGCTGCTGTGGATGCCGTGCTCATTCCAATGCAGTGTGAATATTATGCGCTTGAAGGTTTGGCTGACTTAACCCAAACCATTGATCGTATTCAACAAGCATTGAATCCTGATTTACATATCGTCGGTGTGCTGCGTACCATGTACGATGCACGTAATGCCTTGACGCGTGATGTGTCGGAAGAATTACAACAATATTTTGGCAAAAAATTATACGATACCGTCATTCCGCGTAATATTCGTTTGGCTGAAGCGCCAGCGCATGGTTTGCCAGTGATCTATTTTGAAAAAAGTTCAAAGGGTGCAGTTGCTTACTTAAATTTAGCAGCTGAAATGTTAAAAAAAAGCAAAGTGAAAAAAGGAATTAAAGCATGACCGTGAAGAAACGTGGACTCGCCAAAGGTCGTGGTTTAGATGCATTATTGGGCTCGATTCAAAAAGAAAAATTACAACTTGAAGCGCAAGGTTTAGATCATGGTCAGCTCAAACAAATTGATGTAAACCTGCTTAAACGTGGTGAATATCAGCCACGTCGTTATATCAATGAGCAAGATTTACAAGAGTTAGCGGCATCGATTGAAAAACACGGCATTATGCAGCCGATCGTCATTCGTCCAGTCGATGATGAGCGTTATCCGTATGAAATTATTGCTGGTGAACGCCGTTGGCGCGCAGCACAGTTGGCGGGATTAACTGAAATTCCGGCTATTGTGCGTGAATTACAAGACCAAGTTGCGATTGCTTTAGCGTTGATTGAAAACATTCAACGTCAGGATTTAAATCCAATTGACCAAGCGATGGCGTTGCAACGTTTCCATGAAGAATTTGGTTTAAGTCATCAAGAAATTGCTGATACCGTCGGTAAGGCACGTACGACAGTAAGTAATCTTTTACGTTTACTCAGTCTTGCTGAAACCGTGAAAGATTATATGCAACAAGGCCTTTTAGACATGGGGCATGCGCGTGCAATTTTGACCTTAAAAGCAAAAGATCAGCTTAAAGTCGCTGAAATGGTGATTGAGAAAAGTTTATCGGTACGTCAAACCGAACAATTGGTACGTGATTTTAGTGCGCCTAAAGCTGAAAAGCCTAAAACGGTGGTTGCACCTGATATTCAACAGCTTTCGCAGCGCTTGTCTGAGCGTTTTAGTGCTGAAGTAAAAATTGACTATAATAAGCAAGGTAAAGGCAAAGTTGTGATCAGCTATAGCTCATTGGATGAGCTAGATGGTATTTTAACCATCTTAGGTGATGAATAATTTATAAAAATTGGGGATTGATCAAATGTGGGAATTGGTGAAAGCAGGCGGTTGGCTGATGCTGCCGTTGGTATTGTGTTCTATTTTTATGCTCGCAATTTCGATTGAGCGCTTTATTCGCTTGAAAAGAAAGCTTGTGCTTCCCGATACACTTTTGATCAATCCTATGCAAAATGCTGAGCAAGCAATTGCTAAGTTGATTACCACACCGACACTGCAAAGTAGCACTCTAGGTCGGGTATTTCAGGCGGGTTATGCAAGTCAATATAAACCTGAAAGCTACGCCCGTGCCCAAATGGAAGCGGTGGCTTCACGAGAAATTGGTTATTTGGAAAAGAATATCAATTTCTTGGGTACGCTGAGTGCGGTTGCCCCCTTGCTTGGCTTATTGGGTACGGTCATTGGTATTATCGAGTCATTTTTGATGATGGATTTGGGGAATAGTGATGCTGTAGCAATGATGCCCGGTATTTCGAAAGCATTGATCACCACCGCTGCAGGTATGTTGATTGCTATTCCTGCATTGTTCGCGCATCGGTATTTTCAACGTTTGGTGCAGGAATATGTGGCTGAACTTGAACAGCAAGCGACCTTATTTCATGCCGATTTGTTTTATCTTCAAGCGTCAGATGTAGATCAAGACATGCAAAAAGCAAGCTAGGAGGCGGGTGATGAAATTCAAACGCAGCCAAGTGCAAGATGTTCACATCAACTTAACCCCAATGATTGACTGTTTGTTGTTTATCTTGGTGTTTTTGTTGCTCTCTACGACTTTTAATCAATTTAGTCGCATGAATTTAACCTTGCCAGATGCGCAAGGTGTACCGCCCAAAGAATTTGATCAAAAAATTGAAGTGGTGGTAGATGCGAATGGGCATTATGCGGTCAATGGTCAATCCATTGCCAGTCAAGATATTGCAGATTTAAATACGGCAATTAAACAGATTTCCAATGAACGACGTGATTTAATGTTTATCATTGCTGCCGATGCCAAAGCCAGCCATCAAGATGTGATCCGTGTCATGGATGCAGCAGGGCAATTGGGCTTTGTGAATGTCAATATTAGTACGAAAGTACCCACTAGAGGTTATGAGTGAAACACGATTTTAAAGTCTACCTACGTCTATTAAGTTATTTAAAGTCATTTTGGGGCATAGGCTTACTGGTTATTCTTGGTTTTGCAATCAATGCAGCAACAGAGGTTTCAGTCGCAGCATTGCTTAAAAAAATTATTGATGCCATTCAAAATCGTGATCAAGGTTTCACTACCTTATTTCCGCTGCTCGTAGTCGTACTGATGTTCTTCCGTGGACTCGGTTTGTTCATGGGTGGTTATTTTACAGCAGTCATCTCTCGTAATTTAATTTTTAATATTCGTCAGGAAGTGTTCGCAAAATTATTACGTTTACCTGCCCAATATTATTTAGATAATTCAAGCGGTCACATTACTGCAAAAATTATGTATAACGTCGAGCAATTGACGGCAGCATCTTCTGAATCAATTAAGACCATTGTTCAATACGGTACCATTACCTTGGCTTTGTTGGGCTATCTCTTTTATACCAACTGGCGTTTAACCCTGATCATCTTTATTTTTGGACCATTAATTGGTTGGGTCATTAGCAAAGCGGCGAAACGCATGCGCAAGCTATCCAACCAAGTTCAAGACACCATGGGTGATGTCAATCACGTGGTTCAAGAAATGGTCAATGGTCATATGGTGGTCAAAGGTTTTGGTGGGCAAGCGTATGAACAACAGCGTTTTCATAAAAGCTCACTTGAAAATCTAAGTCGTGGTTTGAAAATGGTAGTGGTACAGCAGTTGAATAGCCCTATTATTCAGCTGATTATGTCGATTTCTCTCAGTATTATTATGTACATCGCATTGCGTCCTGAAATTCTTCAAGATATTTCTGCCGGTGCTTTTGTGTCTTATATTACAGCGGCAGGGATGTTGGCTAAACCGATCCGCGCATTAACGGATGTGAATGAACGAATTCAACGCGGTATGGCTGCCGCGCATTCGGTCTTTGAGTTGCTCGATTTACCTGAAGAAAAAAATACGGGCACCTTAACCGATAAAATTCAGGGCAATATTGAATTTAAAAATGTGAATCTAGTCTATGCAGATGGGTTTCATGCGATTCATGATTTTAATTTGAAAGTGAAGCAAGGCGAAACCGTTGCATTGGTTGGACGTTCAGGTGCAGGTAAAACCTCACTGGTTAATCTGTTGGTACGTTATCAAGATGCCAGTTCTGGTGAGCTTTATATTGACAATAACAATATTACGGATTTTGACCTGAATACATTGCGCACTCAAATTTCAATGGTGAATCAGCAAGTGGTGCTGTTTAATCGAACTGTGCGTGAAAATATTGCCTATGGTCAGTTAGAAAATGCCACCGATGAAGATGTGATTGCCGCTGCAAAAGCAGCTTATGCACATGATTTCATTATGGCATTACCAAAAGGTTATGACACACCATTGGGTGCGCAAGGTCTGAATTTATCGGGTGGTCAGCGTCAACGGATTGCGATTGCACGTGCAATTTTGAAAAATGCCCCAATTCTCATTTTAGATGAAGCCACCAGTGCGCTTGATAATGAATCTGAATACTTCATTCAACAAGCCTTTGATCAAGCCATGCTTGGACGTACTACCATTGTGATCGCTCATCGACTATCGACTATTGAAAATGCGGATCGAATCGTAGTGATGGATCGGGGTCGTATTGTCGAGCAAGGTTCACATCAGGAATTATTGGCACAGCAAGGTGCATATTATCAATTGCATCAACGTAATTTCGAGGATCATTGATTTATGTCATTAGCACAAGTCATTCAAAATGCTTGGAATCGTCAAGCCAAGTGGTTGGTTGTGCTACGACCTTTATCGTGGTTGTATAAGCTTGGATTTGAAGCCAATAAATCGTTGTATCAAAATGGTGTGAAGAAAAGCTATACCGCGCCTGTTCCTGTCATGGTGATTGGTAATATTACTGTGGGTGGGAGCGGAAAAACACCGCTACTCATCCAGTTGGTTCATCACCTCAAAGATCGCAATATTCGAGTAGGCGTAATTAGTCGAGGTTATGGTGGTCAAGGTCCATTTCCAGCTTATGTCGCAGCGGATACGTTACCGACCATTGTCGGAGATGAGCCTGCATTGATTGTCCAATCTACAGGTATTCCAATGGCGGTTGGTCCGAATCGTCAACAGAGTATTGAGCTGTTACTGGCCAAGCACGAACTTGATCTCATTATTTGTGATGATGGCTTACAGCATTGGGCATTGAATCGGCAAATTGAATGGATTGTCTTAGATAATAATCGTGGATTGGGCAATGAGAAATTATTGCCTGAAGGTTATTTACGTGAGTCAATAGAACGCTTAAATGCAGCCACAGTAATAGAGCATGCAACAGATCCACGTTTAGATTTAAATATGCATCTAGAACCTGCACAACCTTATTTGATTCGTGCAGCTGATGAGCAATTATTTAATCCAAATCTGAATTACTATGCTGTGGTCGGTATTGGCTTTCCAAAGCGCTTCTATCAAACGCTACAGGATTTAGGCTTAAGCCAATTTCAATCGCACGAATTCCCCGATCATCATGACTACAGCATTGAAGATCTGCAATTTGAGGATGATCATCCCATTATTACCACTGAAAAAGACGCTGTTAAAATCATGGCGCTATTGCAACAGTATCCTGAGTATCAACGTGAAATTTGGGTTGTTCCTGTAGAAGCCGTCTTATCAGCAGCTTGTTACAGTACTTTGCATCAACAACTTCAAGATCATGGCATCCACATTTCTTAAGGTTCATTTTGTATGAAACATATTGTTATTCCAGCCCGTTATTCGAGTTCACGTTTACCCGGCAAACCTTTATTAGAAATTCATGGTCGCCCGATGATTTTACGTGTGGTTGATCAAGCAAAGAAAGTACAGGGCTTTGATGATCTATGTGTAGCAACGGATGATGAACGCATTGCTGAGGTTTGTCGCGCTGCAGGTGTAGATGTTGTCATTACATCAAAAGATCATCCATCAGGGACAGATCGTTTGAGTGAAGTAGCACGTATTAAAGGCTGGGCAAGCGATGATATTATTGTCAATGTGCAAGGTGATGAGCCTCTACTTCCTGCCCAATTGGTTAAACAAGTAGCGCAGTTATTGCAAGATCAACCAGAATCTTCAATGTCGACGCTCTGTGAGCCGATCCATTCGCTTGAAGAATTTAAACGTGACAGTATTGTGAAAGTGGTGATGTCCAAACACAATCAAGCGCTTTATTTTAGTCGTGCCACCATTCCTTATGATCGTGATGGGGCGAAACATGCCGAACAACAACTGCATGATCAAGCTTATCGTCATTTAGGTTTATATGCTTATCGTGTGAAATTACTTCAAGAATATGTGACTTGGGATATGGGTGTGCTTGAAACGCTTGAATCACTCGAACAATTACGTGTACTTGAAAATGGTCATCGCATTGCGATTGCGGTCGCTGAAGCAAATTTACCACCGGGTGTAGATACTCAGGCAGATCTTGATCGTTTGAATCAAATGGATCCATCCTCTTTTGCTTAATTTGAGACCCCAGTATGCCACTTGATGTTGAAGCACAGGTTTATCCATGGCAGCAGAGTATTTGGGATTCGCTGACGCAGCGTTTTCCCAAGCTTGGGCATGGCTTATTGTTTTATGGCAAAAAAGGCTGTGGTAAAGAGGCTTTTGCTCAGCAGTTTTTAGCATGGGTCTTGTGCCAAAATCGTCATGCGATGAATAAGCCCTGTGGGGAATGTGGCAGCTGTCTATGGTTAAAAGCCGATACGCATCCAAATTATGTGCATATCAGTACGGATGACGACAATAAAAAGCAAAATGCGAAAATCAAAATTGAAAAAATTCGCGATTTGCAGCCCTTTGTTCAGCAAACGGGTGATGGTTGGCGGGTCATTCTCATTGAGCCAGCTGAAGCTTTAAATATTGCATCGTCGAATGCGCTATTGAAAACTTTGGAAGAACCAGGCGAAAATATTTTAATTATTTTACTCGCCGATCATTATTTGAAGTTGCCAGCGACCATTCGCAGTCGTTTACAGCATTTTGCAATGGATCGGATAACCGAACAGCAAGCCTCGGTGTATTTGTCAGAACATTTGCCAGAATCGGGTCAAACGCAACAAAACTTGTTAATGAATTTATCCAATCAAATGCCGTTACAAGCAGTTGAATTGGCACAAAGTGCATGGTTACCACTGCGTCAAGACTTCGTCCAAGACTGGAAAAAATTAGTCATCGATAAAAATATGCCCATGCAAATTGCCACGAAATGGAACAAGGCATTAAGTTTTACTGATTTTAGTCGTATGTTTGAATACTTGTTGTCTGATTTAATTTGTGTCAAGCTAAATCAAAATGTGAAGAATATTGATATCAGTTGCGAAGAATTGGCTGAACAATATTCTTTAGAGCAATTATTTAATATTTATCAAGATTTTCAGCAATCCAAACAATTCCTTGCTCAGAACGTACAAGCAAATTTAGTGGTCGATGAATTGTGTATTAAGCTGATGAATCTGTAGAGCCATAAGGAGAAGGGTATGCAACCACGTATGGGCGGGATTATTCAGGCAAGCATTCCTGATATTGAAACTTTATTTGCAAGCTATATGCCGTATGTTGTTGGCGGTGGGCTTTTTATTCCGTCGAAACTCTCTGTTCAATTGGGTGAAGAGGTCTTTGTATTGACCACTTTGCCAGAACAAACCCAAAAAATTCCGTTAACGGGTAAAGTGATTTGGGTGTCACAAAAGCAAAATGGGATTAAGCCACAAGGTTTTGGTATTCAATTGACAGGTGAAAAGGGCGTTTTCTTCAAAAATGAAGCAGATCGTTTGGTTGCAGGTCTTAAATCTACGGGACGTAAAAGTTACACTATGTAGTTCGTCCTCCCTACTAAGGAACTCATTGTGTTTGTAGATACGCATTGCCATTTAACCCTGCTGGATTTAGACCCTTATCAAGGTGATTTAGATTTAGCACTTGCTCAAGCACGTGAAGCAGGGGTGTCCAAATTTATGAGCATCTCAGTTGACTTAGATGATCATATCAAGTTGGCTGCCATCGCTGCTCGTCATAATGACGTTGGCTATAGTGTGGGTGTACATCCATGTGAAGATGCAGCGACCATGGCGCGTGCAACGACAGAGTATCTAGTTGAATTGGCGCAGCCTGAAAAAGTCTGGGCGCTGGGTGAAACAGGTCTTGATTATTATCACAGCACTGAATTCGTCTCAGAACAAAAAGCATGTTTTGCCCGTCATATTCATGCCTCTCAAATCGTGAAAAAACCTGTGGTGGTGCATACCCGTTCTGCAAAACATGACACAGTCGATATTATTCGCGCTGAAAAATCCACACATGGTATTTTGCATTGTTTCACTGAAGACTGGGAAACAGCTAAAGCAGTTTTAGACTGTGGTTATTACGTTTCTTTCTCAGGTATTGTATCTTTTAAAAATGCGCAAGATTTACGTGATGTGGCGAAGCAAGTGCCGCTCGATCGAGTGTTGATTGAAACGGATAGTCCTTATCTTGCTCCAATGCCATATCGTGGCAAATCCAATGAACCTAAATACGTACCTTATGTAGCCAAAGCGCTTTGCGATGTATATGATAAGACCCTAGAAGAAATGGCTTTCATTACCAAGCAGAACTTTGAAAACCTTCTGAATTTAAAGTAAATAATTTGAATTGATATAAGAGCATAAGAGAGTTATAGGGTGAAGATGGATCGTCAAGCTCAGTTTCGAGCAAGAGAAACTTTGATATTTCAAGTGGCCGAGCAGCTATTACTCGAAAATGGCGAAGCAGGCATGACCTTGGATGCCCTCGCAGCCGAGCTTGATCTCGCAAAAGGCACACTATATAAGCATTTCCAAA
This sequence comes from Acinetobacter wanghuae, assembly GCF_009557235.1. Lineage (NCBI taxonomy): Bacteria > Pseudomonadati > Pseudomonadota > Gammaproteobacteria > Moraxellales > Moraxellaceae > Acinetobacter > Acinetobacter wanghuae. The sequence continues at coordinate 1,632,386 of NZ_CP045650.1, read as the reverse complement.
GTAAAGATGAGCTGTACATGCTGCTGATTATTCGTAATGAGCGCATGTTGTTGGAAATGATTCAGGACACCGACAAAGCCTTTCCCGAACACCTCGCTTTCTTTATGTTGCATCACTTGCATCATCCGGAACGGACAGTGTTGTTCCATCAAATCGAAGAGCGTCTCGCAACCACAGGTGTGGGCATTCAACATTTGTTTAGCGAGCTGTACCAAATCCGTAAACAGCGCTTACGTTTGATTATTCGCATGACTGAAAGTTATCTGATTAATATTCAGAGCGCGATGACTTGTCGTGACTATTTGGCATCTATTTGGTCACTTACTCATGGTGCAGCAGCCATCTTAAACTCAAGCTTCTATCAGCGTTATCTCGGTTCGCGTGATACGTTGCGTGTGGCGTACATTGATCAAGCTTTGGCATTACCAAAGCAACTCACTGTTGTTGAGCAATTCGCTTAGAGGTTGCGTATGCGACATCATTCCCATTTATTGCAGCAAGGCTTCACTTTAATCGAAGTGATGGTTGTTATTGTGATTATGGGAATTATGGCGTCTTTGGTAGTTCTAAATGTAGGTGGTGTAGATCAGCGCAAAGCCATGCAAGCACGTGAAGTTTTTTTGATGGATGTGCAGCGGCTTTTGCGCGAAGCTAATGATCAATCCCGTATATTGGCTTTAGATGTACGCAGTGCAACGGATGTCGCACCGTTTTCCTATAATATTCAAGAATATTTAACACCAGTTCAGCAAAATACAAACAGCAGCACACTACAAAAATGGCAGAACTACAGCGACTTTAAAACCCGTTTTTTACCGGATCAAGTCGCCTTTCAAATTGAAAGTTTATCGAAAAGTTATCCCAATGCCCTAAATCGAGATCTCATCGAAGCTAATGCGCCTAAATTGATTTGGTTGGGTAATGGGGAGGTGAAACCTGTTCGTATCCAATTTTTCTTTGAGAATCGTGAAATTGGTCAGCCCATTGAAATTGATCATTTGGGTAAAATTAATGCAAGTTAGATATTTCTTTGAAAGCATTTACTCTGATATCAGTAAGCTATTGAAGTCCAATGCGAATCGAATTCAGCGCCTGTACGCTCAACCTATTTCGTTGTCTTACGAAGTAAGAAAGCAGCATCTGATTCTTCGCAGCTCAGGTTTTACATTACTTGAAGTGATGGTTGCACTTGCGATCTTTGCCACCGCTGCCATGACATTAACCAAGGTTGCAATGCAATATACGCAAGCGACCTCGCATGCCATTCTCAGAACCAAAGCGCAGTTCGTTGCTTTAAATGAAGCGGCACATATGGATATTCATCAAGAGTGGTTAAGCGGCACAGCTTCGCGAAAAGTCACCCAACAAGGCGAAATGTGGCAAATTGATAAAAAAGCAGAAGCGACCATTAGTCCCAATGTACAACGTGTAGATATACAAGTGAGTTTGGTCAATTCAGATACCGAGCAAGTGGAAGCAGGTATCAGTAGCCTGACTTTTTTCAATCATAAGGTTGAAGAAAAATGATCGCTAAATTGCGTGCCTGTCAAATATCAAATAAACCACAAGAAAAATTATCTAGTCGGCAGAAAACACGTGGCTTTCTTCATTCGGCTTTGGGTTTTACCTTGGTTGAACTGTTGGTCGCAATCGCAATTTTCGCGGTCTTGTCTGCTTTAGGTTGGAAAGTATTTGATCATATTATTTCCACAAAAGATCAAAATACAATGCATGAGCAACGTTTGTCTGCTGTGCAGCAAGGCTATCAGCAAATTTTAAGAGATACCGTGCAAATTGTACCACTGACCTCGAATCTGAATGGGGAGATTCGTCCAGCTTTAGTTTTGCAAAATGGACGCTTGAGTTTTAGTAAAACAGGGGTGACTGACCCATTGCAGCAAGGCATTTCACCAGATGAACGGGTTGAATATCAATATCGCCAAGATGAAAAAAAACTCTATCGATTACGCTATCAAAATTTGAATCAAACCGGACGTGAGCAACCTGATTCAAGTGTCTTGCTTGAAAATGTCGATCAATTTCAGATTATGGTGTTAAATCCCGATGAGCTGAGTGAGTGGCCAAAAAATGGTGTTGATTTAGAGCAAATCATCGAGAAACAAAAATTGCCCAAGGGGATAAAAATTAATCTGACCATACATGATGTTGAATATGAGTGGTTATTTAGTTTGCTCAATACTGATTTTTTAAATCAAACGAAGGTGAATGTTTGAATCTGTGCAAAGGAAATATGCAGAAGCAACAGGGGATTGCACTGATTACGATTTTGGTGATGGTTGCGCTCGCGACGATCCTTGCTGCTACCATTGCTAAACGTCAAGCAGCAACCGCTGAAAGTACTGCATATTTAATGCGTCAAAATCAATCGTTGATGTATGCCAAAAGCGCAGAAGTCTTTTTCTCTGAATTATTGGTCGATGATGCCAAAAATGCAGGCAATATCGATCATTTAAATGAGACATGGGCACAGCCAATGCCGGCGTTTCCAGTTGAGGATGGCTATGTTGCAGGACGTTTAGAGGATGAATCTGGCAAGTTTAATTTGAATAGCCTGTTGAGCGAAGATGGTCAGGTCAATCTTGCTGCAAAAACATGGTTTGAGATGATTCTAAAGCGTGTAGGCCTACCTGAGCAACTCAGTGAAGCGGTGATTGATTGGCAAGATCAAGACGAAACACCCGTTGGTTCAATGGGTGCAGAATCCAGTTATTATCAAGGCGTGCCCAATGCGGCTTTACCGCCCAATGCTTTATTTCATAGTGTTGAAGAACTTAAATTAATTCGTGGTTTTGAAGACAATAAATATAAACTAATTTCAAACTATGTGACTGCATCGCCAACGCGTGATACACGGGTCAATATCAATACTGCTTCGGCATTTTTGTTGGCAAGTGTCGATGAGAAAATAGAGATCCAGCGTGTGCAACAACTTTTAGATCAGCGAACTGCCAATGCTGAATATTTTTCTAATGTTTCGGAGCTTTGGGAACTTGAACCTTTTAAGGATGTTGCTGCGGAAAAACGCAATTCATTAAATGGTTTGCTGGGAGTGCAGTCGAATCATTTTAAAGCGCGTATTGAAGTCATGCTGAGCGATCGAAAACGTCAATTTAGTAGCGATTTAGTCCGTCATGATCAAAGCGTTTATGTCGCGTATCGGAGTATGGCGCCTTTTTAAGCCAGGCTGAGTTTAAAAAATTACAATGTGATTTTTCAATCATGCTAAACAGTAAAATTAATCCTCAGACGTTTATTTTTGCTTTATAATTGAAATCAATTCACCTATTTTTTGACGACATTACGGCACATGTTAATTCGTAAGTTATTTAAGTTTGAAAATGCGCATATCGTGCGTAATTGCACGTCAGATCGTTGTAAACGTTCGATCCATGGTCATAGCTATAAAGTTGAGCTTTTATTAAAAGCCTCGAAGCTCGATCATGGGCAAATGGTTTATGATTTTGGTTTGCTTAAAGGCGTGATTAAAGATTTCTTTGATTCTTTCGATCATGCAATTTGTTTCTGGCAACATGATGATGCGGCATATATTCAAGCATGTAAAACCTTTAGTGCGCGTTGGGTTTCATTGCCTGTATCACCATCGGCAGAACAATTTTCACGTATTTTCTTCTATTTGGCACAGCAAGTACTTGCATCGACCATTACTCAAAATGGCGAAGGTGATGTTGAAGTCTATTCAGTGATTGTGCACGAAACAGATACGGGTTATGCGCAAAGCTTCATTGAAGATATTGAAAACGAACAAATGGGTGTGCTTGATCTCTCGCAAATTGAATTCTCAGAGCAGGTTCAAATGGAGTGGACAGATCCTGAGATGTATACCAAATTGAAAAATGGTGTGCCTTTTCAAAACCCAAGCGTTGATTTACAAGTTAAACTATAAAATAAATGAAGTTGAATAACTTCAATTGACATCTATTTAGGATTGAAAAATGTCTTTGACTGAACAGCAACTTGAAAAACTGAGCAAAGTTCAGTTAGATGAAAGCTGGAAATATGGGCTAAGTGAATTTCTTTTAAGCCCGAAAATGGATGAGCTGAAAGCATTTTTAGTCGAAGAAAAAAAGATGGATAAAGTGATTTATCCACCGAGTCATCTTATTTTTAATGCCTTGAATACCACGCCTTTAAATCAAGTTAAAGTCGTGATTTTGGGACAAGACCCTTATCATGGTCCTAATCAAGCGCATGGTTTAAGTTTCTCAGTGCAAAAAGGGGTGGCGGTTCCACCATCTTTACGAAACATTTTTCATGAGTTACATTCAGACTTGGGGCTTGAAATTCCTAAACACGGTAATTTAACCCGTTGGGCCGAGCAAGGCGTTTTACTTTTAAATGCAGTTTTGACGGTAGAAGCAGGTCAGCCGACCTCACATCAAAAACAAGGTTGGGAAGATTTTACCGATCACGTGATTGATGTGTTAAATGAACAACGTCAAAATGTGGTGTTTATTTTATGGGGTGCCTATGCACAGCGTAAAGGCAAACGCATTGATGAAAATAAGCATCTGGTATTAAAAGCGGCGCATCCATCTCCTTTGGCGGCGAACCGTGGTGGTTTTTTTGGTTGTAAAGTATTTTCAAAATCGAATAATTATCTTAAACAAAATGGCATTGAGCCTATTGATTGGCAGCTGGACGCATGACTTATTCTCCTGTTTCAAAACAGTACCATCCTGACTTAATTGTTGAACAAGCGCAAAATGGATGGCGCATTGTTCGTTTAAACCGACCAAAATCCTTACATGCTTTGGACGAAACGATCGTTAGCGCTTTATTAAATGTCTTTGAAGATTTTCATACAGACGATGATGTTAAAGCCATTTGGTTAGATTCGACCACGCCAAAAGCCTTTTGTGCAGGTGGCGATGTACGTAAACTTCGTCAGCTGGTTATTAATGATGAAACAGCAACAGCGAATAAATTCTTTGAACAAGAATATGCGCTTGATTTGTTATTGCATAACTATGCTAAACCCGTATTAGTGTGGGGTGAAGGTTATGTGATGGGTGGTGGCCTTGGTTTGTTTATGGCAGCACCATTCCGTTTAGTGACACCTTATTCACGTTTGGCAATGCCTGAAATTAATATTGGCTTGTATCCAGATGTTGGGGCAACACGTTTCCTTGCTGACCGTGGTGCAATTGGTTTGTTTACTGGATTAACGGGTTCAATCATGACCGCAGCAGGTGCTTACGGTATTGGTTGGGCGACTCATATTTGTGATGCACAGCGCGACTTAGTGTTAGATAAAGTCGTGAATATTGACTGGAATCATTATCCAGCAGGTGATTTTCGTGCCATTGATGACACCTTAAATGGAATGCATCGTCCGGTCGGTCCTGGTCCTTTACAGAACTCAATTGATGTCATTCAAAGTGTTTCGCGTGGTGTGAACTTTGAGCATGACTATGAAGCAATTGTTGGGTTAAGCGATGCGCGTAGTGATTGGCTGCGTCAAGCGAGTGAAAACCTGCAAAAAGGCTCACCGACTACTGCTGCAATCACATGGCTACTTTGGCAATGGGGTAAACAAGTTCATTCTTGGAATGAAATCTTTGCTTTAGAGACGCAAATTTCAGATTGGAAAATTCGCCATCCTGACTTTGTTGAAGGTGTCCGTGCACGTTTGGTTGATAAAGATTTATCACCAGAATGGACGCAAGGTGCTGATATGAGCTTGAAAGGGATTTTATCGAAGTATCCACCTGTGACGACTATTGAAAGTTGGAATGCCTTGCTTAAACAGTATGGTGTGATCAGTTAATACATGATCGAAGACCTTTACACAGATCAATATTGGATGCAGCAAGCGATTGAGCAAGCTGCATTCGCTGCATTAAAAGGTGAAATTCCTGTCGGTGCGATTATTGTCAGCAATAATGAAGTCATTGGGCGAGGGTTTAATGCGCCAATTTCTTTGCATGACCCCTCAGCACATGCTGAGATTGTCGCATTACGCGATGCCTGTCAGCGCATTCAAAACTATCGTCTGCCTGATGATGCGGTTTTGTATGTCACACTTGAACCTTGCACGATGTGTGTGGGGGCTTTAGTCCACTCACGCGTATCACGTGTCGTATTTGGTGCGAGTGAACCGAAAGCTGGCTCGTTGATCAGTGCTCGCCAGCTATTTAATACAGGCTACTACAATCACGTTTTTCCATTTGACTCAGGCTGTATGCAAGCAGAGTGTTCGGCACAACTCAGTGCATTTTTTAAAATGCGCCGTGAGCAAAAACGTTTATTAAAACTTGAACAAAAACAGTTACAAGAAAAACTGGCAAATGATGCTGATTCAATTAAAAATAGCATCTAATTTTTTATAACGTTTATAAAGAGAAATAAAAATGAATTCTATGCAAGTTAAAAAAGAATTTCCAGCCTCAATTGAGCAAGTGTTTGAATTGCTTTCAAAACATGCGACCTACAATGTCGCGTTTTCACCTATTCAGGTTGAACGTATTAAGGACTCAGCAGATCCTGAGCGCCCTGATGGCATAGGCTCAGTGCGCCGTATGGGATTTGGTCCTGTAAAGCCGCTTAAAGAGCAAATTACCTTACTTGAGCCAAATCAGCGTATCGAATACAAAATCATTAAAAACCCGTTGATTAAACATCATTTAGGGATCATTGAATTTGAGTCAAAAGGCGCAGATAAAACGCTTGTGACCTATACCATTGAATTACAAGCGCGTGCGCCATTTGTCAGTAAGTTAATTTTGGCACAGCTCAAAACTGCGATTAAACTAGGCTTTGCGAAACTCGCAAAAACGCTATAAACAACCTCGGAAAGACAATGACAGTTCAAATTATTACGATTGATGGGCCGAGTGGTTCGGGCAAAGGCACATTAGCTGCAAAACTTGCTGAACACTACCAGTTTCACTTACTCGATTCTGGCGCTTTATATCGTCTTTTAGGCTTGTCATTACAGCAACGTGATTTGTTGGAATATCTTGATACAAAAATGCCAAACTGTGTAGAGATTGCCAGTAACTTGGATATTCAGTTTATTACCACGGGCAACGGTATTCAGGTTTTGCTTGATTGTGAGGATGTCTCTCAAACGATTCGTACTGAACGTGTCGGTGAGTTCGCTTCAAAAGTCGCTGCGATTCCTGAACTTAGAGCTGCTTTAGTCGAGCGTCAGTACGCATTTGCTCAAGCGCCAGGTTTGGTGGCAGACGGTCGAGATATGGCGACAACCATCTTCCCAAATGCTCAAGCGAAGATATATTTGACTGCTTCGGCAGAGTCTCGGGCGCAAAGACGTGTAAAGCAGTTGCAGGGTATGGGGCTGGATGTTAAAATGAACGACATTTTAGCTAATATCATCGCACGTGATAAAAGAGATATGGAGCGCACTGTTGCTCCTCTCAAGCCTGCGATTGATGCGTATATCATCGATAGTTCAATGTTGAACATTGATGAAGTATTTAAGTTGATGACCACTTATGTGGATCAACAATTAGCCAAATAATTTATATTTTCAGCAGACGCATAGCTTGATCAGTCTTATACGGACTATGTAGACGCTTAATTAAACCGGCCTTGTCTGATCCAAGACCGCTGACTTTATCAGGTATATCATGACCGAATCTTTTGCAGCCCTCTTTGAAGCAAGTGAACTTAACCTCAACGTTGAAAAGGGTGCTGTCATCCAAGGCGTTGTAGTAAGCATTGATTCTGACTGGGTAACAGTTGACACTGGCCTTAAATCAGAAGGTATTGTTGACCGCGCTGAATTCTTAAATGAACAACGTGAACTTGAAGTTCAAGTTGGCGACACTGTTGATGTTGTTGTTGAAGCACTTGACAACGGTATGGGTCAAACTGTTCTTTCTCGCGAAAAAGCTAAACGCGCTGAGACTTGGACTAAACTTGAAAAAATCTTTGAAGACGGCGAAATCGTTACTGGTGTTATCTCTGGTAAAGTTAAAGGCGGTTTCACTGTTGACATCGGTCCAGTTCGTGCGTTCCTTCCAGGTTCTTTAGTTGATACTCGTCCTATTCGTGATACGACTCACTTAGAAGGCAAAGAGTTAGAATTCAAAGTAATCAAACTTGATGCGAAACGTAACAACGTTGTTGTTTCACGTCGTGCGGTAATGGAAGCTGAATCTTCAGCTGACCGTGAAGCGCTTCTTGCTCAGCTTGAAGAAGGCCAAACAGTTACTGGTACAATCAAAAATCTTACTGACTACGGCGCATTCGTTGACCTTGGCGGTATTGATGGTCTTCTTCACATCACTGATATGGCTTGGAAACGCATCAAGCACCCTTCAGAAGTTGTTGAAGTTGGTCAAGAAGTTACTGTTAAAGTACTTAAATTTGACCGTGAACGTAACCGTGTTTCTCTAGGTCTTAAACAACTTGGCGAAGATCCATGGTTAGCGATCATGAACCGTTACCCTAAAGGTTCTATCGTTAAAGCTCGCGTAACTAACTTAACTGACTACGGCTGTTTCGCAGAAATCGCTGAAGGCGTTGAAGGTTTAGTACACGTGTCTGAAATGGACCACACTAACAAAAACATCCACCCGTCTAAAGTTGTTCAAATTGGCGACGAAGTTGATGTAATGGTTCTTGAAGTTGACGAAGAACGTCGTCGTATTTCTTTAGGTATCAAACAAACTCGTGCTAACCCATGGGAAGAGTTTGCTAAAGATCACGATAAAGGTGAAAAAGTTTCTGGTACGATCAAATCTATCACTGACTTCGGTATCTTCATCGGTTTACCAGGCGGTATCGACGGTCTAGTTCACTTGTCTGATATTTCTTGGAACGAACAAGGCGAAGAAGCAATCCGTCGTTACAAGAAAGGTGACACTGTTGAAGCGGTTAATCTTGTCTGTAGACGCTGAAGGCAACCGTATCAGCCTTGGCATCAAACAAATGAACAACGATCCGTTCAACGACTTCCTTGCAACTAACGAACGCGGTGCGCTTGTTAAAGGTACTGTAACTGCAGTTGACGCTAAAGGCGCGACTGTTAAGTTAGCTGACGAAGTTGAAGCGACACTTAAAGCATCTGAAATCAACCGCGATCGCGTTGAAGATGCAACTAAGTTCCTTGAAGTTGGTCAAGAAGTAGAAGCTAAAATCATTAACGTAGATCGTAAATCACGTGCTATCAACTTGTCTATCAAAGCGAAAGACGAAGCTGAAGAAAAAGAAGCAGTTGCTAACTTAAAAACAGTTGCGACAACTTCTGAAAATGGTCCAAAAACCATTGGTGACTTGATCAAAGCGCAAATGAGCAACTAAGTAACTGTACAAATCGTGTTGTTAATGTAAGTTAAGCAATACTTTTTACACAATTACTGTAAACGGTAGCGTAGTATTTCGATATTGCGCTACCGTTTTGTATTTAAACAGGTTATTATCAAGAAATAGATCCCAAGTAGCTTGATAATTAAAGAGGTCGCAGATGACTACTGAAGCACTTAATAAGTCTGACTTAATAGAGCGCATTTCCTTAAAGAACCCGCATTTAGCGGAGCCTTTAGTCGAAGAAGCTGTGAAAATTATGATCGATCAAATGATCGAAGCATTATCAACAGATAATCGTATTGAAATTCGTGGTTTTGGTAGTTTTGCATTGCATCATCGTGAACCACGTGTAGGTCGTAATCCTAAAACGGGTAAATCGGTTGAAGTGGCAGCAAAAGCAGTACCGCACTTTAAACCAGGTAAAGCATTACGTGATGCTGTAAACGAATCCGCTAACAAATAATTTATGGGGTGTTTATGCGTTACGTATTAGTCGTTCTTCTTGTTGTACTGTTTGGCTATTCATTAGCACTTGTCTTGCAAAATGGAACTGAACTCTCGGTAGATCTGTTGTTTACCCAAGTTCCAGCCATGCGTTTAGGCTTACTCTTACTCATTACATTAGTTTTGGGTGTAGTTTTGGGTTTATTACTTGGTGTGCAAGTATTTCGTGTATTCCAAAACAGTTGGGAAATTAAACGTCTTCGTAAAGACATTGATCACCTCCGTAAAGAGCAATTAAATTCTGCTAAATTAATGGCAGCTGAAGCTGCAGCAAATACGCGTCATGAAAAAACGGTTGCTGATGTTTATTCGTCAGATCGTCCATCATCTCCCTTATGATCCGTGCTGTACGCTTAACTCAAAATTAATTTTTTAGTTTTGTTTATTTAAAACATCCTAATGCATGCATTGGGGTGTTTTTTTATGCCTATTTGAAAAAGAATAAAACCTTGATACTTATAAATAATGATATGAATAAAGCAGTTAATTTGAATCTTTATGATTTAATTTTTTAAAATTAGCTTTGTCCTCATCTGCTTCCTCCGTATAATGCTTTAATTTTGTCAATTTGAAGGGTCTTCTCCATGAGTATTATTGTTGCCTTAGATGCAAAAAGTCACTATGACGCAATGACAATCGCTGAACAATTAGACCCTGAGTTATGCCGTGTCAAAGTGGGAAAAGAACTCTTTACCCATGAAGGACCAAGTGTGGTTAAAGTCTTACATGACAAAGGTTTTGAAGTTTTCCTTGATCTGAAGTTCCATGATATTCCAAATACCACAGCTCAAGCCGTATGTGCAGCAGCCGATATGGGAGTGTGGATGGTCAATGTACATGCATCAGGCGGTCGCAAAATGATGGAAACCTGTGTAGAACGATTGAAAGCAGGCAATTACAATACACAATTGATCGCAGTGACTGTTTTGACTTCGATGGGGCGTGAAGATTTAAAAGATTTAGGTCTCGACATCGAGCCGTTTGAGCAAGTGAAGCGCTTAGCAAAATTGACCCAAGAAAGCGGTCTAGATGGTGTGGTGTGTTCAGCACAAGAAGCGAAAATGCTACGTGAAACTTTAGGTACTGACTTTGCGCTCGTAACACCGGGAATTCGCCCAGAAGGTTCTAATGCGGATGATCAAAAACGTATTGTGACACCAAAACAAGCTATGCTTGATGGTTCTACGCATTTGGTGATTGGACGTCCAATTACCAAATCTGAGAACCCACGTCAGACCTTAAAAGATATTTTAGCAACACTTTAATTTCCCTCTCTCTAACTCTCTCCCAAAGGGAGAGAGAATATAATCCCATTATAAAATGGTTCTCCTCCCTTTATTAAAGGGAGGTTGGGAGGGATTATTTAGCTAATCACCGCCAACATACTCACCGCAATGGGTGCAAGTACAGATAAAATAAAGCCACTCACCATCGCATGTGGAATAAAATCATTACCACAGGCTTGTTTAACCATCGGTAAAGTTACATCCATAGCAGTTGCTCCCGCAGCTGAAATTGCCGCACGTGGATAACGCCAACCTAAGCAATACATCAAAATAATCGCAAAGATTTCACGGAATAAATCATTCATCAGGGCGATGCTACCAAGTTCTGCATTTTTGAGTTCGGTCACTACAATACCGCTCATTGAATAAAAACCATAGCCTTGCGAGAGCATGATCAAGTCTTTCATTTTAAGATCGCCATTGACGAATGAATAAATCAAAACGCCAACGAATGAACCAATAATACATCCCACTGGCACCAGTAAAATTTTCCAATTCAGCCATGAGCGGTCAAGTGGAGAATAGGCAAGATCGAGTCCAATGAGGAGCATAAACACCAGCAATAAATGCCACGTGCTGACATTGACATCAAAATGCATTGTTTCAAAACTGATGTATAGAAGATAACCGAGCGCCAGCGCAATAAATGCATAGCTAATATTGATGAGCGACTTTAAAACTAGATCACTTGAGACACGACCATGTGTTGGCAAATAACCTGCCCATTTAAATAAGAGGTAGCAACATATAAATGCCCCGATAGATGTCACAAAAGCAATGCTGATAGAGGTCGTTAAAATTTCAATAGGATGAGGAATCTCTTGAATAAGTCCTGAAAACTCATAAGCAATGGTAATGAGCAATAGATAACTGAAATAGGGCAGTATTTTAAAGCACCATTTGCGCAGACCACTCGGGAATTTCTTTGCAAATATGAAACCAAATGCAAGACAGAATAAAAGCTGAAAGATGAGCCAAAACGATTGCATAAAACCAAGCTATCCATAAATAACCCGAGTATTATGCCATCGTCTTGTGACAGGATGCAGTTCGACTTAAGCGACTTTACTGAGGAATTGATAATCAGCGACATTCAGGGTTTTGGTGTTGAGCCAATATTTCCATGTATACGTTGGCCATAGCGCAAAATTTTTACCACCATCTTGTTGATACCAACTCACACAACCAGATTGCCACACGGTATTGTTCATCATCTTTTGAACATAATCGTTAAATGCATCATGTACATCAGCTTTGACCACAATCGCATCACTATGAGACTGATCCACGGCTTTGATCATTTGTAAAATATAGTCCACTTGGGACTCAATCATAAACACCACGGAATTGTGCGCAAGAACCGTATTGGGGCCAAGGAGTTGGAACAGGTTGGGGAAATGCTTGGTGCTTATACCGTAATAACTTTCTGCGCCTTGCTGCCAAAGATCATTTAAGCGTATGCCATTTAAACCGACACATTCAAAATTTTTCAAATAAATACGTGGATCGGTAATAAAGCCTGTACCGTAGATTAAACAGTCAATTTTTCGGGATTTTCCATCACGCGTGACAATACTATGTTCTGTGACCTCTTGAATTTGATCAGTAACCAATTCCACATTGCTTCGATTAAACGTTGGGAAGTATTTATTCGACACCAAAATACGTTTACAGCCCATGATGTAATTTGGAATCAGTTTTTTTGCTATTTTCGGATCTTTGACTTGATGTTTGATAAACATCTCACCGAGTTTTTGTGCATATTTCATCACTGTTGGTTTTACAATCGGAACAACACGCGATTCATTTGACCAGTATAAACGTGCCCGGTGTAGCTTTCTAAACCAGTCAAATTGAGCAAAGAGTTTTTTCTCAACGGCATGATATAAACGTTCATCACGCGGAATGACCCACGCTGCGGTGCGTTGCATAACATAGAGCTGTTTGCACTCAGGCGCAATTTCAGGAATATATTGAATCGCGCTGCCACCCGTGCCAATAGATGCCACATTTTTGCCGTTTAAGTCATATTCATGATCCCATTGTGAGGAATGAAAAACTTTGCCTTTAAAGTTTTCAATGCCTTTAATATGCGGAATTTGCGGCACATGTAATGGACCAGATGCAAAAACGACATATTGTGCAATTAATGTATTTTGATCATTCAGATTTAAATGCCACTGGCAGTTTTGCTCATCATAATGTGCACTGTGTACTTCTGTATTTAAACGGGTAAATGCACGAATATTAAAACGGCTGACCAAGTCCTGAATATAAGCGAAAATTTCAGGTGCTTCGGCATAACGTTTTGACCAGTCCGATTTTGGTGCAAAAGAAAGCGAATACATGTGTGATTGCACATCGCATGCAGCACCAGGATAACGATTTTCACGCCATGTACCGCCAAAGTCACTGGCTTTTTCAAGAATAATAAAGTCCGTTATGCCTTGTTGTTGCAGACGGATTGCCATGGCAATACCGCCAAATCCTGCACCAATAATGGCAATTTTTGTCTGTTGATGATTTGATGTGTTGTTATTCATTTTCGCCATCCTAGCTTTGTCTCGTTTAAGCCTAGTGTAATTGTGATGATTTCAACATGATTGAACTGACGCAAAAATTGATCAAAACGGCAATAGTAGTTCGCTTAAATTTATAGTACAACTATTGAAAAATAATGAATGTAATGTGTAATGAAGCGATCGATTCTGAGTCTTATTTATTTAATTCAAGGTATGCGTAAAGCCGGTATTGATGTCGATCAAAAATTACAAAGCATTGGATTGCGCGTCGATGCACTTGATCCGAGTTCCATTATTCATCCAAGCCTTGAGCATGATGTTCTGAAAGTGGTCGGTGATGGCATTGAGCCACTCAAAGGTTTATTTGTTGGGCAACATTATGCTTTGGCGGGGTATGGACCTTTACTCATGCTTTTGGTCACCAGTCCAACTGTTCGGCATGCCTTAAATGAAGGGATTCGCTTTCAGCAACTCACGCATTTAACGGGTGAGTTATCCCTCGAGTTTAAACAACATCAAATTGCATTGTGCTACACCCCCAAAAATTTAACCGATGAGCTGAGTGTCTTGATGGCACAATCTGAAATTTCGGGCACGTTTAAGTTTATTGGTGACCTTTATAAAATGATGGGCTTGCCTGCACCTGAGTTAAACATTGAATTGCCATTTCAATATCCTGACAATGCGGCTGATTTAAAACAATACCATGACTATTATGGAACGCATGTTGAATTCGATGCACCTCGCGCGGCTTTTTGGTTTGATCAAGCTGTTTTAAATGTCAAAATTCCGTCAGCAGACAGCATTACTTTTGCTATTTATGAAAAAAAATGTATCGCGGAATTAGAGCGCTTAAACGAAGACGAAGATGTACCGAGTCTATTGCAACGTGTACATGATTATTTAGAGTTACAAAGTGGTCTCATGCCAAGCATGGCGGAAACAGCTCAAGCTTTGAATGTGCCTGAACGTACTTTGCGTCATCAGTTACAACAACTGGGCACCAGTTATAAGCAAATCCGTGAAGAAATCATTAAAGATAAAGCACTGCGTATGATTGAATATAAACAATATTCGATTGAAATGATTGCAGAATTACTCGGTTATTCGGAACCTGCGGCTTTTAATCATGCCTTTAAACGTTGGTTTGGGCAGAGTCCGCGTCAGTATTTTAAATAACTCAACCTTGAAAATGTAGTACACCCAAAGTGTTATAGTTTGCACATAAATGTTCGCTATAATGAAATTGATCCAGAAAAGTATCCAATCTTATGTCCGACTTAAATTCACAGCACAGTACAGCTTTTAATCCTTTATCACCGGCAGATCGTTATGCACAAGCATTGTCATCAGGTCAGTTTATGCCAGATGAAGCGCAAGCGATTGCAGTGCAAGAGTTAAACCGTGTTTGGGTAGAACTCATTCAACGATTTAAAGCGTCTAAGAAAGCCTTTCGTCGTTTCCGTCGTCAAACTGCGCCACAAGGTGTGTATATGTGGGGCGGTGTTGGTCGTGGTAAAACATGGTTAATGGATCAGTTTTACGATTCTATTCCATTTCGTCGTAAGACTCGGATGCATTTTCATCACTTTATGCAGCATGTGCATAAACAATTGAATAAGCTCTCGGGTCAGCGTAATCCTTTGGATATGGTTGCAGATCAGATTTATAAAGAAGCCGTGGTGATCTGTTTCGATGAGTTTTTTGTATCGAATGTCACCGATGCGATGATCTTAAGTGATTTATTTCAAAAATTGTTTGAACGCGGCATTACGTTAATTGCAACATCCAATATCGCGCCAGATGGTTTATATAAAAATGGCATTCATCGCGATCGTTTTTTGCCAACGATTGAATTGGTGAAACAAAACTGCACTATTTTAAATGTGGATGCGGGTGTGGATTATCGTCTACGTGTCTTAAAGCAAGCACAATTGTTTAAGTTCCCACTGACGCATGAACATAAGAATTGGATGGCAGAGCGTTATAGCGCATTGACCATGAGTCAAACCCAATCTCAAGAACCCATTATCATTAATAATCGTATTGTTGAAACGGTTTCACATACAGAAGATGTTTTATGGTGTGAATTTTCAGAACTGTGCTTAAAACCTCGCAGTCCTGCAGATTTTATTGAGATCGCAAATATTTATAATACGGTCTTGGTCAGCAATGTGCCGCACTTAACCGATTATATTAACGATGGCACACGACGCTTTATTTATTTGGTCGATGAATTTTATGACCGTGGCGTAAAACTACTGTTGACCTCAGAGGATAATATTATTGATATTTATAAAGGTGAAAAATTAGCCTTTGAAATTGAACGCACGCGTTCACGTCTTCTAGAGATGCAGTCTGATGAATATCTCAATTCTGAACATAAGCTGATTGAAAAGCTTGCCAAAAGCGATACAGAGTAAAAATAAAACGCTGGAATGTTCCAGCGTTTTTTTATGCTATGAGATGTGTGCCGAATCGACATTTTTGTCAAATCGTGGCTTAATTAAGCATAAAGAATGACAATGCTCATAAAAATATGTATTTATTATTCGAAAATCTGAACTTAAGTCTAATTTCTACATTTCAAAATCTTTATACACTGTCATGAGGGTATTTAGCAGATGAATGACTACATATTTGTGATTTGAAGTTATTGTGTGACTATGAGGGTAGTTGCTTAATAAAAAATGATCACTATTTAGCAATGTGATAGTACTATTCAGCTAGATTTTAATCAGTATACTAGAAACTCTTGTATAAAAAGTAGCAATATCAGGAAAGACAATGACTGCACGTATTCAAAAAGGCAAGTTAGCGATTGCTAAAGAACTTTACGATTTTATCGAAAATGAAGCATTACCAGGTTCTGGTTTAGACAGCGAAACATACTGGAAAAACTTTGAACAAGTCGTTGTTGATCTTAGCCCTAAAAATAAAGCACTTTTGGCTAAGCGTGATGACATTCAAGCCAAAATCGATGAATGGCACCGCAATAACACATTTGAATTACAAGCTTACAAAGCTTTCTTGACTGAAATTGGTTACTTATTACCAGAAGTAGAAGATTTCCAAATTACCACTGAAAATGTCGACGAAGAAATTGCGCTGTTGGCAGGTCCACAGTTGGTTGTGCCAGTACGTAATGCGCGTTACTGCCTAAATGCAGCAAATGCACGTTGGGGTTCATTGTACGACGCGCTTTACGGCTTTGATGTGATCTCTGAAGAAGATGGCGCAGAAAAAGGCAAAGGCTATAACCCGAAACGTGGCGAAAAAGTTATCGCATTTGCGAAAAACTTCTTAGATGAAACGTTCCCATTAGCAAATGGTTCACATGCTGATGCGACAAAATATGCCGTTGAAGGCAATGCACTCGTTGTAACCTTTAAAGATGGTTCTACAACAACGGTTGCAGATGCATCTAAATTTGTCGGTTATAACGGTGAAGCTTCTGCACCAACAGAAGTTGTTCTTAAAAATAATGGGCTACATGCAATCATCCAAATTGATCCGGCAAGCGCCATTGGTCAAACAGACGCTGCTGGCGTAAAAGACGTTGTGCTTGAAGCTGCGGTAACGACCATTCAAGATTTAGAAGACTCGGTTGCAGCGGTTGATGCTGAAGAGAAAGTAGAAGGCTACCGTAACTGGTTAGGCTTAATGCGCGGTACGCTTGAAGAATCAATCGAGAAAAATGGCAAAACCGTTACGCGTAAATTGAACCAAGACCGTACTTTCAAAAACTTGGAAGGTGGTGAAACCAAAGTTCACGGTCGTTCATTGATGTTACTTCGTAACGTGGGTCATTTGATGACGAATCCTGCAATCCTTGTGGATGGTGCAGAGATTTATGAAGGCATCATGGATGCATTGGTGACACCATTATTGACTGTTGCCGACATTCGCGGTGAAAACACCATCAAGAACTCACGCCAAGGTTCGATGTATGTGGTTAAACCGAAAATGCATGGTCCTGAAGAAGTGGCATTTGCAGTGGAATTATTCGAGCGTGCAGAACAAGCACTTGGCTTACCTGCAAAATCGATCAAAATCGGGATCATGGATGAAGAACGTCGTACATCTGTAAACTTGAAGAACTGTATCGCACAAGCGAAAGATCGCACTATCTTCATTAACACGGGCTTTATGGACCGTACGGGTGACGAAATTCATACCTTTATGGAAGCAGGTCCATTCGTTCGTAAGGGCGAAGTGAAAGGTCAAATCTGGTTCCCAGCGTACGAAAACCGTAACGTGATGATCGGTTTACAAACGGGTCTACGCGGTAAAGCACAAATTGGTAAAGGCATGTGGCCAAAACCAGATATGTTGCTTGATATGTACAAAACCAAGACTGAACATCCTGAAGCGGGTGCAAGCTGTGCATGGGTACCATCACCAACAGGTGCGGTTATTCACGCGATTCATTACCATCAAATTAATGTGGCAAATCGTCAGCAAGAATTGCTTTCGACTGAAGCGTTGTCACTTGATGATTTGTTAACACCACCACTTGCAACAGACACCAACTGGACAGAAGAAGAAAAACTCAAAGAGTTAGAAAATAACTGTCAAGGTATCTTGGGTTATGTGGTACGTTGGGTTGACTTGGGTGTGGGTTGTTCGAAAGTGCCTGATATCAACAACGTGGGTCTAATGGAAGACCGTGCAACCTTACGTATTTCTTCACAGCACGTGGCGAACTGGTTACGTCATGGTATTGTGACTCGCGCGCAAGTCGAAGAAGTCATGCAGCGTATGGCGAAAATTGTGGATGAGCAAAATGCCAATGATCCACTTTACACGCCAATGTCGAATGACTTTGACAATAATATTGCATTCCAAGCAGCATCTGATTTGATCTTCAAAGGTGGTGAGCAGCCTGCAGGTTATACAGAGCCGCTTCTACATGCAGCACGTTTAAAATTAAAAGGCTATACAGGTGACTAATCTGTAAGTTTTGAAAAAGCGCCTTCGGGCGCTTTTTTTATGGGTTTTATTTATAAGATTAATATTGAATGTAAAAGCGTAACAATTCGTCGCACGAATGCTTCAAGCCAAAATCATCTGATAAAGTAACTGTAAGAATGAAAACGTAGTTAAGGACAATACATGACCTATCAGAATCTTGATTTACAATATATTGCTGGACAATGGCAGCTCGGACAGTCGCGAAAAACGATTCGTAATCTGAATCCTTTTACTCAAGATGAAATCTTTACTTTGCAGGCCGCCAATACCGAAGATGTGGATGCTGCCTATACTGCTGCCTTGGATAGTTTTGAGCAAGGGGCTTTGGCGAGTGTACAGAGCAGACAATTGGTCATTCAAAATCTGCTTGAAGTCATTCAGCGTCGCCGTAAAGAAATCATCGATTGGTTGATTATGGAATCGGGCAGTACCCGTTTTAAAGCCAACATTGAAGTCGATGCAGCTTTGGGGATTATTCAAGAAAGTCTCAATTTTCCCGAACAACTGAAAACCGAAGAATTAGTCAGTAAAGATCCATCCCGAAAGAGTTTAGTGTTACGAAAGCCATTGGGTGTGATTGCGGTGATTAGCCCTTGGAATTTCCCATTTCATTTATCAATGCGTTCAGTCGTGACAGCGATTGCTTGTGGTAATTCAGTTGTACTTAAGCCTGCCAGTGATACACCAGTGACGGGTGGAACATTATTGGGGAAATTGTTTGAAGAAGCAGGGCTGGCTAACGGTGTGCTGAATGTTGTGGTTGGCTCAGGTTCCGAAATTGGCGACTACTTTGTTGAGCATCCGACCCCAAAAATGATTTCATTTACAGGGTCGACCGAAGTGGGTCAGGGCGTGGGGAGTAAAGCTTTGGCAAGTTCACGCATTAAACGTCTAGCACTTGAACTGGGTGGCAATGCACCCTTAGTTATTTTAGATGATGCAAACTTAGATTTAGCTGTTGAATTCACCGTCATGGGACGTTTTATGCATCAAGGTCAAATTTGTATGAGTACCAATCGTGTCATTGTTGATGCTTCAATTCATGATGCTTATATTGAGAAATTATTAGCACGTGTGAAAACCATAGCGGTCGGTGATCCAAGCTTAGCAGATACCATTATTGGTCCAATTATTAATCAAGGGCAAGTACAAAAACACCGTGAGATTATTCAGCATGCTCACGCACTCGGCGCAGAATTAATTTATGACGGTGGCATCGAGGGCAATGTAGTTGCACCGCATATCTTCACCCATGTCGATCCATATTTTGAGATCGCACAAGAAGAAAGTTTTGGTCCGATTCTACCGATTATTAAAGTCAATGATGAGCAGCATGCATTAGATATTGCCAACAATACACGCTTTGGACTGTCGAGTGCAGTGTGTACTTCAAATATCGAACGTGGTACAGATTTTGCGGCAAAGCTTGATATGGGTATGACACATATTAATAGTATTAGCGTTGCGGATCATGCCAATGCACCATTTGGTGGTGAGAAAAATTCAGGACTTGGGCGCTTTAATGGACGCTGGATTTTTGAGGAATTTACCCGTACGCATTGGCTGACCATTCCGAACTAAGAATTTAGCGTGATTAATGAATGCATACATTTCAGAGCATATCGCGCAGTATAATCAGCGTATGATTTCTCGCGATTGTGGGCTGTTATGTGTGCTAATTTTAAACCGTTGACGCTTACGCAACTTAAAGCTTCGAATCTTCCCGACATTCCATTTGACTATCCAGATGAAGTGTATCCAAATTATCAAACGCCACTTTTATTTAAATCTGAGCTTGGATTGGAATGGCGTTTGGTCAATTTTGGTTTTATTCCGAAATGGGCAGAGGATAAAAGCATGGGTACCAAAACCTATAATGCTCGAAATGAAACTTTATTACAAAAGCCAACGTTTGCAGATGCAACCATAAAATGTAAATTCGGCGTTATTCCAGTGACTGAATTTTATGAGTCAAAATATATTGACCATAAGCCGCAACGTTGGGGTATTAGGCGTCAAGATGAGCAGGTGACTTTTATTGCAGCACTGTATGAAATTGTACGTATAGGTGATGAAATTGTTCGTTCAGCGGCAATGATTACGATGGATGCGATTGACCATCCGATGATGCGGGAGTTTCATGGCTCAGGTGATATAAAGCGCTCAGTGATTGTGATTCCGCATGAAAGATTAGATGAGTGGCTCAGTTGGAAAAGCCCAGAGATCCACCCATTTATAGAAGGTTTTCCTGTAGAACAATATGAATGTTCACATGTGCCAAAACCAAAGATCGAAAAAGTGACGCCTCAAATGTCATTCTTCGATCTTTAGTTTTTATACATTTAGCGCGCGAGATTTTTGAAAATATGACGCAGACTTTCCATGGTTTTTTCAATTTGAAGAGGTGTTAAGCCTTCGAATGATTGTTCCAATACAATATTGGTTAAATCATTAATCTTATAAGCCATTTCATGACCTTTTTCAGTGAGCACAACGCGCGTGATACGTGCATCATCTTCACAAGAATAGGTTTGTACTAAGCCTTCATCCTTTAAACGGTAGACAATCTTGGTGGTGGTCGACATTTTTGAGACCATCATTTCAGATAAATCTGACACGCTGGCATTGGGTTTGGACTTTAGCGCTAACAAAATACGGCGACGAGAGTTATCAACACCATACTTTTTAAGCGCATGATCGACGTTTAGTACATATTGCGCATGTACTTGGGTAATCCAATAATAAGGAAAGTTTTCCAAGGTGAAATTATCGGTGTTTGGTAAAAATTTCGCATATTTTTTAGTCATGGGTTTTTCCTTTTATTTATTTTTTTAAGTTGCCATCATTTTATGAAAATGTTCATATAAAATTCAAGTATTATTTTTGATTGTTTTTTGCTCCTCGTTGGGGCATTGATTCAAATCTAATTTAAGCACCCATGTTTAGATTTGAACCTTATCAAGTAAGTATTTATATAATAAAAAACATAGATCAATGTCAAGGAGACTGATCTGATTTAAGCGCTTAAAAATTGATGTTTTTTCAGGTGTTGTCGCCTTTCAGACGATCATTTACGTATTCTTTTTTTAATACATATCTTTATCAATAGTTAGCTTATTTATATGTTAATCAGTAGACTTAGCTTAAATGAGATAGATATGGGAGGAAGATCAAAAGTCCAGATGTTTAGTGCCTATACCCAAAATATACCTTATATCTGAGTAAGATTATGTAAATATAAATGAATGAATAGGAGATCAGCATTCGATGAATTAAATGTCTAAGTAATTGCTTCATGCTTAGATGACAACTGAATACGCTCATTTTATAAAAATGATGTGTCATCGCATGATCTAAAATAACGTGATAAGTCATGTATTTTAACGTTTTTATTTTTCCTGATTATATAATCTTGGTGAAAATTTGAGCTTAATAGTTGTGTAGTGAGAATCAAATTAAGTATAGCAACTGAAAAATAACGGCTTTCATGTTTGCTCGTGCACGAAATGAATTAACGTACACTGGCTTATTTCGTTAATAGCCGAGTACTAGACTTAAACTGGTGTTCATCTAACGATCGAAGGTAAAGTATCTTTTTTTTCTGAAGTAGATCTAAAAAAATCAAAACATAGATCCATGGTGCAGCACAACATTTTCATATCTTCAATAAATTGCTTACAATTTACACAAAGGTATTGTATAAATAGGGCGCTATTTTAAATAACTCTGTGAACCAGTAGGCTACCACCGTGTCCAATCTACTGAATTTAAATACATCATTCAAAAATAATGAGATTGAACTCATATTGGATGGTGCAATATTATTTAAATTATCTTCATATTATTGATCGTAAGGGTGCACTGAAACTTTGAATGTGATTCACATGAATATTATCCTGTATTCAAGTTTCATTGTAATTTCGTCTCACAATGATTGTGGGCAGAATTTGAGTATCGGGCTTGTTTTATGAAAATAACAGAGACGATTGTTGATTTTGTAAAATTGTCTACACAAAAAAAACATGCGTTATTTCAAGATATTTGGTCATTCGATCAGCAGATCTTTCCGAGTTCTACAGTCGAGGAACTCTATGACTATATGTATGATGTTGATGCGGTGTCTGTGCCTGTGGTGCAGTATTGGCATCAAGGAAAACTCATTGGGCAAAATATTATTCCCGTCTTAAAACTCGAATTAGATGCCCAGCCTATTTATGTAGTGTCATCACGTGCTGGTGTACTCAGTGAGTATCGCCGTAAAAATCTGACCTTAAGTTCTGCGATTCGTGTTGCTGTTCGCTATCGATTGCGTTCTCCCAAAATACCACTGTGGTTTGTGACGACCTTAATGCAACCTAAAGTCTATACATTATTTGCTTCACGCTCGCAGTTTTTTTTCCCAAGACATAATGTTGAAATTCCCGAACAGCATATTGATATTTTAAAACTAATGTTATCGCGCAAAAAGCAAGTTGAAGAGCGCGGGCGCGGTATCTATGTCAGTCAATCGGTTATTCCACGGGTTACGCCAGATCAATTGATTCGTTTGCGTAATCGCTCAGATGATCATATTCGCTTCTTCATGCAACAGGTACCAGATTATTTTAATGGTAAAGGTTTGGTGTGCGTGTGCCTGCTCGATTTGCGTACCATTATTGAAACCACATGGAACTTGGCTTTAGGTCGTTACGTTCACTAAGTAAGCGGTGCAGCCTTAGCGTGTGAAATAATGGTCTTGATGTTTGCAATTACGACAATTTAAGCTGACATAATCACTGGCATCATATTCGACCGAAAGTTCATTTGAGCCGCAGTACATACAACGCTTGGTGGAATAAAAGGTTAAGCGTGCCTGAATCTTTTTCCATGAGCGCCAAACCGGTTGGAAAAATATGCTTTCATCGTAGCCTAAGAAGCGATAAAACAAGATCCCGCTCATTTTACTCAAAATTATTTGGGGTGGGCGAGGCAGGGTTGATGTTTCCCATTTTTCTGTAAGGGAGCGTTCTCGATATTGCTGCAAAGTTTTTTTAAGTAAATTGGTATTAATGAAATTCTCATTACGCGCTTGCAACGCTTTTTGTTTATTTAAATATTCAAGCGCTGTTTGTACTAAATAGTAAATTTGTCCCACAGCAAGGGCATCAAGTAGACGATAACAAAAGGCTTGAAAACCGGCATTTCCTGCAATTTGAATGCCCCACGGTCGGCAATAAAATTGCGCAAATTGAATGACTTCTTGATACAGCATAAAGTACAACGCATCTTTCACTTCATCGGCATCTTTAAATGGAATGCCCATGCTTAGGTTTTCATAAAACCAATGTCGTAATTGTTGGGTAATACTAAAAAGGCTGGGTTCAGCGTAGCCATCTAAACGCACGTTAATATAGTAATGTTGCTGATCGGTATTTGCATCTTTATAAATCAAAATCTGATCGCGAACTAAACGTTTGACCAACGCATTTTGCATTAAATAATTCGGGCTAATATGGTGATATTTGACCGCCTCCCAATCGATATACTCATTATGCTGCATATGTTCTTGAACTTGATCATCAAGTAAAGCCAATAGAAACAGCTTATTGATAAAACTCAGTTGATTCAGTTCAAATTGGTGAAGATCTTGTTTTTTTGCACGTTGACGGCTTTCTTGGACGCGCGTGTCTTTCAATTGCTTTTTACGTTGGCTTAAACATTTTTCGCAATAACAATTATTTTTAGTATTTTGATGAATTTGATGCTGACAATGACTGCATTCATGATAGTTGAATTCTTGATCATATTGTTCTGCTTCAACCCAAAACATTGCTGCCTGACAGTACGGACATAAGGTACTTGCATCAAGTTGTTTTTGCAGGACATTGAAAACCATAAACAGTCACGACTCTTGTGTAAATCTGAGTTCGATTATACACAGCCTGAGAGCTTTATTTCGAGATGCAGTTTTTTATCGTTATTTATATCTGTGATTGAAAAGAGCGACCGAAGTCGCCCTTCATCCAGCTCAAGTTAAAGTATGTGTTAAACAGGGCACGGCAGTGTTTCGTCATTTTCTCCGAGTTGTTTGGCTTCAATCATGGCTTGCACTTTTTTTGAGGTAATTTTCTTCGTGCCTAGGGCATCATAACTATTTAAGATGGCACTCACTTCATGCGCTTGTAAGGCAATGCCTTCACAACTTAAGAATAACGCAATCACTTTATGGTCGATATTGGCGTGATCAAGTGCTTGCATCATTTTAATATTTTCTACACGGACGATATGTTCTTTTAAATACATGGTTCACCTCATTCTTTTTTGTTGTCATTGAATAGAGTATTACGGTGTATTGAATGAAGCAAAAAGCGTGCACATTTTTAATTTTTTCATCGAAAATATATTTTATAAAGTAAAAACATATATTTATTACACATAAAGTTGGAACTTAAAGCTTGATAAATAATGTATATACATTCTTATACAAAGTTAAATGCTGTTTGAATATACAAATTGGTTTGAAACTGGTGCAATCAATACCCATATTAAACTTGAAAAGCCAATGACGCAGACAGTGCCTAAATCTTGGCGTATGATTTGAAAAATACAATGTCGTTACAGACAGTTAAATAGGATAGGACATGAATATTGCGGCAAACCCTGTGATCGAAGCCGATCAAACCATTTACTTAAAAGACTATCAAAAACCTTCATTTCTTGTGGATACGATTGACCTCAATATTCAAGTGTTTGATGATCATACTGTCGTCAGCACCAAATTGGTGATGCAGCGTCAAACAGCGGGCGATTTGGTGCTCTTAGGACGTGACTTAGAATTACAGTCTATTACAATAAACGGCAAACAACTTGCTGAAAATGAATATGTTTTAGATGCTGAGCAATTGGTCATTAGTAATGCACCAGATCAAGCCACCATTGAAACGATTGTTAAAATTCATCCTGAGTCAAATACCCAATTAGAAGGTCTGTATCAAGCAGCAGGTGATTTGTTCGTAACGCAAAACGAGCCTGAAGGATTCCGTAAAATCACTTTCTATCCTGACCGTCCAGATGTCTTGTCTGTGTTTACGACACGTGTTGAAGCAGACAAAAAATTCCCTGTCTTACTTGCCAATGGTAACTTGATCGAAAAAGGTGAAGCAGGTGAAGGTCGTCATTATGCCACTTGGCAAGATCCAACCAAAAAGCCAGCGTATCTGTTTGCCTGTGTAATTGGGGATTTGGCTGTTCTAAAAGATTCATATGTCACTTCTGAAGGTCGCAATGTCGCTTTAGAAATTTATGCAGAAGAAAAAGATATTCCAAAATGTCATATCGCGATGGAAGCACTCAAGCATTCAATGCGTTGGGATGAAGAACATTATGGTCGTCCCTATGACCTCGACAATTACATGATCGTGGCAACCAGTGCATTCAATATGGGTGCAATGGAGAATAAAGGTCTCAATATCTTCAATACGTCATGTGTGTTGGCTGATGAAGAATTCACCACTGATGCGGCAATTATGCGTGTTCAATCCGTGATTGCGCATGAGTATTTCCATAACTGGACAGGCAACCGTATTACCTGCCGTGATTGGTTCCAACTCTGCTTAAAAGAAGGTTTAACGGTATTTCGTGATCAATCTTTCTCGGAAGATTTACAGTCGGCTGCAGTGCAACGTATTGATGATGTTGCCGTGCTTAAAGCACATCAATTCCCTGAAGATTCAGGTCCTTTGTCACATCCACCACGTCCTGATCATTTTGTAGAAATTAATAACTTCTACACCGCAACCGTATATGAAAAAGGCGCGGAAATTAACCGCATGATGGCGACTTTGCTTGGCAAAGAAAAATTCCGCGCAGGCACAGATGAATATTTCCGCCGTCATGATGGTCAAGCAGTGACGGTTGAAGATTGGGTCGCAGCATTGACAGCAGGTTCAGGCGTTGATTTATCTGCATTCTTGATTTGGTATAACCAACCGGGCACGCCAAAGCTTGAAGCTCAGGGTGAGTACGATGCGGCTAAACAAACTTATCGTTTAAGCTTGAAACAAAGCCTGAAAACACATCCAAAATATCCAAATCTAAAAGCAGTGCCAATTCCTGTGGCATTGGCATTATTTGATGCTCATTCAGGTGAGCAACTGAGCCTCAATTGTGAAAGCCTGTTTGAAAATGGCGTAAAAGATGGCGTATATCTGTTTGATCAAGATGCCGCTACGATTGAATTTACAGATGTGACATCGAAACCAGTGGTGTCATTGCTACGTAACTTCTCTGCGCCTGTGAATCTTGAATTTAACTATTCAGATGAAGAACTCGCGTTCTTGCTACAACATGAAACCAATGGTTTTAACCAGTGGCAAGCGACCCAAACTTTGCTTGATCGTATTTTATTGAATGATCATCCAGCAGATATCTATATTCAAGCAATGCTGAATACGGTGCCAAGCTTGATTGCACATGATCCACTATTGGTATCACGCTTATTTGATGTGCCAACAGAAGGGTATTTGGCGAGCCGTATTGATGCTGACTATCAACCGCAAGTGATTCAAGAAAAGCGTAATGCACTGTTAGATACCTTAGCGCGTGCATTTGGTGCACAGGCGAAAGAGATTTACTTAAGTCTTGATCCGAAATCGCAAGCTGATTTCTCGCAAGCGATGGGTACACGTGCATTAAAAAATATCATGCTAACGATGATTGCACGTCAAGGTGATGAGTCTGCATTTGAACTGGCTGAGCAGCAATTTAAAAATACGGCAAATATGTCTGAGCGTTTAGGTGCATTACGCGTCTTAGTGTGGAATGATGCACCGCAAGCTGAAAAAGCCTTAATTGATTTTTACTTACGCTTTAAAGATGAAGCGTTGTCGATGGATCAGTGGTTTATGATTCAGGCAGCACATCCAAAAGCTGATGCTGAAACCATTGCCTATTTAACCTCACATCCTGATTATGATTTGGGTGTACCGAATCGTATCCGTGCGGTAAGTGGTGGTTTAAACGCAAATCCAGTCAATACGTGGAGCTTTGGTGTTCAGCACTTTATTGATTTAGCCAAATACCTAGACGAGAAAAACCCAATCGTAGGCTCTCGTTTACTTCAAGTCCTATCACGTTGGTATACGCTAGCAGAACCACAACGCAGCGAAGTGAAAGCACAACTCGAAGCCTTAAAACCGATTGTAAAATCGAAAAATGTCTCTGAAACCTTGAGCAGTATGCTGAGCGTTTAAAGCAGTTATAAACTAAATCGAAAACCGAATGATCTGATCATTCGGTTTTTTATTATTCAGCTAGACTAATAGCTGATTGCGTTTTTAGCATTTAAAATGTAACGAACGCCAAATTCATCACATTTTCCTGTAGATTAGCTTGATCACGATACGTGACGTTACTTCATCACCTTATAGCTGAATGAAGTCAAATGTGTTCAAAATATTAGGTCAGTGGAATGTTAGTCAAAATCGAAGATGGGTTTTATCTTAATTCGCAGCATATTATCTCAGTTCAAATTAGCAAAAATGTCTCAAGTCACTTATTTGAAATGAAGCTGCAATATTCACCATCATCTGTACAAATGAATGCGGAATATATTAAAGTCTTTGATTCGCAGCTTGAAGCTGAAATCTTCTTAAATGAGTTAAATCAAAAGATTCGTTAAAAAAAGCCTGTCATCTGACAGGCTTTTTTTATTGCTTAATAATAAAAACGGGTACCTTGGCTTTGTTTAATACATTCTGCGCCACACTACCAAGAACGGCTTTTTCTAAGCCTGTACGTCCATGCGAACCCATGAATACCACGCTAATTCCATCACTGAGCACAGTATTTAAAATACCCTCAGAGGGAGATACGCCATGAACAACTTTTGTCTGTACTGGAATGTCATTACGCTCAAAACTGAGTTTTAATTCATTTAAGCGCGCTAAAGCATTTTCTTCGGCTTTCATAAAATGCTCGGTAATTGCAGGCGCAATTTTATAAAAATCCACACCGACGAAAGGATCAACCGCAATAACGCTGAGCAAAGTCACTTTACTTTTGAATGCTGTAGCAAGTTCAAGCGCGTGTTCGGCTGCAGCGTAAGAAATAGGAGATTCATCAATCGCCACTAAAATGTGTTCATAATTATTCATGTTGCTTCCTTGATTTATGAGGCAGATAGATCATGCTGTACAGCATAAAAAACGCACCCTCAGGTGCGTTAGTTGTCTTTATTTTTTAATCACTAAAACAGGAATTTCAGTTTGTGCTAATACATCTTGTGCAAAGCTGCCTAAAATCATTTTTTGGAAACCTTTGCGACCGTGTGAGCCGATCACAATGAGATCCGTTTGATTTTGTTGGGCAGTTTGGGCAATTGTTTCGGCATTCACTAAGCCCGTCACAATGCGTGTTTCAGTTGCCACATCCAAAGCATCCGTAATGTCTTTGGCTTGTTTTAAAGCAGCTTCTGCATTGGCATGCGCTTGAACGAAATATTCTTTCATAATGGATGAAGAATAATAAAAATCGGCATTGTCAAATGGGTTTTCAGCAATGAGACTGATCAGGAGGAGTTTACTGTTAAAAGCTTTGGCAAGTTCAGCCGCTTGACGCACTGCTGAGAAAGAAATTTGTGAACCGTCCACAGGGACTAAAATATGTTGATGTGCCATGGATGATACTCCGCTGTTATTAAAATAAACCCTAGATTTATTGATAACACAGCGCCCACATGGGTTCAATTGCAAAAATGAGAAAAAATAATGTATTTTTTGAAAATACCGAAAAATTATTTATAAATTGTGCGCTTATTGGCAAATAAATTTGACCGATTTACTTAGGTATTGCAAATTATTGTGGAGTTAGAAGCTGAAGATATCAACTTGCTTAGAAACCTTTTAAAATGTCGATAATCCTTATTTAGTCGTTGCATTATGACTCAACTCATTTCTAAACTCTGTACTTTTATCTGCTGTGCAATCTTGCTCAGCGCCTGTCAAAGTCATGTCAAAAACAGCAAAGTGATCGCAGGTGTATTTAACTTTTCAACTGATATTCAACAAAAAATGATTGAAAAGGGCGCACCTCAAAATGTATTGGTCACCAGAAATATTGTATATCAAGATCAACCCAAACTCAGTTTTGATTTATATCAACCAGAAAATATTGCTGAACTTGGCTTAAGACCGACTATTGTGTGGATTCATGGCGGTGGCTGGATTTCAGGTTCAAAAGAGCATGGCAGCGGTTATTATAAAATGCTGGCTCAGCAAGGTTATAATGTCATTTCAGTCGAATACCAAATGGCACCTGAGCATATTTATCCAACGCAATTACAACAAATTGATCAGGCACTTGCTTATATTAGTCAGCATGCAGCGGATTATCATGTGGATGCCAATGCTTTATTTTTGGCTGGTGATTCAGCAGGGGCAAATATGGCAAGTCATTATGCTGCCTTGCTCACCACACCCAATTATGCCACTTCAGAAGATTTTAAGGTGAGTATTCAACCCAAGCAGCTAAGAGGTCTGATTTTGCATTGTGGGATTTATGATTTAGTCAGCTTTGTTGAATCTGCACCGACTGAAATTAAACTTTTGGAGTGGGGAATCTTAAATTTAGTGCAGGCTTATACCGGTGAGCGTAAAGATGATCACAAATTTCTAGCCCGCATTTCACCGAGCCAACATTTAAGTGCTCATTATCCTTCGGTTTTGATCAGTGGCGGCAATAAAGACTTTTTAACCGAAAGTCAGTCTTATCCCTTTGTAGAAAAACTACGTGAGTATGGAATTCCTGTCACAAGTTTGTTTTACCCAGACTCAAAAGAAATTTTATTTCATGAATATCAATTTCTGATGAGTAAAGAAGCTAGTCAAAAAACCTTTGAACAGACGATTCAATTTCTGAAGAAAACTGCCTATTAAGCAGCATGAGAAACAGCTGCTTTGAGCGATTCAGCTGTTTCTTTGACAATAAAATCGCGAACGAAGCGAAGACGTAAATTCTAAAAACCACACTGATTCCAAATCATCAGTGTGGTGAAAGCGTTAGAGCGTTGAACTTGCTAATTTCAGACCAAAACCACAGAACAAAATACCCACAGCTGCGACACCTGCCGCGGTCAGTTTATAGTTTTGATTAAAGTAAGACGCGAGTTTCATACCTGAAAAAATCAGAATGGATAGATACGCCATACTGATGCACTGCAGCACGATGGCTAATAAAAAGAAGGTTAATGCAGGATAGTCATACGTTGGATCGACAAATTGTACAAAGAAAGATAAATAAAACAGAATCGCTTTTGGGTTCAGCACACTAATGGTTAAAGCGGTACGATAAGGTTTGATGTCTGCCAGTGTTATCGATTCCGTTGGAGCCAATGGATCTGCGGCTCGATGTGCAGATTTCAGTGTGTGATAGGCGGCAATCATGAGTTTGATGCCCAAATAACTTAAATAGATTGCACCAATAATTTTCAGCGCAATAAACACAAATGGGAATGTATGCAATACCGAAGCTGCACCCAATGCAGTCAGCAAAATTAAAATAGTATCGCCGGTATAAACGCCTAAAGCGCCGATATAACCCGCTTTAATGCCGAATCGCGAAGCAATAGACATCACATACAGTGAATTGGGTCCGGGAAGCATTACGATTAACGTTGTACCAATGATAAAAGTCGTTAAATCCGCAATCCCAAACACAAAATACTCATTTATAACAAAGCCGATGTCACATTATAGCAACATCGGCTTTTTCTGAATCTTGGACTTAAGCCTTAATTTCGGCATCTACACCAAAGGATTGACGCAAGAGCGTAGACAATTGCTCACGCGCTTTAATAAAGCCATCAATACCCGATTGTAAAAGTTGTGATGCCATTAAATCATGCTCTAGTTCAGCTTTGAAGGTTGCTTGATCCATTGCAGTATGCGGATGTTCAGTATGGGCATGCGCATGTTCTGTAGACAATTGTGCAATGACTTCCCGATGGTCTTGCTCAAGTTCTGCTAAAAGATTTGGAGCAACAGTCAGTAAATCACAGCCCGCTAAGCCTAATACTTGATCGACACTACGGAAACTCGCGCCCATAATTTCAGTTTTAATATTGTGCTGTTTATAGAAACAGTAAATCTGCTTCACAGATAAAACACCGGGATCTTTCTCAATTGGGTAAGCATCAACATTTTCTGCTTTTTTGTACCAATCTAAAATACGACCGACAAATGGGGAAATTAAAGTCACCTTAGCATCTGCACAGGCTTTGGCTTGGTGTAAACCAAATAATAGCGTTAAATTGGTATGAATACCTTCCGCTTCTAATGCTTTTGCAGCTTGAATACCTTGCCAAGTTGAGGCGATTTTAATCAAGATACGATCAGATGGAATGCCATATTGTGCATACAGTGCAAGCAGTTCTTTGGCTTTCGCAATCGTCGCTTCAGTATCATAAGATAACGCAGCATCCACTTCAGTCGACACGCGACCTTCAATCAATTTTAAAATTTCGACACCAAATTTGACGGTTAAAATATCAATGGTACGTTCAATCAAGGCATCTGCCGCATAGCCTTCTTTTTTGGCTTGAGTGTAAGCATCTTCAATAAGGGTTTTATTTTCAGCTTGATTGGCAGCTGCTGTAATCAATGATGGATTGGTGGTGGCATCCAAAGGACGAAATTTTTCAATCGCAGCAAGATCACTACTGTCAGCAACAATGGTGGTTAATTTTTTAAGTTGGTTTAAGGCGTTCGCAGTCATTTGCATCTAGTTCTTAGGTTATTACTTATGCATTCTTTTATAACACAAAGCAGCTATTCCAAAAGCATTTCAGGCTAGATTTGAGGTGTGAATCAGATTATTTTCTTAAATTTCGTGCATGATTAATCAAAAAATGAGCAGCTTTACCCAAGTTATTTTCTTTACTCCACACCAAATCGACATAATATTCAAACTTAGGCGTGAAATCAGACAATTCCAGTACTTTTAAATTACGTTTGAGTTCAGGTTGTTCGTTGAGCATTTCAAGCGGTAGAACACCCCAACCGAGTCCACGTTTAATCATGCTACAAGCGGAATGGTGATTATCGGTGCGCCAATAGATTTTAGAAAACAGTAATTCAGGTTGAATCTCACGGTCTCGACTTGCAACTACAATTTGCCGATTCTTGACCAATTCTTCATAACTGACCGTGTGTAGTTGACTCATAGCATGTTGCTTGGCAGCAACAGCAACCAAAACTTCCTTTTTTAACTCAACAAATTGTTCTCGCGCTTCGAGTTGTTCACGTTCAAACATAAATGCCAGTTGTGCATGACCGTCAAATAATAATTGATGTGCATCTTCCTGCGGTGCACTAAATACATTGACGTGTAGCTCAGGAAATTCTTGCTCAAGTAACACCACATAATCAGTCCATCGGGTATGCATCAACTCTGTAACCACGACGATATTTAATTCCGATTCTAAGCCTGAGCTCAGCGCACGGGCATATTGTTTCCATTGATTCATTTCAATTAACAATTGTTCAGTCTTTTCAAACAAAACTTTGGCATGGGCTGTGGCTTGAGGTTCACGTCCACTACGGTCAAATAAATTTAAATCTAAATCAATTTCAAGATTAGCAATGCTCATACTCACCGCCGAAGGAACCTTGCCGAGTTTTCGGGCAGCCGCAGAGAAGGATTTAGTTTCCATGACTGTTTTAAATACGATGAGCTGTTCTTGGCTAATATTCATTTTTATTAAATATAAACTGTCAAAAATATTGATAGATTCTAACTCGATCATTCATTTTTTTGGAAATATTATAGCGGCAACTTATCGTAAATAGAGTGAAAGACATGTTGATTACCAAAAGAAGGATGATTCATGCATTGAGCTATGAAATCATTTTATTGGTCATCATTGCGATTCTTCTCGGTAAAATTTTTGATGAACCGATGGAAGTGACGGGCTTACTTGGCGTGATCATGGCTGTCACCTCGGTGATTTGGAATATGATTTTTAATATCTTTTTTGAAAAGGTAGAAAGGAAGTATCAATTTAAAAGAACCATTCCGATTCGTATTTTGCATGCGATTGGTTTCGAAGGGGGCTTAATGCTTGCGACCATTCCAATGATTGCTTATGCATTAAATTTATCTTTGCTCGATGCCATTATGTTGGACTTGGCTTTGACCACCGGTATTTTGTTTTATACCTTTATCTTTCAGTGGTGCTATGACTTGATTGAGGAAAAATTAGGTATCAATCCTAAGGACATAAAAGCTTAGTATCTAAGTAGTGCAGGTTGCTTTCTTGAATTTGAGCTGTGTTAAAACGATGCTGAGATTTTATAGTCTCGTCATAAAATGAATTGAATAATGAAGATTGAGAATAATGAAATTTCAAGAAATCGTACGCGCTGAAAATTTTCCAAATCAAATCAGTTGGCAGCTTAAAGATAGCTTTGCCTTGTTGCTCATTCCTTTGATTTTTATCAATGCATGGCTAGCAAGTTTGATCTTTACAGATCAAATGAATATTGCCATTGCGGATAGTCTTTTTAGAGGAATTCTCTTTTTAATTCTATGCGTCATTTATAAAAGAATGTTGACCGAACATTGGTTTTATTTTAATCAAGCCAAATGGAAATCTTGGGGAGTAGTGATCGTTGGTGCGGTTTTATTGCAGGTGGTGATTAGCTTAACCAAATCAATTTTGCCTATATCAGCAACGAGTGAAAATTTTGAAAAAAGTATAGATCCTCAATCTATTGCATTTTTCACTCTATTATTTATTTCTTTTGGTCCATTATTTATGGCGCTGATTGAAGACATTGTCTTTAGATATACTTTGTTGCATAAGTTATTTATTCCAAATATTTTATTTAGAGTTGTCGTTGTGCTTTTGAACTCAATTGTGTTTGGACTTATTCATTACCATAATTTCGGTGGAGATCTTATTGCGACCTCAAGCTTTATGGTTGCAGGACTATTTTTGAATCTTATTTATATATGGACACGGAATATTTGGCATGTCTTGCTGATTCACTTTATGAATAATGGGGTTTTATCATTAGGTGGGGTTCTTTTATTAAAAGCAGTGACCATGTTGACTTAAGACATAACTTACGATGTTGCACAAGAAAGCCCCTTTATAAGGGGCTTTTTTTTGCTCTAAGTGATCGATTATTTTTCAATAATTGCCGTTACACCTTGACCACCAGCCGCACAGATCGATACAAGTACACGACCTGAGCCTTTCTGGCTA
The DNA here is from genome assembly GCF_009557235.1 of Acinetobacter wanghuae. NCBI lineage: Bacteria > Pseudomonadati > Pseudomonadota > Gammaproteobacteria > Moraxellales > Moraxellaceae > Acinetobacter > Acinetobacter wanghuae. The sequence continues at coordinate 1,597,539 of NZ_CP045650.1, read as the reverse complement.
AGAAGTTTTGCCGCCGTTGCGATAATACGACCACCGGTTGCCGCAAATGGGTGACCTGCAGCAAGAGATGAACCTTTTACGTTTAATTTTGCACGGTCAATTGAACCTAATGGCGCATCTAAGCCTAAACGTTCTTTACAGAATTTCGGATCTTCCCACGCTTTCAGGGTAGAGAGTACTTGAGATGCAAATGCTTCATGGATTTCGTAATAGTCAAAATCTTGCAGTTTCAGACCTGCGCGTTCAAGCATACGTGGCACTGCATAAGCAGGTGCCATCAACAAACCTTCTTTTTTCTCAACAAAATCAACAGCAGCCGCTTCTTGGAAACTTAGGTATGCTAAAACTTCGTGACCATTGGCTTTTGCCCATTCTTCAGACGCTAAAAGTACACATGATGCACCATCAGTCAGTGGCGTTGAGTTACCTGCAGTCATAGTACGCGCATCGCCTTTACCAAATGCAGGTTTTAACTTCGCTAGTTTTTCAACTGAAGAATCAGCACGTAGGTTGTTGTCACGCTCTAAACCTAAGAATGGTGTAATTAAGTCATCGAAGAAACCTTCTTCATAAGCCGCTGCCATTTTTTGATGTGAAGATGCAGCAAGTTCATCTTGTGCTTCACGAGAGATTCCCCATTCAAGCGTTGTAATTGCTTGATGATCACCCATAGAAAGACCAGTACGCGGTTCACCATTTTTGGGTGCATCCATTAAATCTTTAACATTAATTTTAGTCAAAGCTTTAATACGGTCTTTACCCGTTTTAGCAATGTTCAGTTCAAGCAACGCTTTACGTAAACCGTCACCAAATGCAATTGGCGCATCCGATGTGGTATCTACACCACCTGCAACACCGACTTCAATTTGACCGAGTGCAATTTTATTTGCCACTAAGAATGCTGCTTGTAAACCTGTACCACAGGCTTGTTGAATATCGTAAGCTGGGGTTTCTGGTGCAAGGGCAGTATTGAGTACACATTCACGAGTCATATTAAAATCACGACTGTGTTTCAGCACAGCACCCGCAACCACTTCACCTAGACGTTTCCCTTGAAGATTAAAACGTTCAACAAGACCATTTAATGCTGTAGTAAACATATCTGAGTTTGACGCAGTAAAGTACGCACCATTTGAACGTGCGAATGGAATACGGTTACCGCCAATAATAGCAACGCGGCGAACAGTGTTTTGGCTCATAATTTTATCCTGTTGAACAGAAGACGGTGTAATAGGTTCAGAAGTTGTTTGTTTTTGAGTGGTACTTTTGCTACGAGGAGATGTCGTACGCGTACGCGGTGTTTTCGAAGTTTTGCTATCAACAGAAGCAGTGGTGTTCGTTTTGCTACGTGTTGATGGTTTTGACACATTTTCTGTGGCAGATTTTTCGACTGTTGGATTTTCTTGAGTTGTTTTGCTCATAAGGCTTTTCCAAGCAAATTGATCATCTTATTGTGTGCTACATTAGCATAGTTGACTATAGCCTGAATTGACTCCAATGACATTAGAGAATGCGCTCAGGTCAAGACATCCATAAAGTATCTCAAGTATGATGAATAAGAAACTGATGGATCTATTGAAATATAAGTCTCTGACATCATATTAAAGTTAAAGGATAACTTTAGATCAATCAAAAATTAATTTGTATGAGAGATAATAAACATGACTGACCAATATCAAACTTTCGCAAAATCTCCCATTGGTAAATTTGTCATTAAAAATTTGGGTCTGCCATCACCAACTTCGCTAGATCGTTTTGATTCAGCTACACCTGTTGTGAAAGGTGCGGTGTTATTCGGTGCGGCACCTACAAGTTCATTAACTGCTGCAATTTCTCAAGTGCTTGCAAATGTTCATGCCAATAGTTATGCAGGTAATAATGCAGAGTTACAACAAGCAGCTGCTCAAGCAGGTTTAAACCTTAGCGCGTTTAATTCAGGTGACAAAGAATCTAAGTTTAAAGTTGTTATCTTTGATGCATCAGGCATCCAAGATTCTGAGCAATTAAAATCACTTTATGAGTTCTTCAATCCAATTGCCCGTCAGATTCAAGCATCTGGTCGCGTGGTTGTTGTGGGGACTACACCTGAATCGGCTAAAACCGTAAAACAAGCGATTGCACAACGTGCACTTGAAGGTTTTGTAAAATCTGTCGGTAAAGAATTTAAAAAGGGTATCGCTGCAAACCTGATTTATGTCGATGACGGTGCTGAAGCGAACCTTGAGTCTGCACTACGTTTTGCGATTTCTCCGCGTTCGGCTTATGTATCAGGTCAAGTGATTCGCGTGTCAAAAGCTGACACTATTGATGTTGATTGGGCAAAACCACTTGCAGGCAAAACTGCTGTGGTGACTGGTGCAAGCCGCGGTATTGGTGAAGCGATTGCGCATGTCTTGGCACGTGATGGCGCGCATGTGATTTGTTTAGATGTACCACAACAACAAGCCGATCTTGATCGTGTAGCAAGTGAAATCGGTGGTTCGACACTCGGTATTGATATTACCGCAGCAGATGCAGGTCAAAAAATTAAAGAAGCGGCAGCGGCAAAAGGTGGTTTAGATATCATCGTGCACAATGCTGGTATTACGCGTGATAAGACCTTGGCAAATATGAAGCCTGAGCTTTGGGACTTGGTGATTAACATCAACTTGTCTGCGATTGAACGCGTAAATGACTATTTGTTGTCAAACGATGGTCTCAATGCCAATGGTCGTATTGTGTGTGTATCTTCAATCTCAGGCATTGCGGGTAACTTGGGTCAAACTAACTACGCAGCGTCTAAAGCCGGTGTGATTGGGATTGTGAAATTTACAGCACCTACCCTGAAAAATGGCATTACCATTAACGCCGTTGCACCTGGTTTTATCGAAACACAAATGACCGCTGCAATTCCATTTGCGATTCGTGAAGCAGGTCGCCGTATGAACTCGATGAGCCAAGGTGGTTTACCGGTCGACGTGGCTGAAACCATTGCCATGTTTGCTGCGACTGCATCAACTGGCTTAAACGGTAACGTGGTTCGTGTTTGCGGTCAGAGTTTGTTAGGGGCTTAATCATTGTAATCCCCCTAAATCCCCCTTTGTAAAAGGGGGGGGCTTTCCTCCCTTTTTTAAAGGGAGGTTAGGAGGGATTAAAAATAGCATGGGAATAAAAAACGATTAACCCTCTCTCTAACTATCTGTATTGAATTAGAAAAAATTAAAGGTTCACTATGAATACACGCCATTTTAGTCAACTTCCAAAACCGTATCTTGCTTATCCAAAAGTCATTCAAGGTTTGATTTTAAAGAAACCCAAAGGTGAAAAAGTTTTGCCGCAAGTTGAATATGTGGTGGATTCACTCAACGTTGATGCAAAACATTTAAAAGCCTATAACGAAGTCTGTGGTTTTAAAAACAATGGCCATATTCCTGCGATTTACTTAACGGTGTTATCGCAAAGCTTACAGATGCATATGATGACTTCTGAAGCGTTCCCATTTCCAATTTTAGGTTTGGTGCATATTCGTAACCAAATCAAGCAATACCGTAAAATTGGCGTGAATGAACAACTGACTTTGTCATGCAAATTTGGCGAACTACAGCCGCATGAAAAAGGCGTACAGTTTGACTTCATCACGACCGTTAAAGTGGGCAACGATGTAGTCGTTGAAGCGTTAACCACCTATTTGTCGCGTCAAAAGTCAGACGGTAAAGCTGTGCCTAAAGCGGCCGATGCCAAAGTGTCGAATTATGAAGTCAATGCAGAATGGAACGTGTCTGAAAATACTGGACGTCGTTATGCCTTGACCTCAGGTGACTTTAACTTAATTCATATCCATGCCATTACCGCAAAAGCCTTTGGCTTTAAACAAGCCATTGCACATGGCATGTGGAGTAAGGCACGAGCGTTGGCAAGTTTAAGCCTACCGGATGCTTATGAGGCCGATGTTTGGTTTAAACTGCCGATGTATTTACCATCTAAAGTGCAATTTGCCACAGCAACATCTGGTCAAGATACTGACTTCCTGATTCGAAACAGTAAGTCGCAAAAACCGCATGTATCGGGCAGTATCAAAGCCATCTGATCGATCTTGAAAAGCCTAAACCTGTTTTAGGCTTTTTTATTTGAGTTCAAGCATAAAAGACTTTTGAGGGATGCAAGGATGCACGCGATTAAAGATTATCTGTTGGCGGATAAAGATCATTATGCAGGACATGTCGACCCACGCTTTCAAGATTTAGCCACGCAGTTTAGCCGTTTTCAACATGCACGCAGTGATGCCGGTGGCGCGGCATTAACCGTGTATTTTCAAAATCAAAAAGTCGTTGATATTTATACCGGACAAAAATCAGCAACAGAACAATGGCAAAATGACACGCTGTCCGTGTGTTACTCCACCGGCAAAGGTGTCTTGGCAACGCTTGCGCATATTTTGGTGAGTGAAGGGCGGCTTGAGTATGACCGACCTGTGGCTGAATATTGGCCTGAGTTTGCTCAAAATGGTAAGGATGAAATTACTCTAGCGCATATGCTCAGTCATCAAAGTGGCTTATTTGATATTCGTCATTTAATTGACGATGCTGCCGAAATGGCGGATTGGTCACATATGCTAAATGTGATTGCCGCAGCTAAACCCCGCTTTCAAGTCGCGACAGACGCTGCATATCAACCGCTGACATTTGGTTGGCAAATTGGCGGTGCGATTGAAAAAGCCACCGGTGAACGGCTAGCCGATCTTATGCAACAGTATTTGGTCAAGCCTTTAAATTTAGATGGGGCGTATTTTGGTGTGCCTGATTCAGAATTACAGCGTGTAGCCCGTCCGATATTTAACCCCAAATCTACGGCTCAAACAGCAAAGTCATCTCAAGTCCGAAAACCAAGCTTGATGGAAAAGGCAATTGAAAAAAGTGGGCAGAATCCACAAGACTTTCAAGATGCCATGATTCCCAAAGGCATGAGCAAATTCAATATGTTTAGCGATGCGAGTCTTAAAGCGATCATTCCTGCGGCAAATGGGGTGTTTAGTGCACCGAGTCTTGCCAAGATCTACGCCATGCTTGCCCAAGGTGGGCATTTTGAGGAACAGCAATTCATTTCAGCACCTGTTTTTCAGCGTTTAAGCCAAGTGCAATATACAAAACGGGATCGGGTCATGCCTTTGCCGATGCATTGGCGCTTGGGCTATCACCGTGTGCTGAGTTTAGGTAAATCATCTAAGGGCTTTGGGCATATCGGATTTAATGGTTCAGGCGCATGGTGCGATCCTGAGCGTGGGTTAAGCTTTGCTTATACCCATAATTTCCCGACAGGGTCCATCACCGGCGATTATCGTTTATGGGGATTGACCCAAGAAACCTTGCGCTGTGCTGATCAGGTGCTCAAAGGTAGCAAAGGTTGGTTTTAGTCGGTGTTCTAAAAATGCACTGAACCTAGTCGCGAACTTGTGTTATTTTGTCGCGGCTAATATATTTGACGATGTGTAACGATGAAACGTGTAATTTTGATCCCTTTAATGATGACTTCGGTACTTCCGGGCTGTCAGGATCAAACACAAGTTTCATCTAAAGAAGCTATTCAAGCTAAAGCGCACATTCCACAGTGGGTCGGGGATTATCAGGGTACAACACCTTGTATGGGCTGTTTGTCACGTTGTGAAGATTGTCCAGGTATGGCGGTTAGCTTAAGTTTGCATGAAGACCAGACTTATACTTTGTATCGGGAAAGTATGAGTGGAAATAATGAGGTCGAAACCATCCAAGGTCATCTGCATTTTGATTCAAAGGATGCAAACAAAGTTGAACTGCTACAAGTGACAAAGCGAAATCTGTTATTTATTGACCTTGAAAGCCAAGTTTTAGAAATACGTGAAGATCAAACAGGCAAACGTTATCAAATGCAAAGTGATTTTATCTTAGCGCGTGAAGTCTAATTTGAGTCCAAAGCATTTGTTTTAAAATAGATTTCATTTGAATTTTAGCCGCATATTTTTGTTATGGCTCGTCTTGTATTTATTTCACTATTGAGCAAAAAAACAGTATGCTTAAACCTGTAAAAAGGAGCATACATGTATCAAGTACTTGCGCGAAAATATCGTCCTCGTAATTTTAACGAATTGGTGGGTCAAAACCACGTTTCACGTGCCTTAACGAGTGCGCTTGAGCGTGGCCGTTTGCACCATGCGTATTTGTTTACGGGAACACGTGGTGTCGGGAAAACCACCATTGCGCGTATTTTGGCGAAGTGCTTGAACTGTGAAACTGGTGTGACTTCGACCCCATGTGAAGTTTGTCCAACCTGCACCGCAGTCAATGAAGGTCGTTTTATCGATTTAATCGAGATTGATGCGGCATCGCGGACCAAAGTCGAAGATACGCGTGAACTGCTTGATAACGTGCCGTATGCACCAACGCAAGGGCGCTTTAAGGTCTATCTCATCGATGAAGTGCACATGCTATCAACGCATTCTTTCAATGCTTTATTGAAAACATTGGAAGAACCGCCTGAACATGTGAAGTTCTTATTTGCAACGACAGATCCACAAAAGCTACCGATTACGGTCATTTCACGCTGTTTGCAATTTACCTTGCGTCCCTTGGCAGTCGATGAAATTACGCATCATCTCGGTCATATTCTTGGACTCGAAAGCATTCATGCTGATCAAGATGCCATTTGGCAAATCGCTGAGTCTGCGCAAGGGTCACTACGTGATGCGTTGTCACTGACCGATCAAGCCATTGCTTATGGTCAAGGTGCAATTGCCCATCAAGATGTCAAAGAAATGCTGGGGCTCATTGATCGCACTATTATTTATGACCTGATTATGGCGATTCATCAGAATCACAAGTCACGTGTCAGTGAGTTGTTGTTCCAGTTTCGTCAACAAGCACTTGATGTATCGCTCGTGTTGGATCAATTGATTTCGATGTTGCATGAATTGGCATTATTACAATATTTGCCAGATCTAAGCCTAAAATACAGCGCTGAGATTAATCAAAAAATCATGCAATTATCAGGCTCAATATCAGCGCAAGATTTGCAGTTGTATTATCAAATTGCTTGCAAAGGTCGTGCGGATTTACAACTGGCAGTGACGCAAGAGCAAGGCTTTGAAATGACGGTGCTGCGCTTATTGGCATTCCGTCCATTACAGGTCAATGAAATTCCTCAGAGCAGTGCGGTTAATGTTCAGCAAGTTGCACACGTACAATCCATTGAACAGGTAGCAATTGCTCAACCTCAAATGCAAGCAGTAGTTCAGAAAACCGTTCAGCCTGTGGTTGAAGAATTCCCGCTTGATGATGATTATGAACTTGAAGATGATTCTGTTCAGTCATCAACTGTGGTTGCGCATGAGCCATCATCCGATGATTTTTTAGATGAAGTTGTGGATCAACATGTTGTAAACGCAGAAACTGTAGTTCAAGCTGCTGAGCCAACAAAAGATCACATCATTTTTGATGCCAGTGTCGAAGATGGCTTGTTTGGTTTTGATGAGGCTATTGCTGAAACAGTTGAAGTTGAATCGGAAGCCAGTAGCGATGATTTCCTGTTAGCGGAGTACCTCCCTGAACAAGCCTCTACCGCATCTGAAACGTCACAAGTAGCTGCAAACATTGATATAACTGAAGCCGAAATTCAATCCGCATCTGTGACAGCTTTAAGCAATGAAAGCTCAGCCGATCAAACCTTAATGCCACAGGATATTTTAAAAATTCCTGAACAGGTGTTAGACGGTGAGTGGACGGTTGAAAAATGGGAATATTGGTTCCGTAATAGTCAACTTTCACCGGCGGTACAAGAGTTAGCACAGTACGGGATTATGTTGGGATCGATTAATGCAGAATCGACTTTCCATGTACCTGAGCAATATCAACAGCTATTGACACAGTTACAGCATAATTTAGAAGCTGCGCTCAAATCACAGTGGCCGCAAACCGTGTTTAGTGTCAAATTTGAAGATGTTGAACAACTGACCCCATATAGCATGCAACATGATCGTAAAGCGCGTGCATTTAAACGCGCTGAAGAACTGTTACATGCTGAGCCTGCGGTACAGGATTTACTGAAACAATTTGATGGTGAATTACACAATATTCAGCTGAAATAAAGCTACTTATCTGCTGACAAAAATTGAGCTAAAGCACCTCGCATTTCAAACGGAATCGAGGTGCTTTTTCGTGTCTCACGCTCGACAAACACATGCACAAAATTGCCTTGGGCTGCTGCTTCGGTTTGACCCTGTTTAAAAATGGCTAAATCATAGGTTAAGGATGATCGTCCGATACGCTCAATAGCGACCCCGACCTCAATCACTTCAGGATAAGACAACTCTTGATTAAATTGGCAGTTTGAATTGACCACCAAACCAATCATGGGAGATTGCTTTGGGTCGAAACCGGCATGTTGAATCAATAAAGCGTTTGCTGCGGTATCGAAATAGCTGTAATAAGTGACGTTATTGACATGTCCAAACATATCATTGTCGGCCCAACGGGTTTGGATGGGCAAAAAGAAGGCATAATCTTGACGTTGTTTAATTGCTATTTTCATAAATTGTGAGTCGTATTTGTATTGATTTAAACGAGTTTAGGCATAAATAGCTTGGTAAATGCCATACGCATCTTCAAGTGTCATTTCACGCGGATTATTTTGTAATAAACGCGTTTGCTTCATGGCATCTTCCGCCATGATCATGAGCATATGCTCCGGGACGTCAAATTCATTTAGCTTAAGTTTAAGCCCACTTTTCTTTAGATGATTATTAAAATGATCAATAAATAAATCGGTTAAGCCTTCATGGCAGCCCTTGCTATACGGGTCAAGCCATGTCATCAGTTCGGCATAGTGTTGTTTGGCTGCGGGCGCATTGAATTTCAGGACTTCAGTGAGTACCAACGCATTACTGTGCCCATGTGAAATATGAAAATGTCCACCCAACGGATAAGCCATGGCATGCACTGCTGCGACAGGTGCATTGGCAAAAGCTTGACCTGCGAGCATCGAACCCACCAGCATATTTTGTCGCGCTTCTAAATCCGAACCATCATTTAAAACACGGTTTAGGTTTGCATTAAGCAGCTTCAATGCATGTTTCGCGAGCATATCCGAGTAGGGATTTTTTTTGATTTTAGAGGTATAGGCTTCAATGGCATGCACCATCGCATCAATGCCTGTGGCTGCTGTGATATGCCGCGGTAAATCTTGCGTAAAGGTCGCATCCAAAATTGCGGTATCGGCATAAAGAATGGGAGAAACAATTCCAGTTTTAGTAGTTTCACCAGTTGTGACAATCGAAATAGGCGTAACTTCTGAACCTGTACCGGCTGTGGTTGGGATGACAATTAAAGGTAATCGAGGACCTTTTACATTGCCTACACCGTATAAATCTGTAAGAGATTGATGCTGATTCGGATGAGTTAATATTGCAATCAGTTTGGCAACATCTAAAGAACTACCACCTCCAAAACCAAGCACAATATCAATATTTTCTTGTTTGGCGAAGGCTACCGCATCAAGTACGATATGTTCAGCAGGATCTGCGACCACATCGGAATAAATGGCATAATCAATGCCAATAGCTTCAATAATTTCTAAAATAGGATGATGGAGGTTTTTCTCAATGAGTACGGAATCACTGACCACAAGCACTCGCTCATAATGACCTTCTTGAAGGATGTGTCTGAGTTCTTGAATTGTGCCTAAGCCTGCAATGATATTGGGCACTGTTTGGAACTGAAATCGATTCATCTTGTTGTCCTTCATTTTTATATCAAATTCAAAATTATTCTGTCGTTGTGATATAGGATTCATTATCTAAATAACTTAACATAAGAATCTTAGAAATAAAGCGATGCTGAGGTTGTTTATGTCATCCAAAACGCCATTTAAGGTGTTATGTGTATGTTTGGGAAATATTTGTCGTTCTCCCACGGCAGAAGTGATTCTTAGACATTATTGTGATGAACAAGAACTCAATGTCATGGTCGATTCTGCGGGAACTAGTAATTATCATCCCAATAAAGCGCCTGATACGCGTAGTCAGGAACATGCGCTAAAGCGTGGTTATGATTTATCGAGCCTACGTGCACGCCAATTGAAAACGCATGATTTTATTGAATTTGATCTCATCCTTGCGATGGATCATGATAATTTAGCGGATATCTTGGCGTTACAAGCACAAGCCAAACGTGAATTTGGACATCTCCGTGCAGAGGTGGCGCTCATGAGCGAACATGATTCAGATTATCCAAAACAAGCCTTACCCGATCCCTATTATGGTGGTGCAGCGGGCTTTGAACGCGTGATTGATCAATGTGAGTCAAGTAGTTTGGCTTGGGTTGAAATTTTTAAACAAAAAATTCTTAAGGTTTAAGTGATGCATATTCAGACACAGGTTCAACTTAAGCCCTTTAATACGTTGAATTTAGATGCGATTGCTTCGCACTATACAAAAATAACATCCACTGAAGACTTGCTTGCTGCACTTGATTTTGCCGAGCAACAACAGCTGAATATTTTAATTCTCTCTGGCGGTAGCAATATGTTATTGCCAGAACACATTCATGCGCTTGTGCTACATATGGATATTCAAGGCATTGAATTATTAGATGGCGATGATGTCCAACAACGTTTAAAGGTTGGGGCAGGTCAAATTTGGCATGATTTTGTGCTATGGACGACCAAAGAGCAGTTGTATGGTTTACAGAACCTTGCGCTTATTCCCGGTTTGGTGGGTGCTTCACCTGTACAAAATATTGGTGCGTATGGGGTAGAAGTGGGTGAGTTTATTGATTCAGTTGAAGTCTATGACCGTAAACTGAAACAATTTAGCGCAATTGCTGCCAAAGATTGCGACTTTGCTTATCGGCATAGTATTTTTAAAGATGATCCTAACCGTTACGTGATTACGCATGTGATCTTCAAATTACTCAAGCAAGCACATTTGAAACTCAATTATGGGGATTTAAAAGCAGCAGTGGCTGATGAACAGACAGCAGAAAACTTGCAACGTCAGGTGATTCATATTCGTCAAAGTAAATTGCCTAATCCACAAGAATATCCCAATGTGGGCAGTTTCTTTAAAAATCCTGTACTTGAGCAAAAAGTATTTGACCAAATTGCACAAAAATTCCCACAATTACCTCATTATCCTCAGCCCAACGATCACGTTAAGATAGCCGCAGGTTGGCTGATTGACCAAAGTGGCTGGAAAGGCAAGCAATTGGGTGTCGTTGGTATGTTCCATAAACAAGCACTTGTTTTGGTCAATTATGCTGATGCATCACTCAAAGACGTTCGTGCTACATATCGAGCAGTTCAGCAGGATGTATGGAATCAATTTAATATCGCACTTGAACCTGAGCCTGTTTTATTTGATGAGCAGGGCTTGATTCGTTCACATCAGGAAAATTAATGCATGAATGATACCCATTGGATGGTTCGTCTAGTCAAATACATTTCGGTGCTATTTGTGCTATTCGGCTGTTTTTTGGTGTTTTTATATTCGCCCTTTTATTCTCGTTTGGTGGTAAAAGGGCTGAATACCTTTGTGCCTTTTGAAGTGAATGAAATTGCGGCACAAAGTCAAAAGCAAGCTGCTTTAAGTGAAAATGAAAATTTAGAACCAGGCTCAGATTTATGGATTGCTCGTCAGGCATATTTAAAAGTCATGGAACAAGATATTTCGGAACATGGTTCGGAAAATATCACTTTAATTCAAGCACGCTATAAAATTCTTCAAGAACAGTTGTTGAATCTGCAACGTGAGGAACAAGAAGAAAAAGCGCAAGCGCAAAAAGAAAATATACAAGTCCCATTGTTGGTTAAAAATAACCAGCAAGCACCTATTGATCCAAGTCAAAATGTTGTTGAATTATTAAATTGGAACAGTTCTGAAAATAAAGAACAGATTGATCAATATACTGAATTTTTAACCATGCATGATTTATCTGAATACGAAGCAGCGATCAGCAATGCAGCCTCAGATATTGATGCAGCATCTGAAATTTACGCCAATAAAACAGCTCAAACGCAAGATCAAGCAGTATCTCAGCCCTATGCGATTGTGGTGCTTGGTGGTGGCTTGACCTTACATGACAATGGCGAAGATATTATCGTCAACGATTACACCCGTCTGCGCCTAGAAACCACCTTAAAAGTCGAGAAGCAATATCGTCTTCCGATTGTGCTGAGTGGGGTTGAAGCACCGTATATGCAACGTTGGCTGAAAAATTATGATGTTGATGCCAAGTTACTCGAAGACCGCAGCATGAACACCTGTGAAAATACCCGGTTTAGTTCATTGTTGTTGCAGAAAAAAGGTGGTGCACCGACCGTGATTTTAATTACGGATCGTTATCATATGCCACGTACACGCCGTCTTTTTGCTTTAAATGGGATTCAAACCATCCCTGTTGAAGCACCGATGCCGAGTGCTTTGACTGCATGGCGTCCAAGCGTACACAATTATGACCATAGCCGCCGTGCTAATTATGAAATGTTAGCCACTATTCGTGATATGTGGTTTGGTTCGACCGACTGTCGAGAGGTACCTTAATGTCAGATATTCCATTTTTAAATCCGACCATTCTCAAACAGCTCGACCTGCCTGTTCCAAGTCGTGATGTTACACCACAAGTGTTACAAGCCTTAAATTTAAACCGTTTAGATGCACCTTCAGTTGAACTGCAAGCTTATCGTAAGTTATATGGTTTTGAGGGATTAAATTGCAAACATTGGCAAGGCTTTGTCCAAATGCCTTTGTTTAAGATTCATGTACAAGTCTTTGAGCCATTGCTTGAAAAACTGCCCTTTGAGAAAGTAAAAGGCACGGTATTTTTACTGCATGGCTACTTAGAGCATAGCGGGATTTATCAGCCGATTGTGCAAGAGTTAATTGATCAAGGTTTTAGTGTACTAACCTTTGATTTGCCGGGACATGGTTTAAGTGATGGTTCACCTGCCAGTATTCAAAACTTTGATCATTATCAGCAAGTTTTGCATGCGGTACATCGCTATGTACGGCAGGCGACACAGTTACCTAAGCCTTGGCTCGGGATTGGGCAAAGTACTGGTGGTGCGATTTGGATGCATCATTTACTTGAATTTGCTGAACGACGTGAAAATCCCTTTGTTGATCGCGTACTTCTGTTATCGCCACTGATTCGCCCAGCAAAAACTGCATGGTGGCATAACTCGGTCGGTTTGGGCATTATTCGCCGTATTAAGCGTGAAGTGCCGCGTCATTTCCGTCGCAATAATCATAATCCTGAGTTTTTACGCTTTGTCCGCCTGAAGGATCCACTGCAACCCCGTATGATGGGTATGGATTGGATTTTAGCCATGTCGAAATGGATGCAGGAAATGGAAGCGCGCCCCGCATGCCGAATTCCAGTATGGTTAGCACAAGGTGCACAGGATCAAACCGTAGACTGGCGTTATAACATTGAATTTATTCGACGTAAATTTCGCTTACAGACGTTATTGATGTTAGAGGAAGGGTCACATCAACTCATTAACGAGCGTTCAGATATTCGTGCTGCATTGACAGGACTGATTCCTGCATTTCTACATGCGCATGGGTCAAAAGTTTATTACTAATGTAATGTCATTGATGTAAAAAAAGCGAAGGATAACCTTCGCTTTTTTTATATGCTTATATTGAATTAGAATTTATCGGCTTGGGCTAAGCTCCACATTCGATAATAAAAATTATCTTCATCAATATTTTCACAATTCAATAATTCTTTATCCTTTAACCAGAAGTGTAACTGTGCATAATTTTTAATTTCATGGCTGTTAATTCGCTGTGCCAAATGATGCGCTTTAATTTGTGAAGGGTGTTCAACCCCCGCGGCAGCGATCAACTCAGACAGCGCACCTAAGGTATTTTTATGGAAGTTAAACACGCGTTCAGCCTTGGTTGGAACATGAACCGCTTTTTGGCGATCAACATCTTGGGTCGCGAGACCCACAGGGCATTGGTTGGTATGACAGCTTTGCGCTTGAATACAGCCGACAGCAAACATAAAGCCACGTGCAGAATTGACCCAGTCCGCACCAATCGCAAGCGTACTGGCAATATCGAATGCACTAATAATTTTACCACTTGCACCAAGTTTGATCTGATCGCGTAAACCTGCACCAATAAGGGTATTATGCACAAAGAGCAAACCTTCACGAAGCGGCGTGCCTACAAAATCAATCAGTTCAATGGGCGCTGCACCTGTACCCCCTTCAGAGCCATCCACTACAATAAAATCGGGCACAATGTTGGTTTCAAGCATTGCTTTGACAATACTCATAAATTGCCACGGTTGCCCCAGACATAATTTAAAGCCGACGGGTTTACCATTTGAGAGTTCACGTAGCTGCTGAATAAAATGCATCATTTCTAATGGGGTATTAAATGCTGGATGACTTGAGGGTGAAATACAGTCTTCCTCTCGGCTGACACCACGAATTTGTGAAATTTCTTCCGATATTTTGTCTTTAGGTAAAATTCCACCATGTCCGGGTTTAGCACCTTGAGACATTTTTAGTTCAATCATTTTTACTTGCGGTAATGCGGCTTGTTCTGCAAATTTAACGGGATCAAACTGTCCATCAAGCGTACGGCAACCAAAATAACCGCTGCCAAGTTCCCAGACGATATCCCCACCATTTTCTAAATGATACGGACTGATACTACCTTCACCCGTATCATGATAAAAACCGCCCATTTTTGCGCCTAAATTCAAGGCGCGAATCGCATTCGCACTTAAACTCCCGAAGCTCATGGCAGAGATATTTAAAATGGATGAACTGTAAGGTTGGCGACATTGATCATTACCAATTTGAATCCGAAAGGTATCAATATTGGCAGGTTTTGCAGGGGTAATAGAATGACTTACAAATTTATAGTCATGTTGGTAAACATCAATAATCGAACCAAAGGGCTTATCGGCATTTTCATTTTTGGCACGTTGGTAAACGAGGCTACGCTGCATACGCGAAAAAGGTAAGGCATCCTGATCTGATTCAATGAAATACTGACGAATTTCGGGTCTAAACTCTTCAAAAATATAGCGAAAATGTCCCATAATTGGGTAGTTCTTTAAAATTGAATGTTTATTTTGTAGAACATCATATAGACCAACAAGACTTAATATACCCGTAATAATCCACAGTGAATTGACTAAGGTTTCAGGCAGAAAATGGTAGATATAACGTGGCGAATAGCCGACGTGAAATAAAGTAAAAAGCAAAGCAATAAAAATGCAGGCAAACCAAACGGAATGCCGAGAGAAGAATGTGTTAAGTAATTTATGCCGTGTAAGCTGAGCTGGGTTTGCCATTGTAAAGTTAAATCCGATTTTTTATTGATCATTCTGTTCAATGTGCATCGGCTAAGACTTTGATACAAGTAAAAAATTGTTGTTCGTCGTTAACTTGAGTTGTGACTTAAATAATTATTGGATTGTTTTATATTCGAATAATCTAAACATAGCCAAAATTTTCTTAAACATCATTTCAGCAAAACACATGCATTGTTGTTATTTCACAGCTGTTTCACATTGGATTAGATTAAACAGGTTCCCACAGCAAAGGAGTTGAATAGATGACCATGAGATCCATTCGTTTTAATCGCGCAGACTTAGCATGTTCGTGAGTTTGCGCATGTTCATGGCTCAGCAACGGACAGCATATTTTAAAGCTGCAAATCTTAAATGCATAACATTAAAATATGCTGTAAATTTTCACCGATTAGACAGTCTTATTACAAAAATATAATCACAAATTATCAGTCCCTTTATGGGACTTTTTTTAATTTATTCATCGACTTGATTCACCATATTTGCAACTTGTTCAGGTTCAATGTGTCGAATTTTTTTACCAAAGCTTCTGAGCCACCAAATGAGTTGAGAGGTATAGGGTACAGTTGCGGTAATG
Organism: Acinetobacter wanghuae; assembly: GCF_009557235.1. NCBI lineage: Bacteria > Pseudomonadati > Pseudomonadota > Gammaproteobacteria > Moraxellales > Moraxellaceae > Acinetobacter > Acinetobacter wanghuae. The sequence goes on along the minus strand of NZ_CP045650.1, from coordinate 1,581,624 downwards.
AGTGCCATACCATCCTCTAATTTCTCAATAGATTGATCAAGACTCAGTTGGCTTTCCTCAAAATAGTGAGCATCGGCTTCACTCATATGTAATTTTAAGGTGATATTTTCAGTAGGCTGATTGAAGTCGACACGGAAGCCCAAAGCACCTGAATCAATATATTCATCAATATCAAAATTCACCGGATGCAATGCGCGTGTATTTAACACTGTGGCGGATTTAAAGCGGTGTAAGGCAAAGGTTTGGATATCTGAACGATCGTGACGCGTGCATACCAAATAAATAATCGATCCTTTTTGGACTAAAGCCAAAGGGTTTAGAATATAGGTTTTCTCTTCACTATGTTGTCCGCGACCTTGATAAATACATTCAAGTTGTTTGTCTTGTAATAAGCCTTCATAAATTGCTTGCTGAGCAGCACGTTCCACCACCGGAGGAATCAAAGGTTGATTGGCAGGTACAATACGCACGCGATTGATCCATTGACGCACATTATTTTGGGTCGATAGGCTACGTCGTGCTAAATCGAACCACGGGTTCATTTCATCAATCAGACTAGGTGGTAATAAATGCTTAAGATGTTCTTCCACCATCATAAAGGTCACCGCTTGAGAACTGGTCATATGCGGCAAGCTTTGAATGGGTGCATCAGAACGCCAACGCCAACCTTGTGGAGTAGTCTTACTGCTTTCAATAGGAAAACGCTGCGCGATTTGATTTAAATCACGTTGGATGGTACGCAAACTAATATCCACGCCTTCACGAACCAAAATTTCTTGTAATTCACGTGTACCCATCCATTTGCCCGTACTTAAACGAGACAAAATTTGCCATTGGCGATACAGGCTGTTGGAGGTTTCTTTTTCTTGTGATGACATAATTTAAAGCTAACAATGAAGGAAGTGAAACATCAATGTTCACCACAATAAAAAAACTTCAGTGCTTTAGCAAGGTTTATTGCGGTCACATTGCTATATTTTGATACATGTTGAAGCAAAAACTACATTGAGTTGTAGACAAGGGCACTGCCTAATAGAGTGAGGTGCTTGTTTTAGGTGGCACAAATATTGCTGTACTTAAAACACAAATTTATAACAACTGAGGTTTGTATGCTTAAAGAGAACCTGGATACAAATATCACGCCAACGATTGATAACTTTAATAAAACTGAACATCATTTTACGGATTCAACGGATCGTGTTCATTCGACCACGAAAAAGTCACATGTCTTGTTTCAGCAGTTTTCATCTTTATTTTTTAATGAAATGCGTGATGATCAAGCGATGCTCGGTCAGGCAGGGCAGAAAATAGAAGAATGGTTGTCACAGCATACTTTAGAGGAATTAAAGGCGCTGAATCAGGCAGCAAAAGATCATTTCTTATATGAAGGTATTACCTTTACGGTTTATGGTGATGAGGAAGGCACTGAGCGAACGATTCCTTTTGATGTGATTCCACGTGTTATGGCACGTAAGCAGTGGGATACTATTGCTTTGGGGTGTTCACAACGTGTGCGCGCACTCAATTTATTCTTACATGATATTTATCATTCACAAGACATTTTAAAAGCCAATATTGTGCCTGAACTGCAAGTGCTGACGCATGAAGCGTATCAACCCCATATGTATCAGCATAGCTTAAAGGGCAGCATTTATAGCCAAATCAGCGGGATCGATATTATTCGCGATGCCAAAGGTGAGTGCTATGTGCTTGAGGATAATTTAAGGACACCGTCGGGTGTATCTTATATGCTTGAAAGCCGCAAAATTAGCCAAAAATTAATGCCAAAATTATTTGAGCAAACACATATTTCTGGCATTGAACAATATCCACAATTACTCAAAGAGATTTTGACTGAAAATGCGTATGTCGATAAGCCATTTATTGTCGTATTGACGCCGGGTCGTTTTAATAGTGCTTACTATGAACATGCGTTTCTTGCCAAAGAGATGGATGTACCTTTGGTAACATCACGTGATTTATTTGTTGAAAATTCTCGAGTTTATGTAAAAACCATACGCGGTCGCCAACAAGTTGATGTTATTTATAGACGTGTCGATGATGCTTATCTTGATCCATTATGCTTTAAGCCTGACAGTACCTTAGGTGTGCCAGGCTTAATGTCAGTATATCTGCAACACAACGTGGTCATTGCCAATGCACCCGGTACAGGTGTCGCTGATGACAAATCGATTTATCCTTACGTGGATAAAATGATTGAATTCTACTTAGGTGAAAAAGCCATTTTAAAAAATGTGCCGACTTACCAGTGCCGAGAAGCCCAAGATTTGGAATATGTCTTAGATCATCTTGGACAGCTTGTGGTGAAAGAGGCGCAAGGCTCAGGGGGTTACGGTATGTTGATCGGTCCGCAAGCCTCCGCACAGCAAATTGAAGCCTTTAGAGAGAAAATCATTGCTTCTCCAGAGCTCTATATTGCACAGCCAACCTTGGAGCTTTCAGTTTGCCCAACCATCAGTGCACATGGTGTAGCAGAACGTCATATTGATTTGCGTCCCTTTGTGCTGAGTTCACCGTATCGTACCGAGATTGTACCGGGTGGTCTGACTCGTGTGGCGATGCAGGCAGGTTCATTAGTGGTCAACTCGTCCCAAGGTGGTGGCATCAAAGACACATGGATCATCGATAATTTACATTCATAAAAATACCAAAAGGACTCTGTTATGGTTTTATTAAACTCTAATGCACAGCATATTTTTTGGTTAGGTCGTTATTTGGCACGTACACAGTTTTTATGTGCTCATTTTCCTTTTGCTAAAGATGAAGATGCTATTGCTTATGCGCATGCCTTTTGTTTACCCGCATTTGATGCAAGTTCATTAAATGCCTTGGTATTAGATACCACGCAACCTGCGTCATTTACGCAACAATTCCAAACAGCAAAAGCCAATATTCATGAGCTACGTGGTGTTTTATCTGCATCTGCTTATGCAGAACTTATTCAACTGATTCGAAATGCCGATCAAAATACCGGTTATATCTGTGATGTGGTGAATGACTGTCAAGATGTATTGGAAGCTGAATCCGCAGATTTATTTTTGTTCTTTAGTTTAGGTCAGTGTTTAGAGCAACTCGATCATGCTCTTCGCTTTAATGAAGCATCGCATGTGACTGTGGCTAAAATTGATGATGTAGTCGATACCTTAGTCGGGATGGGTTGGTCAAATCTACAAGAATATTGGCAGAAACTTCGTGCCGCTCCCGATTTAATGCATTTTTATCAATTTAGTGACTACATTCATCATATGTTTGAGGCTGAAGTATGAAATTGATGGTGAATCATCAAACCCATTACAGCTATAGCATGGACGTTTTAAGCAGTATTCAGTACATCAAAATGACACCAATGCAAAATCAGCATCAGCGTGTCGAGCATTGGCATGTGAGTGTTCCCGGTCAAAAACAGATGATGAAAGATGCCTTTGGAAATACATGGATGACCAGTACTCAGCGTCAGCCTTATCAGCATTTGACCATCATGGCGCAGGGTATTATTGAATTAAATACAGACTTAGATGTCGGCATGCAAGACAATCTGCATCCGATGTTGTTTTTACAGCCGACACCCACCACAGCATGTAATAGCGAGATGAAAGCCTTTGCTGACCATCATGTAAAAACGTTAAATCGACAATCCTTGATTGGATTGGCTGCTGCAATTTTGGTTCATGTTCCTTATATATCGAATAGCAGTTCTGTGCAGAGTTCAGCGATTGATGCATTTCAGTCAAGGCAGGGTGTCTGTCAGGATCACAGTCATATCTTTATTGCGATGTGTAAATATTTAGGCTTGCCTGCGCGTTATGTCTCTGGATATTTATATGCACAAAATGTATCGCATCTTGCAAGTCATGCATGGGCTGAGGTATTTATAGACCAAGCATGGTATTGTTTTGATGTCAGTAATCAATTGTTTACGCCGTCTGTACATGTCTATGTGGCGATTGGTCGTGATTATTGGGATGTTGCACCCGTACGCGGTGTGAGAGACAAGGGCGGTGTGGAATCGATGCATTCCATCGTTCAAGTACTCAGTTGTTAGTTTCGAAGGAATGTTAAAAATGACGTATTGTTGTGCGCTTCGCTTAGAGCAAGGTATGGTCTTTATTAGTGATACACGTACCAATGCGGGTGTGGATCATATCTCTGTTTTTCGTAAGTTATACACTTTCGGTATTCCGGGAGAGCGCCTCATTGTCATTCAGGCTTCAGGAAACTTAGCAACGACCCAAGCGGTGATTGGGCATATTAAAAATCAACTTGAATTGCGACAGGAGCCCAATATTCTGTCGTTACACACCATGTTTGATGTAGCTGAATTGATTGGAAGTACCCTCAAAAAAGTTATTGAAAATGTCACTGCGGACACCATGGAACAAAGCAATTATTATTGTAGTTTGTTGGTGGGTGGACAAATTAAAGATCAAGATATGCAGCTTTATAATATTTATCCGCAAGGGAATTTTATTTGTGCGACGCGAGATACGCCGTATTTTCAAATTGGCGAAAGTAAATATGGCAAGCCGATTTTAGATCGCGCTTTGAGTTTTGAAATGCCGCTAGATGAAGCTTTAAGATGTTCGCTGATTTCATTTGCATCCACTTTACGTTCGAATGTTTCGGTGGGTATGCCACTCGATGTGCTGGTTTATCATCGTGATAGTCTTGAGTTGCCTCAAGGCAAGCGTATCTCTGAAGATGATTCATATTTCAATACGATTAGTCGACAATGGTCTGAATTGCTGAAAAAAGGTTTACAAGAATTGCCTATCCCGACAGAAGAATACTTTAATTAACAACGTATCTAAGTCCGTTAAATTTGGTTACACTAAGTTTCACCTATAAAAACAATGATGTGAGGTAACCATGCAACAACTTTGTTATGTCAGTCAAAGTAAATCGAAAAAAGCGGATTTATTGTCCGATTTAACCAATATTTTAAGTGAAGCACGCAATTTCAATACCTTAAACCAGATTAATGGTGTGTTGTATTTTTCCGATGGCTATTTTTTTCAATGTCTTGAGGGAGATGCTGAAAAATTAAAGATGTTACTTGAAAAACTCTATAAAGATCCGCGTCATGAAAATATTCGTTTATTTGAAATTAAAGACATCGAGGTACAAAAGTTTAGTGAATGGTCAATGAAATACGTATCAAAGCGTAGTGACATTCAAGTTTTGTGTCAGCGTATGGGCTTTGATGAATTTAAGCCGTACGAATTTGAACAGCATCATGTGGATTTGTTTTTGAATGAATTGGTACAACAAGAGCAAGAAGCCGCATAAGTTGCAAAAAAAAGCCCAACATATGTTGGGCTTTTTTTGTTTCTATGATTACTGAGGAATACGTACTGGACGACTACTCATACGACAGAGTAGTTCATAACCAATCGTACCGTTGGCTTCAGCCACATCATCAACAAGACGTGTTTTACCCCAAAGTTCAACTTCTGTACCAAGTTGTAGGTTAAGTCCGGTGGCATCAATGGCAATCATATCCATGGCAACACGACCGACTAAACGGACTTGCTGACTGTTAATTGCGACATAGTTTTGTTTCGGGAAGGCACGTGGATAACCGTCGCCATAACCAATCGATACAATTGCTAAGGTCATATCTTTTTCAGCTGTAAATGTAGAGCCATAACCGACATGTTCGCCCGCTTGAATATCATTTAAAGCAATCACTTCTGCTGTAAATGTCATGACAGGTTTTAGATCGAGGTCCGCCACTGAACGGTCTGCAAAAGGCGTTGCACCGTATAACATAATGCCGGGACGTACATAATCAAAATGCAGTTCAGGATATTTATAAATTGCTGCAGAATTACAGCATGAGCCCATGAGTGGGGCGCAATCATTTTTCACTTCTAAGAACTGACGAATTTGCTCATCATTCAGAGGGTGATCGGCATCAGCATTGGCGAAGTGCATCGCCAAAACACAGGTAAAGCCTTCAGCTTTTAATGTGTTGATGACATCTTTAATTTCGTGAATTTTGAAACCAAGACGGTTCATACCGCTGTTAAGTTTGACCCAAACTTTTAGATTTTGTGCAATATACGCATCTTTATGCGCCATCAGCCAATCAAGTTGCTGTTGATGATGAACGACACATTCAATCTTTTGATCAATCACGATTTGCATTTCATCAGATGAAAAAATGCCTTCAATCAGGGTAATAGGTTGTAAATAGCCTAAGTCACGAATTTCAAGTGCTTCTTCTAAACAGGCGACACCAAAAGCATCGCTGTCTTTTAAGGCTGCTAGGCAGTCTTTAACTCCATGTCCGTAAGCATTGGCTTTGACCATGCTGACGATTTTAGCTGTTGGGGCAAGTTGTTTGACACGGTTTAAATTATATTGCAGTGCTGCACTGTCAATATAAACTGTAGCTTGACGCACCTTGAATACTCCTAGCGGGAAGGTGAGAAACAGATAATGAAGTTTAAAATATTAATCTTCATCATCATACTGAGCATAAAACTCAGGTGAGAGATTACTAAAACGGGTGTATTGACCTTCAAAGGCCAAACGAACAGTACCAATCGGTCCGTTACGTTGTTTACCAATAATAATTTCAGCAGTACCAGCTTCTTTTGACTCTTTGTTATAAACCTCATCACGGTAAATAAACATAATCAAATCGGCATCCTGCTCAATTGCACCAGATTCACGCAAATCTGACATCACCGGGCGCTTATTGGGGCGGTTTTCCAGTGCACGGTTCAACTGTGATAAAGCAATGACCGGACATTGCATTTCTTTTGCCAGTGCTTTTAGGCTACGAGAAATTTCCGAAATCTCACCCACACGGTTATCGCCCATGCCGGGTACTTTCATGAGCTGAAGGTAATCGACCATGATGCAGCCCAATTTACCGCCATGCATTTTTGCAATACGACGTGCACGTGAACGTAATTCCGTTGGCGGCAGTGCAGAGGAGTCATCGATATACAGATTTTTTTCTTGTAAGTGCACAATGGTACTGGTCACTTTTGACCATTCATCACTGTCCATTTTACCCGAACGTAAATGACCTTGATGCACACGACCAAACGATGAAATCAAACGCATTGCGATGGAGTCAGCGGGCATCTCCATTGAATAGACAAGGGCAGGTAGATTGTTGTTAAATAAGACACTTTCCACCAAATTCATGGCAAATGTGGTTTTACCCATCGATGGACGTGCTGCAACAATAATTAAATCACCGGATTGCATACCTGAGGTTTTGTTATCTAATTCGACGAAACCTGTGGTTAAGCCGGTAATACTGCCTTCCATTTGCGACAGTTCGTTTAATTTATCAAATACATCTGCCACAACCGAGTTAATCGGTTTTGGACCTTGTGCTTTGGCATTATTATTATGTTGTTCTGCAATCGAGAAAATATTAGTTTCAGCTAAATCTAGAATTTCACTGACCGGACGACCTTTAGTGTCATAGGCATTTTGTAAAATTTCAGAGCTGACTTTAATCATGCTACGCAACGTCGCAAATTCTTTGATTTTGCCGGCATAGGTTTCTAAGTTATAGAAACTTGATGGAGAATCTGCCATCAATTGCATTAAATACTCTTCACCACCCACGGCTTCAAGTAAGTTTTGTTTAATGAGCCAGTCATTCACCAATACGGCATCATAAGGTGAGTTTTCTTTTGAGAGCTGATCAATTGCTCGGAAAATATATTTATGACGGGTTGCATAAAAATCATTTTCAGTCAGCACATCACCGACTTGCTCGAAAGATTCGGCAACGGTCATTAATGCAGCAAGTACAGCTTGTTCAATCGCTAAATTGTGGGGTGGGGTGCGAAACTCTTTGAGACTCGAATTCTCGATATTGGTTTCAGCTTTAGCGTTGTTCTGCTTTTTGCTGGCATTCGCCTGTGACATATAAATCCCTGATTTTAAATACAATGGTTAAACATTATCGGAGATGAATAGCTTTTATTCACTACGAATGGAAATCATACGCGCTCTATAAAAAAATGCGAAGCCTATTTTTTTAATTTAAGCGGACAAAATAATAATTTTTAGACAGGTATGGCTTTGATGATTTTATACAGATAAAAAAAGAGCATGCGAATGCATGCTCTTTTTCGGGTGAGAAATTACTCAGCTACGATTGTAACGAGAACTTCTGCAACAACATCATGGTGCAATTGGATTGCGATGTTGAATTCACCAGTGTTGCGAAGTGCGCCATTTGGAAGACGAACTTCAGCACGGTCAACAGTAAGACCAGCATTTGTTAATGCGTCTGCGATATCACGAGTACCGATTGAACCGAATAGTTTACCTTCATCACCAGATTTAGCAGTGATTACGATGTTCACTTCGTTCAATTGGTCAGCACGTGCTTGAGCAGCAGCTAACACGTCAGCTTCAGCTTTTTCAAGTTCAGCGCGACGAGCTTCAAATGCAGCAGTGTTTGCTTCAGTAGCAGCTACTGCTTGACCTTGAGGGATAAGGTAGTTGCGGCCGTAACCAGCTTTAACTGAAACTTTATCGCCTAATTTACCAAGGTTTTTAATGCGTTGTAATAAAATAATATCCACAGCTCAACCTCACTTATGATTGTCAGTGTAAGGGATCAAAGACAAGTAGCGAGCTTGTTTAATAGCAAGCGCTAATTGACGTTGGTAACGAGCTTTAGTACCTGTAATACGGCTAGGAACAATTTTGCCGTTTTCAGTAATGTACTGTTTTAAAGTGTCGATATCTTTGTAATCGATGTACGCAACTTTCTCAGCTGTAAAGCGGCAGAACTTGCGACGACGGTAAAAACGTGCCATTTAATGTTCTCCTTATGCTTCAGCAGAATCTTGAGATTGTTGTGCTTCTTCACGTTGAGCTTTACGCGCACGCTTTTCTTCAGCACTTTTAGCAAGCAATGACTCTTCAGTGATTGCATTTTCACGACGGATGATCAAGCTACGAATGATTGCGTCGTTGTAACGGAACAATTCTTCAAGTTCATCAAGAGTCGTTTGACCACACTCAACATTCATAAGAATGTAATGAGCTTTATGGATCTTGTTAATTGGGTAAGCCAATTGACGACGACCCCAGTCTTCTAGACGGTGGATTTGACCTTCAGCTTCTTTGATGTGAGTTAGGTAACGTTCTACCATTCCCACAACTTGATCGCTTTGGTCTGGATGTACCAATAGTACGATTTCGTAGTGACGCATTGTCAGCTCCTTACGGTTTAGGCAGCCCCAATTCATAATTAAATTGAAGCAAGGAGTCACAACCTTAAGCAATAGCAATTGATAGATTGTGTCGCTATTAAAAGCGAAGCGTGAATTTTAGTGCTTTTTACTGACAAATTCAAGCCAATAACGATTTTTATCAAATCTGAACAACTTTCATAGCATTTGGAAATTTAGAAAATGCAAAAGTGATTTTCTTTAAGAATGGAATATTTGAGAAGGGGATTTTAAGAATATTTAAAGCAGATATAAAAAAAGATAGAGTAGAACTCTATCTTCTTAAAAAATAACCTGAACCACACTAGGTGCAGTAGAGGTAAAACTGAAACATACACTGACGATGGTAATCAGTATCACTGAAAACAGAAAATACTTTTTCGCCCATAGTTGATCATTTTCGGCTTTAAAACCAAGAACACTCAAATATAACCAGTATAAGCACAGTACATTAACCACGATTAAATACAGAACATTTGCATAGCCATATACATATAGCGCATTCATGCAAATCGTAAAGAGGATCACATAAATCAGTGATTCAACTTTGGTACGATAAATTGAACGAGCCACAGGTAAAATAGGAATGCCTGCATTTTTATAATCGTCAAAACGGTAAACTGCAATTGCCCATGAGTGTGGCATTTGCCACAGCGCATAACCAATGAAAATGATTAATGCACCCACGTCAAATTGATTTGTGACAGCTGTATAACCGATCACAGGCGGAGCTGCACCAGAAAGACTACCCACAACAGTTTGGTGAATCGTTGTTCGTTTTGTCCATAGGCTGTAAAAACCAACATATACAACAAAACCAATAACGGCAAAGAGGAAAGCGTAAGCATTTACCCAAAACCATAAAATACTAAAGCCAATCACACCCAAAACTAAAGCAAAAACTAAAGCAACAGGGACGGAAACAGCTTCAATAACAACAGCACGTTTTTGTGTGCGTTGCATTTTCTGGTCGATGTCCTGATCAATAATGTTATTGACCACACATCCTGATGCCACAACGAGGGTGGTACCGAGTAGAGTAATCAGCAGGAGAAGGAAATCTACAGAACCTTGGGCAGCTACAAAGTAGCCACCCAAAGTGGTAACGAAGTTACCGAAGAGAATTCCTGGTTTAGTCAGGAATAAATAGTTTCTCAGCATGACGACCAGTTTAGATCATCATGTTGTAGTGTAGGTAATTCATAATCCACACAGAACCGATCAATAGAACAGCAATACATAGGATTGTATATACAAATGCAATCACGTTCCAACGTTGCTCTGAAGATGAATTCATGTGCAAGAAATAAATTAATTGTACAAGAATCTGAGCAACAGCTGTAATCGCGACAACAGCAATAACCAGACCACGGCTAGTTTCGCCCATGCCTGCCATTACCATGCCGAAAGGAATCACAGTCAACAATACTGAAAGGATAAAACCAATCGTATATTGTTTTGTGTTTCCGTGTGATGCACCAGCAGCGTTATGATCATGACTCATTAGAGAACTCCCATCAAGTAAACGACGCTGAATACACAGATCCAAACGATGTCAAGGAAGTGCCAGAACAAGCTTAGGCACGCTAGACGACGTGTATTTGGAAGAGTCAAACCATATTTCTTGATTTGAATCATCAATACAATCATCCACACCAAACCTGAAGTCACGTGGATACCGTGCGTACCAACCAACGTAAAGAACGCAGAAAGGAATGCAGAAGTGCTCGGGCCATGACCCGCGTGAACTAAATGAGAGAACTCATAAAGCTCCATGCCGATGAAGCAAGCACCAAATACCCAAGTAATTGCTAACCAAGTTAATACTTTTGAAACGTCTTTTTTGTATGCAGCAAGTACTGCAAAACCAAAGGTTACAGAAGAAATCAACAGGGCGAAGGTTTCAGTTAATACAAAACCGAGTGAATCACCAAAGAGGTCTTTCGCAGAAGGCGTGCCCACTGGAATATGACTACTTAAAACAGCGAAAGCGATGAAGAGTGTACCGAATAGTACAAGGTCACTCATCAAGTAAGTCCAAAAACCAAAGACAGTGATGTCAGTATCATCGTGATGATGATGTTCATCGTGTCCATGAGTTTCGTGATGAAGTACGTCAGCCATGTCCTAGTCCTTCTTCAAGTGTTTTTCAAGGATCGCATAGCGTTCGTTTTCAATACGCTCAACTTCAGCAGCAGGAACATAGTAGTCCACTTTCTTCGTGAACGAAGAAACGATGAAGCTGATGATTGCAGCAACGAAACTTGCAATTGCTAACCACCAAATGTGCCAGATTAATGCAAAGCCCATAACAGTGATAATTAGACCAATCACGATACCCGCTGCACGATTTGTCGGCATATGCACGTCTTCATAAGACGTAGGTTTTACATAAGCAATACCGGCTTCTTTGTCATTCCAGAAAGTATCAATACCATTGATCTTAGGAAGGTGAGCAAAGTTATAGAACGGAGCAGGTGAAGATGTTGCCCATTCTAAAGTACGGCCATCCCATGCATCGCCTGTAAGATCTAAACGTTGTTCGCGTTGTAAGAAACCAACTACGATTTGCATAACGAAACACAAAATACCGAATAGAATCAGAACAGCACCAAACATTGCGATGTTTACATACGGGTCCCATTCAGGGTTATCAAATGTATTCAAACGACGTGTCATACCCATGAAACCAAAAGGATATAAAGTGGCATGAATGCAAAGTAGAAACCGAAGAACCAGAACCAGAACGCTGCTTTACCCCAAGTTTCATTCAGTCTCCAACCGAACATTTTCGGCCAGTAGAAGATGATACCTGCGAACATTGCAAACACTACACCACCAATAATTACGTTATGGAAGTGAGCGATCAAGAATAACGAGTTGTGTACCAAAGAAGTCCGCTGGTGGAACTGCCATTAACACACCTGTTAAACCACCGATACCGAAAGTCACAAGGAAGCCAAGTGTCCAAAGCATAGGTGTGGTGAAGCTGATGCGACCTTTGTACATTGTGAATAACCAAGAGAAGATTTTCACACCTGTAGGAATCGCAATAACCATGGTCATGATACCGAAGAACGCGTTAACGTTGGCACCTGCACCCATAGTGAAGAAATGGTGAACCCATACCACGAACGCAAGTACTGTGATCGCGATGGTTGCATACACCATAGATTTGTAACCGAACAACGCTTTACGAGAGAACGTTGAAACCACTTCTGAGTAAATACCGAATGCTGGTAATACCAAGATATAAACTTCTGGGTGACCCCAAGTCCAAATCAAGTTCACATACAACATTGGGCTACCACCCATGTCATTGGTGAAGAAATGGAAACCGAAGTAGCGGTCAAGAGAAAGCATTGCAATTGTTGCAGTCAACACAGGGAATGATGCAATGATTAACACAGCGGTACATAAAGATGTCCAAGTGAAAATCGGCATATCCATCAGTTTCATGCCAGGAGCACGCATTTTGATGATGGTAACAAAGAAGTTAACACCAGTAAGAAGCGTACCAAGACCTGAGACCTGAAGTGCCCAAATGTAGTAATCAACACCAACGCCTGGAGAGTATTCAATGCCTGATAGTGGAGGATAAGCCATCCAACCAGTTGCAGCGAATTCACCAAGTGCAAGAGATGCCATCATTAGACCCGCAGCGCCGGCAAATAACCAGAAGCTCAAAGAGTTTAATAATGGGAATGCAACGTCACGTGCACCGATTTGAAGCGGTACAGAGATGTTCATCAAACCTACAACAAGACCCATTGCCACGAAGAAGATCATAATTACGCCATGGGCAGTAAAGATCTGATCGTAATGTTCTGGGTGTAAATAACCTTCGCCACCACCTTTTGCAAGGAACTGTTGAAGACGCATCATAATCGCATCGGCGAAACCACGCAAAAGCATGACGATCGATACGAAGATATACATAATACCAATTTTTTTATGGTCTACAGATGTGAACCATTCAGTCCACAGGTAGTTCCATTTTTTAAAGTAGGTAATACCTGCTACAACAGCAAGACCACCTAAGATCATCATTGCAACTGTAACCAATACGATTGGATCGTAAGGAATTGCATCTGGACCTAACTTACCTAATAAGCTCATGTCTTATTCCCCTTGAGAAGCAGTCGCATGTTCAACGTCTGCATGAGCTTCTGAAGTCGCTTCGTGACCAGCAGCAGCTGAGTGATCAGCACCGTGGTAATTGCTCATGTAGTTGTTAATCACAGATTCAAACAAACCTTGCTCTACAGAAGAGTAATAAGTCACTGGATGTGGCTTAGTTGGGTAAGGCTTCATTGCTTCAGCAGCAGCCTTCTCTTCGGGAGTGTTAGCTTTTGCAATCAATGCTTCGATTTGGTGTTTACCACGGTTACCGTCGCGTAATGTTGCAAATTCAGCTTGGTCTAGCACAGTTTTTTGTACTGCATTAGGGTTAACTGAAGTACCGTTACCTGCTTTAACAGCAGAAACCCATTGTGCAAATTGGTCATCAGTCACAGCATGTGCACGGAAGCGCATTTGTGAGAAGCCATAACCTGAATAGTTAGAAGAGAAACCGCGGTAGCCTTCGGCTGGGCTCGCTTCAGTTGCTAACAAGTTCAAGTGAGTTTGCATACCCGCCATTGCGTAAATCTGACCACCTAACGAAGGAATGAAGAATGAGTTCATTGTGAAGTTAGATGTAATACGAAGCGCGACTGGAGTGTCCAGAGGGAAACGAATTTCGTTGATTGTTGCAATTTCTTGTTCAGGGTAAACAAAGATCCATTTAAATTGTTCAGCAATAACTTGAACAGTTAATGGTGCTTTATCAGCCTCAAGCGGACGGTATGGGTCGTACTTGTGGGAACCCCACCAAGTTAACCAAGCTAAAATACCGATAATAATGACAGGAATACCCCAGACTACAATTTCAATTGCAGTTGAGTGTGTCCATGTTGGTTTATAGTCTGCGCCTTTATTCGATGCGCGATATTTCCAACCGAACCATAATGCCATGATAATTGATGGAATCACCACCAACAGCATTAAGTAAATCGCAGTCATCATCAGGTCAGATTGACCTTGAGCGACTGGACCTTTAGAGTTCAGAAGTACCATATCACCACCACACCCAGTTAAGAGTGCAGTCATCGTAGATAAAGACAATACAGCTAAAATTGTTTGTCTCATTTTACAACCTCGGTGAAGAGTCCCATTCCCTAATATTTTATGGGATAGCATCAAAGTGTCAGAAGATTGAGCTCTATTTTTCAGCAAAAAATAGTGTTCAATCATAATACACCGCTACGTTGTAGGGCATTATGCCTGATATCGCAAAAGTAAGCTACCTGTAAGCTTGCTTTAAATCCCTGTTATAGAAACCGATTTTGGTTGTTGAGATTAGACTTTAGTCGTAGTGTTTTTGGTTTATAATCAATACCTTTTGCGGCATCAGGGATAGCGAATTATCCCTGATATATGGGCTAAAATTACTGTTTAATTACTTTGGTTTTTGCTAGTTTATCGTGCAATGTTTGGCGTTTTTTGCCAAAACCAAACACCCAATCAATGATTGTGCTCAGTGGCATCGATAAAATATTTAGGAAAATGAAAAATACGCTGCGTATAGTAAATGCACGAAGCAAACTGACTTTTTCATGGCTTTCTGCATCCACAATTTTAATTTTTGTCATTTTCTTGCCAATACTTTGACCTGATTTAGCGATCAAAAATGCCTGTAGCGCGAGCATAACGAGCAGGTATAAACCCGTTGCAATTAATGCTTGTTGCGGGAAAATTTCAAACATTTGAGACTGAAGTTGTTGGGCAAGAGCAGCATCTGCATTTGAACTCATGAGTACATTCATGAATTGTTCATTTAACTGACTAAATTTGACTTCCTCTTCAGGGCTAAAGAAGGCTGTGAGTATAAATGTCGCTGGCAACCAGAGTAATAAATCAACAATTTTGGCCAATATGCGGCTTGGAATACTGGCAAGCTTGACGTCTTTTTCTGCTAATTTCTGTTTAGGTGCTTGAGTTTGCGCAGCAGAAGTCGTGTTTTGTGTAGGTGTCACTGGGGGCGCTGCTACATATCCAGCTGGCTCGTATACAGATTTACCTTGAGTTAATTCACCCAAAGCTTTCCACTCGGCCATGCCTTGATGCCAAGCCAAATCGGTCAATAAAACTTGCTGGCTGGCAAGCATTTGATTAATTTGCTCCACGGAATATGGACCAGCTTGTTGATTATTTCGGGCCAAGTAAATCTGCATAATAGCTAAAATCTCAAGTAATAATGAAAGATAATGATAATACTGATACTTTGATTTTATGTAAAAAGCACATGAAAACAAACAAAAATCGTATGTTCAAACATGAGGATAAATCTGAAAATTTCAAGGTCAGTTGATGAAAATAGCCTTATCTTTATACATAAACATAGAATAAACACGTGTAGTGGCGTGTTTAAACTTGGTCAAATTATTAGTGTTTACATAAGATGTAATGACATTGTCATTTGGTTTTTATATGTAATGAATTGCGCTTAGTTGCATGGATATGATCGTTCAATATAGAAACAAAAAAGGGTTCTCATATGAGAACCCTTTTTTAAATCACGAATGAAACTTAGTTAGCTTGCTCTTCAGAAAGGAAGAACCAAGTTTCTAGCACTGAGTCTGGGTTTAAAGACACAGATTCAATACCTTGTTCCATCAACCAGCGCGCAAGATCGGGGTGATCCGAAGGACCTTGACCACAGATACCTACATATTTGCCCGCTTTACGACATGCTTGAATTGCCATTGAAAGAAGCACTTTCACAGCTGCATCACGCTCGTCGAACAAGTGAGAAACAATACCAGAGTCACGGTCTAGACCAAGCGTTAACTGAGTCAAGTCGTTAGAGCCGATAGAGAAGCCATCGAAGTGTTCAAGGAATTGATCCGCCAATAATGCATTGGTTGGTAATTCGCACATCATGATGACTTTAAGACCGTTCTCACCACGTTTAAGACCATTCAGTGCAAGAAGCTCAATCACGCGTTTCGCTTCAGCAACCGTACGTACGAATGGAATCATGATTTGGATATTGGTTAGACCCATTTCATCACGTGCTTTTTTCAAGGCACGGCATTCAAGTTCGAAACAATCACGGAAGTTATCAGACACATAACGACTCGCACCGCGGAAGCCCAACATTGGGTTTTCTTCTTCAGGCTCGTATAACTTACCACCGATCAAGTTTGCATATTCGTTTGACTTAAAGTCAGACATACGCACAATCACAGGTTTGTCAGCGAATGCAGCTGCCAAAGTTGAAATACCTTCAACCAATTTCTCAACATAGAATTCGATTGGAGATGCGTAACCTGCAGTACGTGCCATCACTGCTGCACGTGTTTCACGTGGCAAGCTTTCAATGTTCAATAATGCTTTAGGATGCACACCGATCATACGGTTGATGATGAACTCTAAACGTGCTAAGCCAATGCCTTCGTTTGGAATTTGCGCGAAGTCAAATGCACGGTCAGGGTTACCCACGTTCATCATAATTTTGAACGGTAGTTTTGGCATTGATTCGATTGAATTGGTTTGAATTTCGAAATCAAGCGCGCCTTCATAAATGAAGCCAGTGTCACCTTCAGCACAAGACACAGTCACTTCTTGACCATCAACAAGTACTTCAGTGGCATTACCACAACCCACAATCGCTGGAACACCTAGTTCACGTGCAATGATGGCTGCGTGACAAGTACGACCACCACGGTTGGTGACAATCGCAGCAGCACGTTTCATCACTGGTTCCCAATCTGGATCGGTCATGTCAGATACTAGAACGTCACCGTCTTGTACTTTATCCATTTCTTTAATTGAAGAAACGATACGTACGCGACCAGAACCGATACGTTGACCGATTGAACGGCCTTCACAAACCACAGTACCTTTTTGCTTAAGTAGGTAGCGTTCCATGGTGCCGACATTTTCACGGCTTTTTACAGTTTCAGGACGTGCTTGAACGATATAAATTTTACCGTCGTCACCGTCTTTCGCCCATTCGATGTCCATTGGAGAACCGTAGTGGTTTTCAATGATCAAGGCTTGGCGAGCAAGATCTTGTAATTCTTGGTCATTTAGTGCGAACTGTTGACGATCTGCTTTTTCAACGTCAACCACAACCACAGATTTACCTGCAGATGCTTCTTCGCCATAAATCATTTTTTGGTGTTTAGAACCCAAGTTACGACGAAGAATCGCGTGTTTACCTGCATTTAACAGTGGTTTAGAAATATAGAATTCGTCAGGGTTCACTGCACCTTGAACGACCATTTCACCCAAGCCATAAGACGCAGTAATAAATACCGCATCACGGAAACCAGATTCTGTATCAAGGGTAAACATCACACCCGCAGCACCAGTTTCTGAGCGAACCATGCGTTGGATGCCGGCAGAGAGGGCAACCACATCATGAGCAAAGTTTTGGTGTACACGGTAAGAAATTGCGCGGTCGTTGTATAAAGATGCAAACACTTCTTTAATCGCGATCAAGACATTGTCGATGCCACGAATGTTTAAGAAGGTTTCTTGTTGACCAGCAAATGAAGCATCAGGTAAATCTTCTGCTGTTGCTGATGAACGAACGGCAACCGCGATATCAGGGTTGCCGTTAGACAGTTCTGCAAATGCTGCACGAACTTCTTGCTCTAATGCAGGTGTAAGTGGAGTGTCCACAATCCATTGACGAATCTTTGCGCCTGTTTCAGCCAAAGCATTCACGTCATCAACATTAAGCGCTGCAAGCTCTGCGTTGATTTTAGCGTTTAGGCCGCTTTGCTCGAGAAATTCACGATACGCTTCAGCTGTGGTTGCGAAACCACCTGGTACTGACACACCAGCATTTGATAAATGGCTGATCATTTCGCCCAGTGATGAGTTTTTCCCACCCACGAGCTCTACGTCGTGCTTCCCTAATTTTTCCAGACCAATTACGCGCGATTCCAAAGTTGTTACTCCACTTTTGCAGTATTAATCACTATCTTGGCATGAGAGTATAGCAAATCTACTTAGCTTTTTGATTTTACTAAGCGACAGTCATGTAAGATCGGTTTACTATAAAGATTATATAGCACTAAGACAAATGTTGGAGGAGAATTTTAATGTCGGAAAGTAAACAGATTCAGCGTAGTGTTTTCTTTGTTTCAGATGGGACGGCCATTACCGCTGAAACCCTTGGCCACTCACTGTTAGCGCAGTTTCCGCATGTTGATTTTGACATTCATATTATCCCCTATATTACCAGTGAAGAAGCTGCGACTAATGTCGTAGCTGAGATCAATGCGAGAGCTCAAAAAGACGGCGAAAAGCCCCTCGTGTTTGATACATTGGTCGATCCCTATGTTCGTGACATTATTAACACGGCAAATGCAGTAAATCTTGATGTATTTGAAGGGCTTATTAGTAAGTTGGCTGACGAGTTAGGTACAACACCTACAACTTTAGTCGGTCAAACCCACGCGGTGACTGATACAGAGTCATATAAAGCCCGTATTGATGCGGTACATTTTGCCTTAGACAATGACGATGGGGCGCGCACTCGTCATTATGATAAAGCCGATCTGATTTTGATCGGGGTGTCGCGTTCTGGTAAAACGCCAACCTCTATTTATTTGTCATTACAATTTGGTATTCGTGTGGCGAACTATCCACTGACTGAAGAAGATTTGGACGATAACCGGTTACCTGCAGTGTTGCGTCCACATAAAAATAAGTTGTTTGGACTCATGATTGATGCCGATCGCCTTGTTGCGATTCGTTCTGAGCGTAAAGCCAATAGCCGTTATGCGAGTTTTAGACAATGTGAAATGGAGCTTCGTGCAATTGAAGGGATTTATATTTCCGAAGGCATTAAGCACTTAAATGTCTCTGAAATGTCCATTGAAGAGATCTCAACACGTGTACTGCAAATGACCGGTTTGAAGCGTCGCATCAGTTAAAATATTCAAAAAAGAGCCAATTTAGCTTGGCTCTTTTCACTTTGTTTTGGGTGTCAAAACGACAGCTTTGATATCTTTAAACGATCAATAAATAAGAACAAATGATAAAAATAACCTTGTTTGAAAACGAAGAAATCTGAGTTCATTTTGATTTGATTTTTATCTCGATTAAAAAACCAACATTGAAGTGGAATATGTATCATTCTCGATGATTCTAAAATCACAAAAATCGAATGATTTAAATATTTGTATAGGCTTTCAATTACTTGGAAAAAGCTAAAAATCAAAGCTCATTTTGAATTCTTATTTTGGGAAAGGGCACAAGAACCGATACGGCTAACATCTCTATTTCTATTTTTAAAGATGCATATTTGGCTTGCGGTTCATCAAAATTTTAAAGCAATAACAAAAGGAAAAAGCCCACATCATGTGGGCTAAATGGCATGACATTGTCTATACGGAATTTTTAATTTGCATAAGTAAGTTAAAGTTATTTAAGCGTTTTTCAGTATCATAAATATCGCAAGTGAAAATAAACTCATCAACATCATATTTCGCTAAGAGTGTTTCTAGTCCGGCTTTCACTGTTTCCTTAGAGCCGACTTGTGCCATCGCAAAGAAATTATCGACTGACATTTTCTCTGCAGATGACCAAAGACCATCCATCGAGTCAATGGGTGCTTTTAATTTTAAAGTATGACCGCGAATAAGAGAAAGCACACGTTGATAAGCACTGGTTGCTAAAAATGCAGCTTCTTCATCACTGTCTGCTACGCAAGTGGGCACACCCATAGATACATAAGGGCGATCTAAATATTCAGAAGGTTCGAAGTTCTCACGATACAATTGAATGGCTTGACCGAGCATACGCGGTGCAAAATGAGAAGCAAAGGAGTAGGGTAAACCAAGTTTTGCGGCAAGTTGCGCGCTGAATAGACTTGAGCCAAGTAACCACACAGGCACATGTGTACTTTGCCCCGGAGTTGCAATAATGCGTTGTTGCGGCATTGGATCATTAAAGTATTGTAGAATTTCCACCACATCTCGTGGGAATTGATCTTCAGTTTCACGCTGACCGCGACGTAATGCACGCATGGTATGTTGGTCTGTACCGGGTGCACGACCTAAACCAAGTTCAATACGGTCAGGATATAAGGTTGCAAGCGTACCAAATTGTTCTGCCACGACCAAAGGTGCGTGATTCGGGAGCATAATGCCGCCAGAACCGACTTTAATGGTTTGAGTGTTTGCTAATAAATAACCCAAAAGAACAGCGGTTGCTGAACTCGCAATACCATCCATATTATGGTGTTCTGCTAACCACATACGGCTATAGCCAAGTTTTTCTGCTGTTTGTGCGAGTTCTAGAGCATGCTGTAAAGCGAAATGAATGCTTTTATCATCACGAACAGGCACTAATTCTAAGATAGAAAATTGAGTTTCAGCGAGAGTGCGCATGATCAATCCATTTTAAGACAATGAATAGAGCATACGACTTTCAGCGTTTTTTGTATATCGATAAAATGCGATATATAAATAACTCACACAAAAAAATAAGCATCCGAAGATGCTTAAAAGGAGAATGGGTTTTAAAAAATAATAACTTAACGACGACCACGTGAATTGTAATAACCATTGTTACGATTATAGCGACGGTCATAACGTTCATTGCGGTCATTATAACGACGGTCTTCAGCGACGTTTTTACCTAAAACTGAACCACCCGCTGAACCCAATGCTGCACCTGCATAACCACCTGTGGTACCCGCAACATTTTTACCGACGGTATAACCACCCACGCCACCTAATGCAGCGCCAATCGCGGCAGCATTACGGTCACGTTTATTGGCAGATGCTGCTGCACCGCCCGCACCACCGACTGCTGAACCAATCATTGCACCTGTAGAGCCACCCATCTTTTGACCAATGGCTGCACCAACGACACCGCCTAAGGCAGACGTTAAGGCAACATTAGTGCTATTCCCTGCATACGCTGTGCCTGTTAAGGCTGTTGTTGCTAAGGCTGCTGCACATAAAAAAGATTTCATTTTCATTTTTAAAACTCCCAAAGAAGTATTTATTGGTTCATGTCATTAATGTAAGCAATCATTCAAAAACCATCATGGATGCTGTGTTTTTCAATTGTGTTTTTTTCTACTTATTTTATTCATAATGCCTTTTCTATTAAAAAGGCGATCGATTTCGTCATTACGTATGTGAATTTAAGTGTGTTAATTTAAATTGAAAAAGCACCCGAAGGTGCTTTAAATGTCAAATGTAGTGCGTCGAATATTTCAAACTTAGTGGTAACGACGTTTTTTCTTATAGTGACGTGATTTTGCTTTATCTGCAGCTTTATCTTTAGAGATTTTATTACCGAGTGCAGCACCACCGGCAGCACCAAGTGCAGAACCGATATAACCACCATTGGTACCGCCCATATTCTTACCTACGGTATAACCCGCACCACCACCTAAAGCCCCACCAATTGCAGACTCTGTACGGTTTTTCTTGTTGCTTGCAACAGCTGCACCACCAGCGCCACCAAGTGCAGCACCAATGGTTGCACCTGTATTGCCACCCATATTTTTACCTAAAGCAGTCCCTGCAACACTGCCTAAAGCACTCGCAGCAGCAACACGTGTTGTGCTATCTGCATGCGCGCTAACGCCAAGCATTGAACCCACAGCCAAAGCGGAACTTAATAATATAGAATTTAATTTCATGTTATATCTCCATGTTCAGTTTCGAACTGGTTGTATTTCGTTGTGCTTAATCTAACAAAGGATGGACGGCATAATGTGTAGATCAATCTCCACATTTCCTAAATTATTTAGGCGAATTGTAAAATAAGGAACAAATAAGGATGAATTTGCATTAAAAATAGACAAATTAAACAAATGGATATCTAATCTAGCACATCCTGATTCTTATAGAATTCGAATATTGGAATGTATTGAATAATGATGTTCATTAGGCTGCATAATCGTTAAACTAGGCACAATATTTTGATTTCGCTGTGCTAAAACCCTTTTAGCCATAGCCTTTGTTTGAGATTTTTTGAAAAATGAAAGAATCGTTAAGATTACGATTAGACCAACTCTCCGACCGTCACGAAGAATTAAACGCGCTTTTGGCTGATATGGAAGTCATTTCCGATAATAAACGCTTCCGTCAGTTATCGCGTGAACATAGTGATTTGACTGAAATTACCAATGTTTGGCGTCAATATACGCAAGCAGAAGCGGATATTGAAACCGCTGAAGCGATGTTGTCTGACCCTGATTTTAAGGAAATGGCGCAGGAAGAAATTCAAGAAAATAAAGCCTTAATTACAGCTTTAGAAGCTGACTTGAATATCTTGATGATTCCAAAAGATCCGAACGATGCCAACTCTGCTTATTTAGAGATTCGTGCTGGAACGGGTGGTGATGAAGCAGCGATCTTCTCGGGTGATTTATACCGCATGTATAGTAAATATGCGGAGTCACAAGGCTGGCGTCTTGAAATTTTGTCTGAAAATGAAGGCGAGCACGGCGGTTATAAAGAAGTCATTTGCCTCATTAATGGTGAAGGGGTTTACGGTCGCTTAAAATTCGAAAGTGGTGCGCATCGTGTCCAACGTGTGCCCGCAACTGAATCACAAGGTCGTGTTCATACCTCTGCATGTACGGTGGCAATTTTGCCAGAAGTGGATGTGGATACTTCGGTTGAAATCAATTCATCTGATTTACGTATTGATACTTACCGTGCCTCAGGCGCGGGTGGTCAGCACATTAACAAAACCGATTCGGCTGTTCGTATTACGCACATTCCAACGGGTACTGTCGTGGAATGTCAGGATGAGCGTTCACAGCATAAGAACAAAGCCAAAGCCATGGCGTTGTTGGTATCACGTTTAGAAAATGCCAAACGTGCAGCTGCTGATGCTGCGACTTCGGAAATGCGTCGTGACTTAGTCGGTTCAGGGGATCGTTCAGAGCGAATTCGTACTTATAACTATCCGCAAGGTCGTATGACAGATCATCGTATTAACTTAACCTTGTATAAGTTAGATGCGGTGATGGAAGGTGATTTGACTGAGCTTTTAGATAGCTTACATCGTGAATATCAAGCCGACCAATTGGCCATGCTTGCACAGCAGAATGGTGGATAATGAATATTGCACAGGCTTTAGCCTTACGTGGTGAACCCGAAAGCTACGAACGTCAAGAAAATGCATGGCTACTTGAACACATCACCAAAATTGATTCATTCGATTTGGTCATGAAAAAAGACAAAGAGCTCACTGCTGAACAAGAACAAGCTTATGTTGATGGTTTGAACCGTATTGCAGAGGGTGAACCTTTGGCTTATGTCACAGGTTCACAGCCATTTTGGACGTTGGATTTAAAAGTGACCAAAGACACTTTGGTGCCGCGCCCAGATACTGAAGTGTTGGTCGAAACGGTATTGAAACTTGATTTGCCTCAAGATGCTCGTGTAGCAGACTTAGGCACAGGAACAGGTGCAATTGCATTGTCACTTGCCTCAGAGCGTCCAAATTGGGTGATTACGGCATCCGATATTTATGCACCCACGCTTGAAGTGGCTGAGTATAATGCCGAACAGCACGACATTGAAAATGTTCAGTTTATTCAAGGTTCATGGCTGAAACCTTATGGTCGTCAATTCTTTGATGTGATTGCGTCAAACCCGCCATATATCGATCCAGACGATGCGCATATGAAAAATTTGGCAACTGAGCCAAAGCGTGCATTGGTGGCGGATAAACATGGTTTGGCGGACTTAGAAGATATTATCGTTCAAGCCAAAAAACATTTAACTATCAATGGTTGGGTGGTGTTAGAA
This sequence comes from Acinetobacter wanghuae, assembly GCF_009557235.1. Classification (NCBI taxonomy): domain Bacteria; kingdom Pseudomonadati; phylum Pseudomonadota; class Gammaproteobacteria; order Moraxellales; family Moraxellaceae; genus Acinetobacter; species Acinetobacter wanghuae. The sequence continues at coordinate 1,557,539 of NZ_CP045650.1, read as the reverse complement.
CATGGTTATGATCAGGCAGATGCCGTACAGCACTTGTTTAGACAAGCGGGTTATAAACAAGTCCGCACGGTTAAAGATTATGGCGGTAATGATCGCGTAACGCTTGCGCAGTGGCCACATTAATTTTTATGTAGATGTAAAAAAAGCGACCCAAGTGGTCGCTTTTTTGTGGCTTAGATTTTGAAATTAAGATAAGTCGTGATTACTTAGGTTTAATGACATCACGCCAACGCAGTAAATACACTTCCAATATTTTGACTAAACTGTCGGTGAGCTTACCTAAAATAGCCAAGAGAATAATCGCAATAATGACAATATCAGGACGTGAAGTTTCGCGACCATCACTGAGTAAATAACCAATTCCTTGCGTTGCTGCAATCAGTTCGGCTGCAATCATAAACATCCAAGACAAACTCAGGCTGTTACGTAAACCCGTTAAAATGCCCGGTGATGCCGCAGGCAATACAATCTGTTGAATCTGTTGCCAATATTTCAAGCGATAGACTTTAGCGACTTCAATCAGTTTACGGTCAACGCCCTGAATCGCGGCAACGGTATTGGTATAGGTTGGAAAGAATGCACCAATCGCAATCAGAGTGATTTTTGAAGATTCATCAATCCCAAGCCAAAGTAACAAAAGCGGAATCCATGCCAAACTTGGAATAGATTTAATTGCAGAAAAACTCGGTTCAAGAAATGCTTCTGCTTGTTTATTTAAACCGACCAAAATGGCAAAGATTAAGCCTAGGCCACTGCCAATAGCAAAACCGAGAAACACACGCCAACTGCTTGCCCAAATATGTTGCCACAGATCCGCTTCAAGCAGCTCCTTAAAGGATTGTAATAAGCTACTCGGTGCAGGCAGTAAATAAGGTTCAATTGTGCCATTACGAACCAGTATTTCGCATAAAACAATTAAAATACAGGGTAGTGTTAACGCCTTCAGCACTGAAATGATTTTAGAAGGCACGGCAGATTTTTGCTGTGCATCTAGAACCAGTTGTTTCGATATTTTTTCTGACAGGCTCATTGTTATTGAACAACCTTGGCTGCATATTTTGCATCAAAGAGTTGCGTCACGACTTGATTGACATTGGTCCCTTTACGTACCAAATCTTCTTCAGTCAAAATCTTGCCGGCTTTTTGTAATGCCGCAATATGTTTGGCGCTTGGGGTATTCTGATCAAGATTGGTACGGCTAATTTGTAGCTTTGCCACGGCAAGAGGAAGTTTAGACTCACGTGCCAAGAGTTCGGCTAATTTACCGGGATTCTCTTTTGCCCAGTGACGCGCTTGCTCATATGCCTTAATCACCGCTTCGATGGCTTCAGGGCTTTGCTTTGCGAACTGATCTTTCACACTGAGCACGCTATATGAATTAAAACTGACATTGCGATACAGGAGTTTTGCACCTGATTGAACTTGCGCAGATGCCATTAATGGATCAAGACCTGCCCAAGCATCGACTTGTTTGCGTTCAAGTGCTGTTTTGCCGTCAGGATGTTGCAAATGAACCAATTCAACATCGCGTTTCCCTAAGCCCACTGTATCCAAAGCTTGAAGGGTAAATAAGAATGGATCAGTCCCTTTCGTCGCTGCAATCTTTTTACCTTTTAAATCTTTGAGGGATTTAATGGTCGAGTCTTTGTGTACCAGTAATGCTGTCCATTCTGGTTGGCTTTGGATATATACGGTTTTAATTGGGCTACCATTGGCACGGCTTAACACGGCAGCCAATCCTGCGGTTGATGCAAAGTCCGTACTACCGCTGTTCAGATATTCAAGTGAACGATTGCTACCTTGGCTGAATACCCATTTGATTTTGGTTTTAGGTAACGCTTTTTCGAGAAGTTTTTGTTCTTTGACCACTAAGCTTGTCGGTGCATAGTAGGCATAATCGAGTTTGAGTTCAGCGGGAATCGCAGCGAAAGTAGCGCCACTGAACAGAGCAACAGAGATAGAAACTAAGGCAAATTTTGAAGTGTTAAACGTTCGCTTCATGTTTTTCTCAAGTCATTAAAAGAATTTTGCACATAAATAGCCTGTGCATGATGGGGATGCAAAAGAGAAAAACAGATAAGAACATCTTAAATTTTAATAATTGAGAATTTTGAGTGTAAATAGTTGATAATGATAATTAAATGTTATTTGGAGATGTATTTTAGATCTTAGCTTATTTTTATAAATGAGTATTCAAAATTTAGATAAGTTCTTATTTTTAAGCTAGAAAGCCATATTGGACAGTATAGGAACAGCATAAAAAAAAGCGATGCATCGGCATCGCTTTCAATTGAATAAAATGATTCTTAAATTGGGTAATCTTGTAAACAGTCAGATACTTCAACTTGATCTAAGACATGAGTTTCCATGGCAAGGCAAAGTGTCACTACTTTAAGCGTATCTGCAAGGGTTTGCTCATCTTTTAAAGCGATTCCTTGCTGTAAATTTGCGATACGTTCAGCTGGAATTTCAAGTGCCTGAGCAGCTTCATCCGTACTCATACGGTGGAAGAAAGCAACCACAGCTTCTTTTAATGCTGAATCAGAAGCGTTCAAAATACCTTGATGTAACTGTTCAGAAAGTGCCTCTGTAGAATGAAGCAAAGCATTAGAAAAGTTTTGAACAAGGTTGTGTTCAAGAACATCAATCATCTTCGACATGGAATTACCTTCTGAGGAGCGTGAAAATACGACAAAGCAAATGCTTTTAAATTGAGTGAAAAGTAATCTAAATTAAGACAAAATACAAAGCATATAGGATGACTGTGAAGTCTCATTTATTTTCGTGATAATGCTTGAAATCAATATATCTAAGTAAAATATGTACTTAATAACAATATGAAATATTAATCGTTTTTAAGTCTAAGTGTTTTACTTTTCTCCAATGATAAAAACCACGAAGTCATGCTTTTATTTGCAACTTGAATAGGCAATGTTTAGTCTGAATTAAATCGCGATTTGGACATAGAGAAGATGGATATTCAAAATAAAGTATTTGTGATCACTGGTGGGGCCTCCGGTTTAGGTGCAGCATCGGCACGCTATTTATGTGCGCATGCTGCACGCGTGGTTTTGGTGGATATGAATGAAGCGTTAGGTCAGGCATTGGCACAAGAGTTAGGTGAAAATGCGCAATTTAATCAGTTGGACGTGACTCAAGAAGCAGAGGTTGCCGCTTTTTTTCAGAATTTAAAGCAATCTCACGGTCAATTGAATGGCTTGATTAACTGTGCGGGAATCGCACCTTCTGCCAAAGTGCTTGGACGTGAAGGACTACATGATTTAGCAATGTTCCAACGTACACTTGATATTAACGTCAGTGGCACATTTAATATGCTCAGACATGCTGCCGAACTCATAGCGCAATATGAATTAAAAGCAGATGAAGAAGAACGAGGTGTGATTATCAATACAGCATCGGTTGCTGCCTTTGATGGACAAATTGGGCAGGCGGCTTATGCGGCATCAAAAGGTGCTGTGGTTGCCATGACTTTGCCTTTAGCGCGTGAATTGGCAAAAAATGCAATCCGTGTAATGACCATTGCCCCCGGTATTATGGAAACCCCGATGTTGAAAGGTTTACCGCAAAATGTACAAGACTCACTCGGACAAATGGTGCCATTTCCATCACGCCTAGCAAAACCTAGTGAGTATGCAAGCTTAGTAGTGCATATTATTGAAAATTCATACTTAAATGGGGAAGTCATTCGTTTAGATGGTGCGATTCGTATGGCAGCAAAATAAGCTTAACTTTATATGAAAAAAGCCTCTATCAAAGAGGCTTTCTTAACCAGTTCAGATGAATGAGTCGAGACTACAGTTCTAACTTTTGATGTTCACTATTTGGTTCTTCAGTTTTGCCGGTGACATTGGCTTTTAGTACTTTAAACAAACTGGTCACTTTATTATCAGTGACATTCCAATATTCTGCGCTAATGGCTTTGGCGACCAATACACGCACAGTGGGGTCGTCTTTGCCATCGAACCAATTTTCTGCCCAAGGATTCCAAAGTTTTTCAATCAGTGCTTGATCGGTGCTAATACTGCCATGTGCGCTAATTGAGACATAAATATCATCCGATGGCTTAGAGAAGGCTAAACCAATTTGCTTATGTCCCGCCTGAATTGCAGTGACAATGTCATTACTGTCTTTTAGAAGGAAATACAGATTTTCACTTTCATCTAACTTTTCTGAATTGAGCATCGTCATCGGCTGAGCATGAATGTCTTGCGCATTGGTTTGATGGCTAATCATGCAAAAGCGTACGTCTTTAATCAGTTCCCATAATTTTTCACGTTCTTGATGCGTTGTATTTTGTTCTGTCATGAGATTCTCCATATCGTAAAGTCGATAACGCTATGCAGCTTAAGTGTATATAGGCTCAGAATCAGCAGCTTTCACTGAACATATACATTTTCATACGCAATCGAATACAAGCACTACAGAATCCAATCATTCTGCTTATATCAGTCACAACCGCGATAACATTAATCAAAACTAGGCAGTATTTCATTGAAATAGAATCAATATTTTAGGGTGGTGATGGTTTAAATAAGTTGCATACAAGAAAATTATCGTATTTGTCAGGCAAGATAAGCCTGTTTTATGCCGAATATTTGTTACACTCAAGCAAATTTCAATGTACGCTGACATGATGAAAAATAATATCTTCCTAGATGGATTGCGTTCTGTAGCGCGGGTGGGTGAAACTGCCGTCATTGCTGCAAAAGCAGGCATTAAGTACGCCACCGAAAAACCAAGCAATGCACGTTTAATGCGTGAAACGTTTGAAGACTTAGGTTCAACCTACATCAAACTTGGACAATTTATTGCCAGTACGCCGTCGTTGTTTCCACGTGAGTTCGTGGAAGAATTCCAAGGTTGTTTAGATCAAACACCAAGCTTACCGTTTAGTTATGTCCAACAAGTTTTGGCGTCTGAGTTTGCAGAGCGTAATTTGGATGAGATTTTTGCTTCCATTGATGAAAAACCGTTAGGTTCTGCATCCATTGCGCAAGTGCATGCAGCGAAATTGGTGAGCGGTGAAGACGTTGTCATTAAAGTTCAAAAGCCAGGTGTTGAAACGATTCTTTATACCGATTTAAACGTGTTGCATTGGTCAGCAAAATTGCTTGAAAAGGCTGTACCGAAAGTTAAATTTGCGTCTTTAGCTGATATTGTCGATGAAATCAAAACCCGTATGGTGCGTGAAGTTGATTTTATCGAAGAAGCCAAAAACCTAGATGATTTCGTCAATTATTTAAATGTGACCAATAACCAGGCAGCCATAGCCCCAAAAGTTTATCATCAATATTCAACCCGTCGTGTACTCACCATGCAGCGTTTGTATGGCGTACCATTAACTGATTTTGATGTGGTCAAAAAGGTTTCTAAAGATCCATCGCAAGTTTTAATTACAGCGATGAACACATGGTTTGGCAGCCTCATGATGTGTGAAAGTTTCCATGCTGACTTGCATGCAGGAAACCTGATGTTGCTTGAAGATGGTCGTGTTGGCTTCATTGATTTTGGTATTGTTGGGCAGTTAAATCCTCAAGTATGGACAGCATGTATTGCATTTATGGATGCCTTACAAAATACCAATTACGATTTAATGGCTGAAAACATGCTGAAAATGGGCATGACGGATGTCGCGATTGATACCAACGTGTTATCTGCGGATTTAGAGCGTTTGTTTAGTGGTGTGCTCATGGCTGACCCGCAAGAATTGCTCAGCTCAAACCCTGCGGATTTGAACGACATTATGATGGATATGGTGGCAGTGGGTGAACGTCATGGTATTCGTTTCCCACGTGATTTTGCGCTGCTATTTAAACAAATGCTGTATTTTGATCGTTTCATGCGTATCTTGGCGCCGTATACCGATATCTATGCGGATCAACGTTTACAGATGATTCAGGATCTTGATCCGAATGTGTTGTTAAAGCATTAACTTAAATAAAAATCCCTCCCAACCTCCCTTTAAAAAAGGGAGGAGAGACATGCTCGTAGAAATACGTTGAGATGTGAAAAGTCCCTCTTTTTAAAGAGGGATTTAGGGAGATTATTGAAGCAATTTTAAATCCCAGAGCAAAATATGGACGCGATTATTATCGAAGGCTTAAAAGTTGAAACAGTCGTGGGCTGTTTTGATTGGGAACGCCAAATTATTCAACCTCTACTGCTTGATCTCGTGATTCAGACAAGTCTAGAACAGGCATCCAATTCAGATGCACTTGCAGATACCCTTAATTATGCCGAGATCTGTGAGATTTCTGCGCGGGTAATTCAAGAAGCTAAACCTGAATTGATTGAACATGCAGCAAAGTTAGTGCTGAATGCACTTTTTACTACCTTTAAAGCCATTGAATCGATTAAGATTACGATCCGTAAGCCTGCCATTATCGCGCAAGCACAATCTGTAGGGATACGTCTTGAACGCCACCGAAACGATTTTCGCCCTAGCATTGGCGAGTAATTGTCATCCTCAGCAACATTTTCAGGCTGCACAGCACGGTATTTCAAAATGGGGGAGCACGCAATTTTCTCCCATTTATATTATTCCATGTCGTGATGGGATTGGTGTTGATTATTGGAATGCGGCATGTTTGGTGAAGTCTACAATGTCGGTGGATCAGATGATGCAAGCATTAAAGCAAATGGAAGCTGATTCAGGTCGTATTCGTCCTTCGCATCAAATTAGTTTAGATGTTGATTTGATCGCATGGGGACTAGATTTAACCCAGATGCAATTTAATCCGAAAAAATTGCCATTGGCTCTTGATGTGAAAATTCCAATGATGGATGTGTGGCTGCATCCCGCTTTTCAATATGCTTCATTTTTGAAATACCCTAAAGTATTACTCGATACTTAAATTAATTAGAAATTAAATTTATTCAAGATATTGAATTAAAATATCGGCATGTTGGCGTTAAATTGAATCGACTGTTTTTCGCTTTTATAATTTAAACGCATTTGATGTAATCATCTATCAATAGGACCCATTGATTTGCTTATGAATATCATCCGATTAAGTCTCGTTGCGATTGTTGTTATGCTGAGTGGCTGTGCAGCAATGTCTGTTGAAGAGTGTCAACATGCCAATTGGACTCAAATTGGAGAAAAAGATGGTGTAGCAGGTCGAGCCTCTCGCATTGCAGCCTATGAAAAAGCCTGTCTTAAAGGCGATATTCAACCCAATCAAACGCTTTATCAAATCGGCTATCAACAAGGTTTGGCTCAGTATTGTCAGCCAGGTGTAATTTTTAATGCCAGTTTAAATGGTGCGGGCAATTATCAAGTTTGTCCAGTGGAGCGTCACAGTGCGTTGCGACCTTTTCATGAGACTGCAATCAGCTATTATCAAGCGCGTAAAGCGAAGGATGAATTATTTGATGAACTGGAACGTTATCAACAGTATTTATTAGATCGCGATCTATCGAAAGAAACACGTGAACAATATCGAAAACGCCTAGCAGAATTACGCATTCAACAAGAAAGAATTGAGTTTAACTATTTTGAGGCAGATCGTCAGTTAACGCGCTTTAAACGGCAACATAGTTTATAAAGCGAAAAATTTTTAGACAGAAAAAAGCCCATATGGAATGGGCTTTTTGATAAGCAACGATTAAATATAATAACTGGTCTTGGTCATAATTTTTGAAATGCCCGTCATTGCAATACGTACAGGTGCAGGCAAATCGACGCCACCTGCATTTAAAGCTGTATCACGATGATGCAGTTCATCTTCATTCATTTGTAGTAAAATTTTACGTGAACGTTCATCATGCTCAGGTAGCTGACGAATATGGTCTTCTAAATGTAAGCTGACTTGTCGTTCAGTTTCAGCCACAAAGCCTAAGCTATATTTATCGCCAGCAATACCAGCGAGTGCACCCATACCAAACGATAAACTGTACCAAACGGGATTCAGTAAACTGGTATGACTATCCAGCTCTTTTAAACGGTCTTCACACCACGCCAAATGATCTTGTTCTTCAACGGCAGCCTGTTGCATTTCGCGGCGTACATTCGGGAGTTTTGCGGTCATGGCTTGACCGTGATACAACGCTTGCGCGCACACTTCACCAGTATGATTCACACGCATTAAGCCTGCCACATGACGCGCATCAGACACCATGAGTTGTGTATCTTCAGATTTGGCAGGATTTTCACGCTGTGCGGATGTTGCACCCGGAACAAGGCTACGTAATGCTTGGTCAAAAGAATGAATCAGCTTGTCGACGCCGCTAAATTGACGCATGAATTAATCCTCCAAATCCGCTTTTGCGGTTTTGATCATCGGTTTCAGTTTAATCAGTAACACTAGCGTAAATATGCCGCTCAGCACTGCTGTCATACAAAAGAGTACTTTAAGGTCAAAATTTAAAATACTTAAAATGACAATTGAAAATATAGCAGATGTCACCATAAAAATGGCATTCAGTATGTTATTGGCAGCGACTACACGCGCACGATGTGAGCGAGGAGAGTAAGCTTGCATCATGGCATAGAGGGGAACGATGTAAAAACCACCACTAATCCCAAGTAGCGTGACTGCCAGCATGACATGGTAATAACTCCAACCTTGATGGAATACCTCAGATAAACCAATCAATGCGCCTGTGTGTGCAGGCACAAAAGCCAAACTTGCTGCCAAATAAAGGGCAAATACCGTTAAGCCAATTGCACCGATGGGTACCATTTTAATATTGACTTCACTGCCACCTAGTTTGCGACATAAAAAAGAGCCTAAGCCAATTCCGACAGAGAAAAATGTTAGTAACAAGCTTGCGACATTTTCAGAGGCATGTAGTACTTGTAAGGTCAATTGTGGAATTTGGGTGAGATAAGTTGCACCGTAGAACCAATACCATGAGTTACCGAGCAGAATTAAAAACACCAAGGGTAAGCTTTTGGCATATTTTAAGGTTTGAAAGCTGGTTCTAAAAAAGTTCCAATCAATATTTAATTCAGGCGCAGGCGCGCTTTGTTTTAAAATAAAACGACTGGTTAAATAGCCCATCACGGCAATACTGACCACCGTCAAACTAATCCAAATTAAATTGCCTTGCGAGAGTGAGATAACCGCACCGCCCAAGATCATGCCGATTAAAATTGCAATGGACGTACCCGATTGGAATAAGGCATTGCCAGACATGAGTTCATTAGGCTTTAAAATTTCCGGCAAAATTGCATATTTAATGGGACCGAAGAAAGTCGAATGCGTGCCCATTAAAAACAATGCAGCAAGCAAAATCCATAAATTGCCCAATAAGAAGCCGACTGTACCCAGTAACATAATCCCGATTTCAAGTAATTTAAGATAACGAATCAGTTGTGAGCGTTCACATTTATCGGCAATTTGACCTGCCGTTGCTGAGAAAATGAAATAGGGTAAGATAAACAGTAATGCAGCTAAGTTATTGAGCGTACTAATGCTGGCAGCTTGTTGTTGAATCCAGCCATAGGTAATGACCAATAATAATGCTTGTTTAAAGACATTGTCGTTAAGCGCCCCAAAAAACTGTGTGAGAAACATTGGTAAAAAGCGTCGCGTGGCGAGCAAATGTTCATTCTTATCCATATTCGGCATGCTACATTAAGTTTTATGAAGAAATGTCAGTGATTCATCAACATTGATAAAAATCATGTAAGATAGTTTCGACCATGGATATGGCAAAACCACTAGATTTAAGTTCCTTAGCTTATATTCTTTGGTCAAATAATCAATTACAGAATGTATTCGTTTAGAGTTTGCTATGCCTGCAAAAAAAAGTTTTAAAAAAACGACACTTCATCTGAGTATGAATGGTCCTGTCCAACATCGTTATCATTCACGCTTGTGCATGAGTTTGTTTTTAATGATGAGTGGTCAGCAAATCGCACAGGCAGAGCAAGTTGAAACGCCAGTCGCTATTGAGCGTAATGATAAAATAGAGGTTTTGGCTGACGAAGCGATTCAACAAGGGGTGAGTCAGAATAAGTCGGATGCCATCGAAAAAATTGAAAATGCTTTAGCGCCAGAAGCGCATTTCGATAGTGTCCAAATGTTAGAGCAGCAACAAAATCTAGGACTGAACCAAGCAGCATTTCAGCCGATTCAATTTGAAGATCTCGAAGAGCTGCCGATTGAAGCCATTGATCAAAATTTAGCGAATGAAATTTATCAAGTCGCAGAACAAGCAAAAAAAGAAGCAGCGACTTATCGTCAAACCCAACAAAATGAAATGGTGATTGCTGAGATCTCAAAACAAGAACTGACCGCTATTAACCAAGCGCCTGTCAATGTTGATCAGTTGATGCAAAGCATTCGTGCAGACAGCCAAATTATTGTCGAGCGGAATGAAAATGCCAATACCTTAGCAGCATCTACAGTTGCCACTCCCAACGATGCCAAAGAGCCCAATTTCTTCAAACGGTTGCTTTATAGAGTACGTCCTGGGCGTCAAATCAGTGCGACCAAAGTGCCGCGTATTAATGCCGATGTGATTATCAATAGTGAAAATGCAACAGCACAAACAAGTTTATTGTTTGCTAAGGGTACTGAATCGCAACCGCTTGAAAATTTAAAAACCAATATTGCAGCCAAACTCTCAAGTTTTACTCAAGAATCCTTTGGTGACTATGCATCGGCATTGCCGCAGTTGAGGGAACTCACCAATCAGGCAGCGCAAGCCGTTGGTTTTTATAATGCCGCATTTAAGTTTGAAAAAATATCAGACAGTCGCGTGCGTGTCATAGTGACACCGAATGAACCAGTCATTATTGAAAAGCAAAATATTGAATTTTCAGGCGCAGGTGCCGATAAAGCGCAATTCCAAGTGATTGGCGTATTGCCTGAACAAGAAGAAGGCGATGTGTTTAATCACGGGGCTTATGACAAGACCAAAGCACGAATTGTCGAAGCTGCAAATAATAATGGTTATTTCGATGCCTATTGGCGCTTACACGATGTTAAAGTTGCTCAGCCGCAGAACACAGCAGATATTCAACTCAAATATGAAACGGGTGATCGTTATAAACTCGGTAATGTTGAATTTCGCATGAGTGATCCAACGCGGGAGTTTCCTCTAGATCCTGATGTATTAGAAAGTTTGGTGACGTGGAAAGAGGGTGCAGATTATACCTTCTGGCGTGTAAATGGTCTTGCCAATAATTTAACCAACTCGCGTTATTTTAACTACACCTTAGTGGATGCTGTAAAGCCTGATCCTCTTGAAAAACCATTGGAACTTGCACCAGACTTACAACTCTTGGTCGATCAACAAAAACTTAACGAACAATCAGTGATGCCAATTAACACAACAGACTTCGCATCTGATCAAGAAGTGACTCAAAATGTGGTCAATGAAGATCAATTTGCCGGTGTCACTGAACTTGAAAATGGTAATTTAAGAACCCTACAAACCGAGCAAGACAATAAAAATACAGAGCAAGAGCGCTTGAAACAACAAGCGCGTGAGCAGAAAGAAATTCCTGTGATTGTGACTTTAAATGCAGATCGTTTAAACAGTGCAGAAGTTGGTCTTGGTTATGGTACAGATACCGGCACGCGTTTACGTGGTCAGTATCGCCGTGCGATTGTGAATAAACGCGGACACTCCTTTGATGCCAACTTAGAACTTTCTAAAATCCGTCAATCTATCGATGCACGTTACAACATTCCTTATCACCATCCATTAAATGATTATATTAGTCTAGTCGGTGGTTACGAACGTGAAGAACGCGAGGGTGTTGCCAAAGGCAATGGCTTAACGATTGAATCTGCGGTGATTGGTGCGGACCGTATTATTAAAAACCCACGTGGCAGTTGGCAGCATACCTACGGCGTGCGTTATCGTATGGATCGTTTGAATCAAGATGGTTGGGCGTATGTGGAAGATATTCCAGATGCCTTCTTGATGAGTGGCAATGACAATCAACAGTCACTGTTATTTGGTTATGAGATTTCACGTAGTGATAGTAATAAACGTGTCAATCCAACCAAGGGCTTTAAACAAACCTATAAAGTTGAAGTGGGCAGCGATAACTTGCTGACTGATGTCAATATGGCAATCGCCAATGCGGGTTGGCGTTTTATTTATTCGCTTGGGGATAATGCCGATCATCAATTTGTCGGTCGTGCCGATCTTGGCTATATTTTCACAGAAGATTTCACTAAAGTACCGTATAACTTAAGATACTTTAGTGGCGGTGACCAAAGTATTCGTGGTTTCGACTACAAGAGTTTATCACCTGAAATTGATGGATTTAAAATTGGTGGACAAGCTTTAGGAATTGGCTCACTCGAATATAATTATCAGTTTAAAGAAGGTTGGCGCGCTGCGGTCTTTGCCGATGCCGGTAATGCCTATGATAAAGATTTCAGTAACCCGACTGCTTATGGTGCAGGTCTTGGTATTCGCTGGGCATCACCGATTGGACCGATTCGAATTGATGTCGCATCGGGGCTTTCAGATGATAATAAACCAATTCGAATTCACTTCTTTATTGGTTCGCAACTTTAATACGTTTATAAAAATTTAGTTATTTAGGAACATCATGGTCGACGAGAACCAACAGCCACAACAAGAGCAAACAGAAGTAGCGCCTGAAAATACCGCTGTCCCGAAACAGCGCCGTATTCTGAGGAGTATTTTATTCTCTGTGCTGTTTTCGGTGGTGTTTTTGCTTGCCGCATTGGCTGTGATGTTCTCGACCGATAAAGGCAGTAAGTTTTTACTCGATCAAGTGCTACAACGTCAGCAAATTATTCATTATGAATATGAAGGTGGTAATTTGTGGCGGGGTATTATCCTGAAAAATGTCTTGGTGACCTTAGCATCAGTGGATGTCAAAATTGACCGTGCCGATGTGACATTAGGGTGGCGCGCAATTTTAGATAAAGAAATTCATCTGAATGAAGCGGATGTGCGTAATTTAAGAATTGTCACCAAAACCCCGCCAAGTGATGAGCCCTTTAAATTTAATACCATTAAACTGCCATTTATCTTGCGTGTTGATCATCTTGATTTGGATCACTTAGCGATTCAAACGCATAGTTCAGAGGTGGAATTTAATGATGTGGAAATCCATGAAGGTTTATGGTCGGGTACTGAACTGACCTTTGAAGATAGCCGCATGGATATGGGCTATTTATCGCTGCGTGAAGCCAACGGTAAAATGGTGTTCGAAGGTAAATATCCATTGAATGCCACAGGTATCGTAAACTTACCTTCACTGAATGACAGTCTAAATGTACGTGATATTCATATTTATGCCCAAGGCTCTTTAGATACCATTCAAGCAGGTGTGGCAACACAAACTCCAGATCTATTGACCGGTTGGGCAGTGGTGCATCCAATGCGTCCTGATGTACCGATGTTTGGTGCATTAAAATTCAAAGATTATCATTGGCCGATTCTGACCGAACAAAAATTATGGTCAAAAGACGGTGTGGCAGAATTTAAAGGGGATATTAAACGCCTCGATTTAAATCTAAATACCGACTTAAGTGGTGAGAATATTCCACAAGGTCAGTACAACGCGATTATGCATACTGACTTAACCAACCAGCTGAATATTACTGACTTTAATGGTCAAGTGATGGATGGTAGCGTGAGTCTTGCTGGTGTGGTGGGTTGGAATGAGCGTGTCACTTGGGATATTCAAGGACGCATGGATCGACTGAATCCCAAAGACAAAGTCATTCCGCAAGTGGTGCAAGATTTCTTACCCAAGAGTTTAGACGGTAAAATCGCCTCACAAGGTCAACTCGAAAATGGTCTACATCTGAATGCATTGGTTGACTTTGATCGCTACGAGACATGGAATGTAAAACTCGATCAAAAAGAAGCCAAAGGCAAAAAAGCCGAGCCAATGTTGCTTGATGTTGCATGGAAAAATATTGATCGTGCTGTGCCATATGTGGGTTGGCTATCGAGCGAATCTGGTGATGTCACCTTAGCATTGCTTGAAGGGCAGCAAGATATTGGTCTTGCCACCAAAGTGAAAAAGAATGATCAAGGCGCATTGCCAGCGGGCATGTATAAAGCCCAACTGAAGCTAAAAAATAATATTTTAAATGTGCCGAGTTTTCATTATCAGGCAGATCAAGGCAGCTTAATCGGTAACGCCGTGGTGAACTTGCCAGATGAAAAGCGTCAACTCAAATGGAATGCCGTCCTCAATGCACAAAATTTAAATCCACAAAGTTTTGCTGCTGCATCGCCTGTTGATTTACTCAATGGTCAAATCAAAGCCAATGGTTATGCCAAACCGAATCAGCAAATTATTCAATTCAACGGTGTGAACTTAACTGGAAAAATGGCAGATTCAAAAGAATCGATTCGTTTGACTGGTGCGGGGACTGCGGCACTTTTATTCCATGATGAAAAACAAGGCGGTGGTTTTAAAGGCTATGCAGTCAATTATGATGGCAGCTTAAATGCATCACAACTCAAAGCTAGCCAAGGTTTGCTTAAAGTCCGCATGTCGGGTACGCCTGAATTGTTAAAGATTGCCGAGTTACGCCATGATGGCGTGGCAGGGAAAATTAATGCATCAGGGGTGGTTAATCTAGCTAAGGGCATCGGTTGGGATGTCAAAGCATCACTTATTCGCTTTAAGCCGCAATATTTTGTCTCAAGTGTTAAAGGTGAATTGTCAGGCAATGTCTTCACCAAAGGACTTTGGTCAGATCAAGTTAAACGCATTCAAATTGAACGTTTGAATTTGGCAGGTATGCTCAATAACAAACCTGTCCGTGGTACGGGTAATTTGTCGGTACTCATTCATGACAACGGCAATGGTTTTGTACCGCAGCAATTTGAAGCCAATAACTTAATGTTGTCTTATGCCACCAATCAACTACAAGCGTCAGGCAATGCACAAAATTTACAGTTGAAACTGAATGCACCGGCATTATTTGAATTGTATCCGGGTTTGCGTGGTCGTGCGCAGGGTTATGTGAATGTACAAGCCAAACCACGCTTACGTGCTTCCGCTAATTTGTCTGTAGATAATTTTGCATTTAATAATGTGTTAAGTATCAAAAAAATTCGGGTACAAGGTCAGTTGCCAACATCAGAAACCACACCGACATTATTAACCGCTCGTATGGATCAATTGCGAAGTGGTGATCGTGAAATTGTCAAAGGTGAAATTTCTTTAGCAGGTACGCGTGCTGCACACATTTTAAAAGTTCAAGCCGAAAATCAACTGTCAAAATTCTTTGTCCAGTTGGCAGGTGGCTTTAATGCACAAAACAATTGGCTGGGACAAATTCAAAAAGGTGATTTTGATTCATTGCGTACTCGCTTAGTACAGCGTCAAAATGCATCGGTGATCTATAACACCGCCCAATCGGATTTGTTTATTGGCGCGCACTGTTGGATGAGCCAACAAAGTCAATTGTGTTTCGATCAACCCATTCGTGTGAATAAAACTCGTGGCAATGTATCGTTCTTAACGCAAAACTTAGATTTAAACGACTTTAGTGCCTTTATGCCAGAAGGTTTAGCCATTACGGGTAAAGTGAATGGTTATGCCAAAGCAGCATGGGCAAAAGGACAAAAACCAAAAATTGATGCGCGATTGGTTACGCGTAATGGTGTGGTCGGGTTATCGGCTGAGGATCCAGATGCTGTCGCTTCAACATTGTCTTATGAAGAAGTTGGATTGGTCGCAAAAAGTGTGACCGATGGTTTGCAAATTCGTTTGGATGTCAAAGCACCAAGCATGGGGACAGGCTATGCCAATGTCATTATTGATCCCTATAAAGACAGTAAACCGATGCGCGGTGAAATTGCCTTTAACCAAGTCCAACTCAAGGTCTTTAAACCCTTTATTCAAGATGTACGTACTTTAGATGGTACCTTGTCTTATGCCGGTAAAATTAGTGGTACGTTGACCAATCCTCTAATGGAAGGTGAAATTCGCTTAAAAGATGGCGTCATTAGCATGATTTCACTGCCGGTCAATTTGACCAATGTGCAGTTATATTCATCAGTACGTCAAAACACGGCAAGTATTAATGGTGCGTTTAATAGTGGTCGCGGTGTCGGTAAACTCACCGGTAATGTCGATTGGAAAGGCGAGCCACGTGTACAGTTGCATCTGCAAGGTGATAACTTGTTGGTTCGTCAAGCGCCTCTGATTACCGCTGTAGTGACTCCAGATTTAAAATTGGATTTATATCCAATGCTTAAACGACTCAGTTTAAATGGTTCTGTCGAGGTACCGCGTGCTTTAATTTCAATGCCTGAAGCATCACAACCTGTGGTCAATGTTTCATCTGATGTGCGTGTGGTACACGAAGGGCAAGATCAACTTGCGATTTTAAAAGCGGCACGTCCTTGGGACATTCGAGCAGATATTGCCGTGAGTTTGGGGAATCAAGTGATCTTCCAAGGCTTTGATAGTCGTATTCCACTGATTGGTCGGGTCAATTTATCGCAACGTGGTTTAGAAACTGCGATGCGTGCTAATGGTGCTATTGGTGTATCGAAACGTGTAAAAATTGAAGCCTATGGTCAGAGTCTTGATCTAAATCGTGCGATTGCACGTTTTAATGGTGAGCTTGCCAATCCAACACTGGATATTGATGCCAATAAAGCCGTACAAGGCAGTACTGTAGGTGTGCGTGTCACAGGGACTGCGTCGAGTCCAAGTATTCAAGTGTATAACGATGCTGGTCTTTCTGAACAAGAGGCTTTAAATGCTTTGCTCACAGGACGTATTAATGAAGGTTCATCGGGCTTAAGCCAAGCTGAAGGCTTTAAATCTGATGTGAATAACACCATTGCAGCAGCCGGCATTAGTATGGGCTTGGGCGGTACACGTGCCTTAACCAATCAAATTGGACGAACCTTTGGTTTAAGCGGTTTGGCATTAGATGCCCAAGGTACAGGGGATGATACGCAAGTGTCAGTCACCGGTTATATTACCCCTGACTTGTTTATTCGTTATGGTGTTGGGGTGTTCACACCAGTGAATAAACTAACTCTACGTTATCAAATGAATCAGCGTCTGTACTTAGAAGCGAGTCAAGCCTTAGAGCGTGCAGTTGACGTGTTCTATAACTGGCGATTCTAGTCCTTGCTTTAAAAATAAGACCTGCATAATGTAGGTCTTATTTTTTATGGAGCACTGTTTTTATTTATGCCCCTGTTAACCACATTAAAAAGCAAAGCGTCAGTCTGTATTGTTTCAGGCTCACGTACATCCTTGGTTATTCATTGAGATATTGACTCACACTAATGGTTGCGAAACATCACTGGTATGTTGATGCGTAAATTGTTATGTTTTTCTTTTACATCAAGATGCCTTCATTATGAAAAAATTACTTTTATTGGCGACTATCGCCATCTCAATCACAGGTTGTAGCACGGCGCAGCAGACTGAACTCAATCCACCCAAAATTGGCATGGCGAATCCTGCAAGTACCTATTGTGTGGAGCAAGGTGGCAAACTTGAACTTCGTAATGAAGCCAATGGGCAAGTGGGCTATTGCCATCTTGCAAATGGTCAAGTGGTCGAGGAATGGGCATTGTTTCGTGCTAGTCAAAGCGAATGTGTAGCAGATCAAGCCAAAACCTTAATCGGGCAGTCCAACTTAACTGAAGCACAAATCAAAGCGGTGACGCAGGCTCAAATCGTTCGTTTGGTAAAACCCGGACAGCCTGTGACCATGGATTATCGTGCAGAACGTGTGACTGTCACAGTAAATCCTGCTAACAATACAATTGTTCAAGCCAATTGCGGTTAAAGCATCTGCATAAAAGCTCCGAAAGGCTTTTAGTTTGTAAGGGAATGGCTAATCTACATGACAAATAGTGAGGGATCTTTTATATTGCCATCGTAAGGAGATGTTCATGAAAAAGTTACTTGCTTTATTTGTCATGGTCGCATTGGTGGGCTGTGCTGAGAAAAAACCGTTGACCCCAGAAGAACAGTGGCAGGGTTACTGTCGCAGTGTGGGTAATGCGGCACGTTCAATTATGCTCGATCGTCAGAATGCGATTGCCAAAGATAAAGCGATTGAGCATGCCAACAAAGTTGAAGATGATACGACGCGTAAATTTGTACTCGGTATTATTGATGAAGTGTATGCATTGCCGCTAGACGCGATTAAGGGTGATACCGAATTGGCACAGGAAAAGATCCGTGCTGAATTTACTCAGAAGTGTATTGCAACACCACACGATGAAATGCCAGATTATAAACCGTTCTAAGGAACGGTTTTTTTAGCGCTAAAAAAAGAAAAATCGCCATAAAAATTGCTATTTCGTATATTTATACCTATCTGTAAAATAGCCTAAGCTTAAACGAACAATTTGTGACAAATCCTAAATCTAAAATATAGAAATACTTATCTTAATAATGAATAATAAAATTCAATGCAACAATAATAACAGGAGCATCGCCATGAACGTTGTCGGGTATCTCTACCACTCAGATTTATTATTAGAAGGTGAAGACAGTATGGTGATTATTGGGGGAAGTCATTATGTCCTTAGCCTCGGTGATAAAGTCTATTTAAAACATGCCATCGACCAAGAAAAATTGTTGTACTGTGTTGAAATTTCCTTTGCCAGTCATAACCATAGTTCATTGTTTGAAGATCAATGTTTGGTCAAATTTGAAGGCTGCCGCGATGCCTTAAGCCAACATTTAAGCACCACCACTGTCCACTAAGGTGGAGTATCTTTTTTTAGTTAAATCAGGCAACATCAAGGTTGCCTTTTTTATGTGTGAAATTCAGTCAAAAAAGCCCGCCATCGGGTTGTATTGTATGTAATGCAGTCAAGATTCGAACATCGGAACAGATCTGATGAGCATCATTTATTTAGAAAATAATGAGCATCACGAAGAAACACTTTACTTGCATTAACTTTTGACTGGAATTTTAGTAAAATTTAGCAGTCCATATTATTTGTGAAGCTTTGATAAAGCAGGAATTTACAAATAATTTTTTAAAGAAGAGGAATAAACCGTGCTAGAAGCTTACCGCCAACACGTTGCAGAACGTGCCGCACTCGGGGTCCCACCGAAGCCACTTGATGATGTACAAACTGCAGCAGTCGTTGAATTATTAAAAAATCCACCAGCGGGTGAAGAAGCATTCTTAGTTGATTTGCTTGAAAACCGTGTACCAGCAGGTGTTGACCAAGCTGCATATGTAAAAGCTGCATTCCTTGCTGCATTGGCAAAAGGCGAAGCGACTTCTCCACTTGTTTCTAAAGAACGTGCGGTTTACTTACTAGGTACTATGCTTGGTGGTTACAACGTTGCGCCTTTAGTTGCTCTTCTTGATGACGCTGAACTTGCTGAACTTGCTGCTGAAGCGTTGAAGAAAACACTACTTGTATTTGATGCGTTCCATGACGTTGCAGATAAAGCGAAAGCAGGTAATGCAAACGCGAAAGCTGTTCTTCAGTCTTGGGCTGATGCTGAATGGTTCACTTCACGTCAAGATGTACCTGAAGAAATCAAATTAACAGTATTCAAAGTGACTGGCGAAACCAACACAGACGACTTGTCACCTGCACAAGACGCGTGGAGCCGTCCAGATATTCCATTGCACGCAAATGCAATGCTTAAAAACGAACGTGATGGTATCAACCCTGAAAAACCAGGTGAAGTTGGTCCATTGAACCAAATTAAAGCGCTTGTTGCGAAAGGCAACCAAGTGGCTTACGTTGGTGACGTTGTTGGTACAGGTTCATCTCGTAAATCTGCAACAAACTCTGTGCTTTGGTTCTTTGGTGATGACATTGCGCACATCCCGAACAAAAAAGACGGTGGTTACTGCCTAGGTTCTAAAATTGCTCCAATCTTCTTCAATACAATGGAAGATGCAGGCGCCTTACCAATCGAGATTGATGTTGCCAACATGAACATGGGCGACGAAATCACACTTAAGATTGATAAAGCTGCTGCGAAAGTAACTGCATTTAAAGATGGCGCGCAAATTGCTGAAGCGGATCTTAAAACTCCTGTACTTCTTGACGAAGTTCGTGCCGGTGGTCGTATCAACTTAATCGTTGGTCGTGGCTTAACAACTAAAGCACGTGAAGAATTAGGTCTTGCACCTTCTACATTGTTCCGTACGCCTGTTCAGCCTGCTGCGACTGGTAAAGGCTTCACTCAAGCACAAAAAATGGTTGGTCGCGCTTGTGGTCTTCCTGAAGGTCAAGGTGTACTTCCGGGTACTTACTGTGAACCTCGTATGACGACTGTTGGTTCGCAAGATACAACAGGTCCAATGACACGTGACGAATTGAAAGACTTGGCTTGCCTAGGTTTCTCTGCTGACCTTGTTATGCAATCATTCTGTCATACCGCTGCGTATCCAAAACCAGTTGACGTTCAAATGCAACACTCGCTTCCTGATTTCATCATGAACCGTGGTGGTGTATCACTACGTCCAGGTGACGGTATTATTCACTCTTGGTTAAACCGTATGCTTCTTCCAGATACTGTTGGTACTGGTGGTGACTCACATACTCGTTTCCCAATTGGTATTTCATTCCCAGCGGGTTCTGGTCTTGTTGCATTCGCTGCAGCAACTGGTGTTATGCCACTCGATATGCCTGAATCTGTACTTGTTAAGTTCAAAGGTAAAATGCAGCCTGGTATCACACTACGTGACCTAGTACATGCAATTCCTTACGTTGCGATTCAGCAAGGTGACTTAACTGTAGAGAAGAAAGGTAAGAAAAACATCTTCTCTGGTCGTATTCTAGAAATCGACTTAACAGAAATGGAAACTGACTTAACTGTTGAGCAAGCATTCGAATTGTCTGATGCGTCTGCTGAACGTTCAGCTGCTGGTTGTTCAATCACACTTTCTGAAGAGAAAGTTGCTGAATACCTTCGTTCAAACATCACTATGTTGAAGTGGATGATTTCTGAAGGTTATGGCGATGCGCGTACTATGGCTCGTCGTGTTGAGAACATGGAAAAATGGTTAGCGAACCCATCACTTCTTAAAGCTGATGCTGATGCTGAATACACGAAAGTGTATGAAATTGACCTTTCTACCATCACTGAACCAGTTCTTTGCTGCCCGAATGACCCAGATGACGCGAAATTGTTATCTGACGTTGCTGGTACAAAAATTGATGAAGTATTCGTTGGTTCATGTATGACCAACATCGGTCACTTCCGTGCAACTGGTAAGTTACTTGAGAAAGTTCCTGGTGGCGTATTAAATACTCGTTTGTGGATTGCTCCACCGACTCGTATGGACGAACGTCAATTGATGGAAGAAGGTTTCTATAACATTTATGGTAAAGCTGGCGCGCGTACTGAAATGCCAGGTTGTTCATTATGTATGGGTAACCAAGCACGTGTAGCGCCGAACACAACTTGTGTATCGACTTCTACTCGTAACTTCCCGAACCGTTTAGGTCAAGGTGCGAATGTTTACTTAGCGTCTGCTGAACTTGCATCTGTTGCTGCTGTATTGGGTAAATTACCTACTCCAGAAGAATACCAACAGTATGCAGCTCAAATTGACAGCATGTCAGCTGACATCTATCAATACTTAAGCTTCGACAAAATGGGCGACTATACTGACGCTGCTGCGAACGTTGATACGAAGAAAATTGCTGCTGCTCAATTGTCTTAATCTTAATTGATTGATAATTAAGCAATAAGTAGTATAAGATAAGGGCTGAGTAATCAGCCCTTATTTTTTATAAAATAATAAAAAGCTGTATCAGAAAATAAAAGTAGAGTTTTCAATGAAAGAAATATTTGATGCTATAAATACTCGTATAAGAGAACCTTACTGGGGATTCTTTGTTATTTCTTTCCTAGCATTTAATTGGCGAGCGTTATTTTTACTCTGTTTTGCAACAGGAACTGCTCAAGAAAAAATAGATTTATTTGATTCTTTAACAACATTTTGGAGTTTAGTTTGTTTCCCAATTTTAATGGCATTAGCAATTCTTTTAATCACACCTTGGTTAAAAGTTTTGTTTGGGTTGGTTTCTCGATTGGCTTATGAAAAGTTAAATTCACAAGAATTAGTAAGAGAACATAAATATATAGCTCAGAAAAATATGTTAGAGAAAGAGCGAGCAAACGCGTTGGCAAATAAAGAGAATGAACTTATTGATCGAGCTAAACGAGATGTTGACATTGATCAAATTGCGGATGAGGAAACTAGAAATAAATTGAAAATAGAAATTGATAGATTGAGGCTAGAGAGAAATAAATTGATCAATAATAATAAGAGTACTGATATTAATGATATAAAAGAATTATCAGAACATGAACTTGAATTGTTAAAGAAATTGAGTGAAAGTGAAGATCATTGTGTTCAAAAGAAAAGAATAAATGGATCTGATTTTCTTATGCTTAATAAGGTAAATATTCATGAAAAGAATGATTCTCCTACTTATTATAGAATAATGGATGCAATAACTTCTTTGAAAAGAAAAGGCTTAATAAAAGACTTAAACAATGAGGGGAAATTATTTGAGCTATCTTCTGAAGCGAAAAAATTATTATCAAAAATTAATGAATAATTTCATTATAAAATTATTTCATACATAATTTGTTCTGTTATTTGTTTTTTAAAATAATTAAATGGCAAAACAATCTCGATTCCTTTGTATTGGTGGGTTCTTAAGTGTTACGCAGGTCGAAGATTGAGTTGAAAGCTTGATATATTGTTTTTATTCAAAGTCACAGAAAATTATAAAGTTAAAATTAAAATAGGCATTTTTTGGTACTTCCAAAACCAAGTAATTGGCATTGAACATCATTTCAATCAATCAGATCAAGACTCACTCGGTCTGATTGGCAGCACATACACACACGTTGAGTATTGGGAAACCTTGAAACAGTCTTTGCCAAACTTGTAAGAATTTGAGTGCGAAGATATTCAACGTGAGCACGTCATTTACAACGCAAAAAAACAAAAACTTATGTCTATATGGATGCTAAATTACTCAAAACAGCGATAGCCAAACAGGTTGCTGAGTTTTTTAAACTGGATTTTGAGTTAGTTATTTGGATGAAAGACCCACACTATAAAACTTAAACTTTACAGCTCGCGCAATACATCGTTTAATCCCCACATTGAAAAATGATTGAACAAGTTGATGTAACGATGGCAAAACAATCCCGCTTCCTCTGTATCGGTGGTTTCCTGAACGGAACTCAAGTCAAAGACCAAGGCGACAGTTTTATCTGTGTCGAAAAAGGCAAAAATGTCACCTACATCAAAAAGGAAATTTTCCATCCTGACGCGTGGGATCATGACTACTATGTCTGTGAAGACACCACTGATCAAAAAGCCAAAAACTGGGTCTATGATATTGAAAGCAAGTAACTATTTATAAAGTATATCTACCACTTAAAAATGACTCAGATGACGCTTGTTGTCTGAGTCATCCATCTATTTAATTCAAATAAAATAAAGGTTTATAAAAGTGAGCATAAAACGCTTTACACTTTTGTAGCTGAATTTTCATCCAAATTGCTTTAAAACTTCATAAAAATGAAGCGAATATGGATAAGAACTTATGAATTTTGAAATTGATGCCTTTGGCACATTGGTTATTGCGGTTATATTTCTCTATGTCGGACGGTTCTTAGTGAATCGAATTAATTTTTTTAAAAACTATAACTTACCTGAGCCTGTAATCGGTGGTCTGGTTGCAGCAATAACCGCCTTTGTTTTATATAAATTTTTTAATATTAGTGCCACGTTTAATGCACAAATCCAATCCATTCTCATGCTCATGTTTTTTACCTCCGTCGGTTTAGGTGCGGATTTTTCCAAACTTAAAGAAGGGGGTAAAGCGCTTTTTGTGTTTTTATTCTGTGTGACAGCCTTTGTGTTGGTACAAAATGCGGTGGGCATGAGCCTTGCAACTGTATTGGGGCTTGATCCATTGGTTGGCTTAATCGTGGGTTCAATTACCTTAACAGGCGGTCATGGAACGGCAGGTGCGTGGGGTGAAGTGTTGGAGGTTCAACATGGTATACAAGGTGCAATTGTACTGGGTATGGCAAGTGCGACCTTTGGTTTGATTATTGGTGGCGTAGTAGGTGGACCTGTTGCCAAGTTCCTGATTAAACGCCATCGTTTAAGTGATCAAGTCATTGAAGATAAAAATGACACTCAATTGGATACCAATACACGCTCAGCGACTTTTGAATATCCGAAGAAAACTCGTCTGATTACTGCAAATAATGCTGTTTCAACCTTGGGGATGTTTGCCCTGTGTATTTTCATTGCCAATTTAATGACCGATTTTAGTCAGGGAAAATGGTTTGAATTGCCGACTTTCGTTTGGGCATTGGGTACGGGGGTTATTCTTAGAAACATTTTAGAGCATGTCTTTAAAGTCAATATTTTTGATCGCGCGATTGATGTATTTGGTAACGCGTCATTGTCCTTGTATTTATCGATGGCATTGCTGTCTTTACAGTTATGGTTGTTGGCTGATTTGGCAGGACCATTGATCACAATTTTATTGGTACAAGCTTTAGTACTGATAGGATTTACTGCATTTGTGACCTTTAAAATCATGGGCAAAAATTATGATGCAGCGGTATTGGCAGCAGGGCATTGTGGTTTTGGGATGGGCGCAACCCCAACAGCGATTGCCAATATTCAAGCGGTGACCAATACCTATGGACCTTCACACAAAGCCTTCTTAATTATTCCGCTGTGTGGCGCATTTTTTATCGATATTATTAACGCGATTGTCATTCAAATGACCATCGCATTCTTTGGCTAAATGACAATTTAAGCAGAAGGCAAACATAAATGGGTAAGCAGATCGCTTGCCCATTTTTTTATTTTACATATATTTAGACATTAAAAAGCCCCATGGTTAGGGGCTAGTCGTATATGGGTCAAGCCCATATACTGTAAGAGGCTCATCTCAAACTGAGGCTATTAGAACATACAATATGCAAAATAGCGAACGCGAATGAATACTTTAATCTTAACTGATCATTTTATAAGGTTGAAATTGAACGTAGGCTGAGTTTGAAAATAAAAAGACCACCTTGGCAGACATAGCAAAGGTGGCTTGGACAAACTCAAAACCAGAACATGCTTTAGGTATGTAAACAGCAATAGTTAAGCCGCAATCTCATTTTCAATGACAGCCCATAAATTTTGATGGGAACGCTTAAACATCGCCATATGTCCAATACTGTGATGCCCAAATTGTTTTGGATTGAGTGGAACAATCTTGGTTGCAGCATTCGGATACAAACGAATTAAATCTTTAACATTCGCTTCTGTGGCAATTTCATCATCCGTTGCCCATATTGCAGTAATTGGGCATTGGACTTGAGCATGGAAATCATCCGAAGCTTGAATTTGTTTGCCAATGGCATTGATCACATAACCGGGTTTGCTACAAAATTGCGCCCATTCACGTGCGACATCTTTCGGTAAGTTTTCACCCATACCAATTTTATGGGTTGGACCATAGCCCAAGGTATAGCGACTAATCGGAAAAATCACATAAAACATTAGGGGAGCAAGTAACCCTGTACGCCCAGTAATTCCTTTTAAATGACCGGTTGAACCTGAGACCGCAATGACTTTTTGTACTTTGCTATAATTCGGCACGATCCCAAGCAGTTGACCGCCCGCACTATGTCCAAGCAAAATCACTTTTTCTGCTTGCGTATGAGCGAGTAAAGCATCAATCATTGCGCGAATATCAAGTTGTCCCCATTGCACAATACTGGCGGTCGATTTTTTGACTGGACCATGCAGCGACTGACCGATACCGCGAAAATCAAACACCATGACATCATAGCCTTGCTGCTGCAACCACACGGCAAAGTGATGATAGAAGCCTTGCACAATACCCGTCGCAGGACAAATGAGAATCGGATGCGGTTTTTGCTGTGATGGATCTGCCGCATAAAATCGAGCAGCCAAAGCGTAGCCATCTTGGCAAGTTACGGTCAATGTTTTGAATTCTGACATGTAATAGACTCAATTTTTATCATCATTTAGATGGAACTTTACACAAATTTGACAGCCAAACCTGTAAAGTTTGTGACTTAAAAGTCAAAACAAAATAGAACAATTGAGGATGACATAAAGACATGGAAGTGAGTTTAGCCGTTAAATTGGCAGTTATCGCGAGTGGAGCATATCTGTGGATTGGTATGCTGACAGGGGTTTGGAAATATCTACAAATTGCTCGTTCACCGCAGGCACGGGCGCATTATTATGTCGATATTGCCCATCGCAGCAGTTTACTTTATGCCCCAGCAAGCTTGATTTTGGCAGTCCTCGCTTATTATTCGCTTTTTGATGAATGGCTCAATTTGCTCTGCGTCATTTTAAATATCGCATTTTTTAGTTTTTCGATTGGCGCTTATAT
Source organism: Acinetobacter wanghuae (assembly GCF_009557235.1). NCBI lineage: Bacteria > Pseudomonadati > Pseudomonadota > Gammaproteobacteria > Moraxellales > Moraxellaceae > Acinetobacter > Acinetobacter wanghuae. The sequence goes on along the minus strand of NZ_CP045650.1, from coordinate 1,531,175 downwards.
TTTGCATGGCGTGTTAAAAGACACGACCAATCAATTTAAAGAGCCTCATCAATTAGGACGCTTTCAACTGCCACGCATACTCATGCGTTTGGCAATGTATGCTTTGATTTTTGCGGAATTGGGTGGGACAGGGCTGTTGCTACTCGGCGCAGGTTTGGCTTTATTTTAATTATTTTGAATTTAATATTTTATTTTTATCTACCTTATGGAAGATGGGTCGGATCATCCATAAGGCTCAACCAAGCTGTTGATTAGCGATACTTTTGGTCAATGACCGCCCACATATAGAATGCGATTGACACAATGACGGCATAAATGAAGTACTCCAACTTCAGGTTGCCTTGAATTAATCCATGCACGATTAAAGTCAGCATAAGCGCTATGGTGGTGCTGATAAACACGACCAGATTGGTGTTGGCTTTAAGAGCGTCAATGAAGACTTGCTTATTGAAATGTAATGATAACATCTCCATCCCTCCCATTTTTTAATGTTATAGACGACTAAAACATAACGATTTAATCGGAATTGAATCTATAGTTGTACTGTGAATACGACCCTATTTCAAGTGGCTAAAATAGATATCTAAATCAAATAAAATCATACAATGTCGACTATGGGCTTAAGTAATTGTATCTGCATGATTATTTATTGAATGAACAGCATTGAAAGATGTGAACATTCAAATAATAAAATGCTGATACAGGATAAATAAAGCAAATTACGCGCCAAAGTGATAATGACGGTCGTTGCTTATCAGGTGATTGAGTTGAGTGTAGTGAATTTAAGTTGGATCAATAGGAAAAAGAATAAAAAATTCAAATAGAAAAGCATAAACTAACGTTTATTTATAATGAATACTAACAAAAAATGAGCAGTGTTGCAATTTAGGCACGAATGGGTTGAACTGTATCAAGCTGAGATGAGGTCAGTGCATGATGTTCAATAATAGGTCGTTTGGGTAAAACAAGACCAATTATTGATACGCTTAAATCAAGTTTTGGGTAAAAACTTCATTTTATGACACTGACATAGAAAGATTAGTTTCTAATACGGTCAATCACAGCTGTAATCACAAGAACAATAAAGGATGGGATGAGCCATGCAAGGTTTTGTTCTGAAAGAGGTAAATGTGCTAAAGCATTTAGCAATTCAAAGCCTGCAACTTTTATACCGTCAAAAACACCGAAAATAAAAGCAACTAAGGTGACAGGCGCAATGACAGTAGAGGGTTTCTTAAACCACTGTGCAGAGAAGCTAAGTAAAATGACAGCAATGGCAGGTGGGTAAATTGCACTTAATACCGGTACAGATACCGCGATCAATTTGGTTAAACCAAGGTTTGAAATCACCAAAGAGAAGCCGACCAAAATAAACACAAAGACTTTGTATGAAATTTTGGTAATCGATGAGAAGTATTCAGCACATGCACAGGTTAAGCCAATTGCAGTGACCATACATGCCACAAAGATCATAGTCGCAAGGAAGTAAGCGCCCATATCACCAAACGCATGTTGCACATACGCATGCAAAATAATCGCGCCATTGGCAGCATTTGGAGCGAAACCATGACTACCTAAGCCCAGTTTAAACAGGCTTAAATACACCAGTGTTAAACCAATACCTGAAATAATCGCAGCATTGACTGCGTATTTGGTAATGAGTTTAGAGTCGGTCACGCCACGAGAAGTAATGGCTTTCACAATCACAATACCAAATACCAATGCACCTAAAGTATCCATGGTTAAGTAACCATTGACGATGCCTTCAGAGACAGGACTATTGACATAATTATCGATCGCGGCTGGTGGTTCACCTGATGAAATGAAAACAGCAGAGACACCTAAAATAATTAAACCAATAATTTTAAGCGGTGATAAGAAGTAGCCAACGGTATCTAAAATCTTATTTGGATACAGCGACACGACAGTCACGATCGCAAAGTAAACCACGCTATAAATAAACAATGAGCTTGGTGCATCACCAAAATAAGATGAGAAACCAATTTCATAAGAAACGGTCGCTGTGCGTGGTGTTGCAAATAAAGGACCCACTGCCAAGTAACATGCCACAGTCAAAATGAGACTGGCATATTTACCAATAGGGGAACTTAAGTTTTGAATTGAACCTTCAACACGAGACAAAGCGACAATGGTGAGAACCGGTAGACCAACCGCCGTGATTAAAAAACCAAAGGCAGCGAGCCATACATGCTCACCCGCTTGCTGTGCCACAATGGGTGGAAAGATAATGTTGCCCGCACCAATGAAAAGTGCAAATGTCATAAAGCCAAGGGCAACAATATCTCGAGTACGGAGAATTGTCATAGAGGGAGATCAATCGACCAAAAACAGCGATTTTAGAGCATAGCTCTTTATTTTTGGAGATTTTTTTAAGTGTTCAAGTTCTGAAAATATCAAATATACGGCTAAATAAAACGATTGATCAAAATATATGTTTGATATCAGGCTAAAAAATATATAAATCATTTTTAGGGTCTTAAATTTCAATGATCCATTCATATTTGCTAAAGCATTTAATTGCACAATAAATCATCGAAAAGTGTGTGTCATTGGTCCTTATCATTGCTGCGTTTTAGCCAAATGCGACACATTGCACAAAAAGGTCTATAATTCTGATATTCATTATGAGGATGGGCACATGAGAGCTGCAGCAATTAATCTAAAAACGGCACAAGATATTGAAAAACTTCGTATCTCGGGGCGCTTAGCCGCGGACGTTTTAGCGATGATTGGCGAGCACGTGAAGCCCGGCGTGACGACCGAATATTTAGATGATCTGTGCAACGATTTTATTGTCAATACATTGCAAGTGATTCCTGCCAATGTCGGTTATTACGGCTATACCAAAACCACTTGTATTTCACCAAATGAAGTGGTGTGTCACGGGATTCCATCGACGAACACGATTTTAAAAGACGGCGATATTATTAATATTGATGTCGCAATTATTAAAGATGGTTACTTTGGTGATACCAGTCGTATGTACTATGTCGGTACGCCATCACCAGAAGCAAAACGTTTGGTGAATACCACTTATGAAGCGATGGTTGCGGGCATTCATGCCGTTAAACCGGGTGCAACCTTGGGCGATGTTGGTTATGCCATTCAATCTGTGGCGCATCGTGAAGGCTATAGCATTGTGCGTGAGTATTGCGGTCATGGTATTGGTAAGGTCTATCATGAACAGCCGAACATTTTACATTACGGTCAACCGGGGCAAGGCATTAAACTGGTTCCCGGCATGGTGTTTACCATTGAACCGATGGTGAATGCAGGTAAAGCACGGGTGAAAGAACTCAAAGATGGTTGGACAGTTGTGACCGCAGACAAATCTTTATCTGCACAATGGGAACATATGGTTTATGTGACAGAGACTGGTTTTGAATTGCTATCACCTTGGCCAGAAGGTACAGGCGAATATCCTGAAATCTAATGTTGTGTGTTGTCTGTTACTACAATGTAATGACACACTTACATATTTTACAAGAATTGATCGATCAAATACTTAATTGAACAAAAAACTACAGCCTGAAGTGGATCTCTCTTTTAAATTTAGCTAATTTTTTAACTAGAGATCCCACGCTGTAGTGACTCTATTTTCGCTTATCCTCCAGGATGAGCTTTTTTTTGTCTACCGATGTGTGGCTTAAATCTGCTATCCATATTCTTTTCAAGCGTGTGGTAAATGTTCAACCAAATAATCAATAAATACCCGTACCGCAGGCAGCAAGCCACGACGTGATGGATAGACCATATGGAAAATACCTTGAGCAGACTTCCAATCGGGTAAGACTTTCACCAATTCACCACGATCCACATAATGTTGTACGACATTATCAGGCAGTAAGGTAATGCCACAACCAGCAGCTGCTAATTTGGACATCATAATTAAGTCTGAGCCTAAAATCGTTGGCATGACCCGCACTTTTTGCTGTTGCTGATGTTGATCCTGAAGCAGAATAAATTGCTCCGTATGATCTTCCGCGATGCTTAAAATCTTATGTTCAGCCAATTGTTCAGGCTGTTTTAAATCGCCAAATTCATTTAAATAGCCTTGGCTGGCATAGAGATGCTGCTCAATTTTATCAAATTGGCGAATGACTAGATTTGGATCGTCATCTAAATTAGAACGTACTCTTAATGCTAAATCAAAGCCTTCATTAATAATATCGACACGGCGATTGGTCACCATCATTTGCAGTTTAATTTGTGGATATTGTTTTAAAAATTGCGGCAGGACTTTGGCAAGTTCATTTTGCGCAATTGATACCGGTAGGCTGACTTTAATCGTACCGCGTGGCTCGGTACTTAAATGATCGACCAAATCATGTGCCGCTTGTGCTGCATTTAACATGACCTGTGCATGACGAAAAATATTCATGCCAATATCAGTGACGGCAAAATGCCGCGAAGTGCGTTGGATTAAGCGTACACCTAGACGCTCTTCTAAATTATAAACACGACGACTGAGTTTAGATTTTGGAATGTCAGTGGCACGTTCAGCTGCGCTAAAGCCGCCATGCTCAACGACTTGGGCAAAACAGTAAAAATCATCAAGATCGGTCAACATTCCAATTCCATTTATGCAACGATGGTCTGATTAAAATTATATTGTCCTAATCTGTCAACCAAAAGCATGTTTTATTGGGTAAATGGGCAACGCATCCTTTCATTTTTCATGCGGAAAACAATCATCCATTCCCTTATTTAACAACTAATTGGAAGAGCTAGGCGATGTTTCTCAAAAAGCGCGCAATTTCTTTACCGAATTTAATCGGTTCATGAAGAAGAGGCGTATGCCCAGATTTTTCAAAACGAATTTGTTTGGCTTGTGGCAAGCTGGCAGCAATTTGATTTTGACCTTCAATTGGGTAAAGCTTGGATTGAACCCCACTAAAGAACGTGACAGGGCATTTTAACGTTTGAATGGCAGCGCGATAATCTTCCGAATGATGTAAATAATTGTTGATATACCACGCCATATAATCGACACGCGCGGAAGGTAAAAATACGCTTTGTAAACGAGGTTGATTTAGGGCCCATTGAAATGCTTTTAAGCTGTATGGATGACTATTTTGTAGCGCGATAAATTGTAGCCAAAGATCGGCAATGTGTTGACGCGTTTCAAGCGTTAAGTCTTTCATCAAGACTATATTTTGATGCGCAGCTAATACAGTCGATAACTCTTTTAATATTGCTTTAAATTGCGCATGCTTTTGTCCAAATAAACCATATTGCCATGTATCATCTACTGTGATTTTTGGTGTTTGATCAATATGCAGATAAGCTGAGATATGTTTGGCAAAATCGCCGTATTGCAAGCCGTGCATGGTGGTAGTAGCACCCATCGAATAAGCAATGACTTTGACTTGATCAAGTTGCATTTGCTCAAGTAGTGATGCGACATCCTGCCAATGACTTGAAATGGCATCCAAATTTGGAATACGACAGCCACTCGATGCGCCAAAACCACGCCATTCGGGAATAATAAATTGATATTTTTTACGATGTGGATATAAAAACGCGGACCATTGCCAACTGAGCATACCCAAACCAGATAACACCAATACCGGTTGACTTTGACCATATTGACGGACAAAAAGTTGTTCACCATCGGGCATTTGATAAAAAGGCATGTGTAAATCCTTTGTTTTAAATTATTTGAATTGTTTAAGTTTTGGAATGATGGTTTCGAGCCACTTAATCCAACCTCGTTCTTGTTCGATTCCAAGTTGCAAAATCATTTGATGAATATAAAGGGTTCGATCAGGTTCGTCAGCATGTTGGAAGTCTTTATTAAAAATCTGCTGATACACCGCGAGTTTTTCTTTGTGTAAGCTTAAATGGCGTTCAAGTTCGGGTAAAGTGCGATTGCCACCAAATTGCGCTTCGGCACGTAAACGTACCATGAGTTCTTCGCGTAACTGTGCGGGTGGACTTTGTTCTAGCATCCACGCAGCAAGTTGTTCGCGACCAAGTTGTTCGACTTGATAGGTCTTTTTACGCGAGGTGGCATCTTCATGTTCAATCGTCGAAATCCAGCCTTTTTGTAGCATGGCGCTTAATTCACGATAAATCTGCTGATGCGTTGCATTCCAGAAAAAACCCATAGAACGGTCAAAGCGTCGCGCTAAGTCAATGCCTGTACTGGGTTTTTCAATTAAACTGGTCAGTAATACATAAGACAATGACATAAATAACTCGAAAAATGACGGAGCATTCATTATGCAACATGTTGCATAAAAATCAATTCTGACTTATAAAATAATGCAACAAGTTGCAAAGAAGCTGTCTTTTTAAGATACATTCTTGATGCACACGATAAAAAGGATAGCCAGCGCAAGCACGCTAAGGAGATAAAATGTCAAAGTATCCGAATTTACTTGCCCCATTGGATTTGGGCTTTACTCAGCTTAAAAACCGCGTATTGATGGGTTCAATGCATGTTGGACTAGAAGAAGCGCCGGGCGGTTATGATCGGATGGCAGCATTTTATGCAGAGCGTGCCAAGGGGGGCGTGGCTTTAATTGTGACCGGGGGGATTTCACCCAATGATCATGGGGTGACTTTCCAAGGTGGCTCTAAGCTCGACAGTATTGAAGAAGCAGAAAAACATAAAGTGATTACCACAGCAGTCCATGAGGCGGGTGGTAAAATTGCAATGCAGATTTTGCATACCGGACGTTATTCTTATCAAGCGGTTAATGTCGCACCATCACCGATTCAAGCGCCAATTAACCCGACTAAACCACATGCATTGACCTCAGCTGAAGTCATGCAAACCATTGATGATTTCGCCAATTGTGCCAAATTGGCGCAATACGCTGGTTATGATGGTGTCGAAATCATGGGCTCTGAAGGTTATTTAATTAATGAGTTTATTGCTGCACGAACCAATCATCGTGATGATGAATGGGGTGGCAGTTATGAAAATCGAATCCGTCTGCCGATTGAAATTGTACGTCGCACGCGTGAAACGGTTGGTGAAAACTTCATCATTATTTATCGTTTGTCGATGTTGGATTTGGTGGAAGGTGGTTCGACTTTTGAAGAAGTGGTACAGCTTGCCAAAGAAATTGAAAAAGCCGGTGCAACAATTATTAATACAGGCATTGGTTGGCATGAAGCACGTATTCCGACTATTGCCACCAAAGTGCCGCGCGCAGCCTTTACTTGGGTCACCAAAAAGCTGAAAGGTTTGGTTAAAATTCCTTTAATTACCTCTAACCGTATTAATACCCCAGAAATGGCAGAACATGTTTTAGCGTCGGGGGATGCGGATATGATTTCAATGGCGCGTCCCATGCTTGCTGATTCGGAATTTGTCCTTAAAGCAGAGCAAGGGCGTAGCGATGAAATTAATACCTGTATTGGTTGTAACCAAGCCTGCCTAGATCATATTTTTTCGATGAAAATTGCCTCGTGTTTGGTAAATCCACGTGCATGTTATGAAACAGAGCTGATCTTTAAAGACGTTGCAACGCCTAAAAATATTGCGGTGATTGGTGCTGGGCCTGCGGGCTTAAGTTTTGCAACCTATGCTGCCAATCGTGGACATAGCGTCACGATCTTTGAAGCATCGAGCCAAATTGGCGGGCAGTTTAATATTGCCAAGACGATTCCGGGTAAAGAAGAATTTTATGAAACGCTGCGCTATTTCAAACGTCAAATCGAATTACAGCCGCGTATTAAGCTTCAACTCAATCATACGGCAACGTTCGAAGAACTCTTGAATAATAACTTTGATGAGATCGTGATTTCCACCGGTGTGATCCCACGCCATTTGGATATTCGGGGAATTGATCATCCAAAAGTGTTGTCTTATATCGACGTATTGAAAGATCGTAAGCCGGTCGGTCAGCGTGTTGCCATTATTGGCGCGGGCGGAATTGGTTTTGACACCGCAGAGTTTTTAACGCATGAAGGTGAAAGTGGTAGTGTCAATCCTCAAAAATTCTACGATGAATGGGGCATCGATACCAGCTACGAGCATGTTGGCGGTTTAAAAGCGGCAACGGTTGAGCAACCACAACGTGAGATTTATTTGTTGCAACGTAAAGCCAGTTCGGTTGGTGGTGGTTTAGGGAAGACCACGGGTTGGATTCATCGCACAGGTTTAAAAAACCGTGATGTGAAGATGGTCGCAGGCGCAAGTTATCAGAAAATTGATGATCAAGGTTTACATATTATTGTGAATGATAAACCGATGGTGTTAGAAGTCGATAATGTCATTATCTGTGCAGGTCAAGAATCTTATACGGCAATGTTCGATGCCTTGCAGCAATCTGGTCGCAGCGTACATTTGATTGGTGGTGCGAAAGAGGCGGGCGAGTTGGATGCTAAGCGTGCGATTCGTCAAGGTGCGGAATTGGCAGCGAAAATTTAATTGATAAAACTTATAAGATGACAATTTTTGCTTTCATACGAAATTGTCATGAAAGAAAGTTGATTTGCAACGTTCCCTCTCCTTTATTAAAGGAGAGGGTTAGGGAGAGGATTCTATTCTGAAACAACAGAATCCCCCTAATCCCCCTTTCTTGCGCTTCAATTTAAAGCAGTGCTTAAATCTCTTTCAGGGGGGATTTTTTCTAAAAGATAAACCACAATAAAAAAGGACACAAAAATGACACTCGAAACCACCCAAAAAACCTTGTTACGTTGGCATGAAATGCTGCAAACACGTGATATGTCTATCCTGAATGAGCTGTTGGCTGATGATGTGATGTTTCGCTCACCCGTTGCATTTAACCCTTATTCCGGTAAGCAAATCGTCTACTTCATCTTAACCAATGTCATTCAAGTATTTGAGAATTTTCAATACCATCGTGAATTTTATAGTCACGATGGCAATAATATTGTGTTGGAGTTTTCTGCCAATGTGGGCGATAAAAAACTCAAAGGAATTGATATGATTCAATTGAATGAGCAAGGTCAAATTATTGATTTTGAAGTCATGATTCGATCTAAGTCGGGTTTGGAAGCTTTAGCAGAGCAAATGGGTCAACGTATGCAAAATGCCATTCCTTAAGCCACGGCTTTGTAATAGTGACTTGAAGTTCGACTGAGATCGGCTCATGCTGAAGGCTACATAAACGTAGAGGTTGGATAAATGAAAGTTTGGTTTGAAAAGTTAACTCAAGTGTCTGCTCAATATTTAGATCGCTTGATTGGCTCAGATATACCCAAGCTATATTATCAACCTGATGGTGCTTTTCAGCATTTAAGCCATACCTTGCCACAACTCAAGTCCAAATATCGTCCGACACCGTGGCTTTCAAATCCACATGCACATATTTTGTATTTTGATCTCATTAAAAAGAAATCAATTCAATTAAAATATGACGCGATCGAACAATTGAAAATGTCGGATGGTGGGATCACTGCGATTGCATGGTTTGGTTTGAATTTACCGAAAGATACCCCAACGATTGTTTTGTTACATACCATTACCGGAACGCCTGATTCAATGCGTGAGTTGGTTCGCGATTTAAATCGTTATAACGGTTGGCGTATTGCTTTATGTTTGCGCCGTGGGCATGCCAATTTACCGATGCCTGTGCCACAAATGAATCTGTTTGGTTCAACGCAAGATTTGCGTGAACAATTGCTTTATATCGAAGAAAAATTTCCAGAATCAGATTTATATGCAGTCGGCTCGTCGGCAGGTACAGGATTATTGGTACGTTATTTGGGCGAGGAGGGTGAGAATACCCCATTTAAAGCAGCATTTGCCTTATGCCCAGGCTATAACACTGAAACGGGTTTTGCCAATGTCCATCCTTTTTATAGCAAAGTCATGGCGAAAAAACTGGTTAAAAAATTCATTCAACCTTATCAATCGACTTGGCAGAGTATTCCAGCTTGGCAAGAGATTTTATTGTCACAAAATTTGGCAGAGTTTGAGCAGCGTTACTTTAAATTTGCCGGCTACGATAATTACGATGCTTATACTCAAGCCACCAATCCCATTTATGTTTTTGAAAATGTCAAAATTCCATTGATGATTTTAAATGCCGAAGATGATCCTGTCTGTCACATTCAAAACTTTGAGCCTTATAAAAATGTAATTCAAACCATGCCGAATATTATGGTAGTGACCACTAAGAAAGGCAGTCACTGCGGATTTTACGAGGGCTTTGTGCATACTGAATCATGGGCATCGCGCTTAATGGCAGATTATTTTAAGCAGTACTCAGCATAGATTTAGTGCTATTTGCTTTAATTAAATCTGCGAGATGGGAAGCTCTAAAATTTAGCGAGTGCTTGTATCAGAATTCAAAAGCGTATTGATTTTATTATGGAAGCTATTGTTGGATAGATCACAGTATAAAGCTTTGAAATTTAAAGAGAATAAAAAGGAAGGTATTTATTGAAAGTAGGTCAAATCTGAGCAGAAATGACTTCCGCTCAGATTTATAATATGAGAATAGGATGTGCTTAAAGTGCTGGTGTTGCAGCAGCAATCGCAGCCGCCACAGCATCATCTTCACTTTGAGCAGTCGTGCTTGACGCTTTAGGTTCAGGTGCTTTGACTTCTGCTTTAGGCTTTGCTTCTACAGTTTCAGAACGCGCGGGTTCAGAACGTGTTGGTGCAGGGCTTGCCACTTGAGCCGCAGGCTGTTCAGCAGGGACATCACGATATTCACGACGAATGGTTGCTGAGGTGTTGTTTGATTCTTGCTGTTCAATTTCCACGCGTGTCGGCGCTTCTTCAACTTCTTCAATTTCAACAGGCTCAATCTCAACGCTTTGCTGAGGTTGTTGTTCTGTCTTCTCAACAGTTTGTTCCTGTTCATCTTCCTTAGGTGCTTCTTTTTTTACACATGCAGTCAGTAAAAGTCCGGTTGCAAGTGCACCGCAGATTAAAAGTTTCTTATTCATCATTGCATCTAACGAGAGTGTGGATTGGATTAGCGCATTATAGCAGTAAATTGCAAGATGGAAATCACAGAAACTTAGCCTAAATTTTTCAAAGAAATGCTGTTAGAATAGCCAATTGTTTATTGTTCTTTGAATTGATGCGGATTGACTTTGCTTTATAGGTACAAGGTAAAGTAAAATTGCGCAACATTGTAGGCCGATTTAGGCTCGATTGTACGAGAAACCCAATGACCCATTTTATTTTCGTTACTGGTGGTGTAGTTTCATCACTAGGTAAAGGTATTTCAGCTGCTTCTGTTGCTGCACTTTTAGAAGCTCGTGGTTTAAAAGTGACCATGGTAAAAATGGATCCATACATTAATGTCGATCCAGGGACAATGAGCCCATTCCAACATGGTGAAGTTTTTGTTACAGAAGACGGCGCTGAAACAGACTTAGATTTGGGTTACTACGAACGTTTCTTACGTCGTGCGAAAATGACCAAACTGAATAACTTCACATCAGGTCGTGTTTACCAAGATGTTCTGAACAAAGAACGCCGTGGTGATTACCTTGGTGGTACAGTTCAAGTTATTCCACACATTACTGACAATATTAAAGAACGTGTCCTTCGCGCAGGTGAAGGTTATGACGTTGCGATCGTAGAGATCGGCGGTACTGTAGGTGACATTGAATCTCTCCCATTCATGGAATCTGTACGTCAGTTAATGGTTGAGCTTGGTCACAAGCGCACGATGCTTATGCACTTAACGTTACTCCCATACATTAAGTCTGCAGCAGAATTGAAAACCAAACCAACACAGCACTCAGTAAAAGAACTTTTGTCGATTGGTATTCAACCAGACATTTTGATCTGTCGTACTGAGCATGATGTTGATGCAGATACAACCCGTAAAATTGCGTTATTCACAAACGTAGAAGCACGTGCAGTTGTGGTATGTAAAGATGCGCGTTCAATCTATGAAATTCCGCGTACATTCTACGAACAAAATGTTGATGATTTAATTTGTGAACGTTTTGGCTATAACGATCTTCCAGAAGCAGATTTAACTGACTGGGATAACGTTGTAGAAGCATTATTTAACCCAGAATACACGGTTCGTGTTGCGATGGTCGGTAAATATGTAGAACTTCCAGATGCGTATAAATCTGTGAACGAAGCACTTTTACATGCCGGTATTCAAAACCGCGTGAAAGTTCAAATTGACTATGTCAATGCTGAAGAACTTGAAAGCCAAGATGTTAGCGATGTATTGAAAGATGCTGACGCAATTTTGGTTCCAGGTGGTTTTGGTGAACGCGGTACTGAAGGCAAAATGCAAGCGATTAAATTCGCACGTGAAAACGGTGTACCGTTCTTGGGTATTTGTTTGGGTATGCAGTTGGCTGTGATCGAATACGCGCGTAATGTTGCGGGTATTAGCGATGCGACTTCAACTGAATTTAACCGTTCAACTAAATCACCTTTAATTGGTTTGATTACTGAATGGTTAGATGAGCGCGGTGAAGTTCAGCAACGTTCTGCTGATTCTGATCTTGGTGGTACCATGCGTTTAGGTGCTCAAAAATCTGAATTGGTTTCAGGCACAAAAACTGCAGAAGTATACGGTTCGGATGAAATTATCGAACGTCACCGTCACCGTTATGAAATGAACAACCGTTATATTCCTGTTCTTGAAGAAAAAGGCATGAAGATTTCTGGTTATTCACCGGTACAACATTTAGTAGAAACTGTTGAAATTCCTGAACATCCTTGGTTTATTGCTGTACAATTCCACCCAGAATTTACAAGTTCACCACGTGAAGGTCATCCATTATTTGCCGGTTTCATTGATGCTGCGAAAAAACAGTACCAAAAAACCAAATAATAGATGTGTAGGACACAACTAGGAAAGTTTAAATGTCGCAATTAAAACCACAAGAGATTGTACGTTTAGGCGATATACAAATGGCAAATCACTTGCCATTTGTACTATTCGGCGGAATGAACGTACTTGAGTCTAAAGACTTAGCTTTTGAAATCGCAGAAACCTACGTGGATATTTGTACACGTCTCGGGATTCCTTACGTATTCAAAGCAAGTTTCGATAAAGCCAACCGTTCAAGCTTAAACTCATTCCGTGGTCCAGGCCTCGAAAAGGGTCTCGAGTGGTTAGCCGACATTAAAAAACATTTTAATGTGCCAATCATTACGGATGTACATGAACCGTATCAAGCGGCACCTGTGGCAGAAGTGGCTGATATTATTCAATTGCCGGCATTTTTAAGCCGTCAAACGGATTTGGTTGACGCCATGGCAAAAACCGATACCATCATTAACATCAAAAAAGCACAATTCCTTGCACCCCATGAAATGCGTCATATCATGAACAAGTGCTTGGAAGCGGGTAATGACAAACTCATTCTGTGTGAGCGTGGTTCAGCATTTGGTTACAACAATTTAGTTGTCGATATGCTCGGCTTTGACACCATGAAAGAGATGAACGTGCCTGTTTTCTTTGATGTGACCCATGCATTACAAACTCCAGGTGGTCGCAGTGATTCTGCCGGTGGTCGTCGTGCTCAAATCACAACGCTTGCGCGTGCGGGTATGGCAACAGGGCTTGCAGGATTATTCCTTGAAGCACATCCAGATCCAGATGTTGCAAAATGTGATGGTCCGTGTGCACTTCGTATGTCACAACTTGAGCCGTTCTTGGCGCAATTAAAAGAATTGGATACCTTGGTCAAAGGTTTCAAAAAGTTAGATACACACTAAGATTATATCCCCTTGAGCTGCCTTTAAAACGCAGCTCTTTTAATTAACTGAGGAATTGTTCATGAGCCAAATCGTTGACATCCGTGCACGTGAAATTTTGGACTCTCGTGGTAACCCAACCATCGAAGCAGACGTAATCTTAGCCTCTGGCGTAGTTGGCCGCGCATGTGCACCATCTGGTGCTTCAACTGGTTCTCGTGAAGCTTTAGAACTTCGTGATGGCGACAAAGCACGTTACTTAGGTAAAGGTGTTAAAACTGCGGTAAACAATGTAAAAACTGTGATCCGTGATGCTTTATTGGGTAAATCAGTATTCGAACAAAAAGACATCGATAACACGATGCTTGCGTTAGATGGTACTGAAAACAAAGAAAAATTAGGTGCAAACGCAACTTTAGCAGTATCACTTGCTGTTGCCCGCGCTGCTGCTGATGAAAAGAAAATTCCACTTTTCCAATACATCGCAGACCTTCGTAACAACACTAGTTTGATTATGCCTGTACCAATGATGAACATCATCAATGGTGGTTCGCATGCAGATAACAATGTTGATATTCAAGAATTCATGATTGAGCCAGTTGGCTTCACATCATTTGCTGAAGCACTTCGTGCTGGTGCTGAAATCTTCCATTCTTTAAAATCAGTATTAAAGAAACAAGGTTTAAATACAGCAGTGGGTGATGAAGGTGGTTTCGCACCAAACCTTCGTTCTAACGAAGAAGCAATTACCGTGATTCTTGAAGCGATTGGTCAAACAGGCTACAAAGCAGGTTCTGACATCATGCTTGCGCTTGACTGTGCATCTTCAGAATTCTACAAAAATGGTCAATACATTCTTGCAGGTGAAGGCAATAAAGCATTCAACAGCAATGAATTTGCAGACTATCTTGCAGGTCTTGTCAACCAATATCCAATTATCTCAATTGAAGATGGCTTAGATGAGTCTGATTGGGAAGGTTGGGCTTATTTGACTTCAATTCTTGGCGATAAAATCCAATTGGTCGGTGACGATTTATTCGTAACGAATCCGAAGATTTTACAACGTGGTATTAATGAGAAAGTAGGTAACTCTATTCTGATTAAATATAACCAAATCGGTACATTGACTGAGACTTTAGACGCGATTTACCTTGCGAAAGACAATGGTTATACCACTGTTATCTCGCATCGTTCTGGTGAAACTGAAGATTCGACAATTGCAGATCTTGCAGTGGGTACTGGCGCAGGTCAAATCAAAACTGGTTCACTTTGCCGTTCTGACCGTGTAGCGAAATACAATCAATTACTTCGCATTGAAGAGTTGACCAATGCTGCATATCGCGGTAAAGCTGAGTTCAAAGGTTTGAACTAAGCACTCATGTTTATGCTAGATGTATTCGACTCGAAATCGAGTAAAGTACTGTTGGGCCTTGCGATCATTTTGATCGCAGGGTTTCAATATTTATATTGGTTCGGTGAGGGTGGTCATCAGGAACACCAAAAACTGACTCAAAAAATTCAACAACAGATTGAACTCAATACAGATTTAAAAGAGCGTAATCGCGTTCTTGCAGCAGAAGTCTACGATTTAAAGAATGGTATTGAAGCCATCGAAGAACATGCACGATTGGACCTCGGTCTGATTAAACCGCATGAAACCTTTATTCAAATGAGCACCATTAGTACTCAATATAATCCGATTTATATCGATCCCAACGCTAAAGTAGATTTGCGTACCAATGAAGATGATGCTCCAGCCACACCATAAGCTTTGGGCGATTATTCCGGCAGCAGGCTCGGGTAGTCGTTTTTCTAAAACTGAACTCAAACAATATCAAATAATTCAAGGACAAACAGTTCTTGAACATACCGTGGCGCGTCTCAATCAATTACCACTTACTGGTTATGTATTGGCAATTAATGAAAAAGATGATGTTGCTCAAACCTTGGCATTTTCCAATATTGAAAAAGCATATTTTTGTTTGGGTGGGCAGGAACGCGTCCACTCGGTATTAAATGCGCTTGAGTATTTATCTTGTATCGCTAGTGACGATGATTGGGTCTTTGTACATGATGCTGCACGTCCATGTGTCAGCCTTGATTGCCTAGAAAATTTAGTCAATACCGCTATTGAGCAAAATCAAGCCGCTATTTTAGCCATTCCTGTGCGTGATACGTTAAAACGAGTGGCTGTTGGGACGGAGATCCAAGCAACTGTTGATCGTTCAACATTATGGCAAGCGCAAACCCCGCAAATCGCTCAATTAGGCACGCTTAAAAAAGCCATTCAGCAGGCATTAGTCGATGGTGCAACTATTACTGATGAAGCCAGTGCGCTTGAGCATATTGGTGAAAAAGTGAGTGTGGTGGCAGGTCGTTCAGACAATATTAAAATTACCTACGCTGAAGACTTGGATCTTGCTAAATTAATTTTGTCGGCACAGACAGCACAATAATGCATTAAAAAGCACATTTAATTTAGCCATAGCGATTTATTCTCTGTGGCTTTAACTTATAATTTCGACATTGTTAATTTTGATAGCTTTCGCCCCATGATCCCTTCACAGCAGTATCGTTTTTTACGCCACTCCGCACGAGATGGCTTGAGTATAAAACACGATTCTTCAAGATGGATGAAATTACATCTCGATCCATGGTTACTTTGTTTTCTGTTGTTGAACGCAGCCTTGGGTTTGATGGTGGTGTACAGTGCGACTGCTGAAAACTCAGGGATGGTCATTCGTCAAGCGATTAGCTTTGGCGCGGGCTTTATTATCATGTTTTTGTGCGCGCAAGTGCCACCAAAAGTCTATCAAGCGATTAGTCCTTATCTCTATCTGTTCGGCATCTTTATGCTGTTGCTGGTCTTTGTGATTGGCGAAACACGCTTAGGGGCAAAGCGTTGGATTACTTTGCCCGGCATTGGTAGTATGCAACCGAGTGAAGTCATGAAGTTTGCGATGCCGTTGATGATGGCATGGTATTTCTCACGTAAGCCATTCCCACCGAAGCTAATTCATATTCTGATTTCTTTAGTGATTTTGGGTGTGCCTTTCGTTCTGGTCGCATTGCAACCCGATTTAAATATTGGCTTAGTGATTCCGGGTATTTTTGTTTTATTTTTAAGTGGGATGTCGTGGCGACTCATCTTAGGGGCGTTCACAGCCTTTGCAGTGGCAGCGCCTATACTTTGGATGTTCTTGCTGCAAGAATATCAAAAGAAACGTATTCTCACTTTATTTGATCCAGAGTCAGATGCTTTAGGCGCGGGTTGGAATATTATCCAGTCTAAAATTGCCATTGGTTCTGGTGGTACGACCGGTAAAGGATATTCACAAGGGACACAGTCGCATTTAGGGTATCTGCCTGAACATCATACTGACTTTATCATGTCGACTTATGCTGAAGAATTCGGCTTTATTGGGGTGTTTTTACTATTTAGTTTGTTTGCTGCCATTATTATTCGTTGCTTGATTATTGGTTTACAGAGTTTTCATAACTTTGGGCGACTTTATGCAGGTGCGATTGCACTTACATTCTTCTTCTTTGTCTTTTTAAACTCAGGGATGGTGAGTGGGATTTTACCGGTAACGGGTGACCCATTGCCATTGATGAGTTATGGCGGTACAGCAGTCATTTCCATGCTTGCAGGTATGGGAATTGTGATGTCGATTCATACTCATCGCTAATTAAACTCTTATAAAAAAGCCAGCTATTTGCTGGCTTTTTTAATGCATTTTGATGTGTTATAAATCAATCAATAAACAAAAATTAGGATGTAAAAATGAAGACAATATGGGGTGTGCTGATGGTTCTCATCAGCCAGAATCTTTCGGCTGCACCGCTTAAAATAGAGCAATTTAAACAACAAAACAAAGTGTATTATGCAGATGCTGAATTAAAGCTAGCAGACTTAAATCAAGCATTAGACCAGAAACAGCATCCTTCAATTTTGATTGAAAAAGCATGTGCCTATTCGACATCACTCAAAAATCTCAAAGCTTT
The DNA here is from genome assembly GCF_009557235.1 of Acinetobacter wanghuae. Taxonomy (NCBI): domain Bacteria; kingdom Pseudomonadati; phylum Pseudomonadota; class Gammaproteobacteria; order Moraxellales; family Moraxellaceae; genus Acinetobacter; species Acinetobacter wanghuae. The sequence continues at coordinate 1,513,531 of NZ_CP045650.1, read as the reverse complement.
TTCTAAGAAGAATCAACATTTGGCATTTGCACAAGAAGAATATGCTTTTGTCAGCCAATTAGATGATGGATTTAAACAGTCATTGGCTGAATTAGGTACAAGCTATGAAACTGGCTGTAAAGCTCAGCTGAAATCTAAAACGAATTAAGCCTCTCTTTTACGTTTTTCACGTGCGCTTGCAACTTTCGCTAAAATGGGTGTCTTTTGTTCTAGAATTTTATCAATGATGGTGTCTCGGGGTAAAACTAAGCGCACAGGCGTAGGTAATAATTCATAAACTTTTGCAATCACAGCGCGAATATCACTGTCATTAATAAGCTTATCTTCAGCGATATTCAGTAAGTTATCCACGACAAGGGTTTCAATTGTGCTGCCATGTTGTTTCCATAGTTCAGGACTCATTTGTGGTAAGGCTTGTTTTACTTTATTAACGAATTGATCAAACATTGGGATATCTAATGTAAATTGAATATAAAACAAGAGTCTAGCGCTTTTTTCTGTAGGACGGATAGCTTTAACTCAATAAATAGAGATAAGTGTTTAAACTTTAGAATGGATAGATGAAATTTATTGATTATGTAGAAAAAAGCCCTCAACTGAGGGCTTTCATATTTAAAGATGAGTTTAATGCAGGAACCAAGTGTAATAGCCCCAGAGCATCAACGGCCATGATAAAAATGGACTAAAAAGCCATTTCCAAAACCAATGGCGCGGCACAAAACCGACGCCATGGATAAAACCACCTGAAATGCCAATCATGATATACATCATTGCACTATGGCTATAGCTACCATCCGCATTAAGCATTGCAGCAGGGTGAACCAATAACACAGCTGCAAGTGGGAATGCCAATATGCATGAAATCACCATTGCAAAGGCATTGGATTTTTGATCAGTCACTGGGGCTTCAGTTGCAGCATCGGTCATGGTTTATTCCTCATCTAAATCTTGATGATGTTCGATGTAAAGTGCACTGAGTACACCTGCGAAACACGCCATCAATACACCTAAAATCCAAGCAAAATACCACATAATTTCGTCTCCTTAGACACAGGCTTAATACAAGCTATGCGTGTTGTCTTGAATGTGTTTATTGGTAATGACGCCCCACATCTTGTAATAGCACCATGTGGTGTAGCACAAAATAATCGGCACAAAGATACATGCAGCAATCGTCATAACGGTGAGGGTATTTTTACTCGAGACAGCATCCCACATGGTAAGGCTAACCGTTGGATTAAGACTTGATGGCATCAAGAATGGGAAGAGCGCGAAGCCTGCGGTGAGGATCGCACCGATGACCGCCATAGATGAACCTAGGAAGCTGAATCCTGCTTTACTTTTGCCTGCAGCAAGTACCACGATTAAACCACCTAAAATACCCATCATTGGCGCAATCATTGTGATTGGATACGTCGTATAGTTATTCATCCAACCTGGGTTTGCATCTGTTAATACTTGTTTCGCAAGTGGATTGGCAACAGCATTGGTATCAAACGGTTGAACCAAGGTATAACCTTGAATCCCGCCAAAGTACAACCATGCACCTGCAGCAAGGAAAGTAACCAGATAAACCATTCCCATAATTTGAGTTGCTTTGGCTGAGCGCTTACGGAGTGCACCGTCAGTACGAATCATGAGCCAAGCACCACCGTGCGCACAGAGCATCGACAAGCTCACGAGACCACAGATCAAGGCAAACGGATTAAGAAGTGCAAAAAAGCTGCCTGTATAAGTTGAACGTACTGTTTCATCTAAAACAAAGGGTACACCCAAGAACATATTCCCAAAAGCAACCCCAAAGACGAGTGCAGGAACCGCACCGCCAATCGCTAGACCCCAATCCCAAGAGTTACGCCATTTGGTATTTTCTAATTTTGAGCGATAGTCGAAGCCGACAGGACGTAAAAATAGGGCAAATAAAACTAACAGCAGTGCCCAATACATGCCTGAGAATGCAGTGGCATAAACCATCGGCCATGCAGCAAATAAAGCACCACCTGCGGTAATGAACCACACTTGGTTGCCGTCCCAATGCGGAGCAATGGTATTGATTGCTGCACGACGTTCATCATCGTTTTTGCCGACAAATGGCATGATGGCCATAGAGCCCATATCGAAGCCATCGGTGAGGGCGAAGCCAATCAGTAAGACACCCACCAATACCCACCAAATGATTTTTAATAATTCATATTCAATCATGCTTGAATCTCCTCATTTGCCTTTTTTTCAGCTTCAAGTTTTTCAAAGTGGTATTTACCTGTATGAAGTGAACTTGGGCCAAGGCGTGAGAATTTGATCATGAGATACATCTCAATAATCAATAAAACTGTGTAAAACGATGCTAACGCGATAATTGAGCCCCATACATCACCTGTACTTAAGCTTGATGCTGACAAATGTGTAGGTAGTACCTCGCCAATCGTCCATGGTTGACGGCCGACTTCAGCCACATACCAACCGGTTTGTGCTGCAATCCATGGTAAAGGTAAGCCATACAGTGCAAAGCGAAGTAACCAAGGTTTGTTTTCTGCATTGCGTTTTGCCACAGCAAAGGTTGCCAGTACAAATAGAAGGAGCATTAAGAAACCAGAAGCCACCATGGCACGGAATGCCCAGAATAAGCTTGGAACATGTGGAATCGTATCTTTTGCTGCGGCTTTAATATGTTCTTCAGACGCATCGACGACATTGGGTGTGTATTTTTTCAGAAGTAAGCCATAGCCTAAGTCTTTTTGTGATTCGGCGAATGCTGCTTTTAATTCATCAGACGTATCACCCGCACGTAATTGTTCTAATTGTGAATACGCTACCATCCCGTTACGAATACGTGCTTCATGCTCAGTAATGAGGTCTTTAATACCAGTCACTTGGGTATCTGTAGAACGTGTCGCAATAATACCCATCGCATAAGGAATTTTAATGGCATAGTCTGTGCGCATTGTTTCTTGGTTTGGAAAACCAAATAGGGTGAATGCAGCAGGTGCTGGCTCTGTTTCCCATTCGGCTTCAATGGCTGCAAGTTTGGTTTTTTGCACATCACCAATTTCATAACCCGATTCATCACCGAGTAAAATGACTGAAAGTGTAGACGCCAAGCCAAAGACGGCTGCAATCGCGAATGAACGACGTGCGAACGGTAAGTCGCGTTTTTTCAGTAAGTAGTAACTTGAGATCGCCAATACGAATACCGCACCTGTCACATAACCTGCGGAAACAGTATGTACAAATTTCACTTGAGCAACAGGGTTAAAGATCAGTTCCGAAAAACTTACCATTTCCATACGCATGGTTTCATAGTTAAAGGCAGAACCGACGGGGTTTTGCATCCAACCATTGGCAACCAAAATCCAAAGTGCAGACATATTTGAGCCGAGTGCCACTAACCAAGTCACACCTAAATGCTGAACTTTGGACAAACGATCCCAACCAAAGAAGAATAAACCGATAAAGGTCGATTCGAGGAAGAATGCCATTAAGCCTTCAATCGCAAGTGGAGCACCAAAAATATCTCCCACATAATGCGAATAATACGCCCAGTTGGTACCAAACTGGAATTCCATGGTGAGACCTGTGGTCACACCCAAAGCGAAGTTAATACCAAATAACTTTCCCCAGAATTTGGTCATGTCTTTGTAAATTTCTTTGCCAGAAATCACATAGGTGGTTTCCATAATGGCAAGAAGGAAAGCCATGCCTAAAGTTAATGGTACAAAAATAAAGTGATACATCGCGGTCATTGCAAATTGGAACCGTGACAGATCGACCACGCTTTCAGAAATCATCAACGTGTCTCCTTGATTTGGGATGGATTACCTGCGATACGCTCGGCAACTTGAGAGTCAAAATTCTTCGGAATGGTGGGTGCATCGAACCAAATGTTTTTAATCACCAAAAGTAATGAAATTTTGATAATTAAAATAACAGTGATGTCGCGCACCGCTTTTTGATTTAAATTTTTCGGAACTAAGCTCATGATATAAGCCTGTTTTTAACACTTGTTACATATTATTAAACAAATTAATTTTAAAATAAATAGATGAGACAGTTTAAATAATTATATATTTTTAAGTGATTGAAATTTAATTAATTATAAAAATTAATGCTCAATATTTATTATGATAATTTTTCTTATTTATTCTAAATGAGTTTGATATTAAATCCGACTAAAACACTTGTATTTAATGGTTTAAAATAACCAACTAAAATGGTTTGAATATTATTTTTAATGATTTTAAAACTTGATTAAAACACTTGGTATTAATAAATTTCAAGTATTAACTTGAGTGTTTTTCTTGGTTTTAATATTGCATCTCATGCTTGAATGATGGGTTGTTATCTTGGAATCAACTCACATTTCGTATTTCAAAAAGCATAAAAAAAAGGACACCTTTCAAGATGTCCTTCTCTGTTTTAAAGTATTGTTAGAAGTCGTAACGCATACCCAATGATAGTGCAAGGGCATCTTCGCCTGTCGAGCCACTGATTCCATTACCTAGACTTCGACCTTCTTTCCATGGGGTGAGGTTGGCATTTTTATCATTCAGCGTGGTTGCAACGTTGCCGTACAAGCGTAGTGCTGGGTCAAGTTTGTGTTCAACGCCAAGCGCAATCAAGCTGGTATTGGCATCATCGCGCTCGACATCACGATAGAAATATTCGCCACGTAGCGCGGTTTTCGGGGTTAATTTATATTCGCCGGCAATTCCCCACACTTGAGCATCTAGATCACGAGCAGAATCTTCAAATTGTGCCATTTGATATAAAGCACCTAGGCTTAAATCTTCAGTCACCTTATAGCTGCCTGCAAGACGGAACGCTTCACGCTCTGAATCGGTAGTTGCTGTTGGTGTAGCGGTATTGGCTGCATTCTTGCCATATTTTTGATAAGCCGCAGCAAAGTCGATTCGGTCTTTTTTATAGGTCAGTGCAAGATCGTAAGCTTTACTGTCTGATTTACCTTCGCCATCTGCTATTTTTGAATTTTCTTTGCCTGAGTTCATGGAAATGGCTGCAAGCACATTAAAGCCATCTGCAAATTTAGGTGATTTATATTCAAGGGTATTTTCATTGCGCTCATCAAACTTTAAGTCGCCAACACGCGTCACATTGCGTACATCACCCACCATGTCACCGAAGTAGTTGACAGGTCCACGTGCAATTTTGAACGGGCTATCGAAGCGACCTGCACGGAGTTGACCATACTGCGCATTTTTAACACCGACAAACGTATCACGTGTCGAAAAATTTACCGCTTTTGAATCTTGATCGCCACTTGCAAAGCTAATTTCTTGCTCAATTTGTGCGAAAACATGGAGGTCATCATTTATTTTTTGTTCAACTTTAAAACCTAAACGTGATGAATTAGAAGAAAGCCCGATTTCGTCGTAATTTTTACCGTCATCTAAATAATCCAAAGAAACATGCGCACGGCCATAAATTTTGACATCTGCGGCAGACGCGACGATTGGTGTAAATACGGTTGCCCCAAGCGTAAGTGCGATGAAGGTTTTTTTCATTGTGTGCTCCAATAAAGACTTCTGTGGTCTTGAATTTCTGTAGTGACATAGATCGCTACATCTCTATTGGTGCTCAGTATTGATGACAAATAAGTCAGTAAGGTGAAGGAAATATTTCAAAAATATTAAATATAATCAGAATGTTAATTTATTGATATTGTCATATATTGGTCATGGTTTTGTCATAAAACATGTCGTGTTGACGTTGATCATTCAATAAGATGTTTGAAGATCAATGCGTTTGTTTGAGGAAGATAAATAATAAAAATACATGTATTGATCAAATAAAAAGGAGCCGAAGCTCCTTTTTGTATTTATAGATAAAATTAAAGTGCAGCTTTAATCTTTTCAGCAAGCGCTTTGATTTTTTCTTGATCACCCATTTGTGCTGCATGTTTACCAAGCTCATGTACTGAGCTTGGAATCAAATGGAAATGCACATGAGGAACGGTTTGACCTGCGGCAGCACCAGAGAGTTGCATCAGTACAATACCTTCCACACCTAAGGCTTTTTCAATTGCTTTCGCAACTTTTTGCACGATTTGAATGGTATAAGCCGCAGCGTCAGGTGCTAAATCAAGTAAAGTCACCGCAGGCGATTTAGGAATCACTAAAGTGTGTCCATCTGCCTGTGGCATGATGTCCATAAATGCAAGAACCTGTTCATCTTCGTAGACTTTAATCGCTGGGATTTCACCACGTAAAATTTTTGCAAAAATGTTTTGATCATCATAGCTCATGCTGTATTCCTTGAATGTTTTGAATGGACTTAGTCACATTTCAATTCTTTCTGACGTTCTTTAATTGCGTCAAGCTTTTGTTTCTCTTTTTCATTAAATTTTGGATTTGGGGTACGGCAATCCTCATTAAATTTTGCTTTTGCTTCTGCATCTTTAAAACAGAAACCTTTTGATGCATAAATCACATCATGATCATTTTTTAATTTTTTGCATTCTTGTTCAGACGCAAAAACCGTAGTTGAAGCCCCGAGCAAAGTCGCAAGGCTCATTACCGCTGCAACAGTCAATTTGTTCATGAGATTTCCTCTGAAATGTTCAATTTATGTGCTGATCTATACACAATATGAGGTTTAATTATGATTGTTCAATGGCGAGATATTACTCAAGTGTGATTTTACTCCATGATTCATACATTTTCACAGCACTGGAAAAATCACTTTCCTTATCCGATAAAGCACTTGCCGCTTGAATCATATTTTGTGCAATAGATAAAACAGGCGTGCTAAGTTTTGCTTCACGAGCAAGATCGACTGCAATACCTGAATCTTTAGCAAGTAAAGGCAGGGCAAAGGTCAGCGGGAAGCTGCGATTCAAAATGCGCTGTGGTAAAACGGTTTCAGTGACCATGCTTTTACCACTTGAGGCATTGATACAATCTAGTGCTTCTGTTAAATCAACGCCATGTGCTTTTAGCGTGGTGAAACCTTCCGCTACCGCACAAAGATTTACAGCCATTAACATATTGTTTACCGCTTTGACAGCAAATCCTGCACCCGATTCGCCCACATGTTTAATTAAACCACCAAAGGCTTGCATCGCAGGTAAAGCTTTTTCAAAAGCCTTTATGTCACCACCGACCATCACGGTAAGGGTGCCATTTTCAGCACCAATCGTCTGGCCACTCACGGGTGCATCCAAAAAAGTCACATCTTTTTCAGCGAGGTCTTGTGCTAATTTTTTTGCAGAATCAGGTACGCCACTGGTGCAATCGACCCAAATCGCACCTTTTTTAATGTCTAGGGTTTGAATCAGTTGTTCAACATCGGCACTGGTGGGTAAGCAAGAGAAAATAATATCCGCTTGTGCAGCAGCTTCAAGTGAAACAGCGTGTGTCGCATATTCAGCTGCATGTTGTTCTGCTTTGGCAAAATTACGATTCCATACCATGACTGTGTCAAAATGCTGAGGTAAATGTGCTGCCATGCGGTAACCCATCGCGCCCAAACCAATAAATGCAACTGACTGAATCATCTCAAACCCTCAATATTATTTTAAATACTATTCAGCACAGATTATTGATCTACAGGAGTAGATCGCTGAGATAGCCAAGTGGTCATTTTTGGCCAAAAAACATTGGCTGACTTTTGATTCGACATTAAACCCAAATGCCCACCGGGAATCTGAGTAAACGTGACGTCAGTACTACTTGTCAATTCAATTAAAGGCTTAGCCGCTTCTTCTGTGACAATTTGATCGGATAAGCCTGCACCGACCAATAACGAGCATTGGATGTTTTTTAAATCGACACAGGTGTCGCCCAATTGGATTGAACCTTGCTTAAGCGGGTTTTGTAGCCAGAGGTGCAAGACCATGTCTTGGTTAATGCCACCGGGATAATCAATCATCTTATTTAAAAATTGTCCCATGGTGGCATGTTCATAGACATTTTCGACCTTGTCTAAATTAAACAAGAACTGTTTTTGACTTTTGAACCACCCTAAAGGATCAAGTAACTTAAATCCAAGCGCATTTAAGATACCGGGAGTATGAATATATTGTTTGGGAATTTGACCAGTGTGCACCAGTTGTTGAAGGTTTGAATTTTTAGAAATCAGTTGGTTGGTGGTTTCAAACAGTTTGCCCACGCGACCCGATGCATAACTGTCGATTGGGCTACCCACCACAATCAGGTTTTTGACATGCTCAGGACTATGCAGCGCTGTATAGAGGGTGACAAAAACACCTGCCATACTCCAACCATGCAGTGAAATCTGCTCGCTGCCAGAATGGGCACAAATTGCATCAATTGCTTTCGGGATGGCATTGTCGATAAATGACATGAAATTCAGTTCACGATGTTTATAGTTAAAATGTTTCCATTCCACCAAATACACATCAAAACCGCTGTGCTGATAATGCTTGACCAATGAGCGATAGGGATATAAATCGTAAATGTCCATATTGATGGCAAGCGGTGCGACAAAGACCAATGGCTCACGATAGTGTTTATTCGGTGATGCATAACAACGTACCTTGCAAAACTCAAGATCAGCGATGTAATCGAAGGGGGTTTTTTGAGATAAAACCAAAGATGAGGCATTAAAAACCCGTGCGCTCAGATGTTTTAACTTTTTTTGCTGACGTTGAAAGTTTTGTTTAAGTTGAATCATGTGAAAATTTTATCCGTGTCCTTGGAGGATTGGTCGAAGTCTAAGCAATATTTGCTTATTATGCCTTGACCGATAATAGCTTAGACGATCAAAATGTTGGCAATTTTTTACAAAAGGCAGTCCGTGGGGCTGAGTAGACGTAATGAGCCAACAAGACGATATTTCATACCAATTAGAAACTTTAGCCATTCGCACAGGTCATACGCGTAGTTTCGAGGGTGAACATGCAGAACCAATCTACTTAACATCGTCATTTGTCTATGAAAATGCAGCAGAAGCTGCTGCTAAATTCTCGGGTCAAGAACCAGGGAATATCTATTCACGCTTTACAAATCCCACTGTAGCCATGTTCGAAAAACGCCTTGCTGCACTTGAAGGTGCTGAACGCGCCGTAGCGACCAGTTCAGGTATGGCAGCTATTATGGCAGTGGCAATGGCATATTTGAAAGCGGGTGATCATGTTATTTGTTCACGCGCTGTATTTGGCTCAACCGTAGCATTGTTTGAAAAATATGTCGCAAAATTTGGTGTTACTGTAGATTTTGTCGATTTGACCGATCTTGATGCATGGGAAAATGCCATTAAAGCGGAAACAAAATTACTGTTTGTTGAATCGCCATCAAATCCACTTGCTGAAGTGGCTGACATTCAAGCACTTGCAGATATTGCGCATGCCAATGGTGCATTATTTGCGATTGATAACAGCTTCTGTACACCCGTCTTACAGCAACCGATTAAATTCGGTGCTGACTTAGTCGTATATTCAGCGACTAAATATTTAGATGGTCAAGGTCGTGCATTAGGTGGTGCAGTGGTGGGTAATGCCAAATTACTAGAAGATGTGTTTGGTTATGTCCGTACTACAGGTCCTTCAATGAGCCCATTCAATGCTTGGGTGTTCTTAAAAGGTCTCGAAACTTTACGTTTACGTATGCGCGAACATTCATCGAATGCTCAGCAATTGGCTGAATTCTTAAACGCACATCCAAATGTGGAAAAAGTGTATTACGCAGGTCTACCTGAGCATGTTGGTCATGACTTGGCAGTGAAACAGCAAACAGGCTTTGGCGGTATTGTATCTTTTGAAGTCAAAGGCGGTCGCGAGGGCGCTTGGAAAGTGATTGATAACACCCAATTCATTTCAATCACCGGTAACTTGGGTGATGCGAAATCAACCATTACTCATCCTGCAACCACCACACATGGTAAATTATCAAGCGATGCGAAAGAAGCTGCGGGTATTCGTGAAGGTTTAATCCGTGTTTCTGTTGGTTTGGAAGAGATTGGTGATATTATTCGTGATATTCGTCGCGGTTTAGATCTCATCTAATTTTATAAAATGTATGTTCGGAGATATTTATGAACATTAATATGTTAATGCAGCAAGCTCAGCGCATGCAGAAAGAAGCTGAAAACAACATCAAGAAAGTGAAAGAGCAACTTGCGCTGACTGAAGTTCAAGCAGAAGCGGGCGGTGGTTTAGTGAAAGTCACCATGACTTGCCGTAATGTGGTGAAGCGTATCGAAATTAATCCTGAATTACTTCAAGATGATGCCGATATGATTGAAGACTTGATTGCTGCTGCAATGAATGATGCTGCACGTCAGGCTGAAGCGATTTCTGAAGAGAAATTAAAATCGGCAAATTCAGGTATGGGTTTACCACCTGGCTTAGCAGGTATGTTCTAAGGAAGAATGCGCAATGTTTAGTGATCGTTTTGATCAACTTGTTCAAGCATTACGCATTTTGCCAAGCGTTGGGCCGAAATCGGCTCAGCGTATGGCATTGCATATGATTATGAAAAATCGTGAAGGTGCAATCGGTTTAGCACAAGCCTTGACCGAAGCGACAGATCACATTCATGAATGCACGATTTGCCATTCTTTAACCGAAGATGACGTCTGTCATATTTGCAGCTCGCACGAGCGTGATGATGAATTACTCTGTGTAGTTGAATCACCCGCAGATGTCATGGCGATTGAGCAAAGTGGTAGCTTCCGTGGTAAATATCATGTTTTAGGTGGGCATTTATCACCCTTAGATGGGATTGGACCCGAAGAAATTGGTATTCCGTATTTGATTCAACGCTTAAGTCAAGGCAAGGTCAAAGAAGTGATTCTAGCAACCAATGCCACTGTTGAAGGTCAGGCAACAGCCCATTATTTGGTTGAGGCAAGTAAGCATTTACCGTTGCACATCACGCGAATTGCCCAAGGTGTCCCACAAGGCGGTGAGCTTGAGTACGTCGATAGCCATACATTGAGTCAGGCTGTACATAATCGGATGCGCATGAAATAGTCATTTTGGTCGTGGCTATTTTTATTTATACAAAAAATATATTAATTTAAATAAATGAACGATTAAGTATTTCTTAAGTTTCGGAAAATGTTATAAAAATGTACCAATTTTATAGAAAATTTCTATATATGGTTTAAGATAGTCGCCATCGAGCATCTAATTTTAGACTCTGTTTTATGTTTCAATTTATACAGCAGCAAACCGATTTAACCCAAGTTTTAAACCTGATGCAACATAGCTCGGTCTATGCTTTGGATACTGAGTTTATCAAGGTGGACACCTTGTGGCCAAAACTTGGTGTGTTCCAAATTAATGTCGATAATCATGTCTATTTGCTTGATGGTACCACACTGGATTTATCCGAATTTTGGCAATATATCTTTAAGGCGAAATTGAATATTTTCCATGCCTGTAGTGAAGATATCGACCTGATTTATCATTACACACAAAGCAAAAGCATCAACAACGTCTTTGATACTCAAGTCGGAATGTCATTTTTGGGACATGGCTTACAAGTCAGTTATCAAAACGCACTTAAACAAATGCTTGATGTCGATATTGATAAAGACCAAACCCGTTCTAACTGGTTGGCACGTCCTTTAAGTGATGAGCAACTACGTTATGCTGCCAACGATGTGGTGTATTTGGGGCAATTATCGGACAAAATTAAACAGGATTTAACGGCGAAATCTTTACTCGATTTTGCCCTTGAAGATTGTCAAAACTTAACCCATGAAATTGGTTTGGATACGCCTACAGCATTGTTATATCAAGATGTTGGCAACTACCGTCATTCACGCCGTCAGCTCATGCAATTACAACAACTGATGGTGTGGCGTGAAGGCATTGTTAAAGCCTTAAATCAACCGCGTAGTTTTATTTTGAAGCCATCTACCATGCTCGATATGGTGGAGAAAAATCCAAAGAATATGTTCCAATTGAGTCAAGTCAAAGACATTCGCTCAAGTACGGTTCGGGATTATGGCAAAACGATTTTAGATTTGTTGAGCTTCTTGCCTGAGCAAGCAGAATGGCCATTGCGTTTGGCACGCCCAATTCGTCATTCATCGCAAGACATTGGCAACAAAGTTGATGACTTTATTCAAGGGATTGCCCAGAATCTTTGTGTTCCTAAAGAAGTTTTGATGCGTAAGAAGTGGATGACTGCGCTGTATCAACATGTGGTATTTCATAATGACGAACAAGATTTGCCGAAATACCTATTGGGCTGGCGCTATGAATTACTGACCTTGCCACTCATTCGACTGTTACGTGAAGATGAATTTTACTTGTCGACCCAAATGAAAGTCCGCGATTGAATGTCATGAGATTTGCTTAAAGAAAAAGCAATTATACAAAATCACGACTGATGCACGCGCCATGGTTAATGTATCTGTCTTTTTTTTGATGTATCCTTGCCAATGATTTCCTAGAAAACCGTGTAAAACATGCAAGTATCTATTTATAAATCGAGCAAAAAAGACGAAATGTATCTTTACGTTGCTCGTCCACAAACTGAAAGCGAAGCAGAAACATTCGAGCCTTTGAGTGTATTGCCTGAAGCGGTACAAACTGCGTTTGGTCGTGCAACTTTTGTGATGCATTTGGAACTCAGTGAGTCACGTAAACTTGCGCGTGTTAATGTATTGCATGTGATGGATTCCATTGAAACCAATGGTTTCTTCTTACAAATGCCGCCAGAAGGTTTAATTAATCCGAATGCTGCTGCGCCAGAAGGGCTTCGCGGTGCTTAATGCAATTTCAGGAGTTGTGAAATGAACGGTTATGTCGCTGTAATGGATTCAATTCCTGAAGATTTAATCGCTATTTTAGTCTACGTTATCGGCAGTATCATTGCACTGTTGTGTTGGTACGGCGTCACCAAGCGTATTCCAAAACCGGTGGGTGGTTTGCTATGGATCATCATGTTTGCCATTTTGCTGACACCTACGGTATCTGAAGGACCGAATTCTTCAGTCGCGCCAGCAATATTTGGTTTGTTGTTCGGGATTTTAACCAAAGATCAACCTTTAATTTGGATTAATGCGTCACTGATTTTATTTGTCGTAGGTGTTGGTGCATTGCTAGGCTATTGCTGGTCAAACTATCGTGCGAATAAACCAGAGATAGTTTTGAACAAGAAGAGTTCACCGCTGTAAATACAACAATAAGGTTAAGTCATGTCTGTCGATCATCAACAATTTTCAGGTACGGATCAGTATATTGCGACTGATAGTCTCAAACTTGCGGTAAAAGCAGCGCGCAGTCTGCAAAAACCGCTTTTAGTCAAAGGTGAGCCGGGAACAGGTAAAACCTTACTTGCTGAGCAAGTGGCTGAAAGTTTGGGTATGAAACTCATTACTTGGCACATTAAATCGACCACGAAAGCGCAACAAGGTTTGTATGAGTACGATGCGGTATCGCGTCTGCGTGACAGTCAGTTAGGCGATGATCGTGTCTATGACATCAAAAACTATATTAAACCGGGTAAACTTTGGGAAGCATTTACCAGTGATGAACGCTGTGTGTTGTTAATTGATGAAATTGACAAAGCCGACATCGAATTCCCGAATGATCTATTACATGAACTCGACAAAATGTCGTTCTATGTGTATGAGACAGGCGAAACCATAACCGCAAAACAACGCCCAATTGTGATCATCACTTCAAATAATGAAAAAGAGCTGCCAGATGCATTCTTGCGTCGTTGTTTCTTCCATTATATTGAATTCCCTGATGAGGCGACCATGCGTGAGATTATCGATGTGCATTTCGATCAGATCTCAGCAACGTTGGTGTCAGAAGCGCTACAAGTCTTCTTTAAATTGCGTCAAATTCCGGGTCTTAAAAAACCACCTTCAACTTCAGAACTCATCGATTGGTTAAGCCTGCTTATGGCAGATGATATGCCAGAAGATATTTTGCGTAATAGCGACAAATCAAAAGCCATTCCACCTTTATATGGTGCTTTGATTAAAAATGAGCAAGATGTTGCGCTGCTAGAGCGTTTAGCCTTTATGTCACGTCGCTAAGGGAGAAACACGCATGTTTGTGCGCCTGTTTTATACCTTACGCAAATACGGTGTGCCTGTTTCCACACGTGAACTGATTGATCTGAATCAAGCAGTGGCGGCAGGTTTGGTTTTTGCCGATCAAGATGAGTTTTATCAGCTTACTAAGACCGTCATGGTTAAAGACGAACGTTATTTCGATAAGTTCGATCGTGCCATGAAAGATTATTTTGATGGTATTCAAACTTTTGATCTTGATGAACTCCTTAATCAAGTTCATAAATTACCTAAAGACTGGTTTGATCTCGAACTATTAGAGAAACACCTCACACCAGAGCAACGTGAAGAACTGAAAAAAGCCGGTTCGCTCGAAGAATTGATGAAAATGCTAGAAGAGCGATTACGCGAACAGCATAAAAAACATCAAGGTGGTAATAAGATGATCGGCACGGGGGGTACATCACCATTCGGTGCCTTTGGTGATCATCCTGAAGGTGTGCGCATTGGTGGTCCGGGACGTAAACGATCGGCAGTCAAAGTTTGGGAACAACGCCAATATCGTAATCTAGATGATGAACAGATTTTAGGCGGCCGACAAATGCAAATGGCATTGCGTCGTTTGCGTAAGTTTGCCCGTCAAGGTGCAGCGGAAGAGCTAGATATTGATGGCACAATTCGAGAAACTGCCAAGCAAGGCATTTTAGATGTGCAGTTAGTGCCTGAACGCCGTAATCGCATTAAAGTATTAATGTTGTTTGATGTGGGTGGATCGATGGATTCTCATATCGCGCAATGTGAAAAACTGTTTACTGCTGCGAAGACGGAATTCAAAACCCTTGAGTATTTTTATTTCCATAATTGTCTCTATGATTATGTGTGGAAAGACAATGTGCGTCGTTCTAGTACACGTATGAATACTTGGGATTTGTTCAATACCTATGGGCGGGATTATCGCGTGATTGTGGTTGGTGACGCGAGTATGGCACCGTATGAACTGACCTCGGTGGGTGGTTCGGTGGAATATATGAATGATGAAGCGGGGCAAGTTTGGCTACAGCGTCTGCGTCAGCATTTTGATAAAACTGCATGGCTCAATCCCGAAGAGGATCAATATTGGCATTACACCCAAAGCATTGGTTTAATTCGGCAAATTTTTGACAATCATATGTTTCCAATGACCCTGAAAGGGGTTGAAGATATGACGAAGTATCTTGCGCGTTGATTCCATTTATCTATAAGTGGCTTTATCTAATGTTATTAGAGATTTAAAAAAAATTCTTTTAGTATAAAGTCACTTGTATATATTTTATTCCCCAGTTAGGAATCACTATGGATCATCAAATTAATGGCATCGCTTTGCCAAATGAAGAGGGTTTTTTTGGTAATTATGGCGGTCAGTTTATTCCGCCTGATTTAAAACAAGCGATGGATGATATTAATGTCGCTTACCAAGAAATTCGTCAAACTGCCGAATTCCAGAATGAATTAAAAGAACTCTTTGCTCACTATGTGGGGCGTCCAAGTCCATTATTTCATGCTAAACGTCTGTCAGATCAATTGGGCGGCGCACAAATTTATTTAAAACGTGAAGATTTAAATCACACCGGCGCACATAAAATTAACCATTGCTTAGGCGAAGCTTTACTTGCCAAATATATGGGAAAAACCAAAGTCATTGCAGAAACGGGCGCAGGACAGCATGGTGTTGCACTGGCAACGGCGTGTGCATTAGTTGGTATTCCATGTGAAATTCATATGGGGCAAGTGGACATTGAGAAAGAACATCCCAATGTGGTCAAAATGAAAATTTTGGGTGCAAATCTAATTTCAGTGACGCGTGGAACTGCCACGCTGAAAGATGCGGTAGATAGTGCTTTTGAGGAATATCTCAAAAATCCAAAAGACTATATTTACGCGATTGGTTCAGTGGTCGGTCCACATCCATTCCCAATGATGGTACGTGATTTCCAATC
The DNA here is from genome assembly GCF_009557235.1 of Acinetobacter wanghuae. NCBI lineage: Bacteria > Pseudomonadati > Pseudomonadota > Gammaproteobacteria > Moraxellales > Moraxellaceae > Acinetobacter > Acinetobacter wanghuae. Next base: position 1,497,599 of record NZ_CP045650.1, on the reverse strand, counting down.
TATTATTGGTGATGAAATTAAAGTGCAGACGCATGAGCGTTTTGGTGCAAATCCTGATTATATCGTGGCATGTGTCGGTGGTGGATCAAATGCTTTAGGTGCATTTACTGCATTTTTAAATGAACCAAATGTAAAATTGGTGGGCGTTGAGCCAGCGGGTTTAGGTTTAGATACTGATATGCACTCCGCAACATTAACTTTAGGTAAGCCAAGCCAGATTCATGGTATGGCATGCTATGTCCTTGAAGATGAGAAGGGCGAACCACTTCCTGTACATTCAATTGCTTCAGGTTTGGATTATCCTGGCGTCGGTCCTCAGCACAGTTTGCTCAAAGATTTGGGACGTGTGGAATACAGCACGGCAACCGATCAAGAATGTTTAGATGCATTTATGACGTTATCACGTGTTGAAGGGATTGTGCCTGCTTTAGAAAGCTCACACGCAGTGGCATGGGCGATTCGTGAAGCGGCTCAACTTCCGAAAGATACCAAAATTGTGGTCAATTTATCTGGACGTGGCGATAAAGATGCAGACTATGTTGCAGCTAAGTTAGGACTGAACTAGTTTTCAATATACAAAAATCCCGAATTCGTTCGGGATTTTTGATTAAAATGCTAAAAATGTGATGTTTAAATCATTTCATTGTCATTACAATTTAAAAATAAGTGTGAAATTTTATTCAATTTTTACCCTGAAATATACTGCTGTAGCTGTTCAATCAATTTGTGTTGATCCTCCATCGCGGCTTTGACTAAATCACCAATCGAAATGAAACCGACCAGTTTATCTTGATCAATGACGGGTAAATGTCGTAAATGACGATCTGTCATCAATTCCAAACATTGATCTACAGTATGGCTTGAACTTACCGTAATGACATTGGAGGTCATAATTTCATTGACCGTGGTGTTAAATGAGGTTCTTTCCATGAGGGTGATTTTACGCGTGTAATCGCGCTCAGATAAAATCCCGACAACACGATCTTCATGCATGACAACAAGCGCGCCGATGCCTTTTTCAGCCATTAAGGTAATGGCTTCTAAAACAGTCGCATCTGGGCGAATACGATAAATCTCTTGGTGTAATTTTTCTTTTAAAACTTGGGCAACAGTCGTCATGGGTCTGGTTTCCTTATGTTTATTATTGGTCCATAGTGCATCTGTCAGGTGTTGGGATGCTTCATATTATAAATACCACGATCTTTAACTAAAGTGCAGTCTTGGCGTTGAAAAAAAGAAGTGTGTCATTTGTAAAGGGGTGAGTTTGAGTTTTTGATGCTTTGATGTATACAGTGCGGGAATAACATCTAAGCGTTCTAGCGTGGGTAATAGCGCGTGATTAAAGTCATCGGCACGGATTTTTCTCACCGTATAATTGGGCCAATGTTGCTTGGCATATTTTTCTGCTTGAACAGGGCTCAGCCAAAATGGAAAGATCGCATCACCTTGATCTCGGGTCATCGCCCATCCATCTTGATATAATCCCCATAACACACCGCAATACATCATCGACTTCAACAGGGTTATTTTTAAAAATAAATCTTGAGAGATGGGTTTATAGGTTGCTATAAATTTCATGGTTTATTTTTAATAAATATCAGAGATAATTTATTGTAAAAGCTTCTGCTGTGATGTGTGTTTGAACTGTGAAAAGCTTTGCAACAAAACGTAAATTTCTTTTCATTTATCAATCAATAAGGTTAAAAAAACGCCACCTAGGTGACGTTTGATCATGCTTGTAGTGTGGCAAGATTTTGCCAGTATTGCGCTTTGAGCGAATCGCGTTCCACACGGAAACCTTGATAATAAAGTTCAGCTAAAAATAGCGCTGCTTTACCATGTCCAGCACGTGCTGCAGATTCGAGTTGTGTGACTGCGTCTGCAAAATTCATTTGAGATTGAATTGTATTGACTGCATCAGCATACACATGCTCTAAGTCATGTTGAGGGAGTGTATTCATCATAAGTTCTCCTTAGTTTTAATTATGATTACAGGATGGGTCACTTGACCTAAAAAGTACTCTAGCAGAGTATTATTAAACTAATATTACAAAATAATGGAAAAGTCAACTATCGTTGGTTTTATTTTTGGCTTCAGTGTAGTTTACATGATTAAACGATATGCAAATACAATAATCATTAAGATATAAATAAGCTAATCCATAAATAAAAGGAGATTGCCATGACAAGAACACTCGATGGAATTCAGTTTGATATGCCGCCAACCGCAGGTCAAATTATTGCCTTGGCGCAAGATCATCGTCATAAAATCCATAATGCAATCTATGAAAAAGACGTTCATTTAGGTAACTTTACTTTGGCACAGCGTATTGAAGTTTATCATTTCACTCGCGATCTAGATGTAGAGCAGCGTGCCCAGTTCTACAAAATTTATAATGATGAACTCGCCCGTAGTGCCGAAGAGGATCCTTTACATCCAGAGCAGGCGGAAGCAGGTCTAAGTGTCTTTACCATTTTCATCGTATTGGCATTTATCGTCATGATTTTATGGTTTGCGGTAGTACGTACCCACATTTCTTAATGACTAAGCTAAATTATAGACAAATTCTCATCCTGACTTGAACTTCATGAGTGAGATACATACACTACTTTTAACTTGAGGTAGTGTATGTCTTTCAATATTGAAAAAATGAATGCGTTTTTTTCAAAATTAACGCTAGAACAAATTTATAACAGTGTTATTGTTTTTATTGTCGTGTTGATTATTGCCATGGCGAGTGTTGCTTTATTTCGTCCTATTTCGGCTCATCAATTTCGCCAAGCCTTTGCTTTATCGCAACAATATAATTTGCCACAAACCCAAGATTTAGCAGCGCATTTGGTGCAACAGCAGCACATGACGCGTGGGCAATACCTTAAATTAATGCAAGCCTATCAACAAGAATCAACGCGTGCAAATCAGCTACCGCCTATTCAAGAAGACTGACAAGAATTGAATGTATCACTTAACGTGGGGTGGTATGGCTCGTATTTAAATTTTGTTGCAACATGGTTCTTAATGCATTTTGATCTAACTCACTCGTCAGAATCACTAAATTCAAACGCGCTGGTTGTATGTGGGTTCGAACTGCTTTTTGTACATCCTCAGCAGTAATTTTGCTTAAACGTTCAGCATATGCTGATAAATAATCGTTTGGCTCATTGTAAAAGCCCATAGAACCTAATACGGAGTTCATGCTGGCATTGCTGCTGTAATAATTAGGGAACGAACGCAACATGCCCGCTTTGGTTTCGGCAAGTCTTTGAGCATCAATGGGTTCATTCACAAACTTAATCATGGCTTGGTGTGCAACCTGAATGCTTTCCAAAAGCTGATCTTCACGAGTAGAAAACTTTAAGCTAAAAATGCCAGGTGCTTGGCTAAATACAAAGGAACTATAAGCGCTATAGGCTAGACCGCGTTTTACTCGCAGTTCTTGCATTAACACACTATTAAATCCTCCACCGCCAAACATCCGATTGGCAATATCTAAAGCCAATTTATCTTTTGTCGCGCGAGCGGGTCCAATATGTCCCATAGTGACATAGGCTTGGGATGCACTGTACGGAAAATGTCGAATCACAAAATCCGTGTTCGCTTGAGGTTGGCTTAAATCCTGAGCCGCTTGACCTTGTCGAATGCCTGTTGAAATTCGTTCTGAGAGAGCGAGTGCCTGTTTTGCTGTTAATTTGCCCGTAATGGCAATATTCATATTTTGCGCCACCAAAAATTGATCGCGGAATTTTTTAAGATGTTCCGATGTGATTTTTTTAGTGCTGCCGATGGTGCCAGAAATCGGTTCAGCATAAGGGTGCGCACCGTATACAGTACGATAAAACTGAATATCCATTAAACGGCTTGGATTTTCCTTAAGCTGTTTTTGTCCTACTTGTGTATTACTCACCACCATGCCAATGCTGTGTGGTTTAAAGGTCGAATTTTTTAGAACTTCAAGCAGCATATTCAGTGCCGTTTCAAGCTTTTTCGGATCGGAAAGCTTACGCAAACGTACCACAAACATATCGCGATAACTTTGTACGCTAAATTGTGCACCCGTTTCATCAAAGACTGCTGCAATTTGTTGAGCTGTATATTTCTGTGTACCTTCGCGCATCAGTTTTGCTGCCATGGTCGAAAGGCCAGATAAACCGGATTCAATCTCGCCATCACGTGCTGCACCTGCATCAAAGGTCAGTTGAATATCAACCATGGGTAAATCTTGGGTCTCAACAAAGAGCGTGCGAACGTTGTGACGATTTTTTAAATCGTGTACCAACGGAGCTTGCGCTTCAGCATTCAGGGTCACTGATTTTAAACTTTGTAAGCTCTTCATACTCTGTAGTTGAGTAGAGGGATCTTCGGTCGGTTCATCGGTATGTAAGTCGATTTCTGCCCACGCGTTTGAATAGAAAGAAATGGTGCAGATAAGAGCAAGTTTCTTTATATACAACATCGTCTTGCTCCCTATTTGGGTTTGGTTTCAGGCATTTCTGGCACAATATAAAGCGTACTCAGATTCTCTCGTACCAAATAAGTATTGGCAACGCGCTGAATATCTTGGCTACTGACCTTTTCGAAGTGTTGCGGTAGTTGATCCATGAGACGATAACTTAATCCATTCACTTCTAAATTTCCGATCATTTTCGCTTGAGCTGCCAGATCGTCCTGACCATAAATTAAATTGGCGATAAAGCGTGTGCGAATACGTTCAATCTCTTGCCGAGAAATAGAAGCGGTTTTTAACAAATCAATTTGCTGTTGAATCGCTTGCTCAGCAAATTGAATGCTGATACCAGGCGCAGGCAGTGCTGAAATACTCAATAATCCATCACCGCGACTATAGGGATCATAAGCCACACTGACCGAGGTGAGTACTTTACGATCTCGCACCAAGCGCTCTTGCAAGCGAGATGAAATGCCACTGTCGAGTAAACTACGAATAATACTGAGGGCATAAGCATCTTGTGGATTTTTGGCACTGCCGATGCTTTTGGTATTCCATGTCATATACAAGTTTGGGACTTGAATATTGGTTTTGATTTCCATATGCCGATAGCCAAGCCGCTCAAATTCAAGTACATCATTGCGTTGTGGTGTCGGTCGCGCTGGAATATTGCCAAAGTATTTTTGTACCTGTTGTAGTGCTTGTTCTGCATCGACATCGCCTACGATGACCAAAATAGCATTATTAGGGCTATACCAATCTTGATACCATTTCTTCACATCACTTAATTGGATGTTATTTAAGGTTTTCATGTGACCAATCACAGGTTGACGATAGTGACTGGTGGGATAACTGATCCATTTAAAGCGTTCAAATGCACGTGCACGAGGATGATCTTCGGTGCGTTGCCGACGTTCTTCCATGACGACCTTTATTTCAGGCTCAAAGTCTTGTTGACGCAATACCAAATTGGTCATGCGATCTGCTTCAAGTTCCAATGCCATGGGGAAATACGCTTTAGGATAAAGTTGATAATAATTGGTGTAATTATTGGATGTTGCCGCATTGATACGACCGCCGTAGATGCGACTTAATCGGGTAAATTCATCATTGGGAACTTTGCTTGTCCCTTTGAACATCATGTGTTCAAGCACATGGGATACACCTAAGACATTGCCTGATTCATCATTGCTGCCGACTTTATACCAAATATGTGTCATCACCATAGGCGCACGATGGTCTTCCCGAATAATCACTTTTAAACCATTGTTGAGTGTCGTTTCAAACATTGTGCGAGAGAGTTCTGATTGCACCTCAGCCTGGATGCTCGAATTCAAGACGGATAATGTGATGAAACCCAAAGACATGATACTTTTCTTGAATAGATTTGATTTTGTTTTGATTGTTATAAGATATTTGCGCACGTATGCTTCCAAAGAAGGGAACAAAGTATTATTGCTTTATTTTTCAGAAATATGTTTATGAAAGCAACAATTGCGTGTTGTTTTTTAGTGTAGTACTCACGCTTTTGCTTTGTTGGCTCAAAAGCAGAGAACTTATGATAGAATTCGGTTTTTTAACGTGATGCTTTTCAAGGATTCGGCATGCAACAACAATCTAATGGGCAAAATAAATTTTTGATTGATGCTGATATCGGAGATGACGATGTCACATTGCCAGGCTTACCTGCGATTAATGTGCCTATTATAGAAACACCGAAGCAAGCAGTGGTAGAAACTGCACCAGTTGCTCAAGTCGCTGAGGCTGACAATGAACAACCTGAAGCAAAAGGTGGTTTCTTTAGCCGTATGAAAGAGGGTTTAACCAAAACCCGTAAAAATCTTGCAGACGGTATGGTGAATATCCTCATCGGTGGTAAAGAAATTGATGATGAATTATTAGAAGAAGTTGAGGAACAGCTTTTAGTCGCAGACATTGGTGTTGAAGCGACCAAAACCATCATTGCCAATTTAACCGAACGTACGGCACGTGGTGATTTGATTTACTCGCACTCATTGTATAAAGCCTTACAAGAAGAATTGGTGGCTTTACTTGCCCCACGTGTGAAACCTTTACATATTGATCCAAACAAAGCACCTTTTGTGATTTTGGTAGTGGGTGTAAATGGTGTGGGTAAAACCACGACGATTGGTAAGTTGGCGAAACGCTTACAAGGTGAAGGTAAAAAAGTCATGTTGGCGGCGGGTGATACATTCCGTGCTGCAGCGACTGAACAATTACAAATTTGGGGTGAACGTAACAACATCTCTGTGGTTGCTCAAGGGCATGGTGCAGACTCTGCTTCTGTGATTTTTGATGCATTTGAAAGCGCACGTGCCAAAGGTGTGGATGTTCTTATTGCAGATACAGCGGGTCGTTTGCATAACAAAAGTCACTTAATGCAAGAATTGACCAAAGTAAAACGTGTCATGCAAAAAATTGATGCGACCGCACCACATGAAGTGATGTTAGTGGTTGATGCTGGTACAGGTCAAAATGCCATTAACCAAGTTGAAATGTTTGATGAAGCAGTTGGTTTAACAGGTTTAACCATTACTAAACTTGATGGTACTGCAAAAGGCGGCGTGCTCTTTAACATTGCAAGCCGTACGCATGTTCCGATTCGATTTATTGGTGTGGGCGAGAAAATTGATGATTTACGTCCGTTCTCTGCTAAGTCATTTGTTGCTGCATTATTTGAAACAGACAATAAATAAGCGATAAAAATTGCCAAATAAAAAAACTTCGCCTATGCGGAGTTTTTTTATTTTATAGCTTTGGATATTTCGCAGTGATACGTGTCTAATAGTTTGCTCATTCAAACTAAATTAAACGCTTTAACATATCTATTTTTAAGAAACCATTTATCAAAAATATACAAATCAAATTTTAAATTCTCAGCTTATTGTTCTATATATAAAACACTTCGTTATAGAGATGAACCTGTGAAAAACAATCCATTCACGTACTATAGCGTTATCGATTGATCAATAATCAAAATACAGAGGTTGAATCATGGCTTTTTTAGAGCAAATTAAACAACGCCGTACTATTTATGCAATTGGCAAAAATGTAAATGTAGATAAATCTGAAATTGAAAGCACCATTAAAGAAGCAGTACGTCAAAGTCCGTCTTCATTTAACTCGCAAACATCACGTGTTGTGATTTTATTTGCTGAAGCCCATGAGCAGTTTTGGGGTATTGTGCGCGAAACCTTAAGAAAGATTGTTCCTGCTGAAGCCTTTGAGGGTACCAATGCAAAAATTAATAGCTTTGCTGCAGGTTATGGCACAGCGTTGTTTTATGAAGATCAAGCAGTTGTAAAAGGTTTACAAGAGCAATTTGCTTTATATGCTGATAATTTCCCAATTTGGTCAGAGCATTCATCAGCGATTGCACAATTTGCAACTTGGACAGCATTGGCTGAAAAGGGTATTGGTGCATCTTTGCAGCATTACAATCCAATTGTAGATGAAGAGGTTGCGCAAACTTATGGTGTGCCTGATAATTGGAAACTTCGCGCACAATTGGTCTTCGGGTCAATTGAAGCACCGGCTGGTGATAAAACCTTTATGGATGATAGCGAACGTTTTAAAACCTTCGGCTAATCCAAATGATAAAAAAGGAGCATTGTTTGCTCCTTTTCTTATGATTGAAGTTTGAAATTATTCCGCTAGATCGTAAGTCGCATAAAAAATGGGATGAATATCAGAATAAGTGCTAGCCGTGATTTGGATTGCATCGGTGCTTTTGTCATATTATTGTCATTCAAGGGCTGCATAGTGCGACCCAACTTACATCATCAAAATGAGTGATTAGAATGAAATTACGAATTCTTGCAACAGTGGCAGCATTTTGCAGTATGACCCCTGTTTTTGCGGCAGTAAATTTGACGGTGCCAGAAGAAATAAAAATCATTGCTGTTAATGAGCAGGAAGTCAGTGCTTCTATTCTACGTGCGAATCAAGCTTATCAATTAGATGCAGGATCAAATTCAATTCGCGTTCGTTATCAAGAATACTTTGAACATTGGGATAATTCACATGATATTTTAAAATCAGGTGTAGTTACGATTAAAACGCCCGAATTAAAAGAGGGTGAAAGTTATCATTTAGCTTTGATCAATGCACCTAAGAACTTTGAAGATGCGCAAAAATTTAAAGATCAGCCTGTTGTTGCTTTGTATGATGCGAAAAATCAGTTGTTGGTGCAGCAATCTGGTGCCAACGATGCTGCTAAACCTTGGTTTCAAAATAGTCTTGTTGGTAAAACTGTAGATTTAACAACTAAAACAACAGCACCAATTAATCAACCTGCTGCAATTTATACTCAACCAGTCGTACCGATTGCTCAAGCGGCACCAACGACAACAGTAAATATCACAACGACAGATCAACAGCTCATTCAGCTTTGGCAAAAAGCCAGTAAAGCAGAACGCCAAAAATTTATGTCTTGGTTAGGCGCTCAATCTCATTAAACCAACAAAAGTATTAAGTCTTAAGCAAAGTCAAAAAGGATTGGTTGAGACCAGTCCTTTTATTTTAAGTCATATTAATAAATCAATAAAATTACAATTTAGGGTTTATAAACCTTATAAAACGGCATAAAAATACTAAAAATAGATAAAATGGATTAAAAAATGAACGTACACATCATTTTTTATGATTATTATATGAAAAGGGCTTGCGCTACTTTGGAAACTGTATAGAATACGCAGCATCAAGACGTTACAGCGAAACGCACTAAGTGCTGAGTTGTTAATGAAATGGTTTTAATCTTAATACTGACGAAGTATTAAGAAGATCATTAAGAGATTATGAAGAACAACTTGTGTGGATTTTTACTGATTGATTGATCGAAATTATTTTCATTGATTGATGGTAGAAATTACTCGAAGTTTATTTGAGAAATATTTGTCAGAAAATTGATGAGCCAAGATTGGTAGCCTTTAAGCTACTACTGATTTTAAACTGAAGAGTTTGATCATGGCTCAGATTGAACGCTGGCGGCAGGCTTAACACATGCAAGTCGAGCGGATGAAAGTAGCTTGCTACTGGATTCAGCGGCGGACGGGTGAGTAATACTTAGGAATCTGCCCATTAATGGGGGACAACAGTTGGAAACGACTGCTAATACCGCATACGCCCTACGGGGGAAAGCAGGGGATCTTCGGACCTTGCGTTAATGGATGAGCCTAAGTCAGATTAGCTAGTTGGTGGGGTAAAGGCCTACCAAGGCGACGATCTGTAGCGGGTCTGAGAGGATGATCCGCCACACTGGGACTGAGACACGGCCCAGACTCCTACGGGAGGCAGCAGTGGGGAATATTGGACAATGGGGGGAACCCTGATCCAGCCATGCCGCGTGTGTGAAGAAGGCCTTTTGGTTGTAAAGCACTTTAAGCGAGGAGGAGGCGCCCTAGACTAATACTCTAGGTGCGTGGACGTTACTCGCAGAATAAGCACCGGCTAACTCTGTGCCAGCAGCCGCGGTAATACAGAGGGTGCGAGCGTTAATCGGATTTACTGGGCGTAAAGCGTGCGTAGGTGGCCAATTAAGTCAAATGTGAAATCCCTGAGCTTAACTTAGGAATTGCATTCGATACTGGTTGGCTAGAGTATGGGAGAGGATGGTAGAATTCCAGGTGTAGCGGTGAAATGCGTAGAGATCTGGAGGAATACCGATGGCGAAGGCAGCCATCTGGCCTAATACTGACACTGAGGCACGAAAGCATGGGGAGCAAACAGGATTAGATACCCTGGTAGTCCATGCCGTAAACGATGTCTACTAGCCGTTGGGGTCTTTGAGACTTTAGTGGCGCAGCTAACGCGATAAGTAGACCGCCTGGGGAGTACGGTCGCAAGACTAAAACTCAAATGAATTGACGGGGGCCCGCACAAGCGGTGGAGCATGTGGTTTAATTCGATGCAACGCGAAGAACCTTACCTGGTCTTGACATAGTAAGAACTTTCCAGAGATGGATTGGTGCCTTCGGGAGCTTACATACAGGTGCTGCATGGCTGTCGTCAGCTCGTGTCGTGAGATGTTGGGTTAAGTCCCGCAACGAGCGCAACCCTTTTCCTTATTTGCCAGCGGGTTAAGCCGGGAACTTTAAGGATACTGCCAGTGACAAACTGGAGGAAGGCGGGGACGACGTCAAGTCATCATGGCCCTTACGACCAGGGCTACACACGTGCTACAATGGTCGGTACAAAGGGTTGCTACCTAGCGATAGGATGCTAATCTCAAAAAGCCGATCGTAGTCCGGATTGGAGTCTGCAACTCGACTCCATGAAGTCGGAATCGCTAGTAATCGCGGATCAGAATGCCGCGGTGAATACGTTCCCGGGCCTTGTACACACCGCCCGTCACACCATGGGAGTTTGTTGCACCAGAAGTAGCTAGCCTAACTTAATTGAGGGCGGTTACCACGGTGTGGCCGACGACTGGGGTGAAGTCGTAACAAGGTAGCCGTAGGGGAACCTGCGGCTGGATCACCTCCTTAACGAAAGATTGACGATTGGTAAGAATCCACAACAAGTTGTTCTTCATACGATGTACCTGAGGGTCTGTAGCTCAGTTGGTTAGAGCACACGCTTGATAAGCGTGGGGTCACAAGTTCAAGTCTTGTCAGACCCACCATCTGCAAGCAAGCAATTGCAGAGTACAGAGATCAGAATCATTGATCTAAATGATAAGCTGGGGACTTAGCTTAGTTGGTAGAGCGCCTGCTTTGCACGCAGGAGGTCAACGGTTCGACTCCGTTAGTCTCCACCAAATTTCAAGACAAGAAAAGCATGCTTTTCCTTGAAATTTAGGCAAGAAGCTACGCTTCGCGCAGTATGTGATCATACGGTGCTGAGGTTGATTAGTCCTTGAGCTATCAAGTGTTTAGATCCTAGAGATTAACAAGTATAAGCGTTATGATACGCGCACTTGGTAATCTCTGTGATTTATCACAGTTGCTACGATCCGATGAGGACGTAGATAATCATTAACAGAATATATTTGAGTTGAAATAAATTGTTTAAGGCTCATTAAAAACAAGATTAGAAAGCAATTTCTAGTTGAGTGATTGATGAGAAACTAGCGATTAACTGAATCAAGCGTTTTGGTATATGATTTTGATTGAAGCTGTACAGTGATTAAAATTCACAGTACTTCGAACTGTATGTTGAAGGTGCTCCTTGTAGGTACCGTCGACTGTTTGGGGTTGTATAGTCAAGTAATTAAGTGCATGTGGTGGATGCCTTGGCAGTCAGAGGCGATGAAAGACGTAATAGCCTGCGAAAAGCTCCGGGGAGGCGGCAAATATCCTGTGATCCGGAGATGTCTGAATGGGGAAACCCACTTACCATAAGGTAGGTATTGCATGATGAATACATAGTCATGCAAGGCGAACGAGGGGAAGTGAAACATCTCAGTACCCTTAGGAAAAGAAATCAATTGAGATTCCCTTAGTAGCGGCGAGCGAACGGGGATCAGCCCATTAAGTTACATAAGCTTTAGTGGAACGCTCTGGGAAGTGCGAACGTAGAGGGTGATATTCCCGTACACGAAAGGGCTTATGTAATGATGACGAGTAGGGCGAGGCACGTGAAACCTTGTCTGAATATGGGGGGACCATCCTCCAAGGCTAAATACTCCTGACTGACCGATAGTGAACCAGTACCGTGAGGGAAAGGCGAAAAGAACCCCTGTGAGGGGAGTGAAATAGATCCTGAAACCGCATGCATACAAGCAGTGGGAGCCGGCATTGTGTCCGGTGACTGCGTACCTTTTGTATAATGGGTCAGCGACTTACATTCAGTAGCAAGGTTAACCGAATAGGGGAGCCGTAGAGAAATCGAGTCTTAATAGGGCGTTTAGTTGCTGGGTGTAGACCCGAAACCGGGTGATCTATCCATGAGCAGGTTGAAGGTTGGGTAACACTAACTGGAGGACCGAACCCACTGTCGTTGAAAAGCCAGGGGATGACTTGTGGATAGGGGTGAAAGGCTAATCAAACTCGGTGATAGCTGGTTCTCCCCGAAAGCTATTTAGGTAGCGCCTCGGACGAATACCATTGGGGGTAGAGCACTGTTTCGGCTAGGGGGTCATCCCGACTTACCAAACCGATGCAAACTCCGAATACCAATGAGTACTATCCGGGAGACAGACTGCGGGTGCTAACGTCCGTAGTCAAGAGGAAAACAATCCAGACCGCCAGCTAAGGCCCCAAAATTATAGTTAAGTGGGAAACGATGTGGGAAGGCATAGACAGCTAGGAGGTTGGCTTAGAAGCAGCCACCCTTTAAAGAAAGCGTAATAGCTCACTAGTCGAGTCGGCCTGCGCGGAAGATGTAACGGGGCTAAAACTATATGCCGAAGCTGCGGATTTGCAATTTATTGCAAGTGGTAGGGGAGCGTTCTGTAAGCCGATGAAGGTGGATTGAGAAGTCTGCTGGAGGTATCAGAAGTGCGAATGCTGACGTGAGTAACGACAAAACGAGTGAAAAACTCGTTCGCTGAAAGACCAAGGGTTCCAGTCCAACGTTAATCGGGGCTGGGTGAGTCGACCCCTAAGGCGAGGCCGAGAGGCGTAGTCGATGGGAAATTGGTTAATATTCCAATACTTCTGTGTAATGCGATGAGAGGACGGAGAAGGTTAAGTCAGCCTGGCGTTGGTTGTCCAGGTGAAAGACAGTAGGCATGCATCTTAGGCAAATCCGGGGTGCTCTATGCTGAGAGTTGATAGCAAGCTGTACTTGTACAGCGAAGTGGCTGATACCATACTTCCAGGAAAAGTCTCTAAGCTTCAGTTACACAGGAATCGTACCCGAAACCGACACAGGTGGTCAGGTCGAGTAGACCAAAGCGCTTGAGAGAACTCTGCTGAAGGAACTAGGCAAAATGGTACCGTAACTTCGGGAGAAGGTACGCTGTCGACGGTGACGGAATTTACTTCCTGAGCGGTTGACAGCCACAGAAACCAGGCCCCTGCAACTGTTTATTAAAAACATAGCACTCTGCAAACACGAAAGTGGACGTATAGGGTGTGATGCCTGCCCGGTGCTGGAAGGTTAATTGATGTGGTTAGCGCAAGCGAAGCTATTGATCGAAGCCCCAGTAAACGGCGGCCGTAACTATAACGGTCCTAAGGTAGCGAAATTCCTTGTCGGGTAAGTTCCGACCTGCACGAATGGCATAATGATGGGGGCGCTGTCTCCAGCAGAGACTCAGTGAAATCGAATTCGCCGTGAAGATGCGGTGTACCCGCGGCTAGACGGAAAGACCCCGTGAACCTTTACTGCAGCTTGACATTGAACTTTGATCTTACTTGTGTAGGATAGGTGGGAGGCTTTGAAGTCGTGACGCTAGTTGCGATGGAGCCAATCTTGAAATACCACCCTGGTAATATTGAGGTTCTAACTCTGCTCCATAATCTGGAGCGAGGACCATGTCTGGTGGGTAGTTTGACTGGGGCGGTCTCCTCCTAAAGAGTAACGGAGGAGTACGAAGGTGCGCTCAGCGTGGTCGGAAATCACGCGTAGAGTATAAAGGCAAAAGCGCGCTTAACTGCGAGACCCACAAGTCGAGCAGGTACGAAAGTAGGTCTTAGTGATCCGGTGGTTCTGTATGGAAGGGCCATCGCTCAACGGATAAAAGGTACTCTGGGGATAACAGGCTGATACCGCCCAAGAGTTCATATCGACGGCGGTGTTTGGCACCTCGATGTCGGCTCATCTCATCCTGGGGCTGAAGCAGGTCCCAAGGGTATGGCTGTTCGCCATTTAAAGAGGTACGCGAGCTGGGTTTAGAACGTCGTGAGACAGTTCGGTCCCTATCTACCGTGGGCGTTGGAAATTTGAGAGGATCTGCTCCTAGTACGAGAGGACCAGAGTGGACGAACCTCTGGTGTACCGGTTGTGACGCCAGTCGCATCGCCGGGTAGCTATGTTCGGAAGGGATAACCGCTGAAAGCATCTAAGCGGGAAGCCTACCTCAAGATAAGATTTCCCAAGGACTTTATGTCCTCTAAAGAGCCGTTGAAGACTACGACGTTGATAGGTTGGATGTGGAAGTGCAGTGATGTATGAAGCTGACCAATACTAATTGCTCGTGAGGCTTGACTATACAACACCCAAACAGTTGGTGTTGTAGTCGAAATCACTACAAAACAACTTGATTTAGTTTGAAAGCTAAGTAAAATTAAGCAACGCATCGATACTCAAATATCTCTGTTAATAACTCTTTTGACCAAAGCTAGGCATGCGAAAGCAACTAAGACCATAGCGAGTAATCATAAACAGTTGTGCTGGCGACAATAGCAAGAGTGAACCACCTGATCCCTTCCCGAACTCAGAAGTGAAACCTCTTAGCGCTGATGGTAGTGTGGGATTACCCATGTGAGAGTAAGTCATCGCCAGCTCATTAATTCAAAAACCCCCTCAATCAATAGATTGAGGGGGGTTTTTCTTTGTGGGGAGGAAAGTTAAATTTATAATAATAGTTCTAAAATGATTATAAAAAAGGCTCTAAATAGAGCCCCTTTAATTTTGACATTTATAATGCGCTTTTTAAAGCTTTCTGATGTTGTTTAACTTGTTTAGCATAACGTTTACCTTGTTTACGCATTTTACGATTATTTTCATAATTTGAAGGTCCAACATTATAGTAGCCTAGCGCTTTTTTCATACTACCAGCTGATTGCTCATATTTTGCCAAAATAAAGCTGCCACAATTTATATTAATGGTTTCATCATAGAGATCACCTGGGCAACTTTGCTGCCAATATCTTGGCATAACTTGAGTAAGACCTACAGCACCCGCATGTGAGCTAACTTGACTGCGATAGCTTGACTCTTGACGGATCAGTGCAGCCATAGTGAGTGGGTCAATATTATATTGCTGACTGCTTTGTATAATCAGTGGAGACACACGTTGCGCTGTCGTTGCAGGAACGCGATAGGCTTTTTGAATGCCTGTGGCTAATTTACTCGCACGTTTTTCAATTGAGCCACCGCCTAAGGATGAACATCCAAATAAGCTCGATAGTGTGGCAATGACAACTGTTGATTTTAAGAAAGAAGATAAGCTTAATTTTTTAGACATCGGACTAAAAGTTGTTAATTTTTGAGTGAGCAAAATAAATCCAAGAGCATCAATTTTTCAAGATAGTAGTTAGCCTAACCGATAGCGTCAAGTATGAAAGCGTAAGCATGTTCATTCGCTTAACTTTGAATAGTGAAATCCTTAATTTTGATGAAGATACTTAGCTTTAAATAGCCTAAGTATCTTATGTGTTTAACCACTGTTATTGAATCAGATTTTTGCTCATCCAAATTTCACATGCCGCACTATGTCCCGTGTTGCCCATCGGATGGCTTAAATGAACAAACCCAAGCTTTTCATACAGTTTGACTGCTTGCCAGAGTGATTTTGTGGTTTCCAAATAGATCTGATTAAAATTTTGCTTTTTAGCAAATTCAAAGGCTAAATGAAGCAGTTTCTTTGCGAAACCGTGTTGGCGTATTTCAGTTAAAAAATACATTTTTTGTATTTCTAGCGTATATTCATCACCTTTTAAAGGGGCGATACCACCACCGCCAAGAACTTGGTCATTTTCATCGACGATAACCCAATATTGTGAATGCTCTTGATCATAGACTTCAAAAAGTTGATCTAAGATAGTATCGCCGACAGCGAAACCGGATTCTGCAGCCAGACCAAACTCTACTGAGACTTCACGGATAATACGAGCAATTTGAGGATTGTCTTCGTGACGAATAGGACGAATTGAAAACATAATGGCATAAAACAAAATAACGATGAATTTTTATAGCTAGAAATACTTTAAAAATCAATCGTTATTAAATGCTTTATATTCAATTTAAGTGCGTTTTATCAAACTATTTTAACTCACTAGAGCTTTTACCGAGTTCACGACGAGCAATGATGAGTTGTTGAATTTGTTGTGTGCCTTCAAAAATATCAAGAATTTTTGAGTCACGTGCCCATTTTTCCAATAACTCATTTTCGTTATAGCCAACACTCGCAGCAAGCTCGACACACTTTAAGGTAATTTCATTAGCAACACGACCTGCTTTTGCTTTGGCTATAGAAGCTTCGCGTGAGTTGGGTTGGCGGTTATCTGCCATCCAAGCAGCTTTTAACATGAGTAAGCGTGCCGCTTCCCATTCCGCTTCCAGGCGATAAATTTGCGCAGCAAGATGAGAGGTCTGTAAATAAGGCGTTGCATAATGTTCATCAAGTTGATCGTTGAAAATTTCCTTAATACGCTCTAAAGAGGCTTTTGCACAGCCGACTGCCATGGCAGCCACAAGTGGACGGGTGTTATCAAAAGTTTCCATCACACCAGCAAAGCCTTTAGCAACATCAATTTCGGCATTGCCTAATAGATTGGCAGCAGGTACACGGCAATCAACAAAGCTAATCGCAGCGGTATCTGATGCTTTAATACCAAGCTTGTGTTCTAGACGTTCAATGGTCATGCCGGGTGTACCTTTCGGTACAACAAACGATTTGATCGCAGCACGTCCTAACTTTTTATCTAAGGTTGCCCAAACTACGACAGAGTCAGCGCGTTCACCTGAGGTCACAAAGATTTTTTCACCATTGAGGATGTAATCATCACCATCTTTGACTGCTGTGGTACCAATCGCTGCTGAATCTGAGCCGCAATTGGGCTCCGTGATTGCCATTGCTGCCCATGTGCCATCGAAACGTTTAAGCTGCTCATCATTAGCCACCGCTGCAATCGCTGAATTACCTAGACCCTGACGTGGCATCGAGAGAAGTAATCCAGTATCGCCATAGCACATCTCCACAATACTCAGAGCTGTGGACATATTGACACCATTTTTATTCGAATTATCCGTATCGCCACGTTTATTGACGGCTGCACCGGCATTCATGCCATCACTGCCTTGGTTCATGCCATCGACGACAGCAGCAAGCATATCAAGTTCTTTTGGATAGGCGTGCTCGGCTTTGTCATATTTCCGTGAAATAGGGCGCAGTACATTGAGTGCAACTTCATGTGCTTGATCAATCAATAATTTAAATTTTTTCGGATTTTGTAAATTCATGATTTTGTCCTTTTTATTGTTGATTAAGCATGTAAGCCTGAATGTACGATAGCCGTTGCACGTAAATCACGATACCAACGTTCGACTGGATGCTCTTTGGTAAAGCCATGACCTCCTAAAATTTGTACACCATCTGTCCCTATTTTCATTGATTTTTCTGCGCATAATAAACGTGCCAAATAGGCTTCACGATGAAAAGAAGCCTCTGTTTCTGCCAAACTTGCGGCATTTAGCACCAACATACGCATGGCATCAATTTCAATCGCCATATCAGCAATCATAAATGCGACACTTTGACGATGCGAAATGGGTTCACCAAAAGCAGTCCGTTCATTAGCATATTGAACACAATATTCTTTGATGGCTTCACAGCTACCAATCGCCATGGCGCACCACATTAAATTGCCTAAATCAACAAATTCGGTGTAGTTAAAATCGACATCGCCTAAGCGTTGGGCAGGGCTTTGTTTAAATTGCAGCGTGGCTGTTTCGGCTGCTTTTAGTCCCATTGCCGGTGATTTTTTGAAGCAGATACTTTCATTGCGTTTCACTACAAAGACATCAGCTCGCTCATCTAACATTGCACTGACAATATAAAGATCAGCAATTTCAGCGAGCATGACTAAGGTTTTTTCACCCTCAATAAAGTATTGACCCTCTTTAAGATAGGCTTTAGTTTTCAATGCATAAGGATTAAAAGCGGGGGTTTCTTCTTGAACGGCAAAGGTGGCTTTAAGTTCTGGATTTTCTGAAAATGCGTGTAGATATTCTGCTTGAATCGCATCCGATCCCCATTGGGTGAAGGCATTAATTGCACTAAAAGTTGAGAGTAGTCCTGCTGTAATACTAAAATCGCCTTTGGCTAAGCTCTCAGCGATCAGAATATTACTCACTTTATTCTTTTCAGTTGCTACACCACCAAATGCCTCAGGTAAAGCATAAAAATTTAAGCCGAGGTCGGTGAGGTGTTGCCACAAGGTTTCTGGGAATTTTTCTAAATGATCAGCATCGTGCGCGAGTGGGTAGATCACTTCCTGCGCAAATTGACTCATTGCATCAACGGTCATTTGTTGCTCTTCATTTAAGCTTAAATCGAACAAAGATTTCGATTGCGGTGTAAGGCGTTGTTTAGCGTTGATGGAGTTAGGTTTTAGCCATTTTTGAGTTTTACTTAAAGTTTTAAAGCCTGCTTTAGAGCCTTGATAGAGTGAATTTTCAACAAATTTGCGTAATTTTAGCTGATCGAGCAGATCACTACTTGCAAGTTTGGTGAGTAAGGATAAACCGATTCCTTGTGCTTTATTAACCATATTTGTCATTATTGTTCCCTGAATATCTTTTAATTCTGATGATCATGCTGACACGATCATCCTTAAAAAACCATGTCAGGATTGACGGCTTTTATTGGCATAAAATAAAGATTTAAAAGAAGTATTAATATGTTTTAAGTATATGAATACTATGTTTATTATTAGGTGGTAGGTGGAAATTTAAATAAAAAAATTGACCTGAATGACAAATCAAACAGATCAATCTTTAAAGAAAAAAATTTTGAATAATTAAATATAGGGTTTAATCATAGCGCGGACATTAGTTTTCGCATCGATGACTGTCATAAAGGTATACGCACCAATAAATTTACGGCTAATAAACATAAACTCTTTCGGTGGAACACTGAAATAACGTGAAGCCATGGATTTTGAAGCCTGTTGAATCACACGACTATGCAATTGGCTTTTCTTCCAATCATAGCGGTCCTGTTCAAGCATCACACCAGCAGGAAGTTCTTGATTATTCAAAGGTGAACTAAAGGCTTCGGTCGCTAATAAGAACACTTTTGCCATATCGGGTTTAATGCTTTGTGGAATGGAATCAAAAAAGTCATATCCCGTCATGGCTTTGACCATTAGATCAGCATCGTGATGATAACCTGCTTTAAGCAAATTACGCGCCACGCTTAACAGGTGTGCGTCAAATTGACGAATAGCACCGAAATCAAGCAGAACAATTTGATCCAATGCTTGTTCAGCGCTTGCTAAACGGACCAAATAATTGCCAAAATTTGGATCTGTCTGCATTTCGCCCCATTCAAAAATTTCGCGTACGGCAATTTCTAAAGAAGCTTCACCCAGTTGATTGCGACGTTCTTGTGGTAAAGACAACATCACAGGGCTATTGATCGGTACACCACGTTCAAAGGTCATGCATAGCACACGCGCAGTTGAATATTCATCAATAATACTTGGCACGATGTAACGTGGATCATTTTCTAAGCGCTGTGTAAAACGACGAGTCGTGGCTGCTTCAATGTGATAATCCACTTCACGATGCATCATTTCACGCACTTCATCAAACCACTGATCAAATTCACGGGTTTGCGGCACAATACGCGTCAATTTCAGCATGTTTTTAAACAAACTCATATCTGAGTCAATGGCATCTGCCACACCCGGATACTGAATTTTTAAAACCACCTCTAGACCATCGGATTTACGCGTCGCGCGATGTACCTGAGCTAGAGAAGCGGTTCCTAAAGGCTCATGGTCAATGACTAGATCATCGAGTTTTGAACCTAATTGGCTTTGCAATTGCGTTTTAATTGCCGGCCATGCCAATGCTACAGTTTGGTTATTTAGCGTATTGAGCGCTTGAGTGACTTCTTCTGGTAAAAAATGCTCGCCATACAGCGCCATCATTTGACCAATTTTGACAATCGAACCTTTGAGTTTGCCAATTTCTGAAACCAAGTAATCGGCCTGTTGTTTCATGGCTTTTTTGCGTTTTTTTTCTTTTTCTTCTTCATTTGAGAACATAGACGTCGCGTTCGATGCTGCCCAACGTGTGCCTGCCAAAAGGGATGCTTTCGCGATTGATAAGCGTCGATCCATAGAGGAGGTTTTCAATTGTTTAAGCTTATCGTTCTGATCTGACATGTAAACTCAATCCTTTCTCGGCATTTCGCAGAATAAATCAATAAATCATTGTAGCGGATATTAGCGTGTCTTCACGTATTAAAAAAGTTTAAGACACTGAATTTATAGTCAAGATGTACACGCTCTATTCAAAGCAGACCATCTCAGCGATAGGATGACATGTGATATTGAATTTTTAACGTGGTTTTTTGCTGCAACTGTTGCTTATTTGTTCGGATATGTTGAGTAATCAGTTGCTGAACGCGGTCATGTGCAAAGCCAAGTGCATAACCTTTGACAATAATAATACTGGGTAAGCTAAAAAAGACATATTTGGCATCTTCTTCTGAGGGCTGATCAAACACACCGAGCGCTTGCAGGGTCTGTTGTAAGACCCGCTTTTCTTCTGCAACGTGCTGAGAGGTCTGATCATTCCAATAGCTTTCGCGCATTGCCATTAAATTGTTGTGTTTATAGCTCATTTCAACTTCATCAATCTAGACTCTCAAATGTAATGGGGGTCATGGACTAAAAATAAAGTCCTTAGACCAATGCATTATTTGTAAGTTATTGTTTATTCGTATAATTATATTTTAAAAAACACATATGGATGTTTGATTGTTAAATAAAACTTTGTTATTGGGGATGCTGAGTCTATCGACCAGTATTTATGCCAATGATTCATTAAATGAATTAAATAATCTGCTCACATGCCGTGCTTGGCAAAATACCGAGCAACCCGTACTACGTTTATTTGATCACAGTATGGATGTCACGGTTCGAGATCAAAAAATGCGTCAACAGCTCAAAAAAGATTTTAAAGACATCAGTCCAAATGTTGATGACGATGCTGAAGGTAGTCTGATCTATGAATTTAAAGCCATAAGTGCAACTCAAAGAATAAAAGGCTTTAATTTTTCTGACTTCCATGGATATGGGCATTACCTGAACGTACAAATGACCGGTGATATTCATGCACATCAGCAGCAGCTTGAAACCGCTCAATATCGGTTTAAAAAATTACCGCAGTCTCAACTAAAAAAATTACCACATCCATTTTCACCCATGGCAACAGTGAAGGGAAAAGAGGTATATGCCGACTATATGTATCTCATGTCTAAAAATATCGAAGGGGTGATGTACTACGTTGCACTTTATCCATCGGTGACGCAGCCAACCCAATATATCGCGCAATGCGGAGTAACCTTATCATGATGAAAAAAATTCTATGTGCAGCAAGCTTAATGTATGCCAGTCACGTCACTGCCGCTGTTTTTGATTTGACTGCACAGTTGAGTCCTAGACTCGAACAAGGCTGTCAGTCACGTGGCATTGTATTTGATTTTTATGACGAAATTGATGATGAAATGCACCTAAAATCAAGCTTTAAGAACCAAGTGGCGCAGCACATTGAAGATGGTAGTCAAACATCTTGGGGTGATAAATATGTCTTGAAAAATGCACAGTATCGCGGTGTTAAAGTGAAAAGTATCGAGTTTGTGACAGGTCGTTCCAAAGATCGAACACAATGGATCGTCTTTGATATTCGTACGCCAGAAGCCAAAGCGAAATTTAATCAAATTAAGTTTAATCGTTCTCAGCAACCACATATGGCACCAGAAATTGAAAAGACCAGTAAAGAAGCAACGGTCTATTGTTATATCGGCAATCCTTTTGGATAAAAGGCTATAAATCCATGTGCTTTAATGATTTAAAACTGATTGTTAAAGCACAACAAGCATGTGATACAGCAGCAAAATGAGAATTTTGCATGGATTTTATGATTGGTTTTTGACACGATTTGATAAAGCATTAGAAAAATGCCGATGACTCAGGTAATATTCGCATATAAATTAAACAGCTTATTTTTTGATAAATTCAGCCTTTTAGGCACAGGGGATTGTATGCGTTTGGTCGGATTTAGTATGCTTTTACTGCTTGGTTCATGTTTTCAAGTACATGCTGCCACAGGGTATTCACGAGAATTTATTCAATGTATGAATGCATCGCGTGGCGTTGCTGATCAGGCTGAAAAATGTTTAAAAAGTGAGCAAAATGATCATGCTAAATTACTACAGCAAAATTATAAAAAGTATTTAAAAGCCAATCCAACACGCACTGAGCAAATTCGTAAAGAGCATAAAATTTGGGAAGTTCGACGTGATCAGCGCTGTAAATCTTCTAATACAGGCAAATATGCGCATGTACAAGTTGCAGAATGCAAGTTAGCCATGACTATTGAACAATCGAATCGTTATGCATCACGCTCATTTGTACCCAGTAAGCGTTAATTGAGCAGATTATCTCGTGTAGATTTGATGGTTGTATCTACAGCTTAAATTCTTCAAAAAATGATGCGTGTGAGATTCATGGAACAATTCGTATTTTTCATGCGTTCAGCATTATCAATGGGCTAGAAACAGGGTATTATAAGGCGTTTTAAAAATGACCTTGGAGACGCCCTACGTGGATCGACCGACTATTAGCCCTGAACATATTCAGGAAGCCGCTGAAAACCTAAGCACAATTCGTGATTTTATCCGCTTTGGTGTCACAGCATTACGTCAATATGATGCGCACTTGGGTCAAGGTACAGAAGATTATGTTGCTGAAAGTTCAGCACTTGTATTACAAACCTTGTCTTTGGATTGGAGTGCAAATCCAGAAATCCTAGACTCAAAATTATTGCCAAGCGAAAAAGCGGAAGTATTAAGCTTGCTTGAGCGCCGTATTAACGAACGTATGCCAACCTCTTATTTATTAAACTTGGCATATTTTGATGGCAAACCATTTTATGTAGATGAACGCGTATTGATTCCACGTTCACCGATTGCAGAATTGATTCAAAACCGTTTCGCACCTTACTGCTTAGATGAAAATCATGAGCCACGTGAAGGGTTAAATAACTTACCTGAAAATCCTGCACCGAAAATGCCACGTCGTATTTTAGATATGTGTACAGGTTCAGGTTGTATCGCGATTGCTTTAGCTTATGCATTCCCAGAAGCAGAAGTTGATGCGACAGATTTATCAAAAGATGCTTTAGAAGTCGCACAAATTAACTGTGAACATCATAACCAACAGTTCAATGTAGCATTGCTAGAATCTGACTTATTTGAAAAAATTCCTGCTGAAAATCAATATGATTTGATCGTATCGAACCCACCGTATGTGGATGCAGAAGATATGGCAGATTTACCAGATGAATTCCATCATGAGCCTGAAATGGCACTTGCTGCGGGTCAAGATGGCTTAGATTTAGTTCGTAAAATGTTGGCGCAAGCAGCAGATTACTTGACTGAAGATGGCTTAATCGTGATTGAAGTAGGTAATTCTGAGTGGGCAATGAAGCAGAACTTCAATACCGTTGATTTCTACTGGTTGCAGTTCCAAAAAGGTGGTTCAGGTATCTTTGCATTAACTGCACAGCAATGCCGTACGTATCGAGATCTATTTATTCAATCTATTCAAGCATAAGGAGTCGTAACACATGGCAGGTAATAGTATAGGGCAACTGTTCCGTGTAACGACTTGTGGTGAATCTCATGGCGTTGGCCTTATGGCGATCGTTGATGGCGTGCCACCAGGGATTGAACTTTCAGCAACCGATTTGCAAATTGACTTAGACCGTCGTAAGCCGGGCACGTCAAAATTTGCGACTCAGCGTAAAGAGCCGGATGAAGTCGAAATTATCTCTGGGGTTTTTGAGGGTAAAACCACAGGGACATCAATTGGTTTATTGATTCGCAATACAGATCAAAAATCAAAAGATTACGGCAATATTGCACAAACATTCCGTCCAAATCATGCGGACTATACTTATACCCATAAGTATGGTTTCCGTGATTATCGCGGTGGTGGTCGTTCAAGTGCACGTGAAACTGCAATGCGTGTGGCAGCGGGTGCAATTGCCAAGAAATTTCTCTTTGAAAAATTCGGTATCGAAATTCGTGGTCACGTGACGCAAATCGGCACTGAAAAAACAGAAAAAATGGATTGGAACGAAGTACCGAACAATCCATTTTTCTGTGGTGATGTGGATGCTGTACCACGTTTTGAAGCCCTTGTGACTTCATTGCGTGAGCAAGGCACCAGTTGCGGTGCAAAGCTTGAAATCATTGCATCCAATGTGCCAGTGGGTTGGGGTGAGCCTGTATTTGACCGCCTTGATGCCGACATCGCCCATGCGATGATGTCAATTAATGCAGTCAAAGGCGTAGAAATTGGCGATGGTTTTGGTGTGGCGGAGCAGTTCGGTCATGAAAGCCGTGATGAACTGACGACTGATGGTTTCTTAGCGAATCATGCCGGTGGTATTTTGGGCGGCATTTCGAGTGGTCAAGATATTCGTGTCGCGATTGCACTCAAACCAACCGCTTCAATTACGACTCCGGGCAAAACCATTAATTTGGATCGAAAAGATACTGATGTGTTGACCAAAGGTCGTCATGATCCATGTGTGGGTGTCCGTGCGACGCCTATTGCAGAAGCAATGTTTGCAATTGTGCTAATGGATCACTTTATGCGTCATCGTGCGCAAAATGCCGATGTGGTTGCGCCATTCGAGCCGATTTAAGCGTAAATATTTATAATATGATTCAGATTAAAGTCAGACTTCGGTCTGACTTTTTTGTGCCCAATCGTTTGGAATGGTCTTGCTCTTTTTTTAGTGTGTTCGCGAGAAATGATAGAGAGAAATGCAAACGAATCTTCATCAGTGTCATAGTTAGAATAAGCATAAAATTCACATTTTATGATTCACAAAAATAATCACAAACCTTTGAAAGACTTATAATTTCAATAAAAAGCCTTTAATGATGGTGGCTCAGCGATCGAGATGCTATAACAATACAGTCTTGTATATGTCGATACGGCATATGCCTCGTGGTTTAGAGTTTAAACATGATCCAGATTGTTATCGCTGCATTATTTCCCCTCATTGCACTCATCTCCTTTGGTTATTTACTTCAGAAAAGCAATTGGCTTGATGTCGGATTTTGGCGCGCTGCAGAAAAATTAAATTATTATGTACTTTTTCCTGTCATGCTGTTTTTGAATCTGGCGCATGCGGATATTGCGTTAAAGTCAATTCAGCAGGTGAGTTTGGTCGCGATCACCATCATGCTCAGCATGACTGCGATGCTGTATGCTTTTAAAAAATATCACAATATGGGCTTTGCACGCTTTGGTGTCTATGTGCAAGGCATTTTAAGGTTTAACACGTATATTGGCTTAGCAGTGGTCAGTAGTTTATTTCAGTCTGCTGGCATGACCATTTTCGCTATTTTACTGGTGCTGTGTATTCCCTTAGTCAATGTCATCTCGGTTTTAGCATTGACGCATCATGATAATTTAAAAATATCAAAAGTGCTGTTGAGCTTACTGAAGAATCCGCTGATTGTAGGCTGCATTTTAGGGGGAGTTTATAACTTTTCTGGGCTAACCATGTGGACAGGGATTGAGCAATTTATTGAGTTGCTTGCCATTTGCAGTTTACCACTTGGATTAATGTGTGTTGGCGCGGCTTTGCAGTTTCATAAGCTACATCAAGATATTAAACCGATTTTATTGAATACGGTGCTCAGATTATTATTGATGCCACTTATTGCTTATGCATTATGTCGCAGCTTTGCGGTGTCGCTGCTTGTGACTCAAGTCATGGTGCTGTTCTTTGCATTACCGACAGCATCTGCTTCTTACGTGCTGACACGTGTGTATGGCGGAGATGCTGAGTTGATGGCAAGTATTATTAGTTTGCAAACGGTGGTGGCTGCGTTTACTTTGCCATTGGTGTTAACGCTGCTAATCTAAAGATTGACGGAGTTTGATAGATTAATCATACAGACGGTAAATGCCGTTAAATCGTTCACAGCCTTGTTGTGAACTACTCACAGATAAAATGGCTTTTTCATAGTTAAAGTGATACTTGCAATCATTTTCATTGTTGGTGATTTCCGCTTTTTCATCCGGGGTGGTATAGGCTAGAAAAGGAATCGTTTGGGTTTCAAGTCGATTTTTAGGGCTACGATAAGCCGTTCCTTCAATCTTGATTTTGTCTTTACCCAGTTGATGAACCTTAAGATGTACCGCAGGTCGGGCAATCTTGCCATTTTCATATTTTAAATAATGCTGCGTTAAACTTTGATTCAATGAAATAAAAATGTTGATTTCATCTAAGCGCGATTCAAATTGTTGCTGAAAACAGGCAATTTTTTTGCATTGATTTAAGCGATACGACCAGAGTTGCTGGGTGTCTTGCAATAAACGCAAAGGCGCATCGGTAATTAAATAAGCGGTAAAATATTGTTCTGATAATTTAACTCGAAAGTCTTCAAGCTGTGGTGAACATCGCATTTGAGCGGACGTCGCTGTACACAGTTCTTGATTTGCAAAGCTTGTTGGTGTCGAAAAAAAGCCTAAACCAAACAAAAGCCCAGTGATTTTCAACATATTTATATCAGTTTTCAGCCACATGATCGCTTATACTTTCTATTCGTTTCGAATGTGCTAACTATAGCGAAATCGAAACGCTGTGTACAAGATTTCAAACGGTTATATTTCAAAGGATAAGACAGTGGTTGCACAAATTCGTATTGGTCAAGGTTTGGATGTGCATGCATTTGAAGCAGGTGATTTTGTTACTTTAGCCGGTATTCAAATTCCACATACGCACGGACTCAAAGCGCATTCTGATGGTGATGTAGTTTTACATGCCTTAGCAGATGCCTTATTGGGCGCTTTGGCTTTGGGTGATATTGGTCAGCATTTCCCTGATACCGATCCCAATTTTAAAGGGGCGGATAGTCGTGTGCTGTTAAAACATGTTTATCAACTGATTTTAGATCGTGGTTATGTGCTCAATAATGCTGATATTACTGTGGCATGTGAACGGCCAAAATTGGCACCGCATAATTTAGCGATGCGTCAATCAATTGCAGATGTGTTAAACGTCGAGGTGACACAAATTAGTATCAAAGCGACGACCACTGAAAAATTAGGCTTTACGGGTCGTCAAGAAGGAATCATGTCAACAGCGACTGTATTGATTTCTCATGCAAAATGATCAGGGCTAATGAGCGAGCGCTGTAATTCTTGGGTTGCTTTACGACCTTGAAGTTGTAGGGCAACGGCATGGATTAAACCCGTCCATGTGGCGTTAGGTTCCCAAATTTGATGCAATAGTTCTTGCGCCGTTGGCATGTCCATATCCATATAATATTGACGATATAAATACATCAAACTACTGACATGAAAATTCTGGCTGCAATGCACCCAAACACTTTGTTGCTCAACCAAATGGTCGATCATATCTAATACCAACAAACATTGATCGTCTGATGGGGTTTCCCATGAAATGGGCAATTGGATGTAATTTAAGCCTAAATCAAGGCAAATTTTATCTTCATGTTCTAAATATTGTTCTGTATCACTGACCGCCACATTAATGATGGTAGAAATGCCATATTCTTTAATCAGTTTTAATTCTGCTTTCGTCGGCTGAGCTGAGCTAAATAAATGCTCATGGATAAATTGAAAATTTTCAATATGACTGAGTGCAGTTTCAATTTCATTCATCAGATAAAATTTTCCTATCGTTATAATACAAACGCCATCTTATCGATGGCGTTTGCGTGATACTTAGCGGTTTGGAAGAATATCCTTCAGACCGTTATGCATATCCAGCAAGGTTTTTTCAGTGGTTTCCCAATCGATGCATCCATCGGTCACTGATTTGCCATATTCAAGATCACATAAGTTGGTCGGAATATCCTGACGACCACCTTTTAGATGACTTTCTACCATAATACCAACAATTGACTTATTTCCATCAACAATTTGTTCTGTAATGTTTTTTAAGACCAATGGTTGTAGATACGGATCTTTGTTCGAGTTAGCATGACTGGCATCAATCATAATTTTGTTGCTGACTTTTGCTTTGGCTAAAGCAAACTCTGCATCTGCCACTGAACCTGCGTCATAGTTTGGTTTGCCATTACCACCACGTAAAACCACGTGTGCATACGGGTTACCCGAAGTACGAATGACAGAGACTTGACCTTGATCGTTTAAACCCAAGAAGCTATGTCCATGTTTTACCGATTGCATCGCATTGGTTGCAACAGTTAAACCACCATCTGTGCCGTTTTTGAAGCCCACAGGTGATGATAGACCCGATGACATTTCACGATGCGTTTGGCTTTCCGTAGTACGTGCGCCAATTGCTGACCATGAAATCAGATCTTGATAGTACTGTGGTGAGTTTGGATCGAGCGCTTCAGTCGCACACGGTAAGCCCAATTCATTCAATTCGAGTAATAGTTTACGACCAATACGTAAACCTTTTTCAATATTGAACGAGTCATTCATGTCAGGGTCGTTAATAAGACCTTTCCAACCCACAGTGGTACGTGGCTTTTCAAAATAAACACGCATAACGATATACAGTGTATCTTTGACTTGTTCGCTTAACACTTTCAGACGTTGTGCATATTCATGCGCTGCGGCTGTGTCGTGGATAGAACAAGGACCAATCACCACAAATAAGCGTTTATCTTCACCATCTAAGATTTTACGAATCGTTTCACGACCATTCAGTACGGTTTGATAAGCAGTATCAGTCAAAGGTAACTCTGCTTTTAAATCAGCAGGGGTTACAAGTGGAATCATGCTTTGGATATTCACATCATCGATATCGGATTGTGAAATAGTTTTTGACTGTAGTGTATTCATTGCCGTCACTGGTTCGATCATACAAAAGGTTGTTTAATAGCCCGAATATAACATGAATGATGCGTCACTTTGTTATAAAAAAGATGAATAAATCTTTGAAAAAAAAGTGATGAATCGTATAGTTAAATTAAACGGACTGCGATTTTTCAGCTTGAATCATCATGGCAGATTCTACTGATTGAGCCGGTTTTGATTTCACAGGATTCACAATAAAGTTCACGCCTAAACAGAATAAAGTCACGCCTAAAATCTTACGGATCAGTTTTTCAGGCATACGTGAACTCAATAAGGTTCCGACAATAATCGCAGGAATTGAGCCCAATAATAACCAGCCGAGTAAGACAAAATCGACGTTACCTGCACTCATATGACCCAGACCTGCCACTAAAGTCAGCATCACGGCATGTACCACGTCTGAGCCAATAATTCGAATCATCGGTAAATTGGGGAACATCAAAATGAGTGCCATAATGCCGAATGCGCCTGCACCGACAGATGAAAGCGTCACGAAAACACCAAGCACAATTCCCATGATAATAATTAAGACACGTTTATCTTTGGCTTGTTGTTTGACCTTGTCCATATCTAAGCTGAGGTCAGAGAGTTCTTGCTTACGATGTTTATTAAAGAAGCGTTCAATGTGAGTGCGCATTAAAATGGAGATCCCAGTCAGGGTCAACATAAAGCCCAAGACCATCGTTAAAGTGGCTTTATAGTGGGTTGACTGACTTAAATAGTGCTCAAGTACCCAATGCGTCGCAAAAGATGCGGGAATACTGCCCACAGCTAACCACAGCACAATCGGCCACACGATATTCATTTTTTTAGCATGCACTAATGATCCACAGAATTTAGAAATAGCGGCATACAACAAATCTGTTCCAATTGCGATATGGGGTTCGACACGAAGCAGTGTAATTAAAATGGGGGTCATCAAAGAACCACCACCGACACCCGTTACGCCCACACAAAAACCAACCAACACACCCGCTAAAATAAACTCGATGGAACCCAACATGTATATCTATGCCAATATCTAAAAACGCGGATATCTTATGACTTTTAAAGATAAGTCGTTGTCTTGATTATAGAATTGCTTATGCAAAAAAAAGATAAAGCAGAACTGAAAAGATATTTTTCCAAAGGTTTTTGGACTCTAATTTTTAGTAGGAAACTGAACTTAAGATCAGAAAATGCAAGGTAATCATTGGGATTGAGAGAACGATATGGATGCTCGTGAATAAATAGAGAATGCTATTCAAATGATGATTGTCATTAAAAAGTTTAAAATATCCTAAGCTCTTTCATACAAAAGTATCTTCATAGAATGACTATGATAAAATTAAAGCTGTATGAGATATTTAAAAGGGAATTCAATTGCAAAATCGGAAACTTAAAATCGGAATCGTGGTCGGCGAAGTATCAGGTGATACACTAGGAGCAAAACTGATCCGTAGTTTTCGAGAGCAAGGCATTGATGCAGAATTTGAAGGGATTGGTGGGCCACAAATGCTCGCTGAAGGCTTTAAAAGTTATTATCCGATGGATATTTTATCGGTGATGGGCATTGTCGAAGTTTTAAAAGATATTAAAAAGCTTTTTGCTGTACGTGATGGTCTTGTGGAGACATGGAGCAAAGACCCCGTTGATATTTTTATTGGTATTGATGCACCTGATTTTAATTTACGGTTGTCAAAAAGCTTAAAACGAAAACACCTACCGATTAAAACGGTGCAATATGTCAGTCCATCGGTATGGGCGTGGCGTCAAGGACGCGTACATGGCATCAAAGCCACTATTGATTTGGTTCTGTGTTTATTCCCATTTGAAAAAGCGTTCTACCAGAAATGGCAAGTGCCAGCAGCTTTCGTGGGTCATCCTTTGGCAGGACAGTTACCTCTAGAAAATGCCCTTGATGACGCCAAGCAAGAACTCGGATTGGATTTGCAGCAAAAACATATTGCGCTGTTGCCCGGAAGTCGCCGTGGTGAGATTGAAAAATTAGGGCCATTGGTGCTCGATGCTGCGCAAATTTTGCATCAAAAATATTCGAACTATCAGTTCTTGATTCCTGCGATTAATGATGCACGTAAACAACAAATTGATGCACTGTTACAGTCTTATCCGCAGAGCCTTCAAGATCAGATCCGGGTCCTTGAAAATCGTGATACTGAATCTAAAATTGGTCGTCAGGTGATGAATGCCTCCAATATCATTGCCTTGGCATCTGGCACAGCAACACTAGAAGCCATGCTATTGCACCGTCCGATGGTAACCTTCTATAAGCTGAATTGGCTCACTTATCATGTGGTGAAATTCTTAATTAAAATTCCATATTATTCTTTGCCGAATATTATTGCAGGCAAAAAAGTGATTCAAGAATTGATCCAAGCCGATGCCACACCTGAAAAATTAGCAGCTGAAATTGAAGCTTTAATGCATGTAGAAACCGCACAGATTCAAGCCATGCAACATATAACAATGCATAAGCAGCTGCTTGCAGGCAATAGTGAAAATCCAGTCGATGCGATTCTCAATATTCTATAAATAGCCTAAGCTAATCTTTAAATAATATGTGATTGTTGCCGATATTGACTTGGCGTCATCTGAAACTGTTTTTTAAAACTTTGGCTAAACGCAGTTTCAGAACTATATCCAACCCAATGGGCAATCTGTTGCACGCTAAAGCCACCATTTCTTAAATATTGAGCCGCTAAACGTAAGCGATGCTGCTGTAAATACGCCAGTGGCGTTTCGCCCACAATTTGGGTAAAAAGCTGCGCGAATTTAGAACGTGACATGTGACATTGTTCTGCCAACGATTCGACGGTCCAACTTTGTTCAGGTTGCCCATGAATTGCAGCTAAGGCATTAGAAAGCTCAGGATGTGAAATCGCACTGAGCCAAGTGTGATGATGCTCAAGACTTAAAATATAATCCCGCACGCATTCAATCAGTAAAATACTGACCAAATGATCTAAGATTTTATCGCGTCCTGGGCGCGTACTTAGGGTTTCTAAAGCCAAAAATTGCAAACCGACTTGTAACCATTCGGGTGCGGTTGCATCAGAAATATGCTGGATATGAAGATAATGGGGCAGCGCACTGAGTAAGGGTTTTGCCATGTGGACATCGAGCTTTGAGCGAATCGCGAGAATAAATGTGCGTTCAGATTGCTCATCATGCTGATTTAACTCAACCGTTTGTTGCGCGTGGCTCTCAAAAAAGGCATTAATGGCAATAGAGGTCTGAAAGTCCGACATACGCGGGCAAAAAATCTGATGCCTTTTACCTGCAGGGACTAAAAATAAATCGCCTTGCTCTAAAGGAATGGCATCGCATTCTGCAAATTTTAAATCTGCCTGACCATGCAGTACCACATAAGCCAACATCGAGGGCTCATTGTCATAGTGAAATGCACATTGATGATGCGCATTTAAATAAATATATTCAGATTTTGCCAAATGAATATCATCAAAAATTTTACTTAAGGCATCCATTTCTTCAATTCTTATTTGATTTTCGTGTTTAAATTCAATGCTATTCTACTTTTATCTGTCAGCAAAGGACAGAATCAAGCCAAATGTGACAAGGACGCTGACATAGCTAATTTGGACGTTTAAAACTGTTTTTGCATGCCCAAATATTGAACTATAACTGCAGGGTATCATAAAACAGGAAGGTCGCAATGAATGCTCCTGCACAAATAACAAAACTTGGAATGCAGCCGGATGCTGCACGTATGCAAGGCGCGAAGATTGATAAAAAACGCTTTGGTTGGTTACTGAGCCCCGGCTTACCCGTGATTGGTATGGGTATTTTGGCAGGCTATCATTTTGGTCCGAAAGCCACCAAAAAACTCTTTGCTTTGGGTGGACCATTATTACTACACGTGGTTATTCCAACATTGGATGCCTTGGTCGGTGATGATGAAAATAATCCAAGCGATGATGAGATCAAAGTTTTAGTTGATGATCCTTATTATGATCGTATCGTCAAAATGTTTATTCCACTACAAATGGCAGCCAACGCATTTGCAGGCTATGTGGTGACACGTAAAGAGGTCTCTTTATTCGATCAAGTTCTATTGGGTATTTCGATGGGCGCAATCAATGGTGTTGCAGTCAATACCGCACATGAACTCAGTCATCGACCGCAGAAAAAAGATCATTATTGGTCTCATGCTACGCTTATGCCATTGGTGTATAACCATTTCAGGGTCGAACATCCTTATGGACATCATAAACGTGTGGCGACACCAGAAGATCCAGCATCTTCACAAATGGGTGAATCCTTCTATAAATTTTGGCCGCGTACCGTTTTTGGGGGCATTAAATCTGCCATTGAGATTGAACAACGCCGTCTGAAACGTAAAGGTTTAGGCTTCTTTGTGAAGGAAAATGAATTATTCCATGGTTGGGGTATGAGTGCGGCGTATCATACTTTGATGCTCAAAACGTATGGCAAGAAGGTCATTCCTTACACCATTACCCAAGCTTTTTACGGCATTTCTTTGTTTGAAATTATTAACTATATTGAACATTATGGCTTAAAGCGTACGCTAAAGGCGGATGGAAAGTACGAACGTACTTTGCCTGAGCATAGTTGGAACAATAACAATATTGTGACCAATCTATTTTTATATCAGTTGCAACGTCATTCCGATCATCATGCGTTTCCGAGCCGACCATTTCAAGCACTGCGTAACTTTAAAGAAGCACCCGTATTACCGAGTGGTTATGCGACCATGTTGATTCCGGCATTAATCCCACCGTTATGGTATAAAATGATGGATAAACGTGTTGTTGCACATTACAAGGGTGACTTAACACGTGCCAATATTCATCCGGCAAAACGAGAAGAAATTTACCAAAAATATGGGATTGCATCCTAAATTAAAAAAGCGCCTTGATGGGCGCTTTTTTATTATGCAGTTATTTTCTGTGTGGCATGTCGTCCATGTAAGACGTAATACAATCCAATACAGATGAGGGATGCAATCGCGCTGTACATATACAACTGGCGATAATCAATAAAGTCTAATGCCATTCCAATAAAGTAAGGTCCAAAACCAAGACCGGCATCAAGGAAAATAAAGAAGGTAGATGTCGCAAATCCCATGCGGTCTAGCGTGGTACTTTTCACTGCAACCGTTTGACATACAGATTGCACATTGCCATAACCGAGTCCCAATAAAGCAGCGCAGATGAGTAACATCGTGGAACTTTCTGCTTGGCTTAACAGATATAACGCAATCGCCATGACCAAAAAAGCAGGGTACATAATGATATTTTCGCCTTTACGATCCATCAATGGACCGGTAAATGGACGAGAACATAAAATCGCAATTGCATACATTAAAAAGAATAAAGATGCTGCCTGAACCAAATCAATTTCTTTGGCATAAAAGTTGACGAAAGACAGTACACCTGAATAGCAGATGGATGCAAAAAGCATAATTAGTGCAATCGGAAGTGCTTTTATTTCAATGAAATGTGAAATGAAACTCGGCTTATTGCTAGTAGTGGTGGGTTGAGAATTTTTATTGCCTTGTAAACTATTGGGAATATTCACCATAAACGCGACAAGAAGACAACTGATTGAAACAAGCGTTGAAAGGGTGAAAATGGCAGTATAGCCGACATGTAGCATCATCCAAATCGCTAAGAATGGTCCAATGGCTGTCCCTAACGTGCTACTCATACTGTAATAGCCAATCCCTTCACCACGACGTTTTGGCGGTAAAATCTGTGCAATGACTGTACCGAGTACCGTCGATGCCACGCCCATCATAAAGCCATGGAAAAAACGGACAAACAGTAATGCGCCAACGCTCATATGAATAAAATATAAGCCTGAGAAAATCAAAAAGCCGCTTAAACCAACAATAAGTGTGGTTTTACGACCAAAACGATTCAGAAATTTACCGACCAGTAAACGACCAATCAGTGTGCCGACAATAAATAAACCTGAAACCAAGCCCGCTTGCGCCGTAGAAGCATGCAGTTCTGCCACTACATAACCGACAATCACCACAACCAACAGATAAAAAACCAACACCAATTGGAAATTCATCAAACTGACCAGAATAAAATTACGCGTCCATAATGCAGGTTGCTGCTCATTCATGGATAGGCTCCTTTCTGTGTTGAAGTGAATTTAACAGTTGCGAAATAAATTGATGGCTTTGCTTCAGTTCAGACCGATCAAATGGCTTTAACAGCTCAACTTCTAAATCGTCGATCTCTTGTGAACACTCTTGAAAGAGCTGCTCACCAAATTCAGATAGGCTCAGTTGTTTTTGACGCTTATCTGGCAATGGAATCTGTTGAATACAGCCCAAATCAGTTAAATGATTTAATCTTTTGGTCACAGCGGGCTTTGAAATCGACAGCTCTTTGGCAATATCGAGTGCAGTACAATCTTTATTTAGATGAAGAATGACCAAGGTTTGCCAAAGTGAGTAGTTGAGTTGATGGGGGAGTAAAACGGTATTAATTTCATCACTCATTAAGCGTGCACAGCGCAATAATGTGAAACGAAACCGGGAGGACATATCCAAAACTAATTAACCAGGTTAACTATAATGTGCTAAAGATACGCCTAAGCGTTAAATTGATCAATAAGCACACATATAAAATTATGTAACGGCTTGTGGATCAATAGCTTAAAATATGTAGAGCAATCTATTTCTGTTTTCGATAAGTGCTTGGACGCATGGGTTTAGTGCCATGCCATAAACCTTTTTTCTGTTTCTTGGCTTTTTCTTGTAGTCCCATCATATATTTCAAGCGATTGGCATCTTTGATGTAATCTTCATAGACCCACGCAGCACCACGTTTGACCATTTCTTCATTGATATTTGTACCAAAGCGATAAATCACACCTACACAGCGACCATAACGATCAATATCGGTAATGTGTACCCGAATAAGTTTGCCACCAATTAATTTGCTCACCATTTTTTGTGATTCTTTACCGTAAGCTTGGCTCGATTCAGGGGCATCAACATAGGCAAAACGAAGCTTGGTTTCAGAGCGACGTACATTAAATCGGTAGCAGGTGAGGGTATCACCGTCACTAACTGCTTTCACGCGGCACCAATATTTTTTACCTTTTTTAAAGGGCTTAAATAAATCTCTTAAAAATACCGTGATTTTATTGACGACATAAAAAACAAGAACAATAGCCGCCAAAACCAAAATGATTTTTGCAGCAAGCGGGAGTGTAAGCATAAAAGATCACTGTCCAAAATATTGAACAAAAAAGAGTGATCAAATTTTAAATGACATCCTTAAACCACAGCGGTTATTAAATCAGCGGATACACCGTATTTGTAGATTAAAGCAACAATTGGTGTCAAATCGTCCGTATAAAATAGCCTAAGTGGGAAACTACCATCATTAAAATAGCCTAAGCAAAAATTTTATAAATTTCGCTTCGCAAAAAATCATGTCTTTTATTTAATTTTAAATCTCTCAACCAATACATTCCTAGACTTAAGATAGGCAGTTCAACAGGAACTTCAAAAATATTGAGCTTTTTAGCTAGAGGTAGATACTGAATTACACTCTTTGGCACAGTTAAAATCGCTTCTGGATAGTGCTGCAAAATTTGCAGGGCGGTTGAATAATGTTGGCAACGTAAAAAAATATTTCGATTCAGTTGTTTACGCTGCAAATAGACATCTTCGACCAATACACCTGTACGCCGAGATGAAACCCCAATATGCGATGAAGAAAAATAAATTTGCTGATTCATGTCTTTTTGTTGTGTACAGACCACAAAACGATCTTGAATGAGTGCATCAAACTGTAATTGATCACTCACCATATTTTCTAAATCGATCACAAAATCAATTTGCTGTGTACACAGTTCAGCAAGCATATTTTTACGATCTAATTTGGCACTGATTAATTCGATATCTAAATGAAGTGAATGAAAGTGTTGAACCAATTGGGGGAAAATCATCGGTTCAATTTCATCATGTACCGCAATACGCAATTGTTTAATTTGATGAGGATCAAAAGTTTGCTGCGGAATAGAAATCTGTTGTAAAGCTCTTAGTGCCTGAACCACTTGAGGATAGATCTGTTCAGCGAAAGGGGTTGCTACCATCTGATGCCCAGATCGAATAAATAATTGATCTTGTAAAAGATGTCTCAAACGATTTAAGGCATGACTTGCAGCCGACTGGCTCACATTTAGTATTTGCGCTGCTTTTGAGATATTTTTCTGTTCATAAATACTGATAAAAACAGGATATAAATTAATATCAATTTTGTAAAAAAGGCTCAGGTCTACCAGGTTTTTATCATGAATAGTATTCATAGTACTTTATAAAAAATAATCATTTTATGCATAGTAAATTTCAGGTTATGGTGCTGTAAAGGATTAAATATAAATATTAAGGGTCATATGATGTTTGAATTATCAACACGTGCACAAGACTTTGTTGAACGCACTCAAAAATTTATTCATGATGAAATTGAACCAATTGAAGCTGAATTTTGGCATGACGTACATGCGCAAAATTCGGGTGGTAATTGGACCACATGGCAATGGCCAGAAACGCTTGAAACATTAAAAGCCACAGCCAAAGCAGCAGGGCTTTGGAATATGTTTTTACCCTGTCCTGAATTGGGTCAAGGACTCTCTGTCCAAGAGTACGCACATATTGCCGAGTTAACAGGACGTAGTCTCATCGCACCCATTGTATTTAACTGCAATGCACCAGATAGCGGAAATATGGAAGTCCTTTGGCGTTATGGCACTGAACAGCAAAAACAACAGTGGCTTATGCCATTATTGGAAGGAAAAATTCGTTCCGTTTTTTGTATGACTGAACCTGATGTTGCATCAAGTGATGCCACGAATATGCAAGCGACGGCGATCATCGACGGCGATGAAATTGTATTGAATGGTCGTAAATGGTGGTCGTCAGGTTTAGGTGATCCCAATGCCAAAATCATGATTTTTATGGCACATACGCCAGACGAAAGTAAAGATCGACATCATCAACACTCGATGGTTCTTGTTCCAATCGATACTGTAGGTGTCAAAATTGAACGTATGCTGCCTGTGTTTGGTGATTATGATGCACCGCATGGCCACGGCGAAGTGAGTTTTACCAATGTCCGTGTACCACTCAGCAATTTTATTGGTGGCGCAGGGCAAGGCTTTGAAATTGCCCAAGGGCGTTTGGGACCTGGTCGTATTCACCATTGCATGCGTTGCATTGGCGCAGCAGAAAAATCCTTAGAACTGATGATTGACCGTGGGATGAGTCGTACTGCATTTGGCAAAGAAATCCTGAAACTGGGTGGTAACTTAGAACGTGTTGCAGAAGCACGTGTTGCAATTGATCAAGCACGTTTATTGACATTGTATGCAGCATATAAAATGGATACCTTCGGCAATATGGCTGCCTTAGCCGAAATTTCAGCCATTAAAGTCGTTGCACCAAGTGTGCTTGAAAAAGTAGTCGATATGGCTATTCAAATTCATGGTGGTGCAGGGGTTTCACGCGACACACCACTGACAGGTTTCTTTGCTCAAGCACGTGCCTTACGTTTAGCGGATGGTCCTGATGAAGTGCATAAAGGCATGATTGCAAAAATAGAATTGGCAAAACGAGGCTACAGCACACGTCGTCAAAAATAAGATTGAGTCATATACGTATACGCATGGCAAGTCAGGATTTGCCATGTTATAAACTTAGATAGTACAGAATTGAAAAGATTAAATAATTTATAAGATTTAGGAAGAACAGCATGTCAGTGATTGATCTTGGTGGATCGGTACGTGAGGGTGAAGAACTCGATGTTCGTGCAGTTGGTAATTGGTTGATTGAACACGGCGAAGAAATTTCAGGACCAGTCGAAGTCACTCAATATTCAGGTGGTGCTTCAAATTGGACCTATCGTTTAAAGTATGAAAATGCCGATTATATTTTGCGTCGTCCACCAAAAGGCACAAAAGCCAAGTCAGCACATGATATGGCACGTGAATACCATGTACAGCGAACGCTTGCTGATTTTTATCCTGTCGTACCTGAAATGGTATTACTCTGTCAGGATGAATCTATCATCGGTTGTGACTTTTACGTCATGAAACGCATTGAAGGGATTATTCCACGAGCAAATTTACCAAGAGAACTTAATTTTAATGAAACACAAGTGCGTGAGTTGTGTACCAATGTTCTCGATAAACTTATTGAGTTACACCAAGTGCCTTATGAAGGCACAGATTTAGAGAAACTCGGTAAAGGTGGAGGCTATTGCCAGCGTCAAGTCGAAGGTTGGGATGCACGTTTTGATAAAGCCAAGACCATCAATGTACCATCCTTTAAATACGTCCGAAATTGGCTCAAAGAACATATTCCTGCTGACTCAAAAACCTGCATTATTCATAATGATTGGCGTTTTGACAATATCATCTTAGATCCAAACCATTCGACTCAAGTCATTGGTGTATTGGACTGGGAAATGGCGACTTTGGGTGATCCACTGATGGATTTAGGTTCAGCACTTGCGTATTGGGTCGAAGAGAGCGACAACGCGATTTTTAAAGCGACACGTCGTCAACCCACCCATTTAAAAGGCATGTTCACGCGTAAAGAAGTTGTGGATTATTATCTTGAGAAAACAGGTTTGAATCCTTCAAATTGGACTTTCTATGAAGTGTTTGGTGTTTTCCGCTTAGCCGTCATCGCACAGCAAATTTATTATCGTTATTATCATAAGCAAACCAATAATCCTGCTTTTAAGGACTTTTGGATTGTCATTCACGCCTTACACATTCGTGCGCTTAAACTGATTGGACAACAAAAGCTTGAAGCCAACGAAGTCGCACAAAAATATATCGCCAAATTTAAAGAGTTAATGCCAAAATGACCACCATCTATTTAGTCCGTCATGGTCAAGCATCTTTTGGTGCTGAAAGTTATGACAAACTTTCTCCGAATGGAGAACAACAAGCCAAACTTTTAGGTCAATATTTGGATGACATCTTAAAAGAAGCACCTTATGTTGTCGCAGGTTCGATGCAGCGTCATCAGCAAACCGCAAAAATTTGTTTAGCTGAATGCTTTCCCGAAAGTGAGATTGTGACCATTCCTGCTTGGAATGAGTTTAATCATCAGCAAGTTTTTGCCCAATATGAACCACGTTTTAATCAGCCTGAATTACTTAAAGCGGATGTTGCACAGCACGAAAACCCACGTGCCTATTTAAGCAAAATTTTTGAAGGTGCCATTGAACGTTGGACGGGTGGGGATTATCACCATGAATATGAAGAATCTTGGCCTGAATTTAAGGCACGTGTCGAAAATGGTCTGCAACATCTATGTGATGAATTGGCAAACACGCAGCCACGTTATGCCGTGGTATTTACTTCGGGTGGCGTCATTTCGGTTGCCGTTGGAAAATTATTGGGCTTAAGCCCTGAAAAAACCTTTGCATTGAATTGGGCAATTGCCAATACCAGTTTAACGACACTACGCTTAGTTGGAAATGAAGCACAATTATTGAGTTTAAATGAACATCATTTTATAAAAGCAAAACAACCTGATTTATTGACATGGATTTAATTGCAATAAGAATGAAAAGGATAAAAGCATGGCAAAAACAATATTAATTACAGGCGCAAGTTCAGGCATTGGTGCGGGAATGGCACGTGAATTTGCCAAAAAGGGCTATAACCTTGCGATCTGCGCACGTCGTATGGAACGCCTTGATGCATTAAAACAAGAATTGGAAAGCCAACATGGTATTCAGGTTATTGCTAAAACTTTAGATGTCACCGATTACGATCAAGTGTTTGAGGTATTTCGTGCTTTTAAAGCAGACTTTGGTCAATTAGATCGCGTTATTGTCAATGCGGGTGTG
Organism: Acinetobacter wanghuae; assembly: GCF_009557235.1. NCBI lineage: Bacteria > Pseudomonadati > Pseudomonadota > Gammaproteobacteria > Moraxellales > Moraxellaceae > Acinetobacter > Acinetobacter wanghuae. Next base: position 1,456,532 of record NZ_CP045650.1, on the reverse strand, counting down.
GGGGAAGGACGTCGTATTGGTAAAGGCAACTTTGCCATTAATAAAGCCACGGTTGAAACCAACTTTATTTCTGCATTGGCACAATGTGAAGCTGCCGTAGAAATTTTCCGTGCACAAAATGCCGGACATTTAGTCATGATTTCATCCATGAGTGCCATGCGTGGTATGCCAAAGCATTTGACCGCATATGGTGCAAGTAAAGCAGGCGTTGCGCATTTAGCAGAGGGGATTCGTGCAGAATTACTGCATACACCGATCAAAGTGACGACTATTTTCCCCGGTTATATTCGTACCGAAATTAATGAAGGTGCACAAAAACTACCGTTTGAAGTCGATGTGGAAACTGGTTCGCGCTTATTGGCTGCTGAAATTGAAAAAGCGCCCGTGAAAGCCTATGTACCTAAATGGCCGTGGTTACCGCTTGGTTTAGCGATGAAAATATTACCGCTAAAACTAGTAAATAAATTAGGTTAATGTTTGATTGATTCAAAAGCTCCGAAAGGGGCTTTTTATTTTTAAAAACCTAAATAAATCATATCAATAAGTATCAAAAATCCGTAAAAACTAATAAATCAAAACTTTAAATATGCAGACATCACATAGCCAAAGCTTTCCTGATTGTCATTGCTGAAACGGATCTTTTTCCATAATGTATTTTCATCTGAGTAGACGTTCACAATGGCATGTTTAGGCAATTCAATTAGCATATCACTTTGAATATCAGGCTTGATGCGTAACGTCACTTTTGCCGTCGTTTTGGCTTGGGCAATACCATTCATCCATTCCACAAAATTCGCCAAATATTGCGGTGCATTTATTTCAACAGGATTGATAGACAGCAGAATAAACATCAACTGAATGAGATATTGCTTATAGCGCGAAGTATCAGCATTGGCAAACCTTGGGCTAATATAGTTTGGATCTATTTGTTTTAACGTATTTGAATGGATGACAAGCTGTTCATTCCATATGGTTTGAAAACTCGAAAATGTCTGCTCTAAGTTTTGCTGTTGCTGTACATAATCATGAAATAAACGTTGAGTTTGCAAACGAATCAAGGGGCGCTGTGAGAGCAATTCAAAGTTCTCACGTAAATCATTTTGCTGTTGCTCAATACTTGGTTGCTGCCGAATTTGCTGAAAAATCTGCTGTGCATTGGTACGAAATTCAAGACTATCATTCTGTTTTTGAATGCTTTTGAGCCAATTCGAAGCAGTTAAAGTATTGGCTTTCTTTGGAGGTATCGCTTTATTTGTTGTCATTGTCTTGGCTTCTTCATCCCATGTATAAATAAGATTAGAAGCTTTGCTATGAATAATAAATATAAATATTGTTAAAAATCAGGTATATGTATTATGAATTGGTTGGTTAAAATCACCATTAATGTCGAGCCAATCGCATTTTCTTTTATCATTTTATTCTTTTTGGAATCTCACGAATTTCTCCACAATTCTCAAATACAATATCAAACGATAATCAATCTCATATAAAAGAGAATCCTTATGAAAAAAATTGCGCTTGCTATTGCAACACTATTAACGGCGATCACTGTTGTACATGCAGCACCCGACGCGAAGCGTCCAGATATGTCTAAACTCTGCCAAGGCAAAGCACTGAATAGCAAAGTTGTATCAAAGCATGGTGATCGTACGATTGAGGGAAGCTGTCAAATTGGTTTTAAAGCCAATAATCCTCAAGCATTAGAACGTGGTGCAATGCGTAATCCTGCGGTTCAAAATACTTGTAAAGGTAAAGCAAAAGGAACAGCTGCTGTTGTCAAAGTAGATGGTAAAAATATCGCGGGCAAATGCGACATCACTTTTAAACCCAATATGCGTCGTTAATGGCTCATGAGATATTCAAAAGTCCCGTTTATTGGGGCTTTTTTAATCCAGATAGCGCTATTTTTGTCATTAAGATGTTCTATTTTTAACAAATTTATAAGGATTAATTAAGCAGCATTTATAAATTACACGACCATTTACTGCATAAAATATCCATTCTTTTTTAAACTGAGCATTTAAATGTAAAAAGCGCTCATTCCTTATGCATACTCGCTCAAATCTAGAATTTTGATCTTCTTTTTTTTTCAATTTCCTTTAATGTACAACTGTCTATAAATTAAAGGTTGTCCCTATGTCATTATCTTCAGAGATGACTGATCAGCAGCGAATTTCTAAGGTCAGAAAAGTTGTGATGCAGGCCGGCGATGATCTCCGTGAGCGCTATCCAATACTCAAACATCAAAATTTCATCGGTGCGAGTATATTGGCTTTTGCGTGGATGGGCATGATTGCGACAGCTTTAGCTTATATTTATGGACATATTCATGCATGGCTGACTATTCCTTTAGTTGCGATTTTTGCTTCATTAACTCATGAACTTGAACATGATTTAATTCATTATATGTATTTTAAGAAAAGACCATGGGCACATCATTTGATGTTAGCACTGGTATGGCTGGCGCGCCCCAATACGATTAGTCCGTGGACACGTCGACGCATGCATTTACATCATCATAAATACTCAGGTACTGAACACGATTTAGAAGAACGTGGCATTAGTAATGGTATGCCTTGGGGAATACGTCGCATTTTAGTGATTAGTGACCAACTCATGTCTGTGTATTTACGCCCAATACAGATGTTCAAAATGATTCATGCATATTTGGATAAACAACCAGAAAATTGAACGTAAAACCGTCATGCTTTCACAATTGCTCGGCTTTATTCCGCTCAGTTTTATCTATTATGGCTTGATGTATCTATTTGCGATCTATCATATTGCGAATGCGACAACAGCGATGTTTGGCTACGACGTATTATGGGCAGCAAGCATTATTAAGGTAATGCCTATTGTGAATCTATTGGCAGTCATTTGGATTTTACCCAATTTCGTACGTTCTTTTAGTTTGCAGTTTGTCAGTTCCAATATGCACTACTATGGCGATATTGATCCACGTAATGTGATTAAACAAACCCAAGTCTTAACACCGTGGTGGCTGACACCATTTCAAATTTTCTGTTTTAATTTTGGTGCAACCCATGCGATTCATCATTTTGTGGTGAAAGAACCATTTTATATTCGTCAGATGACCGCAAAAACGGCGCATAAAGTGATGAAAGAAGTCGGGGTACGCTTTAATGATTTGGGTACATTTAAACGGATGAATCGTTGGAACGACATTAAAGCCAAATAAAGCTATTTTTAAAATCCCACTTTATGTGGGATTTTTTTATATCTGTTAATGAATACATCCCAATTTACGCATTTTCATATAAGCATTCATTTGGATGACAAGTCTTTGATTCAAAGATAGAATCCAACTGAACCATCCATGCATCTGAAATCATGTTATTAAAGCTCTCGACCATTGCACTGCTTCCTATTCTTATTATTCAAGGTTATCAAGTGAAGAAAAAGACACCTGTATTGCCTGAACCGCAAGGTGCACGTGAAGGGCATGTTGGAACAGGACCAGTGCTTTCCATTTTAATTGTTGGCGATTCTGCTGCTGCCGGTGTTGGGGTTGAACATCAAGCAGATGCCTTATCAGGCGCTCTTTTAGAAGAACTAGCAACAAAATTTGAAATCACATGGAAGCTGCATGCAAAAACTGGCCATGATTCTGCAAAAATCATTCAAGCCGTGAAGCAACTTGAACAACAACATTATGATGTCGTTGTTAGCTCAGTAGGGGTAAATGACGTCACTAAACTGATGTGTCCCAACCAATGGATAAAGAAACAGCGTGAACTTTATCGATATGTTGAACAGCAATTTACTCCACAATTGATCATTGCCACGGGTGTGCCACCTATGGATATGTTTCCGGCATTACCTAATCCTTTAGCTTGGTTGTTTGGTCAATATGCGAAAAAAATGAATGAAAAATTAGCAGAATTAGTCCGTGAAAAGTCGAATATGCAGTGGATAGAATATGATATTGAACAATATCAGCAACTCAATTTAGACATGGCAAGTGATGGATTTCATCCGAGTAAAGCGGTATACGCGCTATGGGCAAAAGCGGTGGCAGATAAAATTACATCGTATGATTAAGCGATCTAGATATATAACATTGCAGAAAATCAACATTGCAGTCGCCTAACTTTTGCTACATTCATTGTCTATGCGTACTTAACGAGATCAATCTCATGAAAGCCATTGCAATTGTTAGTTTAGTTTTAATGTTGGGTTTAACCGCGTGCCAAAAAAGAGATACTGATACCAATCAACAAGATCAGTCCACAACACCACATTCCATGGATCAAGATAAATAAGCAGCAGCTCATCCAAAGCAGGGCTTTATTTTAAAGAAATGACATCTCATTTTTCTTTTAAATAATGTTTAAATATATCTAATTTAATTAATGATGCATCGTATCAATGACTGAAATTGCGATTGAAACGCATCCGTTAGAACCATTTACACCTGTGCATGCCAAGCTGCTTATGCTCGGTAGCTTTCCACCTGCTGAATCGCGATGGAAAATGCGCTTTTACTATCCGAATTATCAAAATGATATGTGGCGGATTTTTGGTCTTTGCTTTTTTAACAATAAAGACTACTTTTTAGATATCGCCAATAAAAAATTTCATCAACAAAATATTCGTGATTTTTTGAATGAAAAAGGCATCGCCATTTTTGATACGGCGTACCAAATTAAACGTTTAAAAGGCAATGCTTCAGATAAATTTTTAGAAATAGTCACGCCTACTGACTTAGACATGCTACTGAAGAAAATGCCTGAATGTAGCCATATCATGACAACAGGTGACAAAGCCACAGATACTTTAATGCTAAGTATGTCTTTAGATACCTTGAAGCCGAGTATTGGTCAAAGCACTGAAACTTATTTTGCCAATCGCAGGATCAACTTGCACCGTATGCCGTCTTCATCAAGAGCATATCCTTTAAAACTTGAGCTAAAAGCTGCAGCCTATCGAGCTTTATTTAAAGAAATCGGATTGCTTTAAAACTTTATGTTTCCTGAGTCATTTGACGCAAATCATCCAATAGATTCTATGAAAAGTATTCGAATGCTCTTTAGAGCCAGCATATCTATGTGATAGAACGCATCATATCTAGCCATCGTATTCAACATAATCCCACAAATTTAAACGTGCTTTAATTTCTTTACGAATATGAGGCAGTAAAGGCAATAAAGTACCGTCAATCCAAAGACTTAATACTTGTGAAGAAATCAATTGTTGCTCGTCATCCACCAATTGAGCGCTTTTTACCACGACCAATGTTTCTTCACAGGCAGCCGTTTCAATACCTTTGAATAAAACTTGCAACTCAAAACCAGTGTCTTGAATGAGCCATTCGAGCTCAATCTGAATATTTTGATTCGATTTTAAAACGACTTGACCTTCAACGACCTCTGAATCCGATAAACAATTATGTTCAACACGAACTTTGGCTAAAAACCATTCTTGCTCGGCAAGTTCATTTAAAGTTTTATAGGGTGTGAGAATATCACTGAGTTTAAACTGACGATTGAGATCAAAAAATTGCATGGGAGATGGGCGAGAATAATCGCAAAATACATGAAAAGTGTAATTTTAGAGCAATATGCCGCTCAGGTAAAATCTTTGCAGGTTTTGAGTTCATTTAAATATAATAAGAGCTATCTAAAATGATGACTCCCTTCATCAAGATAGAGTCATATTCTAATCATAGTGGAATGGATGATACATAAGCGATTATTGTTACTACAAGTAAAATTCATCCATCTTCGCAATGATATTGTCATTACATCATCCATTCAAATGGGGTTTTTGCAACCGTATGAATGATCCAACGTTGAAATCGGGTCGTTTCAGGTTCATGAGTTAGTATCTTTACTGTGCCATTTTTTTGATGATCAAGCCAAATAATCTCATCTTTATCATTGAGTTTGAGTTCATATGCCACTTGCGGTAAATAGCGATTTAAATTGGCTGAAATTTCATTTTGTAATTGATCAGATTCCACTACCAAACCGACTTCAGTATTCAGATAAGCTGAGCGTGGATCAAAATTAAACGATCCAATAAACACCATCCCATCCACATCAAAAAATTTCGCATGTAAGCTCGAACTGTTTTTGTTTTTCGCTGGAATAATATTGCCGGTCATGCGCTCATACCATGTTCGCTCACCACGCTCAATATAAGGTTTAAATTCCCAAAGCTTAACGCCATTTTTGAGCAGTTGTTTACGGTATTTTTGGTAAAAGGCATGTACAACCGCTACGTCATTCGCCATAAATGAATTGGTTAAAATTCGAATATCAATACCATTTTTTGCACGTTGGCTTAAATAGTCCGCACCCCATTGGGTTGGAACAAAATAGGCAGACACCAATTCAAGGTGATGTTTCGGTTCACCCATCAAATTCAGCATTTGGCTATATATACGCTCCGATTTTGCCGCATTATTTCGAATTTTATTGGGATGATCCGCAACAAAATGGGCTTTTGCCCACTGTATTGGTCGTTGTTCAAGGTGATTGGCTAATTCTTTTTCAGCCATATCAATACGTTTCTTGAGTGTTTTTTGAGAACCACGTGCATTTATAAAAAACTTACGTAATTCGACCAAATGACGTGAATTTTGCGGCGTACTGATGAGCCCATTAATTTGATAACTTAAAGGGTCATTCCAAAATTGCCAAAAGCTTTGATTGGCGGCTTTCACCGCTTGACCGGCAAAGAAAATATCTACATCAGTAAACTGAAATTGATAACTGGCATCGAAGTACTCACTGCTAATATTACGTCCACCTGTAACAGCAACCGCGCCATCGGCAACAATGAGTTTATTATGCATGCGATGATTGATATGTTTAAAACGCAGTGCATAATCTAGTACACGGAAATCTCGAAAGTAATAGGGATTAAAAATTCTGATTTCGATATTGGGGTGTTGGCTTAAAGCACTTAATTTTTTATCGAGTTGATTGCCATTTTGATCATCAATAAGTAAACGAACTTTAACGCCACGATCTGCGGCACTGAGTAATTGGCTTAGCATTAAATTGCCAATATAGTCATCTCGCCAAATGTAATATTGTAAATCGAGGGTATATTTCGCATGATTAATCAAATAAAGACGCGATGATATACTCATAAAGCCATCAAAAAGCGGTAAATAAGCCGTTTGTCCTAAAGCAAATTTTTGACGTGACTCATTTTGAGTAATCCAATGCTCAGTCTGCATTTTTGTTTCAGCGGATTTTTGTGCTGTGTTGGCAGCTAAATCACACCCCGATAATAGAAAAACTAAACATGTCAGATAAGTGAGCATGCAAAACTTCAGTTTTGTCATTTAAGTTCCGTAAGTTAAGGACTTTTTCTTCGTTATATTTTGATGTTAATGGTTGAATCAAAGAATAGAAAGCGGTTACTGTTAGTCATCTGTTAACACAGCAAACAAAGGAATTATTTCGATGAAATCACGTGCAGCCGTCGCATTTGGTCCAGGTCAGCCATTACAAATTGTTGAAGTGGATGTTGAGCCACCTAAAGCGGGTGAAGTGCTGGTTAAAATTAGTCATACAGGGGTTTGCCATACAGATGCATTTACCTTGTCAGGTGAAGATCCTGAAGGTGTATTCCCGGCAATTTTGGGGCATGAAGGTGCAGGTGTTGTGGTTGAAGTCGGTGAGGGTGTGACAAGCTTGAAGCCAGGTGATCATGTGATTCCACTTTATACAGCTGAATGTGGTGAATGCTTATTCTGTCAATCAGGTAAAACAAACCTGTGTACCTCTGTACGTGCCACTCAAGGTAAAGGTGTGATGCCAGATGGTACAACACGTTTCTCATATAATGGTCAACCAATTTATCACTATATGGGTTGTTCAACCTTCTCTGAATATACCGTTGTTGCTGAAGTTTCATTGGCAAAAATTAATCCTGAAGCGAACCATGAGCACGTGTGTTTGTTAGGTTGTGGTGTTACTACAGGCATTGGCGCAGTACATAACACTGCAAAAGTTCAAGAAGGAGACTCCGTTGCAGTCTTCGGTTTAGGTGGTATCGGTCTTGCGGTTGTGCAAGGTGCGCGTCAAGCCAAAGCGGGTCGTATTATCGTTATTGATACCAATGCCGATAAATTTGAGCTAGCGAAACAATTTGGCGCAACAGATTTCTTAAATCCAAAAGACTATGACAGACCAATCCAACAAGTGATTGTAGAAATGACAGGTTGGGGCGTTGACCATTCATTTGAATGTATTGGTAATGTTGACGTGATGCGTTCAGCACTTGAATGTGCGCACCGTGGTTGGGGACAATCCGTAATTATTGGTGTAGCAGGTGCAGGTAAAGAAATTTCAACACGTCCATTCCAATTGGTGACGGGTCGTAAGTGGATGGGTACAGCATTTGGTGGTGTGAAAGGTCGTTCACAACTTCCAGGTATGGTAGAACAATCAATGAAAGGCGAAATTCAACTTGAACCTTTCGTGACGCATACTATGCCACTTGAACGTATCAATGAAGCATTTGATTTAATGCATGAAGGTAAGTCGATTCGTACCGTCGTTAATTTTAAAGATTAATTAAGTTGGAAGACATAAAAAAACGGGCATTCAGCCCGTTTTTTTATTGGATAGATTAAGCTGTCGCTTGAAGCACGGCTGCAATTGAGTCAGCAACATAATCAATATTACTTAAATTCAGTCCCGCGGCACACATACGACCACTACGAACCAAATAAATACCGTATTGTAATTTTAAGATATCTACTTGTTCAGCACTTAAACCCGTATAGCTAAACATGCCTTGTTGTTTGACCAAATAGCTAAAGTCGCGTTCAGGCAACGCTTGGCTTAATTTTTCATTTAAAAGGTGACGCATTCGAATAATACGTTCACGCATTTCAGTCAGTTCAGCCTGCCATTCTGCAGTGAGTTCAGCATCATTCAACACATTATTGACAAGTAAGGCACCTGTGGTCGCTGGACTTGAATAAATACGGCGCACAGTCGCTTTTAATTGTCCCAATACGGTTTGCGCTGTCGCTTGATCATCACAAACAAAGGTTAAACCGCCAATGCGTTCGCCATAAAGCGAGAAGATTTTAGAGAACGAATTGCTGACAATAAAATTCATGCCAGCACGATCTAAAGCACGAATTGCATACGCATCTTGCTCTAAACCTTGACCAAAACCTTGATACGCAATATCGAGGAATGGAATTAAATCACGTTGCTTTAAGACTTCGATCACTTGATCCCATTCGGCAGGGACTAAATCGGCACCTGTGGGGTTATGGCAACATGGATGCAATAATACAATGCTCTTGGCAGGCAATTGGTTTAAGCATTCAAGCATAGCTGCCACATTGACACCATTGGTATTGGCATCAAAGTACGGATAGAAATGAGATTGAATGCCAGCGCCATTAAAGATCGCAATGTGGTTTTCCCATGTCGGTTGGCTCACCCAAATGTCCGATTCAGGGAAATATTTTTTCAGGAAATCCGCGCCCACTTTCAGTGCGCCTGAACCACCTAAGGTTTGAATGGTTACAGCACGTCCATCACGACGTGCAGGACTATCTTCACCTAAAACAAGGGCTTGTGTTGCTTGATTATAAGACTTCAAACCATCCATCGGTAAGTAAAGTTTAACCTGATCATTGCTCGGCTCAATATTTTTATATGCCGTTTTTATGGCATTGAGCTGAGGAACAATATTGTCTTCGTTATAATAAAGACCAATACTCAAATTCACTTTTTGCGTGCGTTCATCTTTACCAAATTCTTCCATCAAAGACAGAATCGGGTCACCTGCATAATGATCTACATGTTGAAACATGAATGCATCCTTCGTTATATATTAAACAAATCAAGCCTTTGGAACTGATTGTATCTTATCTTTTAATGCCAATTTGGTGTTCGTTATTTTGCGATTTTTGAAAAAATAAGCAATCGTTAAAATAGAAATCCAGATCGGAAGCATCATCACCGCAACGCGCATACCTGGTGTTTGGCTCATAATGACTAAAATGCCAAACATAAAAATAATGCAGAGGTAGTTACTAAACGGATAGGCAATACTTGGAAATAGCGTTGGGGTCTGCGTTGCATGCATATGTTTTTTAAACTTTAAATGGGTATAAGAAATGACGACCCAATTAATCACAATCGCGGCAACAACCAGCATCATCAGTAAGCTAAAGGCTTTTTCTGGAAATAAGTAATTGATTAACACACAAATTAAAGTAAAGAATGCCGATACCATTACGGCATTCACTGGAATACCACGCAGATTAATTTTACTTAAAAATTTCGGTGCATTGCCTTGTTGTGCCAAGCCGAGCAGCATGCGACTGGTACAATAATTCGTACTGTTATATACAGAGACCGCAGCCGTCAGTACCACAAAGTTTAAAATGGTCGCAACGGTTTGACTGCCCAAAGAATCAAAGATCATGACAAAAGGACTACCACCTTGTGCCATTTGGTTCCATGGATAAAGCGACAAAATAATCACTAAACTTAAGATATAGAAGAGTAGAACGCGGTATACAATTTGGTTCACTGCTTTCGGTAAAGTTTTTTGCGGGTTTTCAGTTTCCGCAGCTGCAATGCCGACTAGTTCAATACCGCCAAAGGCAAACATGATCATCGCCATTGCCATGACCAAACCCATCACACCATTCGGGAAGAAGCCACCTAACTCCCATAGGTTTTGTAGACTTGACTGTGTGCCACCGCTACCACTGGCCAATAAATAACTACCAAAGGCAATCATGGCAATAATTGCCACAACTTTAATAATCGCGAGCCAAAATTCCATTTCACCAAATAATTTAACGTGAAGTAAATTAATCACATTAATGAAAATAAAGAAGCCGAGTGCAGAAACCCATGTCGGGATTTCAGGCCACCAATAGTGAATATAAAGTCCGATAGCACTGAGTTCTGCCATACATACTAAAATGTTTAAGACCCAATAGTTCCATCCCGACATAAAACCGGCAAATTTGCCCCAGTATTTATAAGCAAAATGGCTAAATGAACCACTTACAGGTTCTTCAACAATCATTTCACCGAGTTGGCGCATCATTAAAAAAGCAATTAAACCGGCAATGGCATAACCTAAAATAACCGACGGACCTGCCAATTTAATGGTCTGTGCAATACCGAGAAAGAGTCCAGTACCGATTGAACCACCGAGGGCAATCAATTGAATATGTCGATTACTTAAACCTTTTTTCAGGTTTCCTTGTTCTATCTGCTGCATTTTTATCATCATCCATGTTGGATCGTGCTTATTTTGAAGATGAATGAATTTTCTTTGTTATTTTTATTCATCGACACACAATCAAAAATTAGTAAAAGGCAATTCATCAGATGCAACCATCCAATGCGCATACAGAGCGTATGCACATTGAAGGTCGTATAATTTAAGAGATTAAAACAGGATTAAGCGTTGGAAATATCAAGTACGCCACGTTTGATTTGATCGCGCTCAATTGATTCAAACAGCGCTTTAAAGTTACCTTCACCAAAACCATCATCATCTTTACGTTGAATAAACTCGAAGAATACTGGACCGAGCATATTTTGAGAGAAAATCTGTAACAGCAGACGCTTTTCTTCGCCTTCGGTATTGCCATCAAGTAAAATGCCACGTTTTTGCAATTCTTCTGTCGGCTCACCGTGATTCGGTAAACGCTCAGGCAACATATCATAATAGGTGCTTGGCGGCGGCGTCATAAATTGCGCACCTAAAGCCTTTAACTTATCCCATGTGCCAATCAAATCATCGGTAATAAAAGCAATGTGCTGAATCCCTTCGCCATTAAACTCATTGAGAAATTCTGCAATTTGCCCATTTCCTTTGTCGGAATCTTCATTCAATGGAATACGAATTTTACCATCCGGGGCAGTTAAGGCTTTTGAGGTTAAACCCGTATATTCACCTTTAATATCGAAATAACGAATTTCTTGGAAGTTAAAGATTTTTTCATAGAAATCTGACCAATATTGCATACGACCTTTATAGACATTATGGGTCAAATGATCGATTTCTTTTAAACCCGCACCGACAGGATTGAGTTCTACATCATCAAAGAAAATAAAATCACTTTGATAAATATCACGATCGACTAAGAAAATCGGTGAGCCACCAATCCCTTTAATGGCTGGGATATTCAGTTCCATTGGGCCAATTTTCGAATACATTGGTTCTGCACCAAATTCGACGGCTTTATTAAACGCTTTTGCTGCATCTTTGGTTCTAAAACCCATTGCACATGCTGAAGGACCATGTTCTTTAAAGAAGAACGCAGCATAAGATTCAGGCTGATAATTGAGAATGATATTGATATTACCTTGGCGCCATAAATACACATTTTTAGATTTATGTTTTGCGACTTTACTAAAACCAATGGTTTGAAAAATTGCATCTAGTTCTCCATCTTGAGACACGAATTCGATAAATTCAAATCCACAGAGCTCTAAAGGGTTTGCTAGCTTATTCATACAACATCCTCATTATTTTTTAAGCAATCCTATTGCCTATTTTTAAACAATTTCACAGTTCAACAGATGAATCTATGTTTAAAAAAGATCTTCATTTTTGATGACAGATCCATCTGCCAATACTTTTATGATTCATTTAGTTCTTTCTTGATATGAAATCTAAGAAAGTATGATCAAGTTATTTTTTCATCATACTGAGGCTTTATTTTTATTCAATACATAAATGGATTACGAATAGCGTAATTATGTGGGTTTGTTCTTTTAATCATAATATAAAGTAATGATATTTATAAAATAATGTTTTTAGTGTTGACTTAAATGACACAAACATAGATTGTAACTTTTTGTAAAATATTTATTTTTTAGCATATTTATCTAAAAATGGATAAATTTCATTCATTTAATATCCGGTAAAAATTCTGATCAGCAGCTGTGTTTGGCAATATATGCGTTAAACCTTAAATTTAGAAAGGTTTAAAATCGCCTCATCTTTTTTGTTTAGAAAAATTTAAACAGCAAATGAGTCTCGAATTCGCCCAAAAAAACTTAGAGTTGAGTTGTTAGAAATCATGATGCCGAATAGATCGATGTTGTTATGGAATACGGCAGCAGAATGAGCTTAAGTAGAAGTCATGAGCATTGATAAAGCAAAGTTGTATCACTCATAGTTTTATATTTTGTATAAAACTATTGTCAAAGCTGCGAATACAGCGTATTTTATTTTTTAGAGATAACCATTTGAACAAATTCACATGTTAAAGCAATCACTTCAAACTAACGCGTATTATTTTTGGCAATTTAGATAGTTGCCTGAACGTGTTCGGGCAGAGAAAAGGTTGCCCACCAAGTTAATACCTGATCGGCAACCCTGGTCAGGTTTTTTTATGCATGTGATTTATAAATATTTTTTGGAGACAGCCATGACAACTTTTAACTACTTTTATTTTAGCAACTTTTATTGGTCTTACTTTAACAAGGTGATGAACCTCGCAATGCAGCTACAAAGACCCATAACGCTCAAATAAAAGTATGGACTGTATGATCAGTCCCAAGGAAAGAAAGACATGAACACTGTAAATACTTCAAAACAAAATCAAACAGAAATCACATTAGCTGTACCAGAGCAGTTGAAAGCACAATTGCCACTGTCTCCGCAATTGGCGCAACACATTGCTCATCAACGACAAAGCATCCAAGATATTTTAGATGGCAAAGATCATCGCCTGTTGGTGATTACAGGTCCATGCTCCATTCATGATGAAAAATCCGCACTTGAATACGCAGAAAAATTAAAACAATTACAACATGACGTATCTGATCAAATCTTATTGGTGATGCGTGCATATATTGAAAAACCGCGTACAACCGTTGGCTGGAAAGGTTTCCTTTACGATCCAAATCTAGATGGTTCTTCAGATATGCAATTAGGGCTAGAACGTTCACGTGCCTTGTACCTAAAAATTATTGAAATGGGTTTACCAATTTCCTCAGAAATTCTAAGTCCAATGGCAACTGCATATTTCGATGATTTATTAAGTTGGGGGGCGATTGGCGCGCGTACCAGTGAATCACAAATTCACCGTGAAATTTCAAGCCATATGCCATACAGCATTGGCTTCAAAAATGGTACGGATGGTTCGATTCAAATTGCACTTGATGCGATTCAATCTGCTTCACATTCCCATCAATTCATGGGTCTGAGCCAATCAGGTTTACCGAGTATTTTAAATTCGGCAGGTAATCCGAAGGCACATTTAATTTTACGTGGTTCAAATACCGGACCCAACTACGCCTTAGCTGAAATTGAAAAGATCAAGGTAAAATCTCAAATGGAATTACCTGCATTAGTGATTGATTGCAGCCATGGCAATAGTGCGAAAGATCCAATGCAGCAGCCAGAAGTATTGGCACGCATTGTGGCTGAACGGTCACACAGCAATGTACGCGGTGTGATGCTAGAAAGTCATTTGGTTGATGGCAATCAAAAAATATCAAACAATATGACATATGGTCAATCTGTCACAGATGGCTGTTTAGGTTGGGAAAAAACTAAAACTTTACTGCTCGATACCGCAGATTTACTTCGTGTTACAGCATTAAAACGTAGTGCGTAACATGTTAAAATGGCTTTCCTTGGGGACATGCTGAGGAAAGCCTTTTTGTGCCCATAAAAAAATAAGATAAACAACAATAAATGCCTTCATTACTTGATCTAATTCACATTTAAAATAAATTATTTTCTTTATAAATCAATTCTATTTGTCTGTTTTACTAAAACCCTGCACAATGAAATAAATAAGATATTTCCATAGATTACTCATGTATTTGAGCGTCTAGGATGTGCAGATGAAAAGGATAAATCATGTTTACAGCAGAACTATTAGAAGAAGCACAACGCTTTATGCATCATATGCTAACCAAAGTGGTTGAATACGGCGGTTCGGATCTGTTTATCACGGCTGATTTTCCACCCAGTATTAAGCATCAAGGTTTGATGAAACCTTTCGGGCAACAGACATTGACCGCGGAGAAAACCAAGCTATTTGCCTATGGTTTAATGAATGAACGGCAACGTAAAGAATTCGAAACAGAGCTTGAGTGTAATTTTGCGATTACCGTTCCCGGTGTATCGCGTTTTCGCGTGAATGTGTTTCAACAACAGTTGAATGTAGGCATGGTGATTCGAACCATTACTGCAGAAATTCCAAATTTTCAAAAACTTAAACTTCCAGAGTCACTTAAATCCGTAATTATGGAAAAACGTGGGTTAGTACTTGTTGTCGGTGGCACGGGTTCAGGTAAATCAACCTCACTGGCTGCCATGATCGACTACCGTAATGAAAATTCAGCAGGACATATTATTACCGTTGAAGATCCAGTCGAATACGTACATAAACACAAAAAGTCGATGATTACGCATCGTGAAGTGGGCGTCGATTGTCATTCATGGCATAACGCACTGAAAAACACCTTACGTCAAGCACCTGACGTGATCTTGATTGGTGAGATTCGCGATACTGAAACCATGGAACATGCAATTGCTTTTGCTGAAACGGGCCATTTATGTTTAGGAACGCTACACTCAAATAATGCAAATCAAACTCTTGATCGGATTATTAACTTTTTCCCAGAGGAACGCCGTAATCAATTATTGATGGATTTATCATCGAATATGAAAGCGATTATTTCACAGCGTTTAATTCGGACAGAAGATGGCCAAGGGCGTCGTGCTGCTATTGAAATTATGCTGAATACCCCCCTTATTTCAGATTTAATTCTCAAAGGCGAATTCCATGAGCTAAAAGGTATTATGTCAAAGTCACGTGAATTGGGCATGCAAACCTTTGATCAGGCACTCTTTGATTTATATAACGAAGGTGCAATTTCTTATGAAGAAGCCTTACGCAATGCCGATTCGACCAATGAATTAAGGTTGCAGATCAAACTCAAAGGGCAAAGAAGGCATGCTTCGCAAGATGCAGCAGCGACCGCCTTTACGATGTATGAAGAACCTAAAAAAGAAGAAAACGAAGACGAAAACCAAGAATCTGCTTAAATAAAAGGGACGCATCGCGTCCCTTTTATCATTTTAAGGTGGTTTAGACTAGGTCGCAGGACGTGCTTGCACAAAGAACTTAAAGTAGAAGACACTGATTAAACTTAGAATGCCACAGCAAATATAAGCAAAACTATAACTTTGTGCTGCAATCATGAGCCCGACCACCGTTGAACCAATCGCAATACCCAAATCATATAGCGTATAGAAAGTCGATGTAGCATGTCCAATTCGATGTTTGGGTGCACGTTGTAATGCAAGGGTTTGAATACACGGCTGTGCACTACCAAAGCCCAAACCAATAAACACGGCTGCAATCAAGAAGCCTGTCAAAGTTTCAATTTGACTTAAAATAAACAAGCCAATACTAAAGGCAATCAGTGCTGGATAAATCACATATTGTGGACCTTTTTGATCGTAAATTTTGCCGGTAATTGGTCTTAAGCTCATCATAGAAAAAGCAAATACGATGAAAAAGAGTCCTGCATATGGCATCAGATTTTTTGAAGCAGCAAAAGGGGCAATAAATGACATGATGCTGGCATAAGAAAATGAAATCAGCATGGCAAGTAAAGCAATCGGCACTGCCTTTTTCTCAACAAAATGGCTGAGTTGAAAAATAGAGCCAGAGCTCTGTACTTTCTTCGGTTTTGAAGGCTCTTTAATGGGAATAAAGAAGCAAAAAATAAAGCCAAAAAGCACCATCGCAGCGAGTAAAGCCGTAATGTTCAAATAACTGAAATACTGAATTAAACTTAAACCCAAGAAGGGACCAAGGACAATGCCTAAATTAATTGACATGACGAAATAACCCATGCCTTCGCCTTTACGTTTTTCAGGAATAAACTGATTCACGACGGGAACGACCACGGTTGATAAGATACTGAACCAAATGCCGTGTATAAAACGAATAATCAGTAACAGCGTAAGGTTATCTGCAAGCAAATAAGCCAACGAGAATAAACTAAAAAAAGTCTCGGAAAGAATTAAAGTTTTACGTACACCAAATTTTTCAATGATCAAACCGCTAAATGGACGTACGATAATCGCTGCCGCCATAAACAAGGTCATAGCAAGACCAGCTTCAGTGAGCGTACCACCTAAATCATTTAAAATATAAACAGGGAGAATCGTGGTTTGTGCAAAATAAAAAATAAATAAAAACAGGTTATTGGCTAAACAAAGTATAAATGACTTTGTCCACAACGGCGCTGATGAGGCGTTCATAGGAGTCCTAAAACGTAAGGTGATACGCTAGAAATAAAATCATGCGGCATGTCATTGTTGTTTTGACCACAGATTTATTTACGCTGCGAGAGAATTAAAAGCGGAAAAATATTTGAAAAGTATAATAATAAATCGATTTAAAATCAATTTTTATACAATTTACCCTATTTGAGCATATTTCAGCGATAAAAAAACCAGTCAAAAGACTGGTTCATTGACATGATCTCTTAGAGACCCGCTTCATAATCTGTATTGGAAAGCAGTGCTTCAACATCAGCAATATTGTCAGGTTTGATTTTATAAATCCAACCTTTGCCATACGGATCATCATTAATAAAATCAGGATCATCTTCTAAATCTGGATTGATCTCAACCACAGTGCCTGAAATGGGTGCATGAATATCCGATGCTGTTTTAACAGACTCGACCACACCCGCTTGTTCACCCACCGTAATATGTGCGTTTAAGTCAGGTGCTTCGACATAAACCAAATCACCGAGTGCATCCTGTGCATGGTCTGAAATACCCGTAACAACAAGATCACCTTCGATACGTACCCATTCATGTGTACGTGCGTACTTTAATTCTGAAGGATGATTCATGGATAACTCCCGAAATTACTAAAGATTATTTTTGAGATGATTTATACCTTCTTTTGCGCTAAAACAAAAGGCTTATCCATGCTTATAAATAAGGATCTTTACGCCAATTGCTTGGACTACGACCGCTCCAACGTTTAAATGCACGACTAAAATTCGCCACATCACTGTATCCGAGTTCATCGGCAATTTGTTCAAGGGTGAAATCGGTACGTGAGAGTAATGACGTGGCATGGCGATAACGTACTTCATCCACTAAAGTTGAAAACGATGTACCTTCCGCAGCCAATTGGCGTTTTAAGGTGCGGTCTGACATATGCAAACGTTCGGCTACATTTTCAATGCTTAAATAGTGCTGCTCGGAATGGGTCAAAATATCACGCACGCGCATGGCAATACGATGACGTTCACCCAGTGCTGAAAGTTCTGCTTCACATTGATTAATAGCAATTTGACTGGCAATTGGATCGGCATGTACCAATTTATTCATTAAATAGCTTTTATCGAAACTCAGCAGCAAATGCGGTTGTTCAAAACGAAATTGATGGTAGGGCAGTTTTGCCATAAAGCGATCAAAGCCTTCTGGCTTTTTAAAGTCAAAATCAATGTCACCACTGGCATTTTCAATCCCTGTAATCGCGCTCGACATTGTGATCATCCCGATAATCAAGGCGATAGAAATCTCGGTACGTAGTGGTTCAAGCAGAACATCCGTTTGTAATTGAACACTGGCTTTCGCACCAAAGGTAGAAAAAAACAGCTGTAAAAATGGCATACGTAACTGTACAAAACGGTTTGCAAGTACTAAAGCATCTGTAATGTCTTTTGCGGTCATAATGGCATAGCCAATGAAGCCATGAATTGAGATCCGCATTTGCGTACCCAAGTGATAGCCTAACGTTGGCTCACCAGTAAGTTTCAAGGCATGTTTAACAAGCTCATTGGCAACAGGGGTTGGAATACGATAGTCAGGGTCAGCCAATTGTTCGCTATTTAGACCAAACGGTGTAAATAAAGATTCATCGTTATAGCCCCAGCGGGAAATAACATCGAGAAGTAAAAGACCATAAACACCGGGAATACCTTGGTCTTGACGAGGAACAATTGTTTTCATGCGCGATCCGTTGCAAGTGCTCAATTTTTTTATTTATAAATTTATACTGTCATGAAACAGTTTATTTTTGAGTTAAAATTGTCAGACAATACGTTTTAGATTGTCTGCGTCACTCAAGCAGATTAGCTTGATTCATAGAGGAAAATCAAACTAATTTGCGCTAAATTCTCGTTTAAACACAAGAATTTTAGTCGAAGATTGCAATAAAACCTCATCTTTTTGATTCAAAGCTTGTGTCTCATAGGTCACAATTCCTCGATCAAGCTTTCTTTTAGAGGGCTGAATATCGCTAATATGCACATGAACTCGGATTTCATCATGGGCACGTGTCGGTCGAGGCCAACGTAAATGTGACTCTGAACCAATTAATCCATAAGCCACTGGAAAACATTCTGTCCATAAACGCATGACCACAGCTGCTGTATGCCAACCGCTTGCTGCTAAACCTTGAAAAATCGGATGTTGCTTAGCTGCTTCTGCATCGGTATGGAAGACTTGCGGATCATAGCGTTCTGCAAAATCCAAAATTTCATCTAAAGTCATCACATAACGTCGACTTTCAAATACATCATTTAAGTTCAAGTCTTCCAAATACAACATTCACATCATCCTTGTTTAATCTATGATTCAATTAAAAATCCGCCAGTTTGGCGTTGCCAAAGCTGCGCATAAATTCCATTTAATGCGACCAATTCGTCGTGCGTGCCTTGTTCCACAATGCGACCTTGATCCAGCACAATCAAACGATCCATTTGCGCAATAGTCGACAGTCGGTGCGCAATGGCAATCACGGTTTTATTTTGCATTAAGTCATCCAAACTATTTTGAATGGCTGCTTCAACTTCCGAGTCTAAAGCACTGGTCGCTTCATCTAAAATTAAAATCGGTGCATCTTTTAAGAAGACACGGGCAATGGCAATTCGTTGGCGTTGTCCACCAGACAGTTTGACGCCACGTTCACCAACATAAGCCTCATAACCTTTTTTACCGCGTAAATCGGTTAAATGTGGAATAAATTCTTCAGCTTTGGCTTTACGCACAGCTTCATACATTTCTTCATCTGAGGCATCAGGACGACCGTATTTAATATTTTCTGCCACGCTGCGATGCAATAAGGACGTATCTTGTGTGACGAGGGCAATATTTTTTCGCAAACTGTCTTGGGTTATATCTTCAATATTTTGCCCATCAATGAGAATACGACCTTTGCCTAAGCTGTAGAAATTTAATAAGAGTTGAATCAGGGTCGATTTACCCGCACCAGAGCGTCCAACAATCCCAATTTTTTCGCCCGGTCGAATGGTTAAGTCAAAATTCTGAATAACATTTTTATCGTTATAAGCAAAGCTCACTTGATCAAATTTAATTTCACCATGAGTGAGTTTTAAATCTTCTGCACCCGGTTTATCTTGAATATTAATCGGACGTCCCAGTGTTTTCATACCATCTTGAATGGTACCGACATTTTCAAACAATGCAGAGGTTTGCCACATCATAAATTCAGCGATGCTGTTGAGCTTTAGCACCATTGCTGTAGTTGCTGCAATAATACCGAGCTGGGCTTGTCCTTGCATCCATAGCCAAATGGCAGTGCCGAGAACGCCACCATATAACACCACACTCAAACACAAAATTGTGATTTCATATTGTGCACCTAAACGCATTTGCTTATGGACTGTAACCATAAATTCTTGCATAGACAATTTGGCATATTGGCTTTCACGTCCCGCATGCGCAAATAATTTTACCGTTTGAATATTGGTATAAGCGTCAGTAATACGACCCGTCATCACAGCACGTGCATCGGCTTGCGCATTAGAGATTTTGCTCAATTTTGGAATAAAATACAGCGCGGCACTGACGAATAAAATGAGCCAAATAAACAGCGGCAGCATTAAATAAGGTGAGATAGCACCCAATACAATATTAATTGTGACGAAGTAAATCAGCACATACGCCAACATATCGCCCAGAATGACCCAAAACTCACGCACAGCCAAAGCGGTTTGCATGACTTTTGCCGATAAACGTCCTGCAAAATCATTATGGAAAAAGTCCAAACTTTGCTTCAGTAATAGATTATGAAATCTCCAACGCAGACGCATTGGGAAATTACTGTATAAAATCTGATGCTTTACGATAGATTGCGCGCTAGCGAAGAAGATATTCGCAAATAGGATGATGGCGAGTAGGGTTAAGTTGCTAGCATGTTGATCTAAAAAAGTTTCAGGTTGGCTTTTACTGAGCCAATTGACCAAATCACCAATTTTCGCATACAGCAAAGCCTCAAACGTTGCTGCACCTGCGGTACACAACACCAAAATCAGCAAATAACGGCGTACACCTGTTGCTGCCTGCCAAACAAAGGCAAAGAATGTTTTAGGTAATGGTTGGTTGAGGTTTTGCGTAGGATAGGGATCTACCAGATTTTCAAACCATTTAAACATGCGGAAAATACCTTTGCTAGACAGCGATGATGAGGTCAATCTTTCAATGTACTTTAATTCAAAATGAATATCTGTTCAGTCATCAATATATTTACGGATATCCACTATGCCAAATAGGCGATACTGTAAAAGTGACGTATAAGAAAGTATGGGTGAAAGAATAAACACAGTATGGCGATTTCTAAGGATGGTTGCTTATAAATTGTACAAGTTTTTGATAAATATAACTTAATTAGAACATTTAGATACAGACAAGTTATATAAAGCATACTTAAAAAAATTCATGAGCTGCTATCTTAATCGCACTCCAAAAATAAAAAAACAATGATATAGATATGTGTGAAAGCCTGCTTAGTTTGGGAGAGTTAAGCAGGCTTTATTTTTAACTAAAATCTAATGACGAATATTAATTGATGCAAATAATGGCTTTCGAGCCATCATTTCTGCCTCAAAACATTACCACATTAAATCATCAGGAATCACATATGCTGCGTATGGATCTTCTTCATCTGTGGTTTGTTCATTCTTTTCAGAATTATTCACAATAATGAAGCCTTCCATTTTCGCATTAATACGATCGGCAAGGGCTTTCGGTAAAATTGCATAGCTTTCATTGTCTCGTGCAATTACCAGACTCCCTGCAACCAATGCATTATAAATTTGCTGATTGAGATAAATCTTTTTAATTTTCTCATCAATAAATTGATAAGAAATTTCGCCGTCGGTATCGCGAATTTTATGCTGCTGAATCATTTGCATAATTGCGGCTTTCAACTCTTTTTCTTGCAAAAGAGCTTTTTTCTCTTGCTCAATGGCATGATCTTTTGCCAATTTCTCTTGTTTGGCTTTTTCAATATTGGCTTTAATTTCAGCCTCACTGCCGTCACCAGTACGTTTTTCATGTACCGCTTGTTTAGACAACTTTTTCGCTTTTTTGTTATCGACCAGACCCGCTTTCAGCAACTGCGCCTGTAATGCATTTTTAACCATAATATTTTCCAAAACTAACTGTGTTGATGTCGATAACGTAAATAAAAGATCCAATAAATCAGGCTTAAGCTAAAGCCGAGCAGCACTGGAATCAAGAATGCGTTTAATTTTAATAAAGGATAAATCCAACTGGCAAGGATTCCACCCATTAAAAATCCAAAAAAGATCAATAAATGCAGGGTAACACGTTTTCTATCGACTTGAAGTCCACGTAGGCGATAACCAAGTGCCAAACCTAAATCAGTGAGTACACCTGATAAATGTGTGGTGCGAATGATCGCACCTTGATAATGACTGATCATGGCATTTTGTACACCCATTGCCACACATGCAAAAAGTAAGGCATAACGCGGAAGAACGGGAAGCAATAGCCAACAAACGAATATAAAAAAAGCCACTAAACTTAAGGGAGATCCATAACGGAGCCCTAAGTGAAAGTGACTATTTCCAATAATAAACCCGCTTAAGACTGAGCCTATGATATAGCTCAGAATAACCAAAACAAGGAATATAACAAATTCAAGATTACCGTCGAGCAGCGCCATACCTAACATACTGACATTGCCTGTCATATGTGAAACGGATTGATGCAAAACGGTAATTAAACCCAGTACATTGATCATGCCCGCATTCAGCGAAAGGAAAAATGCACCGAGTTGTACCCATAACGGTAAACGTTGTAATGGCATAACTTTAATATTGAAAAATAATTTTATTTTTCAATATATGATTATTTTTTAGCAAGATCTACTGCAGCAGTAAACAAAACATCAGTTGATGAATTGAGGGCAGTTTCTGTTGAGTCTTGAAGCACGCTAATCACCATACCAATCGCAACCACTTGCATGGCTACATCAGTTGAAATGCCAAACAGACCACAAGCAACTGGAATGAGAAGTAAAGAACCGCCGGCAACACCTGAAGCACCACATGCTGAAACAGTCGCGACCACTGAAAGAATAAGCATGGTCGTGAAATCAACATCAATGCCTAGCGTATACACAGCCGCTAATGACAAAATGGTAATGGTCACAGACGCACCTGCCATATTAATAGCAGCACCGAGTGGAATTGCGACACTTGATGTAGATTCCGATACACCCAAACGTTTTGCTAAATCCATATTCACAGGAATATTAGCCGCCGAACTACGGGTAAAGAACGCAGTAATGCCGCTTTCACGTAAACAAGTCAACACCAATGGGTAGGGGTTTTTGCGCGAAACAATGGCCACCATAAACGGATTGATCACCAGTGCCACAAATGCCATCGTACCAATCAATACAGCAAGTAGATGTGCATAGCTTGCTAAAGTATCTAAGCCCGCTTCCGCAAATGTCACGGCCACTAAACCAAAGATACCTACCGGAGCAAAACTAATCACCAGACGAATCACATGGTTAATGGCATTCGCTGCATCATTTAAGCAGATTTTAGTGGTGTCTGATGCATGACGGAAAGCAATCCCTAATGCGACTGACCACGCTAAAATACCAATAAAGTTAGCTTCAGCAATTGCAGTTACTGGGTTTGCGACAAAACTTAGAAGTAAATTTCTTAAAATTTGAACCAAGCTGCCCGGTGGCTGGAAATCACCTTGAGCAGCAGCATCGAGGAATAATGTACTTGGGAATAAAATACTGGCAATGACAGCACTTAAGGCAGCAAGGAACATGCCTGCGCCGTACATATACATAATTGGTTTTATTTTATCGTTGCTCTGACCCACTTTAAAGTTCGCAATGGATGCTAAAACTAAAATGAAAACTAAAATAGGCGCGACAGATTTCAGTGCTTTAATGAATAAATCACCAAGCAAACTTAGGTTTGGTGCAAATTCTGGAAAGAAGATTGCGACAGCAACACCAAGAATAATGGCGATAATAATACGGGAGACTAAACTCATACGCGTAAGAGCAGAGAACATAAAGTTGCCTTGTTGAAATTACGAGGGCTAATTCGGAAAAATTTCGACTATTTTATACTTAAATATCAATTGGCTTAAAATATATTTTTAGATAAAATCTAAGCTTATGAAAATAAAGATATTAATTTGAGATAATACACGTTTAAATGATTTAAATTTAATCAAAATAGTTGATTTTTATTACAAATTTAACATTTTCCGTTTATCACTATTTTGAAATTAAATGCCATTTTAAAAGTGATAAATTCATTTTATATCACGCTTAAAAGCGCAATAAAATACGTCAATTCGCTTTAAAAAATGGCAATAGAAGTCATATTTTCAAATACTGTAATCTTTATTGTGTTCAAAAATTTCTGGTGAAATATCTTGAATAGCTTGGAAGTGGGTTAAATAAATACGACCACTTAAATGTGTAAGTAGTTTTGAGCCTTGTAAATGATCCATCACTGGACCTTTGACTTCTGCAAAATGTAATCGAATATTCAATTTTGATAATTCAGCATTTAAATCTTCCAACATTTCTAAGGCGCTTAAATCAATCGCGCTGATACTTGAACAGTTTAAAATCACATGCTTGATATCATTGGTACGACTCAGCTGATTAATTAAATAACCTTTTAATGCGTTAGCATTTAAGAAAGTTAAATTTTCATCAATACGTAATGATAGAACATGTGCAGAGGTCATGACCTGATGTCGTTGAATGTTACGGAAATGCTGTGTACCTTCAACCAAACCGACCACCGCCATATGTGGACGACTGATCCGCCAAAGCATCAAGATAAATGTCGAGACAATTCCAATCATCAGACCGGTCGAAATATCAATCAGCACGACACCAAAGAAGGTAATCCACATGGCAATACCATCTGCTCTGGAGTAGCGCCAAGCATCAATAAAAGGCGAAAAGTCGACGAGTTTCCAAATGGAGACAATAATGGTCGCCGCTAAAATAGTTAACGGTAAATCTTCAAAAAAGTCAGTAAAAAATAAACTAACCACAATAATCAGCAATGAAGACAAAATCCCTGCCATCGGTGTTTTAGCACCAGCATCGGCATTCACCACGGTACGCGACAAACTTCCCGTTACAGGGAAAGCAGAGCTGATGCCCGCACTGAGATTCGCCACGCCTAAAGCAATGAGTTCTTGGTTACTATTGAGTTGGCTGCGTTGTTGTAAGGCAGTGGCTTGAGCAATAGACAATGATTCGACAAAACTAATCATCGCAATCATGGTTGCACCGGGCAATAACTGCATAACCAGTTGCCAATTCCAATGTGGCAATCCTAAAGGTGGAAAACCAGATGGAATGAGACCGACCGTTTGAATCCCTTTTTCACTTAAACCGAAAAATAGTACGGCTGCAATACCGCAACCCACTAAGAGCAGTGGAATGGCACGTACCAAATATTCGGTTGAGCCAACTCGGTTCAATACAGCTTGTGATTTCAGTAGTTTTGGCACATAGATCAAAAGCAAAATAGACAGCAAACCAAAGGCAAGGCTGGGCCAATGCATGAGATGCACATATTGAATACTACTCTGAATAAATTCGATGAGATTATTGGCATTTAAGGGAACAGCGACCAAAAATTTTAATTGTCCCAATGCAATAAGCAGCGCGGAAGCAATAATAAAACTTTTAATAACAGGATGGCTGATCAGTTGAATCAGGAAGCCAAAACGACACACCCCAAGCAAAAAAGAAATGATCCCGACCATGAGTGCCAACAGCATGGCTGCTTCAATATAAACCGGAGAACCGACCTCAAACAGTGGATTCAGGGTGGCAAAAGTCATCATTGAGATAATGGCAACGGGACCAATCGACAGAGTGGTACTCCCCCCGAGCATCGCGTAAACCAACATGGGGAGGATGCTGGCATAGAGTCCCATAATTGGGGGGAGACCTGCCAACATCGCGTATGCCATGCCTTGTGGGACGAGCATTGCCACCACAATTAAAGATGCCAACGCATCAGATTTGAATTTGACCGAATTATATTGGCTTAGCCATGCCCAAGCAGGCAATTTATGGAATATGTTGGGCTTAAGGTCAGGCATATCACGGTCTAAATCACAAATATAGATATATTATGCATAAAAAGTGCTAATAAGTCTTGGATGAAATCGTGCTGAGCTGTATGAAATAAATTTCAAAAGCTGATATGAAATACTTTCAATACAGAAAATTAAAAGTATAAGATGTAATTAAATCAATAAATTAGAATTATGATGCTTGATCTAAACGTGTTTTCTCTGCTTGTTGACCATACAGTTGGCATAAGGTATGTAACAGCACAATCATATGCTGATCTTTAATAGCGTAATAAATTTGCTTGCCATCACGACGCGTAGACACGACATCACTTTTACGTAGAATCATCAATTGTTGTGACAGTGTCGGCTGTTTAATTCCCGTAATCTGTTCAATTTGACTCACATTTAATTCAGCTTTGGTGAGATGGCACAAAATATTCAGTCGATCGTTATTGGCAAGTGCCTTTAACATGCAGAGCACAAGATCAGAAGAACCACCCATAGTGGTGATTTCGAGATCATTTTTCATTGCGATATCCAAACGGTAAAAACTGCCTTTTGATTATAGGTGGCACTTGCTTTCACACATTGCCAAAAGTGCCCATTTTTAATGGCTTTTTGTGAATTTTAATATCAAGAAAAATTATATCTTTATACAAGATTGAAACGCCTAAATGACGATTTAAGGCATATAATTTAAGTCATCAAACATATATGTTTATGCGCGTTTGCTATTAAGGCGGCACAAATATTCGCTTTGATTGTACGATGCGCCATCATCTTAAATATAGAAGATTAGGGATATTGACATGACCACAGATTCAGCTTTTCCAACACCTAGTAATTTGGGCATCGCGGTATATAACAATAATGCCGAAGCCATTGGGAATACACCTTTGGTACGAATTAACCGTGCCATTCAAGGTGGTGCAACTGTTTTGGCTAAAATTGAAAGCCGTAACCCGGCATTTTCAGTAAAATGCCGTGTCGGTGCAGCACTCATTGCGGATGCTGAAAAGTCTGGTAAGTTAAAACCGGGCATGCATATTGTTGAACCGACCAGTGGTAATACGGGGATTGCTTTAGCATTTGTTGCTGCTGCAAAAGGGTATGATATTACATTGACGATGCCTGCTAGCATGAGTATTGAACGCCGTAAAGTGGTTAAAGCATTGGGTGCGAATCTGATTTTGACAGAACCTGCAAAAGGCATGAAAGGTGCAGTCGATGAAGCGGTTCGCCTTGTGACTGAACAGCCTGAAACTTATTTCTTGCCACAACAATTTGAAAACCCAGCCAATCCTAAAATTCATGAGCAAACCACAGGTCCTGAAATTTGGGAAGCAACTGGGGGTAATGTTGACATCCTAGTGTCTGGTGTCGGTACAGGCGGTACAATTACGGGTATTTCGCGTTACTTTGAACAAGTCAAAAATAAAGCAATTTATTCAGTGGCTGTCGAACCCGCTGAGTCTCCTATTATTGGTCAAGCGAAACGTGGTGAAACGTTGACACCGGGACCGCATAAAATCCAAGGTATTGGCGCAAACTTTATTCCGGGTAACTTAGATTTATCTTTGGTGGATGAAGTGATTGCCATTGAAAGTACTGATGCAGTGGAATGGGCGCGTAAAACAGCGACTCAAGAAGGAATTTTGGTCGGTATTTCAAGTGGTGCGGCAATGGCAGCAGCGGCTCAATTGGCAGCGCGTCCTGAAAATGCAGGCAAAAACATTGTGGTTATTCTTCCTGATGCCGGTGAGCGTTATTTATCTTCAATTTTATTTGAAAATATTTCTGCCGAATAATGGTGTCTTGACTATTCTAAAAGCCTGAGCCTGTCTCGGGCTTTTTTATGTCTATCCGTGAATCAGACTTGACCTTCCCATACAGGGAAGGTTTAAGCTAGTAGGATACTCAGATGAATTTAGGATGAGCACATGCCACACAGCACGACAGCACAAATATTCGAGCAATCGATTGTCATTGAGGGCATGAGCTGTGCATCTTGCGTGGCACGTGTCGAAAAAGCCTTAAAAAAAATAGCGGGGGTGACTGAAGCTCAGGTCAATTTAGCCACCGAAAAGGCCCATATTCAAAGTACGCATCTCATTGCTCTCTCAGAGATCATTCAATCTATCCAAAAAGCAGGTTTTAATGTTGCGACGACTCAGCTTGAGCTCAATATTGTCGGCATGAGTTGTGCATCTTGTGTGGCACGTGTCGAAAAAGCATTAAATAAAGTCAATGGTGTGATTTCCGCCGAAGTGAATTTGGCAACTGAAAAAGCCCATGTTCATATGCTGAGTCACATTGAAGCGAGCAGTCTCATCAAAGCCATTCAAACATCAGGTTTTGATATTCAGTATGATTCAATCGAACTTTCTGTAGAAGGTATGAGCTGTGCGTCTTGTGTAGGACGTGTGGAAAAAGCACTTTTAAAAGTGACCGGTGTGACTCGAGCCAATGTGAATCTTGCGACGGAACAAGCCATTGTTGAAGGTTCTCATCTATTGGAAGAAGAATTAATTAAAGCCGTTGAAAAATCTGGATTTACCGCAAAAATAAAATCTCAAGATCAAAAACAGCAAATAAGCCTTCAAGCAAAAAGAGCCAACGAAGCAGACAGCTTAAAGCATGATTTTTATATTGCATTTTTTTTAGCGTTACCTGTATTTCTTTTAGAAATGGGCGGGCATTTATTTCCCGCATTTCATCATTTTATTGCCCATACGATTGGCACACAAAATAGTTGGTATCTGCAGTGGATCCTCACCACACTTGTGCTTTTAATACCGGGACGGCGTTTTTACCAGCATGGAATTCCAGCATTGTGGCGGCGAGCGCCCGATATGAATTCACTTGTGGCGATTGGCACACTAGCAGCTTATAGCTTCTCATGTGTGGCGACATTTTTCCCGAACGTATTACCTATAAGTACCGTGCATGTGTATTTTGAGGCAGCCGCGGTGATTGTCGCTTTAATTTTACTTGGGCGTTATTTGGAAGCCAAAGCCAAAGGCAAAACATCACAAGCGATTCAATATTTAATCGGTTTGCAGCCTAAAGAAGCACGGGTAAAACAGGGCAATGATTGGGTCAATTTACCTGTCTCTGAATTAAAGCAAGGCATGATCATTGCCATCAAACCTGGTGAGAAAATTGCGGTAGATGGTGAAGTCATTGCAGGAGAAAGCTATGTTGATGAAGCCATGATCAGCGGTGAGCCACATGCTGTATTCAAGCATCAGGGCGACCAAGTCATTGGCGGTACAATCAATCAAAATGGTAGTTTAGACATCCGTGCCACCCGAGTGGGGCAAGACTCAGTGCTTGCACATATTATTCAAATGGTCGAGCACGCCCAAGGCGCAAAGTTACCCATTCAAACCATGGTGGACAAAGTCACCTTATGGTTTGTCCCTGTGGTGATGGGCTTAGCACTCTTCACTTTTATTCTATGGTTTATCTTTGGTCCAGAACCGAGTTTCAGTTATGCCTTGGTCAACGCCGTTGCCGTGTTAATTATTGCCTGTCCATGCGCCATGGGCTTAGCAACACCGACTTCGATTATGGTTGGAACAGGACGCGCCGCTGAACTGGGTGTTTTATTTCGTAAAGGTGATGCCTTACAACGCTTGCAACAAAGTCGTGTCGTTGCGGTAGATAAAACAGGCACATTAACTGAAGGTAAACCTGAACTGACTGACCTAGAAATCATGCCTGATTTCACCGCAGAATATGTATTACAAATAGTCGCCTCAGTGGAAGCTAAATCAGAACATCCCATTGCACATGCCATTGTGCAAGCAGCAAACACACAAAATATCAAACTCTTAGACGTGACCGAATTTAATGCCATCACGGGTGCGGGCATTCAGGCAAAGGTGCTGGATGTACACATCTATATTGGTGCAGAAAAACTCATGCAGCAATGGGGTATTGATGTCAGTGCTTTCAAAATACAGGTACAGCAATGGGGTGAGTTGGCGAAAACCCCGATTTATGTAGCGATTGACCAGCAACTCGCAGCGATCATTGCGGTCTCCGATCCCATTAAAAGTACCACTTATTCAGCCATTCAAGCGCTGCATGCTCAAGGTTTAAAAGTCGCCATGATGACAGGTGACAATGCATTTACAGCCCATGCCGTTGCCAAACAACTTCATATTGATCATGTGGTTGCTGAGCTTTTACCACAACAAAAAGTTGACGCTGTCAGTGAGTTACAACACACGTTTGGTGTAGTGGCATTTGTCGGAGATGGCATTAATGATGCACCCGCATTGGCACAATCCGATGTGGGTATTGCTGTCGGGACAGGAACAGATATCGCAATTGAAGCCGCAGATGTGGTGTTGATGTCAGGTAACTTACAACAAGTCGCGACTGCGATTGCCATCAGTCATGCCACCATGACCAATATCAAACAGAATCTATTTTGGGCTTTTGTTTATAATATGGCGTTGATTCCAATTGCCGCAGGGATCTTATATCCATTCTTTGGCATTTTACTGTCACCCATGTTTGCAGCCGCAGCCATGGCATTGTCATCAGTTTTCGTCATCTCGAATGCTTTACGATTAAAACGCTTTAACCTCGCTCGTTTTAAGGAGCAAGTATGAATATTGGTCAGGCGGCAAAACAGTCAGGTTTATCTGCCAAAATGATTCGTTATTATGAACAGATTGGATTACTGCCTGAACCCGAGCGCACGAATGCTGGTTATCGCATCTATCATGATCAAGATCTACAACGGTTAGGTATTATTCAGCAAGCCCGTCTATTGGGTTTTTCTTCCGAACAAATGAAAGATTTGTTGACGCTATGGCAAAATAAAAATCGTCAAAGTAGTGATGTCAAAAAATTAGCCGAAAGCCATATTGAATGGTTACAAGCAAAAATTGCAGAAATGCAAAGAATGGTCGAAATTCTTCAGCAATCAGTTGATCAATGTGCCGGAAATGAGCAAGCGGAATGTCATATTCTCAATCACATTGAACAGGGCAATGAATGATCGTATTCAATTTTAAACATAGACTTGGAGCTTAGAAGTGAAATTACGTATTGATAATATGACATGTGGTGGTTGTGCGCGAAGTGTAACTGCAACCATTAAGGAATTAGACCAAAACGCAGTGGTGACAATTGATGTCGCGACTAAATTAGTCGACGTTGAAACCCAGATCAGTCAAGATGACGTGATTGCAGCATTAACGGAAGACGGTTTCCCACCAGTGACTGCGTGATTTGATAAAAGCCTCATATGAGGCTTTTATTTTCTGGGGTGATTTTCTCTGGCGTCATGAGGGCTTGATTAATATAGAGCTTAATTAATCGTTCTCGAGAACCTATTGATTTTTGATAATGAGTTGAATTGAGCAATAAAGCTGCACCATGGGTGACGGTCCAAATATAAGAGAGATAATCTCGAATAGACATGGCACTTTCTAAAGAAACCAAATATTCACTGGTCATGTCTTTAATACGCATAATGCGTTCTTCGCGCACTTGATATAATTCTTGGAATAACTCTTTCAGATTTCTTTCATTGTTGGTTAATCTTTCTTCAATACTATGCAATAAAATCGTTCGATTAGAATTAAGCATATGATAAAGCATATATTGCGATACATAATTTTTAATATCGTGATGATATTTTTTGGATATTTCTAAAATTCTTTTTTCATTAAGAATAATCAGCTCTAAATATAATTGGTTTTTACTCTTAAAATGTTTATAAATCGTTCCTTTTGCAATATCTAATTCATTTGCTAACTCACTCAAAGTAATATCTTGATTATTGTCAAGCAATAAGCTTTCAGCCATGGAGAGAATCTTTTCTTTACGCTGAATAAAGTTTTGTTGCCTTACCGTGGTCATTGTATTGTTCCAAACGTTGAGAAAGTGAACAAGTTGAGCTTATCGAATATTTTAGATCATGCATATAAAACTAAGGTCGTGAAAATCACTTAGTGTTGTACTTTAAATCATCATTTGAGTGATGTTAAAAGCTAAATACTGTTTTAAATAAATACTTGTCAAGAAAGTTGAACCCTAGAGGTCAATTTTCTTAAATAACATTCCTTTTTTAGTTTAAATATTCTATTGTCATGGCATTTTAAAGTATCTGCTTTTCTGAATGAGTTGAATTTTCAGTGTTATATTTTTTAATATTTCGATTGAAAATTAATCATTATATTGAAAATTATTTCTTTGATTTAAAGTGGACTTAATTACAAGAAATCACAGGGATATATCGTTTTTCAGCAGAATTAGTAGATACTAAGGGTATATATTTTAAAATGAGCTTTAAAATAGATTACACCGAGTAAAACAATATATAGCTTGAATGTTTATGGATAAATATTGTTCAAAATAAATGCTTTGATTATGTCAAAAAAGCATGGTCATGCGTGAGTCACAACCTTCAATAGGAATTAAAAAATGCCGGTTTATAATGCTCCTCTAAAAGACATGGATTTCATTTTAAATGATGTGTTTAAAGCTGAACAATTTTGGCAAGGGAATGAAAATCTTGCACATTTAGATATGGCAACGGCGAATGCTATTTTAGAAGAGATGGCAAAATTCTCAAAGAACGTCATTTTAGATTTAAACCGTCCAGCAGATGAAGAAGGTGGTGCTCAGTTTAAAAATGGTGAAGTGACTACACCTACTGGTTTTAAAGCAGCCTTTAAGCAATTCGCCGAAGGCGGTTGGGTTGGTTTAGGTGCAAGTGAGGAATGGGGCGGTCAGAACATGCCGAAAATGCTCACTGTGCTTGCCGATGAAATGATTTGGAGTACTAACCCATCATTCATGCTATATCCACTTTTGACTGTGGGTGCAGGTATGGCAATTAACGACCGAGCTTCACAAGCGCAAAAAGAAACCTATTTACCAAAATTCTATACCGGTGAATGGTCAGGCACGATGTGTTTAACTGAGCCACATTCAGGTACAGATTTAGGTTTGATTAAAACCAAAGCTGAACCCAATGCGGATGGTAGCTACAATGTGACAGGCACTAAAATTTTTATCACTAGTGGTGAACATGATTTATCTGAAAACATTGTGCATTTAGTCTTAGCAAAAACACCTGATGCACCCGCAGGTTCACGCGGTATTTCTTTGTTTATTGTGCCAAAATTTAATGTGAATTCAGATGGTTCATTGGGTGAGCGTAATGCCGTGAGCGCAGGTTCAATCGAACATAAAATGGGTATTAAAGGCTCATCTACATGTGTGATGAATTTTGATGGTGCCAAAGGCTTTATGGTCGGCAAGGAAAATGAAGGACTTGCTGGCATGTTTGTCATGATGAACTATGAACGTTTATCGATGGGGATTCAGGGGATTGGTGCGGCTGAATTTGCTTATCAAAATGCGGCGCAATATGCCACTGACCGCCTACAAGGTCGTGCCTCAACAGGTGCAAAAACACCGTCAAAACCCGCAGATAGTATTTTAGTGCATGGCGATGTGCGCCGTATGTTATTAAACATTCGTGCCAATAATGAAGCTTCTCGTGCATTTGCAGTTTATGTCGGTCAACAATTGGATATCACCAAATATTCAACCAACCCTGAAGCAGTACGTAAAGCAACCGACCGCGTGGCATTACTGACACCGATTGCTAAAGCATATTTAACAGATAAAGCTTTAGATGCTGCTCTTGAAGCACAAATGTGCTTTGGTGGGCATGGCTATATTCGTGAATGGGGCATGGAACAATGTATTCGTGACTTACGTATCTCACAAATTTATGAAGGCACCAATGGCGTTCAAGCCATCGATTTAATTGGTCGTAAAACCACAAAATGCCAAGGCGCTTATATTGCAGAATACATTGCAGATATCCGTGAATTTGCCCAAAGCATGGACGATACTTTAAGCCTTAAAGCAGCAACGTTGAATGTGTGCCAACAGCTTGAAGATTTAACCACTTACATCGTGGAACAAGCCAAACTCAATCCTGACTTTGCCAACTCTATTGCGGTCGATTATTTACATGCAGTGGGCTTGCTCAGCTTTGTCTATATGTATGCACGCATCAGCCAAGCTGCAGCAGCGAAAACAGATAGCTACTTCCAAAATAAGTTGGTTCTTGCCGACTACTATGTTGCCAAAGTTCTGCCTGACTTAACGGCACGTATTCAGCGTATTCAAGCCGGTGCAGATTTAGTCATGCAACTTCCTGAAGCATATTTCACAGCTCAAGCTTAAAAAGAGCCCCATACAAGGAACACATTGGAAGGTCATGTACTTTCCAATGTTATAAAACAAATAATAGAAATGGATGAAATTCAAATGATTGTCATTGTAGATGCATTACGTACCGCAATGGGTGGTTTTCAAGGTGCACTTTCAAGTTGTACCGCCCCAGATTTAGGCGCTGTTGTCATTAAGGCTGCTGTTGACCGTGCGGGTTTAGCACCCAATGATATTGATGAAGTGATTATGGGCTGTGTATTACCTGCCGGTTTAAAACAAGGTCCAGCACGCCAAGCAATGCGTCAAGCAGGCTTACCCGATTCTACTGGCGCAACCACCATCAATAAAATTTGTGGTTCAGGGATGAAAGCGGTGATGCAAGCAGCAGATGCCATCAAAGCTGGATCAGCAAAGATTGTAGTGGCTGGTGGCATGGAGTCGATGTCAAATGCGCCGTATTTGATGGAAAAAGCCCGTGCCGGTTTACGTATGGGGCATGGCAAAGCCACAGATCACATGTTCCAAGAGGGCTTGGAAGATGCAGAAACAGGTCTGTCAATGGGTATTTTGGCTCAAGAGATGGCAGACAAGAAAGCCTACACGCGTGAACAACAAGATGCGTATGCCATTACTTCATTAAACAAAGCTGTTACGGCAGTAAATGACGGTTTCTTTAAAGCGGAAATTGTGCCTGTAACGGTCAAATCACGTCAAGGTGAGGTGGTGGTTGAGCAGGATGAACAACCTTTAAATGCCAAAGCAGACAAAATCCCAACATTACGTCCTGCATTTAAAAAAGACGGCACAATTACAGCTGCAAATGCCAGCTCAATTTCTGATGGTGCATCTGCACTTGTGGTGACGTCAAACGAGATTGCATTAGCGCTTGGTTTAACGCCGCTTGCCAAGGTTATGGCTTATGCAAGTCACTCGCAACACCCATCAGAGTTTACTATTGCACCTGTGGGCGCGATTGAAAAAGTATTAAAGCAAACAGGTTGGGATGTAAAAGATGTCGATCTTTGGGAAGTGAATGAAGCTTTCGCAATGGTCACGATGGCAGCGATGGATGCCTTTGATCTTGATCCCGAAAAAGTAAACATCAACGGTGGTGCATGTGCGCTTGGTCATCCGCTAGGTTCATCAGGTTCACGCATTGTCGTGACTTTGATTCATGCCTTAAAACGTACAGGGGGCAAAAAAGGCATTGCAGCACTGTGTATTGGCGGTGGTGAAGCGACAGCCATCGCTGTTGAATTGATTTAAGCGCAAAAGCGACATTTTTTAGATAAGCCCATCTTTTATGCTTTTAGTGCGCTAGGAGCATCAACCATTGAGCTGTTTATTTTTGAGATTTTGTTATGACAGGTTTAGATCGTATTCGTTTCCTCCCGCTGCACGATAAAGTGGTTTCGGCAGAAAAAGCCCTTGAATTGATTCACGATGGTGATGTGGTGGGTATGAGTGGTTTTGGTGGTGCAGGTGAGGCCAAAACAATGCCTTTAGCACTTGCGGAATATGCCAAGACCCATCCAATGAAAATTACGCTTGCCACAGGTGCCAGTCTCGGCAATCGTATTGATGGTAAGCTGAGTGAATCAGGTGCAATTGAACGCCGTTATCCCTATCAAGCCGATCCGATTCTGCGTAAAGCCATCAATGCTGGCGAAGTGATGTATATCGATCAGCAT
The DNA here is from genome assembly GCF_009557235.1 of Acinetobacter wanghuae. Lineage (NCBI taxonomy): Bacteria > Pseudomonadati > Pseudomonadota > Gammaproteobacteria > Moraxellales > Moraxellaceae > Acinetobacter > Acinetobacter wanghuae. The sequence continues at coordinate 1,420,227 of NZ_CP045650.1, read as the reverse complement.
TTATCTGAAATGGCAGACAATATTCGTCATAAAAACTTGGCAGGGATCAATGTTGCCATTGTAGCTGCGACTGCAATTACTGAAGATGGACAAATTATTCCCACGGCGTCTTGTGGCAATTCTGCGAATTTCATCGAAATGGCAGATCGGGTGATTATCGAAATTGATACCACCATCAGTCCAGTATTGGAAGGCGTACATGATATTTATGTACCGAAAACCCGTCCAAATCGTGGTCCAATTCCACTCATTCAATCAAGTGATCGTATTGGAAGCATTGGCATTCACATTGCGCCTGAAAAAATTGCTGCAATTGTGATGAATGAAATCCCTGATACCTCTTTTGGTATGGATCAACCAGATGAAGACACTTTAGCCATTGCCAAACACTTGATTCATTTCTTTGAGCAAGAAGTTGCATTAGGGCGCTTACCTGAAAACTTGGGGCCTTTACAATCGGGTGTCGGTTCAGTTGCCAATGCCGTCTTTGCTGGCTTTGAGCATTCAAGTTTTAGTAATTTGCAGATGTATTCAGAAGTTTTGCAAGACTGTACCTTCCAATTGATTGATTCGGGCAAAATGACCTTTGCATCAGGTTGTTCAATGACGCTGACCGATGCATGTGCGGCACGTGTCCTTGGTAATTTTGATCAATACAAAGATAAGATTGTGCTACGTCCGCAAGAAATATCTAATAATCCTGAATTAATTCGTCGCTTAGGGATTATAGCGATTAATACGGCTTTAGAATTTGATATTTATGGCAATGTAAATTCGACCCATGTCACGGGTACCAAAATGATGAATGGTATTGGCGGTTCAGGCGACTTTACCCGTCATGCACATATCGCGATTTTTGTGACAAAGTCTTATGCCAAAGGTGGCGCAATTTCGTCAGTTGTACCGATGGTAGGACACACGGATCATACTGATCACGATGTCGATATTTTAGTGACAGAGCAAGGTTTAGCAGACTTACGTGGTTTAGCACCGCGTGAACGTGCCCGCAAAATTATTGATATTTGTGCGCATCCTGATTATCGCGATGCCCTCAATGATTATTATGATCGTGCTTGTCAGCAGGGTGGTCAAACCCCACATTTGCTGAGAGAAGCATTGTCATGGCATGCGCGTTTTGAAGAGTTGGGTACGATGAAAATCGCTTAATACATAATCATTCCAATAAAAAACCAAGCCTATCTTCAGGCTTGGTTTTTTATTGCTGTTAAATACAACTCTGTTATTTAAATACTTTATCTAAAACATGCCGATGAATAAATCGAAGTTTATCTTTTACCGTTTCTGTAAGCTTAAATGGATAGGCATCTTCCAAACCCATGCTTCTATTTAGTGCATTTAAATTGAATGTTAAGGTAATCCAATTTTCTAAAATATGTTCAAAATCTTGACCACCAATCGGGCATTCTTTAAACGACATACTCGCTAAAGTCGTACCATTTCCATCCACACGTAACCCAGCATAGTACGCGGTTTCAAGTGTTTCCATAATATGTAAATAATGTGCCCATGTTTCTGCCCAATCCTCCCAAGGATGGGAAGTGGCATAAGTGCTAATAAACCGTTCTTGCCAATCTTTTGGCGCACCATACTCATAATGCCGTTTCAATGCTTCTGAATAACTTTGACGTTCATCTCCAAAATATTGGCGAAACTCATCCATCAGTTCAGGTTGTAAAAATTGCATAATATTCAGGTAGTAGTGCCCACTTTCGTGGCGAAAGTGCCCCAATAAGGTGCGATAATTTTCACCCATATTGACGCGTGTGGTTTCACGATAGACCACATCTGCCTCAATCGCATTTAAAGTAATAACACCATTGGCATGACCGGTTAAAACTGGTTTTCCATCCATGGGCATTAAAAATTCATAACTGAGCCCAAAGCGATCATCGGGTGTTTTTTTGGGTTGAGGCATCATATACATGCGCTGCGCCAAATATAAAAAACGTCGCTTGGCTTCCTCTAAACGGCGCCAATACACAATGGCATCTTGCATTTCAAGGTTTGGAATGACGGTAGTGAGTTGGCAGGATTCACAATAATCTTCATCTGAAGACAGTGGGATCATCCAGTTACAGACTTGATAATGGCTGTAGTTATAGCAAGGCTTATAGTCATGATTTTTATACGCCGTATTTTGTGCTTGCCAAACGGTCTCACTCTTTTTTTGAAAGGTGCCCATATCTCGTTCAGTGGCAACAAAGCCAATCGGGGCATGACAATGTTGGCATCTTGAATCTAAAAAGAAGATTTGCTGCTGACATTGTGCACATTCAAAATACTTCATTGCAGAATCCTTTTCACTCATTGCACAGCATTTATTGCTATAGAAATGAATTAAACATATAAAATAAAATGCGTTTAAATTTAAATTTTTACATTATTTATCAATAGATTAAATCTAAATCTGTTGTTTTTAACATCATAAATCCATGCTGATAGTTTAGCCTGAGTTAAAGATACAGCGTGGATGAAATTACAATATCTACAAAAATCAACGAACAAGAATAGATTGGCACGATAAATGCTTTATTTTGATGCAAGTTTTAACCACAAACAGCTGAATGTTCCAAAATGGAATAGATGTGATCTAAATAAGTGCTCAAGGATATTCATGAAAATTTATACACAACGCTTAGATCAAATTGATAGCCAATTACCGATCGATTCAATTGAACTCAACTTCGATACACGACAAAAAAGCCGTTTTCGTGCCACTTTAAAAAATGGCAATGATATTGGTGCAGATTTACCACGTACTGGTATTTTGCGAGGTGGTTCATTTATTGCTACAGAGTATGGCGATATTTTAAGAGTTGATGCAAAAGCGGAGCAGTTGATGCAAGTGACCAGTGATGATTCATTTGAGTTACTTAAAGCCGCTTATCACTTAGGTAATCGACATGTACCTCTCATGCTTACTCCCACAGCACTTTATTTTGAGCCTGATCATGTCTTGGCTGAAATGGTGGAAGGTTTAGGGCTTCAAGTTAAATCGATTTTACATCCTTTTGAGCCTGAAAGTGGTGCTTATGCGCAGCATCAACATGAGCATCGTTTAAGTCCAATTAAAGTGTTGCATCATGTCAGCCATTAAAGCCGCTCAGCTTTTAAATTTACTTATGCTGTCATCAACTGCTTTACCTGTCGGCGCATATTGTTATTCGCAAGGGGTAGAAAGCGCCATTGATCGCGGCATGATTCATGATGAAGCATCGAGTATCGAATACTTTAATGAAGTACTTGAATTGCTGCTGGTACGCTTCGAACTGCCGATTTTAAAACGGCTCATGCAAAACTTTGCTGATGATGACGCATTTTTTTACTGGGCAACCCTGTATAGAGCCAGTCGTGAAAGTGCAGAACTTTTAGCGGAATCACAACAATTGGCATTTTCTTTAAATGCTTGGATTCGCGATGTGCTGAAGCAACCAGTCAAAGTCAAAAAGCAACTGGGTTATGTCCCTGTCTATGCACAGCTTTGCGGTGAATTGAATCTCAATGTTGATGAAGTACTGACCGCATATGCATTCGCGGTGCTTGAAAATCAAGTGCTTGCGGCAGTTAAAACTGTTCCACTTGGACAAATGAGTGGACAGCGGATTTTATGGCATTTACATCAAGTGATTCCGACCGCTATCGAAAAAGCCTTGGCACTTAAAGACGATGAACTCAGCAGTGCATTACCTCATTACGCCATGCTCAGTATGCAGCATGAAACACAATATTCACGCTTATTTAGATCTTAATATTAGGGAAATAAAACATGTCAGAACGTAGTCCTTTACGCGTTGGAATTGGTGGTCCAGTGGGCTCAGGTAAAACTGCATTAACCCTGAACTTATGTCAGGCATTACGCCATAAATATAACATGGCAGTCGTGACCAATGATATTTATACCAAAGAAGACTCTAACTTTTTGACCCGCAATGAAGCCATGGAACCTGAGCGCATTGTGGGTGTAGAAACAGGTGGATGCCCACATACTGCAATTCGTGAAGATGCCTCGATTAATTTGGCTGCAATTGACGACTTATGTGAGCGCTTTGAAGGTTTAGAACTAATTATTATTGAAAGTGGTGGAGATAACTTGGCTGCGACCTTTAGCCCGGAGTTATCTGACTTAACCCTGTATGTCATTGATGTCGGTGGCGGTGAAAAGATTCCACGTAAAGGCGGACCGGGGATCACCAAATCAGATCTATTGATTATTAATAAAACGGATCTTGCTCCGATGGTGGGTGCCAACCTTGATGTCATGGATCAGGATGCCAAACGGATGCGTGGGGATAAACCTTTTTTATTCTCCAATATGAAAACAAAAGATGGGCTTGAGCAAATTATTGAATTTATTGAGAAACAAGGCTTATTTAAATCTTAATATCTCATATTGAAAATACGCAAAGCAGTCGTAGCACATAGGTCGATTTATGAATAGCGCCGTTGAGACATCTCACCATCCACCTTGCAAACTTTGGTTTGCACGTCTAGAGCTAGGTTTTGAGTTGGATGCAAGCCAGCAACGCAGTGTGCTTCAACATCGAAAGCATGAAGGTCCTGTACGTGTTCAAAAAATGTTGTGGCCAGAAAAAACTGGGGTTTGTCACGCCATTATTGTCCATCCACCCGCGGGGATTGCCGGAGGTGACCACTTAAGTTTTGATATGAATATTGGCGCATCGGCACATGCGTTAGTGACAACACCGGGGGCTGGGAAATGGTACAAAACCAATCTCAAACAAGCCTATCAACATATTCATATTCAAGTGGCTGAGCAGGGCATTTTTGAATGGCTGCCACAAGAAACCATGCTGTTTGATGGTGCACATGCACATACGTCCACCACCATTCATTTGGATCAAACTGCAAGTTTCATTAGTTGGGATATGTTGGTAATCGGACGTCAGGCACGCTTGGAGGAATTTGCACAAGGCAGTTATCACAGTCGCTTTTTTCTCTATCGTGAGCAAAAGTTATTGGTGACAGATCAGCTTCGTTTTGCAGGTAATGATCGCTGGTTAAAGTCTTGCTTAGGCATGAATGGACATGCGGTCATGGGCAGCTTATGGGCAGTTGCACCAGAGCAATACCGCAATAGCCAAGTCTTAAAAGCACATCTTGAACTTGTCCGTGAACTGATTATGCGTATGGATATACGTGTCACAACAACACTCCTTGATGATGTTATTTGTGCCCGTTACTTAGGCGATGATGTCCGCGCTTGTCATGATGTTTTTGCTGCGATACGTGCTCGATTGCGTAAATACTGGTTTGGTTTAGATGAAGAATTTCCAAGAATTTGGCGGACTTGAGCCTTGAAGTCCCTCTTTAAAAAGAGGGGTTTGGGGAGATTTTAACAATCCCTCCTGACCTCCCTTTCATAAAGGGAGGAATACAAACTTGCACAAATCTTGCTTACAGATCATAGAAATAATTAGGAAAGAGATATGGAACTCAATCCCACTGAAAAAGACAAAATGTTAATTTTTACCGCAGGACTGGTGGCGGAGCGTCGTAAAGCACGTGGCTTAAAGCTGAATTATCCTGAAGCCATTGCTTTTATTTCTGCAGCATTGCTCGAAGGCGCACGTGATGGCATGTCTGTAAGTGAATTAATGCATTACGGTACGACCTTGTTAAAACGTGAAGATGTCATGGACGGAATTCCTGAAATGATTGCTGAAGTTCAAGTCGAAGCGACATTTCCAGATGGTTCCAAACTCGTCACTGTGCATCAGCCAATTGTATAGGAGTAACTGATGATTCCCGGGGAAGTTTTTACAGCAGATACTGACATCGAAATGAATGTAGGGCGTCAGGTGATCAAGATTACTGTAGCCAATACAGGAGATCGACCCATTCAAATAGGCTCACATTTTCATTTTTTTGAAGCCAATGATGCTTTAAGTTTTGATCGTGATTTAACGAAAGGCTATCGTTTAAATATTGCAGCAGGCACAGCGGTACGTTTTGAACCGGGGCAAAGCCGTGATGTAGAACTGGTTGCACTGGTCGGAAAACGCGAAGTTTACGGTTTTGCCGGTCGTGTGATGGGTAAATTGGATTAAACAATGATTCGACAAGCAACTACACAGGATTTAAATCAAATTGTAGCGCTTATTCATCCATTTATTGATGACTTTGCTGTGGATGATGAAGGACGTGAAAAGTTTAATCTGCAAATGATTCTACAGCTTATAGAACATCCTGATATTCATTATTTTGTATATCTACAAGCAAATGAAATTGTGGGGGTGATGGCATATCGAGAACCTGCGCATATTGTCCATTTCTTTGTTAAAGAAATCCAACAAGGTCAGGGCATCGGTCGAGCACTGTGGAATCATATGCAGGCGGTTATGGACACAGTAGATACACAAATCATCACCGTGAATTCAAGCTGCTTTGCAGAGAAAATTTATAGAAAAATGGGCTTTGAATCGGTCAGTGATGTGATTGAAGCGCATGGTTTAAGATTTATTCAAATGCAAAAAAATCAAATGCATGAACACAAGGTATAGGATCGAAAAATTATGAAAATGTCACGCCGTGCCTATGCGGAAATGTTTGGTCCAACCGTTGGGGATCGTGTTCGTTTAGCCGACACAGAGCTTTTTATTGAAGTAGAACAAGATTTCACGACTTATGGTGAAGAAGTTAAATTCGGTGGCGGCAAAGTCATTCGTGATGGGATGGGGCAGTCACAACTTTTAGCCGAAGATGTTGCCGATACCGTCATTACCAATGCTTTAATTGTCGATTGGTGGGGCATTGTCAAAGCTGATGTGGGGCTGAAAAATGGTCGTATTTGGAAAATTGGCAAAGCAGGTAATCCCGATATTCAACCCAATATCACCATTCCTTTAGGGGCAGCGACCGAAGTCATTGCCGGCGAAGGGCAAATTTTAACAGCAGGCGGTGTCGATACCCATATTCATTGGATTTGTCCGCAGCAAGTTGAAACTGCACTGATGTCAGGCATCACGACCATGATTGGTGGGGGTACAGGTCCTGCGGCAGGTACATCAGCAACGACGGTTACACCGGGACCTTGGCATATCTCCACTATGCTACAAGCCATTGATGATTTACCCATGAATATTGGTTTACTCGGTAAAGGAAACTTAAGTTTGCCCGATCCGATTCGTGAACAGATTCGCGCGGGTGTGGTTGGTTTGAAATTACATGAGGATTGGGGTTCAACACCTGCAGCCATTGATAACTGTTTAAGTGTTGCAGATGAATTTGATGTTCAAGTTGCCATTCATACTGACACACTAAACGAAAGTGGCTTTCTAGAAGAAACTTTAGCGGCATTTAAAAATCGTACCATTCATACCTATCACACAGAGGGTGCAGGTGGTGGACATGCACCCGATATCTTAAAAGCGATTGGTCAATCCAACGTATTGCCATCTTCAACCAATCCAACCCGTCCTTATACCATCAACACCATTGATGAACATTTAGATATGCTGATGGTTTGTCACCATTTAGATCCTGCTATTTCGGAAGATGTGGCTTTTGCAGAAAGTCGAATTCGTCGTGAAACCATTGCTGCGGAAGATATTTTGCAAGATTTGGGTGCAATCGCGATGATGTCATCAGATTCGCAAGCGATGGGGCGTGTCGGTGAGGTCGTTATTCGAACGTGGCAGACGGCGCACAAAATGAAGGTTCAACGTGGTGCATTGGAAGGTGACAACGCTGCTCATGATAATAATCGCGTTAAACGCTATATTGCCAAATATACGATTAACCCTGCGATTACCCATGGTTTAAGCCATGAAATTGGTTCTGTCGAAGAAGGAAAATTAGCAGACTTAGTACTTTGGAAACCTGCTTTCTTTGGGGTAAAACCATCGATGATTATTAAAGGCGGAATGATTGCCGCTGCACCGATGGGTGATATTAATGCTTCTATTCCAACGCCTCAGCCTGTGCATTATCGTCCGATGTTTGGTGCGAATGCGCGTGGCGTGCATAACACCTGTATTACGTTCTTATCTCAAGTGGCTATTGATGATGGTGTCCATGAAAAGTTGGAGCTGAAAAAGCTCATTAGTCCATGTAAGCACACGCGTAATATCTCCAAAGCCGACATGAAGCACAATGATTATTGTCCTTTGATGGAAGTCGATCCTGAGATTTATGAAGTGCGTGCGGATGGCCAGTTATTGACGTGTGAACCTGCGGACGTGTTGCCAATGGCGCAAAGGTATTTTTTGTTTTAGTAATCTCCCTAAATCCCTCTTTGGGAAAGAGGGACTTTCCTCCCTTTAATAAAGGGAGGTTAGGAGGGATTTTACCTCTCCCTGACCCTCTCCTTAAAGGAGAGGTAAAAACAATCAATTTAAAAAGAGGTATATTCCTTCTCCCTTTGGGAGAAGGTTAGGATGAGGGGAATAATTAGGAGTTTTAAATATTATATAATCAATAAAAATGGTGAATTATATTGAAAATGTACAATAAAAGTGGACTAAAACATACGTTTAATACTGAAAAAGTATTTGATGAATTTGTTGAATCTGTAAGTGGGTTTTGATCAAGAATACCATAGAAGGGAATCCTCAATTTGAAAATGCAGACTATTACTTCAATAACCAAAATGTAATCATTGAATTGAAAAGTTTGCAGTCCGATTTTGCGGAAATTAATCAATTATCTCCTAAGGTTGAGAAGCAATTGATGAAATGGTTAGAAAAAGGGGAATTGAATTTTCCAGCGCTATTTAATTTAAGCTTATTAACGAATTGGCAAAAGAGAAAAATTTTCCAAATTAAATATGAACCTATACGCAGAACTTTAAAAAAAGCTAATAGCCAAATTAAATCAACAAAAAAATTTTCTAAAAATATAGAGGCTCATGGTATCGCTATTTTAATTATCGATGGCGTTGAAAGTGTCGAATTTAATGAGCTTTTCGAAGCAATTTGTTTTTTGTTATATAAAGAAGAATTTTCCTGTATTGACGGTTTTGTACTCATGACTATGAATACTTATATTGATATAGGTAATCAAATAGCCAACCAAGTATGGGCACCTGCATATAAGCAAGAAAATAACACTCATTTGGCTAATTTTGTAAATTATCTGGGAAAAGAATGGGGGGAATTCTTTCAATTAAAAACTGGGAAGTTTGAAAATGAAGTAATTCAGGCAGATGATTACAATATTTTAAAAAATACTACACATGTAAGATGATTATCCAAACTTTCTGCTATTAACTTTAAACCCTTTTTTAATTAGTCATCTCCAACTCAAAAGCATAAAATTTAGTGACGAATGAAGTACAAATAGTGATATGCCAATGAGTTGGATCTTGTTTACCTTAATGGCTGCATTTATGCAGGCATGGCGTAATGCATTTCAAAAACAACTAAGTTCAACTGTCGATGTCTGGGGCGTAACGCTAGCCCGATTCTTATTTGGTTTTCCGCTGGCATTTGCCTATATCGAATGGCTCTATCACGTACAACCTGTCGAAGGTGTGGTGCATTTCACCCCGAAGTATTGGATGTATATTTTCATTGCAGGGGTAAGCCAAATTTTAGCTACGGTATTGATGGTACAACTCTTTAAACAAAAGAACTTTGCCATTGGTGTTGGACTTGCCAAAAGTGAAGCCATTTTAGCTGCAATTATTGGTGTTATTTTTCTCTCCGATCATCTTTCCTTTTTAGCATGGATTGGTGTTTTGATCGGGGGTTACGCCGTATTTTTACTGAGTAAAGGCAATCAAGTTACAGGTTTATCAAGCAAAACATTAATGATCGGCATTGGGAGTGGCTTAAGTTTCGCCATTACCTCACTTTTGGTACGTGAAGCCAGTTTAGAGCTGAGCAATTTACCATTTATGCATCGTGCTTCATGGGTGTTGGTGTCCGTGATTGGTTTTCAATGCATAACCATGTTGCTTTATCTCAGTCTATTTAGCCGAAAAACCTTAGTCGCGATGTGGCAACGCATAGGACTGACGCTAAAGGTGAGCATCTGTAGCTTTATGGCATCACTTGGTTGGTTCACTGCCATGAGTATGGTCAGTGTGCCTGTAGTTAAAACCCTAGGTCAGATCGAAATTCTATTTAGCTTAATCATTTCCGCTTACTTCTTTAAAGAAAAATTAGCCCGCGCAGAGCATTGGGGTTTAGCCTTAGTGGTTATTGCTGCAATGTTAGTCATTTGGGCATAAATACGTGGATGATGTTACTAGCAGGAGTGCATCTGCATATTCAACAATATTAAGCTTTCCAAAATAATTGACTCAATTGTCACAATTAGATACTTACAAACCTTTCATTCCTTGCTACATTCAAAGCATGAAAACCATTTTATAGATCACACCTTGTATCTATATATAAAAGTTTAAATATAATTTCAACCAATTAAAAAATGGATAAATAACAAATAAATAGGAGTATAAGCATGCTTGGTAATATGATGTTTCAACCGCTATTGATTAGCAGCATGATTGAACATGCGGGTCGTTATCATGCCGATACTCAAGTCATTTCTAAAAATACAGATACCAATATGACCATCACCAATTGGGGTGAGGTTCATCAAAATTCGAAACGTTTTGCCAACGCGTTATCTGCTTTAGGATTAGCCCATGCCGATCGTGTGGCAACCATTGCATGGAATAATCATCGTCACTTAGAGTCTTGGTATGCCATTTCAGGCAGTGGCTTGGTCTGTCATACCATTAATCCACGTTTATTCCCCGAACAATTGGTCTTTATCATTAATGATGCATCCGATCGCGTAGTGTTATTTGATAAAACGTTTACGCCATTGATTAAAGCGGTGAAGCCACTTCTTACTAAAGTCGAGCATTTCATTTGTTTAGATGCAGCAGACGACGCAATCCGTGAAGCCATACCAGAAGTGAAATTCTATGATGATTTGATTGCAGAGCAGCCAGCCACATTTGATTGGCCATTACTCAATGAAAATGCCGCGAGTTCGCTCTGTTATACCTCAGGCACCACAGGTCATCCAAAAGGTGTGTTGTATAGCCATCGTTCAACTGTATTGCATAGCTATGGCATTATTATGCCGGACTCACTTAATCTATCAGCACGTGAAATTATGCTGCCTGTTGTGCCGATGTTCCATGTCAATGCATGGGGAACACCGTATGCCGCAGCGATGGTGGGATGTACATTGGTGCTGCCAGGACCGGGTTTAGACGGCGCGAGTTTAGTGAGCTTAATTGATACCTATAAAGTATCCGTGGCGCTTGGTGTTCCGACCATTTGGCAAGGCTTAATTGCAGCAGCCATGCAATCAGGTTCAACACTTGAAAGCTTGAAACGTAATGTCGTAGGCGGTTCTGCATGCCCACCATCAATGCTCAAAACCTTTAAAGAACAATTTAATTGCGAAACGATTCACGCATGGGGCATGACGGAAACTAGTCCTTTAGGCTCAGCGAACCAAATTAAAGCCAAGCATTTAGGCCTTTCAGAAGAAGAACGTTTCAATCTTCGCTTATCGCAAGGTCGTCCGCCATTTGGGGTCGATTTACGCTTAACCGATGCTGAAAATGGCACACATGAAATTGCACGTGATGGCGTCACCACGGGTAACTTACAGATTAAAGGATCATGGATTTTAAACAATTATTTTGGCAAAGAAGAATCAGCACTGACTGCAGACGGATGGTTTGATACTGGTGATATTGCCACTTTAGATGCCGATGGTTTCTTAAAAATTAGCGATCGCTCTAAAGATCTTATTAAATCGGGCGGTGAGTGGATTTCATCGGTTGATTTAGAAAACATGGCAATGGGACATCCTGAAATTGCGATGGCTGCGGTCATTGCAGCTGAACATCCGAAGTGGGACGAACGTCCGATCCTCATTGCCATTAAAAAGCCTGAATCACAATTGACTGAAGAGGAAGTTCTCGAGTTTTACGCAGATAAAGTTGCGAAATGGCAGATTCCAGACAAGGTCATCTTTGTTGATGCTATTCCTTTAAGTGGAACAGGCAAAATGCTGAAAAAAGATCTGCGTGAGCAATTTGGGCGTGTCTTACTCGAATCTTAACCGCTGAACAATTGTTCTTTATTCTGATGCAATGTGAAAGACCTCAATATGAGGTCTTTTTTATGCAGCACGCAACAGCGCAATATTGTTAGACAATCTAAGTAAAAATTATCATTTATTGAACAATTTGACCTCTATTGACATGGTGTGTTTACAAAAACAGTCTATTCTGAACCTAAACAATAATAGACAGTTGTACATTAATTACTGTCGCTAATTTGGGGGCAAGACATATGACAAGTTTGAATACATATAAGCCTGAATGGGTACGCGAAGATTTCATCGATTTCGTTGCTGAAAAAATACATCCAACATGGGCATTTAAGAAAGTCAAAGCTGAAATCATAACAATTCAAGCCGTCAGCCCAGATTTCTTTAAAATTCAACTGCGCCCGAATCAAAATTTCAAAGCAGCCAGCTTTCAAGCAGGTCAAAGTATCGCTGTTACGCTGCGTATTGGTGGTGTTCGTCATCAACGTCATTATTCAGTCGTGACCATTTTAGAAAATGGCGATGTGATTATTGCGGTTAAACAACAAGGCAAAGTGTCGCGTATGTTAAGTGCATTATCAGTTGGTGTTGTCGTTGAAATATCGCAACCGCAAGGTGACTTTGTACTGAAATCAAATGCACGTCCGATGCTGTTTTTAGCCTCGGGCAGTGGGATCACGGCGATTTATTCTTTATTACAAAAAGCGGTGGCACAAACCAATCAAGATATTGATTTAATTTATTTTACACGGGATGATGCATTCCATGCAGAGTTAAAAACTTTAGCGTTGGTTTCACCGCATTTCCGTTATCATCATATTAATACGCTAGAAGAAAAGCAGTATTTAACCCAAGCGTTGCTCAAGAAACTCATTGCTGATTTCACGCAATGCGAAATCTATGCCTGTGGTTCAACAGGCATGATGCAAAGTGTTGAAAAGATCATGCGCAAATTTGAAATGAATGATCATTATCACAGTGAATTTTTCCAAATTGTGGTGGATGAATCGCTTGAAGCACAGCCCGTGCAATTTTTAAGATCTCAGCAAGATTTTCAAGCCAAAAGTAATTTGTTAGAAAGTGCAGAGCAAGCAGGATTAAAACCAGCGCATGGTTGTCGCATGGGCATTTGCAATACCTGTTCGTGTACGAAAGTCAGTGGTTCAGTCCGTAATGTGTTAACAGGTGAAATTGATCACGAAGAAAATACGCCGATTAAACTGTGTATTTCTCAAGCCATCAGTCCTGTTGTAATTAACTTATAAAAAGAATGAGGTGATCGCATGAACATGAGTATCCAGTTAAATCCGAACAGTAAATCTAAATTTCTAACCCCAGAACAAACCCAAGAGCTGGGTGAAAAAATTGAAGCCATCCGTCGTGAAGTGATGGATGATCTAGGTGAAAAAGATGCGAATTATATTTATAAAATTCGTGATTTCGTTCGCTATAGTGAGATTGCATCGCGTGGGATGTTGATGTTCGCGGGTTGGTTGCCGCCAGTCTGGTTGTTAGGCACAGGCTTACTTGGTATTTCTAAAATTGTCGAAAATATGGAACTTGGTCACAACGTCATGCATGGACAATTTGACTGGTTAAATGATCCCTCATTAAATGGTACAACCTACGACTGGGATACAATTGCTACGGGTGATGATTGGAAATATACCCATAACTATATCCATCATACCTATACCAATATTGTGGGTATGGATCACGATGTTGGCTATGGTTTGGTACGTGTCAGCGATGCACAAAAATGGGAACCCCGTTTCCTATTTAATATTCCACTCGGCATTCAATTGATGGTGTTCTTTGAATGGTACGTCGGTCTACAACGTCTGCATTTAGAAGATGCTCTGGTCTATAAAACTAAAACATGGAAACAAGTTTGGGAAGAGGCTGCGCCATTACGCAAAAAAATGCGCCGTCAGGTGGTGAAAGATTATGTGTTTTTCCCACTGATTGCAGGACCAAACGCGATTCCTGTATTTGCTGGAAACGCCGTTGCCAATGTCATCCGCAGCCTTTGGGCATCTGCTGTGATCTTTAATGGTCATTTCACTGAAGATGCAGAAAACTTTGAACTTGATAATGTGGATAATGAAACACGTGCTGAATGGTATGTCCGTCAGATTCGTGGTTCAAGTAACTTTACTGGAACAACATGGTTGCATATTTTAAGTGGTAATTTGAGCCATCAAATAGAACATCATTTGTTCCCTGATATGCCTGCCAACCGTTATGCAGAAGTTGCGCCTAAAATTAAAGCACTGTGTGCTGAATATGGACTGAATTATAACGAAGCAAGTTTTATGAAACAGTTCTCGACAGTCTGGGTGCGCTTAGCAGAATGTTCATTGCCAAATGATTGGACAGCACAGGTAAAAGACAAAGTTTCAACAGCGAAATCTTTGGTTCAAGGACTGAAAGCGAAGTTCTTATAAGCGCTATCTATTCAATTTAAAACGTGTCTATTTAAGTTGAAGTCATCCTCAATAGGTCTTAGGTCTATTGAGGATTTTTTCATGCTGATGAAAGCTGTTTGAACTTACATAATTGATTCAGATCTCATCTTGATCATCCAAACTAACTTATTGTACTAATTAGACAATCAGCAGCTAAGGTCTCCATGAACTGATGTCAGGAAATCATTCGCATGAGCATAGTCATGCAGTCGTCACAGAACAAAACAGTAAAAAGTTGATGTTTGCCTTGGGGCTCACACTCAGTTTTTTAATTGTAGAAGTCATTGCAGGATTTATCACACAAAGTTTAGCGCTACTTTCAGATGCGGCGCATATGTTTACCGATGCAGCCGCCTTAGCGATTGCACTTGCTGCCATTAAAATCGGTAAAAAACCTGCCGACAATAAAAGAACCTTTGGCTATCAACGTTTTGAAATCCTCGCAGCACTTTTTAACGCATCCATGTTGTTTATGGTCGCCATCTATATTCTTTATGAAGCTTATCAACGTTTAAGTCAGCCGCCTGATATTCAAAGTATAGGCATGATGATCGTGGCAGCGATTGGTTTAATTATCAATTTAATTTCGATGCGTATTTTGGTTTCAAGTGCCCAAGACAGTCTAAATATGAAAGGCGCGTATTTAGAGGTTCTGAGTGATGCGCTCGGTTCGGTTGGCGTGATTATTGGCGGAGCCGTGATTTATTTTACCCAATGGATGTGGGTCGACACCGTGATTGCTGTGTTGATCGGTTTTTGGGTATTACCACGCACATGGCTGCTACTTAAGCAAAGTATTAACATCTTGTTAGAAGGTGTACCTGATGAGATTGATATCGAGGTTTTAAGACAAGATTTGTTGGCATTAGAGGGCGTAGAGGGCATTCATCAACTGAAAGTCTGGGCGATTAGTTCTCAAAATGTTCATCTTACGGCACATTTAATAGCACCTAAAGTCCCACAAAAACAGTTGTATCAACAGGCTGTTACATTGCTATCCAACAAACATCACATTACCGATATTACTTTGCAAATTGAAGAGGATCATTGTCATTTACATGAGTCTAATCATGCGCATACAGATCATCATCATTGAGTTTGTATCAAGCCTAGATCAGCGTTGATTGAGTTAAAGAACATAAAAACTGATCTAGGCTATATCTAAAAATTATAATATGTATAAAATACACACAGAATTCATTTCAAATAATTTTTAAATTATGTGTACTTCATCACAATAAATATTGAGTGACACTGTGAACCAAATGATTCAAAAACTCTCCCAATACCGTTATAGCTTAAGCTTTATCGTTATTTTTTTCACTATTTTGGCGGCAGCTTGGTTTGGTATCTTTACCCGTCCATTGTCTTATTCGGCATTTTTTTGGCCTGCAAATGCAATTTTGTTAGGCGTATTGATTCGTTATCCTTTTTTTCGGAATATCTCATCAATCATCGGTGCTGCATTGGGCTATATAGGTGCAGATTTATTCATCGGTAACACCTTTTTACTCACACTATCGCTCACCGTGATTAATTTTATTTCCGTCTTAGTTGCACTGTATTTTTATCTATACTTCTATAAAAATCAAACCTTTGTGAATAATAAGAAATTCATGCGTAATTCATTCCCACTTTTATTTTCTACCATTATTGGGAGCTGTTTTTGTGCATGTTTAGCCGTGAGCGTTTTGCCCTATGTGCCACATACTTTTTTGGGTCATGAGCAACCATTATTAAATTTTCTATACTGGTGGAGTGGGGAGTTATTTAATTACATTTTGATCTTACCGATTTTAATTAGCTTTCCCGGATTAAGAAAATTAGCGCGTATGTGGTTCTATCACCCTGAGGCATTTAAATGGTCTGATTTAAAAATCATTTTACCCTTTATTGCAGTAATGATTTCATGCGTTTTAACCCATTATTATTTTGCACCGGGAGCATTGTTCTATCCACTTGCCACCCTCATGTGGGCAGCGGCGGTTTATAGTTTATTTAGTATCTCTATCATTACTATGCTGACCTGTCTCACGCTCTACAATAGTTTGTCATCCATGTATCTAAGCAGTGTCGATCATACCTTTATTTATCCAATGATTTCTATTCGTGTTGGTTTAATCATTTTAGGCATTACCACTTTATATATTTGTGTGATGAACTTATACCATCGAAAAATATTTCGTGAAATTGAGCATTTAGCAGGACATGATAGCCTGACCAATGCCTTAAACCGCCGTAAATTCATGTATTTGGCAAGTAAATTATTGAGTCGCCAACAGGTCTATCCAGTCACCATCATGATGCTTGATATTGATCATTTTAAAACACTCAATGATCGCTATGGTCATGCCAGTGGTGATTTAGCATTGCAAACATTTTCGAGCGGTGTACATGCATTATTACGCGCCAATGATTTATTTTGCCGAATCGGTGGTGAAGAATTTGCGATTTTTCTACAAAATACGGATGCATCACAAGGCGAAAAAATTGCTGAACGTATTCGGCAGCAAATTTCTGATTTAAAAGTAGAAACGCCTGCATATGGCATGATTCAAATGACGGTCAGTATTGGCTTAGTCAATGTCAGTCAAAATAAATATGAATTACAAGCATTGCTGCAGTATGCCGATCAAGCCTTGTATTGGGCTAAACAACAGGGGCGAAATCAAGTCAAGGTTTATCAGTCACTAGATGCGCCTCAACCAAAGATAGAAAGTATTGAAATCTTGGAATAGGAAAATGATATTTCAAAAGATTATTTTAATAAGACCTGCTATACGAAAATTTACATCCGTTTCATGACTGATGACTAATATACATAGAGATATTGGCAGATAAAGAATACGCGATGAGAAATAGACAGATGAGGAAACCAAACGATGTTCAATTTGATAATTGGACACCACAACACGATAGCTATCTCATTGAGAATAATGATTTAGCAATGGACATTTTAAAACAAACCTTACCATTTAGTGATGAAGAGATTATGGCAAGGCGCAAAGTGTTGGGCTTGGTCACACGTATTCGACAATTAAAAAAATTAAGGCATTTCTGAGCTCTTAATCCATACAGTAAAATATATTTTTGATTTGATTTAAAAGTCTTTTTCCATATGAAATAACATTGATTCTTACCCAACGTGATACTTATTAGCAGCTTCGATACAGACCATGAACGCAAAATAAAAAAGTAGCGTATTACTTACACAAAGAGTGAAAAAAATAACAAGGACGTGGTGCGTTTTAAAATAATGTGATCAGTGTACTTATTAAACATTACCCATAATGCACAATAAAAAATTCAAGCATTTTCAAGACGTATGCTGAGTGCATTTAGGCGATGTGAGATCACTTTATTATTTTAATGTACTGCTTATGTGTTAAGGAATAGGATCATGAAAAAAAATCCACAGACCAGCCAAGTGGCAGGAACCGATAGTCTGGATAAACAAAATATAAATGAGAAAAATAAACAACTTGATTTAAATCGAAGCGATGCTTCAGAACAGGCACTGACCACCAATCATGGGGTTAAGATTGCAGATAATCAGAACAGCTTAAAATCGAGTGTACGTGGTTCAACATTACTCGAAGATTTTATCTTACGTGAAAAAATTACCCACTTCGATCATGAGCGTATTCCAGAACGGATTGTACATGCGCGTGGTGTGGGCGCACATGGATACTTTGAAGCTTATCCGGGGAATGAAAAATTTACTAAAGCAGGTTTTTTAACCAATACATCGGTTCAAACGCCGATTTTTGTGCGTTTTTCAACAGTTCAAGGACCACGTGGTTCAGCGGATACTGTTCGAGATATTCGCGGTTTTGCCATTAAATTCTATACACAAGAAGGTAACTTCGACCTAGTAGGGAATAACGCACCAGTATTCTTTATCCAAGATGGTATTAAATTCCCAGACTTTGTACATGCCGTAAAACCTGAACCACATACTGAAATCCCAACGGGCGCATCTGCACATGATACCTTCTGGGATTTTGTCTCTTTAGTACCAGAGTCAGCACACGCCGTTATGTGGGCAATGTCAGATCGTGCGATTCCTCGTAATTTAAGATCGATTCAAGGTTTTGGGGTTCATACCTTCCGTTTAATTGATGCCAATAATAAAGCGGTATTTGTGAAGTTCCATTGGACACCAAAACAAGGCTGTGCGCAGTTAGTTTGGGACGAAGCACAAAAGTTAGCGGGTAAAGATCCTGATTTCCATCGTCGTGACCTTTATGAAGCCATTGAAGCGGGCAATTATCCTGAATGGGAACTGGGAATACAGGTGATTGCTGAAGCAGATGAGATGAAGTTTGATTTTGATCTACTCGATCCAACAAAACTGATTCCTGAAGAACTTGTTCCGGTGACGCCAATTGGTAAATTTGTCCTAAATCGAAATATCGATAACTTCTTTGCAGAAACAGAACAGGTGGCATTCTGTCCGGGACATATTGTGCCGGGAATTGATTTCACCAATGATCCATTATTACAAGCACGATTGTTTTCTTATACCGATACGCAATTAAGCCGTTTAGGTGGACCGAATTTCCATCAAATTCCAATCAATAAGCCTGTTTGTCCATTCCATAATAATCAACGTGATGGTATTCATCAGCATACGATTCATCGTGGACAAGCTGCATATCAACCGAATTCTATTGATAATAATTGGCCTGCTGAAACACCGGCTGCCGCAGAAAATGGCGGATTTGAAAGTTATCAGGAACGCATTGATGGACATAAAATTCGTCAACGTAGCGAATCGTTCTCAGATCACTTTAGCCAAGCACGCTTATATTTCCAAAGTCTCGCACCACACGAGCAAAAGCATGTGGTCGATGCCTATGTCTTTGAGCTGAGCAAAGTAGAACGAGTGCATATTCGCGAACGTGAAGTCTTAGAGGTACTGTGCAATATTGATCTAGATTTGGCACAACAAGTCGCAGATCAATTGGGCATTAAAATTCCTGCAAATGCACAAAAGAATAAACAAGCTTCTGTTCAAACATCGGCTAAATTATCTTTAGAAGCATTTAACCCTGAAGATATTAAAGCTAAAAAAATTGCAGTCTTGGTTCATGATGATGTGAATCAAAGCAATATTGATGCGATTCAGGCTTGGGCAAAAGCTGAAGGTGCTGTTGCCGAAATTTTAACGCCTAAACCTGCTCCTGTACTCAATACAGATAAAGCCGAAGTCCCATCTGATGGTATGCAAAAAGCAGAACCTTCAATTGCTTATGATGCAGTGATTATTGTAGATGGTGATAACTATGATGTGGCCATTCAAGATGGTGTGACCAAGCATTATTTACTTGAAGCGTATAAGCACTTAAAACCAATTGTGTTTTTAGGTGATAAATCTCAACTGCTTGATGATTTAAATCTTGTAAAAGATGAAGGTACATTGGCAGATCAAGACTTTAGCGCGGTGAAAGATCACTTTAAAAAGTTGATTCGCTTACATCGTATTTGGGCACGTGAAGCTGCAGCGGAAGCGATTCCTGCATAATTTTTATATTCGCGTCTCCAGTTAAGCTACGGAACAGTTCAGATTGTTTCGTGGCTTTTCAATTTATTGACAAAATAGAACATTTAAAAAACCAATTTTTCTTCAATATAGATGAATAAACAACCGACTTAACAATAATAGAAGAGGAGCCAAGATGGATCTTGATTTGGTTCTTGAACAGTTATCTCGTGATTGGGATGCTCGTGCATCAGATTTAGAACAAAACATTCATGACGCATTATTTGAACTCATCCCATATTCAGATGAAATTCCATATCCCGCACAAGGGAATACGCTAAAGCGTTGGCAAATATTAAGCCGAGTCGCTGGCATTAATTTAAGCCTTGCCAAAATTTTTGAGTCACATTTAGATGCATTAGCCATATTAAATGAAACGGGTCATGCCTTTGAAACGGCTAAGCATGAGTTGTGGGCAGTTTGGGCAGCAGAAGGCGCTTCGCCACCTTTAACATTACAAGATGGACATGTCTCTGGTGTAAAAAATTGGTGTTCCGCTGCCGATTGGGTCAATCATGCAGTCATGACTTATCGAGACGCAAAGCAAAACTCACAATTACTGATGGTTCATTTGGCTGAGTCTGGTATTCAACAACAATTCAATGATTGGCACGCTGTTGGAATGCAGCATACACATACGGCTCAACTCCAATTTGATCATGTCCCAATTGAACTGATAGGTGAACCCAATCTTTATTTAACACGTGCAGGATTTTGGCATGGTGCAGCTGGCGTTGCCGCATGTTGGTTTGGTGCAGCACAACGTTTAGCACAATATCTACACGAGGCAACAGTACATAAGCCTCACGCCTATAAATACATGTATTTGGGTGAAATGACGTCCCATATGTTCGCTACACAAGCACTTTTTTATCAAACAGCGCAGTTGATAGATGCTGAACCTGAAAAAACACATGAATTACAGATTCGAGCGTTAAGAGCGAATGTCGAAAATACCGTATTAAAAGTATTAGAGCTCACAGGCAAAGCATTAGGTGCGGCGCCGTATTGTAATCATGCAAATTTTGCGCAATTGGCTGCGGATCTCCCCGTATTTATTCGACAAAGTCATGCGGCTTTTGATTTAGAACGAATTGGTGAATTAGCATTGCAGGAGCATGGTATATGGATACTATAGATCATCCTCTTGTGGGTGATAGACTCATTTATGGTGAGGGTACATCTGTCGATCTTTGGCAGAATGGTTCTTTCTTAAATGAATTGAACGCTTTTGAGCCACATTCGTTTTTTGCAAAAAATAGTCGTGTTTGTCTAATTGCACCTCATCCTGATGATGAAATTTTAGGTTGTGCAGGGTTAATTCAACAACTTGATGCATTGGGTCTTGAGATTATTCTCTTTGCAGTCACCAACGGAACCGCGAGCCATCCAAATTCTGACATATATAGCCGACATCAATTAAATAAAGTGCGACCGTATGAAAGCTTAGCTGCACTAAAAAGCTTAGGGCTTCAGCACAATATTCAACGCATTGAGCTGGGTATTCCAGATGGGGAAATTTATAGTCAAAAACGATCTTTGGAAGAAAAACTTTGCAGTCATTTAAAACCTCATGATGTCTTAATCACAACTTTTGAAAAAGATGGTCATCCTGATCATGAGGCATGTGGTCAGGTGGTAAGACAAATTGCGCAAACCTTATCATTATCATATTTACAGGTCTTGATTTGGGCATGGCATTGGGCGAAACCACAAGATGCACGTATTCCTTGGGATAATGCACTTAAATTAACCCTTAGCCCTGAACAATTAGAGCGCAAGGCATTAGCTACAGCTTGTTTTGAAAGTCAGCTTATGCCAGATCCAAGTACTGGGCAAGCAGCGATTTTATCGAAAACCACCTTAGATCGATTGTTACAGCCATGGGAGGTTTATCTTCATGGAGACTAACAAATCAAATTACGATCATGATTATTTTGATGCCTTGTATGCGGTGAATGAAGGTGACCCATGGCAATATGAACAACGTTGGTATGAGCAACGTAAACGTAACATAACGTTAGCAGTTTTACCGAATGCTCAATTCAGTAATGCGATTGAGATGGGTTGTAGCAATGGCGTGTTAAGTGAGCAACTCGCAGCACGATGCCAAAAATTATACTGTCTAGATGCCAATCAGATAGCGGTTTCATTGGCTAAACAGCGTTTACAACAGCATCGTCATGTAGAAGTCATTCAAGGCATTATCCCGCAAGACCTGCCACAGCAAAAATTTGATCTGATCGTATTAAGTGAGGTGCTGTATTACTTAGATCAGACTTCACTTTTACAGGTGATTGAATGGTTAAATACCGCGTTAAATCCAAATGGGTCAATATTAGCCTGTCATTGGCTTCAGCCCATTCAACATTTTGAAATGAATGGGCAAGCGGTACATACCTTACTGAAAGAAAAGTTAAGCTATCCGCATTATCTGCAATTAGGAGACGCAGATTTTTTGTTAGATGTATGGCGTCAGACTCAAACCTCTATTGCGGATGAAGAGGGACTCATATGAAGAAAATTGGTGTCGTTATTCCTGCATGTAATGAACAAGATGATATCGAAAATTGTTTGCACGCAATTGCTCAAGCGAAATTGAATGTATCGAAATATCATCATGTAGATGATTTACCCGAAATTCAGGTATTGGTAGTTTTAGATTGTTGTACAGATCAAACCTTAGATAAGGTAAAGAACTTGGAGATTGACTATCTTGAATGTGATTATGCTTGTGTAGGTAAAAGTCGGCATTTGGGCATTCAGGCATTAATTGCGCAAGAGTGTGATTGGCTGTGTTGTACCGATGCTGACTCAATGGTTTCTACCCATTGGTTTAATACGATGCTACTGACGCCTTTAGCCGATATGATTTGTGGTATTGTCGAATTAAATGCATGGCAACATTTAAGTGCGTATACACGTCAAAGCTATGAGCAGCATTATCAAGATAAAATGCATCATCGACATATTCATGGCGCAAATTTAAGTTTTAGCGCTAAGACGTATCAAAGTTTAGGTGGCTTTAAAGCAATGCCTTGTCATGAAGATGTGGATTTAGTGCAACGTGCCGAACAGCAAGGCTTAAATATCATTTGGTCGAATAAAGTACGTGTGCAAACCAGTAGCCGTTTAAGTTCACGTGTTGAGCAGGGTTTTGCACATTTTTTACAAAAATTAGAACAGCAAGCCCTGCAAAATGAGACTTTAAATCTAGCTCGAAAAATAATTTAAACTATAAATATTATTGAATCAAAAGCTTGCTTATTTTGATTAAAAAAATGCTGGAAAAGTATTCCTTTTGAAATAAAAGCGACTATAATTTGCGCAATTAGACCCTATGTAACGTATTGTAATTGAATCACGTTGCATAGGGTTTTTCTATGGATTACGGGTTATGGATGCCTGCAATTTACTTTTGATGCTGGCTGTACTATGTTTTCACGACTCAATCTTCATGCTTTTCAAAACTTTCAATATTCTACTTGGCAAAAAATCGCGACTGCGCTGTGCTTTTTTAGTCTTGGCTTTGCAACAGCAGCATGGGCACCCATCATTGCCTATGTAAAGAAACGTTTATTTCTGAGTCATTCAGATTTTGGGTTATTGTTATTGGGCGCTGGTATTGGCTCTATGATTGCAATGCCTATTGCAGGAAAACTCGCACATAAATTTGGCTGTCGCCCAGTGCTTGCTGTGACTCTATTTGCGTTTATGTTCATATTACCTATGTTAGCCATGAGTCCAACTGTTTGGATCTTAGCCAGTGCTTTATTTTGTTTTGGTGCGAGTGCAGGGGCTTTGGGTGTTACGGTAAATCTGCAAGCATCACAATTAGAAAAATATAGCCAAAAAAATATGATGCCTGTATTTCATGGAATCTGTAGTTTGGGTGGGTTGGCAGGTGTACTTGGTATTACAACCTTACTGAGTTTTGGATTTACGCCTCTTGTGAGTATGCTTATGGTCAGCATCGTGCTCGTGATGATTGCATGTTGCGCCGTCCCATTTTGCCTAAAATCACAACAACAAGATTCGGTTATATCTGTAACAGATCAGCCTACGAGTAAATCACGTCCAAATCTTGCGATTATTAGTATTGGACTTATCTGTTTTATTGCATTTTTATCAGAAGGTGCAGCCATGGACTGGAGTGGGATTTATCTCAATACACGATTTAAAATTGATCCAGCTCATTCAGGTTTGGCATATAGTTTCTTTGCTGCACTCATGGTGGCAGGTCGCTTAAGCGGGCAGTGGATCGTGCAACGTTTAGGTGAAAAAAATACAATTTTAATCAGTGCGATATTGGCATGTTGTGGCATGGCAACCGTGGTCATTGCACCAGTTTGGCAAGTGGTTTTGCTAGGTTATGCCATGTTAGGTTTAGGCAGTGCTAATATTGTTCCACTCATGTTTTCTTTTGCTGGTCGTCAAAAAGCATTAGCATCACATGTTGCGTTATCTTACGTGTCTTTATTTGCGTATACCGGTTCTTTAATGGGACCTGCTATTGTTGGATTCGGTGGAGATATTTTTGGACTGTCCACCGTGTTTATGGTGGTGGCTGTTGCACTCTCTGGCATTGCATTTTTGTATCACATGATTCATGCCCATGAACCTGTCTATGAAAATGAAGTCGAGCATCATAATCAAACACCAGCATAATGCTGGTGCTTGTCAATATCTTGGTATATTTCTTTTAAATAGATAAGTTTATTGCATCATAGCGCGCTGCTTTATTTCTTGGCAGATAGATGACGCTTTGACCAGAACGATTTAAATCACCAATAAAATGATTGCGCCATTGAATAATGTCAAAATCCTTCAACCCTTGAAATAAAAGTTTATAGCGAGCTAGACGCTCAGATGGCGGCATATGAATCGCTTGATTTAATGCCTTCATCATGCTTTTCACATTAAACGGATCGACGATAATGGCTTCTGGCATATGTTCAGCAGCCCCAGCATATTTCGATAAGATTAAAACGCCAGGATCTATCGGGTCTTGCGCTGCAATATATTCTTTGGCAACAAGGTTCATACCATCACGGATAGAGTTGACCCAACAAATATCCGCATGACGATATAAATGCATCAATTCATGGTGAGCGATCGCTTCAAAACTACAGCTAAAAACTGGGCTTTCTGATTCTGCATATTTTTGATTGAGTTGATCAACCTTGGCTTTAAATGTGTCATATAAAGATCGATAAGTATCGACATCTAAACGGCAAGGACAAGCAATTTGTAATTGGCGAACTTGGTTTTTCATGTCAGGATAATGTTTATAGAACGCATCAAAAGCAGTTATTTTCTCAAGTAAACCTTTGCTGTAATCAATTCGATCCACTGAAATAATATTTTGAATATTCGGGTTGTTAAGATCAGAAAAAGGAAGCGCTACATCAATACTGTCAGCAGCACGTTTTTGAAGCGCCGTCGGGTGTACACCAATCGGGTAACAGTTAATCTTGATCTGACGTGTTTGATCGGATAATGTATTTGCATCGTGCGCTTTTAGTCCCAATGTTTGTCTTAAAAAATCAAAACAATATGTTTGATCATAGTCTGTTTGTAAACCCAATAAATCATATTGCGCTAAATGCTGCGCTAATTCCTGGTAAGGTTTAACGCTTTTCCACTGGGTTCGTTCGGGAAATGGAATATGTAAAAAGAAGCCAATTCGATTTTTCATTCCCAACTGACGACAATAGTGCGCAACGCTTAGGAAATGGTAATCATGAATCCAAATAACATCTTCAGATGACGCAATTTTATTTAAGTGTTGAGCAAATTTTAAATTTACATCTTGATAGATTTGATATTCATGGGCTTTAAATTCGATATATTTTTTCTGTTCATGCATGAGTGGCCATAGAACGCCGTTGGCAAATCCACAATAATAGCCCTGATATTCCGCTTCACTCAGCGCACAAGTATGGTACTCCACATTTTTTTCATGAATGATGTCAAATGTATCTTGTTTCTCTGTGCTTTGTTCACCATTCCACCCCATCCAAATACCACCGACACCATTTAAAGCATCTTCTAAAGCGACTGCTAAGCCACCGGCTTGCTGTGAATCAGGATGAGGTAGGCTCACGCGATTAGACAATACAATGAGTTTTGACATTTGATTCTCCAATGATGTGTTGTTGTACTTTTAATTCTTTAAATAAATCCTGTAGAAAGCATCCAACTGCTGTGACATTTTTTAAGCGAAATTTCGCTTGGCTGAGTCCTGAACCGACTTTGATTGAAATTCCATGATGTTGATTAATGACCTCAAAACCAGATTCATCTGTCAAATCGTCACCAATAAAAATAGGGCAAAGATTTAGATCGTCGGATTGAGATAAAATATGTTGTATCGCGATGCCTTTATGACAGCCTTTGGCGACCAATTCAAAAACGTATTTTCCTGACTTCAGTTCAAAGTCATCATAATGTTCAAGGCATTGTTTTATAATATTTTGTGCAAAGCTTTCGAGTTGAGGATGCTCACGAAAATGTAAAGCAATGGAAAAAGGTTTTTCCTCAATTCGTATGGGAATTTTTGTGTCAATCGCTTCACGCAAATATGTTTTTAGTGCATTAAATTGTGTATGGTTAAAATGAATTAGATTTTGTGTTTGCTGTTGATGATAAAGCTCAAGTCCATGCGAAGCAGCAATATTCCAGTCAAAAGGGGAGATCAAGTGTTGTGCTTGTTGGATGGATCTTCCCGTGACTAAAAAAAGATCAATGATTTGATTTAAATGTTCAATTGTTCCTAATATTTCAGGTGCGATAAAACTTTGTTCGGGGTCAATATGAAACTCTGAGATTGTGCCGTCAATATCGAGAAAAAGAATAATTGCTAAACCGTCAGATCTCGATCTTTTCTTATGTAAATCCACCATATGACTTTTAATAAAATCTATGATGTTTCTATCGGTTTCCATAGTTTTATGTTCCAGTTCATCACTTACAAGTGATCAATAAAAAAGTAACGCTCCATCTAGATTATGATCATGTAATATTCACATGATTGAGTATTGGTATAACATTTTCTCGACTTGATAAATTGGTATTGAGAGTAATGAAACATTTCAACCATCTAAGTTAACGTTGAAACATCATGAAATATTTTTTTGGAAATAACTAAGTCTTTAATTTTCATCATCATGATAAAGAGGTGAATACAGATGATGAGTAGATATAGATTATTAGAATACTACAGCAGCTTTAATGTTTTAAGCGAAACAGATTTCCTAAATTTATGCAGTACAATTCCATATCAAAATAGAAGATGAAAATAGCATGCTTATTTGGGCGATCATTGGATGATGTAGAACTTCAATATATCCGTACAAAACCAACCTTATAATTTATCCCATCAATTTATGAATGAAGATACAAGGCGACTGGATATGAATATTTAATAATATTACATTTAACATAATATACATTATACGAAATCAAATATATTCTTATATCTGTTGATATGTAATATGTTGCTCAAGCAGCAAATTCTCCCCAAACAAAAAAAGAGCTTAAGAAGCTCTTTTATAAAAATTCAGCCAAGTTAGTTTAAGAAGCTTTTGATTTTCTCAATTACGACATTTGGTTTCTCTGCGTGTAACCAGTGTCCTGTACCTTCAACCATTTCAATTTTGTGCTGACTAAACTGTTCAGCAATTGCATTTAAGTGTTCGGGTTGAGAAATATAATTTGAGTGTTCCCCACGTAAGAATAAGCTTGGCTTTTCAAATGGCTGAATACTTTCCCACTGCATGATGTCCGTATAATGCTCATGCAAGGCTTTTACGTTAAATAACCATTGTCCTTGATTAAAAGATTTTAATAAAAATTGAATCACCATATCTTCTGAAATGAAATTTTTCATAATATTTGTCGCATCAAGGCGTGACCTGACATTTTCTTTTTCTACTGCAAATAAGGCTTTAAAAATTTCAGTATGTTGTTGTTTTACATATGAATATGGTGATATATCCAAAACCACTAAAGATTCAATTTGTTCTCGTGCAAGATCTGCAATTTTCATGGCAATTTTTCCGCCCATCGAGTGCCCAACAACAATAAATTGTTTTATTTCTAAATGGCTTAGCGTCTCTAAAACATCATTTGCCATCATTTCATAATTAACTTCATCACTATGCCCTGATCGACCATGGTTACGAACATCGATTTGAATGACAGCTCTAGTTTCTGCAAAATGACGCGCTAACATGCCCAGATTACTTAAACTACCGAATAAACCATGAATAAAAACCATGGACGTTTGTGTTGAATTAGATTCACTATATTGATAGTTAAGCAGCATTTTTGAGAATTCCGTGATTTCATTTCTTTGTAAAGATAGATTGGGTCTAATGGAAATTAATCAATTGATGTTAAAATATTTAAAAATTTGCTTAGGCTATTTATATGGGTGATTTTTAGGAAAGTATCAGAGAATTTATAGGGATTATTCTTGATCGATTAATCGTGTAGATCTTTGAAAGATTCATTTATTTTTTTCTCTAAATTTCAATCATAAGACATGACTATTGCTTGTTTAAAATTCCTTACATTGTTGTGCTTTAGGTTTATTTGCAGATGAATATGAGTTGTTGGAGTTGTAGTCTATTGATGAGCTAATAAGGATCTGCAAAGTAAATAGAAACTTCATTAAATAGATCTTCATTTGTGTTAATTCAGCAGATAAAATTTAAGCCAATGCCCTATCCCGTATAAGTCTTAAATATTAAATTGCTTAGGCTATTTATAAATATAGATTTAGATAAAAGCCTCACCGCTACACATCTTTTAACTAAAAGTTTCACTCTAAAATAATTGTAAGAAAAACAAGATTGTTCACTTAATATTGATAATAATAAAATTAGTGAGATATATCCTCGGGGAAAATCCATAGAAAATGATTTATTGTGAAGATGTTCTACTTACTATTCGTATTTTCTTTTGAGTTTTCATTGAATAAGTTGGCGCAAAACACCTGTGTTGTCATGCCAGACTGAGTCAAACTCTCCTCCTGACGTTTTAGAAAATTCGTGGCAACCATGTGCATCATATTTGCCATATTTAAGTGGCTATTTTCTTCAGAGGTTGTTTTGATATTTTGGTAGGCATTCAGACGCGCACAAAAGGCTTTACGCTGTGTCGACGCATCTGAATGCGAATCAGGTTCATCCAAAATCGGTTTGGTTTCATTGACAATATCGGTCTGCACTTCAATAAACTGATCATATTCAGCTTGAGTAAGTGTGGCCGCATAAACGGGCATCGTCGCTATAGCCGCGCAGAAAACACCGAATTGAAATAAACCTAAGTTCATTTAAGCGTCTTCTTTCCAGACATCTTCATAATCATCACCATCGATCATAAAGCGGAAGCCTTGCTCGAGCGCAAGGTATGGAAGCACGTCAGGAATAATATCTTGCAGCTCACGCACGGTCATGGTTTCAAAGTCATCTTCATTTGACACTTGTTCACCACCATAAATAAACCAACTGATATTTTCTTCAGTCTCTGGTTTTTTGCGAATGCCCACGATTGGGTCTTGATCTAAGGTTTTTACAGCCACAGCAACGACATCATCCCCACTTACTTCTACATAAGCAGAACCCACTTCTTCACATAGAAGTTTTTGTTCAGCGATTAATTCTTGTAAGGGAGATAAATTTTGTGTGCTCTTTGACATATTGTCGTTACTCGTAGATTTTAAATCCTGAGTAGTTTAGCGTAATTTTTATCGTTCTGAATGTTGTTTTGTCGAAATCTCAGGATTAACTGCTCTCAATGGAAGAGCAGTTAATGTGACACTTTTATTTAAATGTTTTGAAGCGAACATCGTCTGCGATGTAATCTTTAGCACGTGCTTCGCCTTCAACCGAACCAAATACCAATTGTGCACGAAGTTTCCAGTTGGCAGGAATATCCCATTCGTTATGCACTTGTTCGTCTACAATTGGATTGTAGTGCTGTAAAGAGGCACCTAAACCCTCAGTGTGCAATGCAGTCCACGTTGCAAATTGAGCAATTGCAGTTGAGTGTTCAGCCCAAATTGGGAAATTCTCTGCATACGATGGGAAACTGTCTTGTAAACCTTTAATGACATCAAGATCTTCAAAGAACAAAACTGTACCCACACCTGCTGCAAATGTTGCCATTTTCGCTGTGGTTTTTGCTGCACTTTCTTCGTCTTTTGCATAGTCTTTCAGTTTGTCAGCAACAAGGCCCCAAAAATTTTCATGCGCTGCACTAAAAAGAATCACAGCACGTGATGATTGCGAATTAAATGAAGATGGACTTTGCTTAATTGCGTTTTGAATCAAATCAGTGAGGTATTCTGGCGTCTGTTCAACGTTCTTGCCAATGGCATAAATGGTACGGCGTTTAGTAATTAAATCTAAAAACTGATTCGACATTTTTAAAAATCCTTGGATATATCTTCGGGAAAATTGAAACCTTTACGTTTATTTGTGTAGTAAAACTTAATTTACTTTTTCACGTTTTATAAAGCATAAATGGTGTGTATACCTTATGAAAAAATACATGCAATAGCCATGCTCATTTCGGTATAACTTTATCAAAATACTGAATATATTCTTATTTTTTGATCAAATTATCTGCTTTTAGCATCACACGACGGCGCACTAATTTATTTTGGAGATATAAAAAATCCCCCAATATTGGAGGATCTATTATTTTAACTATACAGTATTAAAATTTGGCATTTAAGACGTTTGCAGACACTTTCGATTTCCACAAGTCACGTAATGTTGGTAAGTAGAATTTCTCACCAAGATCCACCAGTTCAGCATCAATCAAACCGTGAATATCGTGCATAAATAAGTAATCAAGCTCTACTGTGCTCAATTTCATATGTTTCTTTTGATATTCTTTACGTTTCTGCTGCGATGTTTTAATCATTTGGTCTGCAAAGGCTTTGTCTTTGTACTGGCTAATTGCATTTAAGCGCAGCTCGATAATGCCCCAACCTGTCAGTAACATTTGGAATGTCTCAAAATCTTGAGTCGTCGATTCCCATGACATGTCTTCCAAGTTTTCATTTTCTGGAAGCACAGGTAAAAGAAGTTCCATAATGGATGGGAAAATCTTTTTAAAATTCAAAATAAATTTAACAGGATGCTCACCTGGATAATCTTTGAATTGCACCTTTTTTTGAACATCTGTTAAATAAACATCAAGCATTGAAAATTTCCGTAGAGTGGTTGCTGCACAAAGGTTTCATCAAAAATGGTAGATGAAATTTAGCAACAATGAATAGCAATGTGTATTCTAGCAATTATAAAAAGTTATTCAAAGTTATTTGAAATTCTCACTATAATTGGATATTTATATTAATTACTAACATAAGCATCGATTACTTTTAAACTTAACTTATTACTTGGTATGAAATTTTGAAAAAATAAGATTATTAATAAAATTTATTTTGGCATTAGTATTCGCGCTCGCTCTTGCATGGTTACCACTTTTAACGATGAACTCATTTCTCCCTTCTTTCGGAGATAATATGGCTACAATTTTATCAGCCACCGCTACTTTTTTTGCTGCTTTTGTGGCAATCATACTTTATACAGATTGGCGAGCACCTCAATATTTACAGAAAATATCTTATGAAAGCAGAGAGATTTTTAAAGTCTCACGTCAGTTAAAATTAAAAGCAGATCAACTATTAGAATTAGTTAATACTCGTCTAGCAACGACTAATTTAAACAACGATAATACTGACAGTTTAAAATATAAAAGTATCATCAAAAATTTACTTGATGATATCGACGACTTAGCGAATTTATTAGTTATGTATAAATAGATCTCTTTCATAAATCAAAAAACGATCAATCTTTTGCTGATTATTTGTACCGAAGAATTTTATATATTCATGCATAATCTGCGGATGAAATACATTGATTTGAAGAAGCTTTCTGAAACACAGTTTAAGCGATATACAGGCATCAGTTTTTCAACCTTTGATTTAATGGTTGAACAACTGAAAATGCATGTCCCGACTAAAGGTAGACCACCTAAGTTAAGTGTAGAAGATCAGGTTTTACTCTGTCTGAGCTATTGGCGTGAATACCGAACTTTATTCCATGTCGCAACAAGTTATGGCGTGTCAGAGCCTACTGCTTCAAGAATCGTCCGCCATGTAGAGGATTGTCTAATCAAGTCCAATCTATTCAATTTACCGAAGAATTTGCCTGAAGGCGAAGGTATCGACTGGAATGTGGTGATCGTAGATGCCACAGAAATTCCAATACAAAGACCTAAAAAAACAGAAGAAAAGCTATAGTGGCAAGAAGAAGGCACATACTTTTAAAGTTCAAGCCATTATCCATTATAGAACTCGGCAAGTTCTGAGTTTATGCACGAGTCGTGGTGCTGTACATGATTTCGAGCTATTCAAACGCAATTTAAATCAGGTTCCTAAAGGGTCTTTTATCCTTGCAGATAAAGGCTATCAAGGGATTTACGCAGTGTATCCAAATAGCTTACTGCCTCTTAAAGCAAAGAAGCGCTGCAAATTACATCCCGAACTAAAAGTCTACAATCAAGAAATCAATAAAAGAAGAATTGAGATTGAGCATGTATTTGGCAGTTTGAAAACCTTCAAAATCCTTACCGAGCGATATCGCAACCGCGGCAAAAGATTAGGCTTAAGATTCAATTTAATTGCTGGAGTCTACAACATGGAGCTGAGTAAAAAATGACTTATGAAAGAAGTCTAATATAATTTCAATTCTAAAATTTCCTTTGAGAATGAACACTTGCTTAACATAGAACCATTTTATAAATCACTAACAGAACTACATCAAACATTAAGTACCCCACATTACATAGAGGATTATATTTCCTCTGCAAAACAAGTTATTGAGTATGTAAAACTAGGTGATTTCGAGGAAGACATAAGAAATATAACTATCAATCTCATAGATATAATTTCAAAATTTCACGTCGATTTGCTTAAAAAATAGAAATTAAATATAAAAAAGCCCTCAATTGAGGGCTTTTTTACTTAGCAATCACTTCACATTTGCTGAAACCATCTTCTCAGGTCTCACGACTTCATCAAACTGTTCAGCCGTCACAAGCCCAAGTTCAATAGCCACTTGTTTGAGGGTCTTATTTTCCTTATAGGCAGTTTTTGCGACTTTGGCAGCATTTTCATAACCAATGACGGGGTTTAAAGCAGTGACAAGCATTAAAGAGTCATGCAGATAATGATCAATTTTTTCACGGTTCGGCTCAATCCCGACGGCGCAATGATCATTAAAGCTATTACAAGCATCGCCCAAGAGTTGAATCGACTGTAATAGGTTGAATGCAATCACAGGCATAAACACATTTAGCTCAAAGTTACCCGAAGCACCTGCCACATTAATGGTGGTGTCATTACCCAACACTTGCGCCACAACCATGGTCATGGCTTCACTTTGAGTTGGATTGACTTTGCCCGGCATAATACTAGAACCCGGTTCATTTTCAGGGATGCGAAGCTCACCTAAACCACAACGTGGACCACTTGCGAGCCAACGAATATCATTGGCGATTTTATTAAAACTCACCGCTAATGTTTTCAAAGCACCCGATGCAAAGACAGCAGCATCACGACCTGCAAGCGCTTCAAACTTATTGGGCGCCGTGACAAAAGGAAGTCCTGTCAGTTTACTCAGCGTTTCAGCCGCTTTAACCGCGTAGTCTGGATGCGCATTTAAACCCGTACCCACAGCCGTTCCACCTAAAGGTAACTCATATAAACCTTCTAACGCTTGATTCAAACGTTTTAAACCATGATCAAGCTGTGAGACATAGCCACTAAATTCCTGACCCAGTGTCAACGGCGTTGCATCTTGTAAATGGGTACGTCCGATTTTCACAATATCGGAAAAGGCTTCAGACTTAGCTTGTAAGGTGTCACGTAATTGTTGAACAGCAGGAATTAATAATTCATTCATTTGCAAACTTGCCGCGACATGGATCGCTGTTGGAAATGAGTCATTGGTCGATTGCGCGCGATTAACATGATCATTCGGATGTACAGGTTTTTGTGAACCCAACGCATTACCGAGCTTTTGATTGGCAATATTGGCAATGACCTCATTACAGTTCATATTACTTTGTGTACCTGAACCCGTTTGCCAAACCACCAAAGGAAATTGACTGTCCCATTTTCCTTCAATCACTTCTTCCGCTGCACCTACAATATACGTGGCAAGCTCATCAGGAATTTGTTTCAGTTCAGCGTTAGTCATTGCAGCAGCTTTTTTTACCAAGCCCATGGCACGAATCATCGGACGTGGTAAGCGCTCCTGACCAATTTTAAAGTTTTGCAAACTACGTTGAGTTTGTGCCCCCCATAGTGCTTCGCTTGGTACTTCTACCTCACCCATGGTGTCATGTTCAATACGTGTTTGCATATGTACCTCTAGATGTTGAATAAATAGATTTCCTTATGTCTTGAGCTTATGTGATTTAATAGATGATGTAAATGATATTCATTATCATTAGTTTCAATCTCGCTTATTGTCCGCGCAAAGTGTTTTGATAAAAGCGCCATTCATCTTCAAGCATTTTTCTTAAGGGCTGGGTCGGCTGCCAATTGAGCTGCGCTTTTGCTTTTTCACTACTCGCACCTAACTGATCAAGCTCCACACCTGAGTAATACAGCGCTTCTTCTGTACGGATACTCACTTGGGTCACTTCTGCCACTTCATCAAGTAATTTTTGAATAGATGTTAATTCACCGGCAATATTAAAGGCTTCACATGCCGATTGTTGTTGGCTTAACCATTGTAAGGTCTTAAAGACTGCATCACAGGCATCTAGGACATGTAAGAAACTGCGTTCTGTGGTTTTATCTGCGGTATTGGCTTGCCGACGCAACTCAATACTGTCACGTTGTAATGCACCAACTTGTAATGCGAGTGGAATAATATTTTTCGGCAATGGCGGTACCCATTCTCCAAGTACGCCATGTTCAAATGCACCCGCGATATTAGAGAGCCTTAAAATCGCAATTTTCCATTCGTTATCCGTATGTGCGGTATCACGAATGATTTCCTCAACCATTTGCTGAGACTTAATATAAGGATTGGGATAAGTGTAGTTAAATTCTTGATCTTCTTGCAGGTCTGTACCTGAATGCCCATACACTGCCAAACTTGATAAATGCACCAAATGTCGCACACCGGTACGCTGCATCGCACGCATAAGACTCATAATACAACTAACATTATCATTGTAATATTCAAGCGGTTTAAGTACGGATTCTTCGAGTGATTTAAAACCTGCTGCATGAATCACCGCTTGAATGGAATGCTGCTCAAAAACTTTATTCAGCGCAGGTGTATTACGGATATCCGTTTTAATAAAAGGCACATACATGCCAGAAATAAATTCAAGTCGTTCGAGTGTCTGTAGGCTTGCATTGGATAAATTATCCACCACAATGACCTCTAATCCTTGTGCCAAAAGACTTAAAGTAATATGTGAACCTAAAAAGCCTAATCCACCGGTCACTAAAATCATTGTTTATCAACTCCGTTTCAAAATCAGTGGTTTATATCTTATTGGTGTTTTTTTGGTGTTTAAACTGACTTATCCACAGACTTTAGAAACGTAAAAACCGGCTTAAAATTTCTTTTGAGCCGGCTAATCTGCTCAATAAGTATAGATCATTTTACAGAGTGAAAAAATAGTGATTGTTGTGCTTGTGAATAGTTAATGTATCTCTTAATAAGCAACCACTTAAAAAGACGATTTTTATTTATCTGAATGGATCTTAATATAAGCATCCACTTTTGCAGCACATTCAGCACCAATCTCTAAACTCTCAACATATCGAGTGAGTAATTCACCCATGGTGTTGTCTTTGAGTGGCTGATACTCATCACAGGGCTTAAGGAGGCTTGCGGGTATTTGCGGCAATGCGGGCACGTTCCGCGATTGACATGCCTGCGTCATCAAGCTTGCAATCACGATAGATAATGTTAGTAGTGACTTTTTGAGTTTCATGTTTTATATCTCGAAATTCAACTTTGATGTTATTGCGCTCAGCTTCCAGTTCATTCTCAACAATGAATACTTTGGCTCGCCATGCGTCAATTGTAGATTGATATGCACTATTTACTTTGTTGATGCGTTCAACACAGGCAGCATCTGCGCTGTTAAATTTGGCTTTCCAATGTGAAGCTCGCCATGTCTGCACACCAAAGCCAATAAGTGCAAGTAATAAAA